>JAILXU010000016.1:0-75936 GCA_045430275.1 Oceanobacter sp. | reverse complement strand
CCCAAATAAAAAAGCCGCTTTTTAGCGGCTTTTTTTGTGTCTTTGGATTGGTTTTGGTCTGGTTGCTGCAGTTTTATTTCCAGCTTGACACTTTTTGTACAGACGCATACAATTCGCGTCCCCTTGAACTAGGGGGAAGCGAGCTCTGGCACACAAATTTGGAGTTTGGTAATGAACCAACGAATCCGTATCCGTTTAAAGGCGTTCGACCATCGTCTGATCGATACTTCGACTCAGGAAATCGTCGATACCGCTAAACGTACGGGCGCTCAGGTACGTGGTCCTATCCCACTGCCTACTCGTAAAGAGCGTTATACCGTTCTGATTTCTCCGCACGTCAATAAAGACGCGCGTGATCAGTACGAAATCCGTACGCACAAGCGCATGCTCGACATTGTTGAGCCGACTGAAAAAACTGTTGATGCGCTGATGAAGCTGGATCTGGCTGCCGGTGTGGAAGTCCAGATCAGTCTTGGTTAAGAAATAACCAGCTTAACCATACACAGTGCTCTGTGTAACGCCTGGATCTTTTATGAGCAAGGGCGGCCATAGTGGGTTAAAGCCCCGTACACTAGAGGAATAAATAATGGCAATTGGTATTGTCGGTAAAAAAGCGGGTATGACTCGTGTTTTTACTGAAGCAGGTCAATCTGTTGCTGTCACTGTTCTCCAGGTTACGCCTAACCGTGTAACTCAGGTAAAAACTGTCGATACTGACGGTTACAGTGCAATTCAGGTTACATATGGCGAGAAGAAAGCTTCTCGTGTTTCAAAGCCGGAGTCCGGTCACTTTGCAAAAGCAAATGTTGAAGCTGGCACCGGTATCGTTGAGTTCCGCACTGAAGACGCTTTGGCGACAGGTGAAGAGCTGAACGTATCTCAGTTCGAAGCTGGTCAGAAAGTTGACGTGACTGGTACATCTAAAGGTAAGGGTTTCCAAGGCGGCGTTAAGCGCTGGAACTTCCGTACTCAGGATGCTACTCACGGTAACTCTTTGTCTCATCGTGCTCCAGGTTCTATCGGCCAATGTCAGACACCAGGTCGTGTCTGGAAAGGCAAGAAAATGGCTGGTCACATGGGTTCTGAGCAAGTGACTACGCAGAGTCTGGAAATTGTCCAGATAGACGCCGAAAACAACCTGCTGCTGATTAAAGGTGCAGTGCCAGGTGCTCCAGGTTCTGACGTGATTGTCAAGCCGGCAGTGAAAACCAAGGGGTAAGCGATGGAACTGAAAACTAACGCAGGTACTGCGGTAGCTGTTTCTGACGCTACCTTCGGCCGTGAATACAACGAATCTCTGGTTCACCAGGTTGTTACCGCCTATATGGCTGGTGCCCGCCAGGGTTCCAAAGCACAAAAGACTCGTTCTGAAGTTGCTGGCGGTGGCATCAAGCCATGGCGTCAGAAAGGTACTGGCCGAGCTCGCTCCGGTACTTCAAGCTCCCCGATTTGGCGTTCTGGTGGCGTAACATTTGCCGCTAAGCCTCGCAACTTTGAACAAAAAGTTAACAAGAAGATGTACCGCGCAGCGATGCAATCTATCTTGTCCGAACTGGTTCGCCAGGATCGTTTGGTTGTTGCTGATACCTTTGATGTGGAAACCCACAAAACCAAAGAATTCGTAGCAAAACTGAAAGAACTGGAACTGAGCAACGTTCTGATCGTTTCTGACGATGTGGATGAAAAGCTGTATCTGGCTGCACGCAATGTTCCACATGTTGGCGTAGCCGAAGCTTCCAGCATCGATCCGGTCAGCTTGATTGCGTTCGAAAAAGTTCTGGTGACTGTGTCGGCCCTTAAGCAATTTGAGGAGACTTACGCATGATCCGTGAACGTCTGTATAAGGTGCTGTTGGCACCACAAATCTCTGAGAAAGCAACTTGGGTAGCTGAAAAGCACGGTCAGTATGTTTTCCGTGTTGCTCCTGATGCAACCAAGCCAGAGATTAAAGCTGCTGTTGAAGCTCTGTTCGAAGTGAAGGTTCAGTCTGTACAGACCGTCAACATCAAAGGCAAGACCAAGCGCACTGCTCGCGGTATGGGCAAGCGTAACGATGTACGCAAAGCGTATGTCCGTCTGGTTGATGGCCAAGACATCGACTTTGTAGATGCGGAATAAGGAGAGCTAGGTTATGGCATTAGTAAAAACTAAACCGACTTCAGCTGGCCGCCGCCATCTTGTAAAAGTCGTGAACTCTGAGCTGCACAAAGGCAAGCCTCACGCTGCTCTGTTGGAAAAGAAGTCCAAGACCGGTGGTCGTAACAACAATGGTCGTATTACCACTCGCCACATTGGCGGTGGTCACAAGCACCATTATCGTGTTGTTGACTTCAAACGTAACAAAGATGGCATTCCTGCTGTTGTTGAGCGTTTGGAATATGATCCTAACCGTTCTGCAAACATCGCTCTGTTGAAGTATGTTGATGGCGACCGCCGTTACATCCTGGCCCCTAAAGGCTTGAAAACAGGTGATCCGGTCATCTCCGGTGAAGATGCACCTATTCGTGTTGGCAGTGCTATGTCCCTGCGCAACATGCCAGTAGGTAGCGTGATTCATAATATCGAGCTGAAGCCTGGTAAAGGTGGACAAATCGCTCGTTCAGCCGGTGTGTCCGCACAGTTGATTGCACGTGAAGGTACTTACAGCACACTGCGTTTGCGCTCTGGCGAAATGCGTAAGGTTCTGTCTGACTGTCGTGCGACGCTGGGTGAAGTTGGCAACTCTGAGCACGCTTTGCGTGAACTGGGTAAAGCAGGTGCTTCACGCTGGCGTGGTGTTCGTCCAACCGTTCGTGGTGTTGTGATGAACCCGGTAGACCACCCACACGGTGGTGGTGAAGGTCGTACCTCTGGTGGTCGTCATCCTGTTACTCCATGGGGTGTTCCAACCAAGGGTTATAAGACTCGTATGAATAAGCGTACCGACAAGCTGATCGTACGCCGTCGTTCTGCGAAATAATTAGAGAGGATTGAACTGTGCCACGTTCATTGAAAAAAGGTCCATTTATTGACCATCACTTGATGAAGAAGGTAGAGGCCGCTCTTGAGAAGAACGACAAGCGTCCGATCAAGACTTGGTCTCGCCGCTCCACCATCTTTCCGGATTTTGTGGGGCTGACTATCGCTGTTCATAACGGCAAACAACACGTGCCTGTTTTCGTAACTGAAGACATGGTTGGTCACAAACTCGGCGAATTCGCATTGACTCGTACTTATAAGGGTCACATTGCGGATAAGAAAGCCAAGCGCTAAGAAGGGGTGAAATATGTCTGAAGTAGCCGCTGTATTACGTGGTGCTCGCTTATCTGCTCAGAAAGCTCGCCTGGTTGCAGATCAGATTCGTGGCAGAAACGTAGATGAAGCCCTGGATATTCTGGCTTTCAGCAAGAAAAAAGGTGCTGATATTGTCAAGAAGGTTCTTGAATCTGCCATCGCCAACGCCGAACACAATGACGGTGCCGATGTGGATGAGCTGAAGGTCAGTACTATCTTCGTTGATGAAGGTATGACCATGAAGCGTATCCGCCCGCGTGCGAAAGGTCGTGCAGACCGTATTTTCAAACGCTCTTGTCACATCACTGTGAAAGTTTCCGAACAATAGGAGTTGGTCAGATGGGTCAGAAAGTTCATCCAACCGGTATCCGCTTGGGTATCACCAAAGATCACAATTCGATCTGGTATGCCGGTAAGGACAAATACGCCGAAAACCTGCTGACTGATATCAATGTTCGTACTATGGTCGAACAGCGCCTGGAAAAGGCATCTGTCAGCAAGGTAGTCATTGAGCGTCCAGCTCAAAACGCCAAAGTTACTATTCACACTGCCCGTCCAGGCATCGTGATTGGTAAGAAAGGCGAAGATGTTGAGACCCTGCGTAAGGATCTCACTGAAGTGATGGGGATTCCGGTTCACATCAATATTGAAGAAATTCGCAAGCCGGATCTTGATGCAAAACTGGTCGCGCAAAGCGTAGCCAGCCAGCTCGAACGCCGTGTTATGTTCCGTCGCGCTATGAAGCGTGCGGTTCAGAATGCTATGCGTGGCGGTGCTGAAGGCATCAAAATCCAGGTCAGTGGCCGTCTCGGTGGCGCTGAGATTGCTCGTAGCGAATGGTATCGTGAAGGTCGTGTACCGCTGCACACACTGCGTGCGGACATCGATTATGCAACCTATGAAGCCCACACGACTTACGGTGTGATTGGTGTCAAGGTTTGGATCTTCAAAGGCGAAATTCTGGGTGGTATCCAGGAAGTTCGTGAACGAGCCAAAAGCCAGGGCAAGAAGAAAAACGGTCGCTCTTAAGGGGATTGAGTAATGTTGTTACCAAAACGTACCAAATTCCGCAAAGTTCAGACCGGTCGTAACCGTGGCCTTGCCATTCGTGGCTCCAAGGTCAGCTTCGGCGAATATGCCCTGAAAGCAACTGGCCGTGGCCGTCTGACTTCGCGTCAAATTGAAGCAGCTCGTCGTGCAATGACTCGTAAGGTCAAGCGTGGCGGCAAAATCTGGATCCGTGTCTTCCCTGACAAGCCGATTACCGAGAAGCCTCTTGAGGTTCGTATGGGTAAAGGTAAGGGTAATGTTGAATACTGGGTTTGCCAGATTCAGCCAGGCAAGGTTCTGTACGAAATGGAAGGTGTTCCAGAAGAACTGGCTCGCGAGGCCTTTGCATTGGCTGCTGCGAAACTGCCTTTTGAAACTGTTTTCGTTAAACGGACGGTGCTGTGATGAAAGCGAGTGAACTGAAAGAAAAATCAGTAGCTGAGCTGAAATCTCAGCTGGAAGAACTGTTGAGCGAACAATTTAAGTTGCGTATGCAGAAAGCAACCGGTCAGTTGGGTCAAACTCATCTGATTGGCCAAACTCGCCGCGACATCGCTCGAGTAAAGACCGTGCTGGCACAGAAGGCAGGTGAATAATCATGACTGAGAACACAAAAAACGTTCGCACCCTGAGTGGTCGTGTCGTGAGCAACAAGATGGACAAGTCCATCACTGTTCTGGTTGAGCGTTTCGTCAAGCATCCTATTTATAAGAAGTTTGTGAAGCGTTCCACCAAAGTTATGGCTCACGATGCCAACAACGAATGCCAGATTGGCGATATCGTTACTGTACAAGAGTCGCGTCCTTTGTCTAAAAACAAGACATGGTCGCTGGTAAAAATCGACGAGCGCGCCGCCAAGGTCTAAGGCCGGGCGCAGTTAGTTAGGAGCGAATGGCATGATCCAAACACAATCTATGCTGGACGTTGCCGACAACAGCGGCGCAAAGCGTGTTCAGTGCATTAAAGTACTGGGCGGCTCTCATCGTCGTTATGCCGGCATCGGTGATCTGATCAAGGTATCCGTTAAGGAAGCAATTCCTCGCGGTAAAGTTAAAAAGGGCCAGGTAATGAATGCTGTGGTTGTTCGTACCCGTAAAGGTGTGCGTCGTCCAGACGGTTCTGTTATCCGTTTTGATGTCAACTCTGCAGTTCTTTTGAATGCATCCCTGGCACCAATTGGCACCCGTATCTTCGGCCCTGTGACTCGTGAGCTGCGCTCTGAGCAGTTCATGAAGATCATTTCCCTCGCACCTGAAGTGCTGTAAGGGAGGATAAACGATGTTGAAAATTCGCAGTAAAGATGAAGTTGTTGTTATCGCTGGCAAAGATAAAGGCAAGCGCGGCACAGTGCAAAAAGTACTGGCAGACGGTCGCCTGATTGTCACGGGCATCAACATGGTGAAAAAACACCAGAAGCCAAACCCGTACCTGCAACAGCCAGGTGGCATCATTGAGCGTGAGGCTGGTATTCAGGCTTCCAACGTTGCTATCTGGAATCCTAAAGCTGAGAAAGCCGATCGTGTCGGCTTCAAGGTTGAGGGTGACAAGAAGGTACGTATCTTCAAATCCACTGGCGACGTTGTCGACGCCTAATTGGAGCTTGATACTGCTATGTCACGTTTAGAAGAACTGTATAAAAACGAAGTAGTAGCCAAGTTGACTGAAGAGTTTGGCTACAAGAACGTTATGGAAGTACCCAAAATCACCAAGATCACCCTGAATATGGGTGTTGGTGAAGCGCTGGGTGACAAGAAGCTGATGGACTTTGCGGTTGCTGATATGGAAGCAATTTCAGGTCAGAAAGCAGTTGTCACCAAAGCACGCAAGTCTGTAGCGGGCTTTAAAGTTCGTGAAGGCTGGCCTATTGGTTGTAAGGTAACCTTGCGTCGTGACCGTATGTGGGAATTTATGGATCGTCTGATCGATATCTCTCTGCCACGTGTTCGTGACTTCCGTGGTATCAACGGCAAATCTTTTGATGGTCGTGGTAACTACAGCATGGGCATCAAGGAACAGATCATCTTCCCTGAAATTGACTACGACAAAGTAGACAAGGTTCGCGGTATGGATGTGACGATCACTACAACTGCCAAGACCAACGAAGAAGGCCACGCTTTGCTTAAAGCGTTGCAGTTCCCGTTCCGTAACTGAGGAGTGAACCATGGCTAAAATCAGCATGAAGCAGCGTGAGCTGAAGCGTGAAAAACTGGTCGCCAAGTTTGCTGCCAAGCGCGAGGAACTGAAAGCGATCATCAAGAACCCAGAGTCTTCTGATGAAGAACGCTGGAATGCACAACAGACACTGCAAAAACTGCCGCGTGATTCGTCATCAAGCCGTTTGCAACGTCGTTGTCAACTGACAGGCCGTCCACACGGTGTTTACCGCAAGTTCAAGCTGTCACGTATTAAGTTGCGTGAAGAAGGGATGAAGGGTAATGTGCCGGGTCTGAAAAAAGCTAGTTGGTAAGCAATTTCTCCCGAATGTGAAAGCATTCGGGAGAGCGCTGTACAACAGAGGTAAAATAAATGAGTATGCAAGATACGTTGGCGGATATGTTTACCCGCATTCGTAACGCCCAGCAAGCGGGCCATACGAATGTGAGTATGCCGTCATCCAAGATTAAAAAATCTGTTGCCCAGGTTCTGGAAACAGAAGGTTATATCACTGGTTTTTCTGTTAATGAAGAAACCAAGCCGACTATGACCATTGAGTTGAAGTACTACGAAGGCAAACCTGTTATCGAACGCATTCAGCGTGTGAGTCGTCCAGGTCTGCGTCAGTACAAGGGCGCCACAGAACTGCCAAAGGTAGAAGCTGGTTTGGGCGTTGCTATCGTATCCACCTCCAAAGGCGTTATGACTGATCGCGCTGCCCGTGCTGCGGGTGTTGGCGGTGAAGTTATAGCCACTGTGTTCTAAGGGGGTACTATGTCTCGTATTGCTAAGTCTCCCGTTGCGATTCCTGCTGGCGTTGAAGTCAAGCTGGAAGGTGACAAGATTGCTGTCAAAGGTAAGCAGGGTTCTCTGGAACTGGCTGTGCACGAATCTGTTGAAATCAGCCAAGCTGATGGACAACTGACGTTTGCACCCAAAACTGCTGACAAAAAAGCTAACGCCATGGCGGGTACCTTCCGTTCTTTGGTTAACAACATGGTTACTGGTGTAACCGTTGGCTTTGAAAAGAAACTGGTTTTGCAAGGTGTTGGTTATCGTGCCAAAGCATCAGGTAAAACTCTGAATCTCTCACTGGGCTTCTCTCATCCTGTCGATTATGCGCTACCAGAAGGCATCAAGGCAGAGACTCCAAGCCAGACTGAAGTGGTTATCAAAGGTATTGATAAGCAGCAAGTCGGCCAGGTTGCTGCTGAGATCCGTGGTTATCGTCCACCAGAGCCTTATAAGGGCAAAGGTGTTCGTTACGCTGACGAACATGTTCGTCGTAAAGAAGCCAAGAAAAAGTAAGGTCTAGGCCATGAATGAGAAGAAAAAAGCTCGTCTGCGCCGTGCCAAGAAGACTCGGATGCACATCCGTGAGAAAAGCGCGGTGCGTATGTGTGTACACCGTACACCACAACACATTTATGCTCAGATCATTTCTGCCAATGGCGCTAGCGTCCTGGCGACAGCTTCTACCGTAGAAGCCGATCTGCGTAACGAAACGACTGGTAACGTCAGTGCTGCAACTCGCGTCGGTCAGCTGATCGCCGAGCGTGCAAAAGCAGCTGGTATCACCAAGGTTGCATTTGACCGTTCAGGTTTCAAATACCATGGTCGTGTTAAAGCTCTGGCTGATGCGGCTCGTGAAAACGGCCTCGAATTCTAAGGGTAGAGATCATGGCAAATAACGAACGTAATGAACGTAATAACGACCGTAACGAGAGCGAGCTGCAAGAAAAGCTGGTTCAAGTTAACCGTGTAGCAAAGGTTGTTAAAGGTGGTCGTATCTTCGCCTTCACTGCATTGACAGTGGTTGGTGATGGTAATGGCCGTGTTGGCTTTGGTCGTGGTAAATCACGTGAAGTACCAATGGCTATCCAGAAAGCAATGGAACAGGCCAAGCGTAATATGGTCAGTGTCCAGCTTGACGGTTCTACCTTGCAGTATCCTGTTAAGGCCCGTCACTCTGGTGCTCAGGTCTACATGCAGCCTGCTTCTGAAGGTACTGGTATCATCGCCGGTGGTGCGATGCGTGCCGTTCTGGAAATGGTTGGTGTCAAGAACGTACTGGCCAAGTGCTACGGTTCTACCAATCCGAACAACGTAGTGCGTGCGACCTTTAATGGTCTGGCGCAGATGCGTTCTCCTGAACAGATTGCAGCCAAGCGCGGCAAGTCAGTTGAAGATATTCTGGGGTAAAGCGTTATGGAAAAGAAAACTGTAAAGGTTACCCAGACCCGCAGTACCATTGGTCGCTTACCTAAGCACCGCGCAACCATGAAAGGTCTTGGTCTGCGCCGTATCGGTCATACCGTTGAGCTGGAAGATACTCCTTCCGTTCGTGGCATGATCAACCAGGTTAAATACATGGTTAAGGTAGAAGGGGAGTAATATGCGTCTCAATGAATTGAGCCCGGCTCCTGGTTCCAAGGCAACGCGCAAGCGTGTCGGTCGTGGTATCGGTAGCGGTCTTGGAAAAACCGGTGGTCGTGGTCACAAGGGTCTGAAGTCTCGTTCTGGTGGTAGTGTTGCCCCAGGTTTCGAGGGTGGCCAGATGCCTATCCACCGTCGTTTGCCAAAGTTTGGCTTTACTTCCCGTAAGGCTCAGTACGTTGCGGAGATTCGTCTCAACGAACTGACTCTGGTTGAAGGCGATGTTGTTGATCTGGAAGCTTTGAAAGCAGCAGATATCATTGGCGAGAAGATCAAGGTCGCTCGCGTGATTCTGTCCGGTGAAGTCAACAAGGCTGTTACTGTCAAAGGTTTGAAAGTCACTAAAGGCGCCAAGGCTGCCATTGAAGCAGCGGGCGGTAAGGTCGAGGACTAATGGCTACTCAAGGCTCACTACCTCAAGGCATGCAAAAAGGAATGGGAGAACTTTGGTCTCGCATTAAGTTTGTCTTGTTGGCAATTGTTGTATATCGCATCGGTACTCATATCCCGGTTCCGGGTATTAACCCCGAGGCACTCGCGCGGCTGTTTGAGCAAAACCAGGGCACGATTCTGGAAATGTTCAATATGTTTTCCGGTGGTGCATTGGAGCGCATGAGTATCCTTGCTCTGGGGATCATGCCGTATATTTCTGCATCGATCATCATGCAACTGCTGACGGCAGTGAGTCCTCAGCTGGAACAGCTGAAAAAGGAAGGGGAATCCGGGCGTCGTAAGATTACTCAATATACGCGCTACGGAACCGTCCTTTTGGCCACTCTTCAGGCCTTCGGTGTTTCCGCAGGTCTTGCCGGTCAGGGGGTTACTTTCTCGGCTGGTATCGATTTTTACATTGCTGCAGTTCCTTCTTTTGTTGCCGGTGCCGTATTTATGATGTGGCTTGGTGAACAGGTAACGGAACGAGGTATCGGTAACGGTATCTCTATTCTGATCTTTGCAGGTATCGTTGCGGGCTTGCCCAGCGCGATCGGGCAGGCTTTCGAGTCGGCTCGTCAGGGAGATCTGAATATCCTTCTGTTGCTGGTGATTGCTGCTCTTGCTGTTGTTGTTATTGCATTTGTTGTGTTCGTAGAACGCGGTCAACGCCGTATTACGATCAACTATGCCAAGCGTCAACAGGGTAACCGCCAAATGGCGGCACAGAGCAGCCACTTGCCATTGAAGCTGAACATGGCTGGTGTCATCCCGGCTATTTTTGCCTCATCTTTACTGCTGTTTCCTGCATCGCTAGGAACCTGGTTTGGTAAGGGTGAAGGTATGGAATGGTTGCAAGATGTCAGTCTGGCACTGGCTCCAAGCCAGCCTTTATATATTGTATTGTTTGCTGCAGGCATCATCTTCTTCTGTTACTTCTACACGGCTTTGATGTTTAATCCGAAAGAAGTGGCAGATAACTTGAAGAAATCTGGTGCCTTTATTCCAGGGATTCGCCCAGGTATCCAAACCGCCAAATATATTGATGGTGTGTTGGGTCGCCTGACACTGTTTGGATCTCTTTACATCACGGCTGTGTGCCTGATGCCACAATTTCTGATCGTTCTGGCGGACGTGCCGTTTTACTTCGGTGGAACGTCATTACTGATCGTTGTGGTGGTTGTCATGGATTTCATGGCACAGGTTCAGTCTCATCTGATGTCTCATCAGTATGATTCCCTGATGAAAAAAGCAAACCTGAAGAATATGGGCTCAACTCGTTGAGTTCATTTTAGGAGACCGTCATGAAAGTACGTGCGTCTGTTAAAAAAATGTGTAGGGAATGCAAGATCATTCGTCGCAATGGTAGCGTACGTGTGATTTGTACAGACCCTAAGCATAAGCAACGTCAGGGTTAATATCCTGATACGGTGGGTGATGATTGAAACAGGTGGCTTGATTTTTGATCAAGCCACCTGTAGTATTTTGCGCCCTTTCATCAAGTAAAGTGTAACGGAGTTAGACATGGCCCGTATTGCCGGTGTCAACATTCCTGACAACAAGCATGCAGTTATTTCTCTGACTTACGTCTATGGCGTAGGTAAAACCACTGCTCAGCAGATTTGTTCTGCCAGTGGTATCGCTGAAGACACTCGTATGGGTGATCTGAACGAAGAGCAGCTGGATGTGATCCGTAACGAAGTAGCAAGGTTTACCGTTGAAGGTGACTTGCGTCGTGAAGTGCAAATGAACATCAAGCGTTTGATGGACATGGGTTGCTTCCGAGGCATTCGCCATCGTCGTAGCCTGCCTCTTCGCGGTCAGCGTACTAAAACTAACGCTCGTACCCGTAAGGGTCCGCGTAAGCCAATCCGTAAGTGATTTCGGATTGGTCTTTTAGTGTAGCTGCATTCACTTGTTGCAGTGTTGATATTAAAAGCAGGATTAATTAATGGCTAAGCCACAAAAATCAACCAAGAAAAAGGTTAAAAAGCAGGTTGTGGACGGTATCGCCCACATACATGCCTCTTTTAACAATACCATCGTAACCATTACAGACCGTCAGGGTAATGCTCTTTCCTGGGCAACTGCCGGTGGTTCTGGTTTCCGTGGCTCACGTAAGAGCACGCCGTTTGCTGCACAGGTTGCTGCAGAGCGTGCTGGTGAAGCTGCGAAAGAATATGGCCTGAAGAACCTGGACGTTGAAGTCAAAGGTCCTGGCCCTGGCCGTGAGTCAGCTGTTCGCGCCCTGAATGCTTGTGGATATAAAATCTCCAACATTACAGACGTAACACCGATTCCGCATAACGGCTGTCGTCCACCTAAGAAGCGTCGCGTATAAGGAGGCAGAAATATGGCACGTTATATTGGTCCAAAATGTAAGCTGTCTCGTCGCGAAGGCACCGATCTGTTTCTGAAGAGCGGTGTTCGTGCGCTGGATTCCAAATGTAAGGCTGAAACCAAGCCAGGTGTTCACGGCGCAGGCCGTGGTCGTTTGTCTGATTATGGTTTGCAGTTGCGTGAAAAGCAGAAAGTTCGTCGTTTATACGGCGTTCTGGAAAAGCAATTCCGCAGCTACTACAAGGAAGCAGCCCGCCGTAAAGGTGCAACTGGTGAGAACCTTCTGCAATTGCTGGAAGCTCGCCTGGATAACGTTGTATACCGTATGGGCTTCGGTTCCACTCGTGCAGAAGCGCGTCAGCTGGTTTCTCACAAAGCTGTAACCGTTAATGGTCGCAGTGTGAATGTTCCGTCTTTTTCCGTAAGAAGTGGTGATGTTGTCGCGATTCGCGAAAAGTCCAAGAATCAGGATCGCATCAAAACTGCACTTGAGTTGGCAGGTCAGCGCGCAGATTGTGGCTGGATCAATGTCGACAAGAGCAAGATGGAAGGCACTTTCAACTCTGCTCCGGAACGCGCTGATCTCCCAGCTGAGATCAACGAGAACCTGATCGTAGAACTTTACTCCAAGTAATAGAGGAGCTTAAGGGCAGCTATGCAGCGTGCAGTGAATGAGTTTTTGACACCACGAAACATTCAGGTGGATGAAGTTAGCGGAACCCACGCCAAGGTTACGTTGGAGCCTCTCGAGCGTGGTTTTGGCCACACCCTCGGTGCTGCCTTGCGTCGTATTCTTTTGTCATCAATGCCGGGTGCGGCATTGGTGGAGTGCGAAATTGAAGGCGTACTTCATGAATACAGCGCTATCGAAGGTGTGCAGGAAGACGTTATTGAAATCCTGTTGAACCTGAAAGGCGTCGCAGTCAAATTGCATGAGCGTGACGAAGCAACACTGAGCCTGACCAAAACTGGTCCGGGGGCAGTGACAGCTGCCGATATTCAACTGGATCACGGGGTTGAAATTGCTAACCCCGATCATGTTATTGCCAACATCGGTGAAGGTACCGAGTTGAAAATGACATTGAAGGTTGCCTCTGGTCGTGGTTATGAAACTGTTGAGTCTCGTTACCAGAACGATGAGGAAACCAAGTCCATTGGTAAACTTCAGCTTGATGCAACTTATAGTCCGGTGAAGCGCGTCTCTTACAGCGTTGAGAGTGCTCGTGTAGAGCAGCGTACTGACCTGGACAAGTTGGTTATCGATCTGGAAACCAACGGTACTATTGATCCGGAAGAAGCGATCCGTCGTTCCGCGACTATCTTGCAGCAGCAGTTGGCAATCTTCGTTAATCTTGAGAATGACGAAGTTGTTGAGCAGGTACGTGAAGAAGAGGAAATTGATCCGATTCTGTTGCGTCCGGTTGACGATCTCGAACTGACCGTTCGTTCAGCCAACTGTCTGAAAGCAGAAAACATTTACTACATTGGTGATCTGATTCAGCGTACAGAAGTAGAGCTGTTGAAGACTCCGAATCTCGGTAAAAAATCTCTGACTGAAATCAAAGACGTGCTGGCTTCACGCGGCTTGTCGTTGGGTATGCACCTGGAAAACTGGCCACCCGCCAGTCTCCGTAACGACGACAAAGTGTTGGCTTGAGCCTCACGTTCAGTTAGCAAGGAATTAAACCATGCGTCATCGTAAAAGTGGTCGTCACTTCAATCGTACCAGCGCACACCGTCAAGCCATGTTGAAGAACATGGCCGTGAGCCTGTTCGAGCATGAAGTCATTAAAACGACTGTGCCAAAAGCGAAAGAACTGCGTCGCGTTGCAGAACCACTGATTACTCTTGCAAAAGAAGATTCTGTGGCGAACCGTCGTCTGGCTTTCTCCCGTACCCGCAGCAAAGAAGCTGTAGGTAAACTGTTCAACGAACTGGGTCCTCGTTATGAGTCCCGTCCAGGTGGTTACATTCGCATTCTGAAATGCGGTTTCCGTCCTGGTGACAAAGCCCCTATGGCTTTCGTTGAGCTGGTTGATCGTCCAGTGGCTGTAGCGGAAGAAGATGTAGTTGAAGTAAAGGATGATGCTGCTGAATAAGCAGTCATGATCTGAAAAAGCCCGCCTTGTGCGGGTTTTTTTGTGCCTGTTATTCGGCCAGATAAGTTTAAGAGTAGGAATAGTTGAGCTGTCTGCGGCGAGTTATGGGTAGGAAAACCACAAGAGCCAGAGGCTCTTGTGGTTGTTTCGTGGCCGTTTCGTGACCGCTGAGGTTACAGCAGCGCCAGACTCAGTCCTGGCCAGAAGGTAATGATCAGCACCGTAGCCAGCAGAATAAAGAAGAAAGGCAAGGTTGCCCGATAGAGCGTCATGACCGGTTTGTTGAAGCGGAAGCTGGCAATGAACAGGTTCATCCCGACTGGCGGAGTGAAGTAGCCAAGCTGCATGTTGGCGAGGAACAAAATGCCCAGATGAATCGGGTGAATGCCGTATTCGACCGCGATTGGCAGAATGATGGGTATCATGATGACAATGGCAGAGAAAATATCGAGCATCATGCCCAATACCAGCAGGAACAAGGTCAGCAGCAGCAGGAATGTCACACCATCACTGACGTGTTGCTGAATAAACCCGAAAATCTGTTCTGGAACGCCTGCATCAATCATGTAATTGGTCGATGCCATAGAGACTGCCAGGATCAGTAAGATCGCGCCGACCAGTTTCATGGATTCGCGCATGACTTCTGGCAGCTTGGTCAGTGATATTTCCCGACGAATGATCACCGCCACGATCAATACATACAGCGCTGTAATGGCGGCGGCTTCTGATACAGCAAAAAAACCACCATAAATACCGCCGAGTACAATCACCGGAAGTGGCAATTCCCAAGCGGAGTCTTTCAGTGCTGCCCAGGCTTCCTTACCATCAAATGGCGGTTTGGCCTGGTCCGACTTTGGCGCTTGCATCACGCTATAGATACTCAGAGCCAATAGCATCAATCCACCCGGCAACAAGCCGGCCAGGAAAAGATCATCAATACTGACTGGCGTGTCCAGTGCCATTTGCTGAGCAACCACGCCATACAGAATCAGCGGCAAGGATGGGGCAAACAGCAAGCCCAGACTGCCGGATGTGGTGACCAGGCCAAGGTTGAAGTTTTCCTTGTAGCCTGCTTTGTGCAAAGCGGGCACCAGTAAGGCCCCCAATGCCACAATGGTGACGCCAGAGGCCCCTGTAAAGGCCGTGAACAAGGCGCAAGTGACCAGAGCAACAATCGCCAGTCCGCCGGGCATCCAGCCCAAGAACGCATCGGTGATGCGAACCAGACGTTGGGGCGCTTTGCTTTCCCCGAGGATGTAACCCGCAAAGGTAAACAGAGGGATGGCAATCAGTACCGGCATTTCTGCAATGCGATAAATCTCTACCGCCATCACCATGAGGTCGATGTCGGTTTGATAAAATCCCCAGATAGCACTGGCCGCGATCACAACAAACAACGGCGTGCCGCTCAGGGCCAGCATCAGAAGGATAAGAGGAACCAGCCAGGTCATCAGGAAGTGGCCTCAGGTAAGCGGTTAAACAGGGCCTGCAGGCTTTGAATGGCAAAACGCAGAGCAATGAGGGCAAATGAGAAGGGAATAATCAATTGCAGTGGCCAGGCGGGTACATCGCCAAACGCAATGTCATTGAATTCTCTGGCGAGCAAGACAAATTCCTGGCTATACCAGGCGATGATGCCGCAGACAAACGCCGAAAAAGCGGATGTTAACACCAGCAGGTAGCGTGAAATGGTCGGATTGGCGAGGCGCTCAATCAAATCAATGGCAATGTGTTCCCGGGAGCGGGTTGCCATCAGGCCGCCCAGTAGCCCCAGCCATAGCACCATGACGCGCAGAAGCGGCGGAATCCAGAGAACGCCTCCTCCAAATAGAGTCCGTGCCAGAATGTCGATTCCAGCTAGCAGGATCATGCCAAGTAGCAATAAAACCAGCACCGCATCTTCGATGCGGTGAATCCAGCGAAGCAGTCCCATGGAGTTACTGACCTGCACGCAGTTCGATCAGGCGTGCCTGAAGTTTTTGATACAGCTCAACCGGATAGGCATTTTTGCTGGCCAACCCTTTCAGGGTATTGGCAGCCAGTTCTTGCCAGTTGGCCTTTTCAGCGTCGGACAGGGTAACGAATTCCATGCCGTTCTTTTGCAGTGCCTGACGAGCGCCTGCTTCATCCTTGGCATTTTGCTGATCCATTGCCAGGTAAGCTGCTTTCATGATGCGGCGCACGGTGGCTTGATCATCCTGAGAGAGTTTGCCAAACGATTTCTGATCAACAACCAGCATGCCCATCAAAAACAGCAGTGGGAAATCCGTCGTATGAGTCAGCTTGGTGTGCCATTGCAGGGCAATGGTCGCTGACAGATTGGCTCCGATGGTGTTAATCAGGCCGGTCTGCAGGCTGGTGTAAACATCAGAAATAGGCAGCGAGATCGGTTCAATATCTGCTGTGGTCAGGGTTGTCTGGGTGATGATGTCACCTTCTGGGCTCCAGACTTTCTGGGACTGGAAATCATTGACGCTGGTGAGTGCCTTGTTACCCATCAGGTAGGCGAAGCCACCTTCCGTCAGGCCCAGGACTTCGTAGCCATGGCTGGCCAGATCATCAATGATGTATTGATCAAACTCTTCCCGTACTGCGCGCACCTCATCAATATTCTGAAATGTGAAAGGCAGGCTGTACAGTTGCGTCACCTTGCTGACATGAGCCAGTGCGCCAGCAGAAACGGCTCCGCCCTGAAGCTGGCGAATGCGCATTTTGCGCAGCACGCTTTTGTCGCTGCCCTGAACGCCACCCGGAAAATATTTGATCTTGACGCGCCCGCTGGTCTCTTTCTTGATGTCCCTGGCGGCCTGGCGCATTTGCTTCATCCAGTTGGTGCCATCGGGTGCCAGAGTGGCAATTTTAAGCGTTGCGGCATGTCCAACAGTACTGAACAGGCACAGCGACAGTGCCAGTGCGATTAATTGTTTCATAGTCGTTTACTCAAAATACTCAGTGGATTCATCAAGCAGCGTCTGGGCCTGGCGTTGAGCCAGTCGATTGATCAGGGTGAGGCCTTCCGCGTGCGGGTCTGAGTTCAGTGTCTCGTTCAGAAGGCGGTCGTGCAGTTCCTGTTCAAACATCAGTCGTGCGTATTGCTTGGCGTACAGCACCTTGGCCATCAGGTGTTTGCCCTGGCTGATTTCCAATGCTTGTTCAAAGTGTTGGCGGCCAATTTCGGGTTTGCCACCCAGACTGGGAGGCAGTTGAGTTTCCATAACCCCCAGATAAACCTGAAGTGTGCCTTGGTCGTAGGCTGGGTCATGAGTGGCAATCCATTGCATCAGCGCCTTGGCTTTGGCCAGCTCGGCAATGGCACTCCAGTCATCGCTATTGGCCTGAATCCAGCCAGTGCGAGCGGCTGCATAGGAATAAAAGGCCGGAACATCGTCGTCGTCAAATTCCCGATTCAGAATGGCGAGCATGCTCTCCAGCGGACTGTCGACGGCGAGGCAGGCATCGTCGTCGTATTCACACAGACCGCGCCGGGCATAGCTCATGGCTTTGTCGGCCATGAGTTTGGCCTGTTTCGGGTCTTGGGAAAAAACACCGGCGTAAGCGCCATAGAGGCGGGCGGCGGATGTCAGGAAGTCTTCATTGTCCGGATAGGTCAATACCAGTGCATCGAGCAGCAGCAGGTAAGCGGGTGCTCCGGCGGCCACGACTTCAGGGTCGTCGTGGTTCAGCATGGAGCGAGACAGGTTGTTGGGCAGGTTACCAACTGAGCAACCGCTCAACAGGAGGCTGCCGCCGAGAATCAGTGCGAGCAAAGAGTGATGTGTCATAGCGTGATTGGTTATGAGTCCATTAAGATTGCGCGATTGTACACACCTTAATCGACACCTTTAATGACCTTGGGTTGCAACAGAATAAATCAGGTGTCATCGACCGCTGGCTCAAGCCGGATTCGGGCCGCTTTTAATTTGCGATACAGCGTCCGTTCGCTGATGCCAAGTTGTTGTGCAAGTCGGGCATTATCATGCTGGAATCGCGGTTGCAGCTCTTGCAGATAATGCGCTTCCAGCTCTTCCAGAGAAACTTGTCCGGGCAGCAGCAAATGCACTCCATTGGTGTCTGTCGGGTGCAGAGAGCGTGGGTGTGTTGTTTTGTGTGAGTGGTGTTCCTGTCCAAGAGTCTCCGGGTTGAGGGCCAGATGACGAGGTTGAATTTCCCGGTCGTCACACAGCAGGATGGCGCGCTCAAGCCGGTTACGCAGTTCCCGCACATTGCCCGGAAACACCTGCTGTTGCAGCCAGTAGCAAGCGGCTTCTGACAGCTTGACGCCACGTTCATTGTGAAGCTGCTGGAGCAAGTGGTGGGCCAGGGGAATGATGTCCTCGCAGCGTTCGGCCAGCGATGGCAGGGTGACTGGGAAGGGGCTGATGCGGTAATACAGATCACGCCGAAACTCTCCGGCATCGACCATGTCGATCAGGTTGCGGTGAGTGGCACAGATCAGGCGGAAATCGGCCTGTTTGGGCGTCACACTACCTACTGGACGATAACTGCCCGATTCGATCAGTCGCAGCAGCTTGACTTGCATCGGCAGTGGAATGTCGCCGACTTCATCCAGAAACAACGTACCACCTCGGGCGGCATCGACCAGTCCGGGTTTTTTGTGCGTTGCTCCGGTGAATGCACCTTTCTCGTGACCAAATAATTCACTCTCAAACAGGCTTTCTGTCAGACCAGAGCACTCTACTGTGACGAAAGGCTTGCTGGCCCGATGGCTGTTGCGGTGCAGGTATTGAGCGGCGAGTTCCTTGCCGGTGCCGGATTCGCCCAGAAGCAAGACGCTGATATCACTGGATGCGGCGCGGCTGAGCAATTCCAGCATCTGGGTGTAGGCCGGACTGTAGCCAATCATGGGTTGCTCAGTGTCGGATGGTGGCGCACTGACCAGATTCATGATCTCAACAAAGAATTGAATGTCGCCGTTTGCATCCCGAATCGGATTCAGCTCGACATCCACGTGCTCGCGCCCGTGAGGCGTGTTGTGGATGTGCAGCAGGCGCTGGCGCTCGCCCTGTTGCAGGCATTGCTGCAGAGGGCAGGTTTCTCCTGCCTGATCACAGGGCACGGTGTAGCCGTGTGAGACTTCATAGCAGCGCTGGTGAATGATGCTTTTGTTGTTGGAATACAGGCGGCGGTAAGCATCGTTGGCGGCGCAAATCTCGTACTCACGATTCAGCAGTACTGCTGGTGCTGTGATGGCATCCAACAGGGATGAAATGGCTGGCAGGGAGTCATAGCGAGCGCGTGATGTCATTTTTGTCTTCCTGTATGTCAAAAATGTCTCTAATGCTGAATAAGTGTACGTTGAATTGTATCTCTGTGCTTGGTGAATCTTTCTGATTTATAAAAAATCATTATTTATCAATGAGTTGTGTTTGTTGGCGCGATGGTTGCTCTTGCTTGTTCCCATGCACGTACCAGTGACTTTGGTTGTCGCTGATATCTGTACCGATACTGACTGGCAGGAGATTCATCGTGTCAAACACGACCCCTCTGTTTCGTATTCCGTTAATCCGGGAATTGGCTCTGGTGCTGTTTATCAAGCTGATGCTGATTGTGTTGATCAGAACCTTGTTCTTTTCCGACCCGGTGCGGCTGGAAGAGCCGGAGCAGGACATTGCCCGGCAATTGGGCATCTCATTCCCGGAAACGGCTAACAGCGCCTCCCGTGCCTTGCCTGAGTCAGTAACCATCGCCTCGCAACAGGAGGATCATCATGATCAGTGAAAGTCTGGTGGACTTGTCGCGGTTGCAATTCGCCATTACCGCAATGTACCACTTTTTATTCGTCCCGCTGACGCTGGGGCTTGCCTTTATTCTGGCCATCATGGAATCGGCCTATGTGATGACAGGGAAACAGGTGTACCAGGACATGGTGAAGTTCTGGGGCAAGTTGTTCGGGATTAATTTTGCTCTGGGCGTGACCACGGGTCTGACCATGGAGTTTCAGTTCGGCACCAATTGGGCCTATTACTCGCATTACGTCGGTGACATTTTTGGCGCGCCGCTGGCCATTGAAGGCTTGATGGCGTTTTTTCTGGAGAGCACCTTTATTGGCCTGTTCTTTTTTGGCTGGGACAGACTGACCAAGCTGCAACATCTGATGGTGACCTGGCTGGTGGCGTTGGGTTCTAACTTCTCTGCTCTGTGGATTCTGATCGCCAACGGCTGGATGCAAAACCCGGTGGGAGCCGAATTCAACTTCGACACCATGCGCATGGAAATGACCAGTTTTACCGAAGTGATTTTTAACCCGGTGGCGCAGGTCAAGTTTGTGCATACCGTCTCGGGTGGCTATGTCACTGGAGCCATGTTTGTACTTGGTGTGTCGGCCTATTACCTGCTGAACAAGCGCGATCTGCCGTTTGCACGACGGTCGTTTGCGATTGCGGCCAGTTTTGGTCTGGCGGCGGTACTGAGCGTGATTGTGCTGGGTGATGAGTCTGGCTACGAAGTCGGTGCGGTGCAGAAAACCAAGCTGGCCGCGATTGAAGCCGAGTGGGAAACCCACCCGGCTCCGGCGGCGTTCACGCTGTTCGGGTTCCCGAATGAAGAGACCATGGAAACCGACTATGCGGTCAAAATTCCCTACGCACTGGGATTGATTGCCACACGCTCAGTGGATGAAGAAGTCACGGGTATCAAGGACTTGCTGGTGGAGCATGAAGAACGCATCCGTACTGGTATGCACGCCTACGCCTTGCTGGAACAACTCAAGGCTGGAGATCGTTCTGAACAGACAATGAATGCGTTTGATGACGTGAAAGACGATCTGGGCTACGGCCTGTTGCTGAAGAAGTACACCAATGACGTTACTGATGCCACTGAAGAGCAGATTCAGGCAGCCGCCAAAGACACCATTCCCGGCGTTGCGCCAATGTTCTGGACGTTCCGAATCATGGTCGCGTGTGGTTTCACCATGCTGCTCCTGATCGGTCTGTCGTTTTATCACTCCGCACGCCAGTCTGTAGAGCAGCAGAAGTGGCTGCTGAAAGTGTTGGTCTGGGCGATTCCATTGCCGTGGATTGCCAATGAAATGGGTTGGTTTGTGGCGGAGTTCGGTCGTCAACCCTGGTCAATTGGCGAGGTGCTGCCAACGCACTTGTCGGTTTCCAGTCGTTCGGTGGAAGACCTCTGGCTCAGCATTGGCGGCTTTGTGGTGTTCTACACCGGGCTGCTGGTGGTGGAGCTGTTCCTGATGTTCCGTTTCGCTCGCCTCGGGCCATCAGCCCTGCACACCGGGCGCTATCACTTTGAACAGAAGATTGAACAAGGTCAGGCAGGTGTTGCGACTGCCCAGCCCATGCAAGCCCGCAAAGAACAGGCATGAGGGAAAGATGATGGATTACGAAACGCTGAAAATAGTCTGGTGGGTGCTGATTGGCGTACTGCTGATTGGCTTTGCGGTGACTGATGGCTTCGATATGGGCGTTGGTGCATTGCTGCGTATTTTGGGTCGTACTGATACCGAGCGTCGGGTGATGCTCAACACCATTGGCCCGCATTGGGATGGCAATCAGGTTTGGTTTATCACCGCTGGTGGGGCCATCTTTGCGGCTTGGCCAGTGGTGTATGCGGTGGCATTTTCCGGTTTTTACTGGGCCTTGATGCTGGTGCTGTTTGCCATGTTCTTTCGTCCGGTCGGGTTTGAATACCGCTCTAAAATGGAGAGTACTCAATGGCGCAACCTGTGGGACTGGGGCTTGACCATTGGCGGAGCTGTACCTGCTCTGGTGTTTGGTGTGGCGTTCGGCAATTTGCTGCTGGGAGTGCCATTCACGCTCGATGAATTCATGCGCTCGACCTACACCGGTTCGTTCTGGGCGCTGCTGAATCCTTTCGCGCTGGTGGCTGGGTTAGTCAGTCTGGGCATGTTGGCGATGCACGGTGCGACCTATTTGCAAATGCGTACTGCAGGAGAGTTGCACGAACGCGCTCGGGTAGCGGGTTTCGTATTGGCCTGTGCTGTCGCGGTTCTGTTTGCGTTGGCTGGTGTCTGGATGTCTCTGGGGATCGACGGCTACGTGATTGTGACCAGCCATGATACGGCGGTTGCGATGACACCTCGGGATAAGACGGTCGCTATACAGGCCGGAGCCTGGTTGGAAAACTACGCCCGCTATCCATGGATGCTGTTGGCCCCGGTGCTGGGGTTTGTTGGGCTGGCAGGGGCTGCTTTGATGTCAAAGCTCAATCGCAGCGCGTTGGCGTTTGTATCCAGCTCGGTTGCTGTCACCGGGATTATTCTCACAGCGGGCTTCAGCCTGTTCCCGTTTGTGATGCCGTCCAGTCTGGAGCCGTCTCACAGTTTGACGGTGTGGGATGTGGTGTCGAGTGAGCTGACACTGAACATCATGTTCTGGGTGGCGATGATTTTTGTGCCCATCATTGTGAGCTACACCGCCTGGGGTTACTACAAAATGTGGGGACGCCTGACCACCGACTTTATCGAAGATAACAAGTATTCAACCTACTGACCGAAAGTCAGTGCTTACTGTTTATTGCCGCCTGACGAACAGGGAAATTCGTCGGTGGCAGGAGGAATTAATCATGTGGTATTTCGCCTGGATTCTGGGAATCTTGCTGGCCTGTTCGTTCGGGCTGATTAATGCAATGTGGCTGGAATTTTACGAAGACATGGATCGAGAGGCCGACTGATATGGCTGCTCCGGTGGATTACACGGCCTACGGGCCTTTTTATGCGGGCTGGGCGCGGGCGTTGTCGCTGTTGGGGGCGCTGGTGTTATCCGGCTTGTTACTGGCCATGCCGCAGTTGGTGGCGGTTGGTATGCACGAACTTGATCACGGAACATTGTCGGCCGGGTTGTGGGGCATCAGTGGCGGTTTTGTTCACGGCGTTGGGTATGTGCCTGAAATGCGACTCTGGCGTTATGCCTTCAGTCCTTATCTGGCCTGGCCTTTGATGGGATTGTGCATTTACTGGTGGTTTGTTGTTTAGGAATGAATGGCATGAGGCCAAGGTGTGGTTAACCAAGGGGCAGTTATCAAGGTGTAGCTATCAGGGCTGCCGAGTACACTGCCAGCCCTGAAGATAGCCAATTAACCCAGGTTTTTCTCTCGCAACAGCTTGTCGTGGAGAATAGCCCACTGGTCTGGCCAATGCTGGGTAGGGGCGTGTTTGAATTCGCTACGAACGTACTGACGAATGCGGCCTTCGAGAATGGCCGTCAGCATGTTGGCTTCGCCGTTGACGCTGTACTGGGGCAGTAGGTTTTCGCGGATTTCGGCTTCTCGCAGTATCTGTCGGAACTGGGTTTCCAGCCGCTCGAACAGTTGGTGGATGCGATGGCGCAGGCGGTCGGTTTCTCCCAAGAGAGCGTCACCGGACAGCAAGCGACACATCCCCGGATTTTTTTCCGCGAAGCCCAGCACCAGTGTCATGATGTGATAACAGCGGGACTCGGCATCCTCGACGTCTTTCAGAATCATGTTGATGCGGGTAAAGATGGTTTCTTCGATAAAGCCAATCAACCCTTCGAACATCTTGGCCTTACTGGGAAAGTGACGGTACAGGGCGGCTTCTGATACGCCAACCTCACGCGCCAGATTGGCCGTTGTGATGCGGGCACCAGGCTGGGTTTCCAGCATATGCACGAGCGCTTGCAGTATCTGGTCACGGCGCGATATTTTGGTTTCTCTGGTGCCCTTGTCTGACATGGTTTGCTCCGAATAACGATTGGAATTATGGGTTCTGGTTGGTGATCAGGGTGCCAACGCCTTCGTCTGTGAACAGCTCCAGCAAGGTGGCGTGGCCAACCCGGCCATCAATGATATGAGAGCTGTTAACACCGGCGTGTACTGCATCCAGCGCGCACTGGATTTTGGGCAGCATGCCGCCATAAATCGTTCCATCTGCAATCAGGTCGTCCACCTCGGACGTTGACAGTCCGGTTAATACCTTGCCTTGCTTGTCCATTAACCCTGGGATGTTAGTCAGCAAAATCAGCTTTTCTGCGCGTAATACTTCGGCCACTTTGCCTGCTACCAGGTCGGCGTTGATGTTGTAGGATTCGCCATCCGGGCCAACACCAATAGGAGCGATCACGGGGATAAAGTCGCTGCTGGTTAGCATATCCAGCACCTTGGTATTGATGGATTCCACCTCGCCAACGTGACCGATATCGATGATTTCCGGTTTTTCCAGATCCGGTGACGGCTGGGTGACGTGCAGCTTGCGCGCGTTCAGCAGGTGGCCGTCTTTGCCGGTCAGGCCGATGGCATTGCCGCCATTCTGGTTGATCAGGTTAACGATTTCCTTATTGACTAGGCCACCCAGAACCATTTCAACCACGTCCATGGTTTCAGTGGTGGTAACGCGCATGCCGTTAACAAAGTGGCTTTCGATGCTGAGCTTCTCCAGCAAGCCACCAATCTGGGGGCCGCCACCATGAACCACCACCGGATTGATACCCACCAGTTTCAGCATCACCATGTCGCGGGCAAAGCTGTTCTTCAGCTCTTCGTCGATCATGGCATTGCCGCCGTACTTGACCACGATGGTTTTGCCAACAAAGCGTTGCAGGTACGGCAAGGCTTCGCTGAGTACGTTAACGGTGTTGTGGGCTCTGTCGCTGGTCAGCGGCATGATGGTATTCCTTGTACTGATGTTAGGGGGGCAAATCACCGCAGTATAACGCGGGCAGGAAGGCAGCCGCTATGACGCATTCCCCACCCTAGTGGGCGTTGCTGACAGTTGTGTGTCAATCAGGGCTATGACGACAGCCGGGTTTTCTTGAACGCCTGTTCCAGTTGCTCTCCGAGTGAGTCGTCTACAGCCGACAAGGCCGTGACCAGCCGCTGATGCATGTTTTCCAGTGCCGCCGGGGTTTCGCCAGACAGGCGTACCGTTAAGCGGGGGGTGGTGTTGGAGGCCCGGATCAGACCCCAGCTCTCTCGTGTTTCGATGCGCAGACCGTCAATGGTGATCAGTTTGGCTCCCTGTTTCAGTAGCTGGTCTTTGGCCAGCTCCTTGATGATCGTGAACTTGTATTGATCGTCACAGGGCAGGGAAATTTCCGGGGTACTGATGTCATTCGGCAGGCGGCTGATGTAATCGGCCAGACTGCCATCCTGACCGGCCACGTGTTCGAGAATACGGGCAGCGGCGTAAAGGCCATCGTCAAAGCCGTACCAACGGTCGGCAAAATAGTAGTGACCGCTGAATTCAGCACCAATCAGGGCATGGTGTTTTTTGAGCGTGGCTTTCATCAGGGAATGGCCGGTGGGAGCGACGATGCTTTTGCCCCCCAGCTTGCGAACGTGCGCTCCCAGATGGTGAGTGGATTTGACGTCGTACACCACACTGCGGCCCAGATGGTTTTGTAGCAGGCCGTCACACAGTATCATCAATGTGGTGTCTGGCCAGATGATCTGCCCGTTATGATCAACCAGAATGACGCGGTCGCCATCACCATCAAAAGCCAGCCCCAGGTCAGATTCGGTTTGTTTGACGATGGTAATCAGGTCGGCAAGATTGTCCGGTTCGGTTGGATCGGGGGCGTGATTGGGGAAGTCGCCGTCAATGTCGCAGTACAGCGGTGTGACCTCAATGTCGAGCATTTCCATCAGTCGCTCGGCAAACGGCCCGGCAACGCCATTACCGGCGTCAATCACAACGCGAAGATCCCGGCTGATGTGAACATCAGACTCGATGCGCTTCAGGTAATCCTCACGAATTTCGAGGATATCGCTGCGCCCGCGACCAGAGGGAAGATCGTGCTTTTTAATGCGCTGATACAGGGCTTGCAGTTGCTCGCCGCTTTGGGCCTCCTGATTGAAGACCAGTTTGATGCCGTTGTATTCCGGTGGATTGTGGCTACCGGTGATCATCATGCCGCTGGAAGCGGGGGTTTCATGTGTCGCGTAATACAGCGCCCCGGTGGGAATTTCACCCAGCACCAGCACTCGGCAGCCACCTTCAACCAGCCCTTGTTCGGCGGCTTTGGCCAGAGTTGGGCTGCTGTGACGACCGTCCCAGCCCAGTGCAATGCGATTATGACCCTGATGAGCCAGCTCGGCGGCGACGGCTCGGGCAATCCAGTACAGACTGGTCTCGGTCAGTTGTGAGTCAACCAGTCCACGAATGTCATAAGCCCGAAAGATGCTTTGGTCAGGCACCTGTCGAGGGTGCTGTTTGGGTAATTTGGGGCCATGGTTGGGGTCCGGGTTGTGCCAGTCGGATTCCTCAACCAGTTGCTGGAGATCTCGCTCCATGGAGTTCTCCTCTGCTGCTTTCAGAACCGGCGCACGAGCAATGAGCAGTGCATTGAGGTCTTGCGCCATTTGCTGGAACAGAGCCAGCTTGTACTGCCCCGGTTGAGGATGCTGGCGATGCACGCTGTGGAGGTAAGTCATCAGCATCTGGTGATCGTTACGAGTGCGCACGACCAGTAAGCCGAGCAGTGCGGTGGTCAGAGCCAGAGCGACGACCATGACCACAGCCGACGGCAAAACGATGTTGATGCCGTCCAGTGCCACGGCCTGAGTATTGACTGCAATGCTGGCTGTCCAGCCATTGGTGAGAGGAAATGCCATAAGATCGCTGGGCAGGTAGCGTTCAGGGCCCCAGTGGTGTATCGCGGTGGCATCGCCTGCGCCGTCCAGGGCCGGTTGAGTCAATATGATCGTGCCTGACACTCGCTCGGCGGCTGTATCCAGCGAAGTGAGCCAGCTCTTGTCGAACTCAATCAGCAAGACGCCTTTTTGATGGTCAAAACCGGTGACAGGAGCGGCAATATAGAAATGTTGTTCGCCTTTTCGGTACACCGCTTCCAGTTGGGTCTGGCCGAGTTTGAAGGCCCTGCTGGCAATATCCAGCAGCGCGAAGCCCAGTTCATCTTGCAAGCCGCGCAGTTGTAATCGGTTGATGAGCGTGACCTGACGAGCGTGAGGGATGAACTGCCGCAGCTTTTCAGCCCATTGAGGTGTCGGGGTCGCAACGGCCTGTTGGGTTTCTGGCAGAGAGGCAATGTGCCGGGCCTGATGAGCCGCTGTGGATAGCAAGGCATCGGCAGTGGCGACAAATTGTCCACCCATTGCCTGAGTCAGAGGTTGTTGCAGTTGTTCTTCGCTGGTGGCATCAATGCTCACAAACTGCAGCCAGAGCGAAACACCGCCTAAAGACGCCAGGCTTGCGACGGCAAGCAGACAAAAAGCAAGAACGGAACGAGGGAATAACACGGTCAGGTTTACTTTCATAAGGTGTCTGCCTGCATTGATAGCATCTGCGTTTCAGGAGCGTCAGGGTGTTGTGATGAGAATTCAGTGGCGACCTGAATGGCCAAATCCACCGGCACCACGTTCTGTGGCAGTAAACTCTTCAACCTGTGTGAACTGCGCCTGTACGACAGGCACCAGTACCAGTTGGGCCAGGCGTTCGCCGATTTCCAGTGTGAAAGGTGTGTTGCCACGGTTCCAGCAACTCACCATCAACTCGCCCTGATAGTCGGAATCAATCAGACCGACCAGATTGCCCAGCACGATACCGTGTTTATGACCCAGGCCGGAGCGTGGCAGAATCATCGCGGCCAGAGACGGGTCTTCGATATAGATGGCCATGCCAGTAGGCACCAGAATGGTCTCACCCGGCTCCAGAGTAACGGCTTCTTTCAGGCAGGCACGCAAGTCGAGACCCGCAGAGCCATTGGTGGCGTATTCCGGTAACGGGATGGTGTCGCCCAGACGCTTGTCCAGAACTTTCATTTGCAGGGTGTGCACGGCTTATTCTCCTGTGGATTGGTGATACTGCTGCCGAATTTTTCGGATTAATTGATTGGCGAGCTGTTGTTTCGGCATCGCCTCAAACGCTTCCTGGGCGGTGAGGGCATTAACCGATTTCCAGAAAACAGTGACGGCGTTGTTGGCGCTGTTAAAGCCAATATCCGACCGGGATACGTCGTTGGCGATGACCATGTCCAGGTTTTTACGTTCCAGCTTGCCCACAGCATAGTGTTCCAGCTCTCGTGTTTCAGCGGCAAAGCCGACGGTAAAGGGCCGTTCCGGGTGGTTGGCAATGGTGGCAACGATGTCTGGATTCTTGATCAGCGACAGGGTGATCTGGTCTCCGGATTTCTTGATCTTTTCTTCAGCCTGGGTCGCTGGCCGGTAGTCGGCCACGGCGGCTGCCGCAATAAAAATATCGGTCTCTGACACCTGTTCGAGCGCTGCTTTCAGCATCTCGTCCGCACTGGTGACAGACACTATGTTGATTCCGCTGGGCATTGGAATGGCAACCGGCCCGCAAATCAGAGTGACACTGGCACCACAACGCGCGGCCGCCTCGGCCAGAGCGACGCCCATTTTGCCAGAACTGTGGTTGCTGATATAGCGCACAGGGTCGAGAGCTTCGCGGGTTGGCCCAGCTGTCAGAACCACAGAAAGGCCCTTGAGTGAACTGTTGTTGCTGGATTGTTCAGTTGTTTCGGTGAGGTTCTGCAATACCGCTGTGGCGATTTGCTCCGGTTCGCTCATGCGTCCGGGGCCAACGTCACCACAGGCTTGTTCGCCGCTGTCTGGGCCAATCAGGTGCAGGCGTTGCCCAAGCAATTGCTTCAGGTGCTGAACATTGTTTTGGGTAATTTCATTACGCCACATTTGCTGGTTCATGGCGGGAGCCAGAATCAGTGGTGCTGCGGAAGCCAGACACAGGGTTGTAAGCAGGTCGTCGGCCATGCCAGCGTTCAGGCGCGCCATAAAATCGGCGGTGGCCGGTGCAACCAGAATGCAATCAGCCCAGCGGGCCAGTTCAATGTGCCCCATTCCGGCTTCGGCATCGCTATCCAGCAACGTGTGGTGTACCGGGTTACCGGACACCGCCTGCAGGGTCAGTGGGGTGATGAATTCCATGGCTCCGGCGGTCATGACCACTCGAACGTCGGCACCGCCTTTGATCAGTTGACGGCACAACTCGGCGGCTTTGTATGCGGCAATTCCACCGGTAACGCCCAGTAGAATGCGTGTCTTGTCATGTTGTGACATGGTGTTTTGAAAACTCGCTGGCTAGAATCCGGGACAGTATATAAGGACAAGTGGGTTGCCACACTACAAGGAGGTCGAAATGGCTATCACGGATTGGCCGATGCAGGAACGTCCACGGGAAAAACTGTTGGCTCAGGGAGCGGACACCCTGTCGGATGCCGAATTACTGGCGATATTCCTGCGCACCGGTGTGAAGGGGAAAAGTGCGGTGGATCTGGCTCGGGAGCTATTATCTGATTTTGGCAGTCTGCGCGGTTTGTTGACGGCTGACCAGACGCGTTTTTGCGAGCCTATGGGATTGGGAAGTGCCAAGTACGCCCAGCTTCAGGCGGTGCTGGAAATGGCCCGGCGGCATTTGGCTGAGCAGCTTCAACGGGGGGATGCCTTGACCAGCCCGGAGTTAACACGTCGGTATCTGGCTTCGCGTTTGCGTGATCGGGATTACGAAGTATTCGCGGCGTTATTTCTTGATAATCAGAACCGGGTGATTCAATACGAAGAGTTGTTTCGGGGCACGATAGACGGGGCTGCCGTGTATCCGAGAGAAGTCCTGAAAAAGGCGCTGGAACACAGTGCAGCAGCGCTGATTTTTGCCCACAATCACCCGTCGGGCGTGGCGGAACCGAGCCGGGCTGACCGCCATATTACGGAGCGTTTGCAGCAGGCTCTGGGGCTGGTGGACATTCGGGTGCTGGATCATCTGGTGATTGGCGACGGGGAAATTGTGTCGTTTGCCGAGCGCGGTTGGCTCTGAATCATGGGCCGATTGCGCAATGTTTAAACAGATCAATTTACGCTGTTTACTTGCGATGCTGATCTGGCTCTGGTATAAAGCGCAACTCTTTTCAGCCAGGGCCGTAGAAACGTCGTCAATTTTTGATGGCCATGCCCACGGTTGCTAGCGAATTTCAGTTTGTTCGATACAGTTAAGAATCGGGGCGAGATCCATGTCTAAGGTTTGTCAGGTTACCGGTAAAGGCCCAGTAACCGGGAACAACGTTTCCCACTCTAACATCAAAACCAAGCGCCGTTTTCTGCCTAACCTGCAACACCACCGTTTTTGGGTAGAAAGCGAAAAACGTTTTGTTCGTCTGCGTGTATCCGCCAAGGGTATGCGTATCATCGATAAGAAAGGCATCGATGCGGTGCTAGCCGAGCTGCGTGCTCGCGGCGAAAAAGTCTAAGGAGGCTTCACTATGCCACGTGATAAGATACGTCTGGTATCCAGTGCCGGTACCGGTCACTTCTACACCACAGACAAAAACAAGCGCACCATGCCTGAGAAGATGAAGATCAAGAAATTTGATCCTGTCGTTCGCAAGCATGTTGAGTACAAGGAAGCCAAGATCAAATAAGATCTCAGGCTTGCTCGAAAAAACCCGGTTTAGCCGGGTTTTTTTATGCCTGTTTGAAAGAGAAAGCCGTCATGCCCGAATTGCCCGAAGTGGAAACGACTCGCCGGGGTATTGAACCCTGGTTAGCAGGATGTGTGGTTGAGCGCGTTGAGATTCGCCAGCCGTCGTTGCGTTGGCCCATTCCGGTGGATGCGATGCTGGCGCTTCAGGGCCAGGTGGTTCGCCGGGTTCGGCGTCGCGCCAAGTATTTGCTGCTGGATTTTGATCAGGGGAGTGCTGTCTGGCATCTGGGGATGTCTGGCTCCTTGAGGTTGGTTGAGCCTTCCGAGGCTCCCCGAAAGCACGATCATGTTGACTGGCATCTCAGCAGTGGCAAGGTGCTGCGTTTTCATGATCCCAGGCGTTTCGGAGCCTTGCTGTGGCAACCGCAAGGAGAAACCCTGATGCAGTTATCTGCTCTGGGGCCGGAGCCTCTGGAGGCTGCTGATAAAACCGGCCTGACGGCGGAATATCTCTATCAGGCCAGCCGAGGCAAACGCCAGGCTGTGAAGCTGTTTGTGATGGATAATCGCACTGTGGTGGGAGTCGGCAATATCTACGCCAACGAAAGCCTGTTTTTGGCAGGCATTCGCCCAACGACACCTGCAGGCAATATCAGTCTGGCTCGCTATGAGCGCTTGCTGGGGTTTGTTCGCTCGGTGTTGGGTGCCGCGGTTGAGCAAGGAGGGACGACTCTGCGAGATTTCGTGAACAGCGATGGCTCACCGGGCTATTTTGCCCAGCAACTGAATGTCTACGGTCGAGGTGGTCAGGCCTGTCCACAGTGTCAGAAACCTCTGAAAGAAATTCGTCTGGGGCAGCGCAGTACCGTTTATTGCACTGCGTGTCAGCACTAACCCTTAAAGGCGTGCGTCAGTGCCGTGACGTGCTTGTTCCTTGCTGCTATAGTCGCGATTTGTTCTTATCTGGACTTTACGAGGAATCAGAATGCAATCCAAGGTGGCCCTGAGCAATTCTGTACGTATCGGACTGGCAACCTGCCTGCTGGCTTCAGCGAGTATGTCCCAGGCTGATCTGATTGAAGAAGATCCAAGTGTCGGTGCGATGATCGCGGATGCGGCTCTGGTTCGTCCTGTGTATTTTCTGTTATCGCAAGCGGGTGCAGTGTTATACACCGCAACCTTGCCTTTTACCCTTATGAGCGGTGACTCGGATGATGTCGCAGAGAGCCTCGTCATCACGCCACTGCAGTACGGTTTTGTTCGCTGTCTGGGCTGCGGCAAAATTGGTAATCGCATTGATGAACTGGAAGAAGGTGATGGCAAAACAACCACGCATTTTGTCCAGTTAAGTGGTGGTTATACCTCAGTGAGCAATAACACTGGCAGTGGCAATGGATTCAGTGGCGGTGCTTATATTGGAACGCGCTATGCCCTGACGGATCGCTCGCGTTTTGATCTGATGCTGGGTGTGCGCAGTCTGGGTGAGATTGAAACCAGCAAGTCGGGCACGACTTTTACCGATACAACCATTTCCTATCAGTTGGTCAGTCGCTTTGGTCGTGAAATTGCTCGCAATACCGAGTTGATGTTCAAACTGGGTTTGCATAACTGGTCGCTGGATCGTGAGCAGACTCAACCGACCGCTTCCAAAGGTTCTACTACCGGCACCAGCCTGTTGTTGGGCGTAGGAATGGATTACCACGTAACGCCTAAAGTCCGTGTTGGCGCGGATTTCACGTCCTATTCCCTGAGTGACGATTCCAATGGTGTGGATAACTCGGTCAAGACTCTGGATCTGACGGCGACCTACACCTTCTGATCGTCTTCTGCTTGATCTGGCCGGGCAGCGTTCAAGCTGCCCACCTCAGTCCTTTCCTGGCCTTTCTGACTCTATTGTTTTTCTGTTGTATTTCCTGTTGGGTGAGCAGTCACCTGGGCTGAGCCGATGCCTCTTGGGTCTGACGCCGCAGTCACCTGATGGTCCTTCTTGTTCCATAAAATCGCCTGCATATTGCCATAACGTCGCCCGACACTTTTCAGTTCATGCCCCAACGCTTGCAGCGTCCGTTTCTCCATAAAAGAAAAAGTATCCGGCTCATGTTGAATCCGGTCAGGCAGATACTGGTGATGAAAGCGCGAGCGACTGACCCAGTCACCGACAGGCTTGCCTTGCAGGTGTTCGAGAATGCCCAGAGCGACCATCGTGATGATGCGGCTACCACCGGGGGTGCCAATAATGGCGGTGCTTTCGTCATTGGTGACGATGCTGGGTGACATGCTCGACAGTGGACGCTTACCCGGCGCAATGGCATTGGCTTCTGCGCCGACCAGTCCGTAGGCGTTGGGTGAACCTGGTTTGGCAGAAAAATCGTCCATTTCATTGTTCAATAACACCCCGGTTCCTGCTGCTGTAAAAGCAGAGCCGAAGGGTAAATTGATACTGAGCGTTGCAGACACCATGTTGCCGTACTGGTCGAGCACCGACAGATGAGTGGTGTGAAAACCTTCCTGCAGATTTTTTGGGCCTTGCAGTGACAGGCTTGGTGTTGCCTGCTCCAGACTCAGATCCTTGAGCCATTGCTGGTTGTGTTGGCTCGACAACAACTTTTTAACCGGAACCTCAACAAAGTCTGGGTCACCCAGGAATTTGGCTCGGTCATGGTAGGCCCGGCGCATGATTTCACTGATCAGGTGGGTTTGCTGCACATTGTCCATGGATTGCCAGTCGTACCGGGACAGCATGGAAAGTATCTGTCCCAGAGCAACGCCGCCGGAAGACGGAGGTGGCGCGCTGATCAGGGTGTGCTGTGTGTTGCCATTCTGAATGGTCGTTCGAATTGGTTGGCGCTCGACAAGGCGGTAATTCTTGAGATCGTTCAGAACCCAGTCGCCGCCGTGTTTTTGTACCGCATTGACCAGGCGTTTGGCGGTGGCTCCCTGGTAGAAGCCTTTTCGGCCTTGAACAGCCAGAGCCGTCAGAGTATTGGCCAGTTCTGGCTGGCGAATGATAAAGCCGGTTTCAGGAATGCGATTGTTATCCAGGAACAGGCGCGCGCTCTCCGGGTAGCGCTGAATGGCTTTGTGGCGGAACCCCATTAACTTGCGGTAGTGCGCGTCCACTGGAAAGCCACGTCTGGCTTGATGAATAGCGGCTTTCAGACTGGTTGCCAGTGGCAGCTTGCCATACTGCGTTGCCAGATGGTCGAAGGCCGCCGCCTGACCGGGAATAGCGGCCGCAGTTGGGCCGTTCACGGCTTTGTCGCGGTCAACCTGGCCTTGTGCATCTAGGTAATAGTCTCGATGAGCCGCCGCCGGGGCCATTTCACGTGCGTCGATAAAGCGGTATCTGTCCTGTTCGGCCTGATAGATCAGCCAGAAGCCACCGCCGCCGATCCCGGCGCTGTAGGGTTCGACCACCCCAAGGCTGGCGGCAACGGCGACGGCGGCGTCAAAGGCATTGCCACCTTGAGCCAGAATGTCCATGCCTGCCTGAGTGGCTAGAGGGTGGGCACTGGCAATGGCTGCTGCGGGAGGTTTGGGTGGTGTGTTCGGTGTTGCCTGACTGATTGTTGGCAGCAACAGTGTCAGCCCCAGTGCGGCGAGCAGGGTTGCGGGTCTCATGAGATACCTTTGGCCGTGAGGGCCTGTCATGGATAGGAAAATAGGAACGTTAGTGTGTGAGAGGCCGTCATTGGCATCAAGTCGATCCAGGGAATTATCTGTTCTGTGTACTGCGTTGGGGTGTCAACAAAGAAGGAGTGTCAAAAATCAGAGGGATCACAAAGAAGGGGTGACAGGCAGGAAATCATTTCCTGCCCAATCGGATCAAGCGACCTTGTTGCCGGTCAGAAGCTCATACTTGGTTTCCAGTTCTTCCTGGGTTTCCATGTTGTTTGTATCCTGGGGGATGCAATCAACCGGGCACACCAGTTGGCACTGTGGCTCGTCGTAGTGACCAACGCACTCGGTGCACTTGGATGGTTCAATCTCGTAAATCTCGTCTCCGGCAGAGATGGCTTCATTAGGGCATTCAGGTTCGCAGACATCGCAGTTGATGCATTCGTCAGTGATGATCAGTGCCATGGTTATCCTCCATCAGGATATTAATCAGGATTGCATTCGCGCATGCAGGGCATCGGCAACGACCGGGTGGACGAAATTGCTGACGTCACCATGCAGAGCGGAAATTTCTCTCACCAGCGTTGATGAAATATAGGAGTATTTTTCAGCCGGGGTTAAAAACAGGCTTTCGACGGTCGGAGCCAGAACCCGGTTCATGTTGGCTAGCTGGAATTCGTATTCAAAATCCGACACGGCGCGCAGGCCCCGCAGGATAATATTCACATTGTGTTCATGCACAAAGTTGGCCAACAGGGAGTTAAAGCCGGTCACTTCGACGTTATCAAGGTGTCCGAGTACTTCTCTGGCAAGCCCTACGCGTTCTTCCAGATCCAGCAGGGGTTTCTTTTTGGGATTATCAGCAACCGCAACAATGATGTGATCGAACATGCGTGATGCACGTTCAACAAGATCCATGTGCCCATTGGTAATGGGATCGAATGTTCCGGGGTAGACAACTCTGTTCATGTTCCATGACCTCTCTCTCAGGTCTGGCGCATAGTAAACAAAAGGCACCGCGGCGACAATCAATCTGCACGGGTTCTGAGGAAGGTTGTCTCTGGGGAAGATGTATCGGCGCTTAACGGGTCAGGGTTTCTGTTCTTGACGGTGTGTCGGTCAGGGGAATGGCTCAGTGAACCCTGAAAGCGAGGGCGGCTCGCTCAAATCCCTTAATAATGCAGGTATCCAGAGCGAGACTTGCTGATTCAGGTGACGGAGGTGCTATCGCTCCCAGCCGCTGTTGCTCTGGTAGTATTGGCCAGCGGCTTTGGCTCGCAGGCTCAGCTTCTCTCCGGCAATTTTTTCGATGTTATCCAGTGCCGTGTTTTGCTTGTTGGCAATGCCTTGATAGTGGCTCTTGCGCTTGCGATTGATGTCGCGGATCAAGGTGGCGGCGGCGCTGTTGCCGGTATCGACCAGACCAAGGTAGCCATTCATTTGTTCACCAATCAGACCTTGTTGCTTGGCGCTGTCCAGATCCAGTGCCCAGACCGACAGGCTGAACAGACAGCAGGTAAGCAGAGTCAAAAACTTGTGCATGATCATTCCTTCCCGGTGTGAGCCTCAGAACAGGCCGTCTTGTTGTTCAAATAATTGTTCCAGATCTTTTTCAACCTTGATACGAACTTCGTGTTCGATTTTGACGTTCAGGTTGATCGTGATGGGTTTTTCCGGTGCGGCCAATTTGACAGTACAGGCCGACAGGGCCAGTACGGACAAGGCGAGTGCGGGTAGCAGGCTGTGCATGGTCTGATCCTCAGAGATGAGCGGTCACTCTATCGCTTGGTGTCTTTTTTGCAATACAGGTTCCCCGTATTTAAATCCCTGCTTTTGGGGGGGAAATGCGGGCAGTCGAGTGTGCGACGAATGGCGAATGGCGGTGGCTAATCGAGGAATACAGCGGTGAAAGTCACCAAAGTGCTGGGTATATTGCTTGATATAGGGCGGTAAGATGGGCTATCGGTCATGGCTGCTGATTTCAAACCCCCGGTAAATACCGTTATAATTCGCGCGTTTAAAAACTTTTAATAAGCCGTCTTAGCTTAATGAGGACAGTTCTGTGAAACAACTGAAAGCCCTGATCGTGGCTGCCGCTACCGTGTTTGCTGCGCAAGCCTACGCTGCTGCTGATTCCCAGGAAGATAAAATTCGTGAACGCATCAAGCCTGTTGGTGAAGTGTGTGTGGGTGCTGAATGTGGTGGTGCGGTTGTCGCCGCTGCTGGCCCTCGTTCCGGTGAAGAAGTCTATGGCGCTGCCTGTGGTGCTTGTCATACCGCAGGCGTTCTGGGTGCTCCAAAAAATGGCGATGTTGCAGCCTGGGACGAGCGTCTGAGCAAAGGCATGGATGAGACCTGGCAGAATGCCATCAACGGTATCAACAGCATGCCGCCAAAAGGCAACTGTATGAACTGTTCAGACGATGAGATCCTGGCTGCGATCAAGTACATGTCTGGCCGTGAGTAAGTATTCGATCTGATTCGATACTGACACAAAAAAGCCGCGTTGATGAGCGCGGCTTTTTTGTGTCTGAAAGATGGAAAATCAGTCTTCCAGTTCCAGGTCTCGACGCATGAACTCCGGCAGTGCCAGTCCGGCAGCGTGCATTTCGGCATTGTAGTATTCCGTACGAAATGCCTTGTTGGCGGAGTCTTCAATGCGGAAGCTGGTGGCATCGCCACCCTTGCTGGCCAGTGTGCAGCTCCACCAGCCGGAGGGGTAAATCACCTGCGGGAAAGCAATAGTATGGCTGGTGCTGGCACCGACAGTCGCCATGTCCTTGTGGATATTCCGAATGATGGTTTTACTGTGATACAGCGGTGATTCAGACTGCTGAACCACAATACCTTCGGGAGCCAGGGCGCGGAAACAGTCACGGTAGAAGTCCACTGCAAACAGCCCCTCTGCCGGGCCAACCGGGTCGGTGCTGTCGATAATAATGACATCGAGGGATTCTGGCTCACAGTCCTTGACCCACTGAATGCCATCGTCAAACAGGATGTGGGCGCGAGGATCGTCATTGGATTCACACAGTTCCGGGAAGTGCTTTTCAGCCATTCGGGTAACTTGCTCATCAATATCAATTTGCCAGACCTGGGTGACGCTATCGTGCTTCAGGACTTCGCGCAAGGTACCGCAGTCGCCACCGCCAATGATGGCCACACGCTTTGGTGCAGCATGCGTAAACAGCGCCACATGAGACATCATTTCGTGGTACACAAAATTCTCACGCGTTGACACCATGGTGCAGCCATCGATGACCATTAATTTGCCAAAGGTCTCGGTCTGATAAATATCGATACGCTGGAATTCACTCTGAACGCTGTCCAGTTGTTCGGAAATCTTGAGTGAAAAAGCCGATCCCTGCTGGTCGAAGACCTCGGTAAACCAGCCATCTTGTAATGGTTGTGTCATATGGATACTCAAACGATGCGATGTTCTTTAAAATTGGCGCCCGCCCGGAAGGTGGGATGTCGGAGTCTGTAAGCGCCCGGAAAACGGGTTTACGGATGATTGCGGGGCTGTCAGAGAGCCGTTCTGGTGGCCTTGAAACTTCACCAGTCAATCGCGCGGAACCTTACCTTAACCTTGAGTTCTCGCCAAGAGAATCTGTCAACAGGACCAAGAATGACCACTCGCCCTATTGCACCTGATGATGTCTATAACCTGTCGCGCTGGAGTGACGGCTACGTTCGTGTGAATGATGCAGGAGCGTTATGCATTCATCCTGAGCCGACCCAGGCGAACCATGTGCATTTGCCAGAACTGGCTACCGAATTGCGTGCCGCCGGGTTGCGACTTCCAGCTCTGGTGCGGTTTCCCGGTATTTTGCACCATCGGGTTGCCAGTCTGGTGGAAGCCTTTCGACAAGCGCGTCAGGAGTGCGACTATCAAGGCGGATTTACGCCGGTCTATCCCATCAAGGTGAACCAGCAGCAACCGGTGGTGGAGCAAATCGTTCGTGGTCAGCAACGGGCCGGGGTTGAACGTATTGGTCTGGAAGCGGGTAGCAAGCCGGAACTGATTGCGATTCTGGCGCAGGTACAGCAACAGCCCGCCACGATCGTTTGTAATGGTTATAAAGACGCGCACTTTATTCGTCTGGCCTTGATGGCGGAGAAGCTGGGGCATCAGGTGTTTCTGGTGGTAGAGAAACTGTCTGAGTTACCGCTGATTCTGGCCGAATCCGAACGGGTGGGTGTTGCTCCCCGGTTGGGCGTGAGGGCTAGGCTGGCGACCATCGGCAAGGGTAATTGGCAGAATACGGGAGGTGAAAAATCCAAGTTTGGTCTGTCGGCCAGCCAGATTTTGCTGATGATTGAACAGTTGAAGCAGCGCAACCAACTGAGCACGCTGCAATTACTCCATTTTCATCTGGGTTCCCAGTTGGCCAATATTCATGACATTCACACTGGCATGGCCGAATGCAGCCGGATTTTCTCGGAGCTGGTGGCCATTGGCGTGGATGTTCGCTGGCTGGATGTTGGCGGTGGCCTGGGCGTGGATTATGAGGGAACAGGTTCCCGCAGTTACTGCTCAATGAACTACACCATGGCGGAATACGCCCGCAAAGTCGTGGGCATGATCAAGGCCGTATGCGATGAAACCGGCGTGCGTCAGCCGCACATCATCACCGAGTCCGGGCGAGCCATGACCGCCCACCACGCAGTCTTGTTGGCTGAAATCATTGACCATGAAGCACCGCTGGATGGCGAGCAGTGCGACGTCAGTGAGCTGGCCCCTGCCAGTCTGAAAGAGTTGAAGTGGGCTGAGGGGTTGTTGCAGCAACGGCTGGCGGCGGGCACCTTGACGGAATTACACCACCGGATTCAGCAGGCGATGGAAGACACCTATGCGGCGTTCAGTCTGGGAGTGGTGTCCCTGCAACAGCGTGCCGATGCCGAAACCCTGTACGCCCGAGCCTGTCGTTTACTGATGCGTCAGTTGAACCCGTTGAATCGCAGTCATCGAATGCTGCTGGATGAACTGCAAGAGCGCCAGTCGGACAAGGTTTTTGTGAACTTCTCGCTGTTCCAGTCGTTGCCGGATGTCTGGGGCATTGACCAGATTTTCCCGATTTTGCCGATTCGGGGGCTGCACGAGCCAATGCCACACCGTGCGGTTTTGCAGGATATTACCTGTGATTCGGATGGCCGGATTGATGAATACGTGGACAGTGAGGGGGTTGCTTCAGGCTTGCCATTGCCGTCGATAGAGCGCGGAGAGCTGCTGGCTTTCTTTATGGTGGGGGCGTATCAGGAAATACTGGGCGATATGCACAATCTGTTCGGAGATACCGACTCGGTGGATGTGATTCTGGATGATCAGGGTGGCTATCAGCTCACGCACGCGATTCAGGGCGATACCATTGCTGACGTGCTGGATTACGTCAATTTTGACCCGGAAGAGATTCGGGAACGACTCCTGAAGCAGGTGGCTGCCAGTACCTTGAATCGTCAGGACAAGCAGCTGTTTCAAAAGGAGCTGGTGGAGTCCCTGCAGGCCTACACCTATCTGATGCCTGAGGCGGATTAGCCTCTGGTCTGACGATGTTAGTGGGAATGTATTAAAAAGGCATTATTGATAGGTTTTGATGGCAGAAACCAGCTCATTCAAATGCTGAATCTGATGGCTGGGAGCGGCCAGCTCATCCGGCCAGGCTTGACCCAGTACGTTGACCCAAAGCGTATGAAAGCCCAGTTGACGCGCTGCATCCACATCCTGGTGTGGGTGATCGCCAATGTGCAGGCACTGATGAGGCTGGACGTTTTGATGCTCAAGCGCCGCCTGAAACATGTCGGGTTCCGGCTTGGCAGCCCCAACGTTCTCGGCACTGAAATGAGCGCAAAACAGATGATCCAGACCGACGGCCTGCAGGCTGGCATTGCCGTTGGTTAGCGCAATCAGAGGAAAGTGCTGAGCCAGTTGTTTCAGCGCGTCCAGTGCGCCATCGAACAGCGTCAGGTTGCTGCGTTCTTCCATAAACGTATTGAAAGCAGCAGTGGCGATGCTGGCAGCCTTGTCAGGATCAGCCCCGGTTTGAAGGACTATTCGGCGCAGGGTTTCATAGCGCAGCCTGGATATTTGTGGAGCCAGCGTCGGGTAGCACTCCGCCAGTTGGCCCTTGTACTCACGAACCCCTTCCAGCGTGTACAGGTCGGCAACGCGGGGGCAGAGGTGCAGCAGTTTATGATAACTGGCCTGTTCCGCACGGACGATCACCGGGTCGGTTTCCCAGAGCGTATTGTCGAGGTCGAAGGTCAATACCTGAATCGTCACAACTTACCTCAATACCGGTGTTTGCTGCAGTCGCAACGCCAGGACTTCGGCCAGGTAGTCCAGAAACAGCGTGTCGGTCGAGCTGCGATAGTGCTCGGCATCCTTACTGGCCAGCACCAGAATGCCGTTGTTGTCCTGGCCGCTGATTCGCGCCGCCGCGATGGATTTGGCCGATGGCATGGGAGCCGACATCAGCAGGGCGACCTCTTCTGCACTGAAATTACCGCAAATGGCTTTGCGGCCATTGAACAGTTTCAATATTTTGCGTTGCTGGGTTGGCTCTTTGATGGCCGTCAAGGGTGCTTCCAGACGACGTTCGGTGAAGTGGGCCATCGCCCAGCCATCTACGCCGAAGTCGGTGCGCAGCGAATCATCCAGGGCAGCATAAATATTGGCCCAGCTATTGGCCTCAATCAGTGCCAAAACCAGACGCCGCATGCGCAGAAAGATCTTGTCATTGTTGCGGGCATTTTTGAGCAGATTGTAAAGACGATCCGCCAAATCCTGATTGCGCTCGCGATGTACCTGTAGCTGCCGCTCAATCAGGCTGGTCGCCCCGCCGGAATCGTGGGGTATCCGTAACTCTGCCAGCAGCTCATCCCGGCCAACAAAAAAATCCGGATTGTCTTTCAGGTAATGCGCGACATCCGTTGCAGAGACCTGATGCGATTCGGTCATGGAATCATTCCTGTCAACAATTGGTTTTACAGGTTTACTCGTCCGTCGAAAACGGTTTCCGCAGGCCCGGTCATTTTGACGCTTGACTGGCCGTCCCACTGGATGAACAACTCACCACCCGGCAGGCGAACCTTGACGCCAGGCTGTAGCCAGCCACGTAGCTGGCCGGATACGACAGCAGCGCAAGCGCCTGTGCCGCAGGCAAGTGTTTCACCTGAACCGCGTTCAAAAACGCGCAAGCGGATTTCATGTTCGGATACCACTTCCATAAAGCCGACATTAACCCGATTCGGAAAGTATTCACAGTGCTCAATAACCGGCCCCCAGCGCTCAACCGGTGCGGTGTCGATGTTATCAACACGAATAACCGCATGTGGGTTGCCCATGGAAACCGCGCCAAAACGCACTTCACCCAACTCTGGTAAGTCCCGGCGATACTCCGGCATAAATTGTTCCGCTGCCAGAGGGATTTGGGCAGGCTCCAGAATGGGCGCACCCATATCAACCACCACCTGATGATCGTTGGTCAGGTGCAGCTCCATGATACCGCTTGCGGTTTCAACACGAATGTCGTGTTTGCCCGTCAGGTTCTGATCGTAGACAAAACGAGCAAAGCAGCGAGCACCGTTACCGCAGTTCTCAACTTCGCTGCCATCGGCATTAAAAATGCGATAGCGGAAGTCGGTGTCGGTGCGGGTTGGTCGTTCAACCACGAGAAGCTGGTCAAAACCAATGCCGAAGTTACGGTCGGACAATTCCCGCACGCGCTCGGGCCGAATGCGCCCGGTTTGTGTGACCATGTCGAGCACAACAAAGTCGTTGCCGATGCCATGCATCTTGGTGAACTTAACGCGCATGGGATTATTCCGGTAGCAGAGATTCGTTGGCAAACAATGACATCAGTGATTCGCGCTCGCGTACCAGAGTCGCCTGATCGCCATCAACCATTATTTCAGCCGGGCGACCACGAGTATTGTAGTTGGAAGCCATGACAAAACCGTATGCGCCTGCAGACATCACTGCCAGCAAGTCGCCTGACTTGAGCGCCAGATTGCGATCTTTGCCAATAAAGTCGCCGGTTTCACAAATTGGCCCGACCAGGTCGTATTGGCGCACCGGTTCTTCCGACGCTTCAACGACCGGTTTTATGTCTTGCCAGGCGGAATACAGGGCCGGGCGAATCAGGTCATTCATGGCCGCATCGATGATGGCGAAGTTCTTATGATCGTTGAGTTTCAGGTACTCAACCCGAGTCAGGAAAACCCCGGCATTGGCGGCAATGGAGCGCCCTGGTTCAAAGATTAACTTGAACGTACGGTCGCCCAGGCGTGCCTTGACGGCGCTGATGTACTCTTCTGGTGTGGCGGGTTGTTCATCTTGATACACCACACCAAGGCCACCACCCAGATCCAGATGTTTAATCTGGATGCCTTGTTCAGCCAGTTCGTCGACCAGTGCCAGCACCCGATCCAGTGCATCCAGAAAGGGCGATATTTCGGTGAGCTGGCTGCCAATGTGACAATCGACGCCGACGACCTGAATACCGGGCAAGCTGGCGGCCAGAGCATATACGTCGGCTGCCTGATTGATGTCGATACCAAATTTGTTGTCTTTCAGACCGGTAGAAATGTATGGGTGGGTCTGGGCGTCGACATCCGGATTGACGCGAACCGATACCGGTGCCACGCGCCCCAGCTCAGAAGCAACCTGGCTCAGGCGTTGTAATTCGGCTTCAGATTCAACATTGAAACAGCCAACGCCAACTTCCAGAGCACGAACCATTTCCTGGGGTTGTTTGCCGACACCGGAAAACACCACCTTGGCTGGATCACCACCCGCCGCAAGGACGCGTTCCAGTTCACCCTGGCTGACGATGTCAAAACCGGCACCCAGCCGAGCAAGCACATTGAGCACGGCAAGGTTGGAATTGGCTTTGACGGCATAACACACCAGATGAGGCCAATCGCCCAAAGCGTGGTGGTAAGCCTGAAAGTGTTGTTCAAAGGCCGCCCGTGAATACACATACAAAGGCGTACCGTATTGTTCGGCCAAGGCAGTCAGGGGCAGGTTTTCGGCGTTCAGGACGCCATCGCAATAATGGAATGCAGACATTTATCGGGATTCTTTTTCTGGCGGTTGCTCGGGTAGATACAGCGGGCCTTTTTGGCCACAGGCCAAGCCGCCGAGCAAGGTCAGGCAAAGAATAACCAGAGTAAGCAAGGGGCGCAGGTGCATGACTGTGTCTCCGTAATTTGCCCGCATTATACGGGCAAGTGAGCGGGCTGTCTGCGCACAAGAAGATCATTCATAGAGGCCGGGTTCCAGAAGGGGTCCGGCGTTTTTGATCAGTGGCTGCTGATGACCTGAAAACCATCGACAAAGGTGGCGGTTGCCATGCCGGGCTGACCGGATGTATTGGGACTGGACAGGTCGTCAGGTTGCTCTTCTGAAGGCAATGCTGATGGGTTAATCAGGGTGGCGTTGAACAGATGGCTTTCGCACAGGCCTCGCTCCAGACCCAGCGCGCGGGCTGGCAGCTCAGTCAGTGCCTGAATGGCCGCATTACGATCCAGTTCATCGTTTTGAATCAATTGCAGCAGCAGCGGCAGAAAGTGTCGGTAAAGACTCATGCCGGGTTCCGAGGCCGCGAATGGCGCCTTTTTAGCGGCAATCTCATGTGGACGATGGTTGGAGCAAATGGCCAGTTCGCCACGATTAACGGCGGCCAGTAAGGCTTGGCGATCCGCTTCACTGCGCAGTGGGGGTTCGACATGGAAACGGCTGTTGTAGCCGTTAACGGTCTCGTCGGTGAAGCACAGATTGGCCAGTGACACATCGGCTGTGACGTTCAGGCCACGATTCCGGGCTTCTGTCAGCATATCAATACTGCGGGCGCAGCTGATCTGGCTGATGTGCAGGCGTGCGCCGGTTTGTTCGGCCAGCAACAGGGTTTGTGCCAGAGCAACGGTTTCTGCGGTTTCCGGGATACCTGCCAGCCCCAGTCGCGTCGAGATTGGGCCTTCGTGCATCACGCCGTCGCAGGCCAATGCCGGATCGTTCGGAGTGATAAACAAACGAATGTTGTACGTGGCGGCGTATTCCATCAGACGACGCAAGACGTAGCTGTCCTTGATGGGAAAGCGGGCATTGCTCAGGGCGACGCAGCCTGAATTGCGCAAGCTCACCATGTTGGAAAGCTGCTCGCCCGCGAGTCCTTGGGTCAAGGCTCCCAGTGGCAGTACCCGAGCAAAACCGGCGACGGATGATTTGTCCAGAATCAGCTGGATAACAGCACTGCTGTCTGCAATGGGGCGAGTGTGAGGCTGAGCGCAAATGTGGGTGAATCCCGCTTCGGCCGCTGCCTGGGTATCTCGTGCGATTGTACCTTTCTGGGTATAACCCGGCTCGTTCAGGTAGGCGCTGAGGTCGATGAAGCCAGGCACCAGCCATTGCTCTCCCGCTTCAATAGTGCGTTCGATGGTGCCTTCCGGTGGTTTATGACCAATCGCAACCAACTTGCCTTCAGCGATGTAAACATCGGACAAGCTATCCAGTGAGCGGGCCGGGTCAATCAGGTGCGCATTGCGAATGTGCAAATATTTCATTTAGGGTGCCTCCGGGCCTGCCTGCGTTGTTTGCTGGCCACTCATGGCCATGGCCATCACTGCCATCCGCACGGCGATGCCGTAGCCAACCTGTTTCAGAATCACGGACTGTGGACCATCGGCGACGGCACTTTCGATTTCTACTCCGCGGTTGATCGGCCCCGGATGCATAACGATGGCGTCGGGTTTGGCCAGTGCCAGCTTTTCAGCGGTCAGGCCGTAGAGTTTGAAAAATTCACTTTCACTGGGCAACAGGGCGTTTTGCATGCGCTCTTTTTGCAGTCGCAGCATAATCACGACATCGCAGTCGCGCAGGGCCAGGCTGAAGTCGTAGTAGGCTTTGGCTCCTAGCGCTTCAATGTCTTTTGGTAGCAAGGTTGCAGGGCCAACCACACGAACTTCAGCGGCCCCCAATGCTTTCAGAGCATGTATTTGTGAGCGGGCTACGCGGGAATGCAGGATGTCACCCACAATGGCAACGACCTGACCTTCTATCTGGCCTTTATGACGTTGGATGGTCAGCATGTCGAGCATGGCTTGAGTCGGGTGCGCATGGCGACCGTCACCTGCGTTAATAATGGCGACGTTGGGTGTGACCTGTTCGGCAATAAAGTGCGCGGCACCGGAATCTGCGTGCCGTACGACGAACATGTCGGCGTGCATGGCTTCCAGGTTCCACAAGGTGTCCATCAGGGTTTCACCCTTGGAGGTGGCTGAGCGCTGGATGTCCAGATTCAGAATGTCGGCACTGAGACGGGTGGCTGCGAGTTCAAAGGTGGAGCGGGTACGGGTGCTGTTTTCAAAGAACAGATTCACCACATTTTTACCGCGCAACAGCGGCACCTTTTGAATCAATTGGCCTTTGGGGTCCAGAAATGAGTTGGCTGTATGAAGAATCTCTTCAAGCAGCTCTTTGCTCAGACCTTCGGTGGTCAGAAAGTGGCGTAACTGGCCATTGGGAGCCAGTTGTAATTGGCAGGGGTCACTAGTCATGGTGAAGCATCCGGTGGTCGGTCAGACAAAGTTCAGGGTCATTGGCTCTGGGCCGCTCAGTTTGATGAGCTGGCCGGGTTGTAACGTCAGCCTTGCGCCACATACATCTGGCTGAATGGGTAGCTCTCGTTGCCCTACATCCAGCAGGCAAGCGAGCGTAATACTGGCCGGACGGCCATAGTCGAACAGTTCGTTGATGGCTGCCCTGACGGTTCTGCCGCTCATGATGACGTCATCAACCAGAATGATGTGGCGATTTTCCAGGCTTTCAGGCAGCTCGGAACCACATACTTTGGGGTTCAGGCCTTTCTGGTTGAAGTCGTCCCGGTAAAAGCTGATATCAACACTGTACAAGGGCTCTGGAAGATTCAGGGTGTTGATCAGGTGTTGGGCAACCCAGACGCCGCCTGTACGAATGCCGATGATCATCGGATTGCTGTGCGGGTAGGTTTCCAGATAGGTTTGTAGCTGACTGGACAGTGCCTGGCAGGTTGCGTCAATGTCAGGAAGGTGCATTGGTTTCTCCTTGCGAGCTGGAATCGGATCGGGGATGGGTCTCCATCCAGCTTTCCAGAATCAATTGGGCGGCGATGCCGTCAACGGAATAACGGCCAAAATTCCGCTCTTGGGTATGGGACATCACGATGCCCTTGGCTTCAAAACTGGTGAGCCGTTCATCGTGGGTATAAGAAGGGCGGTGAAAGCGTCCTTCCAGACGTCGGGCAAATTTTCGAGCCCGCAAGCTGATACTGCTGAGAGTGCCATCCATATTCAGAGGTAGCCCGGTGACAAAGGCATCGGGGTTCCATTCCTGAATGATCGCTTCCAGTTGTTGCCAGTCGGGGATGCCGTTCTGGGCCTTGATGGGATTGAGTGCCTGCGTTGTGCCGGTCAGGCGTTGGCCCGTGGCGATGCCAATGCGCTTGGTTCCAAAGTCAAAGCTCATCACGGTCATGATGCGCTCCGGTGGCGATTGAGTGCTCATGGTCAGGCGTGTCCAACGTGATGACTGAAATGGTGAAGGCTGATGCCCAGTTGTCCCAAAGCTTGCTGATAAATCGTGTCATGAGCATTTGAGAACAAGAGCGTGATATCGGCTTTGATGGTGAGCCAGGCACCGTCCAGAATTTCCTGATCCAGTTGCCCGGTATCCCAGCCACTGTAGCCGAGTAAAAATCGAAATTGATCGGATATACGACCTTCTGCCAGTTCGGAAAGCAAGGTGCTGGAAGTCGTTACGTGGACGCCGGGGGCCAGTTCTGCCGCTTGTTCGTGCGGTGGCTGGTCAGATTGATACAGCAAATAACCATGATCCGATGCAACAGGCCCGCCATTGAGTACAACAGACGTACGTTCTGCCAGGGGTGTGATGCCGACCTGGGAGCAGACATCTGCCCAACTGATGTGATGAGGCTTGTTGATCACCAGTCCCATGGCTCCTTCGTCATCATGAGAGAGCATATAAATGACGCTGTGCTCAAACGGAGTCTGGTTCAATTCAGGAGTGGCAATCAGAAAGTGGCCTTTAAATGAACGGATTTCTTCCATTAGAAACCGTCCGACAGGTAGCGATTGCCCTTGAATTGCCACGTCCGAATGATTTCAAGAATATCCGTGGTTGAGCGCATTTCTTCCGTAAAGGGCGCAAAGGGGGCGGATAATCGGACAATTCTCATTGCTGCTTCATCCAGTACCTTGCGACCGGAGGACTCCAGAATCTGAAGGTCGTAAATAGTGCCATTGGGGTTGATAGCAACCAGCAGGCGAAGGCGGCAATCATTGAAACAGTTCTCTGCTTCTTTTGGATAATTCAGCGCCCCCATTTTTTCGATTTTGCGTCGCCAGTTATTGACGTAATAGGCATCGCTGGCCTTCATGGTGGATGCGGCCGTTAAACGCTGGATTCGAGGGCGCTTGGCGTACATCTGTCGCATGGTGTCAATTTTGGCTTCCAGGCTGGCCATTTCCAGGCTGCGTTTCAGCAAGGGTTTTTCAGGGCCGTCAGGAATATCAAGGGTCGGTTGTGGGGCAGGTGTGTCCTGGCTTTCTACCTTCTGGGGACGAGATTGTGTCGTGGTGACCTGGGTGCGGGTGCCTTCGGGCACCTTGGGGGTCGAGGCCAGTTGTTCCTGCAGTGACGCTTTATTGATGCGGTTATCCTGAAACGGTGCTTCAACATCGGTTGTCAGCATTCTGGCTTCGTCTTCGGTGCCGCTGCCTTCCTGGTTTTCCTGGGCCAGAAAATCCGCCTGTTTCGGGGCTTCCTTGCTTTTGTAGCTGGCAAGGGTGACTTCGAGGGTTTTGGCCAGATTCTGGCGTTCAAACGGTGTGAAACTGACGCCCAGAATGATCATGGCATGGACAAGCAACGCCAGGAACAGAGCAAAGGTCAGCCGATCTGTGCTGGTGGTGTTTGCGGTAGCGGTGGTCATGCTGCAATAAATCCATGTGAAAGTTACCGATTCGCCAGACAGCGGCTGACGGAAGCTTCGCAAGTCTGGCCTGTAGCGCTGCGTTTGTCTACTGGCCAGAATCAGGGATGTGGAGTGCTCAGGTTATCCCTGGCGAATGGCAATCAGGGTGTCGATGAGTTGACCCGCAACATCAATACCGGAATCACGACTGATCTCGCGAACACAGGTGGGGCTGGTGACATTGATTTCTGTCAGCCCTGAACCAATGACGTCCAGACCGACAAAGTACAATCCCTTCTCTTTCAGAACCGGGCCAATTTCTTCAGCAATTTTGCGATCAGAGTCGGATAGAGGGCGCGTTTCTCCTCGACCGCCAGCCGCCAGGTTGCCTCGGGTTTCACCTTTGGCCGGAATTCGGGCAAGGCAGTACGGCACGGGTTCACCATTGATCATCAGAATGCGCTTGTCGCCATCCGTGATGTCAGGAATGAAACGCTGTGCCATGATTTGCTGCTGGCCGTGGTTGGTCAGGGTTTCAATAATGACACTCAGGTTGGGGTCGTTTTCCTTGATTCGGAAAATGGAAGAGCCACCCATGCCATCCAGGGGTTTGAAAATGACATCGCCATGCTCCTGATGGAATGCCTTGAGCAAATCTGCCCGGCGGGACACCAGAGTGGGTGTCATCAGGTGAGGGAAGTGGGTCGCAAAGACCTTTTCATTGCAATCGCGCAAGCTGGCCGGTTTGTTTGCTACCAGAACACCGGCTTTCTCTGCCAATTCCAGAATATAGGTGCTGTAAATGAATTCGCTGTCAAAAGGAGGGTCTTTTCGCATCAGAATGATGTCGAGGTCAGCCAGAGGGCGCTGTTCAGCATCATGCCGGGTAAACCAGTTTTCCGGGTTCAGCTCAACGGATAACGGGCACATTGATCCCATGGCATGACCGTTATTGATGTATAAATCCTGCTGCTCCATGTAGTACAGTTCGCATCCGCGAGACTGGGCAGCAGCCATCAGGGCCAGTGTTGTGTCTTTATGAACATGGATACCTTCAATGGGATCCATAATAACGCCAATTTTTAACTTCATGATGTGTGTCCGTTACCCGGCTTGGAATATGCTGCATTCTACCCGATTGGGATACGGGCATGTGAAACAGTATTGACACGGTAACGTTCTAGCTTGGTTCTCTAATGTGTGATACAAAAGTGAACCGGCTCGAATCAACGTACGTTCTCGGTCCGTTGCAGTTAATTCAGAGTGGATGGTTAAGGCCTTTCTATGGACGACAATTTTCAAAACATAAAAGTGATGGTCATCGACGACAGTAAAACAATTCGTCGTACGGCCGAAACCTTGCTGAAGAAGGTGGGCTGCGAAGTAATCACTGCAACGGATGGCTTTGATGCACTCGCCAAGATCGCAGACTCCAACCCGAATATCATCTTTGTGGATATCATGATGCCCCGACTGGATGGCTATCAGACTTGTGCGTTGATCAAGAACAACTCCAAGTTCAAGACAACGCCAGTCATTATGCTTTCCAGTAAAGACGGTCTTTTTGATAAAGCAAAAGGTCGTATTGTTGGTTCGGATGAGTATCTGACCAAGCCTTTCAGTAAGGACGAGCTGCTCGGTTCTATCCGGCAATATGTAAAACAGTAGCAAGCTAGCGAAGCATTAAGGGGTAATAGCATGGCTCGCATTCTCGTGGTGGACGACTCTCCAACCGAAACTGAAGTATTTCGTACAATGCTGGAAAAAAATGGCCATGAAGTTCTGGCCGCTGAAAACGGTGCCGATGGTGTAGCACTGGCCAAGCAAGAAAAGCCCGATGTGGTTTTAATGGACATCGTGATGCCGGGCCTGAATGGTTTTCAGGCAACCCGACAGTTGACCAAGGATTCAGAAACCGAAAATATCCCGGTCATTATTGTGACTACCAAGGATCAGGAAACGGATCGTGTGTGGGGCAAGCGTCAGGGTGCCAGTGGTTATTTGGTCAAGCCTGTTGCAGAAGCCATCCTGTTATCAGAAATTGATTCGGTGATGAAATAAGTATGCATCCATTTGCTCTCCTGAAAAGTATTGCTGATCGTAGCCTCAATAATGCTTCCGATTTGCCTCAACAGATTGAGGCAGTTGCTTATTGGCGTGGCGTTGGTTTTTTGATGGGAGGGCAAGAGTTTGTCGCGGATATGGGGCAGGTAAGTGAAATTCTTCAACCTCCCAGGATGACAACCGTACCCGGCGTTAAAAGCTGGGTGCTGGGCGTTGCCAATGTTCGTGGTCGACTGGTTCCTGTGATGGACCTGGCAGGCATGCTCGGCATGACATCAAAAGCGAACTGGCGTTCACGTCGGGTTCTGGTGGTTGAGGAAGGTGACTTTCCAACCGGTCTTTTGGTTGATGCGGTTATGGGGATGCAGCAGTTTCAGCTGGATACGATGGATGTGATTCCCAAGAATCAGGAAGCATTAAGCAAGTTTGTTGATCATGGCTTTGTCAGGGATTCAAAGCGCTGGTCTATTTTCAAATTTGATGAGCTGGTGAATTCTCCGGAGTTTCTGCAGATCGCAGTATCGGTTGCATAAACTCTTTGGAAAAAAAAAAGCTGTCTTGGAGCAGTGAGTGTGGAGAAAAGGGCATGAGTGGTAAATCGGGTAATGCCGCGTCAGCGGTTCTGAGGAATAGCGCGAGCATGGTATTGGCAGCATTGCTGTTTGTATCCCTGGTCGCGTTCTTAGGTATTACTATCTGGGCGAACAACTTGCAAAGCCGGGATGAACAATACATCAAACACGCCGGTGAATTGCGGGTTTTGTCCCAGGAACTTGCAACCAACGCGGTGGAATCAGCATCCGGTAACCGGGAGGCTTTCCAGCAGTTGCGTGTTGCCCGAGACCGATTTGATGAACACTGGGGTGTTCTGAGTAAAGGGGATGATGCACGGGGTCTGGAAGCTGCACAGGTTCCTAATATGGGCAACGTGCAACAGATCTGGGTAGGTGTGAATAAGAGTGCCGACCAGATTATTCGTTCCCAGGACATTATCCTTTCCCTGCACGAAGTTGCCGAAACACTGGCTGAAACCATTCCTCAACTTCAGGTTGAGTATGACGAAATTGTAGAAATTCTACTGGATAACGGGGCACCCGCTGATCAGGTGGCTGTTGCCCAGAGACAGTCCTGGTTGGCTGAACGTATTGTACGCTCGGTGAACAAGGTATTGGCAGGTGGTGATGATGCGGTAATGGCCGCTGATGCATTCGGTCGAGATGCTTCCTTGTTTGGTCGCGTATTGAACGGGATGGTCAAAGGCAACATTGCCATGAATATTTCTCAGGTAACGGATGAAGAAGCGGTGACCGCTTTGGAAGAAGTATCTGAATTGTTTGCGTTTGTATCGGGCTCTGTGGATGAAATTCTCGAAACTTCTCCTGAGCTGTTCCAGGTAAGGGAAGCCTCAGACAGCATCTTTGTTAACTCTCGTGTTCTGTTGACCCAAACATCCAAGCTGAGTGAAGACATTTTGTCCGCTGCGGCTGAGCGGGATGCTTATCGAAACGTGGGTTATGGTTCTGCGGTTTTATCTGTAATTTTCCTGGTTGCTCTTGGTTATACCTCGTATCAGGGAACACGTCGTGATTTGAATGTGACGGAAGATCAAAACCAGCAAAACCAGATGGCAATTTTGCGATTGCTGGATGAAATTGCTGACTTGGCAGATGGTGACCTGACGGCTTCAGCGACGGTAACAGAAGACTTTACGGGTGCGATTGCTGACTCGATCAACTACGCAATCGACCAGATGCGCTCGTTGGTATCGGCAATTAATGAAACGGCGGTACAGGTATCCTCGGCTGCTCAGGAAACCCAGGCGACGGCGATGCATCTTGCTGAGGCATCGGAACACCAGGCTCAGGAAATTGCGGGTGCATCGGCTGCGATTAACGAAATGGCAGTGTCGATTGACCAGGTATCAGCCAACGCATCGGAATCTTCTGCGGTTGCGGAGCGATCGGTAGCGATCGCAAACAAAGGGGCTGAAGTCGTACAGGCAACGATCAATGGCATGGATAATATCCGTGAGCAGATCCAGGAAACCTCAAAGCGTATTAAGCGATTGGGTGAATCCTCTCAGGAGATTGGTGACATTATCTCCCTGATTACGGATATTGCTGACCAAACCAACATTCTTTCCTTGAACGCTGCCATTCAGGCATCGATGGCGGGTGACGCCGGTCGAGGCTTTGCGGTAGTTGCGGATGAAGTACAGCGCTTGGCGGAACGTTCTGCTGCTGCGACCAAGCAGATTGAGGCGCTGGTTAAAACGATTCAGAACGATACGAACGAAGCAGTAATCTCGATGGAGCAAACGACCACTGAGGTGGTGCGTGGTGCTCGATTGGCACAGGATGCTGGTGTTGCTCTGGAAGAAATTGAGACGGTATCGAAGAGTTTGGCGGAGTTGATTCAGAATATTTCGAACGCTGCACGCCAGCAGGCTTCGTCCGCAGGTCATATTTCCAATACGATGAATGTAATTCAGGAAATTACTTCTCAGACATCAGCTGGTACTACAGCAACGGCGAAATCAATTGGTAACCTGGCCGAAATGGCGAACAAACTGCGTGAGTCTGTGGCAGGCTTCAAACTGCCTGAAGCAGATGTTGTGGAGATGGAGCAGCAGCAGGTTCTTTAATGAACCTTGCTGTGGTGTTCTGGTATGAGTCAACAGATGCATTCTGTGATGAGCACATTGCCAGTGCTGGATGACGAACAATTTCTTCGTTGGCAGGCGCTACTGGAAGAACGGACGGGAATGAGTATGCCGGAACAGCGGCGCTCTTTCCTGCAGACGAGCCTTGGCCTTCGTATGAAGGAAATAGGCTGTGACAGTTATGCATCCTACTTTGACAAGGTTGTGTCTGGTCCTGCCGGGGCGATTGAGTGGAACACTCTGGTTGATCGTTTGACTGTACAGGAAACCCGTTTTTTCCGTGATCGCGATGCGTTCGATTTTGTTGCACAGCATTGCCAGGAAGTTTCTCAGCGATTGCCTGCTGGGAAGCCTCTGGAAATCTGGAGTGTAGGTTGTTCTTCCGGCGAAGAAACCTACAGCTTGGCCATGGTGGCCGAGCATGCTACAGGTACTGGCGAAACCTATGCTGTTACCGGAACGGACATCTCTACTTTCGTATTGCGTAAGGCTCGCAGTGCTGAATACGCTCGTAATGCCCTTGCCTGGATACCTGAGACCTACCAGCAATCTGGTGTGGAACTAACAGAATCAGGCCGTATTCGGGTCAAGGATAATATTCAACAGCGTTGCTGCTTCACTCAGGTCAATATATTGAATCTGGGCGCTTTCCCTTTGCGATCTCAGCATCTGATTTATTGTCAGAATGTGCTGATTTATTTTCGTAGATGGCGTCGAAAAGAGATTCTGAATTTGCTTGTCGAAAGACTGGCCCCTGGAGGAATACTTGTGATTGGTTCCGGGGAAATTGTTGACTGGCGTAATCGGCTGGTTCAGCCCTGTCGTAACGGCAAGGTGACCGCCTTTGTTCGGAAGCAACTCGATACAACACGGGAGACCGAATGGCGATGAGTCAGGACTACATCGCCCTGGAATGGGTAAAGGGCGAAATTCACGAAACCTTGCAGCAGGCTCAACAGTCTCTGGAGATTTTTAGTGAAAGCCCGGATGACCGAAGCAGGCTTAAGTTCTGTTTCAATTACCTGCACCAGGTTCACGGCACACTTCAAATGGTCGAGTTCTTCGGCGCTGCGTTATTGGCCGAAGAAATGGAGGCCGTCGCGGCGGCTCTCTATGAAGGAGCACTGCCTAATGAATTAGCGGGCTTGGAAGTATTGATGCAAGCCATCATTCAGCTTCCTCATTATCTTGACCATGTTAAGGTTGGTCAACGGGATTTGCCCATTGTTCTCTTGCCTATTCTGAATGAATTGCGCTCGGTTCGTGGAGAGAATCTGCTGTCTGAGACAGCGCTGTTTGCACCAGTATTTACCCATAATTCACCACTATCCGAAGCCAAGTTAGCCCGTTATAAAACGGATGACTTCCAGCAATGGATTCGTAAAGTTCGACAGATGTTGCAGGCCGCTATTGCCCAGCTTTTACAGGACAAAAAACCTGAAGTTGCGAAGCAATATTTGTTGAAAGTATTTACCCGTCTGGATAACGCGCTGGGGCACACTCCAATGGGGGTTGCCTGGTTACCTGCAACCGCTTTTTGTGAATGGCTACTTTACCAGCATCAAGTTCCGAACAGCGCAAAACAGCTGTTACGAGAACTTGATGGTCTGGTTCGGTTGATTATCAAAGACGGCGCTCCGGCCCTGAATCAGCCAGCTTCTGACGAGCTGGTTAAAAACTTGTTGTTCTACGTGGCGCGCACTCAATTTGAAGGCGAAGCAATAACGGCGGTCTTTGACAAGTTTGCATTGGGTAGCGCACTTCCTAGTGAAGAGGAAATTCAACAGGAGCGAGATGCTCTCGCTGGTCCTGATCGTGACACCATCAGTCATGTCCTGACGGCATTGGTTGAAGAAATTGCAATCATCAAGGATAAGCTGGATCTGGCTGTTCGAGGTGATAGTGATTGCCTTGATGCCTTGCGTGATGTTGCACCCGCAACCAAACAAGTCTGTGACACCATGGGCGTTGTTGGTTTGGGGATGCCGCGCCAGGTGATGCAAGCTCAGCTTTCTGATATGGCTGCCCTTGTTGATATTGGCAAGGTGACACAGCAGGATTTGTTCGATATCGCTGGTGCCTTGCTCTATGTTGAAGCAACCCTGACCGGGATGATTCACGAAGGTAAATTGACCGAGCAGGTTGGACAGAACTCACTGTCAGATGCGCATAAAGCTGTGCTGCGAGAAGCACGAAATGTGCTGGAGCAGGTTAAAGATTCTATTGTTGCCTATGTCTCCAAGCAGTGGGACTCAAGTGAACTTCAGGATGTCCCTGCTTTATTGCATACCATAGCCGGTTCCTTTGGCATGATTCCATTGACTCGGGTTGCTGCCGCTTTGCACGGTGCGGGTCAGTATGTTGAAAATGTAATTGACACAGATACCAAGACTGATTGGGCAACGCTGGATAGTTTTGCTGATGTCATCTCTGGTATCGAATATTTCGTTGAGCGCTATACCGAAAGCCCTGATAGCACCGGGGATGAGATTCTTGATCGGGTATATGACTCCCTTGCGGCACTGGGTTACAAGGAAGATCCTGAAAATGTTGTTCAGGAAATCGCCAAACAGAAGACGATAGTCGATAGGGTTGATCCAACGGTTGTTATTGATAAGGTTTTGTCGGGTGGCGATCCTGTACTGAATAATCAGGTCGACAACTCGCACGAAGCCTTGCAGACCATCATTGAAGATCGTTCAGAAGCCGCAGAAGCCGCAGAAGCCGCAGAAGCCGCAGAAGCCGCAGAAGCCGCAGAAGCCGCAGAAGCCGCAGAAGCCGCAGAAGCCGCAGAAGCCGCAGAAGCCGCAGAAGCCGCAGAAGCCGCAGAAGCCGCAGAAGCCGCAGAAGCCGCAAGAAGCTCAGACGCTGCCTTGCAACAAGCTTTCGAAGCAGAAGAAGAGGAGGATGACGACGATCTGATCGACGATGAAATCATCGAAATTTTCCTCGAAGAAGCCGAAGAAGTTACAGAAGCGCTGGATGAAGCTTGGCCAACCTTTAAGGCAACTCCTTCTGATGGTGAAGCGTTAACAACCGTTCGACGTGCATTCCATACGCTAAAAGGCAGCGGCCGTATGGTCAATGCTTTGGTAATTGGCGAATTGGCGTGGTCGATTGAAAATATGTTCAATCGAGTTATTGATAAAACCATTCAGGTTGACGACAACCTGTTGGATATCGTTGATCATGTCCTGTCTGTATTGCCAGTCTTGATTGATGATTTCCGTTTACGCCAGAAACCTTCTCTTGATACTCAGCCATTAATGGACTACGCGTCTGCGTTATCCGATGGAAAGTCAGTTCCTGCATTACAAACCATTACTCATCCTGAAGCGCAAGAAGATAGCGGCCCTGATACCTCGGATACCGATCAAGCAGCTCCTGATGAATTGCCTGTAAAAGAAACCTCTCCTGTTGCTGACCTGGATACCTCTGAAGAGATATCTGAAGTTCCTGTGGCGGTGCTTTCCGAATCAGAGTTGACAGAGGATGAGTATGACGATTTGTCTCTGCTGGCTGTATTTGTTACCGAGGCTCAAGGTCATTTAGTCACAATTCAGCATTTTGTTGATGATTCACGCGCCCACAATTATCAGAATGTGGTTGATGATCAAGCCCAAAGAGCACTCCACACCCTTAAGGGCAGTGCTCATATGGCTGGAATAGTTGCTATTGCCAAATTAGCAGCGCCGCTTGAACGTATATTAAAAGAATTACGTGCTTATCATGCTCCAAACAGTGAATGGCTGATTGATCTGCTGGATGATGCTATACGCATGATCAGTGTAGCTCTGGCTGATAAGTCACGTTTGAACAGTGGCATGATTGGTGGAGAGCAGACTTTCTTACGTCGCCTCCAGCAGTTTGACCGGGCAATATTGGAGCCACTGCAAGAGCGGGCTCAGCAAGAAGTCAAAACTCCAGACCCACGGGCAATATCACGCTTTTTGCAGCATGGTATGGATTCGTTGCTGGATGCTGAAAATCTTATTGCCCAGTGGTACAAATCAGGGAATTCTGAGTATTTGCAGGCACTTGTCAAAGACCTGGTTGATGTTGCGGCAGGTGCTGATGAGGCTGAACAGTTACAAATCTCTGGCTTGTCAATTGCGTTGGAAGGGTTCTATCGCAAGCTATTGACGTGTGCTTGCACCCCTGAAATTCATTGGGTTGAACTGGCCACAGAAAGCCAGGAAGAACTCTTGAATATGATGGATTGCCTTGCAGCGGGTCAGGTAATACCAGAAACCCCCTATGTTGATCGCTTGCTGGAACAAACAGCCTTGCTGTATGCAACGGCTCCATCTTCATCTACTCCTACTCCTGTTGATGAGAGTGCAGAAGCAAAATCTGTCAATGTTTTGCCTGGCGATGCTGTTGATATGAGCCAGTCAGCAATGGTGGTGGACTCTGCAGAACAGATGGATGATGTGTTGGGGTCATCTGAGCAAGGTTCACTGCTTGACGAACAACTTGGCTTGATAGTCAATGAGGTTGATGAAGCAGCCACTCAACCAACAGAAAAACTTGATGATCAATACATAGCAGTCACTGATCAACCTGCCGAGGTCGTATTCGAGAATTCGGAAGCCAGTCTGGATGTTGATGCAGTTGAGGACATATTGTCTGATGCGCAACCCATTAAAATTATTGAGCAGCCTGGTGATATGGATGTCGTTATTGATATCGATACTCCTGCTGCTGACCATCAGGAAAGCGCTGCATCCATTGACATGTTGGTAGAAATCGCCGCTGTTGATGAAATTGAAGAGCCTGTACCTCCCCAAGTCCCGCATTCTGTTGAAGTACCTTCCGAGCAACAGGAAGATGTGACAGTTGATATTGAAGGGCCTGCGCCATTAATGGGTGAGGGTCTTGAGTTTATTGTTGTCGATGACGTCGAAACATCTACTGAACATTCAGAAGATGATATAGCCATTGAATTTGATGTGCCTGTGGTGGATGCATCAACAGACTCTGATGTGTCTCTTGAGTTGATTTCTACAAACGAGAGTGCCGCTACATCGCCATTGGAAGATAATTTCGGTGTTGATGTCGTTGAGCAATCGGATGATGGTGCAACCCTTGTCCATGACGATGCGACTCCTGAGAGTTCAGATGAAATAGAGACCCCCCCGTTTTTGCTCGAAATTTCGGTACCAGCGACGTCGGATGATGTTCCCACGTTATGGGAAATTGATCGTTCGGTGGTCAAAGAAAGTGGTACATCACAAACAGAACATTCACATTCAGAAACAGCAAGTTTTGAAGTACAAACCGTGGATGTTATTGATTCTGAATCGTCAGATCTCGAGCTGGGTGCGCCGATTGAAATAGAGCTGGATGATATTGTTGAAGCTCAAACAATCATCGAAATCAGCAATGATGTTCATTCAGAGACGGAAGCCCAGCGACTGGATGACACGACAACTGCTCTGCTCGATCAGAATGTTTCGTCTACGTTTGAACCTGATGTATTAACGCCAGTAAATATCATCGAAGTAATCGGTGATACTGACGTTGCTGGATCAGAACATCATGCAGCGACCGACATAATGAATGCTGTTTTTGATGATCAGCATTTGGGCGGTGATTTGTCCGTTGCGGATATTGAGATCTCTGAACCCGTTGCTGATGAGTTGATATTTGATGCGCCACTGTTGGAAACAGCAGACACGGGTGTCTTGCTTGACTCGGATTTGAACAGTGAATTGACGGCAGATGCAACAGAGGTATTTGGTGATCTATCCTCTGCTGATGGTAATGAACCAGCAGAGGTACTTCTCTCTTCTGAAATCGTTGAGCAGGTTGACGTTGTTGATTTCATGGAGCCGGTTCCTGATGTAATACAGGCACCACGTGTAGAAACAATCATTTCAGAACCAGAACCAGAACCAGAACCAGAACCAGAGGCTGTTCCTGACTTATCCAGTTCAGACTTATATGAAGTGGAAGAAAATGATGACGATGATGAAATCATCGCCATTTTCCTGGAAGAAGCAGAAGAGATCATCGAGACAGTCGAGCATATTCTGCAAGATTGGCAAACCGACCCCGACAACCTGGTCAATGTGGCGCGTTTGCAGCGGGAATTGCACACCATCAAAGGTGGTGCCCGTATGGCTGAGCAACAGGACGTTGCTGAACTGTGCCATGAACTTGAAACGCTGTATGAACGCATTGCCAATGGGCGTCTGAATACGGCTCCTGAGTTATTCGGGCTGTTGCAAGAAGCTCATGATAATTTGGGTACCCAGTTAGACGATATCCGTGATCGAGTACCCCCGCAGCCAGCCGCTGAGGTTCTTGCGCGCTTACATACTTTTATTAACGGTGGCGACCTGAATCAGGCGCGCCCGGTGGTGACTGAACATTCCGTAGAAGAGCCTGCTGTACTGGATGTTGTTGTGGATGAACAACCTGCCCAGCAGTACGAAGTTCAAAGTGCGTCTCTGGATGAGTCGGATCGTGAAATTCTGGAAATCTTCCTCGAAGAAGCAGTAGAACTTCACGAATCTCTCGATCGTACGTTACAGGAATGGGAAAACGGTAATTTAGGAGCCGTTGCCGAAACACAACGTGTTTTGCATACTCTGAAAGGAGGCGCGCGTTTAGCGGGTCTGACTGATATCGGTAATCAGGCTCATGAATTTGAAGCCCGGGTATTGCTGGTTCAGCAAGATCGTCTGGAAGCAGATGGTAACTTCTTCAAAGAGTGTTACCAACGCCAGGATGCATTGGTAAAACGCATCGAACGCGTTTCTTCTTTGCTGGAGTCTGGCTCCTTGTTGATGCTAGGGGAAGCCACGATCGAAGAAGTGGACGTTGCAGCGGCGAATACCAATCCGGCGTTACCTGTTCCTGTTGCTGACGTATCGAAAACGATTCCGGCAGAGACAGTTTCCAAAGACGATGCGCAAGCCATTGTTCCGGTTGAAAAGAAATCGTCGATTTCAGCGGCGCAAGCAGCCGCAGCAATGCAGCAACAATCCGTTCGCAAGGCACCACAGGAGCTGGTAAAGGTATCCGCAGATTTGCTGGATAACCTGGTCAACCTGGCGGGTGAAACGTCGATTGGCCGTGGTCGACTGGAACAACAGGTTACAGACTTTACGCACACGCTCGAAGAAATGGACATGACGCTGGATCGTTTACGAGATCAGCTACGACGTCTGGATATTGAAACAGAAGCTCAGGTTCTTTTCCGGCAGGAACGTCAAGGGCCGGATTATGATGACTTTGACCCTCTGGAAATGGACCGTTATTCGGCAATGCAGCAGTTATCTCGTGCATTGGTGGAGTCTGCCTCTGATTTGAGTGACCTGCGCGATACTCTGGGTGATAAGGCCCGTGATGCAGAAACCCTGCTGTTGCAGCAGAGCCGGGTTAACACAGAGCTTCAAGAAGGTCTGATGAAGACCCGTATGGTACCGTTCCAGCGCCTGGTGCCTCGTCTGCGTCGTATCGTTCGTCAGGTGAGCCTGGAGTTGGGCAAACAGGTCGAGTTCAAGGTATTGAATGCTGATGGTGAATTGGATCGTACCATTCTGGAGCGTATGATCTCACCATTGGAACACATGGTTCGTAATGCGGTTGACCACGGTGTCGAAACCCCTGACATTCGACAAGCGAATGGCAAGCCAGTCGTTGGTAATATCGAACTGGAAGTGAGTCGAGACGGTGGTGACGTTGTCCTGACACTGCGTGATGATGGTGATGGTGTGAACCTTGCCGCAGTACGCAAGAAAGCGATTGAGCGTGGAATGCTGGAGCCAGACACCAGCATTGATGACCATGACCTGATTCAGTTTATTCTTCAGGCTGGCTTCTCAACCGCTAAAAACGTTACTCAAATTTCGGGACGTGGTGTTGGTCTGGACGTTGTCAGTACCGGCATTAAGCAAATGGGCGGTAGTGTTGAAATTCACTCTGAAAAAGGTCAAGGCACCCGCTTCGAGGTACGCCTCCCTTTTACGGTATCGGTCAACCGAGCACTGATGGTCCGTGTTGGTGATGACCTGTACGCCATTCCTCTGAATAATATTCAGGGTATTGTGCGAATTTCGGCAAAGGACCTGCAAGAACAATACGAAAAACCGATTCAGGAGCGTAAATATCATTATGCCGGGCGTGATTATCGCCTGGATTATCTCGGTGGTTTCCTTGATAACGAAGCCCATCCCAAGTTTTCAACCAACAATATGCCGTTACCAGTGTTGCTGGTGCATGGTGTTGTGCCTTTTGCTTTGCAGGTAGATACCCTGTTAGGCAGTCGTGAAATTGTTGTAAAGGCATTAGGGCCGCAATTTGGTTCTGTGATGGGGGTATCGGGCGGTACCATTCTCGGTGATGGTAGCGTTGTGATCATTCTCGACTTGCCTGCCATGATTCGGACGCAGGCGTCGCTGGAATATCAGCAGGCGAAGTTGCTGGATCAGCAGGAAGCAGAGAAACGTAAAGAACTGGAAAGCCGCCAGTTCCGTATCATGGTCGTTGATGATTCTGTAACCGTACGTAAGGTAACCACGCGCTTGCTTGAACGTAATGGTATGGAGGTTCGAACAGCCAAAGATGGTATGGATGCCATGGAAACCTTGCAGGATCATCGTCCTGATTTGATCTTGCTCGATATTGAAATGCCACGTATGGATGGCTTTGAGGTTGCATCTCTGGTTCGGCATGATGCTGTGCTCAAAGACATTCCGATCATTATGATTACTTCCCGTACCGGGGATAAGCATAGAGATCGTGCATTCTCTATCGGTGTGAATGAATATATGGGTAAACCATTCCAGGAAGATCAGTTGTTGAGCTCAATTAATGGGTTATTGAATCCTGGGGAAAGTTAGCATGCCCCTGCCCAAAGTTGGCATTTTGGCTGATGATCGTTTGCAGCAACATATGTTGAGTTCAACAATGCTGCACCTGGGGTTTGATGTTGTTGTTTGTACTGATCCTGATCGAATGGAATGGTACGACGCAAGCGATTGCAGTCTGGATGTCTGGCTGGTTGATGTGGTTTTGGATGACCTTCCTGAACCCTGTGAATGGCTGGACAGTTTATTGGATGGTGAAGTTCCTGTGCTGCTCGGGTTTGAACAGGCACCTTCAAAGACCTCACATTCTTTTCCTCGTTGGCAAAAGCGCTTGTATGAGAAATTGAGCGAAGTTGCCCGAAAAATGCCTGATACAGCAGAATCTGATCAATCACTGGCTGTGATAAGGGCTTTGGATGAAGCCCGGATTGGTACCAGCAGGCAGGTTCAGCGCTTGCCGTTGCCAACTGTTTTTTCTGATATGGATTTTCAGAATCGTCCAGCGTCTGGTGTTTGGGTGCTCGGTGCTTCATTGGGAGGGCCGCCAGCCGTCAAGGATTTTTTGGACGCATTACCAGCAGGATTACCAATTGCCTTTGTCTATGCTCAGCATATAGATGAGCGCTTTGAGGAAACTCTGTCAACGACGATTGGACGTCACTCTGCGTACAATTTGGTGACCTTACAGGAAAATGAACCTCTTCGTGCTGGACAGGTATTGGTTGCTCCCATTAAAAAGCAGTTTGCTTTTTCATCGGCAGGGCTACTTTTATCCACCGAAAAAGATTGGCCAGGGCCGTATGGCCCATCCATTGATCAAGTGATACAGACGGTTGTTGGTCATTATCAATTTGTATCGGGTGTTATTTTATTCAGTGGTATGGGTAATGATGGCTCTGAGGCGATTATGTCCATGAATGTACCTGATTTACCGGTTTGGGTGCAAAGTCCCGAAAGCTGTATTAATTCTTCTATGCCGGAAAGTGCCCTTGAGACCGAGCGAGTTAAGTTCAGGGGTGATCCATTTCAGCTGGCCAATCAGTTGGTCAATCGATTAAAAAATGATTGGACGATGAATCATGAAGCAAAATCCAGCCACCATTGAACAGACAGGTCAGATTGACTGTCTGATGATGCCCTTGCGTGATCGAAACTTAATTTTGCCCAACGTAACCGTGGCGGAAATTATTCCTTTTTCTCAGCTTTTGACCACCAACTCCAGTATTGACTGGATGTTGGGGCGCATTCATTGGCGTGGCGTCGCAGTACCTGTTGTGTGCTATGAAATTCTGAATGACAAGTTGGCACCTTCCCCCAACCCTAATGCACGATTTGCCATTATTAATGGTGTGGGGCAGCATCGCGACATGCCTTTTTTTGGTTTGCTGGTACAAGGTATTCCAAAATTGAAAAAAGTATATGCTCAGGATATTCAGAAAGTAGATGCTATGGGGGCTGGGCCTCTGGATGTGATGGCTGTGAGTGTCGATGGAGAGGAGTCTGCCTTTATTCCTGATGTGGATCAGATTGAAGAAGAACTGCTCAAATATATTGGGTAAAACACTTTGTTGGACAGATCGTTTTACGGATAAAGACTGTAAAGATAATGACAAAAATTCTGATCGTTAAAATGTCAGCACTAGGTGATATTCTTCATACTTTGCCAGCCGTAACAGAAGCATTAAAGGCAGATCCTGATTTGATCATTGATTGGCTCTGTGAAGAGCCATTTTCAGATATTGCAAGATTACACCCTGGAATACAGCAAGTTATTCCGCATGGTCGCTTGCGTTGGAAAAAGCAACGCTTGGCTATGGCAACATTAAAAGAGCAATGGTCTTTTTATCGTTGGTTACGCGAGCAAGATTATGATCTGGTTATTGATGCACAAGGCCGAATAAAGTCTGCACGCGTGGCCTGGTTATCGGGGGCACCTGTTGTTGGTGTTGATTCGGACTGTGCAACGGATTCAGAAACACGATTTTTCTATAAAACTGGTTATTCAGTATCAGCATCTAATGCCATCGATAAAACCCGGCAGTTATTTTCTCAAGCTCTGAATTACCCGATGTCAGGGGCTGCTGACTTTGGTATTGATATTAATGCTCTGGATGAATGCCCTGAACAATGGAAAAATCATCTTGTTTTTCTTCATGGTACAACTTGGGATTCCAAGCATTGGCCAGAAGAATACTGGGTTGAATTGCTGAAACTTGCTAAACAAGCTGACAAAAAAGTTTTGCTTCCCTGGGGGAGTGCAAAGGAGCAGGATCGAGCTCAGCGGCTAGTGGATAAGGCAGGATGGGGAGAGGTATTGCCTAAATGCAGTTTATGGAAATTATCCTCCATCATTGCTCATTCGTCCGGGGCTGTGGGCGTTGATACCGGGTTAATGCATGTGGCTGCTGGTATTGGGATACCGACTGTCTCTATTTTTGGTAGTACCAGTGTTGTGCTAACAGGGGCTATGGGAAAACAGGTGACTAATTTACAGTCGAGTTATGAGTGCTCTCCATGTCGGCTTAAACAATGCCCTAAATTGAACCGTCAAGATATTCCTCCTTGCTATGAGTATTTGTCAGCCCAATATGTTTTTGATGCATTGATGGAATTGCAAGGGCACTCTTTATGATATATCAGTTTATATGTGTTAAGTGGGGTGATAAGTACTCGGCTGATTATGTTAACCGCCTTTATAATATGATTTCCTGCCAAGTGAGTGGGGAGTTTGTTCTATATTGTTTGACTGATAATGATGCTGGTTTGAACTCAAGTGTCAAACCACTGGACATACAGGATAGTTCCCTGTCGGGCTGGTGGTATAAATTAAGTCTATTCCAGAAAGAACTCTATGGTTTGCAGGGAGACTTTCTTTATTTGGATTTGGATGTTGTTATTGTTGACGAACTTGATGTTTTTTTTGCTTATAAGCCCGGTTGTTTTTTGGCATCTCGAGATTTACTAACAGGAGCTTTGAACAGTTCTGTATTCCGGTTCACTATTGGCAGCCAGCAACAAATCTGGGATTCTTTTCAGAGTAATTCAGATTATATTATGCAGCACTATAAAGGCGATCAGGACTGGATAACTGAAAAAGTTGTTGATACAGATATATGGCCAGAAGAGTGGGTTGTTTCCTTTAAAAAACAGTGTGATGCACGTATCTCACGCACGTATGGGCGTCTTGGTGTTGTGCTACGAAGATTGGGTTGGATGAAAGTTGAAGGTGAGGCAGTGTTGCCAGAAGGAGCCAGAGTGGTTCAATTTCATGGCAAGCCGGATCCTGAAGATGTGATGGATGGCTCTTATGATATTTACAAGGCAGCTCCTTGGATTAAAAAGTATTGGTTTTGAGTTATTAGTGGGTATGAGTATTGGTCGTTAAGCATATATTTTTTATTGAAACAGAGCTTCAAGCTTTATCAGCAATGAAAATAATTGATATTGAAGGTCTCGTTGAACCGGTTTTTTTGGTAACTTCATTGTCTGTGTATCAATATTTGTCTGAGAAATATTTTGATACTGTTTATATCAATAAGTCTTGCAGAGGTTGGTTTGACCGTATTAAAAAAATTCTTGATCTTTTGCGGTTGGTCAAGTCTCATTTGGGTCAGAATAAATTAATACTTTATATGGCCAGAGTCGACACTTTTCTATGTAATGTCTTAGTCGGGTCCTGTCTCAAGCAGCTAGGGCCTAATAGGGTTAGTATTAGTTTGATACCCGACGGTTCCCTGAATCTTGTTGAAGAGGATGCTTCAGAACGCTGGAATAACGAATCCAGACACTGGTCTAAAAGAATTGCTTATGGATGTTTTGGGCATTTGGCTCTGGTCGAGATTCATGGAGAGCGTATTGGAGCCGATATGGATGTTGTCAAAGGTATCTATTGTTTCCATGGCTTGGGTGCACATTATCCTGATAGTAAAAAAATTCAGATACCCTCTTTTCATGCAACTAAAAACTCTACTACCTTGAATGTGGCGATTGTTGTTGGGCAACCACTCTCTCGTGCCGGAGCAATGCAAGAAGAAGTTATTTCAAAAATAACACAAGTAATCAAACAATATCTGGATTCAAAAGGTGTTAAGACGGTTTTGTTTGCTCCTCATCCTCGTTCGGATAAAAATGAACTGATGGACGATACATATAGCATCCTGGAACACGATTCATTATGCTTGGAGGAGTACCTTCAAGATAATCCTGCCGCATATATAGTTTCATGTAGTAGTACAGTCTTATTTAATGCCAAGTTAATGTATGGTGACTCCATTGAGAGTGTTGCTGTGGGCATTGAACACCTTCAGGCTATGCCTGAAAGCTTGAAAGGAATGATGGAGGCTTATAGCAACATTGGTGTTAAGCTGTTGCCTGTGCCTCCATTAGATTAATGGGCTGACAAGTCAAAAAATAGCTTTTGCTTACTGGTTGACCAGAAACTGTTCTGGCTGATTACAGAAAGAAATTTCTTGGCACTATCACCTTCTCCAAAGTCTACTGAGGGTGTAAAACGACGCCCTTGAATGGACTGAATTTGCTCGAGAATTTGGTCTTTATTTTCAGGTACATTGATAACTGATTCAGCAAATGCCCGGTTATTTTGGCGCGAACCAATATTAATGGTCGGTATGCCATAGACTGGGGCTTCTCGAATTCCTGCGCTGGAATTTCCAATAATAAACAGACAATGCTTTAACAAGGTCAGAAAGTATTCAAAACGAATGCTAGGAAAAATTTTGATGTTTTTCTGGCCGCTTAACTTGTCGTTATAAACCTTTAAAATACTGTCCGAACCATGGTCATTATTTGGCAGGATGACAATATAATTGATTTTGGAATCAATAATTGCATTGGTTATTTGATGTACCTGGTGTTCGATATCATTCACTTCGGTCGTTACCGGATGGTGTAGCAGAATCGCGTAGTCATCAAATTCAAGCTCGTAATGCTCCTTGGTTTCGGCAAGTGAAGGCAGATCTTTGCTAACCATAACATCCATATCGGGTGAACCAATGATATGGATATGATCTGGATTTTCGCCCAATTGCAACAGACGGTTATAAGCTGATTGATTGCAAACCAGGTGTTGATGTGCAAGCTTCGAGACTGAATGACGAATCAATTCATCGATTGTCCCGGAAACCTCACCACCTTCAATATGGCCGACCAGAATATTATTCATGGATCCCACAATAGCACCTGCGAGGGCTTCGACCCGGTCTCCGTGTACGACCAGCAGGTCAGGCTGCAGTTCCTTGCAGTAATCGCTTAAACCAGTGACTGTTTTAGCGAGAACAATGTCCATACTGTCCCCGTGATTCTGGTTGATATACGTGTAAATATCTTTGAACCCAGATTTTTTAACCTCGTTGACTGTCATGCCAAAGCGGCGTTGCATATGCATTCCGGTGGCAAAAATATGCAACTCGAATTCAGACGAATTGTCGACAGCCTGAATGAGTGCTTTTAATTTGCCGTAATCTGCCCGGGTTCCAGTGAGAAACAGAATTTTTTTAACTGACATGCTCTGCCTTGATCTGGGTGTCATTAGGAATATCTGTTATTGCCTCTTTGCCAAGAAGTTTTTCAAAGGACTCCGCCAGGAAGTCTCCGGTACCCGGACGTTTTACCCATAGATTGTCCCGGCTGAATACTTCGCCTTTGGCAATATCTTTAATGGTGACGACACTGGCGTAGGCGAAATCACTGGTGATGACCTCTTCATCAATTAAAGATTTGCTACCACCTCGCATACTGGCCATTCGTGCCGATTGCTCAATCAGTTCACGACATTCCTGAATGTCCATGGAACATGAAATATCTGGCCCTGGTCGCGACTTGGTGTCTGTAAAGTGACGTTCCAATACAGAAGCACCGATAGCGACAGAGCCCAGACAGGCGAGGTTATCAATACTGTGGTCAGACAGGCCGACAACGGCATCAGGGAAATGCTGTTCCAGCTCTGTAACTCCTCCTAACCGAATCAGATGATCAGGGGTTGGATACACATTGGTACAGTGCAGCAGGGCATAGGGAACCTTGTGCTTTCTGATGATATCGACGGCTTTTGATACCGATTCGATGCTGTTCATACCGGTGCTCAGAATGATGGGTTTCCCATATGAAGCAACCAGATCGATCAGGGGATAATTATTACACTCACCCGACCCAATCTTGTAAGCCTCAATATTCATGCGCTTCAGCCTTTCTGCCGCTGCCCTTGAGAAAGGCGTGCTGATGAATATGGCTCCCTTGCTTTCTACGTATTCCTTCAGCTTGATTTCATCTTCTTCGTTCAGTGCACAGCGCTCCATAATTTCATAGATGGAGACATCTGCATTGCCTGGCACAACCGCTTTGGCGTGATTAGACATTTCGTCTTCGACAACGTGTGTCTGGTGCTTGATGATCTCTGCACCTGCTTCAATGGCTGCGTCTACCATTTCAAAAGCGGTATTCAGCGAGCCTTCATGGTTGATGCCAATTTCTGCAATCACCAGAGGCGGGTGATTATATCCGATTAAACGATTTTGAATGGAAAATTCAGGCTTCATTGAGCGTATTCCTTAAAATGGATTCGGCGAGGTCAAAATCATATTTATCGTCAATATCAATAGATAGCTTGGACGACATAATATAAGGTCGGATTAGACCTCTGGGTATCATGTTTTCACGTTTGAATGATGACATTCGGAACAGGTAAATAGCACCGTTGGGCTGATAGGCTGTTGGCAAGGATTGCCGAGCCTGAAAGGGAGCCGAAGGAGTGTACAAGCCAGAGAGGTAGTTATCTTCACTAACGACAAAAGATTTGATTGGGCTGTGTTTGGGTTCATAAACCGCAATTACAGATTGCTGTTCGTTTGCCAGAAAGAGTTCGATGGCTTCAGATAAATGCAGTGATGTACGAAGTGGTGACGTTGGCTGTAGTAGAGCAATAATCGGGTCGTTCGACGTTGCTTGTATCTCGGATAAAGCATGACTGATTGCATCATCGCTGGTGCTGGTATCACTGGCAAGATGAGCAGGACGCTTGATAACGCTGGCACTGTATTGTTCGGATACAGAAGCAATCTGCTCACTGTCCGTAGTCACAATGGTTTGTGATACCAGAGGACATTTCGTAGATGCTCTAATTGTCCAGCTAATCAATGGGTGGCCACACATCGGGAGGATATTCTTGTTTTTAAGTCCTTTCGACCCCCCTCGAGCAGTAATGAGAGTAATGACTTCCTGGGAATGATCCGAAATCGTCAAAGGTTTTCTCCAGTGTGAAAGATTGGAATCAACCACCCTGCCGCTTTACCCCAATATTATCAAACAGGTTACTCAGGGGAGTGACTTTTGTTTCATCCAGAGCAATGGAATTAACCACCAGTTCCCGGCGCAGCCATTTGGCAATCAGCAGGGTTGAAGACACATCTCCCCAGATTTCGCAGCTTTCTGGCAAGTGAGGCAACAGCGCTTCAAAGCTGATGCTGGCCGGAAGCAGAGTAACTCCAGCTTCGGATAGGCCAAGGGCATCGGCTGAGCTATTACGAGGGTGGTATTTGGCAGCGACCTGTTTGCCAGAAGCCGTCAGCTGCTCAATGACTGCCAGTACCCGCTCTTTATAACCCGGATCTTTCTCAAACAGGGACTCATGTGGCAGCGTGAAAAGTGCATCCAGATGGGTGAGGTTTGAGTGGTCAAATCCGTAGTGATCCATTTGCAGGCGAGACAGCTCCTGAATGGCAGAACTGTTGAACCCGGCGGCGTTCAGGGGAGTGCTCTGCTTTTGCTTCAGCAATGGATGAATATGATCCGGGAAGGCGGCGTGTACGGTGCTGATCCACTCCGAGCCGCCAATCGTTGGCGGGTTTTTCCACCAGAAGCCATAGCTGAGCTTTTTGGCCAGATTATCAATCAGTGCATCGCCAACGGCGGAAGAGGCTTCACGTCCAAGGTAGGTGTACGTGCCTTCGCCCATATAATGCCCGGTCGGCTGGCACCCGATGGAGGTTGAGATGTACATGCTGAACTGGAATTCAATCCGGCGATCATTACCAACAAAAATATTCTCGGGACGAAGGTCCCGGATAACGTTTTCCAGTTGAGCAAACAGGTGCTTACGCTGTTTGAGCTTGTTGACCAGCCCCTTGAAACGTCCATGGAACAATTGCACAGATGCAAACGGTGACTGCTGCCATTGCTGCACAATATCAAATAAGGGAAATTCAACGTCCTCCAGCTGGTCGATGAAGATCAGATGTGCCTGTTCATCCGGGCGCTCTGCTGCAATCACGGACGCTGCGTACAAATGCAGAATAGTGGAAGCAAAATACACAGAATTGGACATGGAGAGCACCAGCAAGCAAAGAAAAAGAAGTGTACCTGCTGTTTGTGGGGATACCAAATGGAAGTGTTCTGGACATAAAAAAAGCGGCCACTGGTCGCTCGGGATCGGTATTTTAGTGCTTATAAGCCTCTGGCTACCCGACTGTGTAGCATAGTTGTCCGATGAATGTTTCACGTTAAAACTGTTCTTATCAATAAAACGGAACACATTAATTGGCTAGTTTTTCATACTCCATCGATGACAAATCACCGTTCGAAGAGTTCAGTCGATCCAGGTTGTAATACCTCATGAAGGCCGCTGAGTAACTCGGTTATAAATGAGGGGATTACAGAATTTTTTAGATGTTTGAATAATAGCAAGGTTTGATTATTCACTTGTCAACTTTGGCTTGATAAGAAGATATAAAACTCCACCTCCTAAAAGTACAGCAAACCAAAGTGTTGCCAACCTTATGATGACAGTTGCTGCGACCGCTTGTGGCATATCAACGCTACTGGTCACAAGTAAAGCTGTCATTGCAGCTTCAGCTCCCCCCAACCCGCCAGGCATAAAGCTGACTGCACCAGCTAACATAGACATCGAATAAATAAATATAGCAGTAGATATTGCTATTTCCACATCCATATAATGCAATACCAGATAAAAAGCATATGCCTCAGCTCCCCAAGCAACGATGCTGACGAGTGATCCAAGCACAAGTATTTTAGGTGGGTTGCACTTATGAGTTTGATGCATTATTCCAGCAATACTCAGAAGTATAGTATGAAACTTTCCTTGAAAGCTGTTTGCCTTATTTGATAACCAAGCGGATGGGTTTGGAGTCCATATTATCGCTATAAAAAATAAACCAGCAGTCAAAAAAAATATGGCAACAGGTAAAAAATCTGGAAACCCAGAAATACCAACGGCTGTCAAAATCAGGACTGCAATTACATCAGAAAAACGTTCACTGACCAGAGCAGCCAGACTATCGGTATAAGAAATATTGTATCGCTTTAAAAATACACTTCTCAGTGCCTCACCAGCTTTTCCAGGTGTTGTTGTGAGAGAGAAACCAGATACATATATTTTTATGTGTTCTAACCTGTTGATTTTATGACCTAAAACCGCCAGATACCACTCCCAACGTAAATAACGAAGCCCATAGTTAACCAAAGACAGAAGTAAGGCAATTAGAATAACACCCACACCAACTTTCAATGTCGCTTTATGAACTTCGTCCCAGCCAGCCCATATTGAGAACACAACGTAACCAATTGCACTTACCAAAACGGTAGATAAAACGAAACGAAATCGCCAACCATTTAATATTGGTGTGTCAGTGGTCACAAACTCAACCTTTTAAAAATTGACGAAGGTATCAATTTTATTATTGTCATAATAATTAACCAAAATCCGGGTGCATAAATAACAGGTTTTCCTTTTTCCACACCTTTGACAATAACTTGTCCCACTTTTTCAGGCGTTGCTACCAACTTGGCAGGTAAATCAAGACCGCTGGTCATTGGTGTCTGGACAAAACCAGGTTTTATGACAGACACATATACCCCAACCTTATCTAGTCGTGCTGTTAGTCCAGAGACAAATGTTGTAAGTGCTCCCTTTGCAGCACCGTAAAGATAATTTGTCATACGACCACGATCCCCTGCAACAGAAGAGATTACAGCTAAACGACCTTCTCTCTGAATTTCCAGTTGATTTGCCAGATGTGTTAAAAATGCAATTGCAGACGTTGCATTGCTTGTAAATTCGGTGACAGCATAATCGGCATTCTTTTGGCACTTTTCCTGATCAGGCAAGGTTCCCTGAGCCATTAGAGCAATATCAATTTGCCCCAAAACGGCTAACGCTGAAGATAAGACCTCTTGGTGCAAATCCAGATTGTTAATATCCAGCTCAAATGTGTCAGCAGACACAGCTCCTCGAGCAGTCAAATTAGATGCTATGGCTTCCAGTTTGTCTGTGTTTCGGCCAATTAATGCAAATTGACAAGAACTTCTTGTCATCCACTCTTTGGCACACGCTTCTGCTATAGCAGAAGTTGCACCGATAATTAAAATACGCTTCATGCTGTTACACGCTTCCAAAAATGGGAGTTTATTGAAGGATCCTTTAGCTTTTCAAGCTTTGACCAGTATGGGTATGCAAGGCGAAAGTCTTCTCCGCTCATATTGGCATCTTTAGCTGGGTAAATACGGCCTTTGGCTTGTCGAACTACGCCATCCATTGCAGACATTAGCTGTTTTAGGCGTTTTGTATTTGGAAAATCGAGAGCTAGTGATGTTCCTCTAACAGGGAATGATAGTAAACCTGGTGATTTGATATCCCCACAACGCTTTAATACTGCCAGAAATGATCCAGAGTTATAGAAGGCAATGATAGATAACAATTCATCTATAGCATCCTTTTCAAACTGTTCTGGTATTACGCACTGGTACTGTTGAAACCCTTTACTCCCATATATACGGTTCCAATTATGTATGCTGTCCAGCGGGAAGAAATAGCCTAGGTAGCCTTCTCTTTTCTGGACAGGTTTTACAGGCTTTGTGCGCCAATAAAATTCGTTAAAGAGTTTGAGTGTTAATGGATTAACCATTGATACGGGAGGAGTGAAGGGTACTTTCAAACTTGAGCCAACTTTCGGGGCCTTATTTCCGTATTGGGCATGATTGCCCGCAAAGTACGTGCCTCTTCCTTTATGATTTCCTTTCGCTAAACAGTCAATCCATGCTACACCATACTCATGACTGTTATCATAAAAATTGGCTAATCTGAAAAAGTCACTCAAGTGATTAAAACGCTCGGTAATAGTATCAATCATGCCAGATTGAACGGGAATTAGTTGTACTTCAATCCATGTAATAAAACCCGTTAGACCAAGCCCACCAATAGTAGCCTGGAAAATTTCATAATTACTTTGTGGTGAGCACTCAATAAACTCTTTACAATGATATAGTTGAAATCGGCGTACATGACATCCAAAAGTACCACGTACATGATGATTCTTACCATGCACATCATTTGCAACAGCACCACCTAAGGTTGCGAATTTGGTACCTGGGATAACAGGCAAAAACCAACCATTTTGCACTGATATATCAAGTATATCCCCAATAGTCACACCGGCTTCTGCTCGAATAATACCTGTTTTCCAATTAGCAGAAAGGATTCGGTTCAAGCTTTTCATGCAAATGACATTGTCACTTTCTGACAGACATACATCACCATAACTTCGACCATTACCAAATGGCAAAGTCACTTTATCAGACTCTATTAGAGGAAGGTCTGTTGCCCAGTTTAGTCTTTTATAGTGTTGAGGCTTGTTTGGATAACGCCCCCAAGACAAATATTGACCACTCACAATGCAAATCCAAAAATCAGAAAGGAAGTCAGTACAGTAACCAGGCTGATTTTATCTTTTATAGCAAATACTACAGGATCATCATGCATTTCTCCTCTATGAGTAATAACCCATATGCGGGTTACCCAAAACATAAGCAGAGGACAAATAAGCCATAAGACGGTGGGGTCAGAATATAAAAGTGCAGTTTTCTCATCCTGTATATAGAGTGCAATGAATAATATCGATAAATACCCGTTGCTAACCCCCATTGAGGATATCATTTCCAAGTCGGAAGGATAATATCCTCGGCCAGATGTTTTATTACCATCCCCTCGTATTCTCGCTTTGAATAGCTCGGCGTATCGTTTCATTAACGCCAAACTAAAAAATATAAATAATGAGAACGTCAATATCCAGAATGTTAGTTCAGCTTCAATTGCAAGAGCACCGCCAATAATTCGAATTGTATATAGCATCGCCAAGGTGATAACATCAATTGCAACTTTTCTTTTTAAAATCAAGGAGTAAGATAACGTTATTGCATAATAAACAATCAGTGTTGTTAAAAATTCATATGGTAAAAAAAACAACGAGCCAGCCAGTCCAGCTATACAGAGAAAGGTGGAAGCAAGAACCCCCTGAAAAACAGGGATTCTGCCTGAACAGAAAGGGCGATGTTTTTTAGAGTGATGACGACGGTCATCATGCAGATCCAAAATATCATTCAGCAAATAAGCACTGGATGCACACATGCTGAAAAATGTGAAGGCCAATATAGAAGCTATCAACAAGCTCGGGTCACTAAATTGATGTGATGCGAAAAGGGGTAAGAAAACCAAAGCATTTTTAGACCACTGATGAGGTCTCAATGCTTTTAGCCAGCCATTTTTTTTGGACTGACTCGGCATAATTTCTTTTTCAATATTAGATGTCTGTCTAGCTATTTTTCGAACAGATGGAGGGGGGTCGACTAAAATTGACTTGTTCGCAGTTTCCCAAATTACAAGATCATCTTTTGAGTTGCCAACATAGTCGTATTTTCCTTCGCCGTAATACTGATTTAAGGCATCTCTTTTACGAACACCAGATAAGTTGGTAACACCATCTGACGCTAAGACATCGTCGAAAACCCCAAGATGATTTGCAATCGCATTCGCAATGACCTGATCACTGGCAGTTGCTAAAACCACACGCTGTCCCTTTGCTTTTGCATTTTGTATCAGAGACAGCACATCTTCGTTGTAAGGTAACAAGTCAACGTCAATTTGGGATTTTTCAGCTAGTTTTTTTTTCAAACATGCCTTGCCAGTCTTTAGCCAACTATAAACTTTGAGTAGCTGAGAAGGACGATGCCTGAAAACATCAATACCTGTTTCAACAAGCATATCCGTTTTTAATAAAGTGCCATCTAAATCAACAACTAAAGTAGGGGAGTGCTCCATTCTTAAAAATCCAATTTAAAAATAAAATTAGCAATAATTTTATATTAATAACAAAGCCCTAGGTTCACTGTGCCATTAATGTATCAGAGTTTTTCAGTAAAGAGATCGCTTGAGGATGATGTAATGCGACCCAATCGTAGGTAAGCTAATCTCCTACACGACCAACGACCATCTGCTATTAAGTTAATGGCATTTCTTGATTGACACGTGAGTGCTCAACAAAGAGAGTCTATTGACTCTCGAACAAAGAACCAGAGTAACCACGGATGTTTACCAGAACCAACACCCTCTAGATGTAAAGCATGCAGAGTTAAATGTTTAAAATCAACCACCCTGCTGCTTTACCCCAATATTATCAAACAGGTTACTCAGGGGGGTGACTTTTGTTTCATTCAGAGCAATGGAATTAACCACCAGTTCCCGGCGCAGCCATTTGGCAATCAACAGGGTTGAAGAAACATCTCCCCAGATTTCGCAGCTTTCTGGCAAGTGAGGCAACAGCGCTTCAAAGCTGATGCTGGCCGGAAGCAGAGTAACTCCAGCTTCGGACAGGTCAAGGGCATCGGGTGAGCTATTACGAGGGTGGTATTTGGCTGCGACCTGTTTGCCAGAGGCTGTTAGTTGTTTAATGACAGTGAGTACCCGCTTTTTATAACCCGGATCTTTCTCAAACAGAGACTCATGTGGCAGCGTGAAAAGCGCATCCAGATGGGTGAGGTTTGAGTGGTCAAACCCATAGTGATCCATTTGCAGGCGAGATAGCTCCTGAATGGCAGGACTGCTGAACCCGGCGGCGTTCAGAGGAGTGCTCTGCTTTTGCTTCAGTAGTGGATGAATATGATCCGGGAAGGCTACGTGTACGGTGTTTATCCACTCTGAACCACCAATTGTTGGCGGGTTTTTCCACCAGAAACCATAGCTGAGCTTTTTGGCCAGATTATCAATCAGCACATCGCCAATGGTGGAAGAGGCTTTGCGCCCAAGATAAGTGTACGTGCCTTCGTCCATATAATGCCCGGTTGGCTGGCATCCGGTGGAGGTTGCGATGTACATGCTGAACTGGAATTCAATCCGGCGATCATTGCCGACGAAAATATTCTCGGGACGAAGATCCCGGATAACGTTTTCCAGTTGAGCAAACAGGTGCTTACGCTGTTTGAGCTTGTTAACAAGCCCCTTGAAACGTCCATGGAATAATTGCACCGACGCAAATGGTGACTGCCGCCATTGCTGCACAATATCAAACAAGGGAAATTCAACGTCTTCCGGCTGGTCGATGAAGATCAGATGTGCCTGTTCATCCGGGCGTTCTGCTGCAATCACGGACGCTGCGTACAAATGCAGAATAGTGGAAGCAAAATACACAGAATTGGACATGGAGAGCACCGGCAAGCAAAGAAAAAGAAGTGTACCTGCTGCTTGTGGGGATACCAAATGGAAGTATTCTGGACATAAAAAAAGCGGCCGCTGGCCGTAATGCCGATCAGTTAAGGGCTTCCCAAAGCTGATCAGCTGCGAAAAAATCCAGTG
>JAILXU010000015.1:0-96738 GCA_045430275.1 Oceanobacter sp. | reverse complement strand
TTCTATAGAGCTAGCCGATAATGTCAAGCAGTTTTTTTAATTTATTTTGAAGTGATTAAACATCGTTTCAAAACCAACCGTTCAAACTGCTTTCTGATCCGGCGAACAAGTCGTTCGAATCAGGCTGCGCATTCTAGCGCGTTTCTCGACCCTGTCAAGCGTTTATTTTTAAAAAGTTGTTTAAAAACAGATGCTTAGACGTTTCAAGCGAGCCGTGTTGTTGGCTGCTCCTGAATCGAGGACGCGAACTATACCCGAATTCAGAGATCCCACAAGGCTTTTTTCGAAAAAAGTTTCAGAAAGTTTCAAATCGCTTTTCTGATCAGCTTACTGGTCATGAAACGCTCCAGTAACAAAAGCGTAACCAGCATCGCATAGAGGGTTGGCCAAAACCAGTCCGAACGTATTTGCAGTACGTAATGAACAGCCACCAGGACTGCGACAACATAAACAGCTTTATGAAGCGACTTCCACCGTTTACCCAGCCGACGCTGCCAGCCTTTTGTTGATGTAACCGTCAATGGCAACAACAGAAGCAGCCCCAACATACCAAACGTTAGATATTGACGCTCGATCAATTCATTCAGGATTTCATACCACTGCCATTCCAGCAGAAAGCCGGAATACGCCAAAGCATGCAACAGTGCATAGAAGAAGCAGAATAAGCCCAGCTTGCGGCGCTGAGGCATCAATGCCGCAAAAGACGCCCGGCGTTTCAGAGAGCTGGCTGCCAGTGTCAGTACCAGAAAGTTAAACGACCACTCCCCCGTGAAGAACACAATGGCTCGTCCCGGCTCATTACCGAGAATATCCCACTCTCCTTGCTGCAAACGAACAACCTGTACCAACAACCAAGCCACAGGAGCCAGCCCGACTAGCCAGACCAGCACACTCCAGAATCGACGTTTAGCCATCAATAGAGTTTCTTCAGATTCATGCCAGAGTAAAGAGAAGCCACTTCATCGTAACCGTTAAACAGTTGCGTCTCTATTCGGTTAGGAGCAAACAATCCTGAAGGTAAGCGCCGCTCAGAAGCCTGACTCCAACGGGGATGGTCGACCTCAGGGTTCACATTGGCGTAGAAACCGTATTCTTGTGGTGCGATACCATTCCAGGAGGTGGAAGGCATGTGCTCTGAGAATCGAATTCCAACAATCGATTTAATGCTTTTAAAACCGTATTTCCAGGGTACGACCAGACGCAAAGGCGCACCGTTTTGCTTCGGCAGTACTTCCCCATACAAACCAACAGCCATTAACGTCAGCGGATGCATGGCTTCATCCATCCTGAGGCCTTCACGATATGGCCACTTGATAGTGGAAAAACGGCTGCTCTGCTCTGGCATTTGTTTCGGATCAAGCAGGGTTTCAAATTCGATGTATTTGGCAGTCGATAGAGGTTTACAGCGTTTGATCAGTTCTGCCAACGGAAATCCAATCCATGGGATCACCATTGACCAGGCTTCGACACACCGTAACCGGTAAATACGTTCTTCCAGCGAAAGGGGCTTGAGAATGTCTTCCAGCGTCAACGCACCAGGAGCCTCGCATTCACCCGAGATCTTGACCGACCAGGGATCGGTCTGCAGCGTTTTGGCATAACGCGCCGGATCGGATTTATCGAGTCCAAACTCATAGAAGTTGTTATAAGTGGTTATTGAACGATAGGGCGCAACCGTTTCATCAGCGCCCCAAGGTGCTTCCCTGGCAGCCAACACCTTGTCTTTTAGCCACGCCGGTTTATTGGGAGAACGACTGCGACCATCGTGTGTCTCCAGAGCCACGGCCACCGGACTGGCGGCAGCCAAAGCAAGCGCACCCGCCTGACCAATAAATTGGCGACGATTGGCGTATACCGATTCAGAGGTCACTTCGTGCTCACGTGCCTCGGATGACCGTCTGATTTTAAACAACATAACCATTACTCAACTGTCAAAAACTTTCAGTTAGATGCCTTTGCCAGAGAAAATTCACCGGGATTTGTGCTTCACACGCCGCCAGACCCACATGACAGGCCCAGATACGCCGTAAATGGCAAAGATCAACAGCAGCACCGTTTCTGGATACAGTGAGATCACCACGAACACCAGCACCATCACCAACAGAGAGACAAAAGGAATTTTGCCTTTCAGATCCAGTCCTTTAAAACTGTGATATTTGACATTACTGACCATCAACAACCCGGCAACCGTCAACAACACCGCCATCCCATTGGCAGCGTCACTTCCCTGAACACCAGAATCCGTCAAAAACCAGACCGCGCCCGCCACAATAGCGGCAGCAGATGGACTGGCCAGGCCCACAAAGAAATTTTTATCAGCAACGGCGATCTGGGTATTAAAGCGCGCCAGCCTGAGCGCAGCACACGCAACGTAAATAAAAGCAGCCGTCCAGCCAATTTTTCCCAGATCATGTAATGCCCAGTTAAAGCCAACCAGTGCCGGAGCCATGCCGAAGGAGACCATATCCGACAAGCTGTCGTACTCGGCTCCAAAATCACTTTGCGTGTTGGTCATACGAGCCACACGCCCGTCCAGACCATCCAGCACCATCGCTACAAAAATGGCGATGGCCGCTTTGTCAAAGTCCGCATTCATACTCGCGACGATGGCATAAAAGCCCGAAAACAATGCGGCTGTTGTAAACAGGTTCGGCAGCAAATAAATACCCCGACTCCTGGCTCTTGGAGGTTCAGGAGTCACACTATCTGCCACATTGTCAGCAGCGTTTTCCGTCTGCGTTACGTCATCTTGCTTCATTGGCCCGGACACACCTTCTTGGATTGAATCTGGCCGACATTATGCTCTATCCATCCAAAGCTGTCTTCCAGAAGGCCTGTATCAAGGGATTATCAAGGCAACGGGTCTGAACGCACAGGCCAATCAGGAACGGCTCCAGTTCAGGCTCAACCGGCAAGATGCGAACACGGCCCGCCGCCGGGCTGTTACGCAGAACCAGCTCTGGCACCACACCAATCCCGACCCCCAACGCCACCATACTGACAATCGCCTCATTACCCGACACTTGCGCATACACATTCGGCTGAATATTTTTCGACACAAACCACTGGTCAATCCGTGTTCGCGCCAATCCGGTCGCTGATAAAATCATCGGAGTGGAAGACCAGTCCGGTTCCCCCGGATGCAACCCCGGAACAGCAGACGCATGACGCGGCGCAATAAACAGCAGCGGACTGTCCAGCAACGCCTTGAACGTCAGCCCTGCTAACAGTTGCTCAGGCCGGGCGGCAATGACCAGATCAGCATCACCACTTTCCACTCTTGGAATCGATTCTTCGGCGTCTCCGGTCAGAATGCGTAAATCAACCGCCGGATAACGCTCCCGAAATCGAGCCAGAATTTCAGGCAACACCGAAAAGCTGGCCGTTACTGAACAAAACAATGTCAGGCTGCCACTCAATTCACTGACGTGAGGGTTCAGCTCTTGCCTCAACGCGTCCCAGGCATACAGGGTTTGTTCTGCATACTGACTAAAGCGCCGCCCGGCTTCCGTCAAACTCAGAGGCTGACTGTCGCGGGCAATCAGACTGATACCCATTTCGCGCTCCATCGCCGCCAAACGCCGACTGAGCGTGGAAGGGCTCATGTGCAACTGCTCCGCAGCACGGCCCATGTTCCCAATGGAAGTCAGAGTCAGAAACATCTGCAAATCCCGATAATTCAAAACCCGTTCCTCATATGCTGATGCCTTGCAATATCTGCAAGATCAAAAATCAAATATCGCATTTTACGCAACGCCTGACTTGCCTTACCATTCGTCGGTCTTAATTGCCATCCTGCCAAACCACGAGGACACCAAGATGGGTAATAACTATTTCAATACATTGAACCTGCGTCAGCAACTGGATCAACTGGGCCGCTGTCGTTTTATGAACCGTGACGAATTCACTTCCGAAGCGGACTTTCTGAAAGGCAAGAAAATTGTCATCGTTGGTTGTGGTGCACAAGGTCTGAACCAGGGCCTGAACATGCGCGATTCCGGTCTGGACGTTTCTTACACCCTGCGCGCAGCCGCCATCGCTGAAAAGCGTCAGTCCTGGAAAAACGCGACCGAAAACGGTTTCGTTGTAGGCACATATGAAGAACTGATCCCGACTGCCGATCTGGTATGTAACCTGACGCCAGACAAGCAGCACAGCGCTGTGGTTGGTGCCGTTATGCCACTGATGAAAGAAGGCGCTTGCCTGGGTTACTCCCACGGCTTCAACATCGTTGAAGAAGGCATGCAAATCCGTGAAGACCTGACGGTTGTTATGGTTGCTCCGAAGTGCCCGGGTTCTGAAGTACGTGAAGAGTACAAGCGTGGTTTCGGTGTTCCAACACTGTTGGCTGTTCACCCTGAGAACGATCCTAAAGGTGAAGGCTGGGACATCGCCAAGGCATGGGCTGCAGGCACTGGCGGTCATCGTGCAGGCTGTCTGGAATCCTCATTTGTTGCTGAAGTGAAATCCGACCTGATGGGCGAGCAGACCATCCTGTGTGGCATGCTGCAGACCGGTGCAGTTCTAGGCTTCGAGAAGATGGTTGCAGACGGCATTGACGAAGGCTATGCCGCCAAACTGATCCAGTACGGTTGGGAGACCACTACGGAAGCTCTGAAATACGGCGGCATCACCAACATGATGGATCGCCTGAGCAACCCGGCCAAAATCCTCGCGTTCGATATGGCTGAAGAACTGAAAGAACTGATGCGTCCTTTGTTCCGCAAGCATCAAGACGACATCATGACGGGTGAATTCTCTGGCACCATGATGGCTGACTGGGCCAATGACGATGCCAATTTGCTGAAATGGCGTGAAGAAACGGCTGAAACCGGCTTTGAAAAAGCACCGGCTTCTGACGTTGAAATCGACGAGCAAGAATACTTCGACCACGGCATCCTGCTGGTTGCCATGGTAAAAGCCGGTGTTGAAATGGCATTCGAAACCATGGTTGAGTCTGGCATTGTTGAAGAGTCTGCGTACTACGAGTCTCTGCACGAAACGCCACTGATCGCCAACACCATCGCTCGTCGCAAGTTGTACGAGATGAACGTTGTGATCTCTGACACCGCAGAATACGGTAACTACTTGTTCTCTCACGCTGCCGTACCTCTGCTGCGTGAGAAGTTCATGCCAAACATCACGACAGAAGTCATCGGTAAAGGCCTGAAGTTGCAGTCCAACTCCGTCGACAACGCTCGTCTGATCGAAGTCAACGAAGCGGTTCGCGAGCACCCGGTTGAGTGGATTGGTCAGGAGCTGCGTGGCTACATGAAAGACATGAAGCGTATTGTTGAAGCGTCTAACTAAGCGCTGATGCCATAAAAAAAACCGGCTTGCTTTGGCAATGCCGGTTTTTTTATATCTGCATTTGGCTGACCAACATCAGTCAACAATCATGCAGTTGCCCCATTCACAGCGGAAAATCAGGAAGCTGCCGTTACTGCAACGCGCATCGTAAACTTCATTCGGCCAGCGGTTATCCAGCAAGTGAACTTCAGCTCCCGGACAGGAATAACGCTTGGCCAGCTTTTCCACAATGTAGAAAGAACGCCCATAAACACGGCCCGTTTGCTTCTCGATTGAGGCACGTCGCAGTGCCAGATCTTCGCCTTGCAGGTTTTTGCGATTCTGCAGCTCCAGCAAAGCCTGATAAGTCGCCTGATTGGCATTCAAATCAAAATTACCATCGCGGTAACCCATCAGCTTGTCAGCACACACATTAACCTTGTCCGTTGCCGGATCAAGACCTTCTGACACTTCCTTTTCAGAAGTATCAATGGTTTGCCAGGTCAGCCCCATCGCCAGCCGCGCACCAGTATGAGCACGTACATCCGTCACTTCTGCCATATCATAAGCCAGGCCAAAGTCGGCACCTTCGAGCAAGGTACGATTACGCTTCCACCAGGCTTCTTTCGCTTCAGCCGCCAGCTTGCGGGATTCCAGACTGACATCGCCACACGCATCGGCCCAGGCTCTCAAAGAGGTCTCGGTCTGCAGCGCATCATAAATGGCTGCACCTTTGGGAGATAAGGGATTCGAGGCACATCCTGACAATACCCCTACACAAACCAACATACTTGCCCATACTCGCATGGCGACAATTTCCTTTAATTTGAATCATTTAACATGCTATTCAGCCACTGCTGCAAACGCGCCTGATCAAATGGCCATTCCAGCTCCTGCCCCGATGCATCATGTCGAAAAACCGGGATTTTTGTGCCGTAGCGCTCAACCAGTTCAGTCGATTCAGCAATATCTTCCAGATACACCTCAACGGATAAACCAGACATCACCTCGACCACAATCGATTTTGCCACATCACACAAGTGACAGTCTTCTGTTCCCAGCAGGGTAAAGGCCATTGAGTTCTCCTGATGACTTCTATCAACCAAAAACATATCCCACCACAGCACGCTGCCCGCTTCAATAAACACCCAACGACAAGCAACAAAAAAGCCGACAGGGTTAACTGTCGGCTTTTTGGCTTGCTGATGAACTCAGCGAGCTAAGGTTGACGGGATCTTAGTGATCCTGTGCAGCGCCTGCGCCCCGAGGAACACGGATGCTTTCAACCATTTCTTCAATTTCCTTCGGTACTGGCGCGGTCATGTTAGTCACAACAAACGCCGTTACGAAGTTCAGCAAAGCACCTACCGCACCAAAGGCTTCTGGAGCAATACCCAGGAACCAGTTGTCCGGAGTGTTCGCCAGCATGTTGGTGCCACCAACAAAGAACCAGCCTTTGTAGGTGAAGATGTAAACCAGGGTAGAGATCAGACCGACCAACATACCGGATACTGCACCGGTGTTATTGATACGAGTGCTGAAGATACCCATCATCAGAGCCGGGAAGATAGAGGATGCAGCCAGACCAAATGCCAGTGCAACAACCTGTGCCGCGAATCCTGGTGGATTCAGGCCCAGATAACCTGCTACCACAATGGCACCCGCCATCGCCATACGTGCCGCCATCAGTTCTTGCTTCTCAGTGATCTGAGGCATGAACGTGCTCTTCAACAAGTCATGAGAGATTGCAGCAGAGATTGCCAGCAACAGACCTGCAGCCGTAGACAGTGCAGCAGCCAGACCACCCGCAGCAACCAGAGCGATTACCCAGTTAGGCAGCTGTGCGATTTCAGGGTTAGCCAGTACCATGATGTCACGGTCAACCTTGGTCATTTCGTTGCCTTTCCAGCCAAACTCTTTCTCAGCCATAGCAGCGAACTCAGGGTTCTTGTCGTTGTAGTACTGGATACGACCATCGCCATTCTTATCTTCGAACTGCAACAGACCAGTTGTTTCCCAGTTCTTGAACCAGTCAGGACGTTCTGAGTATTCCAGGTTGCCTTCAACTGAACCAACAGGACCCGTCTGGATAGTGTTAGTCAGGTTCAGACGTGCCATGGAACCAACCGCAGGAGCCGTGGTGTACAGGATCGCGATGAACAGCAGCGCCCAACCAGCAGACGTACGTGCATCAGATACCTTAGGTACAGTGAAGAAACGGATAATTACGTGTGGCAGACCCGCAGTACCAAACATCAGGGACAGCGTGTACATGATCATGTTGAACGTACCACCTTTCTGAGCGGTATATTCATTGAAGCCCAGGGCAACAATGGTTTCATCCAACTTAACCAGCAGAGGCGTACCGTCAGCAGTATCGCTCATCAAACCCAACTGAGGCAGAGGGTTACCAGTCAGTTCCAGAGAGATGAATACCGCAGGAACGGTGTAAGCAAAGATCAGTACGCAGTACTGTGCAATCTGAGTGTACGTTACGCCTTTCATACCACCCAAAGTGGCGTAGAAGAATACGATGAACATACCGGAGTACAGGCCTGTCGCGTAATCAACGTCCAGGAAGCGAGAGAATGCAACACCGATACCTTTCATCTGACCAATTACGTAAGTCAGAGAAGCAACGATCAAACAGATAACGGCAACGATACGAGCCGTTTTGGAGTAGTAACGATCACCGATGAAGTCAGGCACAGTGAACTTGCCGAACTTACGCAGGTAAGGAGCCAGACACAGAGCCAGCAGTACATAACCACCAGTCCAACCCATCAGGAAGATGGATGCGTCATAGCCTTTAAATGCAATCAGACCAGCCATACCAATAAAGGAAGCTGCAGACATCCAGTCAGCACCGGTTGCCATACCGTTTGCAACCGGGTGAACACCGCCACCAGCTGCATAGAATTCACCGGTTGTTCCCGCACGGGCCCAAACAGCGATACCCATATACAGGGCAAAAGTAAAACCTACAACGATGTAGGTGAGAGTAGTCAGATCCATAATGCGCTCCTATTAATCGTCAACGCCGTATTCACGATCGAGATCGCGCATTTTTTTGGCATAAAAGAAAACAATGGCAAGGAACGTATAAATTGAACCCTGCTGAGCAAACCAGAACCCAAGGCCAACCCCACCGATTGGAATCATTGCGTCAAGCGCATCCCGGAACAGAATGCCAAAGCCATAGGAAACTACAGCCCAGATTACCAACAGGATTATCATCAGATTGATGTTCCTGCTCCAATAAGCCTTTTTATCGTCGTCAGACTGAAAAGCCATAACCCCTCCTAATTTTTATTTTCTAAGGTAACGATACGCTAACAGCTCTGAAGCAACAGGGGACAGATAGACCTTGGTAGTAACACGAGAGCCGCCGCCAAAAAATAAAAAAAACCCTTTAAAAACAACATATTAAAAAACTCCCGAGAAAAATTGTGCACTCCGAGACAAAAGTCGAACATGCCATTCAAATGGGTAATATATCGGCTTTTGAACTGTCTCGAGATACCACACTCTCCTGCCCCAACGATCTCAGGGTTAATTTGTCAGACAAAGACAGTATGCTTTTCAAAACCGCTTACTTGGCCATCAGGATTTGTTTATGAACAGGATGTACTGGGAACGCTTGCTGTCAGCACACCGTTTTGGCGAACCACAAACACCCTCCTTGCTGGATACCGGCCGAACGCCCTTTCACAAGGACTATGACAAGATCATCTTCTCATCAGCCTTCCATCGTCTGGGCCGCAAAACCCAGGTTCATCCCCTCACCGATAACGACCACTTACACAACCGCCTGACCCACAGCCTGGAAGTCGCCTCGGTTGGACGTTCCCTCGGCAACCTCGCCGGGCAGGCACTCGCAGACAAACTGCCCGAAAGCATGGCGGCTACGGATATCGGTGCCATCGTTCAGGCTGCCTGTCTGGCACACGACATTGGCAATCCGCCATACGGTCACTCGGGCGAGGAAGCCATTCGGCACTGGTTTCAGGACACACGCCATGCCGCCCTGCTGGAAGGGCTCTCGGATCAGCAACGTACTGATTTGCAAACCTTTGAAGGAAACGCTCAAGGGTTTCGCCTGGTGACTCAGGTCGAATACAACCGCTTTCAGGGAGGCATGCGCTTCACCTACGCCACACTGGGTGCCTTCCTGAAGTACCCGTGGACAGCCGATCAGGTTACTCAGCAACGTGCCAAAAAGTTCGGCTGTTACCAGTCAGAGCTGCCTATTTTAAGAGACGTGGCCGAACATCTGGGGTTGATTCAAACCGGGAGCGATCGCTGGGTTCGCCATCCTCTGGTGTATCTGGTCGAGGCCGCCGATGATATCTGCTACGGCCTGATCGATCTGGAAGACGGCGTGGAAATTGGCCTGCTGACATACGATGAAGTAGAAGCACTGCTGGCTCCCTTGCTGGCCCAGCAGTGGCATCAAATAGAAACCGAACTGATTCTCGAAGACAGCCCCCGCCGCAAATTGCAGATATTGCGAGGCTACGCCATGGAAGTCATGGTACGAGAAGTCGGCAACGCTTTTGTTCATCATGAAACTGAACTGCTCAGCGGGACATTGACAGGCGATATGATCGACTATTGCTCCCCGACCGTTTCCCAAACCATCAAGCAGGCCAAAGCTCTGGCACGCCAACGCATTTTCAAAGATGGACGTAAGCTGTCAATCGAGATTGGCGCTTATTCAACACTGTCCATTCTGCTCGAAGCTTTTCTGAACGCTGCACGAGAGTCCATTATTCATGGACAACCAACCTTTCGAAATGCACGCTTGCTGGAGTTGATGGGAAGCTCAGCACCGCAGCCAGACTGGGATCTGTATGCCGCGTATATGAGGGTGATGGATTTTATCGCTGGCATGACAGACAACTACGCCGCCACACTGGCCCAACAGTTTTCCGGGTATCAGCCTGGCTGACCCCGGAAGCAGATCACCACAGCAGCCATCCAAGCTGTGATGATCCGAATCGTTCGTTTATGGCTGAGCTACAGGGAGAATGGTATCGACTGGAACCACGGACAGGTTCTGAATTACCGTATCATTCTCGGCAGTGGTGTCAGCTTCAGCAAAGTTGCTGGAGCCATCAACAGGATGGTTCGCCAGCAGATACTCTGCCAGAGCATCCTGCTCGGTGCCGTCTTCAGCAAACGTGGCAGTTCCAGTGAACTGGTCATCAACCACCAGCGATACCATGTTGGCTGCTGCATCATCTGAAGCCGGGAACGGATAGCCATCGCCGCCGCCCGCCAGATAGCCGAGTGTCACAATGCGAAAGCTCTGATTGGCAGCCGTGGCATCCAGCACACCATTTTCAACCACCACAACACTATCGCTTCCTGCTTCGGCACCATTACTGTCATCAATCACCAGATTCACAATGCGAGAACCCGCCGCCAGTGTTGGATCAAAGCTGTAACGCACACCTGCCACCTGACCGAATGAACCCGGTGTCGCTCCTTCAGCCCAACCGCTTACAGCATGTTCAATCACACCAGCCAACTGGGTTCCTGTCAGAGTCATCAGCGTCAGACCGTTGTTAAAACGCAACGTGGTTTGAATATCCAGTTGAGAAATATCACCCGGCTCATTGATACCCGGAACCCCCTGAGGTGCAGAGCACACCAGATCTTCAGGGTTGGTGGAACCCGGCGGATAGGTACACTGACCAATCGCCGCACGAATACCACCGCCATTTTTGAGCGAAATTGCCACCGCCGCTTCTGTCGCCTGAGCATACGCCAGGTTGGCCTGCGCGGTCAGATTGCCCATATTGGTTTCTTCAGTACGCACCGAACCACGAGCGCCGTTGATATAAACGTCGGTATTACCGAACACATTGCCCACGACTTTTTTCAGTTCTGCTTCCAGGTGAATGGAAATATTGACGACCGTTTCAATACCATCCCAAACAGATAAGCCTTGTTCCAGCAAACCCTGTTCATCGGCGGCGTAGACACCATTGATGGCATCGTTCAGAGTGGATGTCAGCAAGACGCCATCCTGATCAAACTCAGCCACCAGACGGCCCAGATAGGTGTAATCGCCATCGGTGTTGACCACCAGTACCGGTTCATTGGTCTTGCTGGTCAACGCCAGAGGATAGGTATCCGCGGGCGTATCGCCATCGCGCATGCGGTCATTACTGTCCGCCAGCAAGGTGTTGGAGCCGCCCGCGACAATGATGTCCACGTTTTGCAGCAATGGTGCCAGAGATTTTTCTATCGAGATCTGCTGCATATGAGACAGCACGATGACCTTGTTAATACCCTTGGCGGTCAACGCATCCACACGGGTTTGAATCTCAGCGGCTAGCGCGTTCAGATCCGAACTGTCTGCCGGACTGATACCAATATCACCCGGTGAAGAGATCACGTTCAGGGTCGGAGTAGTGGCACCGACAACACCGACCAATTCACCACCGACACGAATAACCGTCGAGGCGGCGACCTGATTCATCAAGCTTTTATACGGCGCACCATCAGAGCCAATCAGTGGTGACAGATTGTCGTCTGTGCTGAAATCCAGATTACTCGACAGATACGGGAACATTGATCCTGGGTAGTCACCGTCTTCCGTCAACAATTCGGCAACGGCTTCCGTACCCAGATCAAATTCATGATTACCAAACGCAGACGCCTGAACGCCGAGTTCATTCAGATAGCCCATGTGTGCACGGCCATCCGCAACGCTGTATTCCGGCCCTGGAATCCAGTTATCACCGGAGCTCAGCACGACCGTATTGCTGTACTCATCACGAAAGGCATTCACCAATGCAGAGAAGTAGGCCGCGTTTTTCACGATGTCACGACCACCGTCAATATCGGCAAAATGCAGCAGTTGCAGTGTGAAGATCGAATCATCTGAACGCTTGCAGACATATTCAGTCTGGCTAACCTCTGAGGCTTCCAGGGCATTATTGCCATTACCGTCAACACCAGTATCAATCTGCACACCACCGTATACGCATTGATCATGACCAACCGCCAGCACAGACTGTTTGATCAGGGCACTACTGCCAGCCAAACCCGAGGCTCCGATATCACCTTTTTGCCCCTGAGCACCATCTTTACCGTCATCACCGGCACAGCCCACCAACCCAATTGTCATAGCCAGCACCAAAGGCGCTATCTGAAACTGCTTCATATCGACTTCAACCCATAATTAATCAGAACCATTTACCGTAGAAAAAATGCGTGAAGCTGCCATGACACCGTTTTGACAAGAACTTTTCATTGAGATGACAGACATAGCTTCTGCCACGGCTCGCATTGGTTTCATGCCACCGCTAGAATGCCGTTCCCTTCAATGCACCCGAATCGAGACACCATGGACATTAATTTCCCGTTGATTCTGATGATCGCAACAACGGCCACCGGACTGGTCGCCCTGATTGATTTGATCTGGCTTAAAAAACGCCGGGCTGATGGCGATGAAGAGCCCATGCTGGTGGAGCAAAGCAAGTCCTTTTTCCCGGTACTGGCGTTTGTATTTATACTGCGTTCATTCATTGCTGAGCCTTTTCAGATTCCTTCCGCTTCCATGGAGCCGGGCCTGATTGAAGGGGACTTTATTCTGGTCAGTAAATTCAGCTATGGGCTACGCATGCCCGTGTTCCGCAATACGCTGATTCCGATTGATGAGCCAGACCGAGGCGATGTGATGGTGTTTTTCCCACCCGAAGATCCGCGCTACTTTATCAAGCGTGTCATTGGCCTGCCGGGAGATCGCATTGTCTATCGCAATCGCATCCTGACCATCAACGGCCAGACCGTGCCCACAATCAACAAAGGCGGCGATCCGGTGTATCGCCCGGTGCGCTACTTTGCCGAAGAAACTCTCAGGGAAAATCTGGTCGCCGATATTCAGTGGACGCCACAGCGTTCTCCGTTCTCACAGAAACCCATTGTCTGGGCTGGCCCGGAAGGCGAATGGCGCGTCCCGGAAGGCCATTATTTTATGATGGGCGACAATCGGGCCAACAGTGCCGACAGTCGCATGTGGGGATTTGTCCCGGAAGAAAACATCGTCGGCAAAGCCGTCGCCGTCTGGATGCACTGGAAGGGTTGGGACAGCTTGCCATCCTTTGATCGCAACCGCTCAATTCCGTAAAACAATCTGGCGGATTGAAACAAATTCCAACTTTCGTTCGACAAACTATGGACGTTTTCGTCCAGCCGCATAAAATGCCCGCCAGTTAACATATTGAGCCATTTGCAATGAATGTTTCTCAACACCTGAAAGGGTTGGCATTTGACTGGGTTGACCGGATGATTCCGGTCAAGCCGGTTCCCCGAAGTCATCGGGAACAGTATTCAATGAACCGGGAATCACGGCGTTTGCAGCTGTATTACTCCCGTCATTGCCCCTCTGCCGTGGTAGTACGGCGTCGGTGCCTGCGTCTGGGCCTCAAGGTGGTTGAAAAGGACGTTGATCGCATTGATTGCTTTCGCAATGAACTGGTCAAGGGTGGCGGTGCTTCTCTGGTGCCTTGCCTGCGCGTGGAAGGTAACAGCCACACTCAATGGCTGTACGGTGAAGAAGCCATTCTGGACTACGTGAATACACGCTTTTCTCCCACCTGAAGCATCCATGCATCTTCTCCTTCAGCCACTTTTGCTCTCAGGCTTGTGTACTCACCCCGAGTCAGGCTGCTGGCAGCTTTTATGGCCTTATGGCAATGTATCGAGGCCGTTATCCAATCAGGAGTACACTGCATGACGCATCCCGATCGCGGGCCGTGGAAAATCACCTCAGCCACACCGATTTATGACAATCCCTGGCTGAAAGTGGATGAATACAAGGTCATATCCCCCACCGGAAATCCGGGCATTTATGGTTTGATTTCCTTTAAAAATCTGGCCATTGCCGTATTGCCGCTGGCAGAGAACGGAGATACCTGGCTGGTGGGGCAATATCGCTTTACAACCGACTCCTATTCCTGGGAAGTCCCCATGGGCGGTGGGCCAATGGCAGATACGCCCGAGACGTCAGCCCTGAGGGAATTGCGGGAAGAAACCGGATTACGCGCAGCAACACTGACGCCTCTGGGGTATTTTCACCTCAGTAACGGTGTTACTAATGAAGAAGGATATGCCTTTGTCGCAACCGGGCTGGAGCAGGGGGAAACTGAATTTGACGACACCGAACAACTGGATATTCAGCGTCTTCCGTTTGACGAGGCACTGGCCATGACGCTGGATGGCAGGATCACCGACCTGCTCTCCATTGTCACGATCCAGAAAGCACGCTTACTGGGCATCGCCTGATGTTTTCAGCATGCGCTGTCGATACTGTGCAGGAGACAGCTTTTCGTATTTGATAAAAATGCGATCCAGCGTTCTTCTGCCAGATAGCCCCACACGACGCGCCACTTCATCGATACTGAGTGAATTGTCGAGCAGCCACTCTTTGCCTTTTTCGATACGTACCCGCGTCACCAATTGTTTCAGTGTCGTCGATTCCTGCTGTAAGTGACGATTCAGGGTTCGTGGACTGATGCGATAAAACGCCGCCACTTCCTGTTGGCCAACGTCCATGTCCAGGTGGCCACTCATCAAAGCCTGATAAACATGAATCGACAGGGAACCGGCTCGCACCTGTTTTAATAACAGGTTTTCAACCTCAGTGAGCACACATTCCGTTACCAGAGGGTTGGTTTTGTGCAAATGATGATCCACCTCTTCTTCCCGAAGGTAGATGGAACACTGATGGTCATCGTGCTCAACCGGCACACCCCAGCTCCCCTCGTAATGGCGAGTACATTCAGGTTCAGGAACGGGTAAAGTAACGCGCTGTACCTTGACGGATTCACCACACAGGTGGCTGAACCAGCTCAGCAGCGTGCTGATAATCAGTTCCAGCGTCATGCGGTGATGTTCAGGCTCCGCCATCTGTCCCGAAAATCGGATATTGACTTTAATGGCATCGTCATCGTCCCGGCTTAACCAGGTTTCCATCGCCTCGGCCAGCAAAAGCGAAAAACGCTCCAGATACCCCAGGCCTTCACGCAAGGAATTACTGCATAAAAATAATCGATGCAGAGCACTGCTCTCACTGGCATTAAATAACGACACCGGTGCGACACAGATGTTCGATAACGTGGAAGAAGTCGACAAGGCGGACAGTAATTGCTCCACCTTTTCCTCTTCAATCATGCCTATATGTTCAACTAAAGTACTTATATCCGATCGAGAGGCGCGTTCATTAGTCACCCAAAGATCCAGTAGCATCGTCCGTGTTTGCTGATTCAAAAGCAGCGGCCGGAACAGCTGCGCGGAGATATATCCTCGATCAGTTATCATCTATCGATCCACTTAATCTGCAAATACGTGGTAGGTCACATTCGTAACGGCTAATATCTGGGACAAATACGCTCATCATGAGGCAAGGCCCAGTACAACAAAGCGGTCAACCTGATGCGTCACTGCGGCTTCATTGGCGCGTATTTACGCCAATAAAATATAGATGACCCGCTATTTATTCCAAAAAGCGATAATGGGATATTACTTGGAGTCCTGTCAAGACACGGTTTCAAAGGGGCCTCAAAGTCAGGATAAATCTGGATAATTTCTGACTAATGGCACACTTCAGCCGTTAAAAGCCTGATTTATAAGCCATACTGACACCCGCCCCATTATCTGGCACGAAAGCGCCATATCAACATCAGGCGCTCCCACTGACCATGGCATTTACATTTCTCTGGTCAGTTTTATATACATAAGCGCTGTCGAGATTACGTCACCAATGGCGGTATGACGTTCAATAACAGGGACTTCCAGATCTTTTGCCAAGCCTTCAAATGTCAGATCCAGATAAATCTGGGGGCGATAACGCGTTTTCTTTTTCACGTATATCTCGGAAACCTCAATGAATTTATTAGGCAACTTAAAATTATATAACTCCTTGATATACCTATTAAGTATCGCTTCATCATATTCAATATAAAAGCCACATATGGGAGTATTGCCAACAAAGTCCAATACACGTTCAATCGCTTCTGAAGGTGCCACCCCTTCCTCCCGGTCTTCCCGGCGCAGATAATGTATCCTGACGGCGTTCGGATCGGTCGGAGCATTGGATTTCACAGTCAAGTCCAGCGCCTCTGACAGGTAAATCTTGTTCCCCTTGACCCGGACGGCGGCGACGCTCAGCAGCTCCCCTTTCTTTTTGTCAAAAACGCTGGTTTCACAGTCCAGAACCACAATTTCTTCACCATCGTAAGGCTCCGCCAGATGTGCCCAGCGGCCTTCAGGAGGCATTTTTCCGGGGATTTTATTCTTGATCCAGGAGGCAATCATCAGAAGTTCTCCAGGTGGAAGTGCGTGGTCAGGAACTGCTTGAACTTTTTCACCCGGTGCAACGCGTGACGCAACATGTTTCGATCCACACTGCGCAGACCATTGATATCCAGCTCCTGGCTCAAGCCACGGTTTTGATCACCACGATCCAGTTGTTGTTTGAGGCGAACCCGCAAAAAGAACAGCAAGGCATCTCGTAACCCCTGAGTTGTCTCACGATCCAATACTTCTCGTTCTTCCAATATTTTCAGGCGTTCCAGCGTATTACATTCATTAATCGCGTTCTCAAAGGCCAATGAGCGCACGCCGTGAACCAGTGGGAAAATTGCCCCTTTCTTGATATCAATCTTGCCGTGATCTTCACGAATGTTTCCGAGGAACGTCAGCGGGGTATCAAATTGCAATGCCTGGCGCGCGAACCAGGAGGAAACGATGCTGGAGCGCAGATCTTCACACTGCCAGCTTTGCTTCACCGGCGTCAGCAAGGCCTGATTGCCACAAACCGGCTCGGCATCCATAAAGATCGCCATATTCATCATGTGTTCAGGTTTGGCGGAATCCAGCCAGCGCCCGACTTTGGACTGCCACTCTTCAACGGTGTGAATCCAGCTATCATTCACGAACATGACCCCGCCTGGACACGGTGGATAACCAAAGTCCAGTAACGCCTGGTGCAGTTGCTGCAGCAATGGGCGAACGGCTTCCCGGTCGTGCTCATCTTGCAGAATCACCGCATTATCCTGATCGGTTTTGAGAATTTGTTCACCTCGGCCCTCGCTGCCCAGAACCAGAATACATACCGAATTGCGCAAACGTTCCGGGAAAATCAACTCAAAGGCACGCTGAATCAGACGGCGGTTCAGCGTTGTGATCAACTCCATCAAAGCGGATGCCTTGACCCCTTGCCCACTCATGGTTTCCACCAGCTTTTCCAGTCGTTTGGAAGCCGCGACCAGTTGCTTCATGCTGGTAGCCTGATTGATCCGCATGGCAATAATGTGGGAATGGGTCGAGAAGGCACTGAGCATGTCCATCAGCTCGAGTAAGCCTATGATCTCACCGTCCTTGCGCACCACGACCCGTTCAATGGAATGCTGGGTCATTTTCAGCAGGGCATTAAACAGAAAGTCGCCATAGTCCACATGAATCAGATCGAACTGGGCAATGTCCACCACCTTGGTTTGCTTGTTCTTGTCTCCCAGCAAGGTGGCCTTGAGCAAATCCGTCCCGGTGACAATGCCGACTCGCTGACCAGAGCGCACCAGCAGAGCGTCGTTTTTCTTCTCAAACATCAAAACAGCCGCTCGCGCCAGGCTGGTCTGCGCAGACACGTAGGCCGGTGGGCGAACGACTTCGTCATCGATGCGAGACAGAATGAACTCGGATGAACTCTGATCCTGCTGCTCCACCATCGACTGCTGAGTCCCCAAATCGGTCTTGAAGTAGATCGAGAAATCATTCGAGGACTCCAGCAAGCGCACAAAGTCCTTGGCTTTCAAGAGATAGCACAGCGTTTCTTCAATGGCGGTGTATTTATGACGGCAGCGGGATTCAAGCACCGCACGCACATCAAATATGTCTTCATTGCCGTACTGGGAATACACCTTGGTGTTGCTCTGATCCGTTTCTTCAACCACACCCTTGTAAACGATGTACACGCCAGGTGTCTGATCTCCTTCGTTCAAAATCACATCACCGGCATGGAAAAACACCAAATCCAGTTTCTGGGTCAGCCAATCAAGCTGCGCGTCTTCGAGAAAGCTGAAAGGGGGTTGATTCAAGTTAATCTGGATCGTCATAAAGTGCTCCTTGGTCCGGTTCAGGTAACCCTGTCATCTAGATACAGAGGGATAACAGAGCAGTCTGAACACTGCCATGACAAGGGGCAACCTGAAGGATACAATCGCCCTGGTACTTTAGTCTGGCTCAACTTGTTCCCTGCCGTTATTCCTTGCAACACCGGATGATTGCTTCCACCTTGTTAACGCTTCCCAAGCCGAGCCAGTCACCCCAGCGATGGGACTTTCTCTGTTTAATCAACCACGACGGCGGGTAATTTATGATTCCAGTGTGGCAACTGGTCAGTATTTCAGCTTTGTACATCGCAACTCTGTTTTGGGTTGCCTGGTACGGTGATCGCCGGGCACAACGGAACAAACCGATTCATAACTCCGGCCTGGTCTATAGCCTGTCACTGGCGGTGTACTGCACCTCCTGGACGTTTTATGGCGCGGTGGGACAAGCGGCCACGAGCGGCTGGATATTTATCTCCATCTACCTTGGCCCGGTGTTGTTTCTGCTGTTCTACTGGAAACTGCTCGGCAAGATCATCCGCATCGCCAAGGAAAAGCGGATTACGTCCATCGCGGACTTTATCGCAACCCGTTATGGCCGGGATCACACACTGGCCATTCTGGTCACACTGGTCGCGATATTGTGCGTTGTGCCCTACATTGCTCTGCAATTAAAGGCCATCTCAACCACGTTTGAACTGTTAACCATGCCGTTGGGAGGAGACCCCACCGCGTTCCATTCATTCTGGGAAGACACCGCGCTCTATATCAGCCTGGCCATGGTGGTCTTTGTCATCATTTTTGGTACACGAAACATTGATGCCAGCGAACAACACCCCGGCATGATGTTGGCAGTGGCGTTTGAATCCATCATCAAGCTGGTGGCGTTTGTCGCCGTAGGCATCTGGGTGGTCAGTTTTCTGTACGATTCGCCCAGCGAGATCTTTGATATCACCGAATCGGTCATGCCCGATCACCCCTTGCTGAACAGCGACCTGATTTCGGTTTCCTTTATTCTGCAAACGTTTCTGGCCGGATTTGCCTTGCTGGCATTGCCACGACAGTTTCAGGTCAGCGTGATCGAAAATGAGTCAGTCAATCACCTTCGAACAGCCCGCATTTTCTTCCCGACCTATCTGCTGTTGCTGGTTATCTTCGTTGTGCCCATTGCCCTAACCGGACACCTGTTCATGCAGGACATTGGCTTCGCTCCCGATACCTATGTGCTCAGCCTGCCGGTCGCTCTGGGGCAGGAAAGCCTGGCAATCATGGCCTTTATTGGTGGGGGCAGCGCCGCAACCGGCATGATCATTGTCGCTACCATTGCCGTCAGCACCATGGTGTCGAACGAGCTGGTATTGCCTTTGATTTTTCGCCAAAAACACACCCCCGATGAAATCAAAAAATCCTCTACCGTCACTCGTCTGGTGTTAACCGTGCGACGCCTGGTCATTGTTGTCCTGATTCTCGGCTCTTACCTGTTCTATCGCACGGTGGGCGAATTTGAGTCATTGGCCGCCATTGGCATGCTCTCATTTGCAGCCGCTGCCCAGTTCGCACCCTCTCTGATTGGCGGCCTGGTTTGGCAACGAGGCAACCGTCAGGGAGCCATCGCAGGATTGATATCAGGAACCAGCGTCTGGTTCTATGGCCTGATGTGGCCCTTTATCACCCAGAGTCTGCCTGCCGCCGTGCCTTCTGAGCAACTGCCCCTACTGGTGCTCGGGCTGGATATGGACACCTTCAGCTTTGGCGTGATTTTCAGCCTGCTGGTTAATCTGTTCTTCTATGTCCTGTTCTCTCTGGTCACCAATGCCTCGGTACGTGAAAAGATGCTGGCCGGTGATTTCACCAGCTCTCGTCCGATTCTGAGCAGCGACCGCCTGGTGCCCGCATTCGATTGCAAGGTTGATGACGTTCGTGTCGTTCTGGAGCGCATTCTCGGATTCCGAAAAACCGAGGACTTCTTCTCTGATTATCAGGGCCGCCACGGTATTCAGTACAAGAATTCCGTCGCCAGCAGCAGCCTGCTACAAGAAGCGGAAAAGTTACTCGCATCGGTAGTCGGTTCTTCTTCTGCCCGTGTCATCTTCTCCACACTGCTGGGGGGTGAACGCATCCAGATTCGGGACCTGGCCTTTCTGGCCAGCGAAGCCAGCCAGGCTTTTTCCATGAATCGGGAACAACTTCAGGCCGCTCTTGAGAACCTGCAGCAGGGTGTCAGCGTGGTGGATAAGGACTTGCGTCTGGTGGCCTGGAATCACCGCTATTCTGAAATTTTCAATTACCCGTCAGACTTTATTCACACGGGCAAACCAATTGAAGAAGTGATAGCTTACAATGCTCGCAGAGGCTTCTGTGGACTGGGGGATGTTCAGGATCAGGTAAATCGCCGCATGAGTTTCTTGCGCACCAGCTCTGCGCACCAGTTTGAACGAATCTTGCCCAATGGTCTGGTTATCTATATGCAAGGCCACCCAATGCCCGATGGCGGGTTTGTTACCAGCTTCACCGACATTACGGTTCACCGCCGGGCAGAACAGGCCTTGAAAGAGGCCAATATCAATCTGGAGCAACGCGTCGAAAAAAGCTCCCAGGAACTGGATGACCTGACCTCTCAGTTAATTGAAGCCAATACCAGCAAAACCCGCTTTCTGGCGGCGGCAGGTCATGACCTGATGCAACCATTGAACGCCGCCAAACTGTTTGCCTCCACTCTGGCTCAGAAAAATCTGAACGACGAACAACATAATTTGCTGGAGCACCTGGAAGGCGCTCTGCAATCCGCCGAAGATGTTTTATCCGTGCTGGTAGAAATTGCCAAACTGGATGCCGGAGCCATGGAACCTTCAGAACACGCGATTCAACTCAGCACCGTACTCAAACCGTTGCGGGATGAATTCACGGCACTGGCCGCTGAGAAACAGCTCAAATTAACCGTGCGATTCTGTGATGCCTGGGTGATCAGCGATGCTCACTGGTTGCGTCGGATTATTCAGAATTTCCTGAGCAATGCCGTGCGCTACACCCAGTCAGGTGGGGTATTGCTGGGCTGTCGTCGCCGAGGCAACACACTGGAAATCGAAGTGTGGGACACGGGGGATGGCATACCGGAATCCAAATTGCGCGATATCTTTGGCGAGTTTCACCGCCTTAATCATCAACATCAGGACACCAAAGGGCTCGGCCTGGGGCTGGCTATTGTTGACCGAATGACCAAGCGTATGGGACATACGGTCAAGGTCAAATCCCGTGTTGGTCAGGGCACGTGTTTCACCCTCACCGTTCCGATCACGGAACCCAATCCGACCCATCAGGATAACCACGATCGCAAGGTGCGGGCAGAGTCGAGTTTTGAAGGTATTCAGACCTTTTGCATTGATAATGACCCTGAAGTGTTAACCGGCATGGACGCTTTATTAACGAGCTGGCAGTGCAAGGTCTACGGCTGCAGTGATCTCAAGGAGGCTGAGTCCATTCCCTTCAAACCCGCCATTATGCTCGCGGATTACCAACTTGATGATGATGAAACCGGCCTGCAGGCCATGACAGCCATGAGAACCCGATTCTCAGACCCCGAGATTCCAGGCATTCTGATTTCTGCCGACCCTCGCCCGGAAGTCGCGGAAGAGGCCAAGGCACTGGGATTTTATTTCCTGCGCAAGCCCATCAAACCCGCCGCCATGCGGGCCTTGATTCGACGTTTGGTCAGCTAATAAAAAGCAAAAAGCCGGAGGCTGTAAAACAGCACTCCGGCTTCTGCTAAACCAACACTAATAAACCAACACCAATCAGTCGTGACTAACGGCTCATGATCGGGCGATTTGAGTATCTGGTTTCTCGATATCCAGACTTTGCACCGCAATCACCGCCTGAGTACGGGTTCTGACACCCAATTTACGGAAAATAGCGGTAACATGCGCTTTGATCGTCGCTTCGCTGACTTCCAGATCATAAGCAATCTGCTTGTTCAACATGCCTTCTGCCATCATGGTCAAAACCCGGAACTGCTGTGGCGTCAGGCTGGCCAAACGCTCCGCCAGATCCATAGCGTTCTGATTCGGCTGATGCTGATGTCGACGTGCGACCTCAGGCAGATACAAATCACCTTCCAATACTTTACGAATGGCCTCAGAAATATCATCCAGTGGCGACGACTTGGCAATATAGCCAGAGGCTTGATGATCAAGTGCCTGACACATAATGGCCGGGTCTTCACAGGCCGAGACAACAATCACCGGAATTTCAGGGAAGTGTGATCGAAGAAAGACCAGACCAGAATAGCCATGAGCACCGGGCATCTGCAAATCAAGCAAAATCAGATCAGCGTTGCTGTGCTGCTCTACAACTTTTTGTAATCCCGGTAGCGATTCGGCCTGCTCAATTTCAACATCAGGAACCAGCTGCATAACAGCCTGCTGCATGGCAGCACGAAACAGCGGGTGGTCATCGGCAATAATGATTTTTTGGGCTAACGGCATTTAATCCCCCATGGGCGGAACAATCCTGACGACAGATACTCATCGCCAAACCCCAATCGGCACAGTCACCTGCCAATACTCAGTGTCACCATAAGTCAGGTATGACCGATTCAACAGATTCGACAACATATCGGCGCAGAATACCTTGCTCGCTCAAAATAAACAAAAAAAGCCGACCCGGGAATACCGGGTCGGCCAAGGCGCGCAAAAACCTGTCGAACGTGATTAGCGGTTCAGGCGATCGTCGATCAAGGTATCAACAACCGATGGGTCCGCCAAAGTGGACACGTCACCCAAAGCATCGTGCTCATTGGCAGCAATCTTGCGCAGAATACGACGCATGATTTTGCCTGAACGTGTCTTTGGAAGTCCTGGTGTGATTTGAATCAGATCTGGTGTAGCAACTGGGCCAATTTCAGTACGAACCCACTTGCGCAACTCGGCGGCCAACTCGTCACTGGCTTCTTCGCCGCTGTTCAAAGTGACATAGACATAGATGCCCTGACCTTTGATATCGTGTGGATAGCCAACAACAGCAGCTTCCGCAACTTTTGGATGCGCAACCAGCGCGCTCTCAACTTCAGCCGTACCCATACGGTGACCAGATACATTGATCACGTCATCAACACGACCCGTGATCCAGTAGTAACCGTCTTCGTCACGACGTGCGCCGTCACCAGAGAAGTACATGCCACGGAAAGTAGAGAAGTAAGTCTGAACAAAGCGCTCATGGTCGCCGTAAACAGTACGGGACTGACCCGGCCAGCTATCGATCATGACCAGGTTACCTTCGGTAGCACCTTCCTGAATCATACCGGCATTATCAACCAGCGCAGGCTGTACACCGAAGAACGGACGAGTTGCCGAACCTGGCTTCAGGCCAGTAGCACCTGGCAGAGGCGTAATCATGATGCCGCCCGTTTCAGTCTGCCACCAGGTATCAACAATTGGGCATTGCTCATTACCAATATTCTTGTTGTACCAATCCCATGCTTCCGGGTTAATTGGTTCACCAACGGAGCCAAGAATACGCAAGGACTCACGGCTGGTGCCTTCAGTAGCTGCACTGCCTTCAGCCATCAGGGAACGAATGGCGGTCGGGGCTGTGTAGAGAATATTGACCTTATGCTTGTCAATAATCTGGCTCCAGCGGTTAACGCCAGGATAGTTAGGTACACCTTCAGAAATCAGGGTGATACCGCCATTCAGCAGCGGGCCGTAGATCAGGTACGTATGACCAGTAATCCAGCCCACATCCGCAGTACACCAGTACACATCACCATCGTGATAATCGAACACGTACTGGTGAGTCATGGAAGCCCATACCATGTAGCCGCCAGTTGTATGAACAACGCCTTTTGGCTTACCGGTAGAACCCGAGGTGTACAGGATGAACAATGGATCTTCAGCGCCCATTTCTTCGGCTGGGCAGTTGGCAGAAGACAGCGCCATCAGCTCGTGATACCAGACATCACGGTCAGCATTCCAGGCCACATCAGCACCGGTACGCTTAACAACGATGACTTTTTCAACACCCGCCGCTGCAGGCAGATCCATCGCAGCATCCACATTGGCTTTCAGTGCAACGGCTTTACCGGCGCGCAGGCCCTGGTCGGCTGTAATAACGATCTTGGCGTTACTGTCTTCGATACGACCTGCAAGGGCTTCCGGAGAGAAACCACCAAAAACGATGGAGTGAATAGCACCAATACGAGTACACGCCAGCATCACGACGGCGGTCTCAGGAATCATCGGCATGTAGATGGAAACGATATCGCCACGACGAACGCCCTGACTGCGCAGCGCATTGGAGAAGCGGGAAACCTGCTCATGCAGCTCACGGTAAGTGATGTGCTTGCTTTCAGAAGGGTCATCACCTTCCCAGATGATTGCCGTCTGATCACCACGGGTTTCCAGATGGCGATCCAGACAGTTCGCGGCCATGTTGGTCGTGCCGTCTTCGAACCAGCGGATGTCAACGTTATGATCATCAAAAGAAACGTTGCGAACCTTGGTGAAAGGACGCATCCAGTCAATCCGCTCCATTGCCTGTTCACGCCAGAAACCTTCCGGGTTAATGACAGACTGCTGATACATTTGCATGTACTTATCGTTATCGATCCAGGCTGAATCAGCAAACTCCGGCTTGACTGGATAAACCTTCTGGTCGCTCATGGCGTTCTCCCCTCTTATATAATTTTAATCGCGATTCCTTTGTCCCACACCGCGAATAGACTGCTCAAATCATCTTGGTCATTGACCGCCCAAGTCAAAATTAGACAATGGTCTACTCGGGGTCTGTAGCTCAGAAAAGACGCCCGCCATAACGCATATCGAGCCAATCAATTTTGTCTTGAATAGCCCCGCTGTTTTAGCGCCGCAGCCGCTGAATGAATACCGTACACAATGGCCTCAAGCCCGCTACTGCGGCCACCGTCAACCGTTGGCAATAAAAGAACCAGGTTCCATTTTTCATCTTTTTTGGCACCAAATACGGGTAATCACCTACAAAAAACGCCAAATGTGATACAGAACTCGATGGAACATATTCATTTTGATACTACTTCGGTGTAGGCTTGGCCCCGCTATTCATGCAAAAGACCTCTTAACTGACGTCAATGCAAAGGTGCACACAGTCTGAATGGGTTGGTCAGGACAGGGAATTCTGCTTCAGAGCCACTACCACGCCACCTCGGTACTTATACCAATGAGGATTACTGGTAAGACTTTTGGCTAATTTGACCGCCTCAGAGTCGTGCACCATAGTGTCGGCGCAGAACAATGATAATACATAGGAGAGCGAGCAAATGCGCAAAACCTCAATAATCCTGTTGGCCGCCGCCCTGCCAATGGCTGTACAGGCTGCAAACACTGAATTCAAATTCGGTGGTTATGTTAAGTACGACGCAATGATGACCAAATACTCTGACGGTGAAGGCAATGACGCTTTAGCTGATCTGGGTAAAGTATTTTACGTTCCTTCTCTGACACCTACTGGTGGTGCTGAAGGCCGCACTGAATTTGATTCAGGTGTACAAACGTCTCGCTTTAACTTCAAGACAACTACTAGCCTGGATAACGGCGAAAAGGTTGTTTCTTTTATTGAGCTGGACTTCCTGAGCGGCGGTGCAAACGAGCGTATTTCTAACTCGTCTAACCCTCGTCTGCGTCATGCATTCTTCAAGTACGGTAACTACACCTTCGGTCAGACCTGGACGACTTTAATGAACCCAGCTCACTTGCCAGAAAGCGTTGACTTTCTGGGCGTAAGTGATGGTTCTGTGTTTGCGCGCCAGTCCATGGTTCGCTATACCAATGGCCCTCTTCAGGTTGCTCTGGAAAACTCTGAGACTGCCCTGAATGTAGTAGATAAGCGTGTTGAGACAGATGATGCAACTCTTCCTGACCTGATTGTTCGCTACAACATCAAAGCTGATAACGCTGACTTTATGGTTGCCGGTATCGCTCGCCAGTTTGCTTATACCGAAGGCGACACTGATGAATCAGTTATTCGTTTTGGTCTGACGGCTTCTGGTAAGGTTCAGTTGGGTAAAGACGATGTTAAATTCTCTGTATCCAAAGGCCACCTTGGACGTTACATTTCAATCAATGCTTCCAATGATGCGACCTTAACCAGGAAAGGCGATATCGTTGGCAACAGCGTAACAGCCGCCTATATTGGCTACCGTCACTTCTGGACTGACTCTGTACGCAGCACCTTGGCTTACAGCATGTTCCGTGCCGACAATCATCAGGACGCTGTTAACGATTCCAATGGCGCATTGAATGAGTCATCTAAAAGCATCCGCGCTAACGTCATGTGGTCTCCAGCACCTAAAATGACGTTCGGTGTTGAAGCTTCCAAGGCGACTCTGAAGAAAGAAAGCGGTGCTGAAGGTGACTTCAAGCGTCTGCACTTCACTGCCAAGTACGCTTTCTAAGATTTTCGATATTTCATCGAATACCTAAAAAACAGCCCGGTTTATCCGGGCTGTTTTTGTTTAAGCCATCGCTGTTCTCATATCGTTATTTAACACAGCCTTTTGTATAGTCTCGATACACACACCATCGAGGTTATTGTCATGGATTTGCCCCTGTCTCGTCTGAGCCTGATTGCAGCAACCCTCGCCACGATCAGCCTACCTTCCCACACAGAAGAATTTCAGAACCGTCCTTTCAGTGTCTTCGGTGCCTTTGGTCTGGAGTACGTCAGCTACAGCGAGCATCTGAAAGACTTTGCTGGACAAGAAGTTGATTCAACCTTTACATCAACCAATCTGGTTCAACGCTCCGGTGGCTATACCGCAGCCACAGACACACTGGGCTTCTTTATTAATACCGGTTCGACCCTGATCTCCAATGAAGCGGATGAAACCTGGGAAGCAGAAGGCATTTCAGGCAATATTCAGGAAGACGTGGCAGCCATGAACTACCAGACACTGGACGTTATGCTGGCCTATCACCTACAAAATGGCTTTTATCTTCTCGGTGGTGTGCACTATCAAAAAATTGCCTTTTCACGCTTCGGCTGGCGCAGTGCTGCTGGCACAGACGAATTTGCCGATGCGGTTGAAAGCTATACTCTAAATAATCAAGAACTTCTTGATGCGATGGATGCAATCATTCAAAAAGGTGAGAAGAAAGATAAAGACGGCAACATTATTACCACACGAGAGCAATACCTGGCCGAAAACCGCTTTGATCCAGAAGAAACACTGGATGTTGTTTTTGAGGATGCCGTTTCCTTCGGATTAATGACGGGCATAGGTTATGACAGTTACTTCGTTCGCCCCACAAAAGGAATACGCTACATGTGGGAAGTCGGCCTGGGCACACAAGTATATGAAAACATTCTGAACAGTAATGGTGGACGGTCACTGACCAGGACTTTTGGTGGGGGTATTGATATCGCTGGCAAGGCAGGTATTGGTTATCACTTCAGCCATCGATTGGGTTTAATGCTAGGAATGGATGCTCATTACAGTTTACGTAAAGAGTTACAAGAGAGCAGTACCGTCAGTCTGCCAGAAAATGAATTTTACAGCCTGGCTTCCTATGCTTCCGTCACCTGGAATTTCAAATAGCCAGACACAAAAGAGCCAGCTTGATGCTGGCTCTTTTGTTATCACTGACCAACCAATTCATCAATCTGTAAGGCAATTACATCGTCATGACGATTCGAGACCGGATCAGAACGTGTTTGCCAGTCGCCCGCCTGCGCCAATGGTTTCCCGGTTCTGGACACCCGCGCAATCACCACAACGTCATCAAAGCTGCTCAGGCTCATGCCCGGTGCCATTGCCTGAGCATCGCTCAAGGTAATGGTTTGCGGTAAATCAGCTACCGTCAGTCGCTGTGCAGCCAGTGGCATCGGCGGGCCACTGACGGCCTTGGCCAATACAAATACAGAATCGGATGGCGACACTTGCGCTTGAGCTTCTTCCGACAAGGTAACCCGAATCTTGAGCTGCGCTCGTTCCAGCCAGCTCAGATCAACGTCTTGCCCCTGAGCCTGAAGTTGCTGGGCAGCACGACGAATTCCCTGAGCCAGAACCTGTGATTCCGGCCCTCCGGGCAATCCTTGCCAGAGCACCTTCCAATGCTGCAAGGATGCTGCAGGATTCCCCAGTTCAAAGGCCAATATGCCAGCGAGTCCCAGTGCCTGACGGCTACTAGGGTTCAATGACAGTGCCTGTTCGACCAGCGCATACGTTGTTTGATCGGCTTTCTGACCTGCTGCAAAAAAGCGGGCTTCGGCTGTCAGGGTCAGGGTCGCGGCTCTGTCCGTTGTCGCCTCTTCCGGCAACGCTGACAGTATGAATTCAAAAACCTCCACCGCTTGCTGATAGTCACCCGCCGCACTCAACAGTCGGGCATTCAAGTACGCCCATTCCAGTTGCTCAGGGTAACGTTGAGTTGCCTGTCCCAGTAGATGCATCAACTCTGTGCGTTCCAGAGCCGTCAACTCGGTTTTCTCACCCTGATCCAGCAACTCGGCTGCTCGTAGCTCGCCGGATGCGCCCCAAAGTTGATACAGCCCCAACGTCATCGCCGCAGACAAGGCCAACACGATAGCCACTAACATCGGTGACGATGAGTGAACCTTGCGGTTTAATTCTGATTGAACAGTATCGCCATCAGAAGCCAGAAATTCCCGATCCAGTTCAAGCTGAAAAGCCGCCTTTTCATCTTCAGACCAGTCGCTAGCCGCCAGCTCTGCTGTGCGTTCCTGATAAAGACGGCGGTTTTCATTACTCTGTACGGCAACGGGTTCACGAAACCAGACAGGCCACAGCAACAAGAGCACCAGCGGCACCAACAAAATAAGTAACATCAGAATCATGAGGCATCTTCCCCATTCTTCAGCTGTGCCAAACGTTGTTTTTCTTCCTCGGAAAGAGGAGGCAAAGCGTCTCTTTTGGCACTGTTACGCCGTATCACCACCAACATAATGGCTCCCAAAATAAAAACAATCAGAGGGCCAAACCACAGCAACACGGTATTGGTACGCACAGGAGGACGGTACCGCACAAAGTCGCCATAACGAGCCACCAGATAGCTCACGACTTCCTGATCGGATTTGCCATCCTGCATCAATTCGTACACTTTATCGCGCATATCAGCAGCAACCGGCGCATTGGAATCGGCCAGATTCTGGTTCTGACATTTGGGGCAACGCAGCTCTTCTGACAAAGACTGAAAACGGGCAATGTCATGAGGGTCCTCAAACGGGTATTTATGCCCATCCACGACCGCCAATGCCCATGAAGAAATAAGTGCCAGACACACCACCGAGAATATCCGTGTGACCATGCTTACAACATCCCCCGGTAGGTTGCTTCCAGTTTGCGCCAAACATCTGCGTTCAAATCACCGACGTGTTTCGCACGAATGATGCCTTTGCTATCAACCAAAAAAGTTTCTGGTGCGCCATACACACCCAGATCCAGACCAAGCTTGCCATCGGAATCAAAAATATTGAATTCGTAGGGGTTGCCATATCCCGTCAGCCATTGATGCGCTTTTTTCTGCTCGTCCTTGTAATTGATACCCACAATGCGCACACCCTCTGCTGCCAACAGGTTCAGAAAAGAATGCTCAGCTTTGCAAGTCGGGCACCAGGTCGCCCAGACGTTCACCAACAGAGGCTTTCCCTTGAGCTGCGCCAGCGAAACCGGCTGACTATCCAGCAAGGTTGTCATCTGAAATTCAGGAAATGGCTGCCCAACCAGAGGCGATGGCAATACATCTTTATTTTCACGATCAATGGTCAGGAAGAACAACAATCCCAGCACCAAAAAACCAATCAGAGGAACAAATAAAAATACGCGTTTCATACCGTCGCCTCCGCAGTCGGATTGATGTTTTTGGACGGTGATTTAACGCGGCGATAACGCTTGTCCAGCATCGCCATAACACCACCAATGGACATAAAGATGGCTCCCAGCCAGACCCAGCGCATAAAGGGCTTCACTTGCAGTCGCATGCCCCAGGCACCGTTTTCCAACGGTTCTCCCATCGACACATACACATCACGGAACAAACCGGCATCAATGGCGGCTTCAGTCATGACCGAACCCCGCGCCAGATAACGACGCTTTTCAGGCTGTAACAGTGCAATCTCACGTTCCCCTTCAAACACCCGAAAACGTGTCGCATCGGCGGTGTAGTTTGGCCCTTCAATCTGACCAGCCTCAACAAACTCAAAACGATAGTCTGCCATTTGATAGCTCTCACCCGGCGCCATGCGAATCGACTCTTCCTGGCTGTAATTGGCCACCATGGTGACGCCAATCACGGTGACAGCCACACCAATGTGCGCCCAGATCATGCCCTGAAAGCTCCAGCTTAATGTGGTGAACTTCCAGGGTTGGCCACGGGTTTTCTTCCAGACATCCACCAGACTGACGCCAATCAGCCAGGTTGAAATAGTGACGCCCAAAACCACTTGCCAATTCAACGTCCCATCAGCCAGGAAAGGAGCGAAACCACCCAATAACAAGGCAAAAACAGCGGCCAGCATCATCTCTTTTTGTAACCGACGTGGCTGATCCGACTTCCAACGCACCGAAGCGCCAACTCCCACAATAAGCGTCAAGGCAACGCTCAAGGGGACAAACATGGTGTTAAACCAGGCTGCACCAACGGAAATTTTGCCCATTCCCAGGAAATCAATCAGTAGTGGATACAGGGTGCCCAGCAAAATGGCAAAAGCAGCAACCAGCAGCAGCAGATTATTTGCCAGCAGGAAACTCTCTCGCGACAACCATTCATAACGCCCGACAGACGCCACCGTAGGAGCTTTCAGAGCGTAAATCAGCAATGAACCACCGACGCACAACCCCAACAAGGCCAGTACGAAGACACCCCGTTCCGGGTCTGATGCAAAAGCATGTACCGACGTCAAAACGCCGGAGCGCACCAGGAAGGTGCCCAGCAAACTGAGAGAGAAAGCAAAAATAGCCAGCAATACTGTCCAGCTTTTGAACAAGCCCCGCTTTTCAGTCACCGCCAATGAGTGCAACAAAGCAGTCGCCACCAGCCACGGCATCAGGGAGGCATTTTCTACCGGGTCCCAGAACCACCAGCCGCCCCAGCCCAATTCGTAGTACGCCCACCAGCTACCCAGTGCAATCCCGATAGTTAAAAACACCCACGCTGCTGTCGTCCAGGGACGTGACCAACGTGCCCAGGCCGCATCCAGACGACCACCGAGCAACGCTGCAATCGCAAATGCGAAGACCACCGACAAGCCGACATAGCCCATATACAACGTCGGCGGATGAACGATCAGGCCGAAATCCTGTAACAGCGGATTAAGATCGCCGCCTTCAGTTGGAATACTCGGCAAGCTGCGCGCAAAGGGGTTGGAGGTTTCCAGTGTAAACAGAATAAAACCGGCGGAAACAATGCCCATGACACCCAACACTCGGGCCAGCATAATCAGTGGCAACCCTTTGCTGAACCAGGCAACGGCCAGCCCCCAAAGACCCAGCATCGTCACCCACAGCAACAAAGACCCTTCATGAGCCCCCCAAACCGCACTGATTTTATACGGCGTTGGTAACGCGGTATTGCTGTTGGTCGCTACATACGTCACGGAGAAATCATCCACCACAAAACAGTAACCCAACACCAACAAACTGATGGTCAAAAATAACGCCTGGGCAGCCGCCAACGGACGACTCCAGGCCATCAACAAGGCATTGCCCCGCTGTACACCCCAAAAGGGCACAATCGATTGAATAACTGCCACAACCAGGGCCAGAATCAGGGCCAACTGGCCGAATTCGGGAGCCGTTGTGAGCGTCTCACCATAAAGATCAAACATGCTAGTGCCTCAGTACGCCTTTTCCATCATGGCCTGTTTGCCATCTTTATGAGCCTGCTCCAGTGCATCCTTGACTTCGGGGGGCATATAATTTTCATCGTGCTTGGCCAGCACCTCGGAAGCTTGCAGCACCTTGTGATCATCGAGTTTCCCCAGAGCCACAATGCCCTGCCCTTCCCGAAACAGATCAGGAAGAATGCCGTCGTAGAAAATCGACACTTCAGCCGCACCATCCGTCACTTTAAACGTCACACCCAAACCTTCAGAGTTGCGCTCAACACTGCCCACCACCACCAGGCCACCAGCCCGAATGGTTTGCCCAACCGGCACTTCTCCGGCGGCAATCTGGGTAGGTGTCTGGAACAGATTGATATTCTGGCTCAGGGAATAGGCCAATAATCCAATGGCGACGCCCACGCCCACGACCAGAAACAGGATCAGGTGCAAGCGTTTCTTACGTTGAGGATGCATGTTGCTTATCTCCGGTCTGGTTACGGCGCTCTCGACGAAGACGCTGCTGTTGTTCTTTGAAAAAACGACGACGTTGCATGACGGGCAATATCACGTTGATAACGACGATCACCGCCGTGATGCCATAGGACAGCCAAACGTACAAACCGTGCCGTCCCATCGCCAGAAATTCGGCAAAACTGTTAAATTCCATCAGGACTCCAGCAACTCTCGAACCCAGCTGCGCTTGCGTTCATGCCGCAGTACTTCATTACGAGTACGCAAGATCACCAGCAGAGCAAAGAAAATATATGTGGTCAGAATCATAATCAGCAGAGGAACCAGCATGTCCGGGTGCATGCTGGGTTTTTCTGTCAGGGTCAGGGTCGCGGGCTGATGCAGGGTATTCCACCACTCGACCGAGTATTTGATGATGGGGATATTAATCACCCCCACGAGGGACAAAATCGCACCGGCTTTATGGCTGGCATCATCGGACTCAATCGCCCGCTGCAAAGCCATCACACCGAAATACAGGAACAGCAGCAGCAGCATCGAGGTCAGGCGTGCATCCCACACCCACCAGGTGCCCCAGGTTGGCTTACCCCAAATGGCCCCGGTTAACAAAGCGATCAAACAGAAGCTGGCCCCAATCGGCGCAATCGAACGAGCGACCCAGGCGGCCATTTTCATCCGCCAGATCAGAAAGACCGCCCCCGCGACCGCCATCATGATAAAAGCACTTTGTGCCACCAGAGCAGCGGGCACATGAATATAAATAATCCGGAAACTGTTCCCTTGCTGGTAATCAGCCGGGGCATACAACAACCCCAGCACCAACCCGACGACCACACCCACGCTGGCTGTTACAGTCAGCCAGGGAATCCAGCGCCCGGTAATTTCATAAAACCATTTGGGAGAACCTAAACGGTGATACAGGCGAACAAGCCACTGCCACATGGAACCACAACCTCAGCGGGATAAATTCAGTTTGAGTGCCGCTGCAGATGCAAACGGCGTCAGACACGCGGACAGAGCCAACATGGCTCCCAGGAATCCAATTTGTCCGTTGTAGGACATTCCAATGCCTGCGTGATACACCGCACTGGCGGCAAAAATCAGTACCGGGATATAGAGGGGCAAGATCAGCAAACTCAATAGCAAACCGCCACTGCGCACACCTGCCGTCAGAGCAGCTCCAACCGCTCCGAGCAAACTCAATACCGGCGTGCCAACGCCCAGACTCAGCAATAACGCCGGGAAAGCCTCATCCGGCAGTGCCATCATCAAGCCCAGCAAGGGCGACATCAGCGTTAATGGCAAGCCACTGGAAAGCCAATGCACCAGCGCCTTGCCCAAAGCCAATACGTACAGGGATTCTCCGGACGCCAGCCATTGCTCCAGCGAGCCGTCTTCAACATCCGACTTATACAGAGCATCCAGCGACAATAAAGTTGCCAACAACGCGGCAACCCAGATAACACCACCGGCAATTTTGGACAAAAATTTGGGGTCAGGATCAACGGCCAAAGGAAACAAGGCCGCAACCATCAGAAAAAACATCAGCGGATTCAGCCACTCACCCGGATTACGAGCCGCCAACAACAAATCGCGTTTTACCGTAGCAGTAACCAGGCTCATTGTTTATTCCTCCAGCCCAGCCAGAACACCCAGCTCCAAGCGCTCCAGTGTCGGGATATTCTGCAACGCATGGTGACTGGTGATCACCACCGCACCGTTACGGGCCACCTGGCGCTGAATCTGCTCTTCCAGCCAGCGTACCCCAGCCACATCCAATGCGGTAAACGGCTCGTCCAGAATCCACAATGGCGTCGGAACAATCGCCAGACGGGCCAAACCAACCCGGCGTTGCTGCCCGGCCGATAACTGCTGACACGACGTTTCTTCATAACCCGCCAGATTCACTTGCTCCAGCGCCTCCCACAAATCGTCCTCAAGCACCGGCGTATCCGTTTCTGACGTCATCCACGGACTCATCAGCCAGCGCAGATTTTCGATTGGGGTCAATGCCCGTTTGATGGCTGCAAGATGCCCCAGATACAAACGTTGACGCGCGTAATCGGCATACACTCTGTGCAGGTCTTCACCTTGCCAGTGCAAATCGCCGTCGTAATCCCGGTTCAGACCCGCCAGTAAACGCAGCAGCGTTGTTTTACCGGCTCCATTCGGGCCAGCCAACTGCAACAATTTACCGTTGCTAACGTGCACATCCAGATTCTGAAACAAGACACGATCATCCCGCTCGCAATAAAGTGCGTGAGCGGTTAAATCAACACTGTCGGGGGAAAACGAAAAGGACATAGGGTTCAGGGCAATTCCCGTCAATTCAAAGGCGCGGGGATTATATACGAAAATAACCGACAAGGCGGCCAGTCAGACAGTGTCCTTCCGACCACTTTATCCCCTGCCTTGGATTCAGGCATTTTGTCGCATGGAAGCAACCCTTGGCACGGCCGCCGTTTGCTCCAGCCCCATGCTCAGGCGATTAACAAAAGCGGCAATCATGTCTTCGGACAAATCCAGGGCCAGCACCCCCCCAAATGATTGATAATGATGACTGCTGATCAGGCCATGTACTGACGACAGGAAATACCAGACCGCTTGCTGTTGATCCTGATCACCACATTCTTCCAGTGCAGGCACCACGCGCAACAGCATTTGCTGAACCTGTTGTTGCCATTCTGCAATTTGACGCTGCAATTGCTGATTCAGGATTTCCAGTTCCGACGAAGCTTCAGACTGCAACCCAGGAGGCTGAAACATCAACAGATAATAGCCCGGATAGGATTGGTCAAACCGTACCAGATGTCGAACAAACTGGATCAGCACTCGGGTATCTGCCTGCCCGACCGCGAATGTGAATACCTGCCGAAAGGCCAGCTCAAATCCACGTCGTCGAATATGCAGCAGCAGAGATTCTTTGCCGGGGAAGTAGTTGTAGATATTACTGGCGGTCATTTCCAGCCTTGCTGCCAGGGTTCGCATGGACAATTGGTTATAGCCCACATCCGCCATCACCCGAGCGGCACCATCCATAATCCGATTTTGCTGTGACTCGATTTCAGCGGGGGTAAAGGGTTTTTTGGGCATAACGAACTCCACAGCCTGACTCAGATACGCGAAACCGGATCATGCCGCCGACGTCACATCCACCTCTTTGCTGTGATCAACTAAACCATCATTCAGTAAACCTATCTGTCGTTACATTGACTCCCCTCAAGTTTTGCTCGGACAGATAGCAGCGGCAGGCAACGGTTTTCGCCCTATCAGCCCTGCGCTCAGCTTGATACACCGCAAGCTTGTGCATTCATAAAACGCGTAATCTATTAACACCTGTTCATTTTTGCTGGCTCTTCAAAGCCACCTGTATTCATAGGAACGCCCGACCATGAGCGAACACTTGCACTGGGATCCGTTACTGATCCAGCGCTATAACCGTCCCGGCCCACGTTACACATCGTACCCAACCGCTGTGGAATTTCTTCCGGTCAGCAACGACCAACCGGAACAGCTCGCTTATGAAAAACGGGACCCTGAGCGCCCACTTTCCTTATACCTGCACATCCCGTTCTGCCGACACGTGTGTTACTACTGCGGCTGCAACAAGATTGTGACTCGTGACATGGCGCGTTCATTGCCCTATCTCGACTTGCTCAAGCAGGAAATTCTGGCCAAGCGCGCGTTATTGAAACCAGCGACTGATGGCCAACTGGCTCCGGTTGAGCAACTGCATCTGGGCGGGGGCACACCGACGTTCCTGACCGATGAGCAATTAACCGATCTGGTGATGTTTCTGAAACAGCACTTTCGCTTCAGCGAATCTGACAGCGCCGACTTTTCCATTGAAATTGACCCAAGGGAATTGCGCCTTGGCACACTGACGCTGCTGCGCGAACTGGGCTTCAACCGCGTCAGTTACGGCGTGCAGGATCTCGACCTCAAGGTGCAAGAAGCCGTGAACCGGGTGCAGCCCGAATCCATGGTGCGCGATGTTATGCAGCAGGCACGCACGCTCGGCTTCCGCTCAATCAACATCGACCTGATTTACGGCTTGCCGCATCAGACGCTGGAATCGTTCGACCAGACCCTGTCTACCATTATCGAACTGCGCCCGGATCGCCTGTCCATTTTTAACTACGCTCATCTACCGGAACGCTTCAAACCCCAGCGCCGAATCAATGGGGACGACTTGCCAGAAGCCAATGAGAAACTCGCCATTCTGGGACACTGCATCAAGCGCCTCAGCGACGCTGGCTACCATTACGTTGGCATGGATCACTTCGCCTTGCCGGAAGATGAACTGGCGCAAGCACAAGCGGCAGGCAAGCTGCACCGAAATTTTCAGGGTTATACCACGCACGGCGATTGTGACTTGCTGGGGTTCGGCATTTCTTCCATCAGCCAGATTGGCGACTACTATCTTCAGAATCAGGTAACAGAAGCCTCTTACGAGGCTGCCCTGCAACAACAGCAGTTGCCCACCTGGAAACAGCGCCCCGTCACACTCGATGACAAAATTCGTCGCACCCTGATTGCGGAACTTTTATGTCACCTGACCCTCTCCTTTGAACAACTGGATCAGCAATTTGGTATCAACAGTCGGGAGTATCTGGCTGACTCCCTGAGCCGTTTGCAACCCATGCAACAAGATGAACTGGTCGAGATCACCCACGACCACATATCAATCACCGACAAGGGAAGGCTATTGGTACGAAACGCCTGCATGGCCTTCGATACTTATTTACAGCACCATGAAGCACAGCGTTTTTCGAAAGCCATATAAACACTGGCCCGGCTTATGGCGCTGGAGTCTGGAAATCACCGTGGCCGTTATGGCATTCCTGCTGCTAAGCCAGTGGGTCAGCCGTCACATGCTGGATTCGGACAGTACGGCCCCCGAGGCACATTTGCCGACCTTGTCTGGCAGTCCGGTGGCCTTGCAATGGCCCAGCCAATCCTCTCGAACGCTGGTGTATTTTTTCGCGCCCTGGTGTGGAGTTTGCAAAATCAGCATGCCGGGGCTGAACCTGATTCCAGCAACCGATACGCTACAGGTTTACGCCATTGCGCTGGACTACGACTCCGCCAGCCAGGTGCAGGATTTTGTCGATGACATCGGCTTTAACGGCGACGTACTACTGGGTAACGCAACGCTTAAGGAACAGTTCCAGATTCAGGGGTATCCCAGTTACTACGTCCTGGATCAGAACGGCACCATATTGCATCGGGATCAGGGTCTCAGCACTCCACCGGGGCTCTGGCTAAGAACCCGTCACTTGTGAGCTGTGAATTTGTGAAGAAAGAGAACGTAGATGACCAGAATTCAAACAATGGTTTCCATACCGGCATCGGGTGCAAAATTTGTTCAAAAAAACCATCGACAGACTTGAAATATATTTGTAACAAAGCCACAGTGCCGAAAATTTGCCCTGCTTACGACGGAGCAGGACAGCAAACTGACATGTCACCCAAATGTCATACCCCTGAATTACATTCCGTCGGATACATTCACGAACCAGGTACTACCATGCAGCAAGCGTCTCCCAGCCCGGCTCAAGCAACCAATGAATCTCCGCTTGTCGCCCGTATCACTCAGGATCCAGCGGAAATTCACCAGGCTCTGCAACTGCGTTATCGAGTGTTTGCAGAAGGCATGGGAGCCAATATTGAAGGTGGAGAAAGCGGTATCGACAAAGACCGTTTCGACGATATTTGTCTGCACCTGATCGTGAAAGATGTCGCCACGGACAAAGTCGTTGGCTACAGCCGAATTCTGACCAATGAACTGGCTCAGATTGCCGGTGGGTTCTATTCCGAAACCGAGTTCGACCTCAGCAACATCATTCAGCCAGGCAAAACCTATATGGAAATTGGTCGCACCTGTGTGGATCAGGATTTCCGCAGCGGCGCGGTGATCGGTCTGCTGTGGTCAGGCATTGCCCAGTTTATGTCAGCACACAACATCGACTGCCTGATGGGCTGCGCCAGCATTTCATTGAACGAAGGTTACGCTCGGGCCATCGCCATCATCAATCACCTGCGCGACAAGCATTTTACCGACATCAACCAGCGAGCCGAACCCAAGGTTCACGTGCCACGCATCGATGTTGATATTGACGGCAAAAATCTGGTGCCGCCGCTACTCAAGGCCTACCTGCGCATTGGCGTGAAAGTGTGCGGAGAACCTTGCCTCGACAAGGATTTTAACGTCGCCGACGCCTTGATTTTGCTCAACCGTGAAGAAATCAACCAACGCTATTTGCGCCACTTCGCCAAAACAGAGCTGTAACACCAACCGTTACAACGCAAGGCAGTAGCATGTAGCACCACAACGGTCATGCTGCTACTGCTCATGCTTACCCGATTCGTCCGTCACCTGAATACGATAGTTATTACGCCGCGCGTGTTTTACTTCGTACAAGGCTTCGTCTGCGGCCAACAACAAGTCCCGTCGATTTTGCTCACGCCCCGGACGACAACACGCTCCCCCGATACTCACGCTCACCGTATCAGCAACGTCTGAACGCGCATGAGGAATGGCTAACTGCTGCACCCCTTGCATCATGCGTTCGGCCACAATGGCCAACCCCTCCTGACTGGCTGCCGGTACGATCGCAACGAACTCCTCTCCGCCGTAACGCGCCAACAAGTCATGAGCTCTCAAGGTACAGTCCTTAAGTGCCTGGGCAATCATCACCAAACAGCGATCACCTTCCAGATGACCATACTCATCATTAAAACGCTTGAAATAATCCGCATCAATCAACAACACACCCAACCAGAAATTATGGCGAGCAGCCCATTTCCATTCGGTTTCAAACGACTCATCAAAACGACGCCGGTTGCCAACCTGAGTCAAGCCATCAATATGCGACATGCCATCCAATGCTGACAGACGCGCACGGTATTCGTGTACAACCATCAAACGTGCATGAATCAAACGTTCATTCATCGGCAGTGGCAGGTACGCCATAGCGCCGGAATTCAAGGCATCGGCTTCCAGTTCTGGTGAATTTTCACCCAGAATAATCACATCGCCAGAGCGGGTATTTGGATGCTCTGCCAGGGCCTGACACAGCGAATGTACGGAAAAGTTCAGAATGTCCGTATCGACAATCAATAGCCGAACCGAGTCATCCGGTTTGTGCAGCCAGCTTTTTAGCTGGGCAGAACTCCCAAGAGACCTTAACTGATAATAGCGCGACAGAATTCTGGATAACTGGCCGATCCGATCCTGCTCGGCACTGGCAACCATTACCATTGGCAGATCTGCCATATAGCCCCCAAAAGAATAAAAACTCTTCAATTATAGGCCATTGTGTATATGGATGAGGGGAATTGCCTCGAATAATCTCAATTGGGTGCATTCTCTGGAATCCGTTACACTGCCCCCTTACACAGCAGCATGAGACGATTCCGTGGCAACGTCTGACGAACTGAACGCCATGCCTCTGGAAATTGAATTCCGGGTACGTAAACGACTGGGAGGCTGGCAGGATGCCCATCACGCAATCGGCGTGACAACCGCCGGGCACTCTCTCTCAATCCTGACTTCCATCAAAGTCAAAGCAGGACAAAAACTGTTATTACGTCTGGGGCATGAGGGGCTTGCCCTGACCGACATTCCCGCCAGCGTAGGACACGTTGAAAAGCGGGGGGCTGACTTTGTATACCACCTGCAACTGGACCTTGCACAAGTGCACGACGCAGGCCGCAACAGCGCCAATCGGGTATTGAGGATTCTTCATGCCAGATTGCAACCGGCCAGAGTGCGATAAAGCGCCCATCCACCGTCGATCAAACTCATGCGACCACCTGTGCCCGACACCATCCGGGCACAATGATTTTGCCAACAATAATGGAATTATCTCATGCCTCCTGTTCTGAATGGCCTGCTGGCCGGTGTCCTGCTGGTGATCAATACCCTGTTCTGGTTCATTCCCCTGATGACAGCGGCTGTGATCAAGCTGTTACTGCCGATTGATCGCCTGCGTCGCCCACTCAGTCGCTTCGTGATCTGGTGCGCCGAAAGCTGGATTAGAGGCAACAATGCGTGGATGGCCCTGACACAACCCATGCAATGGCGGGTTGAGCGCCCTGACAACCTGAATCCCCAAGGCTGGTACATGGTGGTTTCCAATCATCAGAGCTGGGTTGATATTCTGGTGCTGCAGTACGCTCTGGGTGGCCGCATTCCGTTCCTGAAGTTTTTCCTGAAAAAAGAGCTGATCTGGGTGCCCTTTATGGGGCTGGCCTGGTGGGCGCTGGATCTGCCGTTCATGAAGCGTTACAGCAAGGCCTATCTGGAAAAGCACCCGGAAAAACGCGGCCAGGATCTCGAAACCACGCGCCGCTCCTGTGAAAAATTCAGAGACATTCCAACCTCGGTGATGAACTTTCTGGAAGGCACCCGCTTCACTCCTGCCAAGCACGAGCAACAACAATCGTCCTATCAACACCTGCTGAAACCAAAGTCCGGTGGCCTGGCCTTCGCCATGAGCGTCATGAATGACCGTTTTCATTCTCTTGTGGATGTCACCATCCATTACCCCGGCGGGATTCCCACGTTTATAGACTTCCTTCAGGGCAAGATGACGGCATGCCATGTCATCGTGAAAGAGTATCCAATCCCCGAAGATCTGCAGAGTGGCGATTACCAAAACGACGACCAATACCGACTGCAGTTTCAACAATGGGTACAACAGATTTGGGAAGAAAAAGACGCGACACTGGCGCAACTGGAAACCAAAGACGCAAGACACGATCACATTGACAGCAGATCGTGATTAAATTGAGCGCGTCTTATTATCAACAAACAGAGCACCCCACCGAGAGGGTGCCATTCCAGAGCAAACTCAACACTGAGGAGCGTTCCATGAACGTCTATGAAGATATCAGCCAGTCCATTGGCAATACACCGCTGGTGCGCATTCGCAAATTAACCCAACACCCGAACCTCTACGCCAAACTGGAAAGCCGCAACCCGGCACAATCCGTCAAGTGCCGTATCGGCTCCAACATGATCTGGCAAGCTGAGCAGGATGGCCTGCTCAAGCCCGGCATGGAAATCGTGGAACCCACCAGCGGCAACACCGGCATCGCGCTCGCATTCGTGGGTGCCGCTCGTGGCTACAAGGTCACGCTGACCATGCCAGAGACCATGAGTGTTGAACGTCGCAAGGTCATGGCCGCATTGGGTGCCAATCTGGTTCTGACCGAAGGCCCGAAAGGCATGAAAGGCGCTGTCGATGCCGCAGAAGCCTTGTTGGCTGAAGACCCTGACAATCGCATCATGCTGCAGCAGTTCAACAATCCGGCCAACCCGGCCATTCACGAAAAAACCACAGGCCCGGAAATCTGGCGCGACACCGATGGCAAAGTGGATGTTGTGGTTGCAGGCGTGGGTACCGGCGGCACCATTACGGGCATTTCACGCTATATCAAACAGCAAAAAGCCATCACCTCGGTAGCGGTCGAGCCTGCGGCATCTCCCATCATCAGCCAGCGTCGTGCCGGTGAAGACATTGCTCCCGGCCCACACAAGATTCAGGGGATTGGTGCCAACTTTATTCCGGGCAATCTGGATATTGATATTCTCGACCGGGTTGAGCAGGTGTCCAACGAAGATGCCATGGCCATGGCACATGAAATCATGTCGAAAGAAGGGATTCTGGCGGGTATTTCCTGCGGTGCAGCCATGACAGCCGCTCTGAGACTGGCTGAAGAGCCGGAATACCAAGACAAGATGATTGTGGTTATCCTGCCGGATTCCGGCGAACGCTATCTGACATCGCCGCTGTTTGAAGGTGTCTTCGACAACGCCTGATAGCCTCTCACATTGTTCTGACTCATGTCAGAGCAATGCCAGCCATGACATTGGGTCATGGCTTTTTGCCACACCAATCGCATAACCGTACAAGCCCAGCGTTACCGCCGCTGCCCAGACTTTTTTGCGCTTGATCGCAATCGTACCCGTCACCACCAGAGCCACCAGAGCCACTACTTTGGCCGTCAGCCAGTGGTCGGTCACTGGATACTGACTGATCATCACACACAGCCAAACAGCAAAACCCAGCAAAAAGGTATCAATCACATGTGGAATGATTTTCACCAGCTTGCTGCGCATCACAGCAGCGCCGCCGTACAACAGTACGAAACGCACCAGAAACAGTAACGCTGACAAATACGCCAGCCCGGCGTGTGCGTGTTTAACCGCAGAATAATCCATGCAAACCTCAGTTGTTGTTAATCATCATTATAGTATTCGTTCCAGCCGTATCAGACTTCCAGCCAGAACGTCACCGGGCCGTCATTCGTCAGACTGACGTTCATATCCGCCCCAAATCGCCCGGCAGCGGTGGTGATCTCTTGTTCTGCACAAGACAGAAAATACTCATACAGGCGCTCAGCATCCGCTGGAGCCGCCGCACGGGAAAATCCGGGGCGTGTACCCTTGCTGGTGTCCGCTGCCAGCGTGAACTGGGAAACCACCAGCAACTCACCGTCGATATCACGCAGGCTGCGATTCATCTTGCCGTCATCGTCCGGGAAAATGCGGTAGTTCAACAGCTTGTTCAGCAGCTTGCCCGCTTTGGCTTCATCATCACCCCGCTGCACACCCAGCAATAACAAAATGCCCCGGTCAATGTCGCCAATGACAGTACCATCCACCGTTACCGATGCTTGTGACACCCTCTGAACCAGACCAATCATGTACGTTCCCCCTAAATACTCGCAATCTCGTCTATCGCCCCGACTCAGGCTGAATTGGCCGACAGCTTACTGATATGAACCAGTCACTGTACATAGGTGAGTCTTTCTTTATGCTGATTGCTTTACGATCACTCCCAGGCTTGTTCATGACGTATTCAGGCACTTTGTTGCTGACTCTACTCCTCACTCTTCAAGGCATCACCGTTGCTCAGGCAACCCAGGTATTTGTCACACGTGATTCAGACGGCAACTTTGTTTTTAGCGATCGGGCCAGCCCTAACGCAGAAACTCATACCGTCAAAGCACTGCCTACAGTGCCTGCCCTGAAGTACGACACCCGACTGCCAGAAGCCGAGACTCACTCCGCAGCAACAGCCGAAGCCACACCGCCGTATCATCTGCTCAGCATTTTATACCCTCGTGACCAGGAGAATCTTCCTCCAGGTATTTCAGCAACTCTGGAGTTGATTGTCGGTCTCCGACCGAAGCTCAAGCCTCAGGACACACTGGTGCTGCTCGATAACGGTACGCCCCACTACGAAGGCCGAAAACTCACCATACCCGTCCCGCATCTTGACCCTGGTAAACACCGCCTCCAGTTGGCCATCCGAAACGCACACAACGACCTGGTGATGCACAGCGACCCCATCACGGTGTACATACAGCGCCACTCGATCCTCCGTCAGAACAGCAAGCAAGGCACCAAATAGCAGCACAGAGTGTTAATTTGCACCTTTTTTGTGCATGAAAATCCTGTTATTTCTGGACTGTGCCCAGATACAGCCATGGATATGGCAGAGACAGCGCTATTCTTGTGCATAGACAGCGTACCTGCCTCGCATTATCGTCAATGTTAATAAGACAGTAATCCATGGCTTGCTTATTGCATTGGTTCGGTCATATGGAGACTCAACATGCCGACGCGCCCTGAATTACCCCGACGATTACTCGAACACCTGAACACTGGCATCCTGCTACTGGATAGCCAACTGGTCATCGTGTACATGAATCCTGCGGCTGAATCCCTGCTACAAGTCAGCGGCAAGCGAGGACTGGGTGCTCTCTTTCAGGAGCTGGCCAGCGAACCGGGTGCCGACTCACAGCCCATGGCTCACGCACTGCAGACCGGCCACTCCTACACCAAGCGGGAAGCACGCATCCAACTGCACAACCAGTGCCAGATCACACTCGACTACAGCGTCAGTCCGATTGCGCACCCGGAAACCCGCATGCCAGCGCTGTTGATAGAATTACAAGGCCGTGACCGCTTGATGCGCATCAGCCGGGAAGAACAACTGATCGCCAAACACGAAACCACCCGCTCACTGGTCAGAGGCATGGCCCATGAAGTCAAAAATCCATTGGGAGGAATTCGCGGAGCCGCACAACTGCTGGAGCGGGAATTACCCACCGAGGATTTAAAGGAATATACCCAGATCATTATCGAAGAAGCAGACCGCTTGCGAGATCTGGTTGACCGAATGCTTGGCCCTCGCACCCTGCCCAAGCAAGAAGTTATTAATGTCCATGAAGTGCTGGAGCGGGTGTGCCAACTGATCACCGTTGAAGCAGCCGGAAGCATCCAAATCGAACGGGATTATGACCCATCCATCCCGGAAACGGCGGGCGACAAAGGCCAATTGATACAAGCCACACTAAATATCTGTCGCAATGCCATGCAGGCGCTGAAACGCGGCCCATGCCGATCAAGCCCCACCATCACCATTCGAACCCGCACCATGCGCCAGTTCACCATTGGCCAGCGACGCCATCGACTGGTGGCTCATATCGACATCATTGATAACGGCCCCGGTATTCCCGCCGAACTGCAGGAAAGCCTGTTTTACCCCATGGTCAGCGGCCGGGCTGATGGCACCGGGCTGGGGCTATCCATTTCGCAATCCATTATTAATCAGGTCAGCGGCATCATTGAATGCAGCAGCGCCCCTGGCCACACCGTTTTCTCCATTTTCTTACCGTTGGAATCACTATGAGCACTGTCTGGATCATCGATGACGACAAATCCATCCGCTGGGTACTGGAAAAGGCACTGGCCCAGACAGATATTCACGTACAGGTTTTTGAACAGGCTGAGCCAGTGCTGGAGCAACTCCGACGTCAGCAGCCTGACGCCATCATCAGCGATGTTCGCATGCCCGGCATGGATGGCCTGACCTTGCTGAGTCAGATTCAGGTCATCAACCCGGAATTGCCCGTCATCATCATGACGGCCCATTCCGATCTTGAAAGCGCCGTTTCTTCCTATCAGAAAGGAGCGTTTGAGTACCTGCCCAAACCGTTTGATGTCGACGAAGCCGTCAGCCTGATTCAGCGAGCCATCGAGCATTACGCCGAAATCACCGCTCAGCAACCGGATATCAATGACGAAACCGCCAGCACTGAAATCATCGGCGAAGCTCCTGCCATGCAGGAAGTGTTCAGGGCCATTGGCCGACTGTCACAATCCCACATCACCGTCCTGATTAACGGCGAATCCGGCACCGGTAAAGAACTGGTTGCTCACGCGCTGCACAAGCATAGCCCTCGTTCCAGCGAGCCATTTATTGCACTGAACATGGCGGCTATTCCTAAAGATCTGATTGAATCCGAACTGTTTGGCCATGAAAAAGGCTCGTTTACCGGTGCCGGTGGTCAGCGTCGTGGGCGCTTTGAACAAGCCAATAACGGCACGCTATTTCTGGATGAGATCGGTGATATGCCCGCCGAAACCCAGACTCGCCTGTTACGAGTATTAGCAGACGGTGAGTTTTATCGGGTTGGCGGCATCAGTCCGGTTAACGTCGATGTGCGCATCATTGCGGCCACTCACCAGAATCTGGAAAACCTGGTCAAGGAAGGGCGTTTCCGAGAGGATTTATTCCACCGTCTGAATGTGATTCGGATTCATCTGCCACGACTGTCTGATCGCAGCGAAGATATCCCCCGATTGCTGGGCCACTTCCTCAAACGAGCAGCCGAAGAGCTGGACGTTGAAATGAAAACCCTGCACCCGGACACGGAAGAATTTCTCAGCACGCTGGACTGGCCGGGCAATGTGCGACAACTGGAAAACACCTGCCGCTGGATCACGGTCATGGCCTCCGGTCGGGAAGTGCTGATCAACGACTTGCCACCAGAATTGCTGGAGCAAAAAGGCAGCAGTTCAACCAACAACAACTGGGAACAGGCGCTTCGCCTCTGGGCTGACCAGCAGCTCACTCAGGGAACTACAGGTTTACTCGATACCGCGGTGCCAGCCTTTGAGCGCATCATGATTGAAATTGCCCTGAAGCACACCGCAGGCCGCCGTCGGGATGCCGCTAACCTGCTGGGTTGGGGACGCAATACCCTGACCCGCAAGATCAAGGAATTGAACATGGACACCGAACACAACACAGACGACGATCAGGAAGAGGGCTGATTAACCACAAATTTTGGGCCATTCTGAGACAAGGACACAGGAGGCCCATTGTCCACATAAAAGCAGAGACCTCAGCACCACGACTATGCTTTAGCCGCATTGTGCTTATAAGAAAACACTGAAACATACCTTTCACTATCCCCAGCCACGGTGGATACACCCACTCAGAAAAACTCCTGCTTTAAGGCATTGAAAATTCAAAAACTGTATCGCATTAAGAATTTTTACGCGCCCGTCGTTTCCTCTATTCAGTCAACAGCATCCATCTATTTTTGGCCACCTCAGACAATAAAGCTGGGAAGCAATGGCTTTTTTGCTCAAAAATCAAACCACTACGATGCAGAACATCTGACATAATACCGGGAAAAGAATGGGTTTCTGTATCTGAATCAATGCATTTCCGCAGAAAACATTGGCACAAGCGGCCACACTCAACCCGGCCGACAATTCCTGTAACGCCTGCTTCAAACACCAGCAAGCGCCTGATTTTTCAAAACAAAACCCGATTTGTCCCAATAATCCGGACTTCATGACACAAAACTGACGATTTGATTTTGTTTTAAGTATCACGTAGTTTTGCGGGCGTGGCTTGCGTGGAAGTACGACAGGAAAGTCGAGAAACATTCACCGGAGAACCCATACAGATTCCCGCGAACTGTTATGGCCGGGGCTTGTCCGTTCCTGCAGCGTTGCAACTCACGAAGTTCAAGCACTGAACCGGCAATATCTGGCGCAATACTTCGTAACACGAGAACCACGTTGTTGCCTCTGCTGGACGCAAGCCAGGGCAGCAGAAAAACCATTCCATCTGATGGAAACCAACTTTGGAGTTTTGATCATGATAACAATAAAAAGCTTTCTGAAAGCTGGCGTACTGAGTCTGGGCGTACTGGCATCCACTTCGGCTCTGTCCGAAACCGTGCTGCGCGTCGGAACCTGGTTGCCACCAACAGCAAAGCAGAATGCCGTTGTTTGGCCAACTTGGGCAAAGTGGGTTGAAGAAGCAACTGAAGGCCGGGTAAAAATTAAACTGGAGTATGGTTTGGGTCATCCAAAAACCATGTTCCAACTGGTTGAAGACGGCGTGATTGATGCCAGCTACAGCTACCATGGTTATGTACCAGGTCGTTTCAAGCTGCCTCAAATCGTCGAGCAGCCAGGTCTGGGTGTTAACGCAGAAGCAGCTTCCGTTGCTTTGTGGCGCGTTTACAAGAAGCACTTTGAAAAAGCCAACGAGTTTGAAGGCCTGGAAGTGCTGGCTCTGTTTACCCACGGTCAGGGTACTATTCAGACCAACAAGTCCATCAGCAGCCTGGCTGATCTGGAAGGTAAAAAGATCCGCGTTGGCGGTGGTGTTCAGGGCGAACTGGCTCACCGCATGGAACTGACCAGTGTGTCCGCTCCGGCAACCAAAGCCTACGAAATGCTGCAGCAAGGCGTTATTGATGGCATTTTCATGCCGGTTGCACAGCAGAAGTCTTTGCGTCTGGCTGAAGTCACCAAGAGCGTCACTGTTTTCCCATCCGGCATGTACATGGGCAGCTTCTCCATGTTCATCAACCCGGAATTCCTGGAAGACCTGAGTGAGAAAGATCGCAAGGCGATCATGTCTGTATCGGGTGAGCAACTGTCAGCACTGGCTGGTAAAGCCTGGGATGCGGGTGATCAGGATGGCTATAAAGCCGCCAAAGCCGCTGGTGTTAACGTCAACATTCTGAAGCCAGGCGACAAGATGGCCAAGGAATTCGACAACATGGTGAAAGGTATGGACCAGCAGTGGGCCAAGTCGGTTGCTGATCGCAAGGTGGACGCTCAGGCCGCCCTGAAAGATCTGCACAACATCGCTAAAAATTACGGTAAGTGAGGTAGTTGAATGTCCTTAGCTAATTGGCTGGCGGACCACTACGAAGAAAAGGGCCCAGTCGCATGGCTGGCCTTTTTTCTTGAGGCCTTCGCCGCTCTGATTTTGATGGCACTGATGTTTTTAACCTGTGCCGATGTATTGGGTCGTTACCTGTTTGATAACGCTGTGGATGGTTCTGTTGAACTGACCGAGCTGGCCATCGCATTGATCGTCTTTGCAGAAATGCCGGTGATCACCTGGCGTGGTACTCACGTTATCGTTGATATTCTCGATAAATGGCTGGGTAAAACCCTGGTATTCATTTTGAGTGTTGTTTCTTCATTGCTGATTTCTGCTTCCCTGTATTTCCTTGCAGCACGCATGATGAAGCAAGCAGAACGTTCGATTCGACGTAATGTTGTGACCGAATATCTGGAAATGCCTGTTGGGTATATCGTTGAGTACATCGCAGTAATGAGCTACGCAACAGCAGCATTAATGATCACTTATGGGTTATATCGCTTATATCGCGAACACACTCAGTAAGTCGGCCATGGTCTGAAGTCCAAAACCAATAACAACCCAGGCAGACCAGCAACATAAATATTCATGTGTCTAACAGCCACTGATTGATTGCCAGAGCACTGTAAAGAGAGCAATCAGGCTGTACACAGCATTACCGCCAGGTTCTACAACACTGATAACACGTCACTGGCGCTAACGCAGCACACAAGCAGGTAAAAGAAATGACAATTGCACTCATTGGATTTGCCATCCTGTTGCTACTGATTGTCGTAGCACGAGTGCCCATTGCGTTTGCAATGGGTATTGTTGGCTTTTTCGGATTCGCCATACTACAGGGTTTAACGTTTGATAATCTGTTCGACTTCCGTTGGAGAGGTGCCTTGGCCCTGGCCTCTAACCGGGTTATTGATACCGCACAGGAATATGGCCTGTCGGTTATTCCACTCTTTATTTTGATGGGCAACCTGGTCACCAAGTCCGGGTTGTCACAAGAACTGTACCGTGCGTCCTACGCTTTTCTGGGACATCGTCGCGGTGGTTTGTCCATGGCAACGGTTGTTGCCTGTGGTGGTTTTTCCGCCATTTGTGGTTCCAGCCTGGCGACGTCTGCCACCATGGCCAAAGTTGCCATGCCGCAGATGCGTAAGTACGGTTATTCAGACGAACTGGCCACCGCTTCCATTGCGGCAGGCGGCACGCTTGGCATCCTGATTCCACCATCGGTCATCCTGGTGATTTACGGCCTGCTGACGGAAACCAGTATCCGTGAATTGTTTGCAGCAGGCTTTATTCCGGGCATTCTCGGCATCCTGTTGTATCTGGGTGCAGTGCGGTACGTTGTTTGGCGTAACCCGGATGCTGGCCCTCGCGGCGAGAAGCTGACCTGGTCTGAGCGTGTGGATGCCCTGAAAGGCGTCTGGGGCGTACTGAGCCTGTTCCTGTTGGTGATGGGTGGTATCTATATTGGTATCTTCACTCCTACAGAAGCAGCCGGTGTCGGTGCTGGTGGTGCTTTCATTATTGCCTTGTTGAAACGCTCTCTGAGCCCTGGCTCTCTGTTCCTGGCCCTGACGGACACAGGTCGTACAACCGCCATGCTGTTCTCGGTCTTGATCGGTGCCCTGATCTTCTCCGACTTCATCAACCGTGCAGGTATGCCAGACGATTTGCTGGCCTTCGTACAAGGTCTGGAAATGGGCCCTATGGGTGTCATTCTGGTTATTCTGGGCATTTACATCGTGCTGGGTATGGTTTTTGAAAGCCTGTCCATGATGCTGTTAACCGTACCGATTTTCTTCCCACTGGTACAAAGCATGGGATTTGATCTGGTCTGGTTTGGCATTCTGGTGGTAGTGGTGACTGAAATCAGCCTCATTACACCGCCCGTGGGGTTAAATGTCTTTGTCTTGAGTGCAGTACTGAGGGACATCAATCCGGGGACTATTTTCCGGGGTGTCACACCGTTCTGGTGTGCGGATATTGTGCGTCTGATTCTGATCGCCATTTTTGCCCAGATCTCTCTGTTCCTGCCAGAACTACTCTACCGATAGCTATGCTCGGTGCTGCCCGTTAACGCGGGCAGTTGCCGGGATATTCAGGAGTCATCCGTATGTTGCCAACGATTCACCGCATTCTTTATGCGTCAGATTTGAAACAAGGTTCAAAAGCCGCCTTTCGTGCTGCAGCCAGCTTGTGTGGTCATTACGAATCTCATATCACCTACCTGCACGTGATTGAGCCTCAGAACACCGGGGCAGAAAAACTGGTCAGAGGCCTGATGAGTGAAGACAAGTCACTCAAGGCATTGCACGATGACAGCATCAAGCACGTTCAGGAACAAGTTCTGGAACGCGTCAAAGCCTTTTGTGATTCCGAGCTTGATGATAACGAAGTGATCAAGGATGAACAGGTCACGGCCCGGGTTGAGGAAGGTAATCGCTGGGAAAGCATTATCAAGGTCGCTGAGGACATCAATGCCAGCATTATTGTGATGGGAGTACGTCACAATAACAAAGCCAGCAAGCTGTTGATGGGTTCAACGTCCAGCAAGGTAATGAATCACAGCCGTCGTCCGGTTTTGATTGTGCCGTTGAACGACGATTAAATCGTCAGGAACGATTTCCAGAAATCAGATTCCTGAGAATGGGCACGTCATTGCAACGTGCCCATTTTTTTATCAACTCAATCCAGAACCATCACGGCTTCCACTTCGATATCAGCATCTTTAGGCAGGGCTTTCACGGCATACGCTGCACGAGCAGGATAAGGGGCTGTAAAGTAGCGCTCCATCACCGCATTCACTTCCGAAAAATACTCAAGATCTGACAACAGAATTGTTAACTTGACGCATTGATCCAGAGAACCGCCTGCCGCTTCCGTTACGGCTTTGAGATTATCAAATACACGTTCGGCCTGAGCCGTAAACGACTCGGTCACCATCTCCATGGTTTCTGGGATCAGAGGAATCTGACCTGACAGATACACCGTGTTACCGGCTTTGATCGCCTGGGAGTAGGTGCCAATGGCAGCCGGTGCTTTATCCGTACTTACAGCATTTTTCGTATTCATGATGTGTTATCCAACAGAAGTAAATCATGCTGCCAGTGTAAGTACCCTGCTGACAAAAAACAAAACCCGGAACGGTAAATCGACACAATGACGTAACAAATACGGATACGGGGCGAGCCCCGTATCAAACTAACTCTCCAGACGCGATGGCATGACTACTTCGGTTTCCATCGCACGTTGCTCGATCACACGTTGTTCAATCACCTGACCAGTACGCTCCTCAACCTGTTTATAGGTTGCATCCAGCAGCCAGCCGGTAATCACAGCGATGATACCCAATGCCGCTACGACACCAAGAAACACGATCACAATATCCTTGAAGGACATATCGCGATCTTTATCCGGCGGCATGTGATGATCTCGATAGTGCGGGCGGTTGCGCGACTGCACGGCGGCTTTTTGGTGAACACGACGATCTCTCATGGCATTGGCCCTCAGGGTCAAAGGATGACCATCAACGCTGAGCGCTGGCACGGCCATCAATCACTGGAGGCAGCCTGTTAGCTGCCACACAACCCACTCCTGGTTCTTTACAGAACACCCGGTATAGAGCAACACCCTGTCAAACGTCCCTGTTTCCCTCTTTGCCAATACCGGACAAAGCGGAAGCGGTTTCTCGATTGACTCCCCAAAGCTGCTATGGGAGCCTCTCCCGTTCTCAGCAAGGCAGTCAGATCAGCTATTCAGACCTGATTTTTGAGAACTGGTTCAAATTATAGACAGCCTTGACGGGATTCCCAGTCAACCAAAGCGGTGGAAAAAACAGGCTGATGAGATCAAACGGGCATTAACCGTTTGTTGATCACTCCTGACACAGAAGCAATGACTTACACCGCTCGCCTGCATGAGCCATTACATGTTCCATATTGTCCTGTTTGAACCCGAGATACCGCCCAACACGGGCAACATCATTCGACTCTGTGCCAACACCGGCTGCCAACTGCACTTGATTGAGCCGCTGGGTTTTCAGATGGAAGAAAAAGCTCTGCGCCGAGCAGGGCTGGATTATCACGAATACGCAGAGGTTCAAACCTACCGGGATTTTGATGATTTTCTGAAACGCGCCCAGCCGAAGCGCCTGTACCCATTCACCACCAAAGGGCAATCGGTGCATTCTGAACACGCGTTTCAGGAAGGGGACTATCTGATGTTCGGGCCAGAAACACGCGGTTTGCCGCTGGATGTACTGGAACAGTTTGAGGATCAACAGTGGTTACGCCTGCCAATGCGCCCTGACAGCCGTAGCCTGAACCTCAGCAATACGGTGGCAATTGTGGTGTATGAAGGGTGGCGACAGTTAGGCTACCCGGAAGCCACTCTGAGCGGCACACGGCCCACGTCGTCGTGACGTTGCCTCAACGGGAAATGACGCTTTCCAGCCGAAACATAATGACTGGCGTGGCGTCATACTCGTCTTCCCGCTTCCAGACCAGCGATGGTGATACTTCCGCAAAAACCCAGTCTTTATAAATCAAACGGCGATAGCGAACGCTGGCAGAATAGCTATGAAAGGTCGCACGATCTTCTGTATCGCCACTGGCCGACCAGATATACCCCAGAGCCGCCTTTTTGCTCAGTTCCTGATACAACCCCAGGCTATAGCGGAGCGAAAAGTGATCATCGTTCAGAAGATACTCTGCCGAGGTGTTAAAACGCACCAGTTTGTCATGATCCACCGGGCGGTTGAATTGCAACTCAGTACGCTCTCCCCACCCTCGGGAGGTGTAATAGAACAGGCTTTGCGTCGCCCGGTTATTCCAGTTCAGGAATGAAAAAAAACGGCGGGCACGCAAGCGAGAAAACGGATCGGGCGGAACACCCCAGCGAATCCCGGTATCAATATCGGCACGCCATTTCTCCGACTCCTTCAGAATAAAACGCAAGGCTGCGCTGTACTGGTTATTTTCAACGCTTTCCAGCGGGCTGGACTCACGTTTGTCCTCTGCTTCCGATTCCAGTAGCAGATTCAGTCGCTTGTTGGTATTGGGAAACACCAGTCGCACGCTGATGCCAAATTTGTAATCCACCGGATCACCCAGCTCCCGGCGGGTGTACCAGGACAACTTGGCCCGACTGCCTTTGACGTCGTCTTCAAGAATGTCTTCGCTGAAAAAACTATCGACAAAAAACGAATCCAGGTCGGCTGATAAACGATCCAGATAACTGGCCAACCAGTATCGGGAACGCTCGACCATTCCTGGCGTGATGGGCGTCTCTCCCATCTGCACATCATCAAGCGTCCCCTCACTGGCTTGCCCATAACCAGCACACACAAGGCACCCAATGGCCAGAACACACGGCGACCAGCACCGGGTTCGACCAAGGAGGCCTTGGCTAGACCGGGTCATGATGAATCAGTACTTCTGCCTTGGGAAAGTGTTGCTGTATACGCTGCTCCACTTCATTGCCAATCGCATGAGCCTGATTCAGCGACTGCTGACCATCCAGATCCAGGTGCAGTTGCACAAATTGCACCGTTCCAGCCTGACGGGTTTTCAGATCATGAAAACCATGCACACCATCCACACCGTGAATCAGATCGGCAAGATGCTGCTCGTCGTCTTCCGACATCGCCTGATCCATCAACACTTTCAGGGCTTCCGACACAATTTCATACACACTGTGAACCAGCACTGCACCAATGATCAGAGCCACCACCGGGTCCAACCAGTAGTGCTCCCACCAGGCGGCCAACAAAGCCACAACCACCGCCAGGCTGGTCAGAATATCGCCATAATAATGAGCAGAATCAGCCTTGATCGCTAGCGAGCCAGTCTTGCGAGCCACCCAGCGTTGATACACCACCAGCAGCGCCGTCAATGCCGCCGAAAACAGCATCACCCCCACGCTTTCGCCCAGCCCCGTCAAAGGCTGAGGATCGACAAGCCGATCAACCACGTGTACCAGCAGAGCAATTGCCGAACCCATAATAAATGCAGATTGAATCAGGGCCGCCAACCCTTCTGCCTTGGTATGACCAAACGGATGATCTTCATCTGCGGGCATCAGGGCGTAACGCACGGCAAAAAAATTAATCAGAGAGGCGGCGATGTCCATCAGTGAATCCAGCAGCGAGGACAGCACACTGGTCGAATCACTCAGCGACCAGGCACCCAACTTGGCCACCAGCAAGGTGGTAGCAACCACCAAAGAAGCCGAAGCCGCCCGCTTGATATGTACGGAATCGGCCAACTCAGCCATGATCAGGCTCCATCAAATTTCCCATGTCACATCCTTCTCATCGTCAACACACTGGCGAAAGTCCGCAAGAGAATCATCGTTGCATTCAATGCTGTTCAGGCGCAGTTGATCGCCATCCACGTAGGTTTCCAGCAGTAACCAGTCATCATTATCGATGTAACCATCAAGCGTGGAACAGAAGCCACTGCAATTCAGCATCAGCGTGGTGTCGTACAAGTCCACCAGCCCACCGTCACTCTGTTCCAACGCACTGCCACGAACAATCATTTTGAACGGATAGCTGGAGCCCTGACGCGCATCCGGGTTACTGTCACCTTCATCCAATCTGACCGCCGTCACATTGCCACCGTTAGAAACCGTGACCGTTACGTCCATGTCGTAGCGGTTGCCCCATTCTGGTGTAAAGCCGCTGATGCCCTCTTCCAGTTGCAGCAACTCATAATCATCTGAATTATTAACTTTGTAGACCAGACACAAGGCGGAATCCGCCAGACCGCAATCACTCTGGAACCAGCCTACTCGCCAGGACGTTTTACTTTCCCCTTCGCAATCACTGCTGAAATCGCTTTCAGCACTGGCACAAATCAGTTGATTCAGCTCAATCCCACTGTCAGTGACATTGAATTCCAGCCGAGTCGCGTATTGGTTGGAGACAGCCGTCGATAACGCATCACAAGCGGTGCGGCAGTCAAAGGCTATTTCGCCACCCAACTGCCAGTTGGTATCGTTGTTTTTTACCAGAATTCCGGTATCGGTATAGAGATTGATGGCAAAGGTCTTTTCGCTGTCGGTAATGTCCGTCGAGCTGTTCAGGTTTGTCACCTGATAATCACGTACCGAGCCGTTATCGTGGAAAGCAACGGTGACATCAACCGTGTGCCGCTGGCCCCAGACGTAATCACCAAAACCACTAAACGACTCCTCAACCACACCCCAGGCATCACTGCTGCTCTTGCGAATGCGGAAACACAGGTCGGAGCTGTTCTGATCACACTGCTCTTTGTAATAGTCAACCTGGCGGGTTTCATCCTTGTCTGACCAGCTTGGGCCAAGATCCAGGCAGCCACTCAAAAACACAACGCCCAAAGCCAACAGAACATAACGTCCCATGGCAGACATCGCTTGCCCCTTGTCTCTGCCTTTCATTCAACTCTCTCCTTGTTGAAGAATCATTGGCATGGCGTAGCCGGTCAACACTTGTGCTTGCACGGCTTCGTCTTCGTCCTGAACACGCTGCAACAATTGCTGCTGCAAATCAGTATCGACTGAACCCGCATCCAGTTGGGTATAACGTTCAAAACGACGTTGCAGCAGTCCCAGAGCCGCCCGGTGAATCGGCATGATTTCCGCCATATCACGAATCTGGCGATCAATCGCAGCGGCCATATCCTCCGGGGAGGCCATTTCCTCAGGCGTTAACGGCGTACCAAAGTCCACATACACCGTGCCCTTGAAACCCGATACACCGGTCAACAAGCTGCGGGTATCTTCCCCTTCTTCTTTTTCATAGTGACCATCCCGAACCTTGGCAACCAGCTCTCGAGCTTTCAGGATGTCACACGGGTCCCACTCATACTGGATCGAGACCGGCACAGGCCGCAACCCGGTCATGCTCTCAGAAAAGGACTCTTTCAGGGCGCGGCCGTGCAAGGTCAGCATTTTCAGAACCGCTGTATCGGTCGCATCAATACCGTCTTTGGCCCGTCCTTCCCGCTGGGCAATCCAGACCGACGCCTGATCATCCAGAGAATGGCGAATGTAATTAGACAACTGCATCAACGCCGCCAGCTTCTCGCGCTTCTTCTGAATATCACGCTTGACCAGAAAGCTCTTGTTCAAACGCATCACATCGGCCACATCCGGGTGTCCCAACAGATTATCGCCAATGGCTATGCGGCTGGTCGGCCACCCGGCACGGTGCAGGGAGTAATTCATCAGAGCCGGGTCCATGGCAATGTCCCGGTGATTCGAAATCCACAAATTGCCGTCATCCGGCGACATGTGCTCCAGACCACGAACAACGACTTGAGTCGTGGTTTTATCCAGCAGACGCGTTACCCAGGTGGCCATCCAGGCCTGAAATTCAGCCACTGTCGTAATATCCGACAACTGCTGTTTCAGACGCCAGCGCAACAGCGGTGTCAGCCATTTGGCCGCCCACCCAGGCAACGCCGGGAAACGGTATTTTAACAACGCACCGGCCAGCGCATCAGAACTGGCCACACGATTAAGGACAACAGGAACTTCACTGTCCTGATAAGGACGAATATCGGAATAAGGATCAGACATGAATGCACGCAACTCAACGACGACAGGCGCGAGGATAATGCCTTAACTGACCGCATCTGTTAAGGCATCTGACAAACTGGTATAACGCAAGCACATCGTAATGCCGATTTTCATACCGGCAGACCAACAACCCACTTCTGGCACCCGAGGCCATTCATGACACAATTGTGGCAAGCTGCAGCGCCATCCGGCGCAACCCCTGATCAGGCTCTGTTGATGAGATTGGCGAATGAAGCCGAAAACCTGCTGGCAGGTAACCCGCTGAAAGCTGCCGAAGAGGATCTGAAAGCCATTGAAGGCTGGCTGGATCAAAACGAAGAACAGTGGCTAACATGGCTGGAACCCTTGCCGCAAGAGCAATGGCTGGCGCTGGCGATCTTTTTTACCGCCGCCGAAGAGCAACTGGCTAACTGGCACTGCGGTAGCAATAACCCGGCGATCATTATTTTTCAGGCACTTAAAAAGCAAGGGCAGCTTCCTGATAAACCGCAAATGCGAGCCATCAAGGCGCTGACCAACAACCGCTATATTCCTTACGGTGCAGTGCTCTAGGGTTTGTCAGAATCTGACGGCACATCCCGCAAATGCACGAACTCGGGCAACTCCCTCTTCAGTTCGTGCAAGCGAATAGGTTTGGATAAATACCCATCCATCCCGGCCTCCTCACATTCTGTTTTGCGATCCGACATCACATCCGCCGACAAGGCAACAATGGACAACGGCCTGGCCCCGGTTTTCTGTTCCCAGGCCCGAATGGCCCGACTCGCTGCCAAACCGTCCATCACTGGCATATGACAATCCATCAGCACCAGATCAAAATCCTGCTCCTGAACCTGAGTCACCGACTCCTGACCGTTATTGGCTGTGGAAACCACACACCCAAGGCGTGACAGCATTTGCCCGGTCACACGCTGATTAACCGGGTTGTCTTCCACCAGCAACACGCGCGCTCCCGCCAGCTCGGGCACCGGCTGATTGGCCGTCATGGAACTGCGCGGTGAAGCAGGCGCACGGCTGTAGCGCGTCACCAGATGATCGGACGTCGGTGGCTGTTGCAACAGGCGCACCAACAAATCGCTCAGCGTGTGCTGACTGATTGGCCAATCCCAATAGGCATGAATGCCCTGTGCAAGCAGCTCTTCACCATCGTGGGTCAGCACATCCGGGGACGACATGGCGACACGAGTCGGGTGATTTTTGACATACAACCGGAATTCATCCGTCGCCTTGCCCCAGACAGAGTGTGAAATAACGATCATGGATGGGCTTTCACGCATTAAATGCGGCAACATATCGTCGCCTGACGTAAATTCCCGAGTGGTCATGCCCAGCTTGCGCGCAATGGATATCAGCAGAGTTCGGTTCACCTGCAAATCATCACAAATCCACAAGGTATGGCCGCGTGCAGCCTGCTCTTCAACGGGCTCAGGAGCGTTACAAGTCGCCACCGAGAGGGTGATATCAAACCAGAAATTGGAGCCGATGCCTGGCGTGCTGACCACACCCACCTGACCGCCCATCAGCTCTGCCAGGCGCTTGCAAATGCTCAGCCCCAGACCGGTGCCGCCCGCTGCAGTGGAAAGCTGGTCATGGCCCAGCACGTATTCATCAAACAGCGTCATCGCCCGATCAGCCCGAATACCAATCCCGGAATCTTCGACCGAGAAGCGCAAGTGCACCGCACTTTGCAGGTGACGCACGACCACAACTCGTAACAGCACATGTCCATGATCAGTAAACTTGATGGCATTGGTCAGGAAGTTCATCAGAATCTGGCGTAAGCGGATGGAATCGCCCACCATCAAATGCGGGGCATCGTCATCAATGAACGACTGCATCACCAGTTTCTTTTCCTGCGCCTTGCTGCCGACCATATCCAGCAGGGTTTCGATCATACGCGACAGATCAAAGGCTTCCTCTTCCAGAGTCAGCTTGCCCGCTTCAATTTTGGAAATATCCAGAATGTCGTTCACGATCGACAGCAGGTGTTCAGACGAACTCTGAATCACCCGCAGAAAATTGGATTGCTCTTCACTGAGTTCGGTTTGCTCCATCAACGACACCATGCCCAGCAGCCCAGTCATCGGAGTGCGAATCTCATGGCTCATATTGGCCAGAAAACGGCTCTTGGCCACACTGGCTCGTTCGGCCTTCAGACGGTCATTGCGCAGTTGCTGCTCACTCCGATGGGCTTCGGTCACGTCTTCAACCACAGCCAGAATCAGGCTATCTGGTTGATTCGTAAGCGGTTCCATTTGTAACTGCAGGCGACAAACCGGGGCTGATAAAGTCAAACCAACCGACGCAGGAACTCGCTCAGACACCACCGCCTGAAACGCTGCCCGATAATCAGCCAGTGTTTCATCGGGAATATAATCTTGCAGCAGAGCGGTTAACTTCAAGGGCGGTAATTCCCCCTGACTCGCTGCAACCGGTCGAAAATCCGTCCGACTGAAACGACAAATCCGGCCTTGCTGATCCAACAGCACCAATAATTCAGGAAACGCCTGCCATACAGCATGCAATTCATCCCTTTCATTCTGGCAAGTAGCCAGTTCCTGACGTGTTTTAAACCATTGCCAGCCCAACCAGGCACTGACCAACAATAGAAAAACAGCGCATCCAAGCAGCAACCATTCCACTCAGAAAATCTCCTTACGGGCATTCAACGATCAAGGAATCATGATCCAATAACAAGGCAATCATGACCGCCTGGTCTGCTAGGTTTCTCCATACCCGGCCACATTATCAGAGCGGGTACGGGATAACAGCGCCAACAAGGCTTGCTGCTCTGATGGCCAGTTAACAATATGCCAACCAGCGCACATTTTTTCCACCTTGGTGGTGTGACACAAGGCGATTCGTAGTACAGAAATGTCTTTACCACCCAACAACAGCAGTTTGTCGATCCGCGATTGAATCACACCCGCCTCTACAATCAGGCCCGCAGGCGCATGTTCTCCCAGATGGAACCCCAACTGCAGCTCATCCGTCACCACTCGGGGGTCCCAACCGGCATAACGACAACTGGCTGCTACCTCCATCTGGCTCGGCCCGGATTCAAGAAACAGCAACAATTCTGATGAAAGCGGTTGCAGTTCGTCCGGCACCGGCATCTGATTCTGTTCCAGAAAATGCAGAAAGGTTGATCTTGGAATTCGGTTATCGCCACGCCCTGGCAATTTGTAAGCATCCAGATGACCACGCTCAATCCAGCGGATCACCGTGCGAAAGTTAACACCGCAATAGCGCGCCACTTCGCCTGTCGTCAAGGCATGTTTATCTGACACAACGCCCGCCTCATATTGATCACAAGAAAGGCACTTCCCGGATCAATTGGCTCATATAAAAGCCATAAAGAACACAAGAAGCGTCTGCCTTCAAGTATAGAAGCAGTTATCAGAAACGCTGTGATGCTGACCAGAAAAGTCACATCCAGTCTGGCAGTCAACCACTGTCCACCAGCACGACTCCGAGATAGAGGTTTTCCGGTATGCTCAAGGCGCACGCCTGGCAAGCTCCGGCGAATGACCTGTATGCGGCAGAGGAGAAGACGATGACAGCCAGAGTCATGCTGATTGATGATGAACCCGCCACCCTGCGCATACTGGTTCATACGGTACTGCAAGCGGGCATGGAAGCACACGGTTTTGCCGATGCTCAAAGTGCACTACAAGCGCTTCCAACCGCCTCCTGGCAAGTGGTTGTCTGTGATCATATTTTGCCCGATGGCCTCGGCACCGATGTTTGCCGCCAGATCAGCCTGCTCTCACCGTCTACCTATCGCATTTTGCTCTCTGGCCATGTAGACGCCCGGCAACTGGAGCGCAGTGTTCAGAATGCGGATATTCACCGCTTTGTCGCCAAGCCCTGGAATAATCAGATTCTTGCCCGCTATATTCGGGAAGGCAGCCGCCAATCCCTGTTGCTGAACACCGTTCACCGCCTCAAAGGCACCGTCAAGAATGAATTGCCCGCTCTGGTGGCCGACAAAAACTGGATCATTCGACTGGCCAATCAACGCTTTTGCCAACTGATTGGTATGGATGAGAGCCACCTGTTTGGGCGCAACCTGTTTGCCCCAAAATTATCGGCTTCGCCCTTGTCAGTCGAACCGGAAATTACCCGCCTGATCGAAGCCAACCAGACCTGGCTGGGCGACTTTACCCTGATTGGCCAGCATGGCAGTGTCTTGCTGACCCGCATGGCCATTACCGCCATCAACGAAGAACACCGAATCTGCTGTTGTCTGCCTGCGGTTACAGAAGCCTCGGCCAACCTGAAAGAAATGACGCCACTGACACCTCACGAACAACCGCAATCGGCTCTTCAGTTTGCCGACATGCTGTTGGCCAATGGTTACAACCAACAGGCCATCCTGGTGGTGCGTTTTCCGGCGGAACAGGTCAGTGACCCATCCAGCAATCAGTCTTGCGTCACGCGGCTGCGTCAGGCTGTTCAGGCTGATATCGCCATCCAGTCCATGGAGCCGCACACTTTTATTTTGTACGAGCCAGGCCACCAGCAGCACGTTCCCTGGGAAAATGTCGAGTCGTCCATCAACACCGCTTTTCAGACCCCGATTGCACTGTACAACCAGGCTCGTCAAATCACCCCAAAAACACAGCTTGTGTACGTCACCGATGATCGCACCAACCTGGCTCAGGCACTGGCCGATGAACACGAATCCATCGGTCATGCACAAACACTGAAGGCCCCCGCAGCACTCGAACCCGACTCACTCACAACACCGCAGCCGCGCGCTCACTCGCAGGCCGACTGTCTGGCTCTGCCCATCTTTCAGAACAGCAACACTCTGGCCGCACTGATTATCCCGAACGAACAATTGCAAAGTACCAGCACCTGTCTGCAGTGGTATCAACGCATGTTGTCGCAATGGAAAACATCGTTTGACGGCCCCATGCAGGTGGTCATGAATGCCAGCCACCTGACACCCGCAGACGTGCAGTTTTTTTTAACGCAACTGCCAGCCAACACCTTCCAGCAACACCTCTGGTTGATGATTGACAGCCAACACGCCAGCGATGTGCCCGCTTATCGGCACATGAATGTCCGCGTCATCATCCGCATGCCGCACACATCCAGCCCCGACATCAGTTACCTGACCGGCTTACAAACCCTCAAGCGCCCACAAGATCGGCCCGATGGCGTTTGCCTGCCACCCAGCCTGTTCAGCTACCTCAAGAATGACATTCGCCAGGGCTGCCAGAAACTGCAAAAGTTGCAGCAATCCGGGATGTTGATCTGGGCTTGCCACGCCGACAGCACCGATGCACTGGCGGCCGCTCACCAGTGTGGTGTCGACTGGCTCAGCGGCGATGCCCTTTCAGCCCCTCTGACAGCGCCCCAATTGAGTTGGTTTGCCCAATAAAATGCGCCGGGAATCCTGCCTGCCGAGACGGAAGCAGTCATGTATGATTGAGGGCTGATTGCCGGATTACCTACTGTCTGAGGACACACACTTGAACAAAGACCAAGCCTACCACCAGATTGCCCTGGCCTGCCTGAAAACCCTGCGAGCCGGTGGCTCCGCTTCCAATGAAGATGCCGCCAGTGCTCTGTACGGTGCGATTGATGAAGCCTTCCAGCAACAATTTGCACTGGTTCTGGCGGAACTGGAAGACAGTCAGGCGCGTCTGACTGCGATTAAACACCTTGATCCGGCTCGCCATACTCTGGACGACGCCCATCAGATTATCGACCACAACGGAACCGCACACTAACTACAAGGAGCTGGCATGCTATCGCCCCGTTATTGGACATTCCTGATGATTGTGGCAGCCGCCATCATCTATTCCATGATCAAACCTGCAACAATTGATACCGATGACGGGCCTGCTGACACAGCCGCCAGTACATCCCATCCTGTAGCGACAGACACGGAAGCCAAAGCGGCCTCTGGCTCCACGGCCCAGCTCCCGGCCAACACCCGGCCCAACGCTTCAGCGGAGGCAACCGCAGGTGTGATCACCAGCCCGGTTGACCCGTTCGAATACCGTCACCTGACACTTGAAAATGGCATGCAAGCCTTGCTGGTTTCGACTCCAGACACCGACAAAGCCACCGCCGCAGTCAGCGTCGCAGTGGGCAGCGGTGATGACCCCAAAGACCGGGAAGGCCTGGCCCATTTCCTGGAGCACATGCTGTTTCTGGGCACGGAACCCTACCCGGAATCGGGCGAATATCAGGCGTATATCAGTCGCCATGGTGGCAGCCACAACGCTTTCACCGCACACCAGCAAACCACGTATTTCTTTTCCATTGATAACAACGCCATGAGCGGTGCGCTGGATCGTTTCGCGCCTTTCTTTATTTCTCCGACCTTTGATGAAGCGTACGTCGATCGTGAGAAGAATGCGGTACATGCCGAGTACACCGCCAAGATCAAAGACGACTCCCGCCGTATTTATAACGCTGAAAAGCAAGCCATGAACCCGGATCATCCGTTCGCCAAGTTTGCCACCGGCAATCTGGACACCTTGTCTGACCGGCCTGACAGCAAGATTCGCGATGAATTGATCCGCTTCTACGAAAACCACTACAGCGCCGATCGCATGACGCTGGTGCTGGCCGGTAACTACCCGCTATCGCAACTGGAACTGTGGGCCAACAGTCACTTCAACGCCGTTCCCAAGCGCGATTTGAAAGACCCTGAGCCTCGTCCATCGCTGTTCATCCGCGAACAAATGCCACTGGACGTCAACATCGTCCCGGAAAAGGAAATCCGTCGCCTGCAGTTAACCTTTGCCTTGCCAGAGACCCGCTCACGATATCAGTACAAGCCGCTGCAACTGCTGGGCAATCTGCTGGGACACGAGGGTGAAGGCAGCATTCTGGCCTTGCTGAAAGAGAAAGGCTGGGCCGAAGCACTCAGTGCCGGACAGTCACTGAATACGCCGTTTGAATCCTCTCTGGTTGTACAGGTCAACCTGACGCGCGCAGGCTTGCTGCACGTTGATGACATCACCCAGAGCATCCTGCACTACATTGAGTTGATGAAAACCCAGCCGCTGCCAGACTACCTGCTGACCGAACAGCAGCAACTCAGCGAGATGGCGTTCCGTTTTCAGGAGCATGGACGCATTTCCGACTACGTTGTCAGCCTGAGCACCAACCTGCTGCATTACCCGGCCAACGAAGCCATTTACGGCGACTACGTCTGGCAGCCCATCAGCCCGGAACAACTGAAGCCCTATATTGATGCGCTGTCAGGCAGCAACATGTTGCGCACACTGATCGCTCCCGGCGTCACCACGGATATGGAAGAAACCTGGTACAGCACTCCCATGCGCGTGCGTCCGTCCAACTACCAGCCGAAAGACACCTTCAAAGCGGATCTGGCCACATTGCACCTGCCAGAAGCCAACCCCTTTATTCCCACCGATTTCGATGTGCATGCCGAAGCCGAACAAGCGACACCGGCACTGCTGCAGTCCGAGCCAGGCTTTGAACTCTGGTATTACCCGGAGCATGAATTCCAGCGTCCCAAGGCTCGTATTGTTGCGCAACTGTTCCAGCAAGATCTGGCCAGCTCAGCCGCCCGACAAATGGCCGCTCAACTGTACGTTCGAGCCGTGAATGAGAACCTCAACACCTTTACCTATCCGGCCTATCTCGCGGGCCTGGGCTACAACCTCAACGTTACACCACAAGGTCTGCAGCTCAGTGTCTCCGGCTATCAGGACAAACTGCCCGAACTGCTCGAACGCTTGCTGGCAGCCATGAAGGCACCGCTTGTATCCGAAGCCCAGTTCGAGCGTTACAAGGCTTCTCTGCAGCGGCGTCTGGAAAACCAGCTCAAATCCAAACCCTATGAGCGCAGCATTGCCGAACTGAAGCAATGGTTGTATCAACCCAGCTTCAGCGAGCCTGAGTTGCTGAAGGCACTGCAAGGCGTGACCCTGAAAGACACTCTGGCTCTTGGCCAATCACTGCAGACCACCTCTGCCACCCGTCTGTACGTACACGGCAACCTCAGCCACAAGCAAAGCCAGACATTGTCCCAGGCCCTGAAAAGCCAGTACCCACCCGCCGCATCACAGTGGGTTGAAACCCGAATTCGGCACGTCCCCGCCGGTCAGTTCCAGCACGAAATGGCACTGGATCATCAGGACACCAACCTGACGCTGTACATGCAGGGGCCAGATACCAGCGACCAGACCCGTGCCAGCATGGCCTTGCTGGGGCAGATTCTGAGCGCGCCCTACTATCAATACATGCGTACCGAACAGCAGTTGGGCTACATCGTGTTTGCCGCGGTTTACCCACAGCGCACCGTGCCCGGACTGGTCTTTATCGTTCAGTCGCCGGGCACTCAACCGCAGCAATTGATGGATCACAGTGTGACCTTCTGGAAGCAGTTCGAGGCCAAACTCGCAGCCATGTCGGCGGAAGAATTCCAGTCGTTCAAGGATGGCCTGGTCAGCAAGCTGATCGAGCCACCGAAAAACATGGGCGAGAAAGCAGCCCGCTACTGGCGTGAAATCGACACTGGCCGTGAAAATTTCGACACCAACAGCGCCATTGCAGAGCTGGTCAAAACGCTGACACTGGAGCAGGTTCAAAGCATGTATCAGGATCTGATTATCAAGCCTCTGAACAGCGACACAGCCAGCAAGCCTTCTCTCACCACACCTTCGACCACACCCTGGTTGCTGTACACCCAGGGCGGTGACGTGGAAGGCTTCCAGACACTGTCCGAAGTTGCACGTGACAAACAGCCACTGTTTGCACCGCCACCACGCACCCGCGTTGCAGGACAATAACCATGAAGCAACGATTGACGCTGGATGAACTGACGCTGCAAAACGACTACGCCACCTTGCCGGAGTCGTTCTATCACCAGACCGGGCCGATGCCCTTGCCCGACCCTCAGGTCATCAGCATCAATCGCCGGGTAGCTGACCTGCTGCAATTGCATCCGTGCAAGCTCGATCCCGATCATCTGGCCAGTTGGATGGGCGGCCACAGCCAGCCTCAGGGAGCGCATCCGCTGGCAATGAAATACGCCGGACACCAGTTTGGGGGATACAACCCGCAACTGGGCGATGGCCGGGGCTTACTGCTCGGCGAGCAAAACGTCGATGGCCAGCTCTGGGACTGGCACCTGAAAGGCGCAGGCCAGACCCGCTACTCCCGCAGCGGTGATGGCCGTGCGGTGCTGCGCTCCAGTATTCGGGAATATCTGGTGGGCGAAGCCCTGAGCGCTTTGAACATTCCCTCAACCCGCGCCCTGGCGGTGTGCGTCACCAGCCAGAAAGTCCGCCGCGAAATGGTTGAGCACGCTGCAACCATCTTGCGCATTACTCCCTGCCATGTTCGTTTCGGTCACTTCGAACACTTCTACTACACCCGCCAGCACGATGCCCTCAAGCAACTGGCCGACTACAGCCTGAAACGCTTTTTCCCCGACTGTCAGGAAGCCGAACAGCCGTATCTGGCCATGTTCGAGCAAGTCGTCCAGCGCAGCGCGGCTCTGGTCGCTGGCTGGCAAGCCTACGGTTTCCTGCACGGTGTGATGAACACCGACAACATGTCGCTGATTGGTGAAGCCTTTGACCACGGCCCTTTCGCCTTTATCGACCGCTGGAAAGAGAACGCGGTGTACAACCACACCGATGACAGTGGCCGTTACGCCTTTGATCAACAACCCGACATCATGCACTGGAACCTCAGCGCACTGGCTCAGGCACTGACGCCTCTGATTCCGATAGAGGATCTGAAAGCGGCGCTGGCAACCTTCGAAGAACACTTCAAAGCAGCCTGGCTGGCCCGCATGCGCAATCGTCTGGGACTGGCAACAGTGCAGCCACAGGACGAGGAGCTGATCAAACAATGGCGGGCATTGCTGGCACAGCATCAAATGGATTTTACGCCGCTGTACCGGGCGCTCAGTCTGGCTCAGCCAGACAGCCCACACGCATCCAATGAGTTGGATGAAACAGAACTGTTGCTGTGGCAAACCGAACTGCAAGACTGGCTGGTGCTCTACCGTCAGCGCTTGCAGCAGGAAACCCGCCCAGCTTCCGAACGCCGTCAGGCCATGCTGGCCACCAACCCGGTGTATATCCTGCGTACGCATCTGGCCCAAGAGATTATTCGAGCCGCCGAACAGGGGGATTACCAGCCTCTGAATCAGTGGCTGGCGGTGCTGCAAAACCCATTCACACCTGTTGAAGGTCTGGAACGCTGGCAGCGCGCACCGCAGGATCAGGGCTTTGTGATGTTGAGCTGCTCATCCTGAAATATGCTGCTTGAAATCCCGGTGCGAGTGCGTTTAATTGCCTTCAGGGCATTCGCCCGGTGCTTGCAAAGGACGACACCATGTCAATACCCGCTTTCCGTTCCCGTCATGTCACAGGCTTTACCCTGATACTGCTGGTAGCCGCTCTGGGCGGCTGCTCACAAGGCCCGAGCCGGGAACTGAACTACCACCCCGCCGATAAGGACATCAGCGCCCCGGCGGATCAATACGCCGCCAATCAGATCAGCATCAGCCAGTTGCAGGCATTTCAGCAGCGTATGGGAAGCTGGAACCAGCATTACCACACGCAACTCACAGCCTTGCATCAGCAACAGATTCAACAGGTACACCAGCGCGGCTTGCGTCTGCACGCCTTACGCGACGACCAGAGCCTCGGGCTTGAGCAACACAACCTGCTGCAGGCACTGGCCTATCAGGCGCATCAGGGCAGCACCGAAACGCTGGAGCACCAACAATTACTGGTCAAGCAATACATGACGCTGGAAGTGCGCCAACGGGTCAAGGCGCTGGTCTGGGCCGAAGATTTGATACAACGCCAACAACTGGCTGAGCAACTTCTGGCGCTGCACGATGGTCATTACAGCGACACGCTGACCGATATTATTCTGGGGTTTGAACCGGAAACCAGTCGGCCCCAGCCTCCCGAACTGGTGTATCCGGCGGTGCCGCCTGCGGAGCACATCAACAACGCCGTCAACCCGGTGCAACTGATCGACGACTACGAACGCACCATGACCGAGCGCAGCCGTTATCTCGATCAACTCACGGATTATCTGCAACGCCCGCTGGCTTATTCCCGCCTGAACCCGGATCAAGCCTTTCGTACCCAAATGCTCAGCCATGAACTGGCACAGGCAGGTATGTCAGAACAAACCTTCTTTCAACTCACGGATCGTCAGGTTCAAACGTCAGTCCCATAGTTTGAGTGGTATACGAAACACGGTGGCGAATGCCGTTCGGCTGCTGTGTCTGTAGGGGTAGATTACAGACACAAAAAAGCCCACTACCTTGCGGTAGTGGGCTTCATCAGCATATCACCAAGTGGGGTTTGGGGTATGACTGAACCTAGATTCGCAGACCGCCGTCCATTTCGACGATGCGGCCTGTGAAGAAATCGTTTTCAACAATGTATTTCAGAGTGTGAGCCATTTCGTCCACTTCGCCCAAACGACGCAGTGGCACGGCAGAAACCATACGATCAACGGCTTCCGGCTTCATTTGTGCCGTCATTTCAGTCGCAATCACGCCCGGAGCAATACCGCCAACGCGGATTTTGTGACGTGCCAGTTCACCAGCCCAGCTCGTGACCATGGTTGCTACTGCAGCTTTGGTGGCTGAGTAGTTGGTCTGGCCCATATTACCGGCACGGGAAACAGAAGAGATGTTCACAATCACACCACCAGTGCCTTGCAGCGCCATGATGGACGCCGCTTCACGGCCACACAGGAAGGTGCCGGTCATATTGACGTTGACCACAGACTGGAACTGATCCAGACCCATCTTGCCAACCAGCTCGCCGTTCTTCACTTTGATCAGCATGCCATCGCGCATCAGGCCAGCGTTGTTGATCAGACCGTTGACGGCACCAAAATCGGCCTTGATCTGTGCAAAGGTCGCTTCGACCGCCGCTTCGTCAGTGATGTTGCAAACGTAACCGCGTGCTTCGCCACCCGCTTCCTGACATTGGGCAGCCGCTTGATCCAGTGCTTCCTGACTCAAGTCGATCAATGCCAGCTTGGCACCTTCTTTGGCCAGGTTGCTCGCCATTGCCAGACCCAGGCCCCGACCACCGCCAGTAACAACAAACACGCTGTCTTTGATTTGCATAGTGTTTCTCCGTGAGAATTTCATGGCCCCGCCAGAGCAGGGCCGGTTTGTGAGTAAAGAACCTCAGCGATTTCAGCTATCCGCGCTGCGTGCTTCAATCAGAGGCGTGATCTCAGGCAAAATGGTCTCGTCATCAATGGTGGACGGCATCTTGTACTCTTCACGGGCAGCAATTTTGCGCAGAACCGCTCGCAAGATTTTACCCGAACGCGTCTTCGGCAAACGTTCAACCACCAACGCGGTACGGAAGCACGCCAAAGCGCCAACCTGATCTCGTACCATTTTGACCAGCTCGGCTTCCAGTTCCGCTTCGTCAAGCTGAACACCGGCTTTCAATACGATCAGACCCAGTGGCAACTGGCCTTTCAACTGATCGTTGACGCCAATCACGGCACATTCTGCAACCGCCGGGTGAGCGGATACAACTTCTTCCATTTCGCCCGTAGACAGACGATGACCGGAGACATTGATCACGTCATCGGTACGACCGGTGATGTAGATGTAGCCTTCGTTGTCTTTCAGACCGCCGTCACCAGTGTGGTAGTAGCCTGGGAACGCGTCCAGATACGAGCTGACGTAACGCTCATTATTATTCCAGATGCTCCACGCAACGCCCGGTGGCATTGGCAGCTTGACGCAGATATTGCCTGGCTTGCCGTCTTCCACTTCGTGGCCTTCGTCATCCAGTACGCGGATGTCGTAACCCGGAATCGGCTTATTGGTGGAACCCAGACGCGCTGCAGACGGATTGTCCCAGCCCATCATCGGCGCGGTCATTGGCCAGCCGGTTTCGGTCTGCCACCAGTGATCCACAACTGGAACGTTCAGCAGCCCGGACAACCAGGAGTATGTGGAAGAATCCAGTTTTTCACCCGCCACAAACACCCAGTTCAGGCTGCTGAGGTCGTAGTTTTTCGACAAATCGCCTTCCGGGTCTTCCTTACGGATTGCACGGAATGCGGTTGGCGCACAGAACATGGAGTTCACACCATATTCTTCAATCACACGCCAGAAGGTGCCCGCATCCGGGTTACGGATTGGCTTGCCTTCAAAGAAGATGGCGCTACAACCGCCCATCAACGGGCCGTATACGATGAAGGAATGGCCCACAACCCAACCAATATCGGAAGCACCCCACCAGACATCACCGGCTTTCATGCCATAAACATTGTTCAGGGCGTAGCTCAGTGCAACGGCATGACCGCCGTTGTCACGCACGATGCCTTTTGGCTGGCCCGTGGTGCCGGAGGTATACAGGATGTACAGCGGATCAGACCCTTTTACAGCAACACACTCTGCAGGCTCCACGCCTTCCTGGAACGCGCTCCAGTCGAGATCACGTTCCTGATTCAGCTCGGCGGGCAACACATCACGCTGACACACAACAGTGTGGGAAGGCTTGTGCTCGGCCAGATCAATGGCTTGGTCTACCAGCGGCTTGTAAGCAATTTTCTTTTCAAATTCGATGCCGCAAGACGCGGTCAGGATCATTTTCGGGCAAGCATCGTTGATGCGAATGGCCATTTCTGCCGGAGCAAAACCACCGAAAACCACTGAGTGAATCGCACCCAGACGCGCACAAGCCAGCATCGCAACAGCGGCTTCCGGGATCATCGGCATGTAGATCAGAACGGTGTCGCCTTTCTCGACGCCTTTGGCTCTCAGAGCACCGGCGAAACGAGCAACCCGTTCCTGTAACTGGCTGTAAGTAACGGCTTCTTTGCGGTCAGAGGCCGGGGAATCGTAGTACAAGGCAACCTGTTCACCACGGCCATTTTCAACATGGTAATCCACCGCCAGGTAACAACTGTTCAGCTCACCATCGGCGTACCAGTTGTAGGTGCCAAAATCGGTTTTGCTCAGAATGGTTTCCGGCTTTTTGAACCAGGCGATACGATCCGCCTGATCGGCCCAATAGGCTTCCGTGTTATCCAGCGCAGCCTGATATTCTTCTTGATAAGACATAACGGATTAACTTCCCCTTGTTGTTTTTATTCATGGCATAACAAACCCCGGTGTGTGAAAAAGCAGCCTGCGTCGCCACAAAGGACTCGGCAGGCTGTAACCAGGGTGAACCGGAAATCAGGAATCTTGATACAGGCGCAGCACGCTGGAGAAATCCAGACCGCCGTTGCCGTTGGCTTTGTGCAATGCGAACAGGGCACGAGCCTGAGAACCCATTGGGGTTGGGGAAGCACTCTGATGGCTGACATCACCAGCCAGACCCAAATCCTTGTACATCAGGTCAACCTGGAAGCCGCCCTGATAGTCGTTGGAGGACGGTACACCTTCCATCACATCCGGGAACGGGTTGTATACCTGCAAGGCCCAGTTGTTACCGGAGCTTTGCTTCATGATCTCGGACAAGACAGCTGGGTCCATACCATTTTTGACGCCCATGTTCAGCGCTTCAGCCGTGCCTGTCATCAAAATAGCCAACAGCATGTTGTTACAGCACTTGGCCACCTGGCCTGAACCGCTGATACCCGCATGGAAAATATTCTTACCCATGCACTCCAGAATCGGCTTGGCTTTGGCAAACTGCTCGTCCGTTGCACCGACCATAAAGGCCAACGTACCGGCAACCGCACCACCAACACCGCCAGAAACAGGCGCATCAATAAAGCTGATGCCACGTTCAGCACCGGCTGCCGCGACGCGCTTGGCGGTTTCGGCATCAATGGTGGAGGAATCAATCAGCAAAGCGCCATCGGCAACCACATCAAACAACGGCTGTTCGCCGGTGACGTAAACGCTCTCAACATGCTTGCCTGCAGGCAGCATGGAGATGACAAATTCAGCGCCGGTTGCGGCTTCGACTGCACTGGCTGCGGCCTGACCACCTTCAGCAACCACACTCTGGATAGCGGCTTCGGACAGGTCAAATGCGGTAACACTGTGACCGGCCTTGACCAGATTGATTGCCATTGGGCCACCCATGTTGCCCAGACCGATAAAACCGATAGTTGCCATATTCTTGATCCTTTAATTGATTCTTTCTTGTTGTTTTTGGCTATTTCTTACTGGTTATTACTTTCTTACATCATTGCCGGGCGCATACATCCATGGCTGCTGACGACCTGCGTCTACCCGACAAATTCAGACACAGCACACCGGTGACAGGACGAGGAGGGGGAACCGGTGGCTGTTGTCCTGAATACTCTCTGCTGGTGATTTACAAATCGGCCAGCGGGCTTTCTTCCCAAACCGGCTCAAAGAAGCGGTTAACCGTGTTCTGGTCAACGTCTTCCAGACTGGAGAACATCCAGTTTGGCGCGCCGTCCTTATCCACCAGCAAGGCACGAATACCTTCGGCAAATTCACCGTTACGACAGCACTGAACCGACAATTCCAGTTCCGCACGGAAGGCTTCTGCCAATGACAGATGCACCGCACGATGCCATTGACGGTGAATCAGATTGATCGCCAACGGGCTACCGTGACCAATGGCTTTCTGAGCTTTCTGAATCCATTTATCGTCGGTTTCAGTCGCCACCAGAGCCGCCACAATATCGGCCACGGTGTCGTGATCCGTTACTTGCTGGATAAAATCGTAGTGGTTGCGAACTGCAGATTCGGCTTGTGGTTGAGCAGAGTTCAGAGCCTGAGACTCCTGCTCTAACTGACGCAGAACCTGATTCACTGCCGTATCGGCTTCAATCTGCCAATCTGCAGCTTGCAGGCGTTCCATCATGGCGCTGCGCATTTCAGAGCCGACAAAACGATCTGCCAGACCCAGGAACAGGGCATCCGCCGCGTTCATGCGACTGCCCGTCAAACCCAGGAACAAACCGGTGCGGCCCGGCATGCGATTCAGGAACCAGCTGCCACCCACATCCGGGTACAGGCCAATGGTGACTTCCGGCATTGCCATCATGGTGGTTTCCGTCACCACGCGATGGCTACAGCCATTCATCAGGCCCATGCCGCCGCCCATGACGATGCCACTGCCCCAGCAAATGATGGGCTTTGGATACGTGTGAATCGAGAAGTCGAGGCGGTATTCACGACCGAAGAAAGCTTTTGGCAGCTCCTCGGTATTACCGGCTTTCAGCTCGTGATACAGACCCACAATGTCGCCACCGGCACAGAAGGCTTTTGGGCCAACACTGTCCATCACAACAGCAACAATGCTGTCGTCGTCTTTCCAGGCATCCAGTTGTGGTTGAATCAGGTCGATCATTTCCAACTGCAGCGCGTTCAGGGAACGTTCGCTGTTAAGCAGGATTTCGCCGATCTTGCGACCGTCTGCTGTCGGGTATTCGTTAAATAGAACAACGCTCATCTTTGTCTCCCTGCCCGCTTAGCGGTTCTTCCACTCTGGTGCACGTTTTTCCAGAAAGGCATTCACACCTTCTTTCTGGTCTTCGGTGTGGAACAGGTCAACAAACAGTTCACGTTCCAGAATCAGACCATCATTCCAGGAGCGGGTACGGTTGTTCTGAATCAGTTGCTTACAAGCCGCAACAGCAGTCGGGCTTTGCTGTTCGACCATCTTGGCCATGGCCATCGCACGCTCGAAGGCCTGACCCGGCTCAACCAGCTCTTCAACCAGACCGATTTCTTTCGCCAGCGGCGCTTTCACACGCTCACCGCACAGAATCATGCGCTTGGCCCAGCCTTCACCGACCAGCATGGTCAGATTCTGAGTGCCACCAGCGCATGGCAGCAGGCCAACTTTCGCTTCTGGCAAGGCCATCTGAGCCTGTTCTTCCGCCACGCGGATATCACACGCCAGCGCGACTTCCAGACCGCCACCCATGGCAAAACCATTAATCGCCGCAATCGACACACCACGGAACTGCGACAGTGTCTCGAACGCCAGACCGAAGTAACGGCCCATGTCACGAGCAACCGTGCGGTCGCCGTCGGCAAACAGCTTCAGGTCAGCACCGGCAGAGAAAAACTTGTCACTGGTGGAACGCAATACCAGCGCGTAAACATCGCGGTTAGCGTTGAGATCTTCGACCATCGACACCAGGCCTTTCAGGCTGTCTTCGGTCCAGGTATTGGCTGGAGCATTGTTGAAGGTAATCACCGCCGTGTGGCCGTCGATTTCCAGAATCAGTTTGTCAGTGTTGTAGTCAGTCATGTCGTGTCTCCGGCGTCCGGTGTGGACACCGGACGACTGCAATTCAAAAGATGAGGGCCTTAGAGCAAGTCGGCGGTGTCTTGCATCAACATACGACGCGCAATCAGTACGCGCATGATTTCGTTGGTGCCTTCCAGAATCCGGTGAACACGATTGTCACGAACAAAACGCTCCATCGGGTATTCCTTGATATAACCGTAACCACCAAAGAGTTGCAGCGCATCATCCGCCACGTTGAAACCGGCATCGGTTGCGAAACGCTTGGCCATGGCGCAGTAGGTGGTTTTGTCCGGGTGGTTTGCATCCAGCTTGGCAGCCGCCATGCGCACCATCTGGCGAGCCGCTACCAGGTCAGTAGCCATGTCAGCCAGCTTGAATTGCAATGCCTGGAAATTCGCCAGTTCTTTACCGAACTGCTTGCGCTCATGCAGATAATCACGAGCCTTGTTGATCGCCGCCTGAGCCGTACCCACAGAACAGGTCGCAATATTGATACGACCGCCATCAAGACCCTTCATGGCAATCTTGAAGCCATCACCTTCGTTGCCCATCAGGCAGCTAGCCGGAATAACGGTATCTTCAAAGGTAATCATGCGGGTTGGCTGGCTGTTCCAGCCCATTTTTTCTTCTTTCTTGCCGTACACAATGCCAGCAGCCTGGGCATCCACCGCAAAGGCCGAAATGCCTTTCGGGCCAGCGTCACCAGTACGCGCCATCACCACCAGAACATCAGTGCTGCCCGCACCTGAAATAAACACCTTGCTACCGTTCAGAACGTAGTTGTCGCCATCACGACGGGCGGTTGTTTTCAGAGAGGCGGCATCGGAACCGGCACCCGGTTCGGTCAGGCAGTAAGACGCCAGTTTCAGACCGGCGGTCAAATCAGGGCACCAGTGTTGACGCGTGTCTTCGTTAGCGAAGTCCGCAATCATCCAGGTGGCCATGTTATGAATGGTGATAAAGGCCGTGGTTGAAGTACAACCCATCGCCAGTTGTTCAAAGATAATGCTGGAATCCAGACGGCTCAGGCCCAGACCACCCACATCTTCCGGGGAATACAGGCCACAAAAGCCCATTTCGCCTGCTTTGCGTAAAACGTCGACCGGGAAGGTCTGTTCCTGATCCCATTCGGCGGCATGTGGCTCCATTTCATTTTGTGCAAATGCGCGGGCCATGTCGGCGAATGCGACCTGTTCTTCGTTGAGTTCGAAATCCATCGCTGTCTCCTGAATGGAATCCGGCACGTCAATATCGTGGCGGGTTCCTCTATCAATCGAACACACCCCGCAGGGCCAGCCTTTTCAGGACGACCGGAGCGGGGTGTCGGGAAGTAATCTGCAGGGCAGACCTTACTTCAGGTTGATCGTCGTATTCACACCAGTGTCGATATCGTCTTCGAACCAGCGAGCCGTCACAGTCTTGGTCTCGGTGTAGAACTTGACCGCCTGCTTGCCGTACGCGTGCTGGTCGCCGTAGAACGACTTTCTCCAACCCGTGAAGGAGAACATTGGCAGCGGCACTGGAACCGGTACGTTGATACCGACCTGGCCAACCTTGATTTCGTGCTGGTACTTACGCGCTGCTGCACCGGAAGAGGTGAACATGGACGTGCCGTTACCGTATGGGTTTTCGTTGATCAGCTTGATGGCTTCATCCAGCGTGTCCACTTCCAGAGCGATCAGCACAGGGCCGAAGATTTCTTCCTGGTAGATGGACATGTCACGAGTGACGTTGCGGAACATGGTTGGGCCAACCCAGTTGCCATCAGGGAAACCGTCAACCACGACGTCAGAACCATCAAGAATACAGTCAGCACCCGCGTCTTTGCCTTCCTGGATCAAGCGCAATACACGCTCTTTGGACTGAGGGTTGATCAGCGGGCCGTAGCCTGCGCCTTCGTCGTCCCATGCACCCGGACGAACCTTGGCCAGTGCATCACGAACTTCTGGAATCCACTCGCGCGCTTCACCAACGAAGACAGCAACAGAGATCGCCATACAACGCTGACCGCCAGCACCAACAGAGGCACCTGCAATGTTGTTGACCACCTGGTTCTTAGCCGCATCCGGCATGATTACCATGTGGTTCTTCGCACCTGCGAACGCCTGAACACGCTTCATGTGGTCAGTACCGGTACGATAGATGTGCTCACCAACCGCAACCGAACCAACGAAGGAAATCGCTGGCGTGTCTTTGTGCGTCAGCAACTGGTTTACCACGTCTTTGGTGCCGTGAACGACTTGCAACAGACCGTCTGGAGCGCCCGCTTCCTTGAACAGTTCAGCCAGACGCATTGGCGTCAGAGGATCTTGCTCGGATGGCTTCAGTACGAAGGTGTTACCGCACGCGATGGCCATTGGGAACATCCACAGAGGAATCATGGCCGGGAAGTTGAACGGTGTGATACCCACACACACACCCAGAGGCTGGGTGATGGAGTAACAATCGATCTTGCGCGCTACGTTCTCAACCGTTTCACCCATGGACAGGGAAGCGATGTTGCACGCGTGCTCAACCACTTCGATGCCGCGCCATACGTCGCCTTTCGCATCTTCGAAGGTCTTGCCGGTTTCCTGAGCCAGCAGCTCAGCCAGTTCGTCGTGGTTTTCTTTCAGCAGGTGCTGGTAACGCAGCATCAAGCGAGCACGATCACCAACAGACTTTTCCTTCCAGCTCTCAAAGGCTTCCTGGGCCGCTGCAACCGCGCGGTCAACTTCCGCTGCTGTGGCGCATGGCACCTGGGCAATCACTTCCTGAGTGGCCGGGTTAGTGACCGGAATCAGAGTCTGGGATTCACTTTGGACCAATTCACCATTGATCAGGAGAGGTACTGGCTGAGTCATTATCTGTTACCTGGTTCGTTGTTCTTATTGAGTATTCAGTGCCAGCGGTGGTGGCTGTCGTCGTTACATCCATCGAGCGGACAGTCATCGCTGACACTGGTAATTGCTTTGGCTATCCATTGCTGGTCAACCTGCGGATTATTTGTATCACGCACCCCGGAAGGGCAGGATTGATAATCTTGTCTACTTGATGGACTATATTGCTATTCAGTAGGTGTTTTCCCTAGCACTTAGGTCGTAGCCCGAAAATCGGTCGGAGAACAATATTGGCATGAGCACCCCTTCCCGCTGGCCTTTACCCCCCGAAAGCATTCGCTTTGTACTGCCCCGACGCGTGGTCGCCGAACTGGATGCTCACCCACTCAGTAGCGGGCTTTATCCATTGGGCATGGGCTATTATCGACAAGCCGACGGACACCATATGGAGCGCGATCACCACGACGACAACCTGCTGGTTTATTGCCTGGATGGCGAAGGGGATATTGTCCTGGAAGAACACAAATACCGCGTTCGACCCGGTGATATATTGTTGATTCCAAAGGGTATTCCCCACTCCTATCGGGCACGCCGCAAGAACCCATGGACAATCTACTGGGTACACTTCACCGGCCATCACGCCAGCGACTTTATTCGCCACGCATCCCGTGGTGAGCACAGCCGCCGCTACCTGCTGCCGATTGGCATTCACTCGCGGCTGGCCGGAGATTTTGAAGCACTGCTGGAAGCACGGGACTCCACCTACAACCTCAACGCCTACTTGCTGGCGGCCAATCAGTTGCGGCAAATCCTGACTCATATTGCCCTGCTGCAACCCATCGCCCGGCAGAAACAATCACGCGGTGAACTCGATCTGGAGAAAATCCACAGCCTGATGCAGGCCCGGATTCATGAACAACTGAATCTCGACACACTGGCTACAGCCATCAATCTGTCGAAATACCATCTGGTGAAGAAATACCGGGAAGTCACCGGCACCACACCGATCAGTCACTTTATTCAGCTCAAGATCGAACGTGCCTGCCATTTGCTGGACACAACCAACAACAGCATCAGTGAGATCGCGTTCGCGGTGGGCTATGAAGATGCGTACTACTTTTCCCGCATCTTCAAGAAAACCATGGGGGTATCACCCAGCCAGTACCGCCAAATGCGAACCGGGGATTATCCGTGGTTGGGTGATGGATAGATGATTCACTGCTGCGGTGAACTGTCTCGTTCCCACGTTCTACGTGGGAATGCAAAGGCCAATCGGCTACTACGCAGGAGTCAGACCAAAGCACTGTTTGATTTTTCAACAGGCTTGCGCGTTTTGTCTGGTGCTGATACGGTCAAATCTTGAAATTCATGGTGTTATTGCGCGGGTTTACAAATTAATGCGCAATCCAAACCAGAATTGGCGAGCATACACACTTTCTCGGAATGGACTGATTTGAACATAGACTCTACTCATTATTTTTCAAATAGTTACGTCGTATTTCCAGAAGCTGGACTGCCCCAAAATGCGTATGCAAACCAATAAACCATCAACATAAATATGCTTGAAACGGGCATAAAGTGATTTAATCATAAAGGAGACAGCATGGAATTGTTAAATAGCACTATTGAATTTATTTCTGAAAATTATCAGTGGTTATTTTCTGGTCTTGGAATAGTTGTCGCTGGGGCAATATTTGGGAGGCGGTCATTTTCAACAAACAAAGTAAGTCAAAACAATATTAATGCTGGTGGGGATGTAGTAGGCAGAGATAAAAAGTGACTTTGACATGCTTGACAAAAATATAGTAACCCAAGAAAACATTAACGCTGATAAAGTTGTTGGAAGGGATGACAACAGCGTTAACCATAACCACTTTTATAATCGTCCTGTTATTTATAGAGAAGACCTTATTCTAAAGCGACTTCTTGAAGAACACGAAAATGAAAGATTAAATAATTCTTCTTATCAAAAATTCTCTGATGAACTAAATAACTTCTTCAAGGAAAAGCAGCTATCTAAGCTAAGAAATTTAGAGACAAAACTAATGGATGGTGGCAGAGAAAACTTCATAAATATAGCCATCGAATCCAAAGAACGAGTAACAAAAAAAATCCATAAGTATTCCCTGTACAAGTCTGCCCAAGACATATACACCTATTTACTAACAAATATCAGGTCTGCATTCAAGCATGGTATTGAAAGTAGAATCAAGTCAGGTAAATTCGATACTTATGAGATTGATGAGTTGGTTAAAAATGAAATAATTGATCCGTTTTTTCATAATATACAGGGGTCTAGCCTTTATATTGATTTAGATGAACTATACGGTCTTTTATATCTTCTGACAGGAAACTGTCACATAGAGTGGGATTGACTTATGCTGATATATCATCAAAGGAACGATGTGTTTCATTGTATGTTTAGGATTCTATCTATACTCCAACTTCTAGATAGCAAAAAGGTTGAGATAGATAGATTAAAAATCATGGACTTTTATTTTGTATTTCCCCACCTACTTACTACATCCTCCCTGCCCAGAATTAAAGGTAGCGCTGAGGTAAAGAGAGAAGCTCAAAAACTAGATACTCCCTATGAAAATTTACCAGCCACTAAAATATTATTTTCTGAAATGGGAGACTTTCAGTTGCAAGCCCTTGATATCCTAAGGTCAAAAGGGATAGTAGATTTTGATGAGACAGGCTGGCTAACTTTAGGAGAATGCTTTAGTGAAGATAGCATTCATAGCCTCGTTTCTGATAATAGATTTACATCCAAGAAGTTTTTTAGAATTTTAGTTAGCGTATTAGCGCAATGTAAGCTTCATGGTTTAAATGGACTGAAAGATAGAACTGGACTAATGGAGTATAGGTATGACGCAATTTAAACCGTATATCATTGTCAATCGTTTAATAGTAACAAAGGGGGAAAGAGTCGCCTATGATGAAAGATTTAAACCTGGGGTAAATATAATCCGGGGACGAAATAGTTCTGGAAAATCTACTATATCAGACTTCATATTCTATGCTCTCGGTGGCGAATTGACTAAATGGAAAAAAGAAGCATCGAGTTGCACCCATACTTATATCGAGGTTAACCTAAGTGGTAATGTATTTACCTTGCGCAGAGAGGTTCGTGAGTCTTCTAAGGCAGGCATGGATATAATATCTGACACTTATGAGGAGGCCAAAAACAAGGACATCACAAGCTGGTTGCGATACCCATATTCGGCCACAGAAAATAAAGAAAGTTTCTACCAAGCAATATTAAAAGAACTCGGTATTCCATACTCCAAATCAGAAGGCGCAAGCAGCCTCACACTGCACCAACTTCTTAGATTAATGTATGTAGATCAAATGACGTCGTTAGATCGGTTATTCAAGTTCGATAAGTTTGACAATTCAAACAAAAGAAAAGCAATTGGTGAGCTATTAATCGGACTCTCAGATTTAGACCTATATCAACACAGAGTTAGGCTCCAAAGGCTTGACTCTGAATTAACAAAAAAGGTTGATGAAATAAGCACTCTCCATAAGTTCTTTGGCAATGAAATAAAGACTGCTGATGCCATTGACATGGAAATAAAAGAAAAGGAGTCTGAGCTTAAGGTTTTGGAGGCTAGGCTTAATTCGGATGAAACCGTAGATATCAATAGCGAAAAAAGTGCTTCCGCCCTACTCAGAGAAGAATTAAGAGAATTAAGGATTAGGCAGCAGTCGAGTGAAAATAGTTACTCTAACATTAGTTTAGAAATGATAGACTCGGATAGGTTCATTAAGTCACTTTTTTCTAGGCTTGAGGCCCTCGAAGACTCTTCAAAGACAATTGATGCATTGTCTAATATAGGCTTCAAATTTTGTCCATCATGCTTCCAAGCCACGAATGAAGTCGCCATCGATCATTGTGGGTTGTGCGGGAGTGAGAAGCCAAATACTGAAACAGTATTTGACCCAACTTTCAAGGTTAGGAAAGAAATAGAATTTCAAATATCTGAATCCAACAAAATGATTTCAGTACGTCAGAAAGAGCTGGCTAGGCTTGATGCTGAGATATCAGAGCTTAAAAATGAAATAAAAACCAAAAAGTCGAAACTAGACGTTATTGAAAAACCAATTAAACAGGTTAGCCAAAGAAGTCGTGAGATTCTAATTCAAATAGGAACAATTTCTAGAGAGATACAGCAGCTAGGATTCGCAAAATCCCGATTTTCAGTTTTATACGAACTCTATAAAGACAGGGATGCCACGCAGAAAGAGTTTAATCGCCTATCTGATATTGTTAATGGGCTTGAAGCACACCTTGAAAGAGAAATGACTGCCAAAAAGAAAATCATTTCTAAATATTCAATGTCTATCATCCATGCGGATATCAATCATGAAGAGGCGTTCAAGAATGCAAAAAGTATAGAATTCGATTTTGGAGAGGATCGAGTATCTATTGATAATCGCGTTCTATTCTCCGCCAGTTCAATGGTATATCTAAAGAATGCCTTTAGATTAGCTTTGCTTCAGGGATCTTGTAAGGACAACTCATTCCTTTATCCACGATTTTTACTTATGGACAATATTGAGGATAAAGGAATGGAGCCTCAAAGAAGCCATATATTTCAAAACGAAATAATTAGAGTTTCTTCTGAAATCACTGTTCCTCACCAAATAATATTCACAACGTCAATGATAGACGAGAACCTGAATGATACCGACTACTGTGTAGGAGAATTCTATCATGATGGAAACAAATCATTAAAAATCAGGTGATGATGACTGCTAACAATGGCAATTGAGAGTGACTTACCTTCCGTAGAGTTTCTTGTGCTATATAAAGATCCTAGCACACAAAAAATTCTACTACGGTAATCCCCTCATTGCTGGCGTTAGACGGTGGGAACGCAAAGGCAAACAGACTCCCACGCAGGAGCGTGGGAGCCAGACCGGCCAGACCGTACACCGTTTTTTTATTTCACTCCCCCACCGGCATCAACTTCCAAATATCCTCGTTGTACTGACTAATAGTGCGATCCGTCGAGAAGATACCGCTGCGAGCGGTATTGATTATGCTCATATCCATCCAGCGGTTCTGATCACGATAGGCATACGATGCCGCTTGCTGGGCGTCGATGTAGCTGCGGAAATCCGCCAGTGTCATCCACGGGTCAGCCGGTGATTTCAGTGCTCCGATAATGTCGTCGAACAGGTCAGGTTCAAACTGGTTGAACAAGCCGGATTCCAGCAGCCCCATCACGCATTGCAGGTCGTAATCAGCGTCGATGCAGCCTTGCGGGTTGTAATACGGACGCTGCTCTGCCACTTCCGGGGTTTTGAGGCCAAACAGGAAGAAGTTGTCTTCACCAACGGCCTCCAGAATCTCGACGTTAGCGCCATCCAACGTGCCTATGGTGACGGAGCCGTTCATCATAAACTTCATATTGCCGGTGCCGGAGGCTTCCTTGCCTGCGGTGGACACCTGTTCGGACAGGTCAGTGCCCGGTGCAATGATTTCCATCGCTGACACGCAGTAGTTGGGAATAAACGCCAGTTTGAGCTTGTCCCCGACGGCGGGATCGTTATTGATCACGCTGGCCACGTTGTTGATCAGCTTGATGATCTTCTTGGCCATAAAGTAGCCCGGCGCTGCCTTGCCGCCAATCAGCACACAGCGGTTCGTCCAGTTGACGGTATCGCCGCGCTTGATGCGGGAGTACAAATGCACCACATGCAGCAGGTTCAGCAGTTGGCGTTTGTACTCGTGGATGCGCTTGACCTGCACATCGAACATGGATGCCACCGGGAAATGAACGCCGGTTTCTTTCTCCACCAGATTGGCCAACCGCTGCTTGTTTTCCTCGCGTACCGCTTGCCAGCCCTGACGGAATTCAGGGTCATCTTTCAGTGCTTCGATGCGCGAGAGCTGGTTCAGATCGGTGATCCAATCCTCGCCAATGTAGCGTGCCAGCAGTTCACGCAGGCCGGGGTTGGAGCTGGCCATCCAGCGCCGCTGGGTCACACCGTTGGTCTTGTTGTTGAACTTGTGCGGCCAAAGCTGGAAGAAGTCGTTAAACAAGCCGTCTTTCAGAAGCTGCGAGTGCAGCGCGGCCACGCCATTGACCGAGAAGCTACCAACAATCGCCAGATACGCCATGCGCACATGATTGTGCTCGTCGATGATCGACATGGTACGTAAACGTTCGTTGTCACCGGGCCACTTCATCGACACTTCCTTGAGGAAGCGGGCATTGATCTCGTAGATGATTTCCAGCGGACGCGGCAGCAGTTTTTCAAACAGATGCACCGACCAGCGCTCCAGCGCTTCGGGCAGCAAGGTGTGATTGGTATACGCCATACAGCGGGTGGTGATGCTCCAGGCCTCGTCCCAACCCAGTTTCATATCATCGACCAGAATCCGCATCAGTTCGGCCACCGCCAGACTTGGATGTGTATCGTTAAGCTGGAACACATTGTGCTCGGCAAAATGATCGAAATTCTTGCCGTGCTGCTCGACCCATTGAGCCATCACATCCTGCAGCGATGCCGAGACCAGAAAATACTGCTGACGCAGGCGCAATTCCTTGCCGTTCTCGCTGGTGTCGTTGGGGTACAGCACCATGGTGATGTTTTCGGCTTCGGCCTTGGAAGCAACCGCCTCAAAGTAGGAGCCTTTGTTGAACTCGGAGAAGTTGAACACTTCGGTCGCCTGAGCCGACCACAAGCGCAAGGTGTTTACCACGCCATTCTTGTAGCCAGGAATCGGTACGTCGTAAGGCACCGCCAGCACTTCTTCGTTGTTTTCCCAATGGACAATCAGTTCACCAGTCTGGTGATCGCGGTGATGACGGGTACAACCGCCAAAACGAATCAGGCGCGTGTATTCACGGCGCTGATATTCCCACGGGTAACTGTCGTTGCCGAGCCAGTGATCCGGGGCCTCGATCTGATGGCCGTCCTTGAGTAATTGCTTGAACATGCCGTATTCATAGCGCAGGCCATAGCCCATCACCGGCAGTTTTAGCGTCGCACAGGAGTCCATAAAACACGCCGCTAGACGCCCCAGACCGCCGTTACCAAGACCGGCATCTACCTCCGCTTCCTGTACCTGTTCCAGCCCCAAACCAATGTTATAAAGCGCCTGATCCACCTGGTTTTCCACGCCCAGATTGAGCATGTTATTGGTCAGCGAACGACCAATTAAAAACTCCATTGAGAGATAGTAGGCTTTCTTCGTGTCCGCTTCCTGATAGCGAGACCAGGTTTGCTGCCACAGCTTCATCAGCCGATCACGCACGGTATAGGACAAGGCCTTGTAGTGGTAATACGGCTCCGAGGAGACCTTACGTCCCATCGAGTTGTACAGGTAGTGAACAAAGTCGGCTTCCAAATCGGAAACGTCCAGACCGATTTTTTTCAGTTGCTCATTAACTACGCGTTGTTGTTCTTCTGTTATCTGAATCGCCCCGGCCCGGAGCTGATCGTTCGCTGACATTTGTTGTCTTCCTGCACTTAAACCAGTTTGAGATATTGAGCGGCACTTTCCTGCCAACCGAACGCCTGTTGCATGCCCTGCTTCTGAATCGCCTGCCAGGTGCGTTTTTTACCGTAGAGGTAGAGCGCATGCCTCAGGGTCGATACAAGGGCGTGAATGCTTGGATCGTAGAACACAAACCCGGTAGCACTGCCGTCGGCGATGTTGTCTTCTGTTGCATTCACCACGGTATCGGCCAGTCCGCCCGTGTGATGAACGACCGGCAAGGTGCCGTATTTGAGGCTGTAAATCTGATTCAGTCCGCACGGCTCAAACCGCGATGGCATCAGGAACATATCCGAACCGCCTTCGACCAGATGCGCCAGTTCTTCCGAGTATCCCAGGAACAACAGCACTCGCTTCGGATACTGGATCGCCAGTTGTTGCAAGGCGTCCTGAAATTCCTTGTCACCACTGCCAACGATGGCAAAGATCACGTTCTCGGTGGCCAATATCTGCGGTATCAATTGCGTCACCAGATCGATGCCTTTTTGCCATACCAGACGCCCGACCATACCCACCACAGGGATGTCCAGATCGACTTCCGACTCGTGCCAGCCAAAGCGATTCAGCAGTTCGGTTTTATTCACCTTTCGAGCCGCCACACGGCCTTTTTCAGCCGAATAACGGCGAGGTAAATACGGATCAGTTTGCGGATTCCAGACATTCTCATCAATGCCGTTGATGATGCCGGACAAGCGGCCTTCGTTAGCCTTGCGTTGCAGTACACCTTCCATCCCATAGGCGAACTCGGGCCAGGTGATTTCACGCGCATACGTCGGACTAACGGTCGTTACCTGATCGGCCATTTCGATACCGGCTTTTAACATGGACATCTGACCATGAAATTCAACCCCGCCTTCGGCGCTCCACCAATGCCAGGGCAACTGCATGGCGCTGAACAACGCATGCGGAAACTGGCCCTGATAGGCCATGTTGTGAATGGTGAAGATGGTTGCCGGACGCTCGGCCTGTTCAGACAAAAACGCGGGCACCAAGCCTGTCTGCCAGTCGTTAGCCTGCACCAGATCGGCTTTCCAGTTCAGGCCATGCTGATCCATCGCCAGCGCGGCAACGACCTGCGAGAACACGCCGAAACGTTCGCCGTTGTCCCACCAGTCACCGCCATCATTAGCCAGATACGGATTGCCCGGACGGTCGAACAAATCCGGGATGTCGACAATCCACAGCGGCACATCAATGCCTGCTACAGCGGCCTGTTTGATGGCAACCTGATGGCGCTTGCCACAACTGTCGATGTTGAACTCGGCAATCTTGTGGACGTCATGCAGCTTTTCCCACACCGCCTGATAACCGGGCAACACAACACGGACGTCGTGTTCCAGAGCCGCGTAGGCATTGGGCAGACCACCAGAGACGTCTGCCAGTCCACCGGTCTTGATAACCGGGTGCATTTCCGATGTCGCAAACAGGATTTTCATGAAGTTGAGAGGCCTTCTTGGTTCCGATGTCGTAGTACCACGACACCCAGAGGAGGAATATTGATTTCGGCTGAATGGGGCTGCCCCATCAGCTCTGTGTCCAGGCTGCACACCTGTCCCTGATTACCCACATTGCTACCGCCATACAGCGAGGCATCGGTATTGATGACTTCTTCATAACTACCGGGTTGCGGCAGGCCAATCGGGTAATCCAGACGCGGCAGCGGCGTAAAGTTGAATACGCAGACCAGCGTTTCATCGTCCGACTTGCGCATAAACGCCAGTACCGAGCTTTCATGGTCGTCGCAACTGAGCCATTCAAAGCCGGTCTGTTCAAATTCGTATTGATGCAGGGCGGACTGGCTCTGATAGATGCGGTTCAGATCACGAGTGAGCAATTGGATTCCGCGATGACGGTGGCTATTCGGCAAGCCCCAATCCAGCGAGATGCTTTCGTCCCACTCCGTCCACTGACCCAGCTCACCACCCATAAACAGCAGCTTCTTACCCGGATTCAGCCACTGCCAGGCCAACAGCAAACGCAGGTTGGCCATTTGTTGCCAGCTATCGCCCGGCATACGCGATGCCAGCGAACCTTTCAGATGCACTACCTCATCATGCGACAGGGGCAATACAAAGTTCTCGGAATACGCGTACATCTGGCTGAAAGTCAGCAGATTATGATGGAACGAACGATACAACGGATCTTGCTTGAAATAGCCCAGGGTGTCGTTCATCCAGCCCATGTTCCACTTCAGGGTAAAACCCAAACCACCCGCGTCAGCAGGACGAGTTACCAGCGGCCAGGAGGTGGACTCTTCCGCCATCATCAAGGCTCCCGGGCACTGGCTGTGAACCTCATGATTCAGCCCCCGTAAAAAGTCGATGGCTTCGAGGTTCTCTCGACCTCCGTGCTCATTCGTTTCCCACTGGCCTTCGTCGCGGTCGTAATCGAGATACAACATGGCCGCCACGGCATCAACACGCAGACCATCGATGTGAAATTCCTTGAGCCAATAAAGGGCATTGGCGATCAGGAAGTTACGCACTTCGTTACGCTGGTAGTTGAAAATCAGCGTGCCCCATTCCCGATGTTCACCCTTGCGCGGATCTTCGTGTTCGTACAAGGCGGTGCCGTCGAAGCGCGCCAGAGCAAAGTCGTCTTTGGGAAAATGCGCCGGTACCCAGTCCAGAAAAACGCCAATACCGTGCTGGTGCATCAGATCAATCAGATAGCGCAGGTCGTCCGGGTTGCCGAAGCGACTGGTGGGCGCAAAATAGCCGGAAGTCTGATACCCCCAGGACTCATCTAACGGGTGCTCAGCCACTGGCAACAGTTCAATGTGCGTAAAGCCCATCCATCGCACATAGTTCATCAGTTCGTGGGCCATCTCCCGATACCCGAGAAACTGGCCGACGTCATCACGCCGCCAGGAACCCAGATGCACTTCATAAATGCTGATTGGGCGATGCTGCCAGTCAAACGTCGCACGCTCCGTCATCCAGTCACTGTCTGACCAGGTGTGCTGGCTGTTGAACACCACCGAGCTGTTGTCCGGGCGTTTCTCCATAAAGCGGGCGTAGGGATCGGTTTTTATCAGCAGGTCGCCGGTCTGACCGTTGCGAATCTCGAACTTGTACAGATCACCGGCATGCAGCCCCGGAACAAACAGCTCCCAGACACCAGAACCGCCCAGCGCTCGCATCGGGTGGCGCAAGCCGTTCCAGTTGTTGAACGCCCCCACCACCGACACCCGGCTTGCAGCCGGTGCCCAAACAGCGAATACCACGCCTTCAATACCATTCAGGGTGGTGGCATGTGCGCCAAGATGCTGATGAATGTTCCAGTGGCGACCTTCAGAAAACAGATGCAGATCCAGCTCGCCCATTTGAGGCCAGAATGTCCAGGGCGAGATCACCCGGTGAATCGGCTCATCGTCCTCCTGCCAACTGACGGCATAGTGCTGTGGCAACGCCTGACGTTGCGCGTCGGTCAGGGTAACGCTGAAGCAGTCGGAGCCATTCAGACGTTGAAGCGGGTATTCCTCAACCCAGGCCTGTTCTGCCATCGGCAGCCAGACTCGGATCACCCAGCCGTTATCAATCGGGTGGCAGCCCAAAAACAAAAAGGGGTCATGATGTCGGCCACTGTGTAAGAGCTGCAAATGTTCAAAGGTACTGAGAGAGTCCGTGTTTTCAGTGGTTGCCATGGTCATCCTCACTGGAATAACGCTGGTGTGAATCCACCAGTCGCGCAATGCGATGGGCCAGCTCAGGCGTCAGGGCATCACCCGGATACTGCCAGAGCCAATTGTTGTCGATGGTGCCGGGAACGTTCATCCGGGCCTGATTGTCCAGACCGAGAAAATCCTGCAACGGCACCATGGCCATGCAGGCGGGCGACTGCAGCGCTGCATTGATCAAGGGCCAGGGCATCTCGCCCACGTTTCCGTCCAACTGGCTCATGATCCATTCACGATGGTGATGCTCGTGAATGCCTTGCCACCAGCCCAACGACGTTTCATTGTCATGAGTGCCGGTATACACCACCGAATGAATCACCTGCTCATTCAGTGCGTGAGGGTTATCCGGCAAGCCATTAAAACCAAACTGCAGCACCGACATGCCCGGCAGGTCAAAGGCATGTTTCAGCGCCACCACTTCCGGTGTTATCAAGCCCAGATCTTCCGCAACTAACGGCAGCGGATTGTAGTGCGCTCTCAAGGCATCAAGAAGCTGTTCACCCGGCACCGTGACCCACTCACCATTGATCGCGGTGGGTTCTTCGGCCTTGATTTCCCAACAGGCTTCCAGCCCCCGGAAGTGATCAATGCGAATCAGATCAAACAGCGCCAGACTCCAGCTAACCCGCTGTTGCCACCAGTGGAAGTTGTTGTCTTGCATGGCTTGCCAGTTGTAGTGCGGATTGCCCCAGCGCTGGCCGGTTTCGGAGAAGTAATCTGGCGGCACACCGGCCACCACCCAGGGGTGCAACGCTTCGTCGAGTTTGAAGTCCTCCGGGTGACACCAGACATCTACGCTGTCGTAAGCGACAAAAATCGGCATATCACCAAACAACTGCACGCCCTTGCCATTGGCGTATTGGCGCAGTCGTTGCCAGCGGTCAATCAGGGCGCATTGCTGCTTGCGGATCAACAGCAGTTCATCGGCGTATTCCGACTCCAGCGCCGCCAATGCCGACGGCTCACGGAACTTGTATTGCTCCGGCCATTCGTTCCAGCCAGCCCGCTCAAAACGCTCGCGCAACACGCAAAACCGGCTGTAATCCACCAGCCAGGACGGTGGGTTCTCCAGAAACACTTGCAGCGTTTCATCGGCCAGCTCGGCTTCCCAATCGTCAGGCAACAGGGCCGGATTCAGTGCCATGGCCGAAATACTTTGATACGGTGACAACCCGTCCGCCGGTTGCGTCAGCGGCAACATTTGCCAGACCGTCAGATGAGCCTCAGCCATCCAATCCACAAAGCGCCAGGCATCGCCATCCAGTTTGCCGGAAGGCAGCGAGGTTGGATGCAGCAAAACCCCTGCTCGTCGTGCATCAACCAGTCGTTCACTTTCCTGTTGTGTCGTTAACACTGCTTGCTCCAGGGTGCTTGTCGAGGCTCAGTTGCGTCTCATGGTGCCCGAGTTTTCCATATGACCGCCGCCCGAAGGCTGCAGCGTGCGTAAGGAGTCCGGGGGCGTCAATTTGAGTGTCAGGTAGAGTTTTTCGAGATGGCGGCGATACAGCACGGCAAAGTCACGCACCGAGTCCGCCGAGTTGTAATCACCAAACCACCAGAACCAGTCGGAGCCTTCACACACGGCCAGTTGGTGAGTGGCTGCTTCCTGTTCAGAACGGCTGAGCTCACCGCTGGCAATCACGCGGTCATACGCGTGTTTGGCTTCCACCAGCATATCCCAACCGGCGTTTTTGTCGTTCTCGCCAATCCAGGTGGAAAATGAACCATAGACCCAGCTACCGGCTTTCAGTACCGGCAAATGAATCGGCTCCAGCCCCTGATCCAGCGCCTGAGTGAAAGTGGTCATCTCAACACGTGGATGATCCGCCAGTGTCCGATACAAGGCGCTGATAAAGTCATGACCGTTGCTGGGGTAGTATTCCCACGGATTCTCGCCATCGAGTATCACGGTTACCACATGCTCTCCAGCACGATCACCGAGGTGATTGGCGATGTTTTCCAAGTTGTGGGCAAAGTTGTTGGCAGCATCCTGAGGTTGCCAGTTCTTGTACTCAAAACCGATCAGATCAGACATGCCATCGTCGCGGAAGAACAGCGCACAACGCTGGTCGCCGTGTTGCAATGGGCGATACAGCGCCCGTTTGGATGAAATGTCATGCGGATCAAGGCGTGAAGCTTCACAAGAATGTCGCCATACGCCTTCACCCGAGGCCGTCCAGCGCACCCCAAGGGAGTCCAGCAACCCAACCGAGCTGGCCGAGACCGCACCTTCCGATAGCCACACGCCTTGTGGTTTTTTGCCAAAATAACGCTGGTGCTGATCCATGCCTACTTTCAGATGCCAAAGCGCCCGCCCGTAACCATCCGGGTAATGCGTGTGTTCCGGCAACGGCACTTCGGGCATGGCATCCCGCGCAGAGTTGAAGTCGATCATCAGCGGTACAATCGGGTGGCCATAGGGTGTCATTGAGATTTCAATCTGCCCACGTTCTTCCAGCGCCCGATAACGCGGCACCAGTTGTTCCATCACGTCGGCCATGATTTCCACCAGCAAACGTCGGTCGTCCAGATCAAAGCTTTGCCCACTCATGCCTTTGCCAATCAGGGTTTGAACGCGTTCATCCTTGCGACGAAGCGACTCCCCCATCCAGGCAAGGTGATACCAGACCAGCAAATCGACAAACATTTGATCGGAGAAGTAACGCAGATACTGAGCGTCCTCAATGCTCTGGGCACGCTCGCTTTGCACCATATCCAGCAAAGCCCGGAACGGCGGAAAGACATCAATCATGGTCGGTGCATAGGCTTTTTTGCAGGCCTGAATCACTTCAAAGCGGCAGGGAATGTCGTCACCCACCGCCTGTGCGCCCGATAGGCAATTCAGCAACGGATCACCCATGCCTGTGCCATCTGTCAGCCAGCGCCGCATGTGCACGGCGTAGTCTTCCAGTTGCTCCAGCAAAACCGGAGCAAAGTTCACCACCACGCGAGCATCGGGATGATCCTCCAGATGCGCGACCATGTCGGAATAATCCTTAATGCCGTGGAGATATACCCAGGGTAATCGATACTGGCCGTCCAGGCCGTCGCGATAGTGAGGCTGGTGCATGTGCCAGCAAATTACCAGTTTGATTGTGTCAGGCTGCATCCGGAGTTCTCATTCTGTGTCGGGTCAGTCGGAAATCAGCGAATCATATGGGTTTTCATGCCCAGCATGTCGGGAGTTACCAGCACAATGCCGCTCTCATCAACGAAGAATCGCTGACGATCTTGCTCAACATCTTCACCAATGACGGTGCCTTCCGGGATCACGCAATCCTTGTCGATCACCGCATTCTGAATGCGGCAATTACGATTAATAATCACCTGTGGCAACACCACGGTATCCTTCACCTGGCTGTAACTGTGTACCCGACAGTCGTTAGAAATAACCGACCGCTTGATTCGCGCACCCGAGATAATACAGCCTCCGGACACCAATGAGTCGATGGCTTCACCACGGCGGCCTTCATCGTCAAAGGTGAACTTGGCCGGTGGCAATTGTGGCTGGTATGTCCAGATCGGCCAGTCACGGTCGTAGAGGTTCAGCTCCGGTGTGATGCTGCAGAGGTCGATATTGGCTTTCCAGAACGCTTGTAACGTGCCCACATCACGCCAGTAGGCCGGTTCGCCCGACTCATCCGCAAACGGGAATGCCTGTACGTTGTGGTTCTCGATCAGGCTCGGGATGATGTCCTTGCCGAAGTCATGGGATGAGCCTTCGTTGTCCTTGTCAGCAATCAGGGTTTGATAGAGGAAGTCGCTGGAGAAAATATAAATTCCCATCGATACCAGCGATGACTGGGGTTTGCCGGGAATGGATTCTGGCTGGCTGGGCTTCTCAGCGAAGCGGGTAATCTTCATTGCCTGATCAACCGACATCACGCCGAAGTCAGAGGCTTCCTCCACCGGCACTTCAATGCAGCCAACGGTCACATCGGCACCCGACTGCTTGTGCGCCAGCAGCATTTCGGTGTAATCCATGGAGTAGATATGATCGCCACCGAGAATCAGAACATACTCCGGCGTGTGATGACGCAGGATATCCAGATTCTGATACACCGCATCCGCCGTGCCTTGATACCAACCTTTGTCGATTCGTTGCTGGGCGGGCATCAGCTCGACAAACTCACCCACTTCGTAACGCATGAACGACCATGCCCGCTGCACGTGGCGAATCAGGGAATGCGACTTGTACTGGGTCACGACACCAATCTTGCGAATACCGGAATTGACACAGTTCGACATCACAAAATCGATGATTCGATATTTGCCACCAAACGGCACCGCCGGTTTGGCCCGCCACTTGGTGAGTTGTTTCAGGCGGCTACCCTCACCCCCGGCCAGAACCAGCGCCAGCGTATTTTTGGATAGATTGTTTGCCAGTTGAAGATCCGAATATTCGTTGGTCATAGCCTCTTTCCTGCTGCTCAATGGACGGGAGTCGTCAGGAAAAACATACGGCAGGAATGTGTCGGCTGTATAGAGGCTGAGCGCAAGATAATAACGTTTGCCTATGGATACCGACCTGGATCATTAAATTTCAGTATCCAATGCGTACCGGCCAGAACTCACCACACAAGCTCAATCGGCGTACCGGCCTTAGTGAGTTCCATCACAATATCCATCTGGCAATTCGGAGGGAGCGCGCCACTCCCTCTGAGCAGTTTTTCAGGTCGTAACCAACGCCTGTTGCTGATCCATCTGACGCAGCTTCAGCACCATCACACTGCCCACGGCCACCACCGCAGCCGCGAGATACAGCCCGATATTGTAGTTGCCGTCTTTCACCGCCAGCACACCGATCAACGCAGGGGCCAGAATCTGTGCAATGCCGTAGGTGATGGTCATCTTGCCCATCATTTTGGCCGGTTTGGTCGGGTAATAGCGCCCGGCAATGGTCAACACCAGGCTCACCGAGCCCACAAACGTACCGCCAAACAATAAGGCTCCGGCCATGGCAGTCACCAGACCCGGCTCAATCAGAGGCAGGATGATGCCCACAACCTGCAGGGCATAGGTCAAAAACAAGGCCATAAAATCCCCAAAACGCCGTGCGACCAGATCCCAGATGACACTGGCCGGAGCCGCCGCCATACCGATCACAAACAGTGTCCAGGCCCCCATGCCATGCAGCCCCGGCAGGTTATCAATGATGGCTACAATAAAGGTGGCGCTGATCACGTAGCCCACACCGGCACAGAAATACGCCAGCATAAACAGCTTCAGAAACATACCCGAAGGCGGGTTATCAGCCATCACCTCCGACTTGCCCGGCACCACAGCCGCGTTCGGGCGCGGTAACCAGAGCCAGGCCGGAATCAGCAATACCACAGCAGAAGCCGAAAACAACAACCACTGTTCACGCCAATCGAACCAGCCGGAGGCAACCTCAACTCCCATGGCGCAGAACATAATGCCCAGGCCAATGCCACTGAAATGAATGCCCAGCTCGCCCCGGAAGTTATGACGCATCAGCCAGTTCAGAATCAGCCCCGAACCCAGCAACATGCCCGCTGCGCTGCTCAGCCCGGCAAAATAGCGGGAAATCCCCCAGACCCAGACATTATCCGTCATCGCCATCAACAAGGTGCTGAGCACTGCCACCACCAGCCCGGCGCGATACAGGGTATCTTTCAGCATCAGGCTATTAATCAAAGAGGCCATGATCGCCCCGGTCAGATAACCCAGATAATTGGTGGCCGCCAACCAACCCGCCGCCGCAACACCCAACCCGGCTTGCTCCTGCATCAGCGGCAGCAAGGGGGTATAAGAAAATCGTGCCACACCAATCAGTAACACCAGACTGATCACGCCTGCAGCCAACACCTTGATTCGTTCCATTGCGCCTGTCATCGAAATACTCCAAACGTGACTTTGCTTCAGGTGTTTGAATCTATAGCATTGAATCATTCTTTAATAACGAATATTAGAGAAGCAATGATTCTCTAAAGGAGAACGGTTGTGGAAATACAATCCCTGAAAACCTTTCTGGCCGTGGTAGAAGAAGGCGGCATATTGTCGGCTTCGGCGCGCCTGAACACCGTGCAATCCAACGTTACAACCCGTATCAAACGACTGGAACAGGAAGTCGGCACCGAGTTGTTCTATCGCCAGGGACGCAAGCTGACGCTGTCTCCCTCTGGTCGAGTATTGCTGAACTACACGCGCCAGATTCTGCAGCTCACATCACAAGCCGGGATGGCCTTGCGCCAGGTGGGAGAGCAGGTTGGGGAATTGCGCGTTGGCTCGATGGAAAGCTACGCCGCCTTGCGACTGCCTCCGACACTGAAAACCCTGCGCCAGGTTCACAGCGGCATTCGATTGCACATAGAGACCAACACCTCGGCAGAACTGGTCAAGCGGGTTCTGAATCACAAGCTGGATTGCGCCATCGTCGGCGGCCCGGTCAGCCACCCGGATTTAAACGCCACCCACGTTGCCACCGAAGAACTGGTGCTGGTGTACTCCAAAGACACCGATTACACCCAACTGCCGCTGATTATCTTCCGCGATGGCTGTGCCTACCGTGATCGCGCCCTGAACTGGCGACAAGAAAATGGCCACTACTGCCGGGGCATTATGGAATTCGGCACCCTCGACGGCATGCTGGGCTGCGTCGCCATGGGGCTGGGCTGCACCCTGATGCCCCGCGTGGTGGTCACTAACAGCCGTTACCACAACGACTTTAATATTGAACCGATTGAACCGCATCTGGCTGAAATTCCAACACTGCTGATTCGACACAAAAACGCCGCTCAACTGGCGGCGGTGGATACCTTGATGCGAGCGGCGTCAGAGCCGATGACTCAATATTAATCGGAGTTTAACCTTTCACTCGCCATGTTCTCGGGTGACTGTGTATTTGGGACAGAAGGTTCGGAAAATCACACTATCCGTCTAAAACACCTTGGTTTATATTTACTAAAATAATTTTAGTTTTATAAACCGGAGGCAGCCATGATTGGTGAACGACTCAAGCGAGCACGTGCAGCTGCTGGCCTATCCATGGACAAACTGGGCAAGGCAGCAGGCGTCAGTGCCAACATGATCAAAAAATACGAGCATAACGAGAGCATGCCGTCCTCGTCGGTATTGATTGCCCTATGTGATGCTCTGGATGTGCGTACCGAATACTTTTTCAGGCCCAACAACATCCAGCTGTCTTCTGTTGAATACAGAAAGAAAGCCAGCATTTCCAAAAAAGTACTCAATAAACTAAAAGCAGATGTCCTTGACCAGGCCGAACGTTGGTTTGAGCTACGTAACCTCTGGTCTCGATTTCCAGTACCAGACTTCTCAAAGCCCCAAAACCTCCCGCTTGTTCAATCCATGAAAGAGGTCGAAGCAATTGCTCTGGCTGTACGTGAAGCCTGGCAGCTAGGTGTCAATCCCATTGCGGATTTAATCGACCTGCTTGAATCCAAAGGCATTCTTGTCATCGTTACTGACTCAGAACATGCCGACCAATTTGATGGCTTGCAGGCAACCGTTGAAGGTATTCCCGTTATTGTCACTTCAAATCAGTGGCCGGGATGTCGACAACGATTCACTCTGGCCCATGAACTGGGCCACCTGATGCTTGGAGGGTTACTTCCTGACAGCCTTGATGAAGAACAGGCCTGTAACCGTTTTGCCGGTGCATTTTTGTTACCAGAACAAGGGGTATTCAACACCATTGGCTATCAACGCCACCTCATTGAATGGAAAGAACTTTACCTGTTAAAACACGAATACGGCCTGAGCATGCAAGCCATTCTTTATCGGTGCAAAGATCTTGCAGTCATTAGCGAATCCAAATGCAAAACCATGTTCATGGAGTTTTCCAAAAAACGCTGGCGCACTCAGGAACCCGGCTCTCCTTATCCAGGGGAGCATACTCAATTCTTTGAACAACTGGTTTATCGGGGGGCGGGTGAAGGTATTTTATCAGACTCCAAAGCGGCGGAACTTTTGGCAATCAGTGCCAGAGAATTTCGCCAATCACGAATGATGGCGGAGGCAAGCTAACAGCATGCAGGTGCTTATCAGCGATGCCAACGTGTTAATTGATATGGAAGATGGTGGGCTACTGGAACTGATGTTCAGCCTGCCATACCAATTCAAGGTGTCAGACATGCTTTATCGGGATGAACTGGAAACACAGCACTCACTAACACTTAGCATCAGGTGCACCGTAGGTGTCACCTGATTTACTTACTATTTTCGCGTCAGAGCTTATGCGGTATTTTTCAACATAGTTGTCCGATAAACCATTAATC
>JAILXU010000014.1:0-104340 GCA_045430275.1 Oceanobacter sp. | reverse complement strand
ATTAATGGTTTATCGGACAACTATGTTGAAAAATACCGGAAGCACTTGAACCATTGCTACAGCAAAGAGATATGCAAAAGCGTTTTTTTAATGATCTCCCTGAGTCTGGTAGCCACACGTTAGTATTCAAGGCTTATCTGGAAGAAAATAAATACCAAAACCTGCACAAAAGACTGTTTCTGCTGAGGAAGGATGTTATTCCTGATGAGATTATCGAGCTACTCGTTAGTGAGATATCAGACCTGACCAGCTCTGCTTCGGACTCAATTGATTTCATCCAGTTTACCTCGGTCAACTCCCTGATTTACCTGATCAAGCATCACCCCAATATGCTTGCTCACTGCCCACTGCTGGAAACCATCGATCATGCCAACCAAAACAGCCACATAAACTTTGCTGACGCACTGAAAGCTGAGCCATCCCTGCAGCCGTTCAAGGACTTTCAGGCGCTGCTGGGAGATACAAAAGACCGACGACTCATTCAACAGTTGATCAATCAGGTCGAGCAGGCTGACCCTGCCTCAACCGGTCGGTGACGGTGGTACCAGCTTTGTGCCCTACTTCAATTTTCTGGCAACCAAATACAGCCTGCTGGAGCGTCCTTCAGTGGCTATTCACTTCACCGATGGCTTTGGAGAATTGCCCGCTGAGCCACCCGATATTGACGTGTTATGGGTGGTACCTCCTCTATCCAATGACCAGAGAGAATTTCTCTCTCTTTAGCCAACAAAACCGCAAGCGCCCTGTATTTCCGTTCGGGGTCAAAGTTGATTTAAAGGATTAAGCACATGACAGATACATCCCTGGAATCTGAAAAAAAACGAATTACAACGCTTATCAAAGAGATTCTGGACGCAAACAGTAGCGAGCTGATTCAGAAACTGGAGTCAGCGAACTGCCAGGAATGGTTCGCAGGACTGGCCTTTGTGTTGAAAAGCCATGAAGTGCCAGAGCTGACTCAGCAGATACTGAACCACCCCAATTGTCCTCTGGATATTCTGAGCCTGTTTTGTTCGTTGGCCCCGGAACAACTGGAGCAAACCACAGCGGCTGATCGCATCCAGAAAATCATTGCTCAGAATGGAGAAGACCACTGGAAAAAAACGGTAAAAGCAAAATTCACGCAATTCAGTGCGTCTGAACTTAATTATCACGGCTCGGCATATCTGATTTACCACAACCTTGTGGCTAGTCAGATCGATAACCTTTGCTATCAGATGACGGAATGTCCTGCGGATTCCAGAATTATGGGGTACCATCACGTTGCCTTTGAGCTGATTATTGATTTGGATACCTGGCTTCCCACTCCTCCACCAATTTTGGCCAACCATGCCATTAAGCGGCTCTGTGAGAATGGCAGTAAAGGCGATCTAGCCGTGTTTCCTCGTATGGTTCCCAACCCCACAGCGGAACAGCTTTTACAATTGGCCGCAGGCGCGAAATGGCAATCCAGGCTTTATGCCGCATCACATAGTGATTGCCCTGATGATGCTCTGAGAACTCTGAGCAAAGATTCCAGCAAGAAGGTGGCCAAGGCTGCATTGACCAGGCTTCCTTTATCGGCAGGCCCGGAATCACAAGTTACAGAGAGTGCTGCCGAGCCCTCCGGTAAAAACATGCTCGCATTGACTCTGTCACAAACGATCAACGCCAAACAACTACAGGAAATTGCCCGATCTGGCTGTGCACTCTCAGCCTGTGCTGCCACACTACACCGGAACAGTACTCCAGAAGTCATAGAGGCCGCCGAGAAACGCGACTTGCCGAAATGGGCTCAACTCGGCATCGCCAGATACACAGATTCCAAAGAGCGTATTGAGTCACTACTGAAGGGTGCCAGCAAGTTCATCAGGATTGCACTGGCAGCCAACCCTGTACTGACCAAACAACAGGCTTTACAGCTGCTCGGTGACGACTGGTGCAATGCCATTATCGCCAACCGGTTTATCGACGATAGTGAAGTTCTGGATTCAATTACCGAACCGGAAAAGTGGCCAGAGATGCTGGCAACCTTGCGTAATCCCGACACCAAAGCCAAACAGTTGCAAACACTCTTTAATAAAAGAGGCTTTGGCTTTGAAGTCGTGAGCCGATTAATGGCGCGTCATCCCAACTGCCCCAAGATCTACTACAAACGTCTGGCGGCGTACTGCCCCGAGGATCTGAAACAAAATCCGACCTATGCCCTGTCGCTGCTGGAAAGTGGCACAGCGATAACCCAACCGTTTCGGGCTGAATCAATTTATGCCCAGATGGAAAATGGCTCCGATAGTTATGAAATGGCGATTACTGATGCCTTGAATCGTTACACAGATGATAATGACCTGCTCCGTCGAATAGCCGGTTCAGCGGCGCTCAACCCCAATGAGGCCAACCGACTGGCCATTACCGGTGACCGCCATATTCACAATCGTATTCTCCGGAAGGAGACACCAGGCTACAGCGAATTTGTCTATCGCCTGATTGCTACAACCGGTACGCCACTACAACGTAAACAACTGGCGTCACTGAAATTGAAACGGGTGTACCCACAGCTATTGCGGGAATTAACCAGCGACAAAGACAGCTCAGTACGGCAGGCCGCAGGTAACCAAGCAACAAAGAGAGGACTGGCCCCTGCCCAACAACCCGATAAAACCAGCCTCCGCACCCTGGGCAACAAGGCTGCACGCATCGATTTGGCCAAAAGCAGCAACGATCCTGACATTCTGCATATGCTGTGTGAAGACAAGGTGCGGGACGTTCGCCGGGCACTGGCCAAACATCAACAGGCGCTACCTTTTGCCTGTCTGGAAAAGCTACTGACCGATAGCGACGATCAGGTCGTCGGCAAAGCTGTTGTGATACTGGATCGAATGATGAGATCGGCAACGCCACCATCCCAAGATCAGCTGCAAACAGCCATCACCCAAATTATTGAAAACAAAGACTTTTCTCCAGGATTGAAATCCCGGGTGTTGGTGTATTGCGACAATCAAGCTCTGCTGGCAGCACAGTTGAAAGATTCAGGTATCCGTCAATATATTCGATATATTGTACCGGTATCCGGTAGCCATCCCCTGATATTCAGAACTTATCTGGAAAATTGGGGCAAACGTGGAGATAACCTCTGGCTATTAAAACTGGAAGCAGTGCCTGCTGAAATCATAAAACAGCTGATAACCGATACACAAAAGACGGCCAAACAACTCAGGCATAAAATCCGTTATGAGGGCGGCATCTCAGTCAGCTCACTGATTTGCCTGATCAAACACCACCCAACGCTGATTGAGCAAGTTTCCCTGCGGGAAGCAGTCAAGCAGGCCAATAAAAACAGCCACATAAACTTTGCTGACGCACTGAAAGCTGAGCCATCCATGCAGCCTTTCCGGGATTTTCAGGCGCTGCTGAGAGATACAAAAGACCAATCGTTATTGCAGCAGTTGATCAATCAGGCAGAGCAAACCGAAACGGTTTGAACGAGGAAGTAGTGATATGAATATCTGCAAAGCCAGCGCTTCTCCGACTGAAGAGTGCCTGGCCTACCCGGATCTTCAACCCTTCAAAGCCTTCGTTGAAAATCGCAAAAACGTCATGCACAGCATACTGGCGCAAGCTGAAGAGTTAGTCGTTAACTGCTGATTTTCTGATCGGATCATAAGAAGTCTGCCCCTTTATGATCCGATTTCTCCCCACCACTTGTGCCGCTAGCACCTAAGCCAATCTGTAGCTCATCATAATAATTAATATATTAACTTATTGACTTTCTCCCCCTCCAAGGCAAACTACTTAACATATAAACAAAAATAATCCGTCTCAGACACACAGACAGCCAGAGCCTGATGAAACCGGCTCTGCTGCCCGCTAACCGACACCTCAGGAGACTCACCATGAGACACAGCCGCATACTGAAAGACGGTATCGCTGCCGTGGTTACCAGTGACTGTTCTGCCGAACAGAACATGACCACCGATACCTGGCTTCCCGCAACCACCGGCACCGTTTTCGGCATCGCCCTGAACGACAAAGCCCTGCGCGCCAACATGGAAACAGCCTTTAACGAGAAGCCTCACGTTAATCCGCCTAAAACTCCGGTTCTGCACATCAAGACCGAGAACACCCACATCGGTTACGGCGCTGCGATTCCGGCTCCGGCAGACGGCACCGCGATTTACGCTGGCCCGTCCATCGGTATCGTAATTGGCAAGCAAGCCACTCGCGTGTCCGAAGCCGAAGCGGCGGACTACATTCGTGGCTACACCGTGGTCAACGAAGTGTCTCTGGCAGAGACCTCGTTCTATCGCCCAGCAGTGAAAGCCAAGTGCCGCGACGGCTTCTGCCCCATCGGCCCATGGGTTGTTGATCAGGCGGATATCGAGGCCCCTCAGGCGCTGGCCATCACCACTCAAATCAATGGCGAGACGGTTCACACCACCAGCACTGATCAGTTATTCAACGGCATTGCCGAGCTGGTGAGCTACCTCAGCAGCTTCATGACCCTGCAGCCAGGCGACCTGATCATCGCGGCCACGCCAGAGCGCACCGATGCGCTGGCACTGAAAGCCGGTGACACCGTCGCTGTCGAAATCGAATCCATTGGCCGTTTGGAAAACCCGGTCGTGAACGAAGCAGAACTGGGTTAATACGAGGACATAACAGATGAAACGCGCACGCATTCTTCAGAACGGCCAACCCACTCAGGTCACGGTCAACGACAACAACGACGCCGTGCTGCAAGACGGCACCGTCATTGCTGAAACCGACGCCCAGTGGCTGCCTCCTTGCGACGGCAAGATTTTTGTTCTCGGCCTGAACTACGCCGACCACGCTGCCGAGCTGGCGTTCAAGGCGCCGGAAGAGCCACTGGTGTTCCTCAAGGCACCGAACTCCCTGCAAGGTCACAACAAGAACACCTACCGCCCGGACAACGTCGATTACATGCACTATGAGTGCGAGCTGGTCGCTGTGATTGGCAAAACCGCCAAGAACGTTTCCCGCGAGCAGGCGATGGACTACATCGGTGGTTACACCATCGGTAACGACTACGCCATCCGCGACTATCTGGAAAACTACTACCGTCCGAACCTGCGTGTTAAGAGCCGCGACACCTGTACGCCGGTTGGCCCTTACATCGTTGATGCAGCAGAAGTGGCCGACCCACACAATCTGACTTTGCGCACCTACGTCAACGGTGAGCTGAAGCAGGAAGGCAACACCAACGATCTGGTGTTTGATATTCCTTTCCTGGTCGAATACCTGAGCGCCATCATGACGCTGGAACCGGGCGACATGATCTTCACCGGCACGCCGGAAGGTCTGGCGGACGTCAAACCAGGCGACGAAGTGGTCACAGAAGTCGAAGGCGTTGGCCGCCTGACCAACCACATCATCAGCGAAAGCCAGTATCTGGAATCCATTGGCCGTCAAGCTGAAACCGAAGAGGCTTGATCCCATGCTGTCACCAGACATCATCAAAGACTGCGCGGCCCAGTTGCATCAGGCCGAGAAGGAGCGTAAGCAGATTCGCCAGTTGTCGCTGCAGCACCCGGACATCACCATCCCGGATGCCTACCAGATCCAGAGCGAGTGGCTGAAACTGAAGTTGGAAGAAGGTCGCAAGATCATCGGTCACAAGATCGGCCTGACCTCGCGTGCGATGCAGATGTCCTCCCAGATTGACGAGCCAGACTACGGCACGCTGCTGGATGACATGCTGTTCCAGGACGGCGGCGACATCCCGACTGATCGCTTTATCGTGCCGCGCATCGAAGTCGAACTGGCGTTCATTCTGGCCAAGCCCCTGAGCGGCCCGAACTGCACCATCTTCGATGTGTACAACGCCACCGACTACGTGGTTCCGGCTTTGGAACTGATCGACGCCCGTTCGCAGTCCATCGACCCGGATTCCGGCCGTCCACGCAAGGTGTTCGACACCATTTCGGACAACGCTGCCAACGCGGGCATCATCATGGGCGGTCGTCCGATCAAGCCGATGGATGTCGATCTGCGTCGCGTCGGTGCCATCATGTACCGCAACGGTGTGATTGAAGAGACCGGCGTTGCCGCTGGCGTTCTGAACCACCCGGCCAACGGCGTGGCGTGGCTGGCTAACCGTCTGCATCCGTTCGGCATTACGCTGGAACCGGGTCAGATCATTCTGGGCGGTTCCTTTACCCGTCCGGTTCCGGCACGTCAGGGCGACACTTTCCAGGTGGATTACGGCGAGCTGGGCACCATCTCCTGCTACTTCAAGTAAACACCTGACGTTATATGGATGCTCGACAGCGGCTGTCTCCCGGCACTGTCGGGTGTCCATCCCTCCCAATTCCATTCGAACACGCGTCAGACGTCTGGCTTCCAGTATCTGGCGGAACAAGAGGACGACGAATGTCTGCTCCAATCAATGCGTTCAAGCACGCCATCCAGAATGGCGACAGCGCCCAGATCGGTCTGTGGCTGGGCCTTGCCAACAGCTACACCGCCGAATTGCTGGCCGGTGCCGGTTTTGACTGGCTGCTGATCGACGCCGAACACGCCCCCAACGACCTGCAAACCATTCTGGGCCAACTGCAAGCCATGGCTCCGTTTCCGGTCACGCCAATCGTGCGCCCGCCGTGGCCCGACGCCGTGCGCATCAAACAAATTCTTGACCTGGGTGCCCAGACCATTCTGGCACCGATGGTAGAGTCCGGCGCACAGGCTGCCGATGTGGTCGCTGCTACCCGCTATCCGCCACAAGGCATTCGCGGTGTGGGCAGCGCTCTGGCTCGCGCCTCCGCCTTTAACCGCACGCCTCAATACCTGCACACCGCCAACGAGCAAATGTGCGTATTGATTCAGATCGAAACACCTAAAGGTGTGGAAGCACTGGACGACATTCTGGCGGTCGACGGTGTCGATGGTGTGTTTATTGGCCCATCCGATTTAAGCGCTTCCATGGGGCACATTGGCAATCCGGCCCACCCGGACGTTCAGGCCGTGATCGAAGAAAGCATTGCCAAAATCGTGGCCGCAGGCAAAGCACCCGGTATTCTGATTGCTGATCAGGCACTGGCCCAGCGCTATATTGAACTGGGCGCGATGTTTGTGGGCGTCGGAACCGACACGGGCCTGCTGATGAAGGCATCGAATGAACTGGCGGCCAAATTCAAGGCCACCATTGAGGCTCCGAAAGCGGAAAAAGGCTCGGTCTACTAACGCCAGAACCAGTCAAGCCAGCAACAGACAAACCTGGACGACGGACAGACACGAATCACACAGGCTACTGTCCGCCGTCACTGAACGCACACACCAACCGCCTGCCAAAATAATAACAAGAGTCAGACACTATGCCGGTGAACCACAACAACGAGTGGATTCCCAATATCGTGATTGGTCAGGACTACGACCAGCACTATCGGGATGCCAACATTCACTTCGACGTGCTCGGGCGCATGGCCGACTTCTTTGGCCGCGACATGCCAGTCCACCTTCATGCCCGCTTTCTGCAGATTCATCTGATCCGGGAAGGCGTCACCCACTTTCACATCGACGAACAGGTCTATCATTGCCGGGGCGCTTGCTGCTTTTTGACGCCACCCGCCATTCCTCACTCGTTTATGACCGAACCCGGTGCCAGCGGTTATGTGCTGACCGTACACCAGTCACTGGTGTGGTCATTAATGAAAGGCTGTCAGAACAAACAACTGGAAACCGAGCGACTGCAACCACTGTGTATTGAAAAACAGGCTCTGGAGCAACAAACGCGAGGCCCGCAAAACAGCAAATCCTGGGCCTGGATTGAGAACACCTTTGAAGCCTTTCAGGACGAATGGAACCGCGACGACCCTGATCGCACCTTTGCCCTCGAAACTCTGGTGCGTCTGCTACTGGTACAAATGCTGCGCCTGACACCGGAATCGTCCACGCCTCAACCGGTGGCCAGTGAAGAGTTGCGCCAATTTCGCCGGTTTACCGATCTGCTGGAATCCGAATTCCGCAACCGCTGGCCATTGTCGCGTTACTGCGACACCATCGGCGTCTGTGAAAGTCGCCTGAACCAGATTTGTCATCACGTCGCCAATTGCCCACCCAAGCGGCTGATTCACGAACGCCTGTTGCAAGAAAGCAAACGCCTGCTGTTGCACTCGCCGCTGACCATTAACGAAATCGGCTTTGATCTCGGGTTTACCGACCCGTCGTACTTTTCGCGTTTTTTCCGCAAACAAACCGGGCAAACACCAAGAGACTTCCGACAAACCCAGACAGGATAGGCAAGCTCCCCACAGAGAGGGTGCTTTGCTGTATCATGCCTGAATCATTAATATATTAACGGGCAGAAAACCGCTCAGAGATGCAACCGACCGGCGATTCCATGCGACAATTCAACGATTCCATCCCCCTGAAACTCCTCAAAGCCCGCGAATCCACCATGTCATTTTTTCGTCCGGTGCTGCAGGAAATCGGCCTGACCGAGCAGCAATGGCGTGTTATCCGGGCGCTGAATGAGTACAAGGAACTGGAGTCCAAGCAATTGGCCGAGCTGTGCTGCATTCTCAGCCCCAGCCTGACCGGCATCATCAATCGCCTCGAAGCCAACGGCTACATCAAACGCCGCAAGTCCACCGAAGACCAGCGCCGCATGCTGATCAGCCTGACCGACAAATCCAAACGCATGTTCAATGAAGTCAGTCCGCGTCTGGAAGCCCGCTATGCCGAGATGACCAGCCAGCTTTCTGCGGAAAAAATGCAATTGCTGAAAGAGCTGCTGGAAGAAATCGCCCACCTCAAGCCCTGATTCCCCTTGATTCCGAACCAACATTGATCGAACAGTGATCTGACGCAGGAATTTTTCGTGCGAGTTCGTCACTCTGTTGACAATAGATAACATGTTAATTACATTTAATTAACATGTTAACTTACATCCCGAACAACACACGACGAACGAACCACCCCTGTCCAAACTGCGACGGGCAATAACAATAAATACAATCAAGAAGGTGTAGAAACGATGGGCGAAATAACCATTGCTGCCAAGGTGACACACGTACCGACCATGCTGCTGTCGCAAATGCCGGGCAAACTGGAAGGCTGCCGTCAGCCTGCGATTGATGGCCACCGCGAATTGGGCCGCCGCGCTCGTGAAGCCGGAGTGGATACCGTCGTGGTGCTGGATACGCACTGGCTGGTGAACGCGGGCTTCCACATCAATGCCAACGAACAGTTTGAAGGCGTCTACACCAGTCACGAATTCCCGCACTTTATCCAGAATCTGGAATACAGCCATCCGGGCAATCCGGCACTGGGCAACGCCATTGCGGAACGCGCCACCGAAAAAGGCGTTCATACCCTGTCGCACCAGGTGCCCACGCTCGATCTGGAATACGGCACTCTGGTGCCGCTGCAGTTCATGGACCCGAACGGTGAGTTCAAGGTCGTGTCCATTGCCGCCTGGTGTACGGTTCACAACCTCAACGATTCCCGCGTGCTGGGCGAAGCCATTGCTGAAGCCATTCGTGCCAGCGACAGCAAGGTGATGTTGCTGGCCTCTGGCTCCCTGTCGCACAAGATCTGGGAAAACGAACTCTACGCCGAGAATAATGGCACCTTCACCATTTCCCGTGAGTTCAACCGTCAGGTTGATCTGCGTGTGATGGATCTGTGGCAGCAGGGCGAATACGCCACCTTCCTCAAGATGCTGCCGGAATACGCCCAACTCTGTGCCGGTGAAGGCGGCATGCACGATACCGCCATGCTGTTCGGCGCACTGGGCTGGGATCAATATCAGGGCAAGGCCGAAGTGCTGACGCCGTATTTTCCAAGCTCTGGCACCGGCCAGACCAACGTGCAGTTCCACCTCTGATGACGATTCAAAATCCTACTCACAGCCTGCAGGAGCTGAGCGCCGACTCAGCCCTTCAGATGCTGATCGCGGCCAAAGAACAGGCCGAAGCCCTCGGTGTTGCGGTGTGTATTTCTGTGGTTGGCAGCCAGGGTATTCCCCTGGCGCGCCTGCGCATGAACGGCGCTCCGCTGCACAGCATCGACTACGCCGAAGACAAGGCTTACACCGCCGTCAGCTTCAAATGCCCAACCCATGAATGGGATCAACGACTGAGCGCGCACCCTGGCGTTCAGCAAGCATTAGCGGGACATCCCCGCATGCTGATGCTCGGTGGCGGCCTGCCCGTCACACTGAACCCTCACGCGGACAACACGGCACAGATCGTGGGCGCGGTGGGGGTTTCAGGAGCATCAGTCGATCAGGACATCCAATGCGCCGAAGCGGCCATATCCGTCTGGTCACAACAACTGGCTGAATAATAATACCTTCCACTCAACGGAGATCGTTCATGCTGCAGTCAGCGTACCCTTACTATCTGGCCAATGAAGCCGTCAGCCCGAATCAGGATCTGGTGGTGACCAACAAATACACCGGTGACGTGGTTACCCGTGTCGCCATGGCCGACACCGACGCCATCGACGCCGCCATTCAAGCAGCGGTTGAAGCCACCGAACCCATGCGCAAAATGCCTGCGTATCAGCGTCAGGCAGTTCTGAATCATTGCGTGCGTCGCTTTGAAGAACGCTTTGAAGAAATCGCCCAGGCGCTCTGTTTGGAAGCGGGCAAGCCGATCAAAGACGCTCGTGGTGAAGTGACACGACTGATCGACACCTTCAAGATTGCCGCCGAAGAGGCGACCCGCATCTATGGCGAAGTGATTCCAATGGACATCAGCCCACGCGCCAAAGGCTACAGCGGCCAGTGGAAACGCGTGCCGATTGGCCCTTGCTCGTTTATTTCGCCATTCAACTTTCCGCTCAATCTGGCCGCGCACAAGGTGGCCCCGGCGATTGCCGCAGGCTGTCCGTTTGTGCTCAAGCCTGCGTCCCTGACGCCGGTTGGCGCGCTGATCATCGGTGAAATTCTGGCCGAAACCGATCTGCCCAAGGGCGCGTTCTCGATCCTGCCATGTCACCGCGACGGTGCCGAGCTGTTCACCACCGACGACCGCCTCAAGCTGTTGAGCTTCACCGGTTCCCCGGAAGTCGGCTGGGCACTGAAAGCCAAGGCCGGTAAAAAGCCGGTGGTACTGGAACTGGGTGGCAACGCTGCGGTTGTGGTTGACGAAGGCACCGACCTGGACGATGCCGTACAACGCATTGTCTTCGGCGCTTACTACCAGTCGGGCCAGAGCTGCATTTCCGTCCAGCGCATCATGGTTCACGAAAGTCTGTACGACGATGCTCGCGCACGCCTGAGCCAGGCCGTCGCCGATCTGGTACACGGTGATCCAGCGGATGAAAACACTTTTATCGGCCCGATGATTTCCGAGAAAGAAGCCGTGCGTCTGCACAATTGGGTGGTCGAAGCCAAAGAAGGCGGTGCCACCGTACTCTGTGGCGGCGAGCGCGACGGTGCCATGCTGCAGGCCACCCTGCTGGATAACGTTCGCACCGACATGAACCTCAATACCCAGGAAGCGTTTGGCCCGGTTGCCATCTTGAGCAAGTTCACGGATTTTGATCAAGTACTGAAAGACGTCAACAACTCCGACTTCGGCCTGCAGGCCGGTATCTTCACCAAGGACATCTACAAGGCCCAGAAAGCCTGGGACGAGCTGGATGTTGGCGGTGTCGTCATCGGTGATGTGCCGTCCTGGCGTGTCGATCACATGCCGTACGGTGGCGTCAAGGATTCCGGTATTGGCCGCGAAGGTGTGCGTTACGCCATTGAGGACATGACCGAAATCCGCCTGATGGTGCTGCGTGATCCAAACGCCTGACCATCAACCGTTGCTGACCTCGTTCCCATGCGCTTGCGTGGGAACGTAATCACTGAAAACCGAGGCCAGATATTGAACGACACCCGATCCACCCGCCACGTTCCGATTCCGCTGCTCTCCACGGTCGCACTGGCCAGCCCGCTGGCGCTGAACCTGTTTGTGCCCGCCATGCCCGATGCCACCAACAGCCTCGGCGTGGACATCCACACCATGCAGCTGACCTTCACCTGCTACCTGCTGACTCTGGCGATTGGTCAGTTACTGGCCGGGCCGCTGGCCGATTTCTTTGGACGTCGGCCAGTGTTGTTATGGGGGCTGGCATTGCACGTGGTCGGCAGTGTCGTCGCCGGGCTGGCCGGAGACATCATCTCACTGGTACTGGGCCGCATACTGCAAGCATTGGGCGGGGCCACCGCCATGGCACTGGCTCGCACCATCATTGTGGATGTCTACGGACGTCAGGGAGCCGCCGGGAAAATGGGATATATGGTGATGTCGATTGCCATCGCCCAGTCCATTGCGCCAACACTGGGGGGCTTTCTGAACCTCTGGTACGGCTGGAACAGCACCTTCCTGCTGCCGGTTGTGATGGGTGCCAGCGTTGCCGGGCTGGCCTGGCGCTGGCTGCCAGAGACCTGCCAGCAACCCAGTGACAACCTGCGCATTGGCCGGGTACTGGGACAGTATCGTCAGGTACTGATGTCGCCGGAATACCTTGGCTATGCCCTGTCCACAACCTTTATCGCCACGGCATTCTATATGTTTGTGGGCAGCGCGCCTTACATCGTCAGCGACCAGCTCGGTGGCAACTCAGCCCAGTTCGGCAGCTGGTTCCTGACCGTTTCGCTGGCCTTTATGGCGGGCAGTTTTCTCTCAACCCGACTGGCCACACGTCTGGACATTGATCGCATGGTCATGCTCGGTAATGGTCTGTCACTGGCCGGAACCCTGCTGCTGTTGCTGGTCGCCATTCAGGATCAACAAGGCATTTGGGCGCTGACATTTACCGGACTGTTCCTGCCCATGGCTCTGGTGACGTTTGGCCGTGGCCTGAGCCAGCCCAACGCTCAATCCGGGGCCATTGCCAGCACCACCGGAGCCGCTGGCACCGCATCCGGGCTGATGGGATTTATCCAGTTGCTGACCGGGGCCACCATGGCTCAGCTCACCCCCTGGCTGATGCATCAAAGTCTGGTCGTTCTGATGGGCTGCATCACGGCCGCTCCGATACTGGCGATGCTGGCACATCGCTATTCCTGGCAACGCCGCAAGGTAGCCCATACCGAGGCTGCCTGTGACAACCGTTAATACCACTCCGCTACCAATAAACGCATTCCAATAAGGAGAACCACCATGGGCACTCTCGCACTCGCCGCCAAAGTCACCCACGTCCCTTCCATGTACCTGTCCGAGCTGGACGGGCCACGCAAGGGCTGTCGTCAGGCTGCCATTGACGGCCACCACGAGATCGACCGCCGCTGCCGTGAGCTGGGCGTCGACACCCTTGTCGTCTTTGATACTCACTGGCTGGTCAACGCCGGTTATCACATCAACTGCGCACCGCACTGGGAAGGCAACTACACCAGTAACGAGCTGCCGCACTTCATCAGCAACATGCCTTACGACCTCAATGGCAATCCGGAACTGGGCAACCTGCTGGCCAAGGTCTGCAACGAACACGGCGTAGAAGCTCTGGCCCACGACAACACCACGCTGGCACCGGAATACGGCACGCTGGTTCCCATGCGCTATATGAACCAGGACAACCACTACAAGGTGATCTGTGTGTCGGCCCTGTGTACGGTTCACTTCCTGAACGACAGCGCGCGTCTGGGCTGGGCCTTCCGTGAAGCCATCGAAAAGCACTACGACGGCACAGTGGCGATTCTGGCGTCTGGTTCCCTGTCACACCGCTTTGCCCAAAACGGTCAGGCACCGGACTTCTCCGACAAGGTCTGGAGTCCGATGCTCGAAACCCTCGACCGCGAAGTGGTGAAAATGTGGGAAAACGGCGACTGGAAAACCTTCTGTGAAATGCTGCCGGAATACGCCGCCAAGGGTCATGGCGAAGGCTTTATGCACGACACCGCCATGCTGCTGGGCGCACTGGGCTGGTCGGAATACGAAGGCAAAGGCGAAGTGGTCACCCCTTACTTCGGCAGCTCCGGCACCGGCCAGATCAACTGCATCTTCCCGGTAACACCACAAACCGGCGCGGCGGTTCCTGGCCCACAGGCCTCTAAAGAAGCCGAACTGGTGTACGGCGAAAGCCGCCTGTAAGGCAGAAAACCCCGGCTGCCCGCTCAGCTACCGCTATCGGAGCAACCGGGGTTGCTTGTGGTATCTTGTAATATAAAGGAAGGTGCCCAACACGCGCCCCCTCAGCCAGGAATGCTGAATGACGATCCAGCCACAGAAGAAAAGAAACATCTCTGGATGTCACAAAACGACAGCCACCTGCCGCAATATGATGAGTTTTGACCCAAGAAACAGACCATTTTTTTGGAAATTAACATGACAACTTACGTGATCGACAATTGTTCTGCTGCTTGCGATTCCATGTGGTCTGATGCGAAAGGTCACGAGTGTGATGTGCCAATCAACAAATATCTGTACATCTCAAAAGATTCTGACAGCAGTGGTTTGGATGTGGAGCCTTCCATTACCTTATACAGCGGAGACTATGAACATACCGAAAAGCTGCACATGGCACTTCAATCAGGAGAGCGAACTGTTGATATGAGTAAACTTAAATACGCAGGTTGCACCACATCAAGCCGAGTGGAAGCTGATGTTTTCTCACCCAAAGACGTTGTAAAAAAAGAAAAAATTCGTGTCAGTAAAATCAGAAACAGCAAAAGCTTTTCCAGTCCGCAACTTTCTGGCCACAAGCGCAAAAAGCTTAGCCCTGATGCGTTCCTAGATTCCCATCATAAGTGACACAAGCTTAAATGGCATAAGCAGACATTGGGATGTCACACCTTGCCAGTTTCTGCCGGGCGAGGTGCATTGTTTGATCAAAGTCGCCAGTGACCACTACACTTCCGTTAATGGGGTTAGCGGTTACGGAAGCTGATCATTGGCTTGTTCCATAAAGACGCTCAACCGCATGGCCGCCAGACGGTATTGCCCCTGAGCCGCCAATGCCAACGCTTCGACCTGCGCCGCTTCCTGCTCGATCACATAGTCCCAGAACGCCTGCTCGGATTCTGGCACCGTCACAGCGTTTAATTTAGCCAGATAGGTTTCTGTCGCCTGGGCGAGTTTTTCAACAAAACCGTCGTGATACATCCAGGATGCCAACAACGAACCGTTTGCCTTGAACCAAACACCTAACCCACCGGAGTCCAATTCATGCCGGGTTTGATGATGCAGATACAACGGCTTTTGTTGCTGCTCCAACGCAGCGTAAGCGGCCCAGAAGCTGCCTTTGACTGTCCCATCGGTGCGTTGGGCCAGAACAGGCACCACCGCTGATGCCACAGCACGGTTGTTGATTTCAGCTTGCAAGGCAATCAGGTATTCGGACATGTCATCGGCTCGGCAGGGTATTGTTAATATCCAGAACATCAGCAGTCCTGGTAGCAACTGTCGCAACATAGGCATGCAGTTCTCTCTGATGGGTGAACGCATCAGTCTAGAAGCTTCCCCATCAAGGCGCATGAGCCTGGGTGCCGACTTTTTGCCTGTCAGTGACTGAGTCATAACGGCCAATGGAGACAGGTTGAGAAATCCATCAACAAATATCTTGCCCAAACCCAGCGACTGACAGACAATCGCGCCTGCCATATAACGACTGATAAACAAGCCGTAAAGCAGCATCGCCAACCACAGAATCAAGGACTCGGGAACACTGATTCTGCCGGTGACGATTTTTATTATTCCCCCTCTCCCTCCATGCATTTCAGGCCATCCAGAGTCTGGGGAGAACGGGTGTCTGATCAAGGAGCAGAGCGTTGAAAATAGCCATTATTAACAGTGCAGGGTTCTGGTCGATGGGGTGGGCAACCGACCCCGTCAGCCAGCAAGATGTCGTACATTCGCTCAAGCGGGCTGGTCTTGATACCGAGGTGCACGAGGTCAGCAGCAAGGCGCAGCTGATCGATGTACTGATCCAACTGAAATCCTCCCCATGTCTGGTCTGGCCTAACGCCTATCAGGTGGCTGCGTTTGAAGGCAGCGACGATACCGTTTGGCTGGCTGATGTGATCGAAGAACAGGGATTGCCGATCATTGGCAGTGGCTCGACCACTCTGAAAAATGTGATGTTGAAAGACGAATGTCAGCAGATTCTGGAGCATCACAGTGTGGCCATTCCGGCATTCGCCACCATCGACGTATCACAACTGAACGATCTTGATGGCCTGTTGGCCAGTCGGGAAATGGCGTTTCCGCTGTTCGTCAAACCCAATGCGCTGTCCAGTAGCAAGGGCATTACCCAGCAATCGGTGGTGCATTCCATCGAACAGTTGCAGCAACAGGTGGTTGCCCAGGGGGAAGCGTTTGGTTATCCGGTGATGGTGGAAGAATACCTGCCCGGTCAGGACATTACTGTGGCGGTATTCAATACCCCGGAGCGTGCTCACATTCTGGCCACCTACTACGACACCGAAATTTACGACGACCCCGGTGCGGTGCTGGATTGCGACATTCGCCAACGCGACTGGAACGACGGTAAATGGCTGCGCGTGGTCGAAGAACCGGAGATGCTGGCCCAGATCGAAGCCGTGGTATTACCCGCCTGCGATGCGCTGAATATCGCCGAGTTCACCCGCATAGATTGCCGTCTGGATCGCCATGGCCGCCTGAAAGCGTTTGATGTCAACGGCTTGCCCGGGCTGGAATGGCCCTTCAGCACCACGGTCTGGCAGATGATTGTCAAAATGCACGACCAGCCGGAAGAACACGCCTTTGATACCCTGATCAGCCTGATCATCTACTGCGCTGCCCACCGCCATCAGATGCCGCTTCCAGAGCGGATTCAAACGCTGGCCGAGCAGTACATGACCGACAATACTCCAGCCATGACTGGCCATCAGGCCACCGCCTGATCCAGATCTTTCTGCATCAGATTGCGCAACAGTTGCTCGGTAAACATCGGCCTTTGCGCAATCAGACGAAAACCCTGCCGCTCCAGTACCTTCATACTGGCGTGGTTGTCCGGGTGAACCGTCGCAAACAGATGCCGAAACCCCCGCGCTCTGGCCGCCTTAATCCGCGCCAGAGCCAACCGATGCCCGACTCCTTGCCCACGATAATCCGGGTCAACCAGATTCAGTAACATCAAGGCACACTGCGCTGGTGGATACTGCGGTGCATCCAGATACGCGGGCCAGGGTTCCATCGTGCGCAAGGCGGCATAGCCAATCAGGCGCTCGCCATCAAACGCCAGCACATTCACAGTAGCGCCCTGCAAATTGCGCTCGTAGAAATCACGGCCATTGGGATACAAATGCGGCGATGCCTGCTGCGCCCGTTCTGCCAGAGCGAACAAGGCATCAAGATACTGAATATCGGAGGTGGGGTTGGATAGAACAGTGAGGCGGAGGGTCATCGACATGGAAGGAATCATCACGGGACAGACACAATCAGCCAAGATGGACACGCAAGATCTGTTTTAACACCGGGGCATACGGCTCCAGTTTCCCATTTACAGGAGTGTCCAGATCTTCCAACATCATTTCCAGAATATCATCATCTTCCAATTGCCAGTTATCGGCTGAATAGCCGTCCTTACCAAGCAAAGCTTCGATAGCTGCTTTCCTCCGCATAATCAGCTTTTTATTATTGACTTCATTATCTCCCAGATTAAGAACCCGAATGGTTTCTTTAGCATCTGGCGTCAGTCCTTTAACACGGCCACTGATGTAAAACTTGAGCTCGGTCTCACAATCGTCCATAAAGGGCGTTAGAGGAAGGGGTTGAGGGCCATGCGCATTGTCACACTGCCCTTTGGTGGTACAACTACCAGCAATATTTTCATATTCCAGAGCACGTACAGGAGCTATTTTTCGGGCTTCAACATGTTCATTTCTGGTATCGGAATAGTCTCCCGAAATACGGCAGCAGCAATAACAGCAGAGGTAGTATTGTTCCTTTGCACAACTTTGGCTTAAGTCATTAACGATGCCCCACCTTTCGTCTTTGAATAGTTGCTCAAATCTGCTGTTCGGAGTTTGTTTCTTGGATTTATCCCTGCGCCATTTAGAGAAGCTGGCAGGCTCATCACCCTTGGTTATTTTTCTCACGTCGTAACTCCTGTTTGCGTAGCAAGAAGCGGGCTTTGATCAGCTCCAGATTATCCTCTCCATCGGGTAATTCTTGTTCCAGAGAACCCAACATATCTCTGGCTCGTCCCAGCTCTTCGTCTTGAATAGCATCTAATAAATCCCCCAATTTTTGGCTGATCTCCAGCTTACGGGGATGGGTATCCATAACGTCGAGAAGTACGCTATTGGCATCCTGCCCGTATTGAGATTTTTGCTGGGTGAGTTCACCATCATCCAGCGAATAGACCAGTACATCTTTGGTTTCGCTGATCACTAACGGCGAATGAGTCGTCAGAACAAACTGACAGTTAGGAAAAGTTGCGGTCAGACGATCAATGATTTTACGCTGCCAGGTAGGATGGAGGTGCATATCGACTTCATCAATCAGAACAATCCCATCACCTTCCAGTGGATTTTCAAGACCCGGATTCATCATGGCCAGACGACGAGCAATATCGCCGACCAGCGCCATCAGAGATTTTTCACCTTGTGAAAGCTGAAGAACGTTCAAACGTTCTTCTCCCTTGTCCACGGACATATGCAGCCTTGGCTTTCGGCGAACTCGAAGGTTTTCAAAGCCAGGCATAAAAGAGTAGATTGCATTTCGTACTGCATGCAACTGACTATCTCGGTGACCGTTAAAAACCTTGAGCATCTCTTCACCATGACTTTGAATAAATTGAGGAGCATTATCTGAACCGAACACTCTCAATAATTCATCGTAAGCTTCTGGTGAGAACCCTGACTCATTCTCTACGTCTTCCCTATCCCTAAACCACTCAAAGAAACGTCTAAAATCCACGCCTTTCAGAGACAAGGCATTGTCATAGCCTTCCATCTGATCGAAGTTATGCTTGGTGCGAATCCGCACGGGAACATCCAGCACCGCGCGTTCTACTGAGTAGTAGGAAATGAGTGGCAGATTCGTACTGGACTCATCATCAGTCAGCAAGCTGCGATATAAATCTGCAAGAGATGTCACCTGGTCCAGTTTGCTTATATAAGCGGATTTTCTGCCACGGCGAGCTTTGGCTAGCTCCCATGAGAATGGCTCGTTTTCCATATGCATTCGATCAGTCACTGTTATCTCAACCAAAGCATCTGGCTTTTCATTCAGAATCAGTTCTTCAGGAATACCTTCACCACGCCCTTTCTCGCTACGAATACGCGCAACCAGCCAGCTTAATGAGTAAGCCAGTGAATTCAGAATGGTAGTTTTGCCTGCACCGTTGTTGCCAACCAGAACCGTAACGTTTGAAGGTCGGTCTTCAGTCGGTGCCAAAGGAACATCCAGATGCTCAAAACGCCCGATGTTGTGTAACTGAAAGGATTTGATTTCCATAGATAGTTTCAACAAACAGTAATTGTTGGTTTACCTGCAAGAGTGGTTCGATATAAAACAGCTTACTCTACCGCACCCGAACCAAAGCCGCGATCATACCGCACCTGGCCCAAGACTCCCTCTCAAAAATCTGGATAATAGCGCCCATCTTCTCCGGCATCCGCTGGAGCCGTTTTTCCTCCAACTCCGGTGCTCCGTATGGAAATCAAGGTCAATTTTCTCGATAACCTCCGCCTTGAAGGCAAGTTCGATGACTTCACTGTGGTGGCTGATCAGCCCATTCGTTACAAGGGCGATGGTTCGGCACCGGGACCGTTCGATTATTTTCTGGCCTCATCGGCCATGTGTGCGGCCTATTTCGCCAAGGTCTACTGCATCGCACGGGATATTCCGACCGAAAATCTGCGTCTGGTTCAGAACAACATCGTTGACCCGGAAAACCGCTACAAGCAATTACTGAAGATTCAACTGGAGCTGCCGGAAGGTATCTCGGAAAAAGACCGCCTCGGCATTTTGCGTTCAATGGAGCGCTGCACCGTCAAGCGGGCGATTCAGACCGGCATCGAGTTTGAGATTGACGTTGTCGACAGCCTCGACGATGACTCCCAGGCGCTGCTGCTCGGCAATCCTGACGACACCACCAGCACCTATATTTCCGGCAAGGATTTGCCGCTGGAGCAGACCATTGCCAATATGACCGGCTTGCTGGCCGATCTGGGCATGAAGATCGAGATCGCTTCCTGGCGCAATATCGTACCGAACGTGTGGTCGCTGCATATCCGCGATGCGCATTCGCAGATGTGTTTCACCAACGGCAAGGGCGCAACCAAGGAAAGCGCGCTGGCGTCGGCGCTGGGCGAGTTTCTGGAGCGTCTGAACTGCAATTTCTTCTACAACGATCAGTATTTTGGTGAAGAAATCGCCAATGCCGATTTTGTTCACTATCCCGACGAGCGCTGGTTCCAGCCCGGCCCGAACGATGAGCTGCCGGAAGAGATTCTCGATAATTACTGTCTGGCGATTTACAACCCCGACGGCGAGCTGTGCGGCTCACACCTGTTCGACACCAATTCTGGCAACCTCGAGCGCGGTATTGTGTCGCTGCCATTCCAGCGTTACTCCGATGGCGAGACGGTCTACTTCCCTTCCAATCTGATCGAGAACCTGTTCCTCAGCAATGGCATGAGTGCAGGCAACACGCTGGCAGAAGCTCAGGTGCAGTGCTTGTCGGAGATTTTCGAGCGGGCGGTCAAACGCGAGATTCTGGAGCAGGAGCTGGTGCTGCCCGACGTGCCGCAAGAGGTGCTGGCTCAATACCCGGACATCGTGGCAGGCATTCAGGGACTGGAAGAACAGGGCTTCCCGGTGTTGGTGAAAGATGCTTCGCTGGGCGGCCAGTTCCCGGTGATGTGTGTGACGCTGATGAACCCGCGCACCGGCGGTGTCTTTGCCTCTTTCGGCGCGCACCCGAGCTTTGAAGTGGCACTGGAACGTTCACTGACAGAACTGCTGCAAGGCCGCAGTTTTGAAGGCCTGAATGACCTGCCGCAGCCCACCTTTGAAAGCAACGCTGTGACCGAGCCAAATAACTTTGTTGAGCACTTTATCGACTCCACCGGTCTGGTGAGCTGGCACTTCTTCAGTGCCAAAGCTGATTTCGAGTTTGTTGAGTGGGACTTTTCCGCTGGTGACGACTGGGCTGACCGCACGAAAGCCAATGAAATCGAGGCCGCCAGCCTGTTCGGCATTCTGCAAGAGCTGGGGCTGGAAGCCTATACGGCAACCTACAACGACCTGGGCGTTCCGGCCTGCCGGATTCTGGTTCCGGGTTATTCCGAGGTGTATCCGATCGATGATCTGATCTGGGACAACACCAACAAGGCGCTGTATTTCCGCGACGATATTCTCAACCTGCATCGTCTCGATAACGAGCAACTGGCTGAGCTGGTCGAGCGTCTGGAAGAAAGCGAGCTGGATAACTACACCGACATCATCACCATGATCGGTGTTGAATTCGACGACAATACGAACTGGGGTCAGCTCACCATTCTGGAGTTAAAACTGCTTATCTATCTATCGCTAGATAAGCTCGACGAGACCAAGGAACTGGTGGAAATGTTCCTGCAATTCAACGACAACACGGTAGAGCGCGGCTTATTTTATCAGGCGTTGAACTGTGTACTGGAAGTCGCTCTGGATGACGAACTGGAACTGGCCGATTTTGTGCCGAACTTCCGCCGTATGTTTGGTGACGAACGACTGGACGCTGCGGTGGGTTCTGTTGAAGGCTCGGTGCGCTTCTTCGGACTGGAGCCAACCAATACGCAACTGGCCGGACTCGACAAGCACCTGCGCCTGCTCGACAGCTACAAAAAGCTGCACGCGGCGCGGGCCAAAGCAGCACAAACAGGCGGATAAGCACCATGCATTTTACGACGCTGGATGGCATCGCCATCACTGATGTGTCTCATAACGCCAGCATCAAAAAACAGCTCATCATTCCCAATGGTCAGATACCGCATCTGACCAATTTTTCGCGGGCGGTATTTCCGCCCGGAGAAGTCGCTCATGCCCACAATCACAGCGATATGACAGAAGTGTTTTTTGTTGAATCAGGGGCTGGTGACATGGCGGTTAATGACAAGGTGGTGCCAATGACGCCCGGCGCTTGCATCACCATCGAACCGACCGAAGTGCATGAACTGAGAAACACTGGCACCACCGAACTGGTGGTGCTGTATTTTGGCATCATCAACTGATCCACCACACACTGATCACACCACCGAAAGGAGCCATTCCATGACCCGAGGTATGCAAATATACGCCGCTGCATTATTGGCATTGATCGTGTTTTTATTTTTCAAGCTGGTTTATGTGCCCGGCGATGTACGCGCACTGAATCAACAGCTTCAGGCCGATACGTATCTGGCAGACTATCCGTACCAGTTCAAGGTGCTGCGGATTGAAAACGGCAAGGCCACGATAAATTCTCCACGCTCTGCCAACGTCAGCGTACCTGAGATTATTGCGGTGATTGATCCAGCACTGGACGGCGTTTCCATCGAAGATGAACGCTATCAACAAGCCCAGCAAGGGTTGGCTGATCGGCAGGCGCATGCCCACCAGTTGGTAATGTCAGATCCCAATGTCACCGGCGTGTACTGGGAACTGGACGAAGCCTGGTTACGCAAGCACGGTGTATTGCCTTAGAACTGAATACGGTGACAGCTCGCACCCATGCTCCGGCGTGGGTGCGTTCAGTGCCCTCGCAGGAGCACAAGAACCGAAACCTTATCCATCCGACAACCGTGACAAGGCAATCTGATACACCTCGTTTCGGTTGCGTTTTCCCACCGCAATCACATCAACCGTAATCGTCTGATCCGATACCGAATAAACCAGCCGGTAGCCCAATTGCCTGAGCTTGATTTTGTAGAGATTCGGCGCGCCAGAAAGCTGGGCAGAGGGCACATGTGGCTCAATCAGCCTGCGCTCCAGAACTTTCTTGAACTGCGTTCTGACGGCAGGACTCAGTTTTTTCCATTCCCGAAGTGCCGACTTCTTGAAAGTCAGCTCATAAGTCATCCAGTGAAACCCTGACAGACTCCTCATCTGCCCGTTCTTTGGCCAATTCAGCCAGCTCCATATCTTCAATCAGCTCCATCATGGCCTCATAGGCTTTGGCTGGCACACAATAAAACGCTGGCTCATTGCGATTCAGAACCGCCACGGGCAGCCCCTCGCCACTGGCAACAACTTTCATCGGATTGGCTTTGAATTCGGAAATACTGGCGGCCATATCGGTCAAAATCAGGGAAGCCATACACTCATCCTCCTGCAGGTAGAGACCTGATAATAGACCTGTTAAAAGGTCTTTTGAAGTAAGAGTTTGACTCCTACAAACTGCAACCACTCTCGCAACATATAGACAAGCACTCAGCTCCCACGCGGGAGCATGGGAGCCAGCAACTATTAATAATAATGCTCGCACCCATGCTCCGGCGTGGGTGCGTTATGCCATCAAGATACGGCAATCATTCCCAGATTCCCCAATGCGCCAATCAGCCGTTGAGCCTGCTCTGGCTGAAACAGGCTCCTCAGGGTATCAACTGCCGGTTGCGGACTGATCCGCAGGCGTTCGATCAAAGGTGCCAGTTCAACCCCGTCAATGTGCCAGATGCCTAACGGCTGATCTGGCGTGGTCGCCACCCAGGCCGCCCGAATGGTGCTGTTTTCGATCACCGGGCGACGTTCTATCTGAACCTGATCCGGCGTTACTGTCCGATGCAAGGGCTGGTTGTCTGGCCAGTCACAGCGCTTGGCCCAGAAAGCACGGTCAGGCCACTGCTGCTCCTGACGGCAAAAATCCCGCCCGGTACGGGCAAAGCGGTAGAACAGCCCTTCAACCCGCTGCTGATAGAAGTCCTTCGCCAGCGCTGCGCGTTCCGGGGTCTGAATCAGCGTATTGATCACCGCCGGGGTTTGCAGCGCCGACGACATCGACTGAAAAATGCCATTGCCCGACAGTGGATCAACCGCCATGGCCGCATCTCCAACCCGAATCCAGTTATCCCCCACCAGCTCCTGACACAGAATCTGGGTACAGGCACGGGCATGAATACCCACCGGTTCAGCCTGTTGCAAAAAGGGACGGGCTTGCTCCAGTGCTTCAAAACGCCGCCGACACCAGTCAGACAGTTGCGACTTGGCGGGCAAACCCGCGCTGGCCACATCCAGCGTCAACTGCAGATACCGCTGGCCATCGGGCATGCTGGCCATCCAGGCCCAGCCATCCTGACAACTTTCAACCGCTGAACGAGCTTCCAGTGGTGGGCCTTGCCACCGTTGCAGCAGGGAGACGGTTTCATCACTGCGCACACGGACAATCGCTGCTGCCGGAGCTGCCCGACCTCGAGCCTCTACCAGAAACTCACCGCTGACTGCCATAGCTTCCCCGGCATCGGCCACCACCTGAACGCCGTAACTGCGCGCCTGTTGCTGATATTGACCAATGCGCCCCTTGATCACCGTAACGCCGTTGTCGCGCAGGTCGTCCAGCATCGCCCGATCAAACGGTGCTCGGGGAATCAGACGTTCCGTATTGGCTGCACTGGTGACACCATTCCAGGTCACCTGGCGTGGCGAGGGCGCAGCAATGGTGGCCAGAGCACGCCGGAACCCCACCGCCTGCAAGCTGTTGATCACCCGCTCGGAAATGCCTTCAATGGCATCGAAGGGCCGGGCTGCGGTAATCAGTGTTACCCGATAGCCGAGCCGCTTCAGCCCCAGAGCCACGGTACAGCCAGCCGGGCCACCGCCGAGTATCACAACACGGATACTATTCATGGGTTTTGTCTTCATGGCTCTTGTACTCCCGGCCTTGCCATCGGGCTGCCGCCGCCAGAACCGCAGGCACTGATGAGGATTGATTCCAGACACCCTGTTGTTTCAGCCGTGCCAGATGGCCAGTGACATGAGCGCAGCCCATGCTGGCCCCGGACAAACCGCGCTGGTTTGACAGCGGCAACACGCACCCGGCAACATCCGCCTGACGGGTGTCCAGCCAGACCAGATCCTCATGACCACAGCGGGCATCCCCCGTGGCACGAATCACACCAGCAATGGCCGCCGGAAAAACAGCCTCTCCCTGAGCCGGTGATGAGGCACACAACACAATGCCTTGCCCCAGCGCATGCTCACAGGCCTCACGCAAAACTGGACGGTCTGCCCGTAACCCCAAGCTCAGATTGATCAGATCCACCTTCTGATCCACCAGCCAGTTAATTGCAGCAGCGACCTGCAAAGCGGTTGTGCGACCGTCACGATCGAATACTCGTGCGCTGATAATCTCAGCAGAAGGGGCCAAATAGCGCAGAATTTCAATCACACGACTGCCATGGCCCAGCCGGTCATCACCATCATCCGATTGCCATAACTCATCCTGATCGATCACAAAGGCACTGCTGCGGATCACTTCTGGCTGCAGAGCCAAAGAGACACCACTGTCTACAACGCCGATTTTCACGGGCTGGCCAGAAACCCCATGCGGCTGATCAGACATGCGTCACCTCTCCGACCGGTTTGAGTTGCCCCTCTTCCAGTACCCAATGCTGATCACACCCCTGCAACGTCGACGGGCGATGACTGATCAGAATCCGGGTGGTATCAGGGAATAGCTGGTCGATGGCGGCGATCACCTGCTGCTCGGTGGCTTCGTCCACCGCCGAGGTGGCTTCATCCAGCACCAGCACCGCCGGTTGTTGCAGCAAGGCACGGGCGATGGCAATGCGTTGCTTCTGGCCACCCGACAGGCGCTGGCCGCGCTCACCAATCACCGAGTCCAGCCCGTCGGGTAACTGCGCTAGCAGCGTCTCCAGTTGTGCATCCGCCACGGCCTGCATGACCGCCTGATCACAGGCATCGGGGGCGGCGTAGCGCAGGTTGTCGCGCAGACTGCCACGGAACAGCACAATATCCTGCGACACCACCGCGATGTGCTGACGCAGCTCGGTCAACTCCAATTGTCGCAAGTCCAGATCATCGAGCATTACGCGGCCCTGGTGAGGATCATGAAAGCGCAGCAACAGGTCGATCAGCGTCGATTTTCCGACCCCGGACGCCCCCGACAAAGCGACTTTCTGACCGGCCTCAAACACCGCACTGCTGCCCGACAGGACAGGATCTCGACCGGGATAACCGAAAACCACATCCTCCAGCGTCAGAGTACCCGAGACCGGCTCCGGCAACAGTTGTGGTGATGCAGGCGGTTTGACCTCCGGCTCGGCCTGACGCAGTTCAGACACCCGCACCAGACTGACACTCATGCGCTGAATCGCCACGTACAACCCCAGCAAACTGTTGACCGGCCCGGTGGCCATGCCGAGATAGGTAGAAAATGCAATCAGGGAACCCAGTTGCCACTGCCCCTGAATCACCCACCAGCCGCCAATCAGAAACGCGCCGGCACGGGTGACGGAAGTCAGGGTTGAGGGCACCGCCTGAGTCAGAAATTCCGTTACCTGCAGCGATAACAACTGGTTCAGATACCGATCGCTGAACTGGCCCAGGCGCTGCTGTTCGTGATGCTCGCGCCCGGTGGACTGAATGAATTTGGTCGCTGGCAGGGTCTCAATCAGAAAGCTGGACAAGTCCGTTACCCGTTCACGGGTCAGCCGGGTTTGCTGCTCGACCTTGCGCCGCATCCAGCGCAGCCAGAAAAACTCCAGTGGAATCAGCACCAGCACCAGCAGCGAGAGCTGCCACGACAGCGTTACCAGCAGCACCAGAGCGCCGATCAGGCCGATGATCGAACTGAGTGCTGAAAACAGACTGTCTACCGCAAACCGCTGTATCTGTGACACATCGCCATCCATCCGCGACAACAAGTCGCCGGTACGACGCTCGGCAAAGAAGTTGGGCGACAGGGTTTGCAAATGCCGATACACGTCCGCACGCAACGCAAACAGAATGGTGCCGGAGAGTTTGGTGTGCAGATAGCGGTTCACACCCGACAACAGGGTGCCACCAATGCCCACGCCGATCATCACCAGCGCAATGCTGAGCAGAGTCGGATAGTCCTGCGCCAGCAAGCCGTCATCAATCAGCAGCTTGGTCAGCCAGGGCTGCAACAGCACAATGCCGGTGCCCAGCAACGACAATAACAACAGCCCCACCATCTGACGTGCATGCGGCTTCACAAAGCTGTACAACCAGCGAAAGCCTTGCTCCAGTTGCGGGCGGTTATCGGTTTGAATGGCATCAATCAGTCGGTTCAACATCGTCGACTCCCGTCAGCCATATTTCACGTCCTTGAGCTTGCGATACAGGGTCGCACGACTGATACCGAGTGCCGATGCCGCCGCCGAGACGTTGCCATTATGCTTGTCGAGCGCCTGACGAATCAGACTGGCTTCACTTTCCTGCAGCGATCCGTTTTTCTTTGGCGGTTCGCTTAACTGGCTGAGAAAATCCGGGGTCAGATGCTCTTCGGTCAGCAGGGTTTCGTCCGCTTCCATAAAGGCCAGCGCTACTTGCAGTACCATCTGGAGCTGGCGAATATTGCCCGGCCACGGATAGTGCTTGAGACGTGCCATCAACGAGCTTTCGACACTGACATCCGTGCGCCCCTGTCTTGCCGTCAGGCTCTCGACCAGACGACAGAAATCCGAACGTTCGCGCAGGGCGGGTAAGGTGATGGTGACGCCGTTCAGACGATAATAGAGGTCTTCGCGGAACAGACCTTCTGCCACCCGCTGCGACAGTTGCCGGTGCGTAGCCCCGATCAGTTGCACGTCCAGTGCCTGTTCGTCTCCACCACCGAGTGGCTGCACCTTGCGTTCCTGCAGCACTCGCAACAAACGCGCTTGTAATTCCAGCGGCATATCGCCGATTTCATCCAGAAACAGGGTGCCGCCGTTGGCCTGCAGCAAGCGGCCTTTCATGCCGCCTTTGCGCGCGCCGGTAAATGCGCCATCGCAATAACCGAACAGCTCCGACTCAATCAGATTCTCCGGGATGGCCGCACAGTTAATCGCCACAAACGGCTTGCCCCGACGCTGGCTGCTGTTGTGCAACGTCTGGGCCGCGACTTCCTTACCGGTTCCGGTTTCTCCCAGCAGCAACACCGGGATGGCCTGATCCAGCGCCTTGGTTGCCATCACAAACGAGCGTTGCATCGACGGCGCCATGGCGTGCAGTTCATATTCTGCGGGGGTATCGTCAGCACTCGGGCGAGACTGGCTGACACCAGAGAACAGAGGACGACGGCGCAAATTGACAAACTCGTAGTAGATCTTGCCCAGCGGCAACATGCGCTGGCCAATGGCCTGACGACAGCCATCCAGCAGCCGAGTCAGCGATTGCTGAAACAGGGTTTCCAGTGGCAAGCCAATCAACGTCTGGCGCTCCTGCCCCAACAGCAAGCAGCCAGGCTGATTAATACCGACAATATGGCCCCGGTCATCCACGGCCAGCAGTCCCTGACAGGAGGAACGCAAATAATGGCGTCCGGTATGGAACGCCAGAATGGTGTATTGGGCAAACTGACTTTGAAACAGGCGGCTTTCAATGTTGCGCGCGGCGTACATCATCAACCCCAGCGTATCCTGGGAATGCGACATGCCCGCGCTGCGAGTAATATCCAGAACGCCACTCAACTGGCCATAAGCATCTCTGATCGGCACCGCTGAACAGGCGTAAGATGCCAGCGGTTCCAGATAATGCTCACCCAGATTCAGATGTACCGGCTTGCGCTCGACAATCACCGTGCCCAGCGCATTGGTGCCGAACATGTCTTCCTGCCAGGTGATCCCCAGACGCAGATAACGCCCAAGCGGCGTATCCAGAATGTCCTTGCCACCTTGCACATGCAGCACGTGGGCTTCAGCCGAGGCCAGCAATAACAACGCTCGGTCGCCAAAATACTGCGACAGCGTGTCCATCTCGGGAATTGAGCTTTGTACCAGCAGCTCATGGGCATTCAATACGTCGGTCGTGCTGCTCTGGGTGTCGAGACAATCCGACAGGCAACTGTTGAACTGTACTCCGGCATCCAGACTGCGCCGCCAGGAGCGTTCAATATCATCGGGCAGGAAACCGTGAGGGACGGCCCCTTTCAGGCGGATGTGTTCTCGGGCGGCGTTCGCAAGGGCAGTAGGGCTGGTGGCGATATAACCACTGAACGATTGCTGCTGCGTTCCCCGGCTGAATCGCTCAACTTCTATAATGTTGGACATCACAGGATTCTCCAGGTGTTCTTGTTATGCCTTCATTGTTCACCGGCGGCCCCGATTGCGTTATCACATATGTGCAAGATCGCCTGACAACCTCTCAAAACGTGTGACAATTCAAGACAATCTGGTGTCACCTACCATAAAAGCGAGGGCACAGCAGAAACCTGGAGCAAGGGAAGTGTGGGATTTGCAGAAATACCACTGTAATTAACTACTGGGTTATAACGAAAGCTGAAGATTACCTCCCCACCGAAAAGCTGACCAGCACCAGCAGCTAAAGCCATCACATTTTTGGTAGAAGTCCGGCTTCATGTTTGGTGAAGAAACTGTCCCTAAAAAATAAACCAGTTTCCATCTACCTTAGACGCACTGCTAGAGGAGACACAAACCAACAACTCTACAGTACGTATCACTTCATTTTTCAGGAGCAGTTTATGTTTTTCAGAACAATCAATGATGACTTCAATGAAGCTTTTTTCCACTCTCTAACGAGACTGGAACAAGATCGATTGTTACAATTTCTTTATGATCAAGGCCACAGAGTGAAGGATATTGCCAAGAAGCTGAATATTACAGAGTCTTCGATCTACACCAGGATAAATGCACATGGAAACAGAACAAAAAACATAACGATAATATAACATCACATTGACATATAGCTTGGCCCTGTCCTTACAAGGCCAAGCATTCATAAAAAATATTAACCCCAGATTGAAATCATAAAACATCAGCTCAAAAAAACCTTAAAATCATCTTAAACGAAAAAACGTAACAAAGAGATTCTAAAATGAGAAAAACAAAAAGCGAAATAATCAATGAATTAAAATCAAAAAACATTGAGCTTTACATAAACCCCAAAAGTCCCGAACACTTTTCACATCCAGAGCTATATCCACCTTTGTACCAAATTCTATACAACTCTCTATTAAAAGGAGAAACTCCCCCTTTTTTAGAAGAGTCGAGATTCAACCGCAACGATATAATCAAGTCGAAAAGCACATTCGACAGATATCTATGTGCCATTTATCCTTCACGTTTTGAAGCATCAAATCCATTTGAGCTAGAGGACAAAAAAGCAAACAACGAAGAATTTGAAATCCATCTTGAAAAAGAATATAAAAGAGTTTCCAGCAGCAATGAGTCAATTAATTACAGAAGAGAAAGACAGTTCATAAAAGAAATTTCAGGATTTTCAAAACTGCCTAAAAGCTCAAAGTCAGCAATTTACAAGATAATCAACACAATACTAAAAGCTTCAGCAATAAATCACAACTGGCGAGGGTTAATAAGATACCCAAAATCTACAGATAAAAACCAAATGGACAACATAGTCAATTTCAATCAGATAAGAGACAAACATGCCATTCAAAATACAGCTTTGATAAAAATGGTGTTCTTTGAAATAGATCAGGGAAGAAAGAATGGCGATGAAACTTACTCTCAATATATAAAATTGATCCCGTTTGCTTTTGACTACCTAGCAAGAGTTATTGAAGGTGTAGTTTTTGATTCCATATCAACTAAAAATATAAAATTATGTGAGATTGAAGACATAATAAAGAGGTTATCAGTAAAAACTCAGTATGATCTAAAATATAAAGATGATAACCAAAGGCTTAAGGATTATTTTTTGCTGGGAATGTTGAAAAACATTGAAATGAATATATTATCGTCAAAAAAAACAAACATAAATTATCTAGAAAGAAATGTAAACTTCGATGTCTCAAAATTTAATGATTGGGTAATTACAAATGAAGCTGACTCAGAAATATTCAAATCCTTCAACAAGTTATCTCATAATAGCCTTTCAGAATCTGACTTTGAAATATCGAAAAAACTAAGGGATCTATTGATGATGAACGAGCTACTAGAACCTCACGGGCCTTGTATTAAACTAAAAATCTCATGCATTATCATCAAAAATATTCAGGAGCAACATACTTGGAAAGTAAAAAATGGAGTACAAGGAAGCAACACACATACCTACAGCCCAATAAATGAGTTCTTGAAATTCTGCAAGGAAATAGACAAAGAGGATTTAAAAATAGACAGAGTAATAGTAACTAGGATTAGACCTACAACCTTATTCATGCTAAACAGCATATACAGAAAAATAATATGGGAGTTAGACAGTAAAAATTACAATCGACTTGTATGCCCCTATACTTTTGAAGAAACCCTTTCAAAATCTTATGAAATAGGAATTGAAATACTGGAAAGTTTACAGAGACTCAATCATATGGCCTGCCTCTATTCAATAAGTAAACTCATATCTAACGTACTAGGTAGAAAATTTGACATTCGTGATGAATTCTGGCGACACTATAACGATGACGAAATGCAAAGAAAGCTTGACACACGTAAAGACATTCGTTGGTCTCCTATTGAAGGGGACAGCGATTTACATGAAGAAAAAGCATAAAGTTTATACTCTCTTTCCTAAAAAAAGCACCGATGGCTTTCACCATCGATGCAAGTGCTCCGAGGCATCGGAACAGAGAGCGTGCGAGTTAACCGGGTATCAATAGAACAGCATCAGCACCGCCTGAGCGTAGAAGTTGGTGTCGTCGTTACCCTGATTGGTTTTGACGGTGTCGCCTTTCGGGGTGTACCAACCCACCAGCGGGCTGAAGATGACGTTGTCGTTGATAGTCCACATGGCGTAGAGGTCGATCTCGTCACCGGCGGTATCATCGGCGTCGTCTTGTGGCGTGAACTGCCAGGATTGCAGTCCGATCATCAGTGATTCACTTGGGAACAGCGACAGCTCCACCTTGGTCACGTCGTTACCGCTGTTGGCTGGGCCGGAGTAATTGGAAGCCACTTCGCCCTGGAACCAGGTACCGAAGCCACGGGTGAAGCCGAAGAACAGTGGGTCGAATGCTTCGTTGTCGGTGGTGCTGGCATCGTCGCCGCTAAAGCTGGCGTAGCGTGCGTTGAGGTTCGGTGTCCATGGTGCGTCAGCGAATGTCCAGCCCGCTTCCAAGTACCAGGCGTTGCCGTCGTTTTCGACGTCGGTATCACCGCCGCTTTGTTGCACGTATTCGGCAGACAGGAACAGGTTTTCGACCCCGGCGTTGCCGTTACCGCGCAGGCTCAGCACCTTCATGCCTTCCCGCTTGTTCCACAATGCCAGCCCTTCGTCTTTTTCAACGCTGAGAATATCCAGATAGCTGGCCGCCAGCGTGCCTTGCTCGGAAACCCATTCGAGGTTCAGACCTGCGAGCGTGGTGTCCTGATGGTATGGGTTATCAGATTTCAGCCAAAACAGATCACCGCGCAGATTACCCGCCGGATCAAAACGCAGAATGGCGGTGTTGGAGAAACTTTTCTGACCGGCCAGATAGTAGGCACCGCCGCGATCGATATCGACGCCAAAGGCATCTTCCAGTCCTTCACCCAGGCTGATGGCGTCACCGGCAATCAGGAAGCCGTCGCCCAGTTGGAAAATCTGACGACCGACCGAGAAATCGATGCTTTCATCAGCGGTTTTCCAGCCTACAAAGGCGGAGTCCAGCGCCACGCGGGATTCGTCACCGTTGGTATAGCCACCGGCATCACCATCGCCGAAGGTGCCCAGTGCGATGGCCCCCAGTCCACCGTACAGAGTGCCGCTGTCCATGCTTTGCGCGCCGTTCAGTACTGCCTTGAGGTAGGCTTCCTGCCAGTCTTTACCACCTTCACCGAGGTAATCTTCACTGCTGGAGAAGTTACCAACCATCGATTCGATGTCGAGTGAAACGGTTTTGCCGTTGCTTTCATCCAGAGTCAGGGCAAACACAGGCGCAGCCGCGCCCAGGGCCGTTGCTACCGCAACAGCGATCAGGGATTTCTTCATGGTGTTGTTCTCTTTTTTGTGGATAAGCAGTGGGAGGGGCACGCCCCTCCCTGGCGGTTAGCGGACGAAGGCCTGAAGTGTGGTCGGAGCGGTGTCACCGCCGGGCAGTTCGAGCTTGCCGATCAGCTCCAGCGAGTCGGCGTCGAAGATCGCCAGGTCGTTGAAGGTGCCGCCCGCGTAGATCTTCTTGCCATCCTGACTGAAGGCCAGACAGTAGTAGGAGTGATCCAGCGCGCTGGTTTTCAGCAGCTTCTTTTCCTTGATGTCGTACTTGGCGAGGTTGTTCAGCACGCCGTACATCAGGTTGCCGTCGTTTGGGGAACGCATTCCGGTGAAGAAGATTTCCGTGAACTCGGCAAAGTCAGTCGTCGTGGTTTCACCCGTATCCAGATCGACATTGAAGTAGCCGTAAATCCACTCGGCGGTGTTCATGTCGTAGGTCTCATCCTGGAATTTGGCCGTCACGTAGAGGATGGTGAAATCGTTACGTGGCGACTGGATCGGCCATACCGCCAGTACATCCGGTGGCGCGTACAGTGGACGCTGCCAGTTACGTGCCGGAATCGCGGTTTCCACCTTGCCGGTGTGAACATCCATCTTGTAGATATCGGCACCGGCCATGTACAGGGAGCCGTCGTTGGCGGTTGCCATCACCGTGACCTGACGCGGGGCGTCAAAGGTGCGGACTGGCTGAGCGTTCATGCCATCGGCGGTTTTGTACACCGACAGCCGTGTGTCCTGCACCCGATAGTGATCGCGGTTCAGAATGGTCGGATTCTGCAACGAATACAGCTCGCTGCCATCCGGGCTGAGCGCCAGTGACATCATCGAGATGGCACGTTCGTTCGGTGCCTGCGACATGGCGGTGTGGAAGGTCAGTTCACAGGTATCCAGATCAACGCCGTAAATATGCTTGTAGTGATTGGTCAGCATATAGGCGGTGTGGTTGTCCGGTGCCATGATCAGCGTGCCCGGCCCGAAATCACCCGGTATGTCACAGCTCTTGTAGAGCGTGTCGTTTTCCATCTCGACCACATGAATCTGATGCGGCCGATTGGCCATGATCATGTATTCCTTGCCCTGAACCAAGGGTTTTGAATCCGGCGTCAGGCTGGCGGAGTCCAGCGGTGCCGTGGCACAACCGGCCAATGTAGTGGCCAGGGTGGCAACCAAACCGGTCAGAGCCAGCGGTGTCCACCAGTGTTTGCGTGTGTCAGTCATGTCTCATCACTCCAGCTTATTCTTTGTCGTCCGGGAAAACCGTGCCGAGATTGCGCCAGTTGTCTTTGGTGCTGGCCGCCTTGTCATCCCAGTCCGGGTAGGTGTTCATCATGTCGGGCACCTGAGCAGGCCACCAACACGGGTCGGAGCAGCCATACAGGTCGGCTTCCATCGGCTGGCACAGTGACGCCACGCCGCCGAAGGCATCGACTTCCCAACCCGGATCGAAGGTCGCGGTACAACCGGCCACCGAGTTCATGGCCGTGACTTCTTCAACCTTGTCTTCTGCAGCGGCCTTGCTGAGCAGCTGCGCCTTGTTGTTGATTGCTTGCAAATGTTTCATGTCAGCTCGCCCTCCGCGGCGAAATAAACTGGTCAATGAAGGACGGATTGACGGCCATGATGCGGCTGTACACCTCAATGCCGAAATCGATCCAGTCGCGCATCAGGTCGCAGTAGTGGTAGGTCGGGTGAGCCGGATCGCCGTAGCGAGCGTAGCTCTCGTGATAACAGCCGCCGGAGCACAGGTTGCGAATCCGGCAAGTGCTGCAGCCGGTGTCAGTGCGGTCGAGGCGCTGAGACAGGAACTCGCCCAGCTCCACCTGCTGCACGCCGCTGTTGACGTTGCCGAAGGTCGGCAAATCTGAGCCGGTAAAGCGATGGCAGAGGTTGAGATCGCCCTCGTGATCCACCGCCAGCATTTTCAGCCCGGCGCCACACGGCAGTGACTTTTTGTGTCCTTCGTGAATATCGGTGATCAGCTGGTGCATGTTGGAGAAGCCGATGTTGCGGTGCTCCAGTGCCGCATCAAGATAACGCTGCCCCAGGCGCTTCATGCCCTGGAACACCTCAATCAGCTCATCGCCAGAGAGGTTGAAACTGGCCACATCACCGGAAGTCACGGGCGCAAAGCCGACTTCGGCAAAGCCCATTTCGTTGAACAGGTGATCCCAGATGTGCTCCACCTGAGTGGTGCCCCGCGTCAGAGTGACGCGCGCGCCGACCGGGCGGGAGTCGTAACGTTCCAGCAGTCGCAGTGCCTTGCGGCGTACCACGTCATACGTGCCCTGCCCTCCCACGGTGATGCGGTTTTTGTCGTGAACGGCTTTGGGGCCATCCATACTGATCGACAAGCCAAAGCGGTGGCTGTTGAGCCAGTCGATGATCTCGTCGGTCAGCAGCGTGGCATTGGTGGTCATGATGTAATCGACGCGCTTGCCCAGGGCCGCAAAGCGTTCGTCGCAGTAGTCCACCACGGCTTCAATCAGGCGGCGATTGCTGAGTGGCTCGCCACCGAAGAAGACGACGTTGTAGACCTCCTCATCCGGGCTTTCCTTCAGCAGCATTTCAATCGATGCAATGGCGGTATCCAGCTCCATTTTGCGACCGGCGGACGGGACATCGAGGTCTTCCTTGTAGCAGTAGGTGCAGCTCAGGTTACAGCCGGTGTTGACGTTCAGCACCACGGTGCTGAGCGACAGGGCATCGACTTTTTGCACCGGGCTTTCAGCACTCAGTGGACGACCGTCGCTGACCATTTCCAGTGAGATCAGCTCGCTGATGGTTTCGTGGATTTCCTGCTCGCTGAAGGTTTGCTTCAGCTCGTTGATCAACTGCTCGGCGCTTTTCTTGCCACTCTGTTCACTGCTGCGCAGCGCATCAATGATGCTGCCGGTCAGCGCGTCCATGCTGAACAGTGAGCTGGTGGGGATATGGAACAGCAAGCGACTGCCGTCCACCGCCACTTCGTGCAGGTTGTGTTCGTTCAGATTTAGCATCAGGCCCATGCGGAACCCTCCTCTATGAATTCATCCAGAGCCGGTCACACGACCGACCCTAACGACTGTTTCAGTAGCAGGTTACGGAATGGGCGGATTGTTCCAGCGCTGGATCGTCACGATCAGCTCGGCATCGGCGCTGTGGGTCTGATTGCCGTCTTGCACCTGGGCGGTGACGGTCAGGTGACCGGCGTTGTTGGTCATCATACGGCGCTGCGGATTTGGCCCGGCATCGGCGGTGCTGAACACACCGGTACGCGCATCCAGACGACCGGCAAAGCTGAGGTCGTTATCGGCAGCCGCGACCTCATCAAAGGGCTTGGCTTCCCAGGTGGCGGGCATCATGCCAATGCGGAAGTCGTCGGCGGTGCCGGTTTTGCCGTCTTTACCGGCTGACCAGGCTTCGGCCTCAAAACGGGCAAACAGCTTGTCGGTGCTGCCGCCATTACCGCCCACACGCGCAACGGCGTAAGCCGGTACCACGTTGACCTTGTCGATGTTCTTGTACACCGCCAGCTCAACGCCTTTGGCCTTGCCAATGGACACCGCGTTCACACCTTCGTGGTGGCGGCTGGCCCGGACAGTAACGTGCATACGGCGATCGCTGTCCTTGCGGATGCTGACCACTTCCACGCCCTTACCAAATGTTGGCATGCCAGACAAACCGGTACCGACCAGCGTCAGTTCGGATTGCGTGCCTGCCTTGATATAAGCGGGCTGCACCGCCAGCAGTGTGGATCTTCCATCCATATGGGCGGCTGAGATATCCGCGCCCATGCTTTCGTCATTGCGGTTGAACATCCGACCGGTGAGCTGTCCATCACGCACCGCAAACACCTGACGCATACGTACGCCGTCGATGGTCAGATTGGCGCGCCATTCGTAGCCGGTGTACAGGGTCGCCTTGCCGGAACCTTGCAGCGGTGTGCCGTCGGCGTATTGGCCCGACATCGACACCGAGAACTGGTCTTCACCCGCCAGCGGTGTCACCACCATGGTGGCGGTCAGATCGCTTTTACCCGGCATATGGCCTGCAACCGACCAGCGACCGTTCATCTCGGTTTTGGTGGCCTGCCGCCAGCTTGACCATTCGCTGCTTTGCAACGGCTGCTGCTCGCCCAGCATCGGCACCAGTTGTTCCATCATGATCGGGAACCAGTCACGGTCACGCGACAGCATCTGGTATTCCGCTGACGGGTACTGACCCAGGTGGAAGTGCGCCAGATGTTCCCACTCGGCCTCATCACGACGCTGCAACTTGAAGCGCGCACCGGAGTGACAACGGGCGCAGCCTTCAGCCAGCAAGGCCGGTTCAATGCTTTCCTGAGCGTTCAGGCGACGCTCCAGCACGTAGCGGTAACCGTCGGTTTCTTCCGGGGCCAGGCCCTGGGTATCGGACAGGTGTTTCACCAGCACGCGGCGATCAGCATCACTGATTTCCAGACCGTGCATCACCTGCATCCGGGCGATGGTCATCAACCAGCCTTCCGGGGTTTTGCGCTGGTGACTGATACGGCTCCACTGGTTATCGCCTTCCTTGGTATGGCAAGCCACACACTGGCTGTTAAGAATGCCTTCGGCCTGTTCGGCGACACTGGCGGCGCTGGCAACGGACGCCATGCTGCCCAACGAAGCGGCCAGCAAGCTCAGTCCCAGCGGTTTGAGCATAAAGTTGTTCAAAGTCAGATCTCCTCATACGGTCGTTGCAATACCCGCCAGTTGCGAGCAATCACGAAGCGGATGTCATGCATTCACGGACAAGAAATCTGTATCACGGCCTGTGCCAGAAATATTTTTTCTTTATTTTTCAAAGAGTTAAAAGAAAACGATATCAAGGAAACCGTCGCATTGATGTCACACATCAGTACACCTGTCTCAGGGTGATACAACCAGAAACGGCGACAAAACGATGTCAAAGGGAAAAAAGTGAACAGATCTGGGCAGGATTAGAAAGAAGAGAGTGAACGAGCAATAGGAACACAAATACGTGAAGTACGCGTCTGACTGGCACTTTCACCAAACAGGCGGCGGTATTCCTTGCCAAAGTAACCAGCGTGGAAGAAGCCATAACGGGCGGCAATGGAGCCGATTGGCTCGGAGGAGGTCAGCACTTCGCGTCTGACACGGTTCAGGCGCACGGAGCGCAAATAGCGGGACGGTGCCATGCCCGTAACGCGCTCGAAGCTGTAGTTCAACGTCCGACGGGGAGTGTTCAGAGCCTTACAGATGTCCAGTACACTGGCTTCCAGTCCTTCCTCACTGTCAATAAAGGCCATACTCTGGCGCACGATGTAATGATGCTGATTGCCCAGTGGCCGCCAGTCGCGTTTGCTTCCCTGGGCGTCATAGCCGGTGTAAAGATCCAGCAAGGTATCGGCCAAGTAATGTTGCAACGAACGACTGTGCAGCTCTGTAGAGAGAATATGACGATCACCTTGCAAGTGCTGGTGTAACAAGAGTGGCAGCGTTTGCTGCAGCTCCACCAGACGATGGGCAGGCAAATGAACAGCATAGGAGCGCTGGGCCTGCAGTAACGCGTTCAGATCGGCCTCACACAGCAGGGGTTTCAATAATTCCACGGCGATCGACACCACGACATAATCGGACGATTGGCCACACACCCAGAAAATGTCCGATTCAAACGGCAACAGGGTAATCCCCTCTGCACAAATATTTCGAGCCTGATCCGACGTTCGTTGTCCAGACAGATGTAATGGCACCAGAATGCTGACCTGTTTCTTCGGCGTGGTCGCCAGTTGGGCTACAGAAATATTCAGGCGTTCTCGAAACAACTGCACACCGGGGCCAGACAGGTGTTCGAGAGAGCCTTGAAACAACCCCATATCCACCTGATCGTACTCCTGATTCCAGCCATCCAGCGCAGCCGCCGCCAGGTTGACATCCTGACTGGACGCATCGGTGTATATCAGGGGAATATCGTCTGGTTTCATAGGCTCATCAAGGTGTGTCTTGAAGTAGGGAAACGGCTCAGCATATTGTCAGCATAGCAGCCGGGCAATCACACCCGCCACTTGAGCCTGATAACAATAGCGCGATGTCTGCGAACACAGGGCATCGAGCTATCACCATTTTCAGTGCCGAGAGGGATGTTCGAACGACCGTTCAATCAATTCCAGATCGCTGATTGAGCAGCCCGAACATCCAGAACGATCAGAGATGCATCAGAACAGATTTTACTTCCGTGTAATGCTCGACCACTTCACTGCCCATTTCACGTCCCAGACCGGATTGCTTGAAGCCGCCAAACGGCAATGCCGGATCAAGAATGCTGTGACAATTCACCCAGATGGAGCCGGACTTGATTCGGGGCACCATTCGATGCACTGCTGACAGGTCATTCGACCAGATACTAGCACCCAAACCGTACTGGCTATCGTTGGCAATGCGTACGGCTTCATCCATGTCGTCAAACGGCATGGCCACCAGTACCGGGCCAAAGATTTCTTCACGTGCCACCGTGGCGCTTTGATCCACATCCACCAGCACCGTGGGTTTGACGAAGAAACCGGGGCCAGCGGCAGCACCGCCGCCAACCGTGGCTCGCGCACCACCTTCAAGCCCCTGATTGATGTAGTTACACACCCGTTCCTGCTGGCGCGCCGATACCAGTGGCCCCATCTGGGTCTGCGGGTCGAGGCCATTCCCGAGCGTCATGCCTGCGGCAATATCGGAAATATCCGCCACTACGTTGTCGAAGTGCTTTTTGTGGACATACAAGCGAGAACCGGCACAACACACCTGACCGTGGTTGAAGAAAATCGCGTTGGCCGCCCCCTGGGCAGCGGTCTGTACATCGGCGTCTGGCAGGACGATGGTTGGGGATTTGCCACCCAGCTCCAGTGTTACACGGGTCATGGTGTCCATCGCGGCCTTGCCGATCAGCTTGCCCACTTCGGTTGAGCCGGTGAACGTCAGCTTGTCGACGTCTGGATGATTGGAAAGCGCTGCCCCGGCTTCGTGTCCGATACCGGTCACCACATTCAGAACACCAGGCGGATAACCGGCTTCTAACGCCAGTTCAGCCAGCTTCAGGACAGACAGAGGCGTTTCTTCCGCGGGCTTCAGCACCACGGTACAGCCCGTCGCCAGAGCAGGGCCAAGCTTCCAGCACGCCAGCAGAATCGGGAAGTTCCAGGCCACAATGGCCCCCACAACCCCGACCGCTTCGCGACGGGTATAACCGTGAAACTGAGCACCGGGCATATAAGGGGCGGAGACATCCACTGTGCGGCCTTCGATTTTGGTGGCGAAACCGGCCATATAGCGCAGGAAATCCACGGCTACTCGAATATCGACGTGTTCGGCGACAACCACGCTTTTGCCATTATCCATGGCTTCAATTTCCGCCAGCAGACGGGCATTTTTTTCGATCAGATCGGCAAAGTTCAGCAACAGCTTCTGGCGTTCAACCGGGGTAATGCGGCTCCAGGCCGAGTCATCAAACGCCTGACGCGCCGCTGCAACAGCCTGGTCAATATCGGCCTTGTCCCCACTGGGGACGGTGGCAATTTGCTCGCCGTTGGCCGGGTTATACACCGTCAGGGTGCGGCCATCCGCTGCCGCTAACCATTGCTCGCCAATCAGGCAATGATGCGCGCTTTGAACAAAGGCCATGGCCTCGGCAGAAGCCGCTACCTGAGATTCTGAAACAGTCATAAACAAACCTTTTTATTGTTATCGGTTGTCGGCTTGGCTCACAGAAATAGGGATATTGTGCACCTCACCACCTGATGTTTATTTGGCAACGGCTGTGCCAATGGTTTCAAAAGTCACCATCTGTCTGTTTTTAAAGGGGTTTTCAGTTGTTTCACCCGGATCGGATCGGGTACAGAAAGTGTTTTAAAATGCGACAGGTGTTGTAGAAGGAGACAGGGAAAGGACACAGGAGAGATTGCCTTCAGATAAATCGAACCAGTTCGGATTTGCGGTAGATTTTCAGTTTCTTGAAGGCCCGCTTTTTGTAGGTGATGACGGTCGATTCCTGCAGTCCCAGTTGATTGCCAATGGATTTGGCGGTGTGACCTTGCAGCATCATATGGCAAATCTGGGCTTCTCTTTCCGACAGCCCGGATATGCGCAGGGAGTGGATACCGCCGCGTTGCTTGCGCTCTTCCCGAAAGTGCTTCAATAACAAGGAGCCGATCAGGGTTGACGCCTGTTGCAAGGCCGTGCGCTGTTCATCGGCAAAGCTGCTCTCTTGCTTGCTGTAGAAGTTGATGTAGAACAGGTGCTGGCTCTCTCGATCCAGCACCACAAATGAGAACTTGGTAGCCAATTCAGGTACGCTAAAAAAACGTCTGCGATACACCGCAGGCAGCATCCGTTTTTCCAGTAGCTGACACGGCGCGCTGTCATTCTGGTTCAGTACGGATTCTTTCAGGGTTTTCAGCAGCGTGTCTTCCAGATACCCACCGTCCAGATACAGCGACGCCAGCTTGAGGCCAAGATCCGGACGTTCGATGTTATGTGCCAGCCGACAGGTGACGTAATCGTTATTGGGGGAGCATTCAAACACCATGTACTGGTCAATCTGGGCGAACGTTTTCATCATCTGAAAAAATCCGGGATAAAACCCGGCAGTGCCCAGACGTTCAATACAGACGGCAAGTTGCTCTGGCAGCGTTTGCCAGATCTCACTGGTATGGCTCATGGCAGTCCCCTCACGGAGCAACCAGTGTAGGTCAATTTTTCGTCTTGCTTGTCCCTATTATCAGGGGACAGATGTCCCCTTTCGGCCAGTCAGCTCACAGGTATCATAAAGCGGTCAAAGAACTGAGCCAATTCAGTGTGAGCGCCCAGCGGCAATATATTGGCGATGTGCTGGTCTGGCCGCACAATCACCAGACAACCGCGATCACGATCAATACCGCGCAGCTCGAAGATGTCGTCATCAGGCATGGCATGGAAGACTTTCTCGTAATCCCGCAGTCCGAGTTGACCTTTCACGGGCCAGAGATAATCCGGCAAGGTGTCAATCTGCAGATCTGCTTGCTGGAATACCGCGTACACATCAATCACCGAGTCGATGTCATGGCCTGTCGGTGTATAGCGTCGAACTGGGGAATCACTGGCATTGGCCAGAAACACGACCAGTTGATTCACCGCCGATGTGCTGTCCAGAGGATCTTGTCGGTTGCCAAACACAAAAAGCCGCCAGCGACCATCGGCCTTGTTCAGATGCCCCAGATGCTGTGGGCAGCCGTCGGCAATTCGCGCTGCTTTGGCGGAATGGAAACGCTGGCCAATGATGAGCCCTTCCGCCAACGACTGGTTGTCCTGACCAGTGCACAGGTAGGACGGATCGTATTGAATGGAAGTCCCGGCGATAAAGCCGTTCTGTCGAGCAATGAATGCTTCAATGTCTGTGGTGTCTGTTTTGATTGAATGATCCGCTGTCTTTGCCGTCGGTTGTGTCGCCACCAGGGCTGACATTTCCCGATCGGCATTGATCAGCATATGAGCTACTTTGCGACGCTCGGTGCTGTAGGTTTGCAGCAACTCGGGTTTGGCCTGCCCTCGTAATACCGCTGCCAGTTTCCATCCGAGGTTGAAGGTATCCGGCAGCGAGGTGTTCAATCCCCAACCACCTTTGGGACTGTGAGTATGGCAGGCATCTCCGGCAACAAAGGCTCTTGGAATCAGAGCGTCGGCCTGTGGATCAGGCCGGTTGTCGAAGCGATCGGCCACCCGCTGCCCGACCTCATAAATAGACCACCAGGCGACTTCTTTTACGTCCAGGCGATAGGGATGCAGGATTCGTTGTGCTCTGGTGATCAGGTCATCTGCGGTTAATGCCAGGTGGGACGCTCTTTGTTCCTGCTGCAACAGGTCAAGTTCAACGTAAAGCCTGACCAGATAACCACCTTCTCGAGGCACCAGCATTACAGCACCGTGGTCTCTCGACTGGATAAAACTTTTTACGCGGATATCGGGGAAATCTGTTACCAGCAAGACATCCATAACACCCCAGGCTTTGTTGGCAGAGTCTCCTTCCAGAGTGATGGAGAGGTGTTGGCGTACGCTACTGCGAGCCCCATCACAGCCGATGACGTAACAAGCCTGAATCGTTTCTGTTTTACGGGATTGAGTTGTGTCAGAGGATTCAAAGGTCGCGCTAATGGGATAGGCATCCAGATTTTGGGTCTGTGAGTCGTCTACCTTGAGTTCAATCAAGCGGCGATTGTAATGAGGCATCAGACACGCTGCAGAGTGTTTCATACCCTTCAACAGTAACTCGTGCAAACGGGCTTGATTGACAACGCAGTGAGTAAATTCAGAGAGACCCAGCCGGGCATCCGCTACTTTATGAGTGCGTTTGATGTGCTCTGGCTGTTTGTTATCGGGTTCCCAGAAGGCGTTCTGATGTAGCTGATAGGCTTCTTGTTCCAGTTCATGGCTATTGAATGCTGACATGATTTCCATTGTGCGACAGGAAATGCCATCAGCTTGTCCAAACAACAGCGGGCCAGGCTTTTGCTCGATGATACACGTTCGAATGTCCGTGAACTCAGCTAACTGTCGAGCCAATGCCAAACCTGCCGGGCCACAGCCTACAATCAAGACATCGACGGCTTTAGGCAAGTCAGTCATTAAGGGAATGTCTGCAGGTTTTCTTACAGCATCAGGGATTTGGTAGTTACCAGGTCTGAAACCATTGAGGTGATATTGCATGCGATTGTCCTCGTTATCTTGTACCGGGGACGTTACATGGATCACGACAGGTAGAATGTCATTCTAAAATGGGGTCATTGATTTAAAAACTGTTTAAATAAATAACAACGGTATAAAAACGGTATAAAAACGGTAGGATTTTCCTGAGAACTGCTATAACGCACTGTTTTATATATGATTTTTAGTAAAAATTGGGTTTTATTCTATTGTTAACCTAAATCTTTCTCTCGCTTAAACCTTGATATTGATCTATTTCAAACCTCGATATAACTCTATCTCAAACCTTGAAAGAAATGCTGTTTACCCTATTTGTTCACAGCTTATAAACAGCTTATAAACAAAATAGTTGTCATCTGGAGAGAGAATCCCCCAATTCTATGACAAACCTTGATGGCTTCTATGCCAAACCTTGATGGTGATTATCAAGTCTATGCCAAACCCTGCCAGTGACAACGGCCAGTACCAGCATCATTCATCTCTGTGAGTTGGCTTTATTGGGTGATGGCAGGGCTAAAAAAATAATTGAAGTAATGCAGTAATTTTCTGAATTATAAGGAATTTTCTAAAATTAACCAATAATTTGGATTTTTCACGTTTGATCATGATTATTTAAAAAAGGCTTCTCTATTGCAAACCTGAATATTGGATTTTTAATGTGTGCAGAAAAATTCTATGAGAGTGTCTTTCTCTCGCGTAAACCTGAGTAATTTTGACTCAGAGAGCGATAAATCAAGATGGAGAACCCAGAAAGGCTCATTTTTCAGAAAAAAATGAGCCTGAATACAGGAAAAAGAGGGCTAGTCAGGTTTGAAGTAGCGAAATAAGAGTCAGCTGTCTGACAGATGTGTATCGGGTTCAATCAGTTCCAGCATGCTATTGGAGACCTTGTTGTTGGCCGCCATTTGCTGCGCAAAGTTTCTGGATGCAAATAACGTGAATTTCCAGTCGATGATTTTTTTACCCTGCTTTTTACTGGCCATCTCAAATTTCTCCAGTACATCGGCTTCAACCAAATCCTCCATGACCTTTTTAAACAAGGCTTTATCCTGATAAAGATTCGGATAAGGTGATTTCATCGACTGTACCAGTGTGCTGAGCAGAATGCTGTAAGGCTTACCAGGTGAGGCCTGAATCCATCGGTGGCAAAGACGTTTATAGGTCAGGCGAGTGTAATGACGATTGAACTGCAGTGCCTTGGTGTAGTTATAACGACGAAAGCTCAGATTCTCGATGGCTGTGGTCACCATGGGATGAAAACAGACAAAGGAACGTGTCTCCTGCTTATTGCCTTTTTCGGCAATGGCTGTGATTGGAAAAAAAGGGGCTGAAAGATCGAGTGAGCCATCAATGCTCTGAAACGATAAAATCGAACGGTTCATTACCATTAACGCTTCGCGAATCTCACTGTAGGAGTACGATTTTCCGACGCGTTTCAGTTCCTGAAAAACTTCATAAATGCTGAATGCGACACCAATAAACCGGGTGCCTGCATCGGAACCTGACATCGCCTCATAAGCGTCCGCTCGACGCTCAGTTGCCAGTTTCCTGAGCACATCTTCAATGATCTCTTCACGAGCACCTGGAAACACAAAGCTTCGTTGCTTGCTGCCGTCTTTCAGGACTCGCTCGATATTGGCTGCCGTGACAGACACTTTCAGATCCATGCTCTGATAGGTACTGATACGTGTGAACTCGGTTTCTTCGGCGCTGGCTGAGCTGAGATATTTATTCTGCTTGTCGTAAATAAATTTACCAGCAAGATCGTAAATCTCGAGGGTGTTGCTGTAGTTCTTATCCAGTATCGGGTCGAGCCTGAACAGATCCAGGTTTAACTGCTCTGATCGGATTTGTTCCAGATCACTTTCTTTCATAAGCCTGGTTCTGCAAATACGCCGTTAGAGTGTGAATCACCGTGCTATTGATACACCGTTTGAATTTCAAAAAAATAAAAATTCGGGCCTTGCCTTTGAAATTCACCAAAACTGACTTTTTTTAGAGGTTCAGTGAATATAGAATTTGATTATCCATCCCGTGTGAAAAATGTCAAACACTCCCCTTAAAGGATTCAGTGATGAGCGAGCTTGATTCTCAAAAACTCTACCTACGAAGCATGTTGAACAAAATATCGGTTGTGGTTGAGCGTGGCGAACGCATTATGAAAGAAATTCCGGGTCTTGTGAAAAAAGACCAGATGACTCGCTTTGATGATGAATGGTACGCCGCAGCTCAGGTCGATGAGCGGATTCAAAAACGTCGTTATGGCACCACTCAGGCAGCTGATCTGGCTGGAATCAGTCATTCTCTTTTATACGCCGCAGAACAGGATGGCCGTTTACCGGAACCGGACTATCGGCAGGATACCAGCCGCAAAATTCGGGCGGGTTACACCATGAATCACATTAATCATATGCGTGGTGTATTTGATACGGCGCCTCGAAAACCGGAAGGTTTGCCAGCCGCCATTGTTGGGGTTTTAAATCTAAAGGGCGGTTCTCAGAAAACAACCACTTGTCATTTGTTTGCCCAGTTTTTGGCGATGAAAGGTTATCGTGTATTGCTTCTGGATACGGACCCACAGGGCTCATTGAGCTTTTTCTTTGGTAAACGTCCTGACGATAACGTGCATTATGAAGACACCATCGCTCCTTTTTTTCTGGAGGATGATGAGGCATTGGTGGCTGTTGGTCATCCGGAAGGTGCGTCCCGCTCTCTGCATTATGCTATCCAGAAAACGTATTGGGACAATATCGATATCATCCCCAGTTGTCTGCAGAATCTGAACATTGACCTGATGATGCCCAAGGTCATGGATGATGCCGAAGTCCCTTTATATGACCGCATTATGAAACTGCGATATGGATTGCTGGAAGTTTCAAAAGACTATGATTTTGTCATTGTGGACGGTACTCCATCTTTGAACCTGAGTACCTTGAATGTGGTTTCTGCATGTGACATGTGCTTTGTTCCAACTCCTGCAGCCATGTTGGATTTTGCTTCCACCCTGCAGTTTGCCAACATGGTGTCTGAAACCATCGAAACCTACAGCGATGGTGAGATCTACCCTAATATCCCCGATGTACGTTATTTCATCACCAAATACACAGGCAGCAGTTACGCCCAGTTTATGGGGCAGATTATTCGCCGGGTGTTCAATGTTGAACGTGGCGATGTTCTGAAACACGAAGCACATGCCTCGGATGAAATCGGCAAAGCCAATAATCGAACCTACTCCGTATACGAGCAAAACCCGGCTGATTCCGACAATCGAAAGCGCCTGAAAACAACGGTGGAGATGTTCGACCGACTGTTTGGTGAAATGCACGATGAGGTTTGGGAGACCTGTTATGGCGAGGAGATTCGAACACCACATATGGAAAAGATTGATCAGATTATGGCGAATGCCGAAGTGATCTCTGACGAGATCAAACGCAATAAGAGCAAGATGGGTGAGGAGAAGTAATCATGGCTCAAGACAAATATGGCAATATCGATGACCTCTTGTCGAACTCACCGGATGAATCCCCTCGTACTGCCACACCCTCTCGACGTCGTAGTCGTCCGTCTCCAGCCTTGGGGGTGATGTCTGGAGATCGTCGTCCGACCAGTATTACAGATGGTCTCAAAGCGGAAAAACAAGCCGCTGAGAAAGCATTGGCAGATGCCCATAAAACGTTTGAATCCGAAAAACACACACTTTTGAAAGAGCTGGATGAAGCACGTTCGTCCACGGTTGGCTCTGCTCCAATTGTTTTGAGAATGCCTGTAACCAAGCAGGAGGTAACGTTTGAACTTCGACGCATTTCACCAGAACTCATCGAAGTCTCACCTGAGAATGAACGTATTCAAGGGTTTCTGGATGAGATCTCACTAAAAGATATTTTGCCATCCATCCGCAAACACGGGCAGCAAAAGCCGGGTACTGTGCGTCCAATTGGTGATGGTAAATATGAGCTCATTGAAGGCTCCCGCCGATTGGCATCGGTCAGGCTGGCAGAGATTGATTACCTGGCCTTGGTTGGAGACGTTCCTGATGCGGATGTTCGGGAACTGGGCATTATTGAAAATCGGCATCAGGATGTCAGCCCTTATGAAAAGGCCAAAGCCTATCAGCGCCAAATGGAACGCGGAGAGTTTGAAAACTGGACGCAACTGGGAGCAGCCAGAGGCATCAGTTCCTCGCATATATCTCGTTACCGTGCCTGTGCAGAGTTGGATGAAATCTATGTTCGCATTTTGCCATCCCCGTCAGATATGCCGCTGTCCTATGGAGAGACACTTGGTAAGCTGAGACGGAAAGATGACGACGCTCTCAGACGCAAGGCCGAAGCTGTGTTGAATCTTCGTCTTTCAGCTCTGGCCAATGGAGCCGGTGAAATGATGGATGTTGAAGAAATTCTTAAGCAACTGAAAAGTGCTGTACGTAATAAACTGGAAAAGCCTACGACGCGCGACCCGGTCGTGTATCAGTCTGAAAATGGCAAGCTTCAGGTCAAACACTCCATTACCAATAAAGGGGCGAACAAATTTGAGATGTCGGGTTTGAGTTCTGATCAGTTAGAAACACTGATCGGATTTATGAAATCCAATCTGAAAGTCGATACCACAAAATAGTGATGTCATCACGCCTGATTCTTGTCTTTATGAATCAGGCTTTCCCCTTCTTTTCTATCCCTTCTGATTCCCTGATCTTTGATTAGCTCACACGTACTCTAGCCGAAATTTTCACTATTAAAGACTTTGTGGCGACTCTATTTATACTGGATATTCCCGTGGCGGGAATGGGGCGGGTAACATGCCTGTAGGGTGCATGAGTACTGGTGTATACAGCCTGGGCGTGTGCAAAAAGTTTGCAAAGAACTGCCCTGGTTTCTGTTCATTCCCGTGGCGGGAATGGGGTGGGTAATATGTCTGTAAGGTGCATGAATACTGGCCTATACAGGTTGGGCGTGTGCAAAAAGTTTGCAAAGAACTGTCCTGGTTTCTGTTCATTCCCGTGGCGGGAATGGGGCAGGTAACATGCCTGTAGGGTGCATGAATACTGGCTTATACAGCTTGGGAGTGTGCAAAAAGTTTGCAAAGAACTGTCTTGCCCTCTGCTCATTCCCGTGGCGGGAATGGGTTGGGTTGCATGTCTGTAAGGTGCATAAATACTGGACTATACAGCCTGGGAGTGTGCAAAAAGTTTGCAAAGAACTGTCCTGCCCTCTGCTCATTCCCGTGGCGGGAATGGGTCGGATAATATGTCTGTAAGGTGCATAAATACTGGACTATACAGCCTGGGCGTGTGCAAAAAGTTTGCAAAGAACTGCCCTGACTTCTGCTCATTCCCGTGGCGGGAATGGATCGGATAACATGCCTGTAAGGTGTATGAATACTGGCTTATACAGCCTGGGCGTGTGCAAAAAGTTTGCAAGGAATTGTAGGCAAGGACGGCTTGTTTTCTGGTACTTCTGACTGCGTCAAAAATCTATATGTGATTGCACTTGTCGTAATGCTGCGGTCATTTGTTCCAGATCATCCAAGCCTGTAAAGCTCAGGCTCAAACAGCCGCTTCCTGTCTTTTGATTGTATTGGACTTCTATTTCTCGGCTGAGCATATCGCCTATCACGCGCTCAAAGCGCTTGATATCAGCGTCTGTTTCTATGTGCTTACCTTTTGCGATGGCTTCGAAATGTGAAACAGGTATTTTTCGAACCAGCAATTCTCTCAATAACGATTCACGTTGTTCCATGGGCAATTTGGTGATGGCCCGAACGTGACCGAGAGAAATACGATCCGGGTTCTGGTGCCACAGCTCCAGCTCAATGAGTGATAACGCAGTGCCAGTACGCTTCAAATGAGTGACGGTATACACCTTGTCAATACAAAGCGCTGAACGGATGTCTCTGTTCGTCATTCCTCGTTGATTGAGGAATGCAACAACACAGGCCTGCTGTGCGCTGGTCAGGTTGGTTTGGCTTATAAAAAAATCAGTAGCGGCTTTCGTAGTTTGGAAACTGGTTTGCAGTAGCATGAATCGACGCCTTTTTAGTCATGTGACTAATATGGGCAAGGCTGATGGGGTTTGCAAATGGTTATTGTGGGTTTAGGAGAGCTTGACTGGTGCAGTTTCAAAAAAATGAAGTGGTGGGTGTAGTGGATGATTTTGTATGTACAGCTACAACACTCTGAAGTTCTGAAAGTGGCTGCGCTAGCACCTATTGGAAGGCTATGGGGCGTTACTCATGGAGAACGCCCCTGGCGCAGGGTCGTTTACTCGATGGATTCCAGTACCTTGCGGAAGGTCGTCAGTTCTTCTTCGCTGAACTGGCTGAATACTTCCTGCTGACGGTCGTTAGCGACTTTCCACAGTGTGTCCGCTTGCTCAACACCGGCATCAGTCAGTGACAGAGTTTCGCCGTCAATCACCACCCACTCCTTGCGAGACAGGGTCTCAAGAGCAGCCTTCATATCCTGATCCGGCATGCCAATACGCTGTTCCAGCTCGGTGATGGCGAGTGAGCCAAAGTCATTCAGAGTCAGCAACATACGCGCTTCAATCACACGCAAACCAGTAGACAGTTGCAGCGGCTGGTAAGAAGCCTGGTAGCGTTTGACGGCCTGAATCATCTGGTAATACAGGTTGTCATTCAGGCGCTGGGCGTTCTTTTCCTTACCGGCATCGGAGGCTTCAGACTCTTTTGGCTTCATGCCCGCATGCGGCATGACAGCGGAGTAGGCACCGCCGTGATACGCCAGCGGTGAACGGCCAATATCATCGAAGGCCACCACTTTGCCAAGCAAGATCCAGTGATCACCACCGTCCAGACGCTGGAAATTTTCACACTGGAAACGGGCAGCGCAGTCGGGTAACAGCGGTGCGTCTCCCAAGCCTTTTTCGTAGTCAACGTCCGCAAACTTGTCGTCGGATGGACGCGCAAAATGGTTGGACAGATGAATCTGGTCTGCCGCCAATACGTTAACGGCGAAGTGGCTGGCCTGGTCAAAAATTTCCAGGCTGCCAGAGTTCTTCATAATGCTCCACAGTACCAGAGGCGGCTCCAGAGAAACCGAGTTGAAGCTGTTGGCGGTGACACCGGCCTGACGGCCATCCGGTGTACAAGCCGTGATTACAGTCACACCCGTGGCAAAGTTGCCGAGGGCGCGACGGAAGGCTTTTGGGTCGAGTTCGTTAGACATAATCGTTTCCTGTCGAGTCAATGGCGTGGACGGTATTACAGCAAGCTTGGATCTGGATCCATGCCCAGCAGCTCACGACCAATGATCTGGGCGCATACGTCATAATCGGTGTACGCATGTGCGGCTGTCATATTCGACTCGCGCCACAAACGCTGGCCTTCACGCTCCAGGAACCAGTTGGAACCACCCATCACAGCCCACAGACGGTTAACGGCTTCAACGCACATCTTGATGGCATAGGCCTGATTGGTACGCCAGTGAGCGAGGGTGTGGCTATCCGGGTATTCGTGACGTTCACCGTATTCCTTGTGCTCGTTCCAGGTCTTTTCAAGGTAGGCACGTGCGGCACAGATCTGCTGGTAGGACTCGGCTACGCGCATCACCGGGGTAATGGAACCGGCAACCTGGGCACCCGTGTAGGCGCGGACGCGGTTTTTGGACAGCTCGGTGTACACATCGACCATGCGCTCGGCAACACCCAGGCTCATGGCTGCGAAGCCACAGGCAAAGTACGGGCGGTAAGGCGTGTGGTAGATTTTGCTGTCCGGGTACAGGCTGCGACCAACGTGACGGCCTTCCATCATATCGCGGGCGGACTGAATACGATGCTCAGGAACAAAGACACCTTCAATGTGTGCGGTTTTGGTACCAGAGCCCTGCATACCGGCAGAGTACCAGTCATCAATGATGGTGTAGTCAGACTTTGGAATCACCGCGAAGCAGTAAACCTTCTCATCATTGACCATGCGGTTCAGACCAACAATCAACCAGTCAGCGTGGTCAATGCCCGAGCTCCACTTCATGTCGCCGGTAAAGAGGATGCCGCCTTCGGCTTCTTCGTATTTGCCGAACGGAGCAATGGAAGATGAGGCAACCACATCTGGATTCTCACCCCAGAACTCTTCCTGAGCTTGCTTGCCGAACATGGACATCTGGTGGTTGTGCGTACACAGCAGGCTGTAGCCCCAGGCGGTGGAACAACAAGCACCGGCCAGTGCGGCGATGCAGTCGGTGAATTCCGGCAGGCTCATTTCCAGACCACCGTATGCCTTCGGCAGAAACGCACGATTCAGTCCAATACCGTGAAGCATGTCGATATTTTCTTGCGGAATCATGCGGATTTCTTCTGCTTTGGATGCGTTCGCACGAATCGCAGGCAGGATCTCGTTCAGTTTTTCCAGCATTGGATTGGTCATGAATAATGCCCTTATTGGTCTTGTTGTTGAGAGCGTGCATCAATCGGTTCAGTCAATCAGAACGTTGTGTTGTCCCATTTCTGAAAGCTCGATGGCACTTCTATGAACAAATTATTGCGAGCCTCTGGAATAAGGGACATGACGTTTTCTCGCTAAAAATGGGACTTTTCTGTATTCGAGGTGGGGTTTTGAGCCATTACTTGAGATGGCTTGAAGTGATGTAAGAAATCATGAAGCCAACCATTTCTAAGCGACATATGGCGATAAACGGCTTGGAGAGACCAGTTCCGATGGTTACACTTGGCGCTTCAAATGTTGTCCATTGTGAGAAGTGGATACAGGAACAGCAGAGAAAGGAATCTGATTGTCACCCCGTGACATCGCTTTCGATACAGAGCTTTCCCTTCAAAGCCTCCTTTTGAATTTACGTAAACTGCCGGATGCCGTATTTGAGGTGTTGGGTAATGTTTTAGCTTCAACGTCATGGAAGTAATTAAGGAAATAATATGAAGATGCACAAGTCGTATTTATGGGGTGTAATTCTCACGTCGGTGGTTTTGTCGGGCTGTGAGCTGTCAGAGGAAGAGAAAGATAAACTCGAATCGGCTCAGGTGGACCTGGAACAGTTGGCTGATCAAATCATTATTACCTATCCTGCCAACGATTCGGAGGTCACCAGTTCCACCACGGTGGTACGGGCAGACATTCCTGCAGCGGCTGAAGCGCAGGAAGTGACCCTTTTTGTGGATGGTATTGAAGTTGCGAAAGACTCCGATGGTGCACCCTGGGAAATTACCTGGCCAGCCTATTACTGGGCAGATAACAGCAAACACACGCTGTTGCTGAAAACGATCACCGGTGCTGGTAATGAAGTGCGCAATAATCAGGCGTTTCAAGTGACCGTCAGTGAGTCTGCCAGAAGCGCTTTATCGTTCGGTCAAGGGCTGGATGGCACAGTGATTCAGGATGATAACAAGGTCACGGTAACGTTTTCGGAATTTTCAGGGGCGACCCGATACGATCTGAAATACACCAAAGACGGCTCTGAAACCATTGTGCCATTGCAATCCAGAAGCTTTGAACTGACGGATATGGAAGTAGGCCAGTATGATTTCAGTTATCGAGCTGTTCAGAGCTACTCAGGTCTGACAACGCAGACCGGCCCATGGAGTGATTCGGCACAGGTTGTGGTGAAACAGCCAGACTTACCGACTCTGAATGACCCTGAAGTGACCGCTACCGACGATGGCTATGACCTTGTACTGTCCTGGCAGGATATGGGCGAAGGAAACACCTACAACGTTGAAGTGTCCAGTGTTTCCGACAGCGTCTATTTTGAAGAAGCCTACAGTGATGTATCAGCAAGCTCTTTGTCTATCACTGGATTGAAGATTGGAGAATACCAGTGGCGCTTACAGCGTGTTAATCCATTTGGGCATGAATCAGAACAATCGGATGTAGATGAGTTAAGCGTTGGTTTGTTTAACGTTCAATTGGGCGGTAGTAAAGATGAGTATACTCAGAAGTTTTTTGCATCCAGTGATGGCGGTTATATTTTACTCGCGACAACGGAATCACGTGAAATTTATCCAAATATCAGCGGTGGTACTCATAGCTGGATTATAAAATTGGATTCTAATGGTGAAACCGAATGGGATTATGTCTATGAGTCAGATTCTGCATCAATAGTAGACTTGGTTGAAACATCGAATGGAGAGATTGTTGCAGTTGGAATGAACTGGGGCACAAAGAAGTCAATGGCTTTGAAGCTTGATGGTAAAGGGCATGAGGTATGGTCGGTTTCTTATCGGCCTGAGCATGTATCTGAACGTTACGATTTCACCCATGTTGTTGAACTGGATGATTCACTTATTGTTTCTGCCAGAGAGTGGGGGAATAGAGATGGTAGAAACTTGCACTCTATATCAAAAAGCGATGGCACAGTTTCTGATGGAATTGCAATTCCAAAATTGGATGGAAATGTACGACTGTCTATTTCACACTTATTGGCCACCACAGGTGGAAATATTATTGTAGCGGGAATCGCTTATCCTGATGACTTGGGTGATGACGTATATGAATATGAGTATAGAGGTGCATATGCTCAAATACTTGATGCTGATTTCTCGGAATTGTCAGGTTGGGATAATGCTGGCAAGTTTAAACAGAGCAGTGTTAGCGGTTTATTAGAACTTCCTAATGGCACGTATTTGATTTATGGTGCGGATGGAAATGACAACTCTCCTGCATTAATTATATTTGATTCTTCCGGGAAAGAACAAAAGAACTACTTCGGGGGGGGGTATGATTACTATGGTGTACCATTGTCACTGGGCACCGATGGTAATATATATGCATACATGCAAGATGGGGATTTGAATTATATTGTAGAACTTAGCTCTTCATTGCATGAGGTTGGGGAAAGTTATATTCAGAAGTTAAAATATGATGGTTATGTCAAAGGTATTGTGGCACATGAAGATGGAGCGTTTTCAATTGTGATGAATGAGAGTCAAGGTAGCCCGAAAAATACTGATATTGTTTTAATGAAAGCCATTGTTGATTGATGGGTTTTTATATCAGTATCTGGAGTATTTAGACCTGATCTGAAAATCATCAAGTTTGACTGAAGCATCTGACCTGCCAGGTTTAACTAACGAGCCTGTCTTTTCAGATGCCCTCCTTTTCTTCATAAGCATCGTTGGTGTTTGCCATCGATGCTTTCCCTCTGTTGCTATAAGCTCAAGCCTTTCATCCTGTAGCTTCCTCACGTTCGGTTTAATTCCTGTTTTTCACCGCAACCTTTGGCGTTTTACGTCGGGTTTGCCACTGTTCTTCCCTCTGTGGTATCTGGGTTTCTTTGTGATCCGTGTCTCATTTTGTCCTTTTGTGTGTAATAGCTCGTATTTTTGAACGACCGATCAAGTAGCCACGGAGGAGCGAGTGAAGCAGATGTGTATTTCTGCGCGTTTATCTTCCTGCTGTTGTACCGGTTTCTGCGACCTATCACGGTGTCGTTGAAATGAACGATACCAATTTTCAGGAATGCCAGATGGGTTTGAGGTTAATAGTATGGATACGGGGTTACATTCACTTGTCGCGATTGCGCGGTTTCATCAGTTGCCAGCGGAACCTGAGCAGCTCGCTCACCAGATTGCGGAGCCAGGGAAGCCGTTTACGGATACTCAACTGCTGATTGCTGCAAAGGCACTGACATTGAGGGCCAAACGAATATCGCCAAACCTCTCACACATCAAAGGGGACTCGCTGCCTGCCATTGCCAAGGCAAAAGACGGTACTTATTTCATTCTGGCGCGCATGGAAGAAAAGCCCGATCGTGATGATAAGACGCCTCGGCACTTCCTGATTCAGGATCTTCGTGAGACGGCTCCACGTTCGTTGTCTCAGACAGATTTTGAGGAGCGCTGGGCGGGAGAATTAATCTTGCTCACGCGGCGCCATGGATTGGGTGACAGTTTGCAACAAAAGTTTGACCTTTCCTGGTTTATTCCTTCGTTGATCAAGTATCGAAAGTTATTTACTGAGGTGCTGATTGCGTCATTCTTTCTACAGATTTTTGCTTTGTTAACGCCTTTGTTCTTTCAGGTGGTGATGGATAAGGTTTTGGTGCATCGCGGTTTTACGACGCTGGATGTGTTGGCCATCGGTTTTTTGGTTGTCGCGGTGTTTGAGGCATTTCTGGGTGGCTTCCGCCATTATTTGTTCAGTCACACCACCAACCGGGTTGATGTTGAGCTGGGGTCTCGTTTATTCAATCATTTATTGGCGTTACCACTGTCGTATTTTGAATCCCGCCAGGTTGGACAAAATGTGGCTCGGGTACGTGAGCTGGATACGATTCGTAATTTTATTACCGGGACGGCATTAACTCTGGTCATTGATCTGTTTTTCGTTTTCGTGTTTCTGGCGGTGATGTGGTACTACAGCTCGGACCTGACGTGGATCGTGCTCGGCACGGTGCCTGCTTATATTGTGTTATCTCTGTTTATTACTCCGATATTACGGCGTCGATTAAACGAAAAATTCAAGCACGGTGCAGCCAATACGGCCTTTCTGACGGAATCTATTACGGGTATTGGTACCGTTAAGTCCATGGCGGTGGAACCACAAATGCGCCGCAAACTGGAAGATCATTTATCCAGTTATGTACATGCCTCCTTTCGTAGCCAGAACCTGGGGAATGTTTCGAATCAGGTGGCTGGACTGATTAACAAGCTGATGACGCTCGGTATTATTTGGTGGGGTGCGCATCTGGTTATTGATGGTGCTCTCTCGGTTGGACAATTGATCGCCTTTAATATGCTGGCGGGGCGAGTCAGTGGCCCAGTGCTCAAGCTGGTGCAGCTATGGCAAGACTTCCAGCAAGCCGGGATTTCCATTGAGCGCTTGGGGGATATTCTGAATACGCCTCGTGAGCCGGGTTTTAATCCCAATCGTTCTCGCTTGCCGTCGTTGCAAGGTGCCGTGACGTTGGAGCAACTCAAGTTTCGATACCGTGTTGATGGCCCTCTGATTTTGCAAGATGTGAATCTTCAGGTTCAACCTGGAGAAGTGATCGGGATTGTTGGTCGATCGGGATCGGGGAAAAGCACAATCACCAAGCTGATTCAGCGTTTGTATGTGCCCGAAGCGGGCCGAGTGCTCGTGGATGGTGTGGATCTGGCGATGGTTGATACTGCCTGGTTACGGCGTCAAATTGGTGTTGTGATGCAGGAGAACTTTCTATTCAACCGCAGTATTCGTGAAAACATTGCACTGGTTGATCCGTCGATTCCGATGGAGCGTGTAGTCGCAGCGGCGAAAATGGCCGGTGCTCATGAATTCATTGTGGAGCTTTCGGAGGGTTACGACACGCTGGTGGGGGAGCAAGGCAGCAGTCTTTCCGGTGGCCAGCGTCAGCGCCTGGCAATTGCGAGAGCCTTGATCAATAACCCTCGTATTCTCATCTTCGACGAAGCCACCAGTGCGCTGGATTATGAATCAGAACGTCTGATTCAGGACAATATGGCCCGCATTTGCCAAGGGCGAACCGTGTTCATCATTGCTCATCGGCTTAGTACCGTACGTACGTGTGATCGAATTATTGTTATGGATAAAGGACAAATCGTTGAGCAAGGCAATCACGATGATCTGATTGATCAGAGCGGTTATTACGCCAAATTACACAGCTATCAAAACCACCATCCGCATTTGAAAACAGTGGATAGTGAGGCATCTGCTCCCGCTCAATCAGACAATCGCTTCGCAACATCCCAGCCGGAACAGTCGTCTTTTCGTATTGAACGCAGCACCTCCAAGACACAGGAAGTCACCTCATGAGTGTTATCACCGCATTTACAGATGCCTGGCAGAACCGCGATAAAATGGGGGATGCCCATCACACCCGGGAATTGGCAGCTTTTCTGCCTGCTGCACTGGAAATCCAGGAATCTCCACCTAATCCGCTGGTGCGCTGGTTGGCATGGGCCCTGTTAATACTGGTTGTGATTGGCATTGCCTGGGCTTCGTTGGGACGCATCGACATTGTTGCATCGGCAGAAGGCAAAATTGTTCCTGGCTCCAGAGTTAAACAGGTTCAGCCGTTAGAAAAGGGGGTTGTAAAAACTCTGTTGGTCAGTGAAGGCGAGTATGTCACCCAGGGTCAGCCTCTGATTGAACTGGAAACCACACTGACTCAAGCGGATCAAAAGCGGCTGGAATCGGAATTGCACACATTTCGATTGCGTCTCTCCGTCAGTGACAGCCTGTTAACGCTGTTGTCTGCTGATCGACCCAGTACGTTGGCGGATGTTAAAAAGACCGTGCTTGATGTACCGAGTGGCACATCTTCTGACGAAATCATGCTGCATCAGGAACTGCTGAAGCAGCAGTGGTTGCAATATCAGTCCCAGTTACACGGGTTGCAGAACGGGCTGGAGAAAATCAAGGCAGAGCAGGCCGTAACGGTGGCGATGATCGTCAAGCTGGAACAGACCTTACCCATTGTTGAAAAACGAGCGTCGGCGATCCGGTCACTCCATGGTCGAAACTTTGTTTCTGAAAATGAAGTGCTGACGGCAGAACAGGAACGCATTCAGCAAACTCAGGATTTGGCCGCTGAGAACCATCGGTTGACACAATTACAGGCTGCTGAAGCCGAAGTTGAAGAGCAAATCAATTTGCACCAGGCGCAATCTGAAGGTGCCTTATTATCAGAATTTACAGAGTTGCAACGCCAGATTGCTGTACTCGAAGAGGAGTTGACCAAAGCCAGTGACCGGAATGCCAAGCGCATTCTTTATGCTCCTGTTGCGGGTCGAGTCCAGGAACTGGCGGTGTACACCGTGGGGGGCGTGGTGACGGAAGCACAGCAGTTGATGCTGGTGGTGCCTGATGAAGAACAGCTGGAAGTAGAAGTTTTTCTGGAAAATAAAGACATCGGTTTTGTACGTGAAGGCATGTCTGCCGAAGTCAAAATTCATACGTTTCCATTTACCAAATATGGAATTGTTGATGCGCACGTCACCAATGTCTCAGATGATGCCACTGTGGATGAACAGCAAGGACTGATTTTTCGGGCGCAGTTGCAGATGGACAAAAATGCCTTGTGGGTTGAGGGCAAAAAAGTACGGCTGCAGCCCGGTATGGCAGTCACGGCTGAGGTGCGAACGGGAAAGCGCAGAATTATTGAGTTTTTCCTGGCCCCGCTGTTGCGTCATCGCCAGGAATCCCTGAGGGAACGTTAAGAGAATAGTATTTTAAAGTCATTCTTAATTTAAATGTGAAGAGTATTTATATTCTCTCTGGATTTTGTGAATAATTTGAGGCTTTGTTATTGATATAACTCTGTCGAACATGGTTTATTTTTTATTAATGATGCTTTCTGGTTTTTATTTCCGGTTTTAAAGTGTGATTCTACGTGGGCGGAAATAATTTCAGAGAAATTAAAAATAAAAAATCAATTGAACTATATGAATGTAATTAACAACTAAATTTACAGATTTTTATTGGAGGGCTGGAGGAGATAAAACGATTTTTCTTGAGTTTTTTCATTTGGCTTAGAACTTGAATTGGTCTCGCTATAAATAAGACAGGGAGAGCTGTGTTGTTTCAGGGGATAAGCAAACAATATCATTTTTTAGGATTTATATTATGAGTATCGATTTAAATAACCTGACTTCAGAACAGTCAGAAGTTGTTCGCAGCATTGTTAATAACGGCTTTATTCGCGGGGTTGATTCCACTCTGATCGAAGCTGCCATTCTGATTTGAGTTTTCCAACGCCTGAGACAGCGGATTCCTATCGACTGTTTGATTATAGCGATGCGGAGTGGGAAGAGGCCTGGAGTCGTTTTCAGAACCGCCAGCCCAACGATCCTCTGGCTTCGGTAAGTGCAGAGGAAGGCCGTAATTTTGGTGAAATCCAAACGGTGGCTTTCTTTAATGATGCAGAAATTTACGCAGCTGAACTCTCTGGATCGGTTGCGCCTGAGTTGGTCGAAATCGTCGACCAACTGACGGCTGAAGGGTACCCGGTTGGTGATGATATTCGCCAATATATGTTCCTGGTTCGAAATCCGGATCTCCCGATTGAACAAGTCAGAGACGTGTTTGATGCCTCTTTTACTGATGAAGATTTCAATGCTGCCCAGAGTCTCAGAACTGAGTTTGTGACTGATCTTGGTGAATTTGAGGAAGAAGAGGGTGAGACTTCTCCTGAAGACGACACTGTTTCTGAAGACGACACTGTTTCTGAAGACGACACTGTTTCTGAAGACGACACTGTTTCTGAAGATAACACTGCGTCTGAAACAGATACCACAGAGCCATCTGTTCCCACAGAAGGCGATGACATCCTGACGGGTACCGAGGCTGCGGATGAGATTAATGGCCTGGCTGGTAACGACATCATCGATGGTGGCGCAGGTGATGACCTGATTGATGGCGGCTCTGGCAATGACACGTTGAATGGTGGCGCAGGTAACGACGTTCTGATCGGTGGTCGAGGTAACGATACATTGCGCGGTGGTGGTGATAACGATTATCTCTCTGGCGGTGCGGGTGATGATACCTATCTGTTTGGTGCCGGAGATGGCAACACCATTATTAACAGCTATGACTTCAGCTCAACGCGCAATGATGTACTTCAATTTCTGGATGGTATAGCCCCGGCAGATATTGCAGCGACCCGCTCCGGGATTGATTTACAGCTGACCCTGGAAACGACCGGGGAAGTCATCACGGTTGTTAACTTCTTCAACAGCAGCCGCTATGAGCTGACTGCCGTGGAATTTGCCGATGGTACTGTCTGGGATACAGAAACCCTGCGAAACCGGGTACTGATTCCCACTGAAGGCGATGATGTGATTATTGGTTACGCCAGTGATGATGTTCTGGAAGGTCAGGGCGGTAATGACATCCTGCGCGGTGATGCCGGTAACGATACCGTGTCTGGTGGTGCTGGTGATGATCTGCTCCGTGGTGACGATGGTAACGATCGCTTGAATGGCGGTGAGGGGAGCGATGAAATCTACGGCGATGCAGGCCGGGATACCATTAACGGCGATGCCGGAACCGATTATCTGTACGGCGGCATTGATAACGATACCCTCAATGGTGGTGCAGATAATGACTTCCTGTATGGCGGCGATGGCAACGACAGCCTGAACGGTGGTGAGGGCGATGACACCCTGAACGGTGATGCAGGCGACGACACTTTGTCGGGCAACAACGGCAACGACGTTCTGGACGGTGGTGATGGTCGAGATCGTCTGTTTGGTGACAGCGGTGACGATGTACTGCGCGGCGGTGCAGGCGTCAACGACTTTCTGTCAGGAGAAGAGGGCAACGACACGTATCTGTTCGGGCTGGGTGATGGCAATACCACCATCTCCAACAACGACCGGAACAGCGATGGTAATGATGTCCTGCGTTTCCTGGAAAACATCACGCCTGAAGATGTCAGAGCAACTCGCTCAAGCAACAATCTGGTGCTGACGGTTGGTTCCACAGGTGAGGTCATTACTGTCTCCAGCTTCTTTAGTAACGCCAATTCTGAACTGGACGCGGTGGAGTTTGCTGATGGCACGGTCTGGGATACCGAAACCCTCGAAGCACTGGTCTTAGGTGCGACCGAAGGTGACGATGACATCACGGGTACCGTGAATGCTGACAATCTGTCCGGATTGGGCGGCAACGACATCATTCGAGGTGAAGAGGGGAACGATACTCTCCGCGGCGGTGACGGCAACGACACCCTGAACGGTGGTGAAGGTGATGACACCCTGAACGGTGATGCAGGTGACGACACTTTGTCTGGCAACAACGGCAACGATGTGCTGAACGGTGGTGATGGTCAAGACACCCTGCTTGGTGGCGATGGTGATGATGTACTGCGCGGCGGTGCAGGCGTCAACGATTTACTGCAAGGGGATGCTGGCAACGATACCTACCTGTTCGGATCAGGCAATGGCAATACCACCATTTCCAACAACGACCAGAACAGCGATGGTAATGATGTCCTGCGCTTTCTGGAGGGCATTGAATCCTCGGATGTTCGTGCTACCCGCTCAAACAGCAGTCTGGTGCTGACAGTTGGCTCTACGGGAGAAGTGATCACTGTCTCCAGTTTCTTTAGCAACGCCAATTCTGAACTGGATGCGGTGGAGTTTGCTGATGGCACGGTCTGGGACACTGCTACCTTGTTTGAAGCGGTACTGGTTCCAAGTGATGGCAACGACAACATCACCGGCTATTTCGGGGATGATGTGCTGGAAGGACTGGCTGGCAATGACATCATCAGTGGTCAAGAAGGCGACGACACCATCAGCGGTGGTGATGGCAATGACTCCCTGGCAGGGAGCGAAGGTAACGACACGCTGAATGGCGATGCCGGAGACGATAGCCTGTTTGGCCAAAATGGTAATGACATTTTGAACGGTGGCGACGGTCGTGACCGACTTTTCGGCGACGAAGGTGACGATATTCTTCGTGGTGGTGCTGGTACCAGCGACTTCTTGCAAGGCGATGGTGGCAACGATACTTACCTGTTCGGCCTGGGTGATGGCAATACCACCATCTCCAATAACGACCGCGATGGTGCAGGTAATGATGTCCTGCGCTTCCTGGAAGGGGTTGACGCAGCGGATGTTACCGCAACTCGTAACGGCGGTAGCCTGAACCTGGCGTTGGAATCGACTGGAGAAGTGATCACCGTATCCAGTTACTTCAATGCGGTTAACTTCGAGCTGGATGCACTGGAATTTGCCGATGGCACCGTGCTGGATACCAGCTTCCTGCAAACGCTTGAAGCCGGTGATGTCATCGCGCTGGACAGTCAGGTTGACCAGTTGGTATCAGCGATGGCGTCGTTTGATGTCTCGAACAGTGCCGGTAATGTACTTCCGACAGGAGTGGAAGAGAATGTTCAGCCAGTGCTGGCTGAGCCGTTGCTGGTTAATGGATAAACCGTCAACTCAGTAAGACCAATGGGGCCATGGTATTAAAATATCATGGCCCCATTTTTATTGATTCCGAGCGGTAATCTTGCGCTCCACTTCCACACCTAACCGCTTCGCCAGTCGAGAGAGGTTGGCCCTGTCCACCTCCAGCTGTCTGGCGGCAGCAGCCCAGTTGCCGTTGTTTGCGGTCAGTGCTGCCAGAATACGCTGGCGTTGAAACGCTTCTGTGGCGGTTTTCAGGCTCTGTTCCGGGATTGGCTGTTGTGTCGGTTCTGATACCGATGCCTGATTTGCAACGGGTGCCTGACCATGAGTATCCGAAGTCTCTTTTGCTCCCGGTGTTTCCGGCGTCAGATCACCCAGGTCAGTTGGTGCAATGGTGACCATGGCAGATTGTCGCTGGTGACTGCGAGCGCGCAGGGCAGCACGGTCAATGCCGTGTTCCAGCTCGCGTACGTTGCCGGGCCAGTCGTAGCCGGTCAGGTGGTGGATGGCGTCGCTGGACAGTCGCAATTGGCTTATGCCAAGTTTGCGACGGCTGCGTTCGAGGAAGTAGCCCGCCAGTAAGGCGATGTCCTGTTCACGCTGGCGCAGCGGTGGTACTTCAATGGGAAAGACGCTGAGGCGATGGTAGAGGTCAGCACGGAAACGTTGTTCGGCCACTTCCTGCTGCAGGTTACGGTTGGTGGCGGCGATCACTCGAACGTCTACGGTTTGGGTCGCATCTTGCCCGACTGGTTGAATCTCATGGTTTTGCAGCGCCCGCAGTAACTTGCTTTGAACCGCCAGTGGCAGTTCGCCGACCTCATCCAGGAACAGGGTGCCGCCGTTGGCGAGGGCAAACTTGCCGGTGCGGTCGCGATTGGCTCCGGTAAAGGCCCCGCGAATATGGCCGAACAGTTCGCTCTCGATCAGGTTCTCTGGCAGCGCCGCGCAGTTGAGGTACACCAGTGGCCCTTCGGCCCGATGGGATTGCTGGTGGATTGATTGTGCCACCAGCTCCTTGCCTACCCCGGTTTCGCCGTGAATCAGCACCGTCAGGTTGGAACCTGACACCGTTTGAATATCCCGCTTCAACCGCTGCATGGCGGTGCTTTCACCGATGATATCGACATGATCCTGATGCGGCAGGGTGCTGGTGAGTTCTTGTACCAGGGCTTCGGCGCGGGCCGAGTTGTGTTCCAGCAACTCCAGTGTCAGTGCGGTATTCAGGCTGGCCGCCGCCATGGCAGAGATGATTTCTAACGTGCGTTCGGGGATGTCATCAAACTCACCCGGTTGCAGACTGTCGAGGGTCAGCACGCCAATCAGGCGATTTTCAAACAGCAGCGGCAAGCCCATGCAGGCGTGGATCGGCAGGTTGCCTTCGGATTCCAGCAGCAGGCCGTCATAAGGGTCGGGAATCCGGCTGTCGGCAGGAAAACGCACCGGACTCTGGGCGCTGCAAATGGCGTGAAAGCGCGGATGCTGTTCGATCTCGTAGCGTCGCCCGAGGGAGTCGTCTGTCAGTCCTTGCTGAGCCAGGGGTTTGAGTGCATTACCTTGCCTGACCAGTAAGACCACGGCATCGCAGTGGATGGCCCGGCGCACGGTGGTGAGCAGGCGCTCAAACCGGTCGCTGCTGTTGAGGCTGCGGCTCAGATCCAGAGCCAGTTCAATCAGGGCATTGGTAGATATTCGAGTCATTTTGACACTGTATGGTTTTATTGACTTGTTTTTAAAGTAGTCAATATGACTCCAATGGGCAAGTGATATTTTTTAACTTATTGATTTTAAAAGGAAATATAAACTGGCACGGCTCTCGCTATAGAGATAAGCAAGCCAATACAGGGCATCAGCCATATCAGCACGCCGGTCTGGGCCGGGTTAATTCATTGCAACAACAACGCATCAATCGAGAGATTTGAGTATGACAACGTCCAATTTACTGAACCCCAGACATGTGTTCTGGAGTCTGGCGTTCAGGCCCTTGTTTTTCCTTGCGGCCTTGTTGGCCGTTGTGGCCATGGGAGCCTGGTTGTTGATGCTGAACAGCAGCCTGATTCCGGCACGCCCTGCCTTGCCGCTGCTGTTGTGGCATATCCATGAGATGCTGTTCGGCTTCGGTTTTACCGTTGCTGCGGGGTTTTTGCTGACGGCGGCACAAAACTGGACGGGCCTGCGCAGTCCTCACGGCCTGTATCTGATGGTGCTGGCTGGGCTGTGGCTGTTGATGCGTGGCCTGCTGTGGCTGGATGTACCAGTGATGGTACTGCTTCTGGCACAAGCCATCTGGTGGCTGATGGTGATCGTCGGACTAGGGATGTTGCTGATCCCGGCCAGCAGTCGGCGCAACTACCAGTTCTTGCCCATTCTGGTGGTGATTGCCAGCCTCAATCTGTGTTTTCTGTGGTTCGCGAGGCAGGGTCAGGAGGTACTGGCGGTGCATCTGGCGCGCTCGGCCTTGCTGTTTTTCTGTCTGGTGATGGGCATTGTCGGTGGCCGTGTGATCCCGATGTTTACCCGCAATGCGGTGCCGCACAGCAACGTCAGGGCAACGCCGCGTTTGAACTGGGTGCTGTTGTTTTTCTCGATCCTTGGAGCCTGCATCTATCTACTGCACGGCGTGGTGCCCAGCCCTGTGTCTCCCGCCTGGGTGCTGATGCTGGTGGCGGTATTACATCTGATTCGACTGGCCCATTGGGGTGGTTGGCATTGCCGTCATGAGGCGCTGTTGTGGTCGTTGCATCTGTCGTATCTGGCATTGGGTCTGGGCGTGTTCTTCTTCGGACTGGCCCACACTGGCTACTGGTTTGGGCAATCGGAAGCGCTGCACCTGATCACCGTTGGAGCCATGGGGTTTATGATTCTGAGCATGATTTCCCGCGTCTCCCTGGGGCACAGCGGACGACCGCTGCATGCGTCGAACGTGATGGCAATCGCGTTTGGACTGATGGCTGCGGCGGCGTGTGTACGGGTGCTGTTGCCGCTGTTTGACTGGCTGCTGCTGGGCTGGAATCTGTCCGGGTTGTTGTGGATCGCCGCCTTTTCTCTCTTTCTTCTGGCGTATATCCCGGTGTTGACCGGGCCGGATTTCCGGGGGCGATAGTTCCCCCGCGACGGCCAGTACTTTTCTTTATTTTTTAACCACGTTGTTAACACCACTTTCTGGCGCTGGAATTCAGTGCCAGGGGCTTTTTGCTGCCCAAAGGCAGCCTTGCTTAACCATAAAAACCATATCAGGGAGTACTTGATGAATATTCAAGCCAATACCAAGGCGTCCAATAACGTCTCGACATTATCACCAAGCACACTGGCAATCGTGGAAGCGACGGTGGACGTTGTGCGCGCCAATGGCACTGCGATTACCGATGTGTTTTACCGCAATATGTTGTCGGCTTACCCGGAATTGCAGCGTTTGTTCAATATGCCAAATCAGGCATCCGGCGGTCAGAAACAAGCGCTGGCGTCCGCCGTGTACGCCTATGCAGCGAATCAGAATAACCCCGAGGCACTGGAGCCGGTACTGAACCGCATCGCCCACAAGCACGCCAGCCTGGGGATTACTCCGGCGCAGTACACCATTGTCGGCAAGTACCTGCTGGGGGCGGTGGCGGATGTGCTCGGTGATGCGATTACGCCAGAAGTAGCCGCCGCCTGGGACGAAGTGTACTGGCAGTTGGCCTGTGATCTGATTGCCCGTGAAGCGCGTCTGTATCAGTTCCAGAATACCCAGCCGGATGCGAACTACTGGCGTCCATATCAAGTGGCTTCGGTCGAACAGGAAACCCGCGATGTGGTGTCGGTGTGGCTGGAACCGGTGGACGGTGAACCGGCTTCGCCCTTCATGCCCGGGCAATACATCAGTGTGGCATTGGAGCACGAAGGTGTTCATCAGATTCGTCAATACAGCCTGACGGCTCTGCCGCAGAAAGAGCGACTGAAGATCACCGTCAAGCGTGAACCCGGCATTCCGGCCCAGAAGATACCGGATGGTTGGCTGTCCAGCCGACTGCACGCGATGAAGCCGGGAGATCAAGTGAAAGTGGGCGAGGCCTATGGCGACTTTATTGATGTTGAGCCGAATGCACCGTTGGTGCTGATTTCTGCCGGTGTCGGCATTACACCGATGGTCAGCCTCTGGAAACAGCGCACACTCAGCCCCTCCAAAGAGGGCAGCAGCAATGCCAAAGTGACGTTTATTCACGGCAACCGTTCGCTGGTGGACATTCCACTGCGCTTCCAGGTCGAGCAGGCGTTTCCATATCTGAAACAGGCTGAGCTGATCTGGTATGTAGAGGATGGAAAAACCGGTGATTTCGGCAAGGAAGGGCGTTTGAATCTGGCTGAGAGTTTGCCGCGCCCGGATTTGTCAGCACGCTATATGCTGTGTGGCCCGCTGGCCTTTATGCGCACCCAGCGTGAATACCTGCTTCAGCACGGTGTTGACCCGATGTCGATTCACTATGAAGTGTTTGGCCCGGATCTGTTTGCGGGTCTGGATTAATCTCTGGCTGCTTGTTCGAAGCATTGCCCGCTGCGATGGCGGGCAATGCAGCACGCCGGTTTATTCTTCGATGTTCTTGAGGTCTTCCAGGCGCTTGCGAATTTTCAGGCTCATCTTCTGAATGTCACCGGCCAGTTCCTTTTCGGCGGCTTCCTTTCGGCCTGCCTGAGTCAGGCTGACAATGGAGGAGGCTTTGAAATGGAACATTTTGTGAGTGGCTTTCAGATCCTGAAACGCAGCGTACTGACCCAGGTGTTTTTCTCCATCGGAGTAAATCCACTTGCCCAGGTCGCATTTACAGTCGCTGGCAACGTCTGACGGGTTGAGGTGATCACAGCCATGACCGGCAGTGTAGGTTTCCAGCCGGGTCAGCCAGTTTTCGTGAGCAGCGATGGAGACATCAATGTTCAGGGACTGACTGGCCTTTTTTGCGGACTCAAGAGCCTGTATGGCTTCTTGTTTGTTACTTCCCCATCCGAAAAAATTCAGTAATCCCATCGTGTGCACCTTCACTTATCAAGTTATAAAAAAAATCATTATTAGAATAGCAGCGATTCTAGTTTTGGGAGCTTTAAATGTCACGAAAGAAAACCGGGTTGGCGGCACGTCGGGGAAATATGTGTTATAGGCCGGTGATGAGGTGATCAGACGCCCCTCGGCAGAGCGCCTGATGAGTAGCGTTAATCAGGCACGTCAGCAACGCGGGCAACCACTGCGGAAGGCAGGTCGGACAAGGCAGCCAGAGCGACTTCATTTAATAATGCAGCGTCAATGGTCTTGTCGCTGATGCGTGATGGCAAGGCGCGGGTGGCGGTCGCAGAGGCCACCACCGTCGGGTTATAGCCCAGCGTAAATGCACCACGAGCGGTCGAGTTCACACACATGTGCGACATAAAACCAACCAGAATCAGATTCTCGATGCCTGCCGCTTTCAGTTGTTCGTCCAGATCGGTATTGGCGAAGGAATTGGGGAAGTTCTTTACGATCACGGCTTCGCCATTCACTGGGGCCACCGGAGCAGCAATCTGACCGATGGGGGCCGTCACATCGTAAGGGCTGCCGGGGCCAGCATCGTGCTGGATATGGAATACCGGGCGACCAGCCGCCCGAAAACGTTCCAGCAAGGTGCGGCATTCTTCCAGAGCAGGTTCCACACCCTCCAGTTGCATCACGCCTTCGCGGTACGTTTGCTGGGCATCAATAATGACCAGAGCGGACGATTCAATGGTGCTGGCGTTGTTGCCCAGTCCTACCAGATCGCGCAGGGTTGAAAGATCGGTCATGGCGGTCATTCTCCAATAATCGGACAAAAGTCGTGTCTGCAAGGTGGGCCGGAAGTGCCGCTCTTGCAGTACTTGAGCGTTCTATTATTGGCTCCGAGGGCCTCCTATACTGCGGGTAAAACCGGCATAAAAGGGGCTGAAAATGACAAACTCGCGGATTCATGTCGGCATTGTGCATTATCCGGGTGCCATGCTGTCGGCGGTTCAGGGGCTGGCGGAGCAATTTTATCTGGCCAATAAACTGGGGCAGGAAAATGGCCAGACGGACATGTTCAAAGTCTATATCTGCGATAGCCTTCAGTTGCCAGATGCTCATGATGGAACCGCCGACACCTTGCAGGTGGTGATTCTGCCTCCTTGTTTGACGGACGACTATTATCTGAAACCTCAACCCGAACTGGTGAGCTGGGTACGCCAGCAACACGCTGATGGAGCCATTATCTGTTCGGTGTGCGCGGGGGCTTTTGTGCTGGCCGAAACCGGGCTGCTGGATGGCCGCACAGCGACCAGTCACTGGGTGCTGGCCGATGAACTGGCCCGGCGTTTCCCGGCGGTGCATGTGGACAGCAATCGCATGTTGATCAACGATGGTGATCTGATCACCACTGGCGGTCTGATGAGCTGGGTGGATCTTGGTCTGGAGCTGGTGGCGCAATTCACCAGTGCGCAATTGATGCGACAGCTAGGGCGCTATCTGCTGGTGGACACCGGCTCCCGCGAGCAGCGTTATTACCAGAGCTTTAATGCTCGACTGGATCACGGCGATGATGTGATTGTGCGGGTACAGCATCGGCTGCAACGCAGCTTTGATCAACCCGTCAAAGTCCGGGATCTGGCGCTGGCGGTGAACCTGACCGAACGAACGTTTTTGCGTCGCTTTGTGAGTGCAACGGGTCTGAAACCGTCCCAATATATCCAGCGATTGCGGGTGCAAAAAGCCTGTGAACTGATCGAAAGCAGTGCTTTGTCGTTCGAGCGAGTGGCCATGGAAGTGGGGTATGAAGACGTCAGTGCCTTTCGCAAGACCTTTGTCAAAATCACGGGTCAGACGCCGAGAGACTTCAGAAACCGCTTTGTGCGGGCCGGGTGAGTCTGCACTGCATCGCTGGGTTGACCAACTTCGTGATGAGCGAGGTGGAAAAACGCCAACATCCAAAGCCATGACGGAAAAGCAACGGCGTATTCAGGAACTCGAAAAACGTGTCAGAGAACGGGAAACCAGCCCTGACGCAGCAGCAAAAAAACTTAAAACGGTGTCCAGAACCAGTTGATCACTACAGCAACCTCTAACCCCCATTAACGGAAGGCCATTTAAACCATAGGGACGGTTCCGTTAATAGGGTTCCGTTTAACGTGCTGGCTGGGTTCCGTTAAGGGTGTTTGGTCTCCCAGTAATTGGCTGACCCGAACACAGGTATTGGGTCGGAAGTGCAACGACCTCTGGCCACAGTGGTGATTGGCGGCGTGGTGTCTTCCACGTTATTGACTCTGTTTGTGATTCCGGCCCTGTATCGGCTGGTGCATCGACCCGCTTCATCCACCGTTAAGGAGACCGCAGAGTGACATTTTCAAGACCAACCGGGTTCGGCAGGGGCGTGCTGAACTGGCCGCGCTGGGTCTGGATCGTTGTGCTATCGGGGGCATCGCTGCCCCTGATGGCTCACGGTGTGGACGACAGCACCCGTGCGTTTCTGCAACTGAACAGTGGCGCACAGCCGATTCCATTTATGTACATCGGGGCCAAACACATGGTGACTGGCTACGATCATCTGCTGTTTTTGCTCGGGGTGATTTTCTTTCTTTATCGCAGCCGGGATGTGCTGCTGTACGTGAGCCTCTTTACGCTAGGACACGTCGTGACCCTGCTGTCGGGAGTATTGGCCAATATCCAGCTCAATGCCTGGCTGATCGACGCCATTATCGGCGTGTCGGTGCTCTACAAGGGCTTTGATAATCTGGGCGGATTCCGGCGCTGGCTGGGGTTTCAGCCCGATACCCGGATTGCGGTGCTGATTTTTGGGCTGTTTCACGGTTTTGGTCTGGCGACCAAATTGCAAGAGTTTCATATCCCGGAAGACGGGCTGCTGACCAATCTGTTGGCCTTCAATATCGGTGTTGAACTGGGGCAATTTGCAGCGCTGGGGCTGATTCTGATTGTGATCAATGCCTGGCGCAAACATCCGTCGTTTCAACAGGCCGCCACCACAACCAACACACTGCTAATGGCCGCAGGACTGATGCTGACCGGCTTTCAGCTCACCGGTTATATTCTGAATTAGGAGGTACTTATGAACCATCAAGCGAGCATTCCAACCGTCAGCGCGGCCACGTTGATCAAATCGACCGTTGTTGCCACGTTACTGGCGCTTGTGACACTGACAGTGGTCATCTTGCCTGCCGAGTACAACCTCGATCCTACCGGGCTGGGCAAGGCACTGGGGCTGACTTCTCTTTCCCCGGCAGCCATTGCCGCCGCTCAGGAACAGCAAGCGGCACCAGCGACCTCAGCCGATCAGGGCAATCAACTGATTGAACTGGTGATTCCGGCCCACGGTGATCTGGAATACAAACTGAATATGAAACGCCATGACAGCGTGACCTATGAATGGATGACCAATGGCACCGGTCTGTATGTGGACATGCACGGCGAACCGGCTGGAGACACCAGTGGTTACTTCCGCAGTTATACCATCGCCACGGCAGAAACCATGAAAGGCAGCTTTGATGCCGCGTTTGATGGCACTCACGGCTGGTACTGGAAAAACAGCACCGATCAGGATGTGCCGGTGTTGTTGATTGTGGAAGGGGAGTTTGAGGTTGCAGGGAAGCTATGAGAACAAGCCTGCAGAAATCGCGAGTAATACTTAAGCAGCCCCCATCTGATCCAGAATCACATTTGCCCGTCCTTGCAGACCTGTAAAAATCGCCGTAGCAATGGCTTCAGGAAAGCCTCTGGGTAGTGCGTTCTCTACCTTCTCAATGACTTCAGCGGTCGTTAATGCGGCCATGTGCAGTTGCTCACGGGCGATGCTTTCAGAAAAGCGGAGCGATTTGGCTGTATTGATAAAATGACGCGGTTCAATTCGTTGCCAATGGTAATGACGATTTTTGCCCTTCACTGACATTGCCATTTTGGCTTTTGAAGCAGGCAAGGAATTCGCCGCCATCAATGGATAAGCAGAGATCACATCGTAGATTGGTGTCAGTCGATAGGAGGACCCTGGGTCAATAAACACGCTGAAGTTCTTGGCGTGGCCATCAATGGCTGCGAGCATCCAGAACAATATCTGAGTTTTAAAAAATACTTCCCGATCCTGGTTGGCAGATTGCGCCCCTCGCAACAGCTGCATTCCTGCAGCGATGCCCGGCCCACCATCATTTTCGTATTTCAGTGCCGGTGAAATACCCAGGGCTTGGCAAAAATCCTCTTGAGGCAGGCGCATTAGCCAGCTGCCGTCTCTGGACCAGCGACGGTCAAAGCGTTCGACTACCAAAGCATTCTGGTCTTCGAAGTTTGCCAGCTCGGCAGCGGCGACCTGTATTCCAAATGCCTTTAGGATCTGAAGACAAAGCCATTCGTTATGATTGCTTTGTCGAAGATCGATGTTACGCGGTTCCAAAAAGCCAATGGGCAGTTTGAATATATGACTGGTTGGCGTACAGCCACTGGGGCGCTGCCACTTATCTTCATGCCAAAGCAAAGCCGTTTTCTCTTGAGCACCCGCCAACGAAATTCTGAAATCGGTACCTTCTTCCATCCCCAACGGAGCATCCTGATATCCCCTCAGGAGCATCGCGATGTCCGATTCTGTTAAGGCTTCCGAGGTAACCTGATGGACGTTACCCTGTAATTCGTCTTCGGCGTAGAGTTGAATGGCGCCAATGCAATCTCGACCAACAGCCGACAACAGATTGAAAGGGTGGCGGGAAGATATGGAAAACCTTGCCTGCATTCTGGCCCGAATCGCGTCAGAGTCTGGCAGAAGATTGTCAAAGAAGTTGAAAACCTGCTCACCTTCAAACGCTTCTTTTCTTAACGGCAACGACAGCGATATTGCCCGTGCACCCGGTCGATCAAGCCAACCCTGCTGATATTGAAAAGACATGGCTCCGGATTTTTGAAGGGAGAGGTGCCCAACTTCAATGCCATTCATAGCGACAATAAGCACTGACATTACCATTCCTGATCCCAGACTTTGTCAGACTTATCGTTCCCGGAATCTGTACGACTTCTGGGCTCGATACAGATTTCCAATCCAAGTCCGGATAACAGTTTGAACAAGGTATCTATTTTTGAACTCTCTGGTGTGTTCTCAAGTGTAGAAACCGTGGATTGTTTGGTGCCTGCCAGTTCACCGAGCTCTGCCTGAGTCAGATTTCGTTGTTTTCGGGCTTGGCGGAGCGCATTTGCCAATGCCTCAGGGGAAGTGATTGTCATCTCTTATATCCTCTATAGGGGATAATGATGAGCCTATCCCTTGTAGAGGATATTGGCAATCAGTAACTCTTGATTAACCAAGGCGCGTATGTTGGTGTGCCGATGAGGGCCATTAAAATTCATGGCTTATACAAAGCCGCTGCTCCTCTCAGGGCAGCAATCAGCAAGTCTGAATCTTCCAGTGCTACCTGTTGTTTGAGTTGTGCCAGCAGCAGGCAGCCGATCTGAAACGTCTGACCAATAGGAATCGGCAGGGCAAACTGGTTTCCAGCTCCCTGGGATGCTGACACAAACAGTTTGTTGTCCTGGCGTTCGATGTAGATGCCTTTGGTTGGTCGTTTGAATTGGGCGGAGGGCAAATAGCCAAGGCAGACGGCCGCCAGCACAGGCAATTCCGTATCACTGAGTTGCAAGGTGATTTTGCGTGACCAATCGACTTGATTGCCCTGTTTGGGAGCGACGTCCAGATTAACCGTGGCGATGCCATGCGGGTTATGCTGTGACGTCAGTCGGGTTCCTTCGACCGTGAGTGCGGCCTGATAGCCATAGCATCGAACTTTGGGTTGGTCGGCAAGTGTGTTGTTTGGAATCATGATCGTTCTGCTGTTTGTTTTCTGGATAATAGCTTTAATTATACCGTTATATTTAACTGGATTATGATTGGAACTTCCCTGTTTTTCTCTTTGCTTTCCTTCCTTTTCCTTTCATAGCCTGGAGTCTGCCGCGATGTTGAGTCAGTTCTTCTGTATTTCGTTACCTTGTCAGCTTTAATTTATAACGGTATAACTCATAACCCATACTCGCGCACACTTTGGCCTTTTGCAGGTAACCAGGAATTTCCAAGCCGATCCCATATCGCCAGACAGGTGCCAAAGTTTTTATCGTAATGTTCCACCGCAGCACTGTGGTGAATCTGGTGTTGCGCCGGGCTGATAAACCAGCGTTCAAAACGGCCAAATGTCAGCCAGACGGGAGTGTGGCGCAGGTTCGCACCCAGCGCGTTAAACAGAAATCCAAGGCAATCCACACCAAGAATTTCCCAGCCATGCAATTGGCCGCCAAACAGATACAGAAATACGCCACTGACCAACCCAAACACCATCAGCCCGCGCAGGTAGTAGAGAGACATTTCAACCGGATGCACCCGATGCACAGTAACAGGTGTTAGATTGGTGGCGCTGTGATGGACGGTATGAAACCGCCACAGGAAGGGAGACACATGCATCCAGCGATGCAGGGCAAAACGGCTGAAGTCTTCGGCAATAAAAAACACCAGCGTGTAACCGGCACCGATCCAGAACAGGCTCCAGTTCAGATCCGGCGCATCACCGAGCGTAGTTTGCAAGGCTGAGCCGACCACAATGGTCGCCGCCAGATGACTGCCCAGCAACGGCACCAGCAGCAGCCCCCGAATCAGACTGTTGGCCGTTAGCCAACCAACGTCTTCAGCGGTGGAGCGCTGCCACCAGTAATGCCGGTTACACAGCGCCTTGAGCTGACCTTTGAGATCGAACCTGCGTTGCTGCCAGGTCACCACCAGCGACGCCAGCATCAGCGCCGACAGCAGAAACACCCAGAACAGCCGCCGCCCTGGCTCCAGCACATAATGCGCCGGAGCCAGCAGCGCATTCCAGACAGCATTCAGGTCGATCAGGCTCTCAATCACGGTCAGCTCTTTTCATGCGATCAGAAGCGATACACCGCACGCAGACGCACGGTACGAGGCTTGTTCGGGCGCGCGCCAAACGGACGGCGGGACACTACCGCTTTACGATCGGTGAGGTTGTCGACATTCAGTTGCAGACGCAAGGCATCATCGACTTCCCAACCGGCAGACGCGTCCAGCGTGGTGTAGGCGTCGGTGTGAACACCAGACTCTACAGAACCGCTACCGGCAACATCACGCATCGCGCTCTGGTAATTGGCCGCGAGCTGCGCGTCCCATTCCCAGCTTTTCAGCCCGGCGCTGATGTAGGCGATGTGCTTGGGCAGATACGGCAGCTCATACCCTTTCTGAACATTTCCCCACTGGGAAAACGAGGAGTTGAAGTCACCCTGAAAAGCCGACTCGGTGTAGGTATACGACAGGTTCACCGGCAGGGTGATGGCACTGGTAATATCCATTTCCAGATTACCGCTGACTTCCAGACCGGCCACTTTCACACTACCGCCATTGAACTCCTCACCCGCTGTACAGCCCGGATCACTGACCCGACAGCGACCCAGCAGATTGTCATAATCGCTGTAGAAGCCAATTGCATCGGCGTACAGGATCTCATCCTGATAGCGCACACCGTATTCCACATTCAGACTTTCTTCCGGGTCAACATCGCTGCCCGCCGACGGTGCCGCTGGCGAGAAGCCTTTGTTGACACCGGCCAGCAAGCCGATTTCATCGGTCATCTGCCAGTAAACACCCATACCTGGAATCAGGATCGATTGGGACTTGCTACTGGATTCGCCGCCGTCCTTGAGGTTCTTGAATTCACCCTCAATGCTTTCGTAGCGGGCACCCACCGTCACTGTCCAGTCTTGCCACTGCATTGCATCCTCAACAAACACGGCGACGGCATCGGTGCTGGCTTCGTTGATGGCCTTGCTGCCATAGGCGATGCCGTCATTCACCAGTTTGCCGTTTTGCATCAGATAACCGGCTTCACGGTGATTACGCTCCACCCAGTCATGGTGATAACGCAGACCAACCAGCCACTGATGCTCGACTTCGCCGACTTGCAACCAGCCGCTGTACGCCGTCTGGATACCGTATGAACCGTACTGACGGTCGTTATTGGTCAGATCCAGCGTATCGCGGGCTTCACCAGTGACCGAATCACGTTGACCGGTCAGAATGCCGTACTCACGCGAAAAGCGCTCCGGGTTAGCGAGCACATCGGACGCCGACAATCCGGCCTGAAAACCGTCGAACTTGTTCCAGGCACGATCAAACTCGTTCCAGTAGAGCTTGGTATTCAGCGACGTCTCATCGCTCAGCTCGATGCTGTGCTCCAGATGAATCTGGCGATGCTCGGACTCAAATTGGTCATTCTGGCTGGCGGCATAACGACGATAAGGATCATCGCTGAAGTCTTCCTGCATCAGACCCAGATAGGTTTCATCAGAGTCTTCGTCGGCAAAGCCCAGTTTCAACGTCAGCAGTTGATCGTATTCGCCTTCCAGACGCCACTGCACCTTGGCGTTAAGGTCGTTACGGACAAAGCCGGTATCACCGCCGCCATCCAGATCCTTGAAGCCGGTGCTGCTGTAATGCAAGGCATCAATCCAGTAGCCGACGGACTCGGTGTGGCCTTCGTGCAGCAGGCGGTACTTGCGGTAGTCCCAGGAACCCAGGCTGATATCGGCCAGTGTTTCCGGCTCCCAGCTGACCGGGCGCGTCGCAAAGTTAATCGCACCGCCGACCGTGTGCGGGCCATGGCGTACGGCTGACGGCCCTTTCACCACTTCCACCGCGCTCATGCGATTGATGTTCGGAAGATAATACGCCGCCGGGGCGGTATAAGGTGCCGGAGCAATTAGAACGCCGTCTTCCATCAGGGTGACTTTCTGGCTACGTTCCGAGGTTGCGCCTCGCAAACCGATGTTCGGGCGCAAGCCAAAGCCGTCTTCCTGACGCAGATACACACCGGGTAGCTGACCAATAATCTGGTTCAAATCTGTGGAATCCAGCTGCTCCAGCTCGTATTTGCCCAGCATCTGGGCCGAGCCACCCAGCGTGCGGATGTTTTCGACACCGCCCGTCACCAGAATTTCTTCGACCAGCCCGTGATCGTCACCGTGTGCCCAGCCATTGGCCGTCACAGCAACGCCTGCTGCTAGCAGCAGAGCCTGACGCAATGTATTCGTTTTCATGGCCATCTCCTCAGTCATTATCCGATTGGGCGCGATCCGGCAGATCAACGTCCACAGCCGCGACAAAACCCACTTTCAGGTCATCAGTAATACGCTTGACGAAGCCGTACAAACGGCAAGCGGCAAAGTCGTCGGTGGCGTTTACGCTGGTGTCTGGCCCGCTGGTATCTGGATTGTTGAAGGCATTGGTGCACTGGCTTTCGGCATCGGCAGAATCAATTGCATTGGCCTGAGCCAACAAGCTGCTGTCCATGCTGTCGATCAGATTGATCGCAGCCGTGGCATTATCGGTCAGACGAGTCGCCAGATCCGGTACACCGGCGTGACGAATCAGATCCCCCAGCGACTGACCATCGTGCTCGATCAACTGGTTAAAACCGACCAGATTATTACGAATATTGGCCAGCGAGTGCTCGCTGAACGGCGATTCAATTTGCGCCGGGCAAGACAATTCACTGCAGGCACTGCTAATACCCAGCGGCAAGCCCAGCTTCAGATCCTTGACCGCGATTTCCAGATAGAAAACCGCATCCGACAACAATTCAAGCTTGCTGCCAGCGGTGGCCGGATTGAGGAATTCCGAACGATAGTTGCCGCCATCAATCGACCAGTTGGTGTAAATGGCCTGAGCCGCATCACGGATGTCATTGGCCGCCACCTGGGCGTAGTCACAACGCCACTCCTGACGCTGCTGCTCGGTGCGGGTGTTCCAGTCCGACAGAATCGTTACCTGATTGGGGCAGGTGTGAGCCAGATCGGTTTTGAACAGCGTGTACTCCACCGCTTCCAGACCGCGCTGGTTGTTGGAACGGGTGGTGATATCGAAGCCATCCTGACGCGACAGCACTATCGCCTGATCGACACCGCAATCACTGAGCGAAGACGAGCCAAACGACGAAATGCGCTTACCCAGGGTGTCGTCATTGTTGCTGATCGGCCCCAGGCGATGGATTTCCAGCCGCTGCCATTGATCCATCAGATCACGCCAGTTCTGCTGGGCCGCCACGCGGGCCGTGGCTTCATTGGCGGAACCAATGGCGTTGCAGTATTGAGCCAGCGGCCCATCTGTGGCTGCAAAACCTTCAGCCTGCTGGGCCAACGCCTGATAACCCGGCAGGATCACCTGATCCGTGGTATCGGCCAATAAACCGGCCACATCAAACTCACGATCCGAAGAACCACTATCGCCAACACAAGCGGACAGCAGCCCAACACACATCACGGGAGCCGCCAGCCGAACGGATTGGGCGACGCCCCGAGAGGCATTACTGATATTCATATAAATTACTCCAGAGACCAAAAAAGCGCATAAATGCGCCTTTTCAAAGCCCGGCAAGCGCCGGGCAGGATGTCGATGTGTACTTACCAGTTGGCGGTATTGGTGGCGTCGAACTCATAAGCTTTTTGCAGAATATCGCGGGCCTTCAGCAGGTCAGTCTTGTACTGATCCACACCGCCCGTAAAGGCTGTGCCCATCTGGGTGCCATCGGCCAGAACCGGCGCATCACCCATCAGAGTCAGCACTTCTTTCAGGTCGTCCACATCGATATCAGCCACGTCACCGCTGCGGAATGGCGAGTAAGGGCTAAACTGCAGACCCAGAGCGAAACCTTTCATTTCACTCCAGTGCTTGGACAGATCGGAGAAATTGGATGCATCGGCAAACGTGTTATCGGCCGTGAAGTTGCCCATGTCGCCCGTTACGTCATTGATGTAATGCACCACCGTCGCGGCAACACATTTCTCCCAGGTAACCGCAGCGGTCTTGATTTGCGCTGTCAGGATGGTTTGTTGATCCGCCGTCAGCGTACCGCCAGCGGCGTTGCTCAGGATGCGACGCCCCAGCAGAAAGGCATCAAAGGTTTCTTTGGTGAAGTCAGTCGCGGCGGCATTGCCTGCCGTACCCACATCACGCTTGGCGCAGTTGGTGGAGTTGGCCAGGTTGATTTCCGCACGCAGGTCAATCAGGCCATCACCGTTGGTGTCGTGGTAACCCTTGGCGTATTCAGGACGACCGCTTTTGGCACGAATTTCCAGATCGGTGTAATCGTTGTAGTTGCGCGCTGCACCGAAGTAGCCAAAGCCTTCGTCCCACTTGTGCTCGGCATCGGTGTACGGCTTGCCGTCTTTCTGAGTATTTTTTGACGCGAAGTCAGTGCTCAGGTAGTCCGCCGTGCCCTGGGAAAAGGCCACCGCACCCAGAACGAATTTCTGGATCAACTGATCGTAATCACGTCCGTATTGATCCAAGGTGACATCGTCAATATTGGCGTTACCGCTGGCCGTTGCAACGCTGAAGCTCTGACCATCGGTTGCCAGACCCGCAACGGTGTCAATGTAGTTTTCCAGCAGCTCAATTGGCAGCGGCGTGCTGTCCATACCTTCCGTCCAACCAAAGAAGCCGCCTTGCAGTGTGCCGGTTTCGCCACTGCCAGTGCCATCACCACCGGCAATTTTGCCCGCCAGGTTCTTGCCAGTGCTGACATCGCCGTAAGTCGTGCCAGGAGTCACCGTCTGACCGTCAATGGAGAAGGCGTAATTCGTGCTGTCCACATCGCCGTTGACGTAGAACATCAGATCACTTTTTACGTCTGCTGCGGTTTTGGTGTTGTCTTCAGTCAGGCCCTTGACGGCACCGAGCAGGTCACTGATCAGCAACTGGCGAGTGGTCTGGCCTGTGTAGGAGATCGTGCTTTCGCCGACAAAACCATCAAACTGGCTGGTGAAGGTGTACTGGGTTGGCAAGGCATCACAAGCGTCGCCCTTACCGTTGGCATCGCTGTCTTTCTGATCCTGATTGGCCGTATCCGGGCAGTTGTCCGACGCATCTGCGATGGTGTCTGAATCTTTATCCGCAACCTGAGAACCTTGGTTGTTGCTGCTACTGCTGTCATCGCTACCACACGCCGTCAGAGTGCCTGCAGACAATGCCGCGATAACATACGCCAGATATTTCAGTTTCATAAGTCCTTACCATTGAGCTATTGAATTCTTTATCAAATGGTAAACTTTATCATTTGCAATATCAATAACACTAAAAGTAAGGTTTTCGATATCATTTGACTATTGACTCAGTAGTAGTTCGGCAATAGTCAGGCTCGACGACTGTCCAACCAGTTCTGATTGCTGCGGGCGTATTGCCAGGCGAGTTCTTCGGGCAGGTCGTAGCATTGCTCCATCAGGGCACTGCTGGTCAGTAGATCCACACTGCCTGAAGCAATCATGCGTCCGTCCTTGAGCAGCATAACTCTGTCGGCCCAGGAGGCTGCCAGAGCCACATCGTGCATCACCGCCAGAATGCCAATGCGATGCTGACATAACTGACTGACGGCATTCATCACGGTGTGCTGGTGCGCGGGATCAAGCGCCGAGGTGCACTCATCCAGCAGCAGGTAATATTCACCGTCGGCCTGATCGCTGGTGGCGTCCCAGATTTGCAACAGCACCCGCGCCAGTTGCACGCGCTGTTGTTCACCGCCTGATAAACGTGAGTAGGATCGATCACGCAGATGCCAGACCTGAGTCAGTTCCATCACCTGCTGTTGCCAGTGCCGCGTGGTTTTTTCATCGCCATGAGGCGCACGCCCCATCAACACCACCTGATGTGCCGTAAACGGAAACGCCAGCTCAACCTTTTGAGGCATCACCGCCAGATGCTGGGCACGATAGGCCCGAGGGCACCGCGCCAGGTCGTGAGAGGCCATCCAGATCTGGCCACCGTAATGACTCACGTCACCGCTGATACACGACAACAGGGTGGATTTGCCCGCACCATTGGCACCCAGCAAAGCAACCCGTTCACCGGGATGAACCACCAGATTGAGCGGCTGCAGCAGGTAGCGATTTCCGATTCGATAACTCAGTTCTTGTGCTACCAGCATAGTCAGCCTTTCCCCCGCACTTGCTGCATCAGTAACAGCAGAAATACCGGCCCACCGATCAACGCCATCATCAGACCAACGGGCAAATCCGACGGCGGCATCCAGGTACGCGCCAGCGTATCCGCCACCAGCAGCAACAAACCACCGGCCAGGGCCGACAACGGCAGCAGTAAACGATGATCCGGGCCAATCATCAGCCGCAACAAATGCGGCACCACCAGTCCGATAAAGCCGATCATGCCCGCCACCGCCACACCCGCGCCGACCATCAGGGCCGCCATGCCCAGCAACCAGCGCTTGGTGTGCTGAACATCAAAACCAAGGTGATTGGCTACGTTCTCGCCCATCAGCAGCGCATTCAGAGGCCGGGCCAGACGCAAACACAACAGCATGGGCAGACCAATCAATACCAACAGCACCTGGATTTCATCCCACTTGCCGTAGGCCAGGCTGCCCATTGACCAGAACGTCATGGTGCGCAGTTGTTGATCATCGGCCATATACGTCAATACGCCCGTCGCGGCACCGGCCAGCACATTAATGGCGACACCGGCCAATAACAGGGTGGCAATGTGTGTCTGTCCGCCCCAGGTGCCCAGTCGGTACATCAGCACCGTGACTGCCAGCCCTCCCAGAAACGCAGCAACCGGCAACGCCAGTGGCCCGGTCAACTGACTCCATTCCTGGAGCCAAGTGTCCTTGAGCACAATCACCGCCACGGCAGCCAACGCTGCACCGCTGGAGACTCCGATCAAACCGGGGTCCGCCAATGGATTTCGGAACACGCCCTGAGTAGCCACTCCGGCAACCGCCAGACCGGCACCCACCAACAAGGCCAACAACACACGAGGCAAACGCAATTCGCGTATCACCCAGTCATTTGGCCCCTGCACCGGCTCGCCCAGCATGCCGTGCCACAGTGACTGCATCACATGATCCAGCGACAGCGGCACCGGCCCCTGCATCAGAGCAAACAGCGCCATCAGCAACAGGGTTGCCAGCAACAATGGAACAATCACCCAGGGTGTACGCCACGATGGCAATGCCACACGGGTGCTGCGCGGTTCGGCCACGCGGGCTTCAACCACAGCAACTTCAACCACACTGACTTCAGCCATCGCCATAACCGGATTTACTCCGCCGCCGCAACATCAGAACCAGCGTCATCAGGAGCCGGATACAGCACATCCACCATCTGTTCAACGGCCTCGGCAATGCGAGGGCCAAAGCCCAATACCAGACTGACATCCAGAGAATGCACCCGGTTTTGCTGTTGGGCAGGCGTCATTGCCAGTGTCTGATCCAGCTTTGCATTCGGTGCCTGGCCGGGCCGACCGGTATGCGCCGCCAGCACCACGTCCGGTGATAGCATCAGCGCACCTTCCGGGCTTACCGGCTTGTAACCAGCATGCATGACGACGTTATCGGCCTTGACCAGTGTCATCATCGCCGCCGCCTGAGTGCCTTCTCCGGCGGCCATCAGGCCACGATCCCCAGCCCCCAGCAGAAACAGGGTACGCGGTGGCGTTGCAGTCGAGGTCGGTACCGGAATGCGTGCCAGCGCCTGTTCCGTCCGCTGGCGAATGCGCGCTTGCAAAGCTGCTCCGGCTTGCTGTTTGCCCAGCACCGCCGCGACCTGATCAATCTTGTCCAGTACCCCGTTCAGGGTGTAGCGGTTGTGAACACGCTGGACACTGACACCGGCTTCCGCCAACTGCTCGAACACCAATTCCGGGCCAGCATCCTGAGTGGCAATTACCAGCGTTGGCTGTAATGACAAAATGCCTTCCGTTGACAGGCGACGCATATACCCCACATCCGGTAACTGCGTGGCAGCGTCCGGGTAGCGGCTGGTGGTATCAACGCCCACCAGCATGTCCTCGGCATTCAGGGCATAAATAATTTCGGTAATCGAGCCATCAATCGAGACCACACGCTGGGCAGAATCTCCGGCAAAGGCCATCTGCCCAAACAGAGACAGACACAGAGACATAAACAGCGGGCCAGATAGAGTGCGCCAGTGTTTCATTGAACGGCTTCCTCAGTAGCGGTGTTGGACAGGGAGGTATTACAGGGCTGGGGTTGGTTGCAGGATTGAGTGCTGCCAGACACGGCAGAGGCTTCGTTCGCGGACGATTCGTTGATGCCATGCTGTCGACACACCTCATCCAGCAAGGAACGCCACTTCGCAGATTCCGGCTGCCCGTTTTCACGCTCGCCAAACAACAGCGCCTGCTGCTGACCGTTCTGGTCGTACATTTCCAGCGATGTAATGATGCCGTCGGTGGTCGGTTTTCGAACCAGCCAGAGCTGGTTGATCCTGTCGGTATTAGCGTGCAGGTTGAAACCGCCATCCAGAATGTTGAACCAGGGGCCGGTGCGTTTGATGCTGTTGATCGGGCCAGTGTGGATCTGGATCATGCCGCGATTACCGACAAACACCATGATCGACAGCTTGCGTTCCGAAGCCAGTGTCAATGCCTGGTCAAACGCTTCCGTCGCTAAAGGACGGGCGTACTGCATACCGACCACCTGATAGGCCGGAATACGCGCTACCTGATGCTGTTTCAGCATCGCATTGAAGTGATGCACGTCTTTCAGGCCGCTCCAGTCTTCACGCAGGCGGTCAATATTCAGTTGCTGCGGAGCCGTCAGCAGGTTCTCCACATCCGGGGCGGAGATTTCCAGTACCGGGCTTTGCTCCTTGGCCCGATAACGATTGACCAGCCGATCAAACGCCAGCAAGTCCGTATTATTAGTGGAGTAAATCTTATGTACGGCGGTGCCCGTAGAATCAAAGAACTGCAGGCTGTAACGCACACCAACATGACTTTCTTCCGTTACCGCAAAGGCATGAACAAAGTGGTTGAAGAATATGCGCAAATCAATAACACCCAGCGCCAACCCCATAGCTCCGTGTACGGTCACGTTCCCATAAACGCCGATTTTTTCATGCACCATGGCATCGTTGCGCGTTAAGGCCATTACCTTGCCCAACGGTTTGAGATCACGCATCAGATTGCGATATTCGCCATCCAGCCGGGTCACCAGATAACGGGGTTCCTCTACCACCATCTGGGATGCCAGTAACTCCGCTTCGCTGACACACAGCTGAGCCGCTGCATCACGAATGCGCATTTGTGGGTTTTCGGTCAGTAGCTGCCGCCATTGATGATCCAGTTCTTTCAGAATACCGCAATTGCTCATCTCAGTTGCCTCGGTTCAGTGGCTGGAAGCGAATTTCCGGGCTACCAGAGGCACCCAGGCTGTAGTAATTGACAATCTGCACGGTGTATTGGGCAGAGCCGCTGTCGTCGTTATCGAGGTCTATCAGATAGGTGCGGAAGTTCGGCAACAGTTTGTGCTGGCCTGACAGGTTGTAGGCATACCAGCTGTGCTCGGCAAATACGCTGCGGCTGGAGTCGGTGCTGTAATGGCGGCTAATGTCCTGACCATTGGAGTCGGTAGCACTGGTGTAGTTGTCCTTATCCGCAACCCCCAGATTGCCAAACGCACCAGCATTGCCATTGCCTTCCACGCCACCGTTCATCCACATGCGGGTAATTCGCTGGGCGGTATTCACTTCGTACATCAAGTCCCAACTGTCGGCGGTGCTGCTGCAATCGACAGCAATTTTTGTATCCAGATCCAGACACAAGCGGGTCTGACCTTCAGCAAAAGCCGCCGTCAGCGTGTGTTCGGTGGCGGCAAACTGGCTGGTGTCTGCCGCCTGGGTGACGTAGTTCAGCGTGACATTGCCGTAGCTGAGCGCATCAATGGTCAGCTTGCTGTAGGTCTGGCCATCGGCGTGGCGCAACATCCAGAACGTATCGGTTTTGGCAGAAATCTGGTGTGTTTGGGGGTTATAGCTGTAGAAATCGTCAAACGCATGTTGGTACGTATCCTTGCTAAGCGTCAGAGCCGCCACATCGTAAGCCACGTCCAGCGCTGCCGCTTCCGTATCCGCATTGACGTTGGTAAATACCGAAGCGGAGGGTTTGTCATCGCTGTAGAACTCGGCCTGGGCATCCGCCAGCGCACCAGCTACCTTGCCCAATCCCGAGACACCACCATTGAGCTTGACCGCCGAACGGCGGAACGCCAGATGCCAGTCGGTTGAGGTTGCAGCAGCGGCATCGTTCAGTTCCAGCACCTTGCCATCGGTCAGGCTGACATACTTCCAGGCGACGTAATCCGCTGCATTGACTTGTAATGACTGCCAGTTTTTGTCGCTGTTGTCTGGCGTATTATTGCTGTTACTGCTGCTGTCCGAATCATCGCCACCACACCCGGTCAGGATGATGGAAGAGGCCAGGGCCGTCATCAGAAATGGCTTTCGAGAAGATAACTTGCGAGAAGTGTGCATAAGAGGATTCCCTGTTGGCGGCTCAGAGCGTCAGCTCAAAGCCGGTGTAGATATAGCGCCCTTCGGTCAGGCGTCTGTCGTTTTCATCGCGAGGATCACGCACGGCATCGGTGAGGTTTTTCATGCCGCTGTACCAGCGCAGACTGTCGGTCAGCTCCAGGTTGGCGGCCACGTCCCAACGCCAGTAAGCCGGTGAGGTCTCGCTGTCGGTGATGCTGGTATTGATTTTGGTAAAGATGGGACTTTGGTATTCGCCCGTCACTGTGGCACTCAGACGGTCAGTGAAAATCACCCGCCAGTAGCCTTTGGCGTGATGTTTGGCCCGATTGGGCAAGGGAGCGTTTTTATCCAGATCGCGGGCGTCCAGATAGGAATAGGACAAGCGCTGTTGCAACCAGTCCAGAATGTACACGCGGGCTGACACATCGTAGCCACGGGTCAGGGTGTTGGCGTAGTTGGCATAACGGTGGATCGCTACCTTGCCGTTGTTTTCACGCTCACCAGTGTCTTCGGTCTCAATCAGGTCATGAATGCGGCTGTTAAACAGCGCTACTTCAAGCTGCAAACCTTTCTGATCAGACAGCACCAGAGAGGTCTGAATGCTGCGTGAACGCTCCGGCTCCAGTGTCGGGTTTCCGACCACTTTGTAACCATGCACGCTGTGATCAAAGAGGTAGTAGCGTTCCTTGAGATTGGGCACCCGATAGCCCACACCTATCGATTGCCGGGTTTGCAGACTCCAGTCATTGGCCAGCACGATGCTTTGTCGGAACCCCACTGACGGAGTAGTCACATTGCCGAAATCGCTGTCATTCTGCCAACGCACACCGGGTGACAGGTCCATTTCAAACGTATCGCTGGCGTACATATCCAGCGTTGCCTGGGTAAACAGCTCCACCGCGCGGCGACGTTCGAATGGCACTTCGCTGGTGTGAAGTTCGTGTGCTGTGTTATCCAACAGACGCGTGCCAAGCGTATTGGCGGGCAACGGATTGGGTAATTTCAACACAATTTCACGCTTCGGCTGCTCGATGCTTTCACCAAACAACTCGGCCCCGGCCACCAGCTCGATATCCCATAGATCACTGAGACGATCAAAGCCGTTCCACTGCAAGCCGACCTTGCCTTGCTGGTAATGCGGGTTGCGCCAGATATTCCCCGCCACCTGGTTGGAACTGTTATCCAACTGGGCCGTGTGATCGGTTTGGCGCTCCCACATGGCAACCCAGGACAACAGCCCCAGGCCCATTTCCTGATCGCCGCCGCCGACAAAGCGCCAGCGTGTCAGATCTTCTTCCTTACGCCCCTCGTTGCTGGCCAGCGTCAGTTGGCGGTTCTCCAGCGTTGCCTGAAAGTGTTCGACCACAAAGCGGCTGCCGCCTCTTTCGCCCAGGCTGTTTTCCCAGTCGGAATCCAGACGCAGCACGATATTGGAGCGATGGCCGTCAAAGTGGTTAGTGGGGTAACTGTCGCGGTTGAGATCGAAGTCGGAAGATTCGCGGTGATCAATGCTGAACTGCAGCCGATGATCCCCCAGCCCGGCAGAGGCCAGACCGGTAGACACTACGGCTTGATAGTGTCGTTGCGGCAATGGCGTGTTGTGAACTTCCTTGCCCGGAAAGACACCCGCATTGGCGCTTAACGTGACCCGAGGTTCGGCATCCAGCGGCCGGGTGATGACATTCACCACCCCGCCCATCGCCGCACTGCCATACAGCGCTGACGCCGCACCGGGCAAGATTTCAATTTGCTGGATATCCAGCGTCGCAAGCTGGGTCACATCAGCGGTAGAACCGGTGGTTGGAGAAATGGGCAAGCCATCGACCAGCACCAACACCCGATTGCCATCCATGCCTTGCAGAAAGACTTCGGTGCCGTGCTTGCCATGAATCGGGCGTAACTGCAGCCCTGGCACTACCTGCAGAGCGTCTTTGACATCCCGTGGGTTCAGCGACGCAATCGTCGTCGCGTCCAGTACCTGCATCCGGGCAGGCGTGTCTGCCAGGGTTTCCTCAGTTCGGGAAGCCGTCACCACGATGGTATCGAGATACGCAGAAGAAGCCGCTTCAGAAGCCACCACTTCGGAAGAAACACCGTGAGATAAAGACGAACACACCAGCAGGACAACAGGGGGCAAAACTCGCAAGACACATACTCCAACCGATTGATTGGCGCATTATCGTTCTTTTTATATTTAATGCAAATTATTATTATTTGTATTAACAATCAAAAAATAGAGAAAAAGACAGAAAGGTAAAGGTAAAAAGAAGGCAGCAGTCGGCCAGATACAAATGATTGACCCACAACCACAACCGCCACGATACTGCCCCACACGCTCAGCACTGAACGCCCGTACAACAGGATGCCATTATGACGACCTCTCTCTACCCAGCTCACCTGACGCATCAACTGGACGCATTGACTGCCCCGGTCAACGTGATCCCGGTACTGACCATACAACGACTGGAAGACGCCATACCGCTGGCGGAAGCGCTGGCCGAGGGTGGCCTGACGGTATTGGAAGTCACCTTGCGCAGCGCCATTGCCTTGCAGGCGATTGAAGCCATCGCCCAGGCACTGCCCGAAGTCCAGGTGGGTGCAGGCACGGTATTAAACCCGGAGGATTTTGACCGAGCCGTGAACGCCGGTAGCCGGTTTATTGTGTCACCGGGCAGCACTCAGGCGCTGTTACAACACGGCTGTCAATCGGACACCCCTTTCCTGCCCGGCATTCAGACTGTTTCAGAAATGATGGAAGGCATCCAGCTCGGCTATCAGCGTTTCAAGTTCTTCCCGGCAGAAGCCGCAGGTGGCACCAGCACCCTGAAAGCACTGGCCGGGCCATTTGCTGATATTCGCTTTTGCCCGACGGGTGGCATCCGGGCCAGCAACGCCAGTGATTACTTGTCTCTGGCCAATGTGATGTGTGTTGGCGGCACCTGGCTGGCACCCGCATCTTTGGTTGCAGCGCAGGACTGGGCCGCCATTACAGAGCTGGCGAAGCGGGTTTAACGGGCCTTCCCTTTGTCTGGAAAAAGCAACCCCACCCCGACCCTCCCCTTGTCAGGGGAGGGAGAAAATACACAGTTATGACTCCAGACCTGTCATTGTACGGTAAGAACAACCCCGACCTTCCCCTTCCCAGGGGAGGGAGAAAATATACAGTTATGACTCCAGGCCTGTCATTGTTCGTAAGAGCAACCCCACCCCGGCCCTCCCCTTGTCAGGGGAGGGAGAAGAGACTTCAACAATACCTCCTCCCCCTGCCAAGGGGGAGGCCGGGAGGGGTACACAGCCAACAACGCCGCTGACAAATCAGGTTAGCGATTTCCTGAAGCCGAGGCGTCATTTTCAAGCCAAGCCTGAGCGGCCATATGACGTTCGATGATCTTGCTTGGCAGGGACGACTTGCCATCGAGATAGCGCATCGCCGTGCGGGTGTCGCGCCAGCCAATCCATTCGGTCAGTTCGGCCACCGAGGCACCAGAGTCCATGATCCAGTTGGCAATGCCACGGCGCATGCTATGGCTGCTGTAGTCTTCAGGATCAACCCCGGCGCTGGCCAACAGGGTTTTCAGCAGCTTGTTGATGGAATTGATGTGAATCGGCTGATCCGACACCTTGTCCCAGCGTGACACCTTGGCCAACAGTGGCATGGTACTGTCAGGCTGACCGGCCAGCTCCAGTCCCTGAAAACGCGCCGCCAGCCATGCTTGCAGCGCCGCCATCGGACACAATGCCGCCAGCGCATTCAAGGTGCGACGCTGGCCCCGCCCTTCCCGATCGGTTTTTGACTGGTTCAGGTACAGCTCCATACAAGGCGTTTCCTGGCCTTCGTGAAACGACACATCACACACCCGCAAGCGCACCAGCTCATCAGAGCGCAATCCGAACCAGAACGCTGTCAGCAACAGTGCCTTATCACGCCGGGCCTTGAGCGCCATCGCGTCGCTGGTTTCCAGTATGGTGCGATCCAGGTGCTGCACCACCTGTTCAATCATCCGAATCGGAGCCGGGCGCGCCTGTTTCTGACGCTGTCCGTATTGCCGCCGAATGCCGCGCATCACCGCCTTGACCAGGGCGTGATCGTTGGGATTGGCGCTGAAGCCCTGCTCCCGATGCCAGCGTCCGATCAGCACCCGGCGTTGCTCCAGCGTGGCGACACTCAGCTCTCCGGCATAATGCACCAGATAGTCTTTCAGCTCCTCGCCACTGCAGGGCAGCAGGCCGCCGTACACCATGGTGAAGTGCCGCACAGCGCCTTCCATCGCCCTCTGGGTGTGAGGACTGCGGGACGCCTCCAGCAGTGCCGCTTCCTTGGCTTTCAGATCCAGTTCGGCCTGTCGGGCCGTGTGTGAGTGCGAGCGAGTGGTTTTATCCATAACGGGTTCAAGCTGCTTTCAAGTTAATAACGACGCGGAACCCGGCGCGTAACGCCGGTAAACAAATGGTAGGCGATGGTATCGCAACAGGCGGCGACCTCGTTGGCATCAATCTGCTGACCCCATAATTCCACCCGGCTGCCGACCTCCACCGCCTCAAGATCGGTCAGATCAACGGTGATCATGTCCATCGACACCCGCCCAATCAGCCGGGTGCGCTGGCCATCCACCGCTACGGGCGTGCCTTCCCGTGCCTGACGCGGATAACCATCGGCATAACCAATCGCCGCCGTACCGACCCGAGTCGGGCGCTCGGCCACAAAGCGACTGCCGTAGCCCACGCTTTCACCGGCCTCAATCCAGCGCGTGGCGATGATGCCGGTTTCCAGCGTCATGGCCGGGCGCAATTGCTGCGATTCTGCATTACCACACTCCAGTGGAGACGCGCCATACAGCATGATGCCGGGGCGCTGCCATTGACGCCGAGCCTGCGGATGCGCCAGCAAGGCGGCGGAATTGGCCAGACTGAGATCAATATCAACTCCTTTTCCCTGACCTTCCAGGCCATCCAGCGCGGTTATCAGACGCGCTATCTGTGCCTGTGGGCTGATGCCCGTCGGAGCCTCCAGATCGGCGTTGGCGAAGTGCGTCATCACCACCACCTTCTCAATCGCGGCCATCGACTGCGCTTGCTGAATCACCGGAATTGCCTGCTCCAGAGGCAATCCCAGCCGGTGCATGCCCGAATCCAGCTTGATCCATGCCGTCAGCGGGGCCGACAGCCTGGCTGCCTGAATCTGTACCAGTTGCTCCGGGCGATGAATGGCCGTCCATAAGCCCTGCTCTGCGATCAGCGGCAGCTCGTCCGGGGTAAAAAACCCCTCCAGCAACAGAATCGGCTGCTGAATGCCCGCTGCCCGCAACTCCAGTGCTTCCTCAATGCAGGCCACCGCAAAGGCCGGAGCCACCGGAGCCAACGCCTGCGCCACCGCCGCCGCGCCGTGGCCGTAGGCGTTCGCCTTCACCACCGCCAGTGCCTGACCATTCGCCGGGCACAGGGCAGCAGCCAACTCAAAATTATGGACAATATGATCAAGATGCACTCGGGCAAGCGCTGGACGAGACATACTTTACTACTCCGCAATCACACGATCAGGCTACAGATAACGCTGTAACGACAGACCTTCGGTATCAATATCGGTTGGTTGTTCATTCACAATATCCGCCAGCAAGCGGGCCGACCCCTGAGACATCGTCCAGCCCAGCGTGCCATGGCCCGTGTTGGTATAGAGTTTTCGGATCGGGGTCTTGCCCACCACCGGCACACTGTCCGGCGTCATGGGCCGCAAGCCGCACCAGAACTCGGCCTGTTCCAGATCTCCGGCACCGGGAAACAGATCACCGACCACAAACGCCGCCGGTTTGCGCCGGGAGGGTTTCAGGCTGCGGTCGAACGACGCAATTTCTGCCGTGCCGCCCACCCGGATGCGATCATCAAAGCGCGTGACCGCGACCTTGTAAGCCTCATCCATCACCGTCGATTGCGGTGCCTTGTCGGCGTCCAGCAAGGGCAACGTCAGCGAATAGCCCTTGATCGGATACACCGGCAACGACACGCCCAACGGCTTCAGCAGCAAGGGCGAGTAACTGCCCAGACACAGGATATACGCATCCGCCGTAAAACGACCGTTAGACGTTAGCACCGATTGAATCTCATTATCCAGCGATTCCAGCGCCAGAATGTCGGTATTCATCTGAAACGACACCCCCGCCTGACGGCAGGCCTGTGCCAGCCCTTGCGTAAAGCGCCGACAATCGCCAGTGGCGTCCTTCGGAAAGCGCAAGCCACCTACAAACTTGTCGGCCACCTGTGCCAGCGCCGGTTCATGCTGGATGCAGGCGTCGTGATCCAGCAATTCATGCTCCACCCCGCAGGTGCGCAGGGATGCCAGATCCGAGCCGATCGAGTCCATTTTTTGCTGGTCACGAAACAGCTCGATGGTGCCACCATGACGCTGATCGAACGCCAGCGGAAGGCGCTGCTCCAGCGTTTCAAAGCAGTGACGGCTGTATTCCGACAGTCGCAGCATGCGGCCCTTGTTGATGCGATAGGCGTCTTTGTTGCACTGCTTCAGCATGTGCATCAGCCAGCGAGCCGTCTGCAGATTCAGCCCCGACGGACTGACCAGAATCGGTGCCAGATCCTGCATCATCCACTTCAACGCCTGCAGTGGAATCCCCGGTGCCGCCCACGGGCTGGCGTAGCCAAACGACAGCATACCGGCATTGCCATAACTGGTTTCCTCGGCCACATCCGGCTGCCGATCCAGCACCGTTACCTTGTGTCCCGACTGAGCCAGATACCAGGCCGACGACACCCCGATCACACCACCACCCAACACCAGTACTTTCATACCCTGCTCCCGTTTACTCGATTGCAGAACAGACTGCCTGAGCTTTGACAGCAACTACCCAATCGCTATTCATGCCCTATAACACATAGTAGTCAACGCACCACAAAAGGTGCTTTTTGAGGAGTTAGCAAGAAGCAAAAGCTCAGTCATGTTTCATGAATTCCTCCCTCAAACCACAATATAAGGCGTGATAATAATCCATTATCACGCCTTATAAATAAACCAAAAAACAGTTTTTATTCTTGGATTATTATGTAGTTTAATTTGCCACTAAACTTGAAACTAAAATCAGGACAGAACCATGGCCAGACCCAGCGTGATTAGCTTTGAAGATGTAAAGCAGGCCGTCGCAGCACTGAAAAACAGCGGCAAACGCATCACGCCTTATCAGATTCGCCTGCACCTGGGCCGCGGCTCGGAAGCTAAGATTACCTATTTCCTGAAAGGCATGGACGACACCAACACCGACTTCAGTGCCGACGACCCACTCACCAACCGTCTGCACGCCCTCATACGGCCGTTGGTTCTGGAAATTAATGAACAAGTTGAAGAGCAGCTGCGCATGGAGAAAGCGCATCTACAGCAAACGCTTGAGCAGGCGCGTGCCGCCAATCAGCAGCAACAAGAAACCATTCAGGCATTGGAGTTGGCACAGGAGCAATCCGCCAGTCAGGCAGAAAAACAGAGCGCCTTGATCGCAGAACAAGCCGACCGGATTCAGTCCCTGCAAGACCAGCTCAGAAGCGCCCACAATGACATCGCCATGCAGCGGGAAAAACAGGCATCCAGAGACGCCCTGCTGAAGCAATACAAGGAAGAACAACAGCGGAGCGACACGCAACACCGACACCACGTAACCCAGTTGCAAAAAGAACATGCTGAAGAACAGGCCCGCTTCAACGCATCGTTCGAGCAGCTGAACCAGCTGGTACACAGTCAGGCCGCACAGCTTCAATACAGCCAACAAGAGCAACAACGCACCCGCGAAGAACAGCAACAGTGTCAGCAGCAATGGGAGCAACTCAATGTGACCTATGAACAACTGCAGCGCAGCAGCGAAGAGCAGGCCAGGGTACGCGATGACCTGCTGAACAACCACAAAGCCCAGCTGGATGAGGAACGGGTTCGGCTCAACCATGAACTGGCAAAAGCCGAAGACGAGAAAAACGCGCTGAAGCACGACAAACAACAGCTTCAGAAAGATATGGAGACCCTGATGGGCCTGGTCAGAACGTTATCCCAGCCAGGGCCAGAAGGAAGCTCGGGCGAAGACGCAAACGATGGTTCGAGCAATACCTGAGTACTTCCTTGCAGAGATCACGAGCAATATTCAAGCAACCCCCATCTGATTCAGGATCAGTAGACCACTACACCTGTCTTGAAGCACCACTGAAATAGGGGAGAAAAGAAGCTAAAAGAAGTGTTACTTGTAAATGTCTTTGCGGTGGCCAAGGCGTAAAACCAACACCAATAGCTTACCGTCTTCGATGTTGCAGATGATACGGTGGTCGCGAACGCGGTAGCGCCATAGCCCGGTTAGATTTTGGGAAAGCGGTTTGCCGAACCGGCGAGGATCTTCATCGGTAGCGAGGCGTTCACGTAGGTATTTGAGAATTTCTTTTTGTGTTTGTTTATCCAGTTTGCGCAGCTCCTTGGCTGCGCGATCATCAAACTCAACGGTCCAGATCAAGACCACCCTCCATATCTTCAAGAGACCAGCGTTTGACGGGCTTTTCCAGGCGATCAAGCGCCAGGTACTTGTCTTCCAGCTCATCCAGGTGGGACTCGATAGCCTCTCTGACGTAGAAAGTCTTGGTGCGCCCGGTACGGCTGGCTAGATCGGCTATGCGTTGCTCAATATCAGAAGGTAATCGCACGGCAAGCATGGGTAAATCTCCATTTGTTATACGTGTAATACAAGTATAACTTAGCATGTTCTCTGTACTGATCAAACCAGCAACACGACGGTAATGCCTGCGGATTGCCAGACGTGTAGCAGGTCAGTCAGACACCGGCTCCAGCCCTCGGCGCAACAGAAAGCGCAGCACCAGACCAGCCGCACACGCCGACAACATGATTGCAGCCATCGGCATCGGCGTGCCGTCGGCAAATACGCCGGTCAGCGAACCAATCACCGCACCGGACATAAACCCCGACGCACTGAGCAAGGCCGTAGCGCTGCCCGCCTTGTCCGGGAAGAACTCCGTGGTCGAAGAAATACTGTTCGACACCACCAGCGCATGACAACTCATAAAAGCCATCACCAACACCAGCACTATCCAGAAGGACGGCTCGGCGCTGAGCAGCAGATACAGCACCATCAGGCTGCCTGCCGCCAGTTGCACGCACTGCCCCAGAACAATCAAGGTCGTTGTCGGGAAGCGCTTGAGCAAGCGGATATTCACTTGCCCCAGTGTAATCATGGCAATCACATTGGCTCCAAAGGCAAACGGAAACAGATCCGAATCCAGGCCAAAATACCCCATATAGACCGTAGGCGACGCCGTAATAAACGAAAACAGAATGGCATAGGCCCCACAGGCCGATGCCAGACCAGGCCATACCCGACGATCACACAACAACTGCCCGTACGTCACCAGTGGATTGCCTTTCACGCCCATCGGGCTGGTTTCCGGAGCCAGACGCAAAAAGAACAACAGCAGCACCAGACTGTAAAGCATCAGAAAGACAAAGATGGCTGGCCAGCCGAGATAGCGATAAATGATCATCCCCAGCATCGGAGCCACCAGCGGCGCGGCCATCATAATCTGAACCACCCGCATCATATTGCCAGCGCCGTCCCGCCCGGTGCTGATATCCCGCACCACCGCCATGGCGGATACCGATGCCAGCCCGACACCCAATGCCTGAATAAGACGCAGCCCCAACAGAGAGGACAACTGATTAAAGAACACAATGCCAATGGAGGCCATCGCAAACACCAGCACTCCAGCCGTAACCGTTTTACGACGTCCAAAGCGGTCAGACAGCGGGCCACCCATCAACTGGCCCAGCGAAATACCGATCAGAAAGAAAGAAATCGACAACTCAATGTCGTCCAGAGACACACCGTAGGACGCGGCCATGGAAGGCACCGCAGACAGGTAGATATCGGTTCCCAACGGTGCCAGGGCCACCAATCCAGCCAGCATCAGCACACCGCTGAGCGGCAAACGCGCACCTTTAACGTACATAAAATCCTCACGCAAAAAACCCGGCCAAAGGCCGGGGAGGCAGAAAAACACAGGCATCAACACTATGACCTGTGGTGTTCCGGGAGACTGAGCACAAGCCGACCGGAACGGGCACAACCCGCTTCCTTGTCATGCCATAACCTGCCCGAATGACCCGGAGAGGAGGCCATCACACCGTCACTCCGGTATCAAAACTGGCCTCAAACATCGCCGTGGCCAAGCACAACGACATCTGAGACAAACACTCTCTGATCACATCAGCATGATCAGAATTTAAACATCGTCATTACCTCCAACTGCTGGCCTTTCGGACGCGTCCGCTGCCAGTCAGAATTGGCCGGTGATACGGTGCCCAACGTCTGACGACGCCATTCAATACCGAACTCAAGGCCCGGCAGATAGCGATACATCAGGTTGATGTTGCTCGACACCATTCCGGTGCTGGCCTTGTCGTTCACCATCACTTTGGAGAAACGCACATTGGCACGCAGGGCATCGCTGAATTCGTGTCGCACACCGGCCATAAAGCCGTCTTGCCGAACCAGCTTTTCACCTTCAGCATCAATGCGGTCAGCGCCTCGATAAGCACCGCCCACACCCACACCGGAATAGGCACCCATGCCCTTGCCGGTGTAACCACTCAAGTGCAGAGAGGTACTGCCCAACGGCAGCTTGGCTGCCAGCGACGCCCCCAGACCCAAACGGGATTTGCCATCATCGTCATCCGCAGGCGTCAGATCGACATCTCGACCCGTCAACGCCACGCTGAGCTGAGCACCGCTTTCGGATTTCAGTCGATAACTCGCCACCAGATCCGGGTAAGTGGCATCCAGGTTGACCGGATCTTGCACACTGAGGCGCAAGCCATCGCGCTGGTAATGCACCAGCAACTGTGGCCGCACGGTCGCACCATTTCCAGCGATGGAACCAGAGCCTGCACCCCAGAAGTTCAGCATTTCCACATCCAGCGGTGCCGTAGCCAGCATCTGGCCACTCCAGAACTGACCTATCGTCAGATCATCCACCCGGATCACGGCATGACGCATGCGCCATTGAATCGCCGTGCCTTCATCGGCTTTGGAGTTGCCGTAAAAATCACCTTCAATAAAACCGGAAACCCGATGCCCTTCGACATCACGCGCGACATTCAGGTTGAAACGCGACTGACGCATACCGGCGATAAAGCTGTTCTCTGCACCCTCGGCAGCATTGGTATCCGGGCGATTAAATACCGCTTCAGCCTTGATATAACCACCCAGGCTCACCGTCGTACCGTCCGCTTCCGCCAGTGTGATGGCATTGGCTGCCGACGCAGCTCCCAATAGCAGACCAGCGGCCATGCCTTTCTTGTAAAAATTCCTGTTCATACGCTTTCCGATCACACCCACGGTAAAAGCACCGGAATATAGCACCCGACTTTCACGAGTATTCAGGCCGGGAGAAGTAAAAGACTGGTTTCATGATGCAAGTCCACAAGCAAGATGGCTCATCGAATATCCATTCAACGGGCAATAACCCGCCTGCCACCTCTTGTACTCAAGATGTGCCATATCAGAGGCATGCCAGAGAACACTGGAAAGAAACAGTGGAAAAGAACACGGTCGGTCGTTGATAAAACCCGGCAACCAAGGAGCCAGCCGAACGACTGGCCCCTTGCATTTCAGTAGCCGCTCACTGTTGCAGCAAGCAGAGCACTGAACTTACTCGGCAGTTGCCACAGGCGACTTGTAGGAACGAGCGATATCACGCAGTTCTTTCAAGGCAGCCGGAGCATTAACCTTGCGATCCTGAACCGAGTGCATCCACTCTTTGTCCATGCCTTTCACCAAGCGATTGAACTGCTTGGCCATCGGATCGTTTTCACGCACTTCGTTGATCACAACACCGGCTTCTTTCGCCGACTTGTAACCCGCAACATCACCCGCATCCCAGGCACGACCGGCCAGAGCTGCCAGACGCTCACCCGAAACGGACATGATTGCTTTGCGGTCTTTCTCGCTCAGGTCTTCCATGAACTCGGGATTAATGAACATGGAAAAGCTGCCCATGTACATGCCTTCAGGCAGCATGGTGACGTGGCCGGTCACTTCCTTCAGTCGCAGTGTCTTCTGCTCACTCATTGGAATGAACACGCCGTCAATAACGCCTTGCTGCAGCATTTCGTACACTTTCGGTGCGGGCGCGCCAATCGGCGTGACGTCCATGCGATCCGCCAGAACCGTCTGTACACCACCGCCTACGCGGATCTTCTGACCTTTCAGATCAGACAGGGATTTCAATGGCGTTTTGGTATGGATGTGACCGGGGCCATGGGTGAACATCGCCAGCAATTCCAGACCCTCAAACTCATTGGCCTGAGTGAAGTACTTGTTGTAGACACGCCACAAAGCCACAGATGCTGCTTCAGCATCCACACCCAATCCAGGCTGCTCAACTACCTGAGGCAGCTTGAAACGACCCGGCACATAGCCGTGATAGCTGAACGAGGCGTCAACCACGCCATCCTCTACCAATTGGAACAAGGTTTTGGGATGACCCAAACCGTACTCAAGTTTAACTTTGACGCGACCTTCCGTGGCCTCTTCAACCCATTTGCCCCAGGTTGGCCAAACAACCGCGTTTTGCGCATTGGTTGGTGGCAACCAGGTACCGACTCGAAGAATCGTCTCTGAAAACGCCATGCTGGAAGCCAGTACACCAGCAGAAAGCACCAGTCCTTTAAGAGAGGTGCGGATGGTTTTTGTCATAGTTTTTTTTATCATTATTGTCTCCCGGAAAGTTAGTCGCCCAAAGGCGAACATTTCTCCCCGCACCACAGACAGTTGTTGCTCGTGGCACGAGGAAAAATTCCTGTCCACTTTCTGCTATGGCGTTGTTTTTTTGGAATCGCCAGCAAACAAGGGATGTATATTGTTCTTGTTGAATTTGAGCACCGGGTCAAGCTCGCTCAATTCAAACGAAATCTGGCAATAGCCAGTGTCTGTCACCGGTTTCATCCAGTCACAGAGAATTTCGAACACACGTTCTGCTACTGCCTGCTTCAGCGCCATGTCACGGCCATGGCCAATCTTCAGGTTCAGGTTCAAAAACGCGAAGTCTTCCCGACCATCGGCCACGCGATAGTCGTAGCAACGGATGGCACGACTGCGCACGCCACCGATTGGAAAGGCTCCGGTTGAAATCACGTATTCGTGCAACGCCTTGAACAGCGGTTGAAAGTCCAGCTGTTCATGAAGGTTGTCGGAATACTCAACAATAAAGTGAGGCATACGTTAGACGCCCCATTTAGGGATGTGGTGAGAACCCATGCTGACACACACGTTCTTCGGCTCGCAGAAGACTTCAAAGCTGTAGTCGCCACCTTCACGGCCAGTTCCGGAGGCCTTCACACCACCGAATGGCGTGCGCAAATCACGTACATTCTGGCTGTTCACAAACATCATGCCGGTTTCCGTTGCGCGTGCGATGCGATGCACCTTGCCAACGTCCTGAGTCCACAGGTACGACGCCAGACCGTAGTCGTTGTCGTTCGCCATGCGAACCACATCAGCCTCGTCCTTGAACGGAATCAGAACCGCCACAGGGCCGAAGATTTCTTCACGAGCGATGCGCATGTCGTTGGTTACGTCACGGAATACGGTTGGACGTACGAAGTGGCCGCCTTTCAGGTGATCCGGCAGTTCGTCAACCGGCTTTTCCGGGCCGCCCGCAATCAGGGTTGCACCTTCTTCGATACCGGCTTTGATGTAGCCCGTTACTTTTTCCCAGTGCGCCTGGGAAATCAGCGAACCGACTTTGGTGTTCATGTCCATAGGATCGCCAACGACGATCTTGTTGGTGCGCTCGGCGAACTCTTCGGCAAACTTGTCGTAGATGGTTTCCTGAACAAAGATGCGGGAACCGGCCGTACAACGCTCACCATTGATGGAGAAAATGCCAAAAATCGCTGCATCTAACGCACGTTCGTAGTCGCAGTCGTCAAAGATCATCACAGGCGACTTGCCACCCAGCTCCATGGAGAACTTCTTCAGACCGGCGTTGGCAATGATGTGTTTGCCGGTTGAGGTGCCGCCCGTAAAGGAGATGGCGTTGATGTTCGGGTCAGTAATCAGCGCGTTACCCGTGGTGCCACCAAAACCGTGAACAATGTTGAACACACCGGCTGGGATACCGGCTTCCAGCGCCAGCTTGCCGAGGAAATCGGTGCTCAGCGGCGACAGTTCAGACTGTTTCATAACAGCGGTGTTACCCAGTGCCAGCGCCGGAGCGGTTTTCCAGGTGCCGGTCATGAAGGGCACGTTCCATGGTGAAATCAGAGCGCACACACCGGTTGGCTGATACAGGGTGTAGTTCAGCATCTGGTCGTCCATAGGATAGGTATGGCCGTTCATCTGCTTGGCTTTTTCAGCGAAGAAGTAGAAGTTGTTGGACGCACGAGGCACCAGCGCATTGCGGGTCTGATACAGAGGCAGGCCGGTATCGGCGGTTTCCATGGCGGACAACTCTTCAACGTTGTCAGCAATCAGATCGCCCAGTTTCTCAATGATCTTGGAACGCTTGGCAACCGCCATATTCGCCCAGGCCGGAAACGCATCTTTCGCCGCCTGACACGCAGCAGCCACCTGTTCAGGAGACGCTTCAGCCACTTCAGCCAGCACTTCGCCGGTCGCTGGATTCACGGTTTCAAACGTCTTGGCGCTTTCAACCCACTTGCCATTAATCAGGTTCTTGATCATGAATCTTGCCTTCTTCTTGTTTGCACGTGACCCATCCTGATGAGCCATTCCCACGGTCAGACTCTCAGGCATCAGTTAATATATTAATCAATCTATTTAACATGTTAAGGATTGTCAACAGACAGATCGCAAACAGGCACGTTAGAGCCATCGACTTTGGCGGAGTTTTTGGGCGAAAAATGGCAACGTAAGGCTCACTGACAAGGCATCAAAGCCTGTCAACAGGTGTCTGTTTTTGGCACTATCCAGAATATTCAACAAGGAAATGTTTCATCGTATGAATGTCACTGAACTGCAAAGCTACCTGCAACCCCTTATCCAGAACCGCCTGCACCAAGCTGTGATGCTGTGGGGCAAACCGGGAATCGGTAAATCTTCCATCGTGCGCAGCCTCTGTGAACAAAACGAGTTGCAGTTTATCGACGTGCGTTTGAGTCAGTTGATGCCCAGTGACCTTCGCGGGATTCCTGTACCGGATCAGAAAATGACCCACTGGTACCCCCCGGCGTTTCTGCCGCAGGAAGGCGAAGGCATCCTGTTTATGGATGAAATCAATATGGCTCCGCCCGCACTGCAAGGTGTGGCCCAACAGTTGGTGCTGGACAGACAAGTTGGCGACTACCGTCTGCCCGATGGCTGGCTGGTTTGGGCTGCAGGAAACCACAGCACCGACCGCGCTGCGGTTTACGATATGCCCGCACCGCTTGCCAACCGATTTATTCACCTGACTCTGAACGAATCAATCAACGACTTCCGCGCCTATGCACTGGCCACCGGATTGCATCCAGACGTGATCGGCTTTGTCAGTTTCCGCAGCGATCTGCTGCACAAGATGCACCCGACCAATCCGGCCTGGCCGTCACCACGTAGCTGGGAAATGGCTGCTCGTTTGCACCAGATCGGTTTGTCGATCGAGTCCGCTGTCGGTGATGCCTGTGCACTGGAGTTTCATGCCTTCTGCCGTCTGCAACACGATTTGCCAGACATGGACGCCATTCTCAAAGGCACATCTACAGCAGAGTTTCCGCAAGAACCTTCGTTACGCTACGCACTGATCTGTCACCTGATCAGCCGATCAGAAAAAAGCCAACAGGCCGTGCATTGTTTTGAGTGGCTGATTGAGCAAGCAAGCTCCGAATGGATTCAGATGTTTGTCTCTGAACTGGTGCCTGTTCTGAAACAACGCAAGCAATATTCTGCTTTCACCAAAAAAATTATTGGCAACGAAAAAGCGCGACAGTATCTGACGCAGTTTGCAGGGTTAATGATGGAACTTGATTGAGTTCACCAGAACAACAAGGACCAGACACATGCCCTCTTTACAGAACAATCTGGATGACCTCTGGACCCGCTTTGTACTGACGTTACGCAAGCAGCATCCTTTTCTGGCCAGTTTGGCCATGTTCGCCCGTTTCCAGCCAGACAACCAGGTTCGTATTGCCGAAACGGCAGGTCAGACGTTACGAGTAGAACCCGGATTTTTACTCTCGCTATCACGACCAGAACAAATCAGTTACCTGCTGCACCAGCTGCTGCATCTGGCGCTGAACCACCAGCGACGAATGGGGGAACGCGATCAGCTGCGCTGGAACCTGGCCGCAGATATTGTTGTAAACCAGATTATCCGTGAGACCACCCGCTTTCCGGCAGCTCCCCGTACCTACTCAAAGACAGGCTTTGCTGGGTATTCGGTTGAAGAGGTTTACCATTTTCTGCCGCCCGGCAATCAATGCGTGGCAAACGATTCCGGCACCCTGATGACGCCGAATGCAGAAGTACATTGTGATTTACGGCACCAGACATATAACAACCAACAGGGGAATTCACGCTCTGACAGCTTGAGCTACTGGCGCGGCGCGCTAGCAACCGTACAACAGCTGGCAAACGACCATATTGCCATCGGCCTGGCAGAACAAAATGCCAGTCACTTACCTGCCGGAGTGTTCCCCGGAGATACCACTTCGTCGTTGGCCATTGAGCTTGAAATTCTGCGCGAGGACAGCCTCGACTGGCGCGCCATGCTGCGCCACTACATGATTCCCTCACGCAACGATTACGTCGAGTTTGACCCCAGACTGCTGCATCAAGGCTTGTATCTGGAGTTCCTACAATCCGAACAGCTACGTGTCGACATCATTATTGATACCAGCGGCTCCATTGAACGCGATCAGCTATCGCGTTTTATGAACGAGGTGGAAGCCATTCTGAACAGCCACCCGGATATCATTGCCCGGCTGTTCTACATCGATGTGGAACTCAACGGCCCACACCTGTTGCAACGCAATCAGCCCCTGCCTCAACCGGTCGGTGACGGTGGCACCAGCTTTGTGCCCTACTTCAATTTTCTGGCAACTGAGAACAGCCTGCTGGAGCGCCCTTCAGTGACCATTTACTTCACCGATGGCTTTGGAGAATTTCCCGCTGAGCCACCCGATATTGACGTGTTATGGGTGGTACCGCCTCGCTCATTCGACCAGCAGGAGTATCTGTCCTCGTTAACCCAAAGAAACCCCAACCGCCCCCTGTTTCCATTTGGGGTTAAAGTCGATTTAAAGGATTAAGAACATGACGATTGATTTGATCAGGCAATCACTACAAGCCCCGAACGAAGAGCTCAAATATGATGGGGGCTGGGGAGATAAATACCCAGCCAATGGATTCTGGCGGCAAGAAGAAAATCAGCAGCAGCTGAAAGAGGCGTTAGCAACGATTGAAGTAATTAACAGCGTTGATTTTTGTGTGATTGAGCAGTGCCTGCAATCACTACAGTGCCAGGAATGGTTCATTGCCTGGGTATTTATTCTGCGCAAGAACCTCACCACCGATCAATGCTTTCAGTTACTGAGCCATCCCAATGCCCCCGGCTCTCTGGTCGAACTCACTATGATTTTCGAATCGGAACTTATCAACTCAGGGGCAGCGGCAGCCAGCAAGTTTGTTGAAGCCGCTCACACCCACCACCACAAAATTGATGATGAAATCAATAAGATCACCAGACGTAGCAAAGAAGCCCGCCCCAGCCAGATCATCGAGTTTAAAAACATCGAACACATACTTTTTCATAGCAATGGCTTAATAGGTTTGAGAAGACTTTTCAGGAATTCCTCAACCCCAATCAAGACCTATCCGCCAGAAAGCCTTCTAAGCGATATGCTGACTGGCCTGGAAGAAAAATGTAGCGCCGAAGACCTGAAGATTTTCCTGCGGTTGGCAACCGAGTTTCAACCACACCACCTTGAGCGTATGGTCAGCTCGAAGCACTGGCACTTGCGACTGGCTGCGGCGCAATCCTCAAGCACCTCTGATGAACTACTCACAAAACTCGCCAAAGACGGCAGCAAAAAGGTTCGAGAAGCAGCATCGATTAGCGCTCAATTGGCCGCAAGACAGTCCGCGCCAAGCAAGACAAATCACCCGCAAGCAATTGCTCCGGACTTTGACCTTCAATTAATGCAAAAAGCCGTACCGACAGAGCAGCTACAGGAAATTGCCCAAACGGGCTCCGCCCTGTCTGTCTGTGCAGCCACTCTCCACAGCAACAGTACCATCGATGTTATTCATGCCGCTGAACATCGCGACTTGCCGGAATGGGCTCAACTCGGCATCGCCAGATACACAGATTCAGCTAAACGCATCGATTCACTACTGAAGGGCGCCAGCAAGTTCATCAAGATAGCACTGGCAGCCAACCCTGCGCTGACCAAACAGCAGGCTTTACAGCTGCTCGGTGACGACTGGTGCAATGCCATTATCGCCAACCGATTTATCGATGACCCAGAGGTTCTGGATTCAATTACCAAACCAGAAAAGTGGCCAAATATTCTGGCAACCTTGCGTAATCCCGACACTAAGGCCAAAGAGCTACAGAATCTCTTCAGAAGCTGGTACGGGTACGAAGTCGTCACCCGACTGATCGCGCGCCATCCGAACTGTCCCAAAGTCTATTACCATCGGTTAGCTTTTTACTGCCCCGATGACCTGAAGCAAAATCCAACCTATGCCTTTGCATTACTGGCAAGCGGTAAGAGTGTCAAACCTGCGCACTACATCCCGGATGACAGTGGATTCTACGACGCCGGCGGACTTTACGGCATGGAATTGGCCATAACAGATGCGACGCGTCGCCACGCCGATAATGAGGATGTCATTCGCATCCTCTGCTGTATGGCATTATTGAATCCTAACGAGGTCAATCGGCTCGTCATTACGAATGATCGTCCTGTACACAACCGAAGGATGAAAAAAGTTTATTCAGATAACAGCGAATTTGTCTATCGCCTGATCGCTGCCACCGGTACAGCAACTCAACGCAGAGAACTGGCTAATTCGTTCGGGCCATTCCTTCCGGATGATGTGCTGCTGCAACTCGCAACAGACAAGGACAGCTCAGTGCGTCAGCCAGCCCATGAACAAGCCAACCAGCGCGGCTTGATTCAAACCGATGCAATCGATAAGACCAGTCTCAAAACGCTCGGTAACAAGGCCGCACGCATGCAACTGGCCAAGTCCAGTAACGACCCTGAAATACAGCTTCTGCTTTGTGAAGACAAGGTGCAAGACGTTCGCCGGGCGTTGGCCAAACATCAGCAAACGTTACCTTTTGCCTGCCTGGAAAAACTACTCACCGATAGCGACGATCAGGTCGTCTGCGATGCTGTTGTGATATTGGGTAGAATGATGAGATCGGCAATACCATCATCCAGGGCTGTCCTGCAGCCTGCCATCGCCAGCCTGTTGAAGAAGGACTCTATCCCCAATGCTTTAAAGTTCAAGGTTCTGGCTTATTGCGATGACCCAGAAGCCCGCTGTGTCAGCATAGTTGTCCGATGAATTTTTCACTTT
>JAILXU010000013.1:0-121723 GCA_045430275.1 Oceanobacter sp. | reverse complement strand
TCATCGTCAAGCTTCTAAACACAAAAGGCTCTACCGTACGGTAGGGCCTTTTTTGTTGGCTGTCGAAAAATTAAAGTCAAACATACCAGCAGCGACACATAGAGTGTAGTGTAGTGGTCTACTAATCCCGGACACGGTTTTAAGTTTTTCTTCTGCAGCGTGAGGACTGATTCCATCACTCACACTATGAGGCCGTTGTTGGTTGTAAAAACCCATCAGATAACGGCCAATATCCATCTTGGCTTCTTGCAATGAACGATACCAGGTCTCTGGGATCCACTCGCTTTTCAAGCTGCGGAACAGCCTCTCCATGGGCGCATTGTCCCAACAATTGCCGCGTCGGCTCATACTCTGAACCATGCGATAACGCCAGATCCGCTGACGGAACTTCTGACTGGTGTACTGGCAACCCTGGTCTGAGTGGAACATCACGCCTTCCGGTTTTCCCCGGCGATGCCAGGCATCTTCCAGAGCCCTTGTCGTCAGCTCGGTATCTGGACTATTGGACATCGCCCAACCAACCACTTTTCGAGCATACAGATCCATCACAACAGCAAGATACGACCATCGATCACCTGTCCAGATGTAGGTGATATCGCCGCACCAAACCTGATTGGGCTGTTCAATCGTGAACTCGCGATTCAGCAGATTATGGATGTCGAGATGCTCTGCGGTCGCCTTCCTGTATTTATGAGCACCAGGCTGCTTGCTGATCAGCCCCGATTCTTTCATTAATTTGCGCACCCGATACCGCCCAACATCAATGCCTTCGGTCTTTAAAAAATCCCGGATACTTCGGCTACCAAAGCCATGACGACTGAGATGAAAAGCCCGATTAACATGTGCCTTGAGTTCCAGCCGTTCACGATTGATACGTCGTTTGCTACGGCAGTGATCGTAAAAACTGGAGCGTCGGATCCCAAACGCCTGACAGACCAATTGAAGGGGCCAGCACTCTCTCAAGTGGTCTATCAGCGCATAAGTTTGAATTCGGGAGTAAAGGAACGACGTTGTCTTTTCATTGAACACCTCTCTGGTGGCAAGGTTACCACCTATCTGGGTGTCCGGGATTAGTAGAACACTACAGTTTGGATGTGAATTCGTCACTATTCAGTCACGGTATATTCCCGTATCTTGTGAGTGTTTTTCGAACACTATTATTGATGGCCGAGATGCATGGACAGACTTCAAATACTGGAAAGACTCTCCCGATTGTTAATGACTCATGAGCTCATGCTTGTGACTGCAGAGTCTTGTACAGGGGGAGGCGTGGCAGCCGCGTGTACCGACCTGGCGGGCTCTTCTGGCTGGTTTGAACATGGGGTCGTGAGTTATTCAAACACAGCCAAACAGCAGCTTTTGGGTGTTTCCGATTCCGTGCTGCAGCAATACGGGGCTGTCAGTGAGCAAACCGTTCGGGCTATGGTGGCGGGCGCTGCCAGTGATCGTCAGGTTGCGCTCGCCGTTAGTGGTATTGCTGGCCCTGGTGGAGGCTCAGAGCACAAGCCGGTAGGAACCGTGTGGTTCGCCTGGGGGGATGCCGTGACACAAGAATCCCGGTGCCATCTCTTCTTTGGTGATCGTGTTGCGGTGCGTGAGCAAGCGGTGGATTACGCTTTGGAAGGGATGTTGAATTGGTTGGAGTCTTCTCTTCAGGTCGTGAAAGAACCTTAAGCAAATTACTGTTTATCTGAACAGTAAAACGGGTTGGAGAACGTGTTTTCTTATGTTTAAATACTGTTTAAAACCACAGTATATGACCTGCAACAGAGGCGCACAGTATGGATGCCAATAAGCAAAAAGCACTTGATGCCGCATTAAGCCAAATTGAACGACAGTTTGGTAAAGGTGCGATTATGAAAATGGGTGAGCAGCCTCTGGAAGCAATTCCTGCGGTATCAACCGGTTCCCTGGGGTTGGATGTTGCACTGGGTATTGGTGGTTTGCCCATGGGGCGGATTGTCGAGATTTATGGCCCGGAAAGCTCGGGTAAAACCACACTGTGTTTATCGACCATGGCCGAGGCTCAGAAGCAGGGCAAAACGGTCGCGATTATCGATGCGGAACACGCTCTGGACCCTTTATACGCTGAAAAGCTGGGTATTGATCTGGACAGCTTGCTGGTTTCTCAGCCCGATACAGGCGAGCAGGCTCTTGAAATCTGTGACAGTCTGGTGCGTTCCGGTGCTGTCGATGTGATTGTAATTGACTCTGTTGCAGCCCTGACTCCAAAAGCCGAAATTGAAGGCGAAATGGGAGACAGTCATGTTGGCTTGCAGGCCCGTTTGATGTCTCAGGCTTTGAGAAAAATCACGGCAAACGTTAAACATGCCAACTGCCTGGTCATTTTCATTAACCAGATTCGCATGAAAATTGGTGTGATGTTTGGTAGCCCTGAAACGACCACAGGTGGTAACGCTCTCAAGTTTTATTCATCGGTTCGTCTTGATATCCGCCGCATTGGCGCGGTCAAGCAGGGTGATGAAGTGGTTGGTAATGAAACGCGGGTCAAGGTTGTCAAAAACAAGGTGTCTCCGCCATTCCGTCAAGCCGAGTTCCAGATCATGTACGGCCAGGGCATTTACCACATGGGTGAAGTCATTGATCTTGGTGTGAAGTGTGAACTGGTGAAAAAATCCGGTGCCTGGTACAGCTACAAGGACAACAAGATTGGTCAGGGCAAGGCCAATGCGTCAGCGTATCTGGAAGAGCATCCTGAGATTGCTGAAGAAATTGAAACAGCCATTCGTGCTCAGCTATTGAATGTAGAAGACCCCGCTGCTGCCGATACTGAAAGCTCTGATGAAGACGTCAGTGTTGGATGATCCAACCTCGTCTGAACTTCGTCGCCTGGCCGTTGATCTCTTGGCCAGGCGCGAACATTCCCGCCTTGAAATATTTCGCAAACTCTCCCTTCGTACCCGGTCTCATGATCAATTAAACGCGGTGCTGGATGACCTGGCTGAGCGTGGCTGGCAGAGTGACCAGCGTTATGCCGCTTTGTTCGTTCGCAGCAAGGTATCCAGAGGTATAGGCGCGCTGAGATTGAAGCAAGAATTAAAACAGAAAGGTGTGGCCGGGTCTTTGGCTCAAGAAGCCTTGATGAGCGCCGAGGTTGACTGGTTTGAGTTGGCGCTTTCTGTGGCCAGAAAGAAGTACGCTTCTGTATCAGCGCATGATAAATGGCGAGAGAAACTGTACCGTTTTTTGATGTATCGAGGCTTTGATGGTGAGCAAATTGAGTATGCACTGAGTGTGCTCAAAGATGACCGGCAGTCGCTCTGAATAAGCAGCCGCGCTGAATAAAAAGAACCCGACAGAAAACTGTCGGGCCAGGCAGATATGCCTCCAGAGCAAAACGTGTATCAGGAGATACGAATGATGATGGCCGCCGTGGAGTCAGTAACCATCATCGGAGCAATCGTTATTGGAACGCTTTTCCAGGTTCAATGCCTGCTGCTTTCAGCATTCTGGCCATTGGGCAGAAGCCGGTAAAGGCTGCCTGAAACATGTTGACGCCAACAAAAGCGGTAAACCACAGCCAGTTCACACTGTGAACCTGGGACAAGCCAACAGTGGCAAGAATAAACAGTCCGGCGACGGCAAAAACAACGCGATCAACATTCATGACAGGTGCCTCAAAAATATTTCTATATTCCTTTATGGTTATATAATGCGGGCTTTTCATCAAGTCTTTTTTCTTCAGACGCTGTTGGTCGGGTGTCTCTGATACAAGAAGCATTCGGACTGTGACGCTCAACAAGCTATACTCGTGGGCTTTACATTTACTACCTCGGAACTCTGCAGTCGTATGAAAAGCTCAGATCTTCGCAATGCCTTCCTGGACTTCTTTGCTTCCAAAAAGCACGAAGTGGTCTCTTCCAGCCCTCTTATCCCTGGCAATGATCCTACGCTGCTCTTTACCAATGCGGGTATGGTTCAGTTTAAAGATGTATTTTTAGGGAAAGACCAGCGCAACTACACTCGTGCAACCTCATCGCAGCGCTGTGTGCGGGCAGGTGGCAAGCACAATGATCTGGAGAACGTTGGCTATACGGCTCGTCACCATACGTTCTTTGAAATGCTGGGTAACTTCAGCTTTGGTGATTATTTTAAAGAAGATGCCATCCAGTTTGCCTGGGAATTTCTGACGTCTGAACAGTGGCTGAAACTGCCGGTTGATAAGCTGCTGGTCACGGTTTATGCCGAGGATGACGAAGCGTACAACATCTGGCACAAACAGATTGGTTTGCCAGAAGACAAGATCATTCGTATCGGTGATAACAAAGGTAGCCGTTTCGCGTCTGATAATTTCTGGCAGATGGGTGATACCGGCCCTTGTGGCCCCTGTACTGAAATTTTCTACGACCATGGTGAGCACATCTGGGGTGGGCCTCCAGGGACTCCAGAAGAAGACGGCGACCGTTTCATTGAGATCTGGAACAACGTTTTCATGCAGTTTGATCGCCAGCCTGATGGCGAAATGATTCCTCTGCCGAAGCCTTCTGTGGATACAGGCATGGGTCTGGAGCGCATTTCAGCCATTCTTCAGGGTGTTCACAGCAACTACGAAATCGATCTGTTTCAAGCCCTGCTAAAAGCAGCCGGTGAAGTAACCGGTTGTAACGACACCGAAAACAAGTCGTTGCGTGTGATTGCTGACCACATTCGTTCAACCAGTTTCCTGATTGTTGATGGCGTTCTGCCGTCCAATGAAGGTCGTGGTTACGTATTACGACGCATTATTCGTCGTGCTGTACGACACGGTCATATTCTGGGTGCTTCTTCTGGCTTCTTCCACAAGCTGGTTGCAGCACTGGTTGAGCAAATGGGCGAAGCCTATCCGGAGCTGATCAAGCTGCAGTCGCATGTCGAAAAAGTACTGCGTCTGGAAGAAGAGCAATTTGCCAAAACACTGGATAAGGGTCTGGGCATTCTGAACGATGCCATTGCCAATATGTCCGGCACTGTCATTGATGGTGAAACTGCCTTCCGTCTCTACGACACCTATGGCTTCCCGCTGGATCTGACCGCAGACGTTGCGCGTGAGCGTGGTCTGACGGTCGATGATGCCGGTTTTGAGCAGGCCATGAACGTCCAGCGTGAAAAAGCGCGGGCAGCCGGTAATTTTGGTGCCGACTACGGCACAGATCTGGCGATTGAAGGCGATACAGCTTTCCTGGGTTACGACGTGCTTGAGAATACGGGCCAGGTGAAAGCCTTGTTCCGAGGGGCTGAAGCGGTAACTGAAGCCGGGGTGGGCGAAGAGCTGACTCTGGTGCTGGATGAAACTGCGTTCTATGCTGAAAGTGGTGGTCAGGCCGGTGATACCGGTTTCCTGAAGGCCGATGGCGTTGTGTTCCAGGTGAAAGACACCACCAAGGAAGGCAGCAACCACTTGCATCAGGGGGTGATCGTTGAAGGTCGTATTGCTGTTGGCGATTCCCTGACGGCCTGTGTTGATGCTGAAAAGCGTCATACAACAGCATTGCATCACTCTGCCACGCACTTGCTGCACGCCGCCCTGCGCACGATTCTGGGGGAGCACGTTGCTCAGAAAGGCTCTCTGGTAACGTGTGACAAGCTGCGTTTTGACTTCTCACATCTGGAAGCGGTATCTGCGGACGAGCTGCAGCAGATTGAAGATATGGTCAACCAGCAGGTGCGTGCCAATACGCCTGTAACCACTGATTTGATGGACATCGAAACCGCCAAGGAATCGGGTGCGATGGCTTTGTTCGGTGAGAAATACGACGATGAAGTTCGCGTACTTTCAATGGGGCAAGATCGCTTCTCGGTTGAGCTGTGTGGTGGCACACACGCCAAGCGCACGGGTGATATTGGTTTGTTGAAAATCACGTCTGAAAGCGGCATTGCAGCCGGTGTTCGCCGTATCGAGGCAATGGTTGGCCAGCATGCCATGGGCTTTATCGCCAGCGAAGAGTCTGCATTGGACAGCATTGCCCGCTTGTTGAAAGGCTCGCGTGACAATGTGTCTGAGAAAGTTGAGCAGTTGCTGATTCGTCAGCGCCAACTGGAAAAAGACCTGGAAGCCGCGAAAGCCAAGTTGGCATCCAGTGCCGGTAATGATCTGGCAGCCGGTGCTCGTCAGGTGAATGGCGTCGCTGTGTTGGCTGCGCGTCTGGAAGGGGCCGATGTCAACGCCCTGCGCACCACCATGGATCAGCTCAAGAACAAGCTGGGTTCTGCTGTAATCATGCTGGCAACGGATAATGATGGCAAAGTGACCTTGCTGGCTGGTGTGACCAAGGATCTGATCAAGTCGGCCAAGGCCGGTGACGCCGTGAAAGCCTGTGCCCAGTACGTTGATGGCCGTGGAGGTGGTAAGCCGGAAATGGCTCAGGCCGGTGGCCAGAAACCAGAAGGTATTAACGAAGCATTGGCTGCGTTTGACCGTTGGGCTGATAGCACACTCGGCTGATTGTTCGCCTGGCTCCTGCGTTCTGCAGGAGCCGTCTTTCTTTCCCGTTATTGAAATCATGGCCGTATTCCGGCAAACCCGCCCTTGTATCTTTCTTAATCAATGCAATTGTTGTTTAATTAGCGCCCTTTTTCGTCAGTCAATATCAGCTGGAACATCATGGCGTTATACGTACAGAAATACGGTGGTACTTCCGTAGGCAGCGTGGAGCGAATCGAGCACGTCGCCGATAAAGTTAAATCCTTCCATGATGCCGGACATCAGGTCGTTGTGACAGTCTCGGCAATGAGCGGAGAAACCAATCGTCTGATTGGTTTAGCGCAGGGTATTTCAGATAATCCGACGCCTCGCGAGATGGATGTTCTGGTATCCACTGGTGAACAGGTCACTATTGCCTTGTTGTCCATGGCGCTGCAGAAGCGCGGTGTGAATGCTCGCTCCTACACGGGTTGGCAGGTGGGCATCAAGACCGATAATTCCTTTATGAAAGCCCGTATCGAAGACATTGATACCGATTCCATGCGCTCGCACCTGGATGAGGGGGGCGTGGTGATTGTGGCTGGCTTCCAGGGTATTGATGACGATAACAATATTACGACTCTGGGACGTGGTGGTTCTGATACCACAGGCGTTGCTTTGGCCGCCGCGCTGAAGGCCGATGAATGCCAGATTTACACCGATGTTGACGGTGTCTATACCACTGACCCTCGTGTTGTTCCGATGGCTCGTCGTATGGACAACGTGACCTTTGAAGAAATGCTGGAAATGGCCAGCCTGGGCTCCAAGGTTTTACAAATTCGTGCAGTGGAGTTCGCCGGAAAATACAAGGTCCCACTGCGCGTGCTTTCCAGTTTCAAGGAAGGCAATGGCACACTGATTACAATGGAGGAGAACAGCTCCGTGGAAAATCCCGTTATCTCTGGTATTGCTTTTAACCGCGATGAAGCCAAGGTCACTGTGAAAGGTGTACCTGATATTCCTGGAGTGGCATCGCGCATTCTGGTTCCTATCAGTGATGCCAATATCGAAGTCGATATGATTGTTCAGAACGTGTCCGATGATGGCACCACTGACTTTACGTTCACTGTTCACCGCAATGATTATCAGAAAGCGCTGGAGCTGCTGAAAACCCTGGCGGCTGAGCTGAATGCCAGAGACGTATCCGGCACCGATGACATCTGCAAGGTTTCCATGGTCGGTGTAGGCATGCGCTCTCATGCCGGTGTCGCCAGCAAAATGTTCAAAGTGCTGGCGGACGAAAATATTAATATCCTGGCGATTACGACATCGGAGATTAAAATCTCGGTCGTGATTGCTGAAAAGTATCTGGAACTGGCCGTTAGAGCTCTTCACACAGCGTTTGAATTGGACGCCATTGCCGAAGACGACGCCTGATTGGCCTTCCACACCTGATTAGGGAACCTCCAATGATTGGAGGGCCCTAATAGTCGCTACAAAAGAGTTACATAAAAAAGCGCCTTATGGCGTTTTATGGTCAATACTTGTACCAGTACGGACGTGTAACACGAGCGACCCGCTACAGCACCCTTATTATCAAACAGGAATATCAGGAGCGATCCTATGCTTATTTTGACCCGCCGTGTGGGAGAGACACTTATGGTTGGTGACGATGTAACCGTCACTGTACTGGGTGTTAAAGGAAATCAGGTACGTATCGGTGTGAACGCCCCTAAAGAAGTGGCCGTGCACCGTGAAGAAATTTATCAGCGCATTCAGCGTGAGCGTGGTCAGGAGCCAAACGGTAACCTCTGAGTGCGTTTACCAGGCACTGAACGGTTAATCGGATAGTGTTTTGATTTTTTTGTAATTTCTTCTTTTCATTTGAATATAACGTGGTATCATGCGCGCCGTGATCTGGAGAGATGGCCGAGTGGCTGAAGGCGCACCCCTGCTAAGGGTGTATAGGTTTACCCCTATCGAGGGTTCGAATCCCTCTCTCTCCGCCACGTTTTCTTTTCTTAAAGAAAAGCGTAGAAGTATTTGACAGATTTATTTCAGTCAATATAATACGCGACCCACGATACGCGCTCGTAGCTCAGCTGGATAGAGTACCTGGCTACGAACCAGGCGGTCGGAGGTTCGAATCCTCCCGAGCGCGCCATTCAATTTTATTGAGTGTGAACTATCGTGAATTTTATATTGCGCGCTCGTAGCTCAGCTGGATAGAGTACCTGGCTACGAACCAGGCGGTCGGAGGTTCGAATCCTCCCGAGCGCGCCATTTAAAATCCCTTCTTGAATGACCAATTCCCTGAAAATTTATTCAATGTTTGTCCAGTCGCATGCAAGTAGCGATTTTTCAGATCAAGGCGATTGATCGATTCTGGACTGTATTACTTTCTGTAATGTATCGATTTCTTCCGGGTTAAAACAGCGAATGCCCTGTTGCTCCAGCAACGCCACGGTAACGCCTATTCCCATCACTTGTGTACCTGAAAAACTGCCATCATAAATCGTGTGCTTGCCACAGGATGGAGAGCGGGCAGCCAGCAAGGCAATGTCGGCCTGATGTTCCCGTGCCAGCGTCAGAGTGCGTTCAGCACCGGCTATGAATGCGCTGGTGACATCGGTTCCGATGCATGTTTTGACGTTTGCCTGCCGGGCAATGACATGATGCCCGTCTCCGTTCTGGATTTCCGCCGCTGATCGTGGAATGGGCAGGCCACCCAATACTTCCGGGCATACCGGCACCAGCCACCCCAGGGCTTGCCATTGCCTGATGATAGGTTGCCAGACCAGGACTTTGTGAGCGTTATCCCTACCGTCGTAGCGAACAGCTTCCCCCAGCAAGCAGGCGCTGATGAGTATTTTCATGATGATATGTCGGGTTTAACCTTCTGGGCCAGCACATGAATGTAGCGGCCAAACTGCCGATACGGCTCCTGCAAGCCAAACTCCAGATCAGCCTGATTGACGGCTTCCTGACCGATACGCTCGCGGATTTTCTGATGCATGTGGTCATGGATGCAGCGAATGCCCCGCCATTGATGAATTCTGAACCCCTGGGTTTCCAGTGCGGAGAAAACCTGTTCCGGGTTCAATGGATGCTGAGGGGAGTTACCTTCTGAGCGCAAGCGTGGATTAGCGCTGGTGGGAGCATGGGTTCGACCATTCATCAGTTGTCGCCACTGATGGCCATGCAGGTTGTAAAACATCAGCGAAAGCCAGCCGTCGGGAGCGACGAACCGGCAAATGGCGGGCAATGCATCAAAAGGCTGCTCCAGCCATTCCAGTACGGCATGATTCAGCACCAGCGGGTATTGCTGGTCAAAGTGTTCGTGTGCGTGTTGCAGGGGACAGCAAGCGGTGTTCAGAGAAAGTCCGGCTGCATCAAAGCGGTGATGGGCAAGAGCGAGCATATCACTGGAAATATCACACAGGGATATGTCGGCTCCCTGTTGTGCCAGCCATTGGCTGAACTGCGCCTGACCGCCACCGAGATCCAGTACGGGCAATCCTTGCAACTCAAGAGCAGTCTGCTGGATGTCAGTCTGTAAGGCCAAAAGACGGAGCTGTCCTTTGGGCGTATCATAGATTGTCTTGCGGAAGCGTTGGGCCAAATCGTCAAAGTTACGATCCGGTTGCGTATTGATGCTGGAGGTCATGCACATTGCCATCGGTAAAACGCTATTTTGGCACATTCCTGTGGTAGATGGAGCCGCATTGTTATTGAGAAAAGGACGTCATCCTGTTGTTCGATGCACCGATGGTGGATCATGTTAATTGGAGTGTCCTTATGGTTAATTCTGATCATAAATTCCCCCAGCCTTCTGGTGGATCTGGAAAGACCTTGTTGTGTAGTGATAGTGCCAGCCAGCCTGATTGTGACGATGCGCCTGATGTGTGTCGTTATCGGGATGAACTTGAGGTTCTGCGCCAGCAAGTTGTGAAAGATCCACTGACCGGATTGTTTAATATTCGCTATTTCCAGATGGCGCTGGAGCGTGAAATCGAGCGCACCGAGCGTTCGGGTGGTGCCTTGTCGCTGGCGATGATCGATCTGGATCACTTCAAGAAAGTAAATGATACCTGGGGTCATGAAGTGGGTAATCAGGTGCTCCAGACCGTTGCTGGCACTCTTGTTAAAATGACTCGCAAGATCGATGTGCAGTGTCGATATGGCGGTGAAGAATTTGCCGTGCTGTTACCCACAGCATCTGCATCCGTTGCGGCGATGGTGAGTGAGCGTTTGCGTCAGGCCATCTCGCGCTGTGTCATTCCGCATGAAAGTGGTGATATCCGGGTGACTGCCAGCATCGGTATCGCGACGGTTACCAATCTGGATGATATTGCGCCCGAGCGGCTGACGGACATGGCTGACCAGCAGCTCTATGAAGCCAAGCTGTCTGGTCGCAATTGTGTCCGTGGTATTGGTGCAAACGTAATTGATGTGTAAGCCGATATGTAACCCGGAGAAGATTACCTGGAGAAGATTACCTAGAGAGCGCTCTCTAGTGCTGTTTGGCCAGCCAGCGATCCAGCGTATTGGCAAAGGCTTGCTTATCACGCTGATCGAAACTGGCAGGGCCACCGCTCTGTACACCACTGGCGCGCATGGTTTCCATAAAATCCCGCATGGCCAGACGTTGTCGAATGGTTTCGCGTCGGTAAGGCTCGCCTCGTGGGTTGATGGCATTGACGCCCGCTTCCAGTAATTCTGCCGCTAATGGGATGTCCTGAGTGATGACCAGGTCACGCTCGGTTGCCCGCTGCACGATCAGGTGATCGGCGACGTCGTATCCGGCAGGAACCTGAATGTGATGCACCCATTCCCATCCGGGTAATGGCAAGGCATGGTTGGCAACAAACCAGACATGAACCTGAGTGCGCAAGGCGGCGTTGCAGAGAACTTCACGTACGGGTTTGGGAATGGCATCCGCATCAACCCAGATGCAAGGTGCAGGTGTTTCCATTAAATCAGGCCTCTACAGTGGAGTGATGTTTGTTCAGGTGGTGAGCGAGGTACAGGGCAGCGATCAGAACACTGCCTCCGATGATCAGGCGAGTCAGGTCGGTGTCACGATTCCAGATCAGCAGATTCACCAGTAACCCTGCCGGAATTAACATGTCATTCATGACAGCCAGTTTGCCCGCGTTGACCAGAGTAGCCCCACGATTCCAGATGAAGTAGCCAAGACCTGAGGCAACCAGTCCCAACCACAGTAATACGCCCCACTGCAGGTCGGTTTGCGGATAGCGGTCAGTACCCAGGATTAGCCAGGCTGGCAGTACAATGGCCAGCGCGCCGACAAAAAACCAGCCGAAGTAATGATGAGGCGGCTGGTTGGGGATGTGTTGAGCAACCAGGCGCTTATAGAAGACCTGTCCTGCGGCAAAGCAGAGGTTGGCCCCCTGAACGACCAGAAAGCCCAGCATGACTTCAGAAGACAGTTCATCAAAGCGGATGATCGCCGCTCCGGCGACGGCAAGGGCAGACACCAGCAAATAGCCGGGATGAAAACACCGCTCCAGAAGGTCATTAATCAGAACAATGTACACGGGAGTAAAAATAGTAAAGATCAGCACTTCTGGCACACTGAGCAGCAGAAATGAGTGGTAGTAGAACAGGTACATACAGCCAAGTTGAACTGCGCCAACCGCCGCCAGAGGTGCAGCAATGCGCCAGGATAATGGGTAGCGAACCAGCCAGGGTATGAACACCAGTACAGCCAGAGCAACTCGCATCAGCACGGAAAAATAACTGTCTACCTGACCGGCCAGATACACACCAATAAGACTGAATGAGAACGCCCAGATCAGGGTTGCCCCCCAGAGATACGCCATTGTACTTCCCCATTTTCAAAGGCCCGACAGCATGCAGCAAAGCCAACAGCGAATCCAGCAATTGCACCATCGCCTGACCCGGATACAGCACTTTTACTATCGATCCTCTCCAGGGCCATTGTCGGTCATGGGGTGGGAAGGAGAAGGGAGAGGCTCAGTCCGGGTGGATACACAGAAGCATGGTTGTTTGTTTTATGAGAGTGGTCATTTTTATCCCGCCAGAGGCACCATTGTGGATATGGTAAATTGCTTCGAATGGGAGTGTGGTGATGATCATGTTCGCCTGAGTCATCGTCGTCGGGGGGAGGCCGTATATTTGTTTGACCTGGTTCTGGAAGCCGATGGTATTTGGCGCAGTGCCACGCCGCATCATTGTGGTGATGATATTTACCGTGGCGTGTTAACTCTGGAGAAAGAACAGATTTCTCTGCAGTGGCGCGTGACCGGGCCTCGCAAGGATGAGCATTTTCATTACATCTATTCAGAAACTGCGATTTCAGATTGATATCGGTGTCTGGCGCGGCTCTGGCAGAGGAGCGGCAAACTCGAGGCTGAGCCACTGCATTTGGGCATCCGATGGGTGGCCCTTTAATGTTTGGGGCAACAACAGATTGTCGGGTTGCATCAGTTCATAGCCATAGCGGCTGTCGAAGGCGATGGGGAAATACCGTTTGCCCTGACGGTTCTGGATGCTGGTGATGGGATAGCGTCCAGTGGCGCGAGACAAGGCTTGATAGAGTCGGGCAGGTGTCGCAGGCATGGTCGCAATGTCTAGAATCCAGCCTTGCCAGCTCTGGGTGCTGTGGACGCCAAACGCTGTGCAGGCTCCCATGCCTTGATGGGCATCCGGGCAGACACCCCAGTCAATCCCGAGTGTATCAAGGTGATCTTCCCATAATGGGTCGCTGCCAGACAGCACCACAAAACATTCCAGAGACGATGATAATAACGGCTCCAGGGCAGCATTGAATTCAGGTAATGGCATAAATTCGGCTGAAAAATCATTCAGGCAGCCTGCCTTGTCTGCCAAGAGAATAATGCCCGGCTTGCTCATCGGATGAGTCCCTGTGTGATGCTGCGTGGCTGTAAAACGTGGGTCGGTGCATAAAGCCACCTCAGTTTACTGAGTGATGATCAATTTGCACGTAAAACTCCATGCGCTGAATGAGGGAATAGGGTGTGTTATCAGGACAGCGGTATAGGCAGTCGTATGGGCAGTGGTTTGGTTCGTAGTTTGGGGAAGGGCGCGTGTGACTTTTCCCCGAATAGGCCGAAACTCCTGCTTCAGCGCAATAAAATGACATATTAGTTGTTGCTAATAGAGGCTTTTGATTCAGGTCAACAAGCATTTTCCGGCTTTTGAATAAAACTGTCAGTAGTTTGACTCGGGTGAACCGGGTCGTGTCTATTTCAGAATGTATGTACGGAAAGGTGATCGCCATGGGACTTCTCAGTTTTTTCGGCTTCGGAGCAGATTCTTCACACAATGCACATTTGGCAGCGGAGGCGGCCAAGCGCGCGCGGACTTCGCTGGATATTGATGTGTGTATTGCGGCACATGAAAATTGGCTGACCCGCTTGGAAACGTATCTGGTTGGACGCGGTGATGCACGGCTGGACCCGGAAAAAATAGCCAGTGACAGTAATTGCGATCTGGGTCGCTGGATTCATGGCGATGGTGAGAAATACTTAGGTGAGTTCGCGGCGTTTCAGGATCTAAAAGCGATTCATCAGATGTTCCATTACAAGGCATCCAGCGTGGTCAGTCTGTATAACGCTGAAAAGGTTATGGAGGCTCACCAAGAGTTGTCTGGCGATGTCACCAAATTGAGTCACAAAATTATTACTCGTCTGCAAGACCTGAAGAACATCGAATAATGCGGTGTGTGGTTGCACCAGTCTTGCCTGGCCAGACACGTGGTGGGGTGAGGCTGTTGCCCGTTTGATTCTTGTGTCTGGTTTTCCTCTTCCTCTTCCTCCTCTTCAGAAAATCGCCAGAAAGCGGTAGTGGTGTCGTGTTTAACTCGGTCTCGCTGTGTCAGCCAACGTTTCATTGTAGCCGGACAGAAAAAATAGTCAGACAGAAAAAATCCGCTTCCAAGAGGCTTGGTCGCGGAGTGGCGTATGGAACGCCAGTTAAGGCCTTCACGAGAACAAACGCAGGAGTGTAAAAACGATCTTCACGACGTGAGGGTGAGCGTCGCAGTAGACAACCAGGCCCGTTGAGGTAGACCTGGCCGTCCGGGGTTACTCACTGCCCGTCTGATCAAAGGCACGGGCAGTGAGGCAACTCAGCAGGGTATTACTTAGAAGAAGCCCAGTGGATCAACACTGTAGCTGACCAGCAGGTTCTTGGTCTGCTGATAGTGATCCAGCATCATCTTGTGAGTTTCACGGCCAACACCGGACTTCTTGTAGCCACCGAAAGCAGCGTGAGCCGGGTAAGCGTGATAGCAGTTGGTCCATACACGACCAGCTTCGATGCCGCGACCCATGCGGTAAGCAACGTTCATGTCACGAGACCAGACGCCAGCACCCAAACCAAACTCGGTGTCGTTGGCAATTTCCAGTGCTTCGGCTTCGTCTTTGAAGGTTGTTACGGCAACAACAGGGCCGAAGATTTCTTCCTGGAAGATACGCATCTTGTTGTGGCCTTTCATCAGCGTAGGCTGAATGTAGTAGCCAGTACCCAGGTGATCTTCCAGTGCTTCAGAAGAACCACCAACCAAGACTTCCGCACCTTCGTCACGACCAATCTGCAGATAGCTCAGGATCTTGTCGAACTGTTCCTGAGACGCCTGTGCGCCCACCATGGTGTCGGTATCCAGCGGGTTGCCACGCTTGATCTGACCAATACGCTCGATCACCTTGGCGATGAATTCGTCGTACATGCTTTCCTGAATCAGCAAGCGGCTTGGGCAAGTACAGACTTCACCCTGGTTGAAGAACGCCAGAACAGCCCCTTCAACGGCTTTGCTCAGGAAGCTGTCTTCGTGGTTCATAACGTCTGCAAAGTAAACGTTTGGTGACTTGCCACCCAGCTCAACGGTTGAAGGAATGATGTTTTCAGCAGCACACTTCATGATGTGAGAGCCGACCGGGGTAGAGCCGGTGAAAGCGATCTTGGCGATACGAGTGGACGTTGCCAGAGCCTGACCGGCTTCTGCGCCAACACCGTTAACGATGTTCAGAGTACCGGCTGGCAGCAGGTCGCTGATGCATTCCATCAGAACCAGAATGGATACTGGCGTTTGTTCGGCTGGCTTCAGTACGATGCAGTTACCGGCGGCCAGTGCAGGAGCGATTTTCCACGCTGCCATCAGCAGTGGGAAGTTCCAAGGGATGATCTGACCAACCACACCCAGAGGCTCGTGGAAGTGGTAAGCAACGGTGTTGTCGTCGATCTCGCCCAGAGTACCTTCCTGAGCACGGATACAACCAGCGAAGTAACGGAAGTGGTCAGCCGCCAGAGGTACGTCAGCCGCCAGGGTTTCACGAACGGCTTTACCGTTGTCCCAGGTCTCGGCAACGGCCAGAGCTTCCAGGTTGGCTTCGATACGATCAGCAACTTTTAACAGGATGTTGGAGCGTTCGGTAACGGACATCTTGCCCCAGGATGCTTTGGCTGCATGAGCCGCATCCAGAGCCAGATTGATATCAGCTTCGTCAGAACGTGGAACCTGACAGAAAACCTGACCATCGACAGGACTGATGTTGTCCATGTACTGGCCATTGACTGGAGCAACCCACTGGCCGCCGATAAAGTTATCATAGCGTTCTTTGAACGTGACTACTGAGCCTTCTTGGCCAGGATTTGCGTAGATCATGTTGGTTCTCCGATATTTATTGTTATCCCATAGCTGATTGCCAGGCAACGCCTTGTCAACCACAACCACTCCAGTGTGCTGCAGGGGGGAGAGGCGGTCATTTGGCATCCGTATTTAAAAAGCCAGTACCTTGGTAGCAATCCCTTTGATGTAATCAGCCTAACGGATCATAAACCGAGAGTTATCTCCGGTTTGCTGTACCTGTTCAAATCCCTGACAATAGCGGCCCATTTTGCCCTCCAGGTATGGTGCTGGTGGGCATGAATTGTGATTTCCGCGTGAGGAGCATTGCCGTGTCGGATCGTCAAATTCGGGTCGCTATTAACGGTTTTGGTCGTATTGGCCGCTCGGTCTTGCGGGCCTTGTATGAAAACGGCTATCGCCAGCACATGCAGGTCGTGGCCATTAATGAATTGGCGGATATTGATAGCGTCAGCTATATGTTGCGTTATGACAGCACGCATGGCCGTTTTCCGGGGGATGTGCGAGTGGTCGGGCACGACTCTCTGGTAGTAAACGGCGATGTCATTCGTGTTTATAGCCACCCGGATGCGGAAACCATCGACTGGGCACGGCAGCAGGTGGATCTGGTGCTGGAATGCAGTGGCCAGATTCGTCGGCGCAGTGATGCCGAAAAGCATCTTCAGCAAGGTGCAGGCAAAGTGTTGATTTCCAATCCGGCGGACAAGGCGGTGGATAACACCATTATTTATGGCATCAATGAGCAAACACTGACGCCAGATCAGCGCATTGTCTCCAATGGATCTTGCTCGACCAATTGTCTGGTGCCGGTTCTGACTCTGATCCATCAGGCGTTTGGCATTCAGGCCGGGGTCACGACGACGATTCACTCCGCCATGAACGACCAGCCGGTGATTGATGCCTATTCTTCGGATTTACGCCGAACCCGCTCGGCGGTACAGAGCATCATTCCCGTTGATACCGGCTTGCCGAAAGGCATTGCGCGACTGATGCCGGAGCTGGATGGAAAAATCGAAAGCCTGCATGTACGAGTGCCCACGATTAACGTTTCCATGCTTGATGTCAGTCTTCAACTGTCGCAGGCGACGACATCACAAGCTGTTAACGAACTGATACAATCCGCGACCAACAATTTGTACCGTGGTCTGGTGGGGATTACCTACGAGCCTCATGCCTCGATCGATTTTAATCACGATCCGCGCTCTGCCATTGTCGATGCGACCCAGACGCGGGTCAGTGGTGGCACCTTGCTGAAGTTGATGCTGTGGTTTGACAATGAATGGGGCTTTGCCAATCGAATGCTGGATACCGCGCGCTGCATGAAGTGATGTTCAACCGGTGGGGTCGAAATTCCGCCTGTACTGTTACTGCTTAGAGGAAAATACAATGTCTGTAATCAAAATGGTTGACCTGGAGCTGAAGGGCAAACGTGTTCTGATTCGTGAAGATCTGAACGTTCCGGTCAAGGAAGGAAAGGTCACATCGGATGCTCGTATTCGTGCTTCTCTGCCAACCATTCAGCACGCACTGGAAGCGGGTGCCAAGGTTATCGTCATGTCCCACCTGGGGCGTCCAACGGAAGGTGAGTACGAGGAGCAATTCTCCATGCAGCCGGTGGCTGACCATTTGGGTGGTTTGCTGGGTCGCAGCGTTGATGTTGTGAAAGATTTTAAAGCCGGTGTTGAAGTCGCCGAAGGCGAGCTGGTGCTGCTGGAAAACGTGCGCTTCAATCCGGGCGAAAAGAAAGACAACGAAGAGCTGTCCAAAGCCTACGCCGAGCTGTGTGACGTATTCGTAATGGATGCCTTTGGTACGGCTCACCGTGCTCAGGCTTCCACTCATGGTGTGGCCAAGTTTGCCCCCGTCGCGTGTGCTGGCCCTCTGCTGGCCGCCGAGCTGGACGCATTGGGCAAAGCCCTGGACAAGCCGGCTCGTCCATTGGTGGCCATTGTGGGTGGTTCCAAGGTTTCCACCAAACTGGAAGTGCTGGAAAGCCTGTCTGACCTGTGTGACCAGATCATTGTGGGTGGTGGTATCGCCAACACCTTCCTGGCCGCTGCAGGCAAGCCAGTCGGTAAATCCTTGTGTGAAGCCGACCTGATTCCAAACGCCAAAGCGTTGATGGAAAAGGTGTCTATCCCGGTTCCAACCGATGTGGTGTGTGGTAAGGAGTTCTCTGAATCCGCCGAAGCGACTCTGAAAAGTGCCGATGACGTTGCTGAAGACGATATGATCTTCGACATCGGCCCGGACTCTGCTGCAGCACTGGCCGCTCAGTTGAAAGAAGCCAAAACCATCATCTGGAATGGTCCGGTTGGCGTATTCGAGTTTGATCAGTTTGGTGAAGGCACCAAAGCGCTGTCTCTGGCCATTGCCGAATCCGACGCTTTCTCCATCGCAGGCGGTGGTGACACACTGGCGGCGGTAGACAAGTACAACATCACCGAACAGGTGTCTTACATCTCGACCGGTGGCGGTGCGTTTCTGGAATTTGTAGAAGGCAAAACCCTGCCAGCCGTTGCAGTTCTGGAAGAACGGGCCAAGTAATCGCGTGAAATGCCTGACGGGGATGCAAGGTTCTGCACTTCCGTCAGGCGCTGCAGATTAACCAATGCAATTGTTTTAACATTAGTCGGATTATATTCGGTTTGATCAAGTCCCTTTCTCACATCAGGAAGGCAGACTTCTTAAGCCAGACTTTACAAGAGGACAAATCATGGCCCTTATCAGTATGCGTCAAATGCTGGACCACGCCGCCGAGTACGGTTACGGCGTCCCGGCGTTCAACGTCAACAACCTGGAACAAATGCGCGCCATCATGATGGCAGCAGACAAGACCAACTCTCCTGTCATCGTGCAAGCGTCTGCCGGTGCTCGCACATACGCGGGTGCGCCTTTCTTGCGTCACCTGATTCTGGCGGCCATTGAAGAGTTTCCGCACATTCCTGTGTGCATGCACCAGGATCACGGCACGTCTCCTGACGTGTGTCAGCGCTCTATCCAGTTGGGCTTCAGCTCGGTCATGATGGACGGCTCTCTGCGTGAAGACGGCAAGACGCCTGCGTCTTACGAGTACAACGTTGAAGTGACCAAGCAGACGGTACAGTTTTCTCACGCGTGTGGTGTATCTGTAGAAGGCGAGCTGGGTTGTCTGGGTTCTCTCGAAACGGGCCAGGCCGGTGAAGAAGACGGTGTTGGTGCAGAAGGCACGCTGAGCATGGATCAGATGTTGACCGACCCGGAAGAAGCCGCTGACTTCGTTAAGCAAACCGGTGTTGACGCACTGGCCATTGCTTGCGGTACGTCTCACGGTGCTTACAAGTTCACTCGTCCACCGACGGGCGACATTCTGGCCATCGACCGCATCAAGGAAATCCACAAGCGTATTCCTGACACGCACCTGGTAATGCACGGTTCTTCTTCTGTGCCTCAGGAGTGGCTGGCGATCATCAATGAATTTGGTGGTGAAATCCCGGAAACCTACGGTGTGCCAGTTGAGCAGATCGCTGAAGGCATCAAGTACGGTGTTCGCAAGATCAACATCGATACAGACTTGCGTCTGGCATCCACGGGTACGATTCGTCGCTTCATGGCGGAAAACCCAAGCGAATTCGATCCTCGCAAATACCTGAAAGAAACCGTCAAGTCGATGGCTGACATCTGTGTGAACCGCTACGAAGCGTTCGGCACGGCAGGTCAGGCTGACAAGATCAAGGTCAAGTCTCTGGAAACCATGTACCAGGCTTACCTGACGGGCGAACTGAACCCGAAGATCAGCTGATCACAGAGTGATGGCTGTTCATTGAAACCCGCTTCGGCGGGTTTTTTTGTATCAGGCTCTGGAGCCGGGTCAATAACCGTGACTGAAAATAGAAAACGATTGATAACAGAACGTGGCTGAAAATCGAAAGCAGTTGGAAAGAGAAAACGTACAGAGTGGACATAAAAAAGGGCGCTTCCCACCTTCGAAGGAAGCACCCAGGTAATGGCCTTCTGCGAGGGGGTCAGAAGGTCATTTCAGGAACATGGTCAGGAATAATCAGCTTGCCAGCCGTTTTTTCTGCAATTTCTTCGACGCTGATACCTGGAGCGCGCTCCTTCAGAATGAAGGCACCGTCTTCAATTTCCAGGTAAGCCAGGTCGGTCAGAACTTTCTTGATGCAGCCTGCGCCCGTCAGCGGCAGTGTGCACTCAGACAGCAATTTGGATTCACCGTGCTTGGAAGCGTGGGTCATCAGAACAAAGATGTTATCTGCACCGGCCACCAGATCCATTGCGCCGCCCATGCCCTTGATCAGCTTGCCAGGAATCATGTAAGAGGCGATGTTGCCGTTCACATCGACTTCGAAGGCACCCAGCACCGTCAGGTCAACGTGGCCACCACGGATCATGGCGAATGACTCTGCCGATGAGAAAATGGAAGCGCCTGTGGCGGTTGTCACCGTTTGCTTACCGGCATTGATCATGTCGGCATCAACTTCATCGTCCGTCGGGAAGGGGCCCATGCCCAACAAGCCGTTTTCGGACTGCAACATCACTTCCATGCCATCTGGAATGTAGTTGGCGACCAGCGTCGGAATACCGATGCCGAGGTTAACGTAGTAGCCGTCTTGTAGCTCACGAGCGACGCGCATAGCCATTTGTTCGCGGGAAAGTGCCATAGTAATAGTCTCCCTTAAGCTTCGCGCACAGTGCGCTGTTCGATACGTTTTTCGAAAGTGCCCAGAATCAGGCGGTCAACATAGATACCCGGTGTGTGGATCTGAGTTGGATCCAGTTCGCCTGGCTCTACAATCTCTTCCACTTCAACCACGGTAATCTTGCCAGCCGTGGCGGCCATCGGATTGAAGTTCTGGGCCGTGTGACGGTAAATAACATTGCCGTAACGATCCGCTTTCCAGCCTTTGACAATGGCAAAGTCACCGGTGATGGACTCTTCCATAATGTACTTGCGACCGTTGAATTCACGGACGTCTTTACCTTCACCTACCTGAGTGCCGTAACCGGTAGCGGTGTAGAACGCCGGGATGCCAGCACCGCCAGCGCGCATTTTTTCAGCCAGCGTGCCTTGAGGTGTCAGTTCAACTTCGAGGTCGCCTTCCAGCAACTGCTTCATAAACAGTGCATTTTCACCGACGTAAGAGGAAACCATTTTTTTGACTTGCTGGTCTTCCAGCAGAATGCCCAGACCAAAGCCATCGACGCCACAGTTGTTGGAAACCACGGTCAGGCCTTTGCTACCCATTTTCTTGATTTGTGCGATGCACCCTTCCGGGATACCACACAGACCAAAGCCACCTGCAATGATGGTCATATCGTCTTCGAGGCCCTGCATGGCCTCTTCGTAACTGTTAACTACCTTATCAAAACCGGGCATTGTTATTGTCCTCGTTGCGCTAACCAGATGGATGGCTGATGCCTGAGTGTCGGTGTCTGATGGTAGGGATTCCTGCAAGATATCCCTGCATCAGAGGCGAATCGGCTACCGGCGTATCCTGAGCACTGATCTGTTTGTTGTTCGATCTGGCTGAAAGCATGCCTCAAGGTTTTATTTAAGTTAAATTTAAAAAATCAAATGATTGTTTTGGAAAACTTATAAATGACATTGCGACAACTCAAGGCCTTTCTGGCGGTTGCACAGACGCTCAGCTTTGCTGAAGCGAGTAAAAAAATGTTCATGTCGCAACCGGCCCTGAGTCTGGCGATCAAGTCGCTGGAGGACAGCGTCGGTGGACAGCTGCTGGTTCGAACGACCCGCGCAGTGTCTCTGACACCGGAAGGAAAAGCCCTGTACGAACGAGGACGGCGTCTGGTGAACGAGTGGGACGATATGGAAGAGGAAATGCGTCAACGCTTTGCTCTGGAGCGGGGTCTGGTTTCAATTGCCGCGATGCCATCGTTTGCGGCTAACCAGTTACCCGAGATTATTGCCCGCTTTCGCCAACGTTATCCGGGCATTAATGTGCAAGTGAATGATGTGGTTGCTGAGGAAACTGTGGAGCTGGTGCGTGATGGCAAGGTTGAGCTGGGCGTCACGTTTCGACCGGAGGGCACCTGGGAGCAGGATCAGTTCACGCCGCTGAGGCTGGATCAGTTTGTCGCGGTGTTACCGGCCGATCACCCACTGTCGGGACTGGAAGACGTCAGTTGGCAGCAATTATCGGATGAAGCCTTTATTGCTTTGCAGCGGCCATCAATGGTGCGGGCGCGAATAGAAGAGGCGCTGTTGGCAGCTGGTTTGTCACTGGATGTGGCTTTTGACAGTCATCAGTTGGCGACTGTTGGACGCATGGTTGGAGCGGGTCTGGGAGTGAGCGTGGCACCGTCGCTGTGCCAGCAGCAAATGCTGGATGCCGGGGCTTGCATTGTGCCCTTGCGCAACCCGGTGATTGAAAGCGAGTTGGGCGTACTGACCAAACGCAGCCACGAATTATCCGCCGCAGGCCAGGCCATGTTTGATGTCATTCTGCAGTACTTTGCCGTGACAGCATCGGCCTGAGTGACCACTCACGGAGTATTAGACCAAATAATATCCACCGTGGATCTTTACGTTTGCGTTCATCTGGGGTAAAAAATCAGGGTAAACCCTTAAGTGGATGCCCCTATGAATTTTGCTCTGACCGAAGAACAACAACTCATTCAAGACACGGCCAAGCGTTTTGCTGAGTCTGAATTGGCTCCGGTGGCTGAAAAACTCGACCAGACCAAGGATAAGTCTATCCTGCTGGCCAACTGCAAGAAAATGGCTGAACTGGGCTTTATGGGCCTGAATATTGATGCCGATTTCGGCGGCACCCAAGCGGGTGTGGTGTCGTTCAGTCTGGCCATCACCGAGGTAGCCAAGGCGTGTGCGTCTACTGCCGTGACGATGTCCGTTACCAATATGGTGGCTGAAGTGATTCAGGCCATGGGTACGGAAGATCAGAAAAACCAGTACTTGCCCAAGATCTGTAGTGGCGAATTTGCCGCTGGCAGCTTCTGTCTGACCGAAGCCGGTGCGGGTTCTGACCCGGCTTCCATGCGAGCCAAAGCGGTTAAAACCGACACGGGCTACGCCATTTCCGGCACCAAACAATGGATCACCAGCGCAGAATTTGCCGGTGTGTTTGTGGTTTGGGCGGTGACTGACCCGGATGCTCGCAAAGGCAAGGGCATTACCTGCTTCCTGGTGGATGCAGCGTCTGATGGCATTACGGTTGGGCCTTCTGAACACAAGATGGGTCAACACGGTTCTGCCACCAACGAAGTGCACTTCGACAACGTGGAAGTACCTGAGTCGGCGATTCTGGGCAAGCTGAACGACGGCTTCCGTCTGGCTGTGGCCGAACTGGCCGGTGGCCGTATCGGTATTGGTTCCCTGGCGCTGGGCGTTGGTCTGGCTGCGATGGAATACGCCATTGCCTACACCAAAGAGCGTCAGCAATTTGGTCAGTCCTTGTCGAACTTCCAGGGCCTGCAATGGATGATTGCTGATCGCAGCACCGAGCTGGAAGCCGCCCGCCTGTTGCTGATGAGCGCCGCTGATCAGAAGGAACGCGGCTTGCCGTTTGCCAAGGCAGCGTCCATGGCGAAAGTCTTCGCGTCTGAAAAAGCCAACGACGCCTGTTACACCGCACTGCAGTTGCTCGGTGGTTACGGCTACATGCAGGAATACCCGCTGGAGCGCCTGACGCGTGACGTGCGTATTACCTCCATCTATGAAGGCACCAGTGAAATCCAGCGCGTCATTATTGCGCGTGAAATCATGCGCGAGTTTGACTGAGTCAGGAGACGTTTATGAAACCGCTGGCAGGATTGAAAGTTCTGGATTTCACCACCTTGTTGCCCGGCCCTTACGCCACCATGCTGATGGCCGATCTGGGTGCCGATGTCGTGCGGGTGGAATCCCCGACCCGCGACGATCTGGTGCGCAATATGATGCCCAGAATTGACGGCCAGTCAGCGGCGTTTCGTTATCTTAACCGTGGCAAGCGTTCGATTGCCATGGATCTCAAACACGAGCGTTCCCGCGAGCTGATTCTGCAACTGGTGCAGGATTACGACATCGTGGTCGAGCAGTTTCGTCCAGGCGTGATGCAGCGCCTGGGGCTGGGTTTTGAAGCCCTGAGCGCCGTCAAACCGGATCTGATCTATTGCGCCATTACTGGCTACGGCCAGACCGGTGAATACGCTCAGAAAGCCGGACACGACATCAACTTTCTGGCCCTGTCTGGTGTTGCCAGCCACCTTGGCCGGGTTGAACAGGGGCCTTGCCCTCTGGGCGTGCAGGTTGCGGATCAGGCGGCGGGTTCCCACCCGGCGGTGATTGGCATCCTGTCGGCCATTATTCGGCGTGATCGCACTGGCAAAGGTGCGTGCCTGGATATTTCCATGGCCGATAACAGCGTTGCCTTGCAGGCCCTGCTGGCTCCCGGCGCGTTGAACGGCGCTGAACAGGACAGTTATGAAACCCACTTTCTGAACGGTGGCGGTTTCTACGATTATTATCAGACCCGCGATCATCGCTATGTGTCGGTTGGCAGCCTGGAACCCCAGTTTAAACGCAATTTACTGCAAACACTGGACGCCGATCATCTGGCCACGCTGGATGATGCTGAACTGAAAACTGAGCTCAAACGTATTTTCTCAACCCAGGATCTTGCTACCTGGCAACAACGTTTTCAGGCGGTAGATGCCTGTGTCGAGCCGGTATTGAGTATGACCGAAGCGGCGCAACATCCGGCGTTTACTTCCCGTGATCTGGTGCAGACGCTGCCGGGCGGCGAAGTACAGATTGCTTCCGCCATTCGTTTTGAAGGCGAAGACCGAACCATCCCAACTACGGCTCCCTTGCGAGGCGCTGACACCGATGCAGTGTTGGCCGCAGCGGGCCTGACTAACGACGACATTCAGCACCTTCGCAGCGAGGGGGTGTTCGGCTGACACGGAGTCAGCATCTGATGTGTCCTGACGTAATAAAAATAACTACCGGAGACAAACGATGACAATCGAGAATTATCAGGAATTTTACGACCGCTTTACCCCGGCGGTGATTGAAGAACACATGGCCGGAAGCCTGGCCGATGGCTTCAATGTGTGTGAAGAAATTTGTGACAAGTGGGCCGACAGCGACCGCATTGCATTGAAATTTGAAGGCGCAGAGCGTGAAGCCGAAGAGCTGAGCTTTGCCGACCTGAAACTGAAATCTGCCCAGTTTGCCAACTACCTGACTTCTCAGGGCATCGGCAAAGGCGATCGTGTTGCGGCCTTGTTGCCACGTACGCCGGAATTGCTGGTGGTGATTGTGGGCACTCTGCGTGCCGGTGCGGTGTATCAGCCACTGTTCACTGCATTTGGCCCGGGCGCGATTGAATATCGTGTTCAACAGGCTGGCACCAAGCTGGTTCTGACCGATCCGGCAAACCGTTACAAGCTGGACGGTGTTGAAGAATGTCCACCGATTCTGACCGTTAATCGTGATCAGGCCAGCGAGCGATACGCGACCGATAAGGACTTCGCTGAAGAGTTATCTGCCTTGTCGACGGAGTTTGCCCCTGTTCGTGTGGGTGCGGATGATCCGTTCCTGCAGATGTTCACCTCCGGTACTGTTGGCAAGTCGAAAGGCGTTGCGGTTCCGACACGCGCCATTTTGTCGTTCTACGTTTACATGCGTTATGCCGTTGGTCTGCGCCCCGAAGACACGTACTGGAACGTGGCTGATCCGGGTTGGGCATACGGCTTGTACTACGCCGTGGTTGGCCCGCTGTTGCTGGGTAACACCACGCACTTCTGTGAAGCCGGTTTTACACCGGAAACCACGTACAACATGCTGCGCAAATACAAGATCACCAACCTGGCAGCGGCCCCAACGGCGTACCGTTTGCTGATGGCCAACGACGATGTCCTGAGTGCCGATGACAAGTTCGACTTGCGTGTTGCCAGCAGTGCCGGTGAACCGCTGAACCCGGAAGTGATCAGTTGGGTCGACAAGCGTCTGGGTTGTCCGGTGATGGATCACTACGGTCAGACTGAAACCGGCATGACCGCTTGTAATCACCAGGATCTGGAACAGGAAGTGGTGCGCGTTGGTTCCATGGGCTTCTCCATGCCAGGCCATCGCGTTGTCGCTCTGGATGCCGAGTACAACGAGATTCCTGAAGGGGAAACCGGTCAGTTGGCCGTTGATGTTGAAAACTCACCGCTGTTCTTCTTCCAGGGCTACACCTGGCAGGAAAAACACCCGTTCCATGGCAAGTACTACCTGACCGGCGATGTGGTCATGAGCCACGGTGACGGCAGCTACTCCTTCACCGGTCGTGACGATGACATCATCACCACGGCGGGCTACCGTGTTGGGCCTGCGGACGTAGAAAGCAGTCTGCTGGAGCACGAAGCGGTGGCAGAATCCGGTGTGGTTGGCAAACCTGATCCGAAGCGTGGTTCCATCATCAAGGCGTTCGTTGTGATCAAGCGTGAATTCCGCGCTGATGATGAGCTGGCTGAAGAACTGAAGCAGCACGTTCGTAACCGTCTGTCGACCCACGCCTTCCCACGTGAAATCGACTTCGTTGATGAACTGCCAAAAACCCCAAGCGGCAAGATTCAGCGCTTTATCCTGCGTAATCAGGCCCGTGACGAAAGCGATGCGGCTGAATAATCAACCGCTGACATTGAGATAACGCCATGAAAGTGAACAACCCGGATTACGAGGTTGAAACTCGCCGGGTGTTCGATCAGGCGCCCTTCATTCAGTGGCTGGGAGCCGAACTTGTTGAGTTTCGCCCTGGCTACTGCCTTACTCGTATTCCCTTGCAAACAACCCATCGCCAACAAGACGGCTTTGTTCATGCGGGTGTTCAGGCGACGTTGGCTGACCACAGTTGTGGTACAGCGGCCGCGACCCTGATTGCCTCTCACGAACGGGTATTAACAGCCGATTTCACCGTGAATCTGTTGCGTCCGGCCAGTGGTCACACACTGGAATGTGAAGCTCGGGTGATCAAGCAGGGCAAGACCCTGACCGTGGCTGAAGGAGAGGTCTATGCTCTCAGTGATGCGCCGGAGCAGCGCAAGCTGGTGGCCAAGGCAACGGTGACACTGGCCATTGTGTCGGCGGGGTAGGGATTCGAGTCAATGAACGGCGGTGTCTGACGACATCCGTGAGGCCATCCTGCAGGAGGAGACGCCCATGAAAATGACCTTTGAAGAAATGCAGCAGTTTTTGCAACACCACTTTCCTCAAGGCGCGCAATACGGCGAGTTGCTGGCATTGGGAGATGCCGAAGCCAGCATGCGTTTGCCAGTGGGAGATCAACATTTACGCCCTGGTGGTACGGTCTCTGGCCCGGCCATGATGGGGCTTGCTGATGTTACCGTGTATGCCGCCTTACTGAGCCGTATTGGCCCGGTAGCGCTGGCGGTGACCACCAATCTGAATATCAATTTTTTGCGCAAGCCAACACCGGATGCCGACATCATCGCCAAAGCGACCATGCTGAAAGTCGGCAAGCGTCTGGGGATTGGTGAGGTCTCCATTTTTTCGGATGGTGACCCGGAACCTGTAGCACACGCCACGATGACTTACTCCATCCCGGCCCCGGAGGAGCGCCCATGACTCAGACGTTAACGTGGCAGGACAGGATGCTGTCATTACCGGATGGTCAGCAGGTTCACGCTGTGATGGGGTGTCATTCGGATCAGGCTGCTGAGCAGCCAGTATTGGTGTTTCTGCACGAAGCACTCGGGCATATTCAGATGTGGAAAGACTTCCCGGAGCGCCTGGCGCTGATGACCGGGCTGGATGTGCTGGTGTACGAACGTCTGGGTTACGGTGAGTCGTCACCGATCACCCTGCCGCGTGCCGATGACTATCTGGTGCCGGAAGGTGAGCAGCGTCTGGGCGAGGTTCTGGATGCAGCGGGCATTGACAAGGCGATTCTGGTGGGTCACAGCGACGGCGGTACGATTGCCTTGATCGGAGCGGCATCGTTGCCGGACAAGGTGGTGGCGATTATTACGGAAGCCGCACACGTGTACGCCGATGAGATGACGCTGAAAGGCATTCGCGAAGCGGTGGAAGTGTACAAAACCACCAATTTGGGCGAGCGATTGTCACGCTATCACGGCGATCGGACAGATTTGCTGTTTCGGGCCTGGACGGAAACCTGGTTGCGCGAAAGCTGCCACCAGAACATGGACTTTCAGCGCTGGTTGCCGGACATTCGCTGCCCGGCGCTGATTATGCAGGGCAAACAGGATCAATACGGTGTGCCGGAGCAAGTGGCGGATATTTGTTCCGGCATCGGTGAACAGGCCGAAGCCTGCTTTGTCGATGGCTGCGCTCATATTCCTCATCTGGAAGCGACGGAGGCCGTACTGGAGCTCATGAGCGCGTTTATTCAGCGCGTTACTGCAACGGCTTGAGCCGAGCCGCTTGCTGCACCAGAATGGCCAGACTGCCTGCGTGCATCTTGCTCATCACCCGAGAACGGTGGACTTCCACGGTTTTCGGGCTGATGCCCAACTCTTCTGCAATTTCCCGGTTGGCGTGTCCTTCCACCACCAGCGCCATCACTTCACGTTCACGACGGCTGAGGGTGTCATAACAGTCGGCAATGTCCTGGATTTCACTGCGTTGCTGGTGCTGCTTGCGGGCGCGAGCCAGAGCCTTGTCGACCAGGTGCAACACGGCGTCACCGCTGAACGGTTTTTCGAGAAAATCCATCGCACCTTGCTTCATGGCACTGACGGCCATTTGAATATCGCCATGACCGGAAATCACGATAATGGGCATATGAATGCCGCGTTCCTGCATGATTTGCTGCAAGGCCAGACCATTGACGTCCGGCATGCGGACATCCAGCAGCATGCAGCCGACATCTCCCTTGTAGTTGCTGAGAAAGTCGCGGGCGGATTCAAACGTAACCACTCGGTGGTTGGCAGACTCCAGTAGCCATTGCATGGAAGTGCGGAAGTCTTCGTCATCATCAACGATGTAAATAGTGGCATCGGCCAGGTCGTGCATGAAATCAGTCTCTTAACGGGAGTTTCAGATAAAACTGAGTGCCGGTAGAGCCGTCGCTTTCCGCCCATAACTGCCCCCCGTGGGTCTCGATAATGGTGCGTGAAATTGATAATCCCATTCCTAGTCCGGTGGACTTGGAGGTGTAAAAAGGCTCGAACAGTTTTTCCAGCGTATCAGGGGTAATGCCTTTGGCCATATCCTGTACAGAAATGTAAATATAGCTCTCGGTGGTGCGAGTGGAGATCATAACGGGACGATAGTCCCGCTTACAATCGTTATAGGCCTCAATAGCGTTGCGCATCAGGTTCAGTAACACCTGTTCGATTTGCACCTTGTCGGCTTCAATTTTGGGTTCGTGGCGGGCCAGATTGAATTCAAAGGTGATGTTGTGGTCCAGCGCCTCCTGATGCAGAAACCCCGCCACTTCCTTGCAGCTTTCGTTAATCGAGAACTTCACGCACTGGTATTCCGTCTTGTGGACGAACGAGCGCATGCGTTTGATGATCTCCGATGCCCGCTTGGCCTGCTGCATGATCAGACTCATGGCCTGGGATACGGTGCCTACCGAGTTTTCCGGGTCAGATTGAAGTCGCCGCTGCGCTCCGTGGCAGTAATTAAGAATAGCAGCCAGCGGCTGGTTTACCTCATGGGCCAATCCGGTTGCCATTTCCCCGACCGACAACAAACGTGACATATGTGCCAATTCCAGTTGATGGCGTTTGGCTTCTTCTTCTGCTTTGCGACGCTGGGTAATATCGCGGCCAATGATGGAATAGTAATCGACCTGGTTGTTCTCGCGGCGGTTACGGTGGGCGATGACTTCCCGCACTTCGGCGGTGCGGTTCAGGTGCCTGGGCAGTTTCATCGGAATGCTGCCGTACCAGATGCCGTGAATGGAGGCGTGCTCCAAAGCATCGTGTACCAGCGTATCCAGAATTTCCTGCGAGAACAGTTCTTGCAGATAAAAATACACCGGAGTGTCCTTGGACATCCCCAGCGTGTGGTAGGCCGATTCATTCAGGTACGTCAGTTTGCGGGTCTGGTGATTACAGAACATGATCATGTCCGACGCGGCTTCTACAACGCGCGCGAGTCGTCGCATGGCTCGCTGGGCTTCCTCGCGTTCGGTCACGTCGCGTGAGACGCAGATGATTTCCACCGGTTTGCCCTTGTCGTCCCGTATTGTACGGCTGGTGGTTTCCAGCCATAGGTAGTGGCCGTCTTTGTGACGGTAACGGTAAACATTGGTGTACATGCCTTCGCGGTAGCGCACACTGGCGTCGCGTTTGAGCAGGTTGTCGGCGTCTTCCGGGTGAAACTGGGAATAGCCTGACATGCCGATGATTTCGTCCGGGGTATAACCCAGCACCCGTGTGACTGCCGGGCTGGCGTCGATATAAATCCAGCGCGGGTCGGCGGTGTGGCGGGAAATCATATCAGTGGATTGCTCCGCCAGCAGGCGGTAGCGGTCGGCGTCTTCACGACACTGTTCCAGCTCGCGGGAGGTTTTCTGGTTCATGGCAACAGCCTGAGACATCGGGTGAATGGTGTTCTTATCTTTGCATCATACGGTGGATCAGGCGGACTGTGAATCTGTGCCAGAGCGTACCTTGCACCGGTGGGTAGGCGCTGGTAGCGTAACGCCGCCAGCATCAGGAAACGGTGCTGTAAGGGATCAAGGGACATGCACCATGAATAATAACAACAGGAATCGATAGCGATGGAATCCTTTCACTGGGATGGCTGTTTTCTGACTGGCCTGGACGAGGTGGATCAGCAACATCACCAACTGGTTAATATCATCAACCGGTTCGGCAGCTTGATGGCCGACAATATGGCCAGCCAACAGGAGCTGGAACAGCTGTATCAGCAGTTGTCCGACTACGCCGCCTACCACTTCCGGGAAGAAGAAAAACTGATGGCGGATTTTCAGATGGATCGTCGTTATCTGGATCACCACATCGACGTTCACAATGGCTTTCTGGACGAAGTCACGTCCATTTATGCCAGCATCTCGGTGAGCGATCAGGAACAATCCCGCACCTTGCTGAAGTTTCTGATCCACTGGCTGGCATACCATATTCTGGGGGAAGACCAGGACATGGCCAGCCAGATTCGGGCGATCCAGTCTGGCACTGCACCGACGGAAGCGTATGAGCAACTGGAGCAGGCGCGAGACGCTTCCAAAGTACCGTTGCTCAGCGCTTTGAATGGTTTGTTTGAGCAGGTCTCCCAGCGCAACCGGGAACTCAAGCAACTGAACGAATCTCTTGAAGAAAAAGTGGCCCTGCGGACGCGTGAACTGTCAGAAGCCAATCGTCATCTGGAAGAACTCTCGTTAACCGATGTGCTCACTGGCTTGCCCAATCGCCGTCATGCCATTCGTCGCCTGTCGTCGCTGTGGCAGGAATCCATTCGGGAGCAATCCCCGCTGGTCTGCATGATGATTGACGCAGACCATTTCAAGGAAGTGAACGATCAGTACGGTCACGATGCCGGAGACAAGGTGCTGACTGAACTGGCCAGCACGCTGCAGCATGCCTTGCGCAACGACGACGTCGTCTGTCGTCTGGGCGGTGATGAGTTTTTTGTAATCTGTCCCAATACCGATTTGGCAGGCGGTCTGCACGTGGCTGAATTGACGCGTCAAAGGGTCGCTGAGCTGCGAGTGCCTACCGGAGGGGAGCCGTGGCATGGCTCGATTTCGATTGGCGTTGCGGCGCGCACTGACCTTATGGCTGATCATGAAGCCTTGATCAAACAAGCGGATAACAGCGTCTATGCTGCCAAGGCGGCGGGTAAAAATTGTGTGCGTAGCGGGGCCTGAAGTCTGGCTGTTACCCGAGTCTTTCCTGCTGTTTTTCCTGCTGTTTTTCCTGTTATAGTCCGCCCTGTTTGGGTGTCGCGCCTCGACGACGCAGATCGTTGGCGCTGACTTGAATGGGAATCCGGTGCAACTCCGGAACTGTACCCGCAACTGTAATTGTGCCTGTGACGGCGCAAGAGTCAGATACCAGCCTGATAGTCTGTTGATTTTTATTCGTGCGGGAACACACGGGTAGCCCTCTTGCGACTGTGATGCCGTCGGGACACCCGATGGCCGTACACGGGCTTGCCGCTGTTTTCCATTTTCCTTCTTCAGTTGAGGCTCCGCGTTAATGTCGGAAGTTGATCCCGTCCTGTCTTCGTCTGCCACTGGCCCGGCTGCCGGTTTGTGGCTGAATGATGTTCATCTATTAATCGATCAATGCCCTATTCTGACCAGCATCAGCCTGAGCTTGGGGCGTGGTCGTGTGCTGGGTGTGCTTGGCCCCAACGGAGCGGGCAAAACCAGTTTGTTACGCCGTATGTCGGGTCAGCGGCGTGATAACGAAGCGTGCTCCGGTGACGTACTTTGGCGTGGCTGGGCACTGGATGAGATGGATGTGACGGAGCGCGCGCGCCGGGTCGCGGTGGTCAATCAGCTCAATGACGGCGTGTTTTCATTAACGCTGCGCCAGATTGTCTCTATGGGCTTGTTGCCGCATCAGTCTTTGTTGTCACGCCAGAAACCCGCCGATCAGGCACGCATTACCCGAGCACTTGAGCGGGTTGGACTGGCGGACAAGGCCGAGCGGCGTTTTTCCTCGTTATCCGGCGGTGAACAACAGCGGGGCCTGATTGCCCGCGCGCTGGTTCAGCAAGCTGAGCTGATTGTGCTGGATGAGCCGGTGAATCATCTGGATGTGTTTTATCAGCATGACATCCTGGCCTTGTTGGGTGAACTGGCCCATGAACAGGGCCTGGCCGTGGTGATGAGTTTGCATGATCTGAATCTGGCGGCGGCCTATTGCGACACGCTGGCATTGATGGATCAGGGCCGTCTGACCGGCTTTGGCACTCCGGCCCAGGTGCTTCAGAGCCATTTGCTGGAAGCGGTTTTTCGCTTGCCTTGTCAGGTACGGCAGACGGAAGTGGATACCTTGCACGTGGATTTCTTTCCTCATCGACGACGCTCCCGCGCTTCACTTAATACCACGTCTCATACCCTCCCCAATGTGACTCCGGGAGAGAAGCCATGAAGGCGACGGTTACTCGTCAATATGCCTGGTTTTGGTTGTTGCTCATGGCGCTGCTTTCTCCGGTGTTGGCACTCTTGTTTGGAGCGGCGGACATGCCTCCTTCAAGCTTGCTGCGGTGTGTGCTGGATGAATGTGCTTCCCCTATTGATGCCTTGATTTTCCACGATATCCGGTTGCCTCGGGTATTGGCCGGATTCCTGGTGGGAGCCGGTTTGGCCATTGCCGGAGCGGCACTGCAGAACGTGACGCGTAACGGTCTGGCTGACCCGTATCTGTTCGGCGTGGTGGCCGGGGCCGGATTGGGAGCCAGTGTGGTCACCATTGTGTTTGAACCACAAACGGCTCAGGCCCTGGGTGTTGAACCTCTGGTTCTGTTGCTTCAAAGCCTGATGCCCGATGCTATGGTATTGCCTGTTGCGGCGTTTGCCGGGGCGTTGCTGGCGGTGTTGATGGTGCAAGGGCTGGCGTTGAGTGATTTTGCGCGCAGTTCTGAACAGTTGTTGTTGGCCGGTGTGGCGATTTCACTGATGCTGGGTGCCATCACGCACTTTATTTTGTATCTCGGCGAGCCGTTTGCCGCCAACAAGGTGATGTTCTGGCTGATGGGCAGCCTGACGCGGGTGGAGATGGGTCACTTGTGGTTGCTGTTGCCAGTGGTGGTAGTGAGTACAGCGCTGCTGTGGTTTCTGGGGCCGCGTTTTGACGCCATGCTGCTGGGTGATGACAACGCTCGCACCCTGGGCGTCGAAGCCAGCCACATGCGGATGCTGGCGATGGTAGTGTGCGCCGCGTTAACGGCAGTGATTGTTGCTCATTGTGGCGGCATCGGCTTTGTCGGCCTGATGATTCCGCACATGGTACGGGCGCATCTTGGAGTAACAACGCGGACGCTGGTATTAGGCTGTCTGCTGTGCGGTGGCAGTTTTCTGGTCTGGGTAGATGTGCTGGCCCGTGCGGCTGTCAGTGATCAGGAGATCCCGATTGGCATTATTACCTCCGCCATTGGCAGTGTGTTTTTTCTGTTGGTGATGCGTCAGCGATCCTGATGGCTGGCCCTGTCTTTGTCTCTTTTCTTGCAAGGTATCAACTATGTTTTCCATTCCGGCGCTGAACCCGGATTGCCTGGTGGAGATTCGCCAGCGCATCGACAACCAAACCAAGCCCCCTGGTTCCCTCGGGCAACTGGAAGCGTTGGCCGCGCAGTTGGCGCAGATTCAGTGGCACGGCGCTGACACACGCCTGTCCCTGTCGCAGCCGACCATGCTGGTGTTTGCGGCTGACCACGGCATTGCTCGCCATCCTGTCAGCATTGCGCCGCAGGCGGTGACGCGTCAGATGGTGCAGAATTTTCTGGCGGGTGGAGCGGCGATCAATTGTTTTTGCCAGAGCAGTGACATGGCATTGCAGGTGGTTGATGCCGGTATTCTGGAACCGATAGACAGCACCAGTCCGGTGCTGCTGCAACGTCGAATCGGGGCCGGTACGGAAGACTTCTCGGTTCAGGCGGCGATGTCATCAGAGCAGTATCAGCAGGCGTTGCTTTCCGGCGCTGCATTGGGACAGCAACAGGTCGCCTCCGGCTGTCAGGTGTTGGGATTCGGCGAAATGGGCATCGGTAATACCAGCTCAGCCGCTGCTTTGCTGGCATTGGCAACCGGACAGCAGGCGGTGGATGTGGTTGGTCGCGGCACCGGCATTGAAAATGAACAACTGGTTCTGAAACGCCGTCTGGTTGAACAAGCGGTAGCGCGTGTCAAAAATGCGCACAAAGGGTATCTGGATGCCGCGACTCTGCTGCAGGAAGTGGGTGGCTTCGAGATTGTTCAGATGATTGGCACCATGCTGGCCGCGGCAGAACAACGTGCGGTGCTGTTGATCGACGGCTTTATTGTGTCGGTGGCGGCGTTGCTGGCTTGCCGTCTGCACCCTGACGTTCGTGATTATATGATTTTCTCGCATCGTTCCGCCGAAGCCGCCCATTGGGACGTGTTGCAAATGCTGGACGCAGAACCCCTGCTGGATATGAATTTACGTCTGGGTGAAGGCACGGGTGCAGCGCTGGCGTTACCGTTGTTGCGCGCGGCCTGTGCGTTTTATAACGATATGGCCAGCTTTGACAGCGCCAATATCGACGTGGATATCCCGGATAATCATCCGGTGAAGCCATCATGATGCCTCATTCCGGCTGGGCATGGACGGTTGCACGTCAGTTGAATCAACTGTTGCTGGCCATCAGCTTTATGAGCCGTCTGCCGGTGCCGGGCAATTTGCATTACCGCACCGACGTTATGCACAGAGCGCTGCGTTATTTCCCGCTGGTCGGCGTGTTGCTGGCGGGCTTGCTGGTGGCGTTCTGGTCGCTGTTGTCGCCGTTGCTGGGTTTGTTGCCTACCTTGTGTTTGCTGATGGCCGCCAGTCTGTTGTTGACCGGTGCTTTGCACGAAGACGGTTTGGCCGACTGCTTTGACGGCTTTTATGGCGGGTTTGATCAGGAGCGCAAGCTCACCATTATGAAAGACAGCCGTCTGGGCACCTATGGCACGTCAGCGTTGGTGATGATCTTGCTGACCAAGCTGGTTTTGCTGTGGTCGCTGGCACAACAGGAATTGCTGGTGCTGGCTCTGTGGCTGGCGTACCCGTTGTCGCGGGCAATGGCAGTCACTCACGCTCAGGATATGAGCTATGTCTCGGCACCGGGCAAGAGCAAGAGTGACCCGCTGTCGAAGCCGTTATCGTCTGCCATGCTGGTGCAGTTACTGCTGTTTGGCTGTGTGGGTTTCCTGCTGCTGCCGTGGCCTGCGTTGGCCGTTATTCCTGCCTGCCTGATAACCCGTGAGCTACTGAAACGCTGGATGTTCAAGCACATTGGTGGCTTTACTGGTGACAGCCTGGGAGCCGCTCAACAGGTACAGGAATTGTGTATCTACAGCGTGCTGCTGATGCTGGCCAATCAGGGCTGGTTGGCGGCGGGAGGTTTGCTGTGATTCATTTGATTGTGGGCGGTGCTCGTTCGGGCAAGTCCCGTTTTGCCTTGCAGTGGGCCACTCAACGGGCGTTAGAGCGCCAGTTAAACAAGCAGTTTGTGGCGACGGCAGAACGGATGGACGGCGAGATGTCGGATCGCATTCGGCGTCATCAGCAGGAGCGTGGCAGTGACTGGCAATTGGCTGAAGTGCCGCTGGAACTGGCGGATTATCTGCAGCACGGGGTTCAGCAGCCTGCAGTGGTGTTGGTCGATTGCCTGACGCTGTGGCTGAACAATCAGCTCTATCATCATCCTGAGCAGGATTTTGACGACCTGAGACAAACGCTGGAGCGCAGCATTGAGCGTTATCAGAGTGATAGCGCTCTGGATCTGGTGCTGGTCGCCAATGAGGTGGGTCTGGGTGTGGTGCCGATGGGAGAAACCAGCCGGGTGTTTGTGGATCAGGCCGGGTGGCTCAATCAGGCATTGGCTCAAGCAGCGGATCGGGTCAGTTTTGTGGCCGCTGGATTGCCGATGACACTCAAGCCTGGCACCACCGAAGGGGAATCTCATGACCACTCGCATTGATTTGCTGCGTCACGGCAAGGTAGCTGGCCCGCCTGCATTGTATGGCCGCACGGATGTTGCGGTCAGTACTGACGGGGAGCAGCAGCTCTGGCGCGCGGTTCAGAATCTGTCACCGGAGCAGGTGATTACGTCACCCTTGCAGCGTTGCCGTGTGTTTGCCGAGGCGTTTGCACAGCGACAGCAATTGCCTTGTCAGATTGAAGCTGATTTGCAGGAAGTGGATTTTGGCCGCTGGGACGGCGTGCCTTTCGATGATTTGTACGCCGAGCCAGAAGAGTGGCGGCGTATCGAAGCCTACTGGCAGGCACCGGGCGTGCATGCGCCACCGGAAGGCGAGTCATTGATACAGGCACATCAGAGGGTGGGCTTGTGCTGGCAGCACCTGCAGCAACAACTGCAGGGCAAGCATTCGCTGGTGGTTTGTCATGGTGGTGTGATTCGTCTGTTGTTGGCCCATGTGATTCCCGCTGACTGGCGCGATGGGCGCTGGTTTTCATCGCTTGATATCGGCTATGCCAGCCTGACGCGGATTGAAATCTCGGATATGCCCGATGCGGTGCCGGTGGTGCGTTTTATTGGGTTGCCCGTGACGGAGCGGTGATGACCATGAGTGTTGTTTTTCTGATGAGAGTGTCTGTATGAAGCCAACCCCTCCTTCTCCTTCAACGCATACCCTGATGGTGCAGGGCACCATGTCCGATGCGGGTAAGAGTTTGCTGGTGGCCGGGCTGTGCCGCTGTTTCGCTGATATGGGCCTGAACGTTGCGCCGTTCAAGCCGCAGAATATGGCCTTGAACAGCGCCGTCACCGCCGATGGCAAGGAAATTGGCCGTGCTCAGGCGTTGCAGGCCAAAGCCGCTCGTCAGGCACCGACGGTGGATATGAATCCGGTGCTGCTCAAGCCCAATACCGATACCGGCGCTCAGGTGATTATTCACGGCAAACCCGTCGCGGATATGGAAGCGGTGGCGTATCACAATTACAAAACCACGGCGATGAAAGCGGTGCTGACATCGCATCAGCGACTGGAGCAAGACTACTCGCTGATAGTGGTGGAAGGCGCAGGCAGCCCGGCGGAAATCAATCTGCGTGACCGTGATATTGCCAATATGGGCTTTGCCGAAGAAGTGGATTGCCCGGTGATTCTGGTGGCTGATATTGACCGTGGCGGCGTGTTCGCCCAACTGGTTGGTACGCTGGATTTGCTGTCGCCCAGTGAGCAAAACCGGGTCAAGGGCTTCGTGATCAACAAGTTTCGCGGTGATGTATCGTTGCTGACACCTGGCCTCGACTGGCTTGAGGAACGCACTGGCAAGCCAGTCTTCGGCGTACTGCCCTGGATTCCAAACCTGGACGCAGCGGCTGAAGATGCCATTGCCGTAGAGCAGCAGCTTCAGGCCGACGATGTGCGGTTGCGCATCAAGGTGCCGGTGTTTTCACGCATCAGTAACCACACCGATTTCGATATGTTGCGTCAGCATCCCCAGGTTGATCTGACCTATGTCGGTCGAGACGACAGCCTGATGGGCGCGGATCTGATTATTCTGCCTGGCAGCAAGCACACCCGTGCCGATCTGGCGTTATTAAAAGCCTGTGGCTGGGCCGATGATATTGCCCGGCATCTGCGTTACGGCGGCAAGGTTTTGGGTATTTGTGGCGGCTATCAGATGTTAGGCGAACAGATTGATGATCCCGAAGGCATCGAAGGCCAGGCTGGCCATTCAGCCGGACTGGGTTATCTGCCAATTACTACAACGCTGGAATCTGAAAAGGCGCTGACCAACGATTCAGGCGTGCTGTTACTGGCAGCGGAAAATGCGGCGTCTGTGACCGTTGCAGGTTACCAGATTCATGCCGGGCGCAGCCGTTATACCAACCAGATAAAACCCTTTGCACAATTGGCTGGTGATCAGCCCGATGGCTGTATCAGTGATGATGGTCAGGTAGCAGGCACTTACTTACATGGTGTGTTTGATGAGCCTGCTGCTCTGCAACGTATCTTGCGCTGGGCGGGTGCCGAAACGGATATTCAGGACGACTATGACAGCCGTCAGGAAGCGGCGCTGGATCGTCTGGCTGATGCCTGTCGTGAGCACCTCGACCTTGAACGTTTGTTGTCGTTGCTGCCCTCACAATCCCAACGTCACACTCAATCCCCAACTTCTCTTTCCCACCCTTCTTCTGATCATGAGGCATTGTTATGAGTCGCGACCTGAGTAATGAAACCGAGCAGGAACACCAGCAACGGATGCAGGAAACCAAAGCCGCTGTGGACGAACGTGTGGCGCAGGCGCGTGAACGACGCGGCACCCTGATTGTTCTGACCGGCAATGGCAAGGGCAAGTCCACATCCGGTTTTGGCACCATCTTTCGGGCGGCTGGATACGGCCTGAAAACCGCCGTGGTGCAGTACATCAAGGGCACCTGGCCGTGTGGTGAGCGTGATCTGGCGCTGAAACTGGGCATTCCGGTTGAAGTGATGGGCACCGGTTTTACGTGGGAAACCCAGAATCGGGAAAAGGACATTGCCGCAGCTGAAAAGGCTTGGGAAGAAAGTAAGCGCTTCCTGGCTGATCCTGAGATTGAAGTGGTATTGCTGGACGAACTGACTTACATGCTGAGCTACAGCTATCTTGATCTGGAAGAGGTCAAGGCCGCGCTGGCGGCTCGTCCTGAAAATCAGACGGTGGTGGTGACAGGCCGTGATTGCCACCCGGATCTTATCGCCATGGCCGATACCGTCAGCGAAGTGAAGCCGGTGAAACACGCGTTCGAGGCGGGCATCAAGGCACGTAAAGGAGTGGACTGGTGAAGTCTGCTGTTGCCCTGCTAGTGTGTCTGGGCATTGCTCAAGGGAGCTTGGCGGCTCCCGATCAGAATGATAGAAAACGCTCACTCAAGCTGATTGCATTGGCACCTCACATTGTTGAGCAGCTCTACGCCATTGGAGCCGGTGAGCAGATCATTGGCACAACGGGATACGCCGATTACCCGGAAGCGGCTCGCGCCATTCCGGTCGTCGGGTCGTATGCCGGGCTGCAGATTGAAAAAATTGTGCAGATGCAGCCAGATCTGGTTATTGCCTGGAAAACCGGCAACCCGGCTGCTGACCTCGCGCGCTTGCAAAAATATCAGGTGCCCATTGTGTATTCAGATATTCGATCACTGGACGATGTGGCGGCCGAGTTGCGCCAGTTTGGTGAGTTGACCGGGCGACAAACTGAGGCAGAACAACAGGCTCAAGCGTATGAAAAGGAGCTGTCTCGCTTGCGTCAACGCTACTCGGGCAAGACACCGGTCAGGGTTTTCTACGAGCTGTGGTCTCGTCCTCTGACAACTGTGGCAGGCAACGCCTGGCCGCAACAGCAATTGGAACTGTGCGGGGCGGAAAACCCGTTTTCCGACAGCCTGGATGACTATCCACACGTTGGGCTGGAACAGGTGTTGGTGAGCCAGCCGCAAGCGATTGTGCAGCCTTCCAAACACAGTCAGGACAGCCCGGATGCGATCAACTGGCAAAAGTGGCCACTGATTCCAGCGGTAAAAAATCAGGCAATATTTCACCCTGATGCCGATAAGGTGCATCGCATGACAGCACGCACCTTGCCAGAAATTGACACCTTGTGTCAGCAGATCGACGGTGTTCGTAATATGGGTAAGCAAGAGCGCTGAGTGTGATCGAGTGTGCATGAAGCAGGCAATAAAAAACCCCAACCGATTGAATCGCTTGGGGTTTCTTGTTTGGTGGAGATGGCGGGAGTTGAACCCGCGTCCGTCAATCCGCCACTAGAGGATCTACATGTTTAGTCTACTCTATTGATTTAGCCACTTGCGGCCCGAGAGACAGGGCGCAACCAGCGAGCTCGATTGAGTTTTAACCGTTCAGCTCCGAGCGAAGCATCCAGGCGATCCTATAGGACTGTGCCCTCGTCCTCTGGTTATAGGCACCCAGATTCAGAGGTTAGCAGGGATTAAGCTGCTAGTGCGTAGTTTTCGTCGTTTGCGACTATAACTTTGAATAACGTTTATTTACGAGATCGTTAAACCCTCTCGACATGCACCCATAGCTTTGTAACCAACGTCGAATCCAGATCATCCCCGAAATCGGACGGATGGGCAGGTGTTCCCATCAGAGCCGCACAGTATGCCATTGTATCTGTACGCTGGCTATACTCTTTAGAGGGCTTTATCGAGTGGAGTGCTTCATCAAGCGTTCTTTTTGCTTGGCCCAGTCCTTGTCTTTGGCGCTGTGACGCTTGTCGTGTGACTGCTTACCCTTGGCCATGGCGATCTCGGCTTTGACGCGATGCCCTTTCCAGTAAATGGCGGTGCATACGCAGGTAAAGCCCTTGGCATTGATTTTTTGCTCAATGCGTTCGATTTCCCGGCGATGCAGCAGCAGTTTGCGCTCCCGGCGAGGTGCGGCAACCACATGAGTGGAGGCCTGGTGCAGAGGGGTAATTAACGCGCCCGTTAACCAGGCTTCGCCTTTGTGCAGGGTGACATAGGAGTCGACTAACTGGCATTTACCTTCGCGCAGGGATTTAACTTCCCAGCCCGCCAGTGAAAGTCCGGCTTCCATTTTGTCTTCCAGAAAATAGTCGTGTCGGGCTTTTTTGTTCAGCGCGATGGTCGGACTACTGGATTTGGGTTTCTTTTTGTTCTTACTCATAGAAATCTGTCAGTGGTTCAGGCCGATACAGTATGTCGGGCATGGCCCGGCGATGATGATCCAGCGGTGGTCGGATTCTGGGTTGCGATTGAACATCAGTTGCAAGTCATGGCCGTGAATCGGCGGTGCAGCTTGAGGCAGGCAGCTAAATCCTTGAAAATGCCGTGCTATCGGGCACAGCGGAGAAGAATAACATGAAAGCAGACAAAACCGGTATGCATGGCATTTGGGCCAGTCGTTGGACATTTATCCTGGCAGCAACGGGATCGGCTGTTGGACTCGGGAATATCTGGAAGTTCCCCTATATCACGGGCGAGAACGGCGGTGGTGCGTTTGTTCTGGTGTATTTGTTGTGCATTCTGGCGGCCGGGATTCCCGTCATGATGGCGGAAGTGTTACTGGGGCGAAAAGGGCGAATGAGCCCAATTCACACCATGCAGCAGATGACGGATGAGGAGAAGGCTCCGCGCTTCTTCCGGGGTATTGGCTGGATGGGGGCGGTGTCGGGGTTTTTCATTCTGTCGTTTTACAGCGTGATCGCAGGCTGGACGCTGTTTTATGTGGTCAAGATGCTGTTTGGCGATTTTAACGGTGTGACGGCAGAAGGGGCGGGTGACATCTTCGGCGGCCTGTTATCCGATCCGTTATTGCTGACCTTCCTGCACACCTTGTTTATGTTAATGACCGGATTTGTGATTGCACGCGGCGTACATAAAGGGTTGGAAAATGGTGTGCGCACCATGATGCCGCTGCTGTTTCTGATGTTGATTCTGCTGTTGGGTTACAGCCTGACGACCTCAGGCTTTGGAGAGGCAGCGTCGTTTCTGTTCAGTTTTGATTTTGCTCACCTGACTACAGAAAGCATTGTTGTGGCGCTGGGACATTCGTTCTTTACCTTGAGTCTGGGCATGGGTGCCATCATGACTTACGGGGCGTATATGCCATCGGATGCATCGCTGGGCAAAACCATTCTGGCGGTCGGCTTTCTGGATACATTGGTGGCTCTGGTCGCTGGTCTGATTGTGTTCTCGGTGGTGTTCACGAATGGCATGGAGCCGGGTGCCGGGCCGGGATTGATGTTCCAGACCTTGCCGTTGGCATTCTCCAATCTGCCGGGCGGTCAGTGGATAGGTGCAACCTTCTTTATTCTTGTTGCGATTGCGGCCTGGAGTTCGGCACTGTCGATTGCAGAGCCTGCTGTTGCCTGGGCGGTTGAACGGGGCTGGTCGCGAGCGGTGGCGACATCGATAGTGTGTGGGTTTGCCTGGTTGTTGGGCATTGGTACGGTGCTGTCATTCAATGAGTGGTCGGAGTTCACAGTGTTTGGAAAGACCTTCTTTGACACGCTGGATTTCCTGACGGCTAACATTCTGTTGCCTCTGGGTGGTATCCTGATCGCCATTTTTGTGGGCTGGTTTATGCGTCAGGATGTGATTCGTGATGAAGCTCGCGTTCAAAACCCCGCTGTTTTTTCCATGTGGCATTTTATGTTGCGCTACGTATCACCGTTGGCTGTGGCTGTAATTTTCCTGCATGGGCTCGGGGTGGTGTGATCCGACAGTTGAGGTGACATGACAACAATTACTCGCAGTGCGCTGGTGATGTACAGCGCCGAGCAGATGTTTGAACTGGTGAATGATGTGCGCCGCTATCCAGAATTTCTGGAGGGCTGCAAGGCGACCGAAGTGATTGCGGAAGGTGATGACTTTATTGAAGCGAGCCTGACCATTTCACGGGCGGGCTTGAATCAGAGTTTCAGTACACACAACCAGTTGGTTCGTCCAGAGCGCATGGAAATGCGTTTGCTGGATGGGCCGTTTACCCGTTTTCACGGGGTCTGGCATTTTCAGAAATTATCCGATGAAGCCTGTAAGGTCTCGCTGGATATGGAGTTCGAGGTAGCCAATAAACTGACGGGCGTTGCCTTGGGTGCTGTGTTCAAGCAAGTGGCCAATATGATGGTGGATTCCTTTGTTAAGCGAGCGAAAGAAGTCTATGACTGATTCAGTAGCATTGATTTCGGTAGAGGTGGCGTATGCCTTGCCTGAGAAGCAGCGGGTACTGGCCATTGAGGTGGAAGATGGCACCAGTGTCGCCGAGGCGGCCAAACAGTCGGGTATGACGCGTGAGTTTCCGGATCTGGACTGGAACGATGCCAAGTTTGGTATTTTTGGTAAGGCCGTGCGGAATGCTGATGTGGAGCCGGTCAAGGCCGGAGATCGGATTGAGATTTATCGCCCGTTAATCATTGACCCTAAACAAGCGCGTGCCAATCGGGCCGCCAAGGCTGCAGAGAAGGCCAAAGCAGGTTCGTGATCTGACTGCGGGGGGCAGCCCCCGCACGATGTCGGCTATATCCCTGTACCGCTATTGTCCGGTTGTCTTGCTGTCCTGATCCGGGGCAGGGATCTTGCCTTCGTAGTGGCTGTAACGGCCCTGATGATCAAAAAACACCATCACTTTGTAATTCTTGACGCGAATGTCATCTTCTTCCAATGCATAAAAATAATGCCAGACATTCGGGCTGAGCGACGTCTTCAGCAGTGGCGTTCCCATTACATATTCGATCTGCCTGGGTGTCATGCCCGGCTGGAGTTGTTCCAGCATATCTTGTGTGACGATATTGCCTTGTTGAACCGGTAATTTATGCACACCGGGAAAAACACACCCTGTTAGGGTTGCAATACCAAGTAAAAAGGTCAGAATTATCGCTCGCGTCATTCAGGTAGGTATCCTGTAGTCTTGGGCAGTCGGGCCAGGGAGCGCCGATCATACCTGATGAATTAAGTTGCTGTGAAATATTCGAGGGTGCAATGTCCGATCAAAACGTGGAATTGCGTAAGGCGGGACTGAAAGTAACGCTGCCGCGTGTCAAAATTCTGAGCATTCTGGAAGCCAATCCCGACGCTCATATGAGCGCCGAAGATGTGTATCGTTCCTTGATCGATGCCGGAGAAGATGTCGGCCTGGCTACGGTGTACCGGGTGTTGACCCAGTTTGAAAGCGCTGGACTGGTGACTCGTCATAATTTTGATGGTGGCCACTCAGTGTTTGAACTGGATCGTGGTGAGCATCATGACCATATGGTTGATGTTGACGATAATACGGTGGTTGAGTTTACCAACGCTGAAATTGAGCGCCTGCAGCATCAAATTGCTGAAGAAAATGGTTATGAGCTGGTGGATCACAGTCTGGTTCTGTATGTCCGCAAGAAGAAGTAATATCTGATCATTGCAACCGGGAAGTCTGCTCTTCCCGGTTATTCTTTCCTGTTCCTATCTCCTGTTCCTGTTCTGAAAAATACCTTGTCGTTTCATCTGCTATCGGGCTAATGCCAGCATTTCACTGGCGTGTGCGAGTGTCTGGTGTGTGATATCGACACCTCCCAGCATCCGAGCCAGCTCTTCTCTGCGTTGTTGCATATCCAGTTCCCGAATGCGGGTGTGAGTGTGTTCGTCGCCACTGATTTTGCTCACCTGAAAATGCTGATGGGCTTGCGCTGCAACCTGTGGCTGGTGCGTTACACACATAACCTGACGCTGTTTTCCCAGTGTTTGCATTAAGCGCCCCACGCGTTCGGCAGTTCCACCGCCAATGCCGACATCCACTTCGTCAAAAATCATGCTATCGACCTCGGTGGTCGCAGCGGTCACGACCTGGATCGCCAGACTGATGCGTGATAATTCACCGCCCGATGCGACCTTGGCCAGTGGCCCGGCAGGCATTCCCGGATTGGTTTGCACCATGAACCGGAGGTCGTCCAGGCCGTGCTGATTGGCGTGTTCCATATCGAGAGGTGTCAGTTCGGTCACAAAGCGGGTTTTCCCCAGCCCCATGCTGACGAAATGTTCCCGTACCTGATGATCCATGCGCTGGGCGGCTTGTTGTCGGGCTTCGCTCAGGCTGTTGCTGTGAGTTTCAAAGTGCTGCTGGAATCGTGCGACATCCGCCTGTAATTGCTCCAGATCTTCGTCTGATGGACACAGCTCTGCCAGTACGGCTTCTTGCTGTTGCCAGTGATCGTACAATTGCCGGGGAGCCATCTGATGTTTGCGCGCCATGGTGAAAATATCGCTCAGACGCTGATCGAGCTGTTGCAAGCGGTGGGGGTTGATGTCGATCTGTTCCAGATAATGACTGAGTGATCGACCGGCTTCATCCAGCAGGATGTGCGCCTGTTGCATCAGCTCTTTGGCTTCTTCCAATTGAGGATGCTGGTCATCAATGTGTTTGAGCTGTTGCAGTGTGTGCCACGCCATCTGCAGTGCGCCCTGCTCCGATTGCTCATCGCCGCAACAGGCAACGGCTGCTTCCTGACCGGAGAGCAGAGTGCTTTCGGCATTGGCCAGCCGCTTGTGCTCCTGCTCCAGTTGTTCCAGCTCGTGCTCTCCCAATGCCAGTTGACGCAATTCTTCAACCTGATAGCTGAGCAGTTGCTTCTGGCCCTGCAGCTCGCTGGTTTCTTGCGTCAAAGCCTTGAGCTTTTTGCTGGCTTTTTGCCAGGATGTCCAGCTTTGGGAAACCGCTTCGGTCAGGCGGTGATGGTTGCCAAAAGCATCAATGATGGCGCGGGCGGCGTCTTTTTCGAGTAGATGATGATGGGCGTGCTGGGAGTGAATTTCGATCAGGTGGCTGGCCAGGGATTTTAAATCGCTGGCGGAGCTGGGGCGGCCATTAATGTATCCACGGGAACGGCCTTCGGCGGTGACAATACGGCGTAAGACAATGGCGTCTTCATCGTGGGGGAGGTCACGCTCCGAGAGCCAGTCCAGCGCTTTGGGCGACGGCGTGAACGTGGCGCATACCTCGGACTTTTCAGCCCCGAGTCGAACGCTGCCCGCTTCTGCGCGATTGCCCAGTGCCAGCCCCAGTGCATCCAGAAGAATGGATTTACCGGCCCCGGTCTCCCCGGTGATGACGGCCATTCCATGGCGGAATTCCAGATCCAGTTGTTCTACCAGTGCAAACTGGCGAATCGACAAGTGCAGGAGCATAAAATCGCCCTCTGAAATCTGATTGTTTATACAGTGTTTTTATATACAGTGGTTTGTCTTGTCAACGCATTTTTCGGCAAATGTCGTTTCTGGCCGGGATTTGCTCTTGAATCCCTCTCTCAGGCCCCCATATAGCTAGCAACTTAAATAGCCCAGCCATTCGGCGACACAGCGATTAGATCAGAGGGTTTATTCATGACAGAAGAGCAAAAGGTTCAGGACGAGTCCGTTAAGGATCAGGTTGATGCATCCGAGACGGTTGATCAGGTTGAAGACGGTTTTCAAGAAGCCGTGGAAGGCGATGTTGTAGTGGATGAAACCACGGAAGCATTGCTGCAAGCACAGGACGAAGCAGCCTCGCTGAAAGAGCAAATGTTGCGCATGCAGGCCGAGATGCAAAACATTCGCCGCCGCGCCGATCTGGATGTGGAAAAAGCACACAAGTTTGGTCTGGAAAAATTTGCCAACGAAATGCTGAACGTGGTGGATAACCTGGAACGCGGCCTCGCGGCAGCACCGGAAGAAGAAGCCACTCAGGCTATTCGTGACGGCATGAACATGACGCTGGACGGCATGATTTCAGCTCTGGCCAAGTTCAAGGTTGAGATTGTTAACCCGGTTAATGAGGCTTTCAATCCTGAATTGCATCAGGCCATGACCATGATCGAAAGCCCGGCGGCTCCGGCGAACACGGTCATCGACGTGATGCAGAAAGGCTATACCTTGCACGGTCGTCTGTTGCGTCCGGCGATGGTTGTCGTCAGTAAAGGCGCGCCTGCTGCGGAATAAAACCCGTACAAATTCGTGATAAACGGTCTTGAAAGCGTTTATCACGACCACATATAGAAGACAACGAAACAGATTCCCCCGGCTTGGGGACAACGAATACACAACGCGGCGGACATGCGGCGTAACGCATCGGAGATTATGAATATGGGCAAGATTATTGGTATCGACCTGGGAACCACCAACTCCTGTGTGGCGATTCTGGACGGTGAGAAAGCGAAAGTCATCGAAAACTCAGAAGGTGATCGCACAACCCCTTCCATCATCGCTTACACCGATGACGAAGTACTGGTTGGTCAGTCCGCCAAGCGTCAGGCAGTGACGAACCCTCAGAACACCGTGTTTGCGGTCAAGCGTCTGATTGGTCGTCGTTTTACCGACAAAGTGGTTCAGAAAGACATCAGCATGGTGCCATACAGCGTTGTTCAGGCTGACAATGGTGATGCCTGGGTTGAAGCCAAAGGCGAGAAAATGGCTCCGCCACAGGTTTCTGCTGAAATCCTGAAGAAGATGAAGAAAACCGCTGAAGACTACCTCGGTGAAGCGGTAACTGAAGCGGTTGTTACCGTACCGGCTTACTTCAACGACGCACAGCGTCAGGCGACCAAAGACGCAGGTAAAATTGCTGGTCTGGACGTCAAACGTATCATCAACGAGCCAACCGCTGCGGCACTGGCTTACGGCATTGATAAAGAAGGCAGCGATCGCACCATCGCGGTATACGACCTGGGTGGCGGTACGTTTGATATCTCCATCATTGAAGTGGCAGACGTTGACGGCGAGAAGCAGTTCGAAGTACTGGCAACCAACGGTGACACCTTCCTGGGTGGTGAAGATTTCGACCTGCGTCTGATCGAATACCTGGCAGACGAGTTCAAGAAAGATTCCGGCATTGATCTGCACAACGATCCTCTGGCTCTGCAGCGTCTGAAAGAAGCCGCAGAAAAGGCCAAGGTTGAGCTGTCTTCCAGCCAACAGACCGACGTGAACCTGCCGTACATCACCGCTGATGCGACTGGCCCCAAGCACTTGAACGTGAAAGTGACGCGCGCCAAGCTGGAATCTCTGGTTGAAGAGCTGGTTGAGCGTTCTCTGGAACCATGCCGCATTGCACTGAAAGACGCTGGTCTGAGCTCCGGTGAAGTGGACGAAGTGATCCTGGTGGGCGGTCAGACCCGTATGCCTATGGTTCAGCAGAAAGTCGCTGCTTTCTTCGGCAAAGAGCCACGTAAAGATGTAAACCCGGACGAAGCGGTTGCTGTGGGTGCTTCCATTCAGGGCGCGGTTCTGTCTGGCGACGTAACAGACGTTCTGCTGCTGGACGTGACTCCGCTGACGCTGGGTATCGAAACCATGGGCGGCGTTGCTACGGCACTGATCGAGAAGAACACCACCATCCCGACCAAAAAGTCTCAGGTGTTCTCCACCGCAGATGACAACCAGACGGCTGTAACCATTCACGTGGTTCAGGGTGAGCGCAAGCAAGCGACACAGAACAAGTCACTGGGTCGTTTCGATTTGGCCGATATTCCACCGGCTCCACGTGGCATGCCACAGATCGAAGTGACTTTCGACATCGATGCTAACGGCATTCTGAACGTGAGCGCGAAAGACAAGGCGACTGGCAAAGAACAGTCCATCGTGATCAAGGCCTCTTCCGGTCTGAGCGATGACGAGATCGAACAAATGGTGGCCGACGCTGAAGCCAACGCTGAAGCGGACAAGCAGTTTGAAGAAATGATTCAGGTGCGCAACACCGCTGACGGCATGGTTCACGCAACCAGGAAGACGCTGGAAGAAGCCGGTGACAAGGCCACTGAAGAAGAAAAAGCAGCCATCGAAAAAGCGATTGCTGATCTGGAAGAAGCACTGAAAGGCGATGACAAGGCAGACATTGAAGCCAAAACCAACGCTCTGACCGAAGCGTCTTCTACACTGGCTCAGAAGATGTACGCCGAACAGGCTGCTCAGGCTGAAGGTGCGCAAGGTGCGCCGGGTGGTCAGCAGGCGGGTGGTTCTTCCAAGCAAGACGATAACGTTGTTGACGCTGAGTTCGAGGAAGTCAAAGACAACAACAAGTAACACAACCCGACGATGGGAGACGGGAGGGCGCTGATGCATCGGTATTGGCGACCTCCCGTCTTGCGTCTCACTAAACTCTACGAGTGAAGACAAACCGATGTCGAAACGAGATTATTACGAAGTTCTCGGTGTGGGTCGCAGTGCCGACGAGCGGGAACTGAAAAAGGCCTATCGCAAACTGGCGATGAAATATCATCCCGACCGTAATCCGGATGATGCCGAGGCAGAAGGCAAGTTTAAAGAAGCCACCGAAGCGTACGAAATCCTGGGTGATGCGCAGAAACGCGCTGCCTACGATCAGTACGGTCATGCAGCCGTTGATGGCAGCGCTGGCGGTGGTTATGGCGGCGGTGCCGGTGCTGGCAACTTCGGCGATATTTTTGGCGATGTGTTTGGCGATATCTTCGGTGGCGGCGGTGCTGGCCCTCGCAACGGCCCGCAGCGCGGTTCCGATTTGCGCTACACCCTGGAATTGTCTCTGGAAGAAGCCGTCCGCGGTGTTGAAAAGAAAATTCGCATCCCGACACTGGTGAGCTGTGATACCTGTGATGGCAGCGGAGCCAAACCGGGCACCTCACCAAAAACCTGTGGCACCTGTCATGGTGCGGGTCAGGTACGCATGCAACAAGGCTTCTTCTCGGTGCAGCAGACCTGTCCGACCTGTCATGGTCAGGGCAAAATTATTGAAGAGGCTTGCCCGAGCTGTCACGGTCGTGGTGCCAAGGAAGAAACCAAAACCTTGTCGGTCAAGATTCCTGCGGGCGTCGACACTGGCGATCGTATCCGTCTGGCGGGTGAAGGTGAAGCCGGTGCGATGGGTGGCCCAGCCGGTGATCTGTATGTGCAGGTCAGTGTGCGCGAGCATTCCCTGTTCCATCGTGATGGTCGCAACCTGTATTGCGATGTGCCGATCAGTATTGTGGATGCGGCATTGGGTGGCGAGCTGGAAGTACCGACCCTGGAAGGTCGGGTAAAACTGAAGATTCCAGCAGAAACCCAGAGTGGCAAACTGTTCCGACTGCGTGGCAAAGGCGTAGCGCCTGTACGTGGCGGTGCAGCTGGTGATTTGTTGTGTCGGGTCCAGGTGGAAACACCGGTGAATCTGAATGACGCACAAAAGCAGTTGTTGGTGGCGTTTCAGGAGTCCCTGACTGGCGAAAAGCACGCGCCACAAAAGAAAAGCTGGTTTGATGGTGTGAAGAAGTTCTTTGAAACGGACGGCTGATCATTTTCACAATCATAAACGGCCCTTGATGGGCCGTTTTTTTTACTGAATCCAGACAGGAATAATCCTATGACACGAATTGCAATTTGCGGTGCTGCCGGTCGAATGGGCCGTGTACTGATTGAGGCCACCGATATCAATGCCCAGGCCAGCCTGGGAGCGGCTGTGGTTCACCCGAATGACCCAATGCTGGGTGTGGATGCCACTGCGATGGCGGGTCTGGGAAAAGAGTCGGGCATCACAACCCGTGCTGCTCTGCTGGATTGTATTGATGATTTTGATGTCCTGATCGATTTCACCGCTCCGGCGGTTACGATGGAAAACATTCAGGTATGTCGTGAACATGGCAAGAAAATTGTCATTGGTACGACGGGTCTGAGTGCTGAGCAAAAAGCCGAGATGCAACAGGCGGCGGCAGACATGGGCATTGTGTTTGCGCCCAATTATTCTGTCGGTGTGAACCTGTGCCTGAACCTGCTGCGCATGGCCGCGAGTGTGATGGGCGACGACAGTGATATTGAGGTGATCGAAATGCATCACCGTCACAAGGTGGACGCACCATCCGGTACGGCGTTGCGTATGGGCGAAGTTGTGGCTGAAACCATGGGTTGGGATCTGGACGAAGTCGCTGTCTATGGTCGTGAAGGGCAGACCGGTGCGCGTCCTCAGAAGCAAATTGGCTTCGAAACCATTCGTGGTGGTGATGTGGTGGGTGATCACACCGTCATGTTTGCGACCGAAGGCGAGCGTGTAGAAGTGACTCACAAAGCGCAAAGCCGCATGACATTCGCCAAAGGCGCTGTGCGAGCAGCCTTGTGGGTTGCTGAACAGCCTAATGGTGTGTACGACATGCAGGATGTTCTGGGTTTTTAATCCGATCCGGTCAGTGACACGTATTAACAAAACAGGCGGCCAATGGCCGCCTGTTTTGTTAATGGCTCTTTTTAGAGTCAGGTTTCAGGATCAGGCAGCGGGCAGCAACTGATCGAGTGATTCGTCCATCAACTCGGACAAGCTCTGGGTGATGCAAGGGGATGGGAAAAAGTGCTGTTTGCTCACTTCTCGTACCCGGCCCAGCAGCCAGAAAGCATTGACGCTCGGGTTGATGTCAGCCTGAACAGTACCTTGTTCAATAGCGGTTTGGATGTGCTCGGACAGCAGTTGAGTCAGTTGTTGATCCAGCTCCATGTGCGATGCCAGGGTCTCTTCCCGAACCGAGGCCGTCCATTCCAGCCAGACCTGGATATAGGCCGGTTTTTCTACCGTCAGTGCCAGCAGTTGGTGGCAGCAGGCACGAATCCCCTGTTGAGCATCTTTATGGTCATTCAGGGTAGTGCGCATGTTCTCTGTCAGCAGGGTAGCAACAGCATTGAGAACATCGACAACCAGATCCTCGCGGGTATTGAAGTAGTTAAAAGCAGTGGCAACAGACACCCCTCCCAGCGCTGCAATATCTGTATGGCTACCTCGGCCAATCCCTCGTTTGGCAAATACATGAACAGCGTGTTCAAGCAACAGACTTTTGCGTTGCTCGGGGGCAAGTCTGCGGCGACCTTCCACAGAATCAGGCATGGTGAACTCTCTTCGTTTGATCAGTCTTTTCGGGGTTTCAGTGGCGGAATATTCTTGTGGTTGTTATCAGCCTCTTCGGGCCGTTTGTGAATTTGTTATAAGGAATATTCAGTTTGGCATATCTACATTGCCAATTTTTAAGTCAATAGTGAGGTCAGGTGAAGCAAAGAAACGTATCTATTTGTATGTAACATTATGTAAAAAAATAGAAGATTGCTGAACAATCGGTCAGTTTGAGTGTTACGGCCTGTAACTAATCGTGAATCCATTGTGAAATATGTGCTTCTAAACTCTCACAAGCTGAACGGCGTATGACGTGGACACTCCGCTTCCATTTGCCTATAATTCGCGGTTAATCAAAAGCTGGCTTTTGGGGTCAGGCACGGCACAGGTCTGACTTGATACTGATGCCAGTCGAGGCGCGATGGTGCGCTTCAACAGATTCAAAATTTTCACGAAAAGCGGGATGGTACTCCAGAGAGACCATGCCGCTTTTTTACGCATGGGTACTGGCCAGTACCTGTCCGCCTGTTTTTCTTTGCTCGGGGATACAGATTTGTCTACACCAGCCATTCTTGCTCTTGAAGACGGCAGCCTGTTTAAAGGCACCAGTATTGGTGCAGAGGGCGTGTCGGTTGGGGAGGTGGTTTTCAACACTTCCATGACCGGCTATCAGGAAATCCTGACCGACCCTTCTTATACCAATCAGATTGTCACCTTGACTTACCCTCATATCGGTAACTATGGCACCAATAGTGAAGATGAGGAATCTGGCAGCATTGCCGCCAAGGGTCTGGTGATTCGTGACCTGCCACTGCTGGCATCCAACTTCCGCAGTGAACAGGCACTGGATGATTACCTGCGCAGCCAGAATATTCTGGGCATCGCAGACATCGACACCCGCCGTCTGACGCGCATTCTGCGTGAAAAAGGTTCTCTTAACGGTTGCTTGCTGGCCGGTAGTGATGCCTGGAGCGAGGCCAGTCAGGCCAGCGCTCTGGAACAGGCACGTGCTTTCCCAGGTCTGAAAGGCATGGATCTGGCCAAAGAAGTCACTGTGGCGGAATCCTATCAGTGGACTCAAACTGACTGGACGTTAGGCGAAGGCTACGGCGAACTCACCGATGCCAAGTACAAGGTCGTTGCCTATGACTTCGGTGTGAAGCGCAATATCCTGCGTTTGTTGGCTGAGCGTGGTTGTGAGCTGACGGTTGTTCCTGCTCAAACTCCGGCGGCGGATGTGTTGGCCATGAATCCGGACGGCATCTTCCTGTCCAATGGCCCTGGTGATCCAGAGCCATGTGATTACGCCATCAAGGCGATTCAGGACATTCTGGAAACCGATATTCCGGTCTTTGGTATCTGTCTGGGTCATCAGTTGCTGGCGCTGGCATCCGGTGCTCAAACCATGAAAATGAGCCACGGCCACCACGGTGCCAACCACCCGGTGCAGGATCTGGAAACCGGCAAGGTCATGATCACCAGCCAGAACCACGGTTTTGCGGTGAATGAAGAAACCCTGCCTGCCAACCTCAAGGCAACGCACAAATCCCTGTTCGATGGCACTTTGCAGGGCATTGCTCGTACCGACAAACCGGCTTTCAGCTTCCAGGGACACCCGGAAGCCAGTCCTGGTCCGCGCGACGTCGCGCCGCTGTTTGACCACTTCATTGAACTGATTGAAAAAGCCAACGCTTGAGGACAGGACTGAACCATGCCAAAACGTTCCGACATTAACAGCATTCTGATTATTGGTGCCGGGCCTATCGTTATCGGTCAGGCTTGTGAGTTTGATTACTCCGGTGCCCAGGCCTGTAAGGCCCTGCGTGAAGAAGGCTATCGCGTCATTCTGGTGAACTCCAACCCGGCCACCATCATGACCGATCCGTCCATGGCGGATGCGACCTACATTGAGCCGATCACGGTTGAAGCGGTTGCCAAGATCATCGAAAAAGAACGCCCGGATGTTCTGTTACCCACCATGGGTGGTCAGACCGCACTGAACTGTGCTTTGGGTCTGGAATCTGCTGGCGTACTGGAGAAATTCGGTGTTGAGATGATCGGTGCCAACGCCGATACCATCGACAAGGCCGAAGACCGCAGCCGTTTTGATCAGGCGATGAAAAAGATTGGTCTGGAATGCCCTCGTGCGGGTATTGCTCATACCATGGAAGAAGCCCGTGAAGTCCAGAAAGAACTGGGTTTCCCGTGCATCATCCGTCCTTCCTTTACCATGGGCGGCACCGGTGGTGGTATTGCCTACAACAAGGAAGAGTTTGAAGAAATCTGTACTCGCGGTCTGGATTTGTCACCAACCAGCGAACTGCTGATCGACGAATCCCTGATCGGCTGGAAAGAGTACGAGATGGAAGTGGTTCGTGACAAAAACGACAACTGCATCATCGTATGTGCGATCGAAAACTTTGATCCCATGGGCGTTCATACCGGTGACTCGATCACCGTTGCACCCGCTCAGACGCTGACCGACAAGGAATATCAGATCATGCGGGACGCCTCTCTGGCGGTACTGCGTGAAATTGGTGTTGAAACCGGTGGCTCCAACGTTCAGTTCGGTCTTGATCCAAAAACCGGCCGTATGGTCGTGATTGAGATGAACCCGCGTGTTTCCCGTTCATCCGCACTGGCGTCCAAGGCAACCGGTTTCCCGATTGCCAAAATCGCCGCCAAACTGGCGATTGGTTACACCCTGGATGAGCTGCAAAACGACATTACCGGCGGTCGTACTCCGGCGTCCTTTGAGCCATCCATCGACTACGTTGTCACCAAAATTCCTCGCTTCACCTTCGAGAAATTCCCACAGGCGGATGGTCGCCTGACGACTCAGATGAAGTCGGTTGGTGAAGTCATGGCGATGGGCCGGACTCAACAGGAATCCTTGCAAAAGGCCCTGCGTGGTCTGGAAGTCGGTGCGACCGGCTTTAACCCGAAAGTCGACCCGAACGAAGCCGATGTGCGCGATCGTGTTACGGCAGAGCTGGTGACACCGGGTGCCGAGCGCATCTGGTACGTGGCTGATGCCTTCCGCGTGGGCATGAGCATTGACGAAGTGTACCAGCACACTGGCATCGACCACTGGTTCCTGGTTCAGATCGAAGATCTGGTCAAGGATGAGCAGAATGTAGCCGAAAGCAGCTTGTCTGCACTGGACGCTGACGCGGTTTACCGCCTCAAGCGCAAGGGCTTTGCCGATGCGCGTCTGGCTGAATTGCTGGATGTGTCTGAGAAAGCCTTCCGCAAGCATCGTCAGAAGCTGAACATCCGTCCGGTCTACAAGCGTGTGGATACCTGTGCAGCGGAATTCGCCACTGACACCGCTTACATGTATTCGACCTATGAAGAAGAGTGTGAAGCAGCACCTTCGGATCGTGACAAGATCATCGTACTGGGTGGTGGCCCGAACCGTATTGGCCAGGGCATCGAGTTTGATTACTGCTGTGTACACGCAGCACTGGCGGCGAAGGAAGAAGGTTACGAGGCCATCATGGTCAACTGTAACCCTGAAACCGTTTCGACCGACTACGACACTTCCGACCGTCTGTACTTCGAACCAGTGACGCTGGAAGACGTGCTGGAAATCGTTGATAAAGAACAGCCAAAAGGCGTGATTGTTCAGTACGGTGGTCAGACACCACTGAAACTGGCCAGTGAGCTGGAAGCCAACGGCGTTCCAATCATTGGTACTTCGCCAGAAGCCATCGACCGCGCTGAAGACCGCGAGCGTTTCCAGCAGATGATTCAGCGTCTGGGTCTGAAGCAGCCGGTGAACGCGACGGTTACATCCGTTGATGAAGCCATTGTCAAAGCGAATGGCATCGGTTACCCACTGGTGGTACGTCCATCCTATGTACTGGGTGGCCGTGCGATGGAAATCGTCAACAATGAAGAGTCCCTGCGTCGCTACATGAACGAAGCGGTACAGGTCTCCAACGATTCGCCGGTATTGCTGGATTACTTCCTCAATCGCGCCATCGAAGTCGACATTGATGCCGTTTGTGACGGTGAGCAGGTTGTGATCGGTGCCATCATGCAGCACATTGAACAAGCAGGTATTCACTCCGGTGATTCCGCCTGTTCATTGCCACCGTACAGTCTGGCAGAAGACATCCAGAATGAAATGCGTGCACAAGTGGCTGCGATGGCCAAGGAACTGGGCGTTGTTGGTTTGATGAACACCCAGTTGGCGTATCAGGACGGTGAGATTTACGTCATCGAAGTGAACCCTCGTGCCTCTCGTACCGTGCCGTTTGTGTCCAAGTGTATTGGTCAGTCACTGGCAGCGATTGCAGCCAAGGTTATGACTGGCAAGACACTGGCGGAGCTGGGCTTTACGTCTGAAATCGTACCGCCTTACTATTCCGTCAAGGAAGCCGTCTTCCCGTTCAACAAGTTCCAGGGCGTTGATCCGATTCTCGGCCCTGAAATGAAGTCCACGGGTGAAGTGATGGGCGCTGGCAAAACCTTTGGCGAAGCCTTCTTCAAGGCCCAGTTGGGTGCCGGTGCAGACATTCCTCAGGGCGGTACAGCGTTCCTGTCGGTACGTCAGGCTGACAAACCGGATCTGGTTGACGTCGCCAAAGGGCTGCTGGAGCAAGGTTTCCGTCTGGTATGTACCCAGGGTACGTGTGAAACACTGAAAGAAGCGGGTGTTGAAGCCGAGCGTGTCAATAAGGTGAATCAGGGACGTCCACACATTGTTGATATGATCAAGAATGACGAGATTGACCTGATTGTGAACACCACTGACGGTGTTCAGGCGATCAAGGACTCTGCGGATATTCGTCGCAGCGCATTGCAACACAAGGTCTACTACACCACCACCATGGCGGGTGCAGAAGCCGTTGTTGAAGCCCTGCGTTCTGATGGCCTGAAAGAGGTTCATCGTCTGCAGGAATTGCACGCCTCTTTTGTCGGTTAATCCGACACACGCTAAATCGTTACCAATCATCAACCGGTTGTCTGTTCTCCAGGCAGCCGGTTGTGACGTTATGACAACAGGAGTTTGAGTCTATGCAGAAGTTTCCTATGACTCTGGAAGGTGAACAGGCACTGCGCGATGAACTGCAACGCCTGAAAACCGTGGATCGTCCAACCGTAATCGAATCCATTGCCGAAGCGCGTGAGCACGGTGACCTGAAAGAGAATGCTGAATACCACGCTGCGCGTGAACAGCAGGGCTTTATTGAAGGTCGTATCCAGGACATCGAGGGCAAGCTGTCCAATGCCCAGGTGATTGACATCATCAGCATTCCACACAGCGGCAAGGTGTTGTTTGGCACCACGGTGCGCATCATCAATGTGGATACTGATGAAGAAGTGGAATACAAGATCGTGGGCGAAGATGAGGCGGATATCAAAAACAACCGCATCTCCATTTCCTCACCGATTGCTCGCGCCCTGATCGGCAAGGAAGAAGGCGATATCGTACCGGTCAAAATCCCAAGCGGTATGGTCGAATATGAAATCGACGAAGTTCAGCACGTCTGATTCTTCACTTTTGATCGAAAGTAAAAACAGCGCCATAGGGCGCTGTTTTTGTTTGTGTCTCATCTGGATTTACTTCACTCGCACCAGCGCTTCCTGACCTTCAAAATCCGGCACAATCCAGACTTGTTCAAAATGCGTCATCTGGTGTGCCAGCCCTTGCTGTTGCAACTGTCCGACCACCTCAAGAATATCTCCGCGATGCCATAACGGGCTGGCGTTACGAATCACCAGCCAGACCCGCTGGGAATGGTAGTGGCGAGTCGCCTTTTTGCGTAACAGATGCGTCAGTGCTGTGTTCAAACGTTGCTGGAGATCCAGCCCTGATAAATCACTCAGATACCGCCACAGTGGATTTTCGATGGCGTGGCCACATGCCAGTTGGGCTTCAGATTCGTTGGCGTATAAATGCGCAATTTCCAGATCGAGGCGTTCATTCTGACAGTAACAGGACGTGTCCGGCTTGGCCGGTTCGTTATGCCAGATATGGCGCATCGGCACACCGAATTCCGCCTCGTAACAGCGTAGAAATACCCGTGCGGCTTGATGTTCGAGACGACGTTTTTCAGTGTCAGAACGGCTCAGGGTCTTGCCCTGTTCATTGTGATGAATATCAGAAGTCATCCTTTATCATAGCCTGAGGCCATACAAACTGCAGGTATTCTTGCGCTCATATTCAGCCTCGTTTCCATGCCCCTGCGTGGGAACTTTGGCATAGAACCTCAAACTGCAAAAGACTCGTTCCCATGCTCCCGCGTGGGAACGCAACGGCTACTGTGTGTTTCTTTGTCGTATATATACCAATCGAATAAGAACCTGAGTAAAGTAACGCCCATAAGTATTGATCAGACAGGGAGCAGGTTGTGAAATCCAGTCGCGTCAGCAGTAACTTTGATTTTCTCGCAGAACACGATCCACTCTTCGTTGAACTGGCCAGCGCTGCTGAACGTGCTTTCGCCAGTGATCCCAATACCACACTGATCAAACTGCGCCAGCTCGGTGAAGCCCTGGCACAGCATTTGGCTGTGGTGGCCGGAGTGGACTGGGACGCCCAAACCTCACAGTCTGATCTGCTCTATCGCCTGCAGCGGGAATTGCGTCTCGAACCTGTCGTCAAAGACCTGTTCCACACCCTGCGCATTGAAGGCAACAAAGCCACACACCAATTCAGAACCCAGCACAAAGAAGCCATCAAAGGGCTGGTCGTCGCCCGAGATCTGGCGATCTGGTTTCATCGTTCATTCGGTAAAAGCACCAAACCCTTCAAGCCCGGCCCCTTTATCCCGCCCAAAGACCCCAGTGAATCGCTGCGCCAACTGCACAATGACATTGCCAGACTGAAAACCGAGCTGGAAAACGCCAATGAACAGCTTGAGAGCAATCAGCAACTCAACCAACTCATTGAGCAAGAAAAAGCCGAATACGAGTCCTTGGCATTGGCGATGGACGAAGAGTCGCGGGCATTGGCAGAGCAGGCTCAAACCAGCGAGGCCAAGCTTCAGCAGCAAGAACAAGCCTACGAAGCCAAAATTGCCGAACTGCAACAGCAGCTAGCCCAACAAGACAGTGCCAGCCTGAGTCAACAACGCAGTCAGATTCGCCAGCAAACCCGAGCCGCTGCGGAACAAATCGAGCTGACCGAAGAACTGACCCGCATCCTGATCGACCAGCAACTTCAGGACGCCGGTTGGCAAGCGGATTCCCAAACACTGGATTACCGCAAAGGTGCTCGCCCGCAAAAAAGTCAGAACCTCGCCATCGCCGAATGGCCAGCCAACACGTTAATGGGCAGCCAGCGGCACAGAGGACGAGCAGACTATGTGCTGTTTATCGGACTCACACCGATGGCGGTGGTGGAAGCCAAGCGAGAAACCAAAAACGTGGCGGGAGCAATCTCGCAAGCCGAGCGTTACAGTCTGGGCCTGACCTTCACACCGGAGATGCAACCCGCGTGGGAACTGGCAGGCATGACCATTGCCTGGCCGGATGATCAGGAAGGGCATTACAAAGTCCCCTTTGTGTATGCCTGCAATGGCCGCCCTTATGTGAAGCAATTGGCGGAGCAGTCCGGCACCTGGTTTCGGGATGTTCGCAGCCCTGCCAACCTCAAACATGCCCAGCCCGGTTTCCACACCCCGGAAGGCCTGCAAGACAAACTCAAGCGCAGCCAACAACTGGCGGAGCAGGCGTTAGATAAAGAGCCCTTTGGTTATTTGAAGCTGCGAGGCTATCAGCAACAGGCGATTATCGAAGTGGAACGGGCGCTGGCTCGCGGTCAGACCGAAGCCCTGTTGGCCATGGCCACCGGCACCGGTAAAACCCGCACCATCATTGGTTTGATGTATCGTTTTCTGAAGGCCGAGCGCTTCAAGCGCATCCTGTTTCTGGTGGACCGAACCGCATTGGGCCAACAAGCACTGGACGCCTTTAACGAAGCGCCGCTGGAGCAAAACCACACCCTTGGCAAAATCTACAACGTCGCCGAGCTGGGCGACATGCAAACCGAGGCCGAAACCCGCGTTCAGGTCGCTACTGTGCAGGCGATGGTCAAACGCATTTTTGCCAGTGACAATCCGCCGCCCCTCGACCGTTTTGACTGCATCATCATCGACGAAGCCCACCGGGGTTACACGCTGGATCAGGACATGACCGAAGGCGAACTCGCTACTCGTGATGCCAGCCAATATCTGTCCAGCTACCGCCGGGTGCTGGACTACTTCGATGCCGTCAACATTGGTCTCACCGCGACACCCGCCAAACACACCAGCGAGATATTTGGCCGCCCGGTGTACACCTATTCCTATCGGGAAGCCGTCGCCGATGACTGGCTGATCGACCACGAGCCACCCATTCGTTACCAGACGCTGCTGACCCAAAATGGCATCCAGTTTGAAAAAGGCGACAGCGTTGACACTGTTAACACCCGAACCGGCGAAGTAGAAACCAGTGAGCTGGAAGACGAACTCAGTTTTGATGTGGACGCCTTTAACCGCCGGGTGATCAACGAAAATTTCAACCGCGTGATTTGTGAACAGTTGGTACAGGAACTTGATCCAACTGGTGACGAAAAGACCATGATCTTCTGCGCCACCGATCTGCACGCCGACACGGTGAAGCGACTGTTAGACCAAGCATTTAAAGACCTCTACGGCGATGAATACAATCAGGCCGCCGTAGCCAAAATCACCGGCCAGAGTGACAAAGTCGAACAACTGATTCGACGCTACAAAAACGAACGATCTCCCAGTATTGCCATCACGGTGGATCTGCTGACCACCGGCATCGATGTACCGAAAATCTGCAATCTGGTGTTTATGCGCCGGGTGCGCTCACGGATTCTGTACGAACAAATGGTCGGACGCGCCACCCGCCGTTGTGATGACATCGGCAAAACCGTATTCCGCATCTACGACCCGGTCGATATCTACGCTGCGCTGGAAAACGTCAATACCATGAAGCCGCTGGTGAAAGACCCGAACATCACGATTGAACAACTGGTCGATGAACTGGCTGATCCCAACAAACGCAAGTTGGCACTCAACGCACCGGGTGAGAAGTCAGGGCAAAATCAGGCCGATGTGGTGCTGGATCAGCTCAGCCAAAAAGTGATGCAGGTATTGCGCAAAGCCACTCAACAAGCGGAGCAGCAAGCCGACCAAACATCGGAAAAAACCGGCGGGCGTGAACTGAAGCAAAAACTCCAGGAGCTGCACGAACTCTGGGGAGTTGAGCCCAAACACCTGCACAGCCACTTACGTCAGTCTGGGCCGGAACAAGCAGCGGCATTTCTCAACCAGCATCAGAATCTTATCGGCCAACTCGGACAAGTTCGGTTATTAGTCGGAAGCCGACACATGCCGGTGATTTCTGAGCACCATGATGAAATCCTTGAGCGTGAGCAAAGTTACGGCAACAACCAGCGCCCGCAGGATTACCTCGACAGCTTCAGCGACTTTATCAACACCCAAATCAACCAATCCGCTGCTTTAGCCGTGGTGGTCAACAAACCCCGCGACCTCACCCGAGCGCAGCTCAAAGATATCCGCATTCTGCTCGACAACGCCGGATACACCGAAGCCAACCTGCAAGCCGCCTGGCGTAACCAAACTAATCAGGACATCGCCGCCAGCATCATCGGCCATATTCGCCGCGCCGCACTGGGCGAAGCACTCAAACCCTTCGAACAACGGGTGCAAGACGCCATGCAAAACATCTACAGCCTTCACAACTGGACACCCGCCCAACGTAAATGGCTCGAACGCCTATCCAAACAACTGGTACACGAAGTCATCATCGACCAACAATTCGTGAATCAACGCTTTGACGACAAGGGCGGTGCGAAGCAGCTCGATAAAGTACTTGGCGGCAAACTGGAACAAGTGTTGGAAGAACTGGGTGAAGCGGTGTGGCCGGGGGTTGGGTGAAAATTTCCTTTATTTGTCCCTGTTCGATGTACGCAGTTACTCCAATAATGGATGACTATAGAGGAGGGGATGCATGAAGACTGATCTTGAACTTGTTTTTTGGCGAAAAGCTTGGCTGACCGTCTATTCAACTACGTTTTTTTTATTGATGGATGATAAGGTCGGTAGGAAAAATATATTGTCGGAGTTATTTGGAGTTGATCCTAAAACGGTCAGCAGTTGGGATTCAAAAGATAAGATTAATAAGGCTGTTAGAAAATATATTTATAAATCTGGCTCTGTTACTCGTGATCAAGAAATTAATGTTTCAGCAAGGTTTTTTAGCTTAGGTCAGATTTCGGATGAACATGAAGTTAGAAAAAATTTTGGCGAGCTTGCTGAAATATGTCGAGATTTTGAAATTACCGGATTTAGTGCGTTGTTTGAACGTATGAGAGGTAGCTTGAATTTTGATTTTTTAGACAAATATTCAGTTTTTTATAGGATGAGTGTAGATGTTTATGAGTTTCAAATTATGGCAGTTGTTTTGGCTGTCATAAATTCAAGAACATATGATGAGGGACGGCTGGTTGCTATACTGAAAAATATCTGTTCTGAGAATCAACCACATAAAGGAGAGCCAATAGGTAGTGATCAATGGAAACTCCGTCAGAAAAAATGTTTTATGGAATATGTTGGCGAAAGTCTTTCTGAAAAGTTGAATATTAATAAAGCTGATTTATATCATAAATCGATGGGAAGTAATTTAGAAGACTCCGCCAGTAAAAAATGGTATCGCTGGACAAATGAAGATATAAATAAAGGAAAAGAAAAAGTTGGTATGAGAGTCCCTTTATTAGGGATTATATCCAATCTGGGCGATATGGGTTTACTCACTGATGAGGATTGCTGTCAATTAATTATTGTTGCTTATAAAGTGTCAATTTTGTCTTGGTATATGAAAGTGGATTTTGATGGGATTTCTATCCCTGAAAGTATGTATGATTTGAATTTTAGAGAATGATTCACTTGTAGGAAATGTCATTAACTTAATCTTGTTCCTGCTTCCAGCAAGGACGAGAACCAGCCCAAACAGGGCAGTTTTTACAAGTGGCCTGTCCGTAATCAACATTGAGTTAATGTTATTGCATTTGTAGGTAATAGTTTTTTTATCACATGCTGATCTCTATCGTTGGGTGTGTTTTTGTATTGTTTCATGTTCTGTTTTAACTGGATTTTTATTCGGTGATCTATTTTTGAGTAATTTTGTCTTTTTTCTTTTTTGCTGGCTTATAAATATGTCATATGAAATATTGACGTTGGTCATTAACTACCACATCACCGAAGCCTGTAACTATGGCTGCCGTTATTGTTATGCAGCCTGGCAAAAGTCAGATGGTAAAGAGCTATTTCATGATTTTCAGAAGGGATTTGATCTACTGGAAGAAGTAAGCCAACTGAAATCAACGCTGGGCAGTGTCAGTTCACCCATGAGACTGAACTTTGCAGGTGGCGAGCCTTTGCTCTATCCGGACAAGCTCCAGCAGCTAATCGAATACGCTAGCCTGCTGGGTATGGAAACGTCGATTATCACCAATGCCTCGTTGTTAACTCGCGAACGCTTGATGGCAATGGCACCCTACTTGAGTGTTCTGGGAATCAGTCTGGATTCAGCTAATAACAACAGCAATCGCTTGATTGGCCGTAGTGACCGCAATGGTCTCATTCTGAATATTGATGCACTGGCTTCGATGTTGTCTGAAGTTCGCAGTTTGTTTCCGCAAATACAGTTCAAGATGAATACCGTGGTCAACCGGCATAACCATCATGAGGACTTCACGGATCTTCTGGATACCCTGAAACCTGACAAGTGGAAGGTATTGCGTATGTTGCCTGTGACCACCAACGATCTGGCGGTGACTGATCAGGAATACACACACTTTGTTCATCGTCATGAACAGTATGTCGACATTATGTTTGCCGAAGATAACAGCGATATGCGGGCGTCTTACCTGATGATTGATCCCAAGGGGCGTTTCTTCCAGAACGATTCGACTACTCCTGAAAGCGGATACCACTACAGCCGTCCGATTCTGGAAGTTGGAGCCGGTGCCGCGCTTTCAGATATCCACTTTGATTACAGCAAGTTCGTCTCGCGCTACCAGCCACATTCCGTCAGGGAGGTTGTATGAAGTACTCGTCTGATAAAGATGTGAATCATATGGTGTTGGGGTTGGTACGAGAAGGGTGGGGTTTTGTGTGTGGCAAGAAGCACAACCGACTGATTTCCCCATTCAACGGCAAGGCTTTGATTTTCTCAAAGTCTCCCAGTGATTTTCGGGCCATTCGTAACATGAAACGAGATATTAAAAAGCTGAATGAGACACACTGATTATTGGGTCTGTTGCTTTTTAGGGTTGATGATTTATTGTTTTTATTCAAAATACACAAAATTCTGTTGATTGTTGAATAATATGATTAAAAACCTGCTGTTCGAGAACTTCTACAGCTTTGCGGAAGAAACCATTATCGACTTCGGTCTCGGCAAAAAACCGACACCGTCTGGTTTTGATATTGAGCTGGACGGTGAACGCTGGAACAAAGCCATTGCGATTGTCGGGGCCAACGGTTCCGGGAAAACCCAGTTACTCAAGCCGTTGGCGTTTTTGAGCTGGTTCGTGTCGGAATCCTTTCTGGATAATGACCCGGATGCTGAGATTCCCTTTGCTCAACATATGCTTCGGCAAGAGCAGCCGACCCGTATCGAACTGGAGTTTATGCTGGCTGGTATCGACTACCGCTACCAGCTTGAACTGACGCCACAGGAAGTCATCAGCGAAGCCCTGTTTGCCAAAACCAGCAGCCAGTTCAGTTATCTGTTCAAGCGAGAGAAAACAGACACCGGGTACAGCTTCAAACAGAAAGGTTTTCCGTTTCCCAAGGCTCAGGCGGAAAAACTACGTGGCAATGCCTCCTTGATCAGTGCTGCTCACAGCTACGATGTAAAAGAAGCGCGACCATTGGTGGAATTTTTTGATTGTATTCAAACCAACGTTCACAGCAGCGGACGCCGCCATTTTCAGCATGGAGCTGTGGTTTATACCGCTGAAAAATTTGAAAAACAGCCAGAACTTAAACAGCGTATGTTGGAAGTCATGTGCTGCTTTGATTTGGGCTTAAGTGGTGTGGATATTCGGAAAGTTGTTGGTCGCAATGCCAATGGTTTGGAAGAAACCATCAATCTGCCATTCGGTTTGCATCAGGCTGAGGATGGCCAACAGTTTGAACTGCCGTTTTTCGAAGAATCCAGCGGTACCCAGTCCGCGTTTATTTTACTGGAGCCGATTCTGAAAACCCTGCATCAAGGTGGCATCGCCGTCATCGACGAACTCGATAACGACCTGCATCCACATCTGGTGCCAGAGCTGATGGACTGGTTCCGCTTCGAACACACCAACCCCCATCAGGCGCAGTTGATTTTTACCTGTCACTCGCCAGAAGTACTGGATCGTTTGCAAAAGCATCAGGTGTATTTGGTTGAAAAGCACAATCAGCAAAGTGAAGCCTGGCGGTTGGATGAGGTTACCGGTTTGCGAGCCGACGACAATCTCTACGCCAAATATATGGCCGGGGCACTGGGTGCCGTACCCGATCTCTGACCTTGCAGGAAGCACACCATGGCCAGACGCAAGAACAACAAACAACGCACGGTTGCCGAAACCACATTATTGGTCGTCGGTGAAGGTGCGGATGACAAAGCCTTTATCACCCATATGAAAGGTCTGTTTTACCAGCGCCAGCCTGGGCAAAAAGGCCCGAAAATAGAAGCCGGTGACGGTGGCTCTGCGGATGTCATCATCACCAATTCGCTACGGACATATCGCAATACCGCCTACAACCGCAAATTACTGGTGCTGGATTCAGACCTGCCTCCTTCTTCAGTCAAAGCAAAGAAAGCAGCCGAAGCTGGTTTTGGCATTATCCTCTGGTCTCCAGAGTGTCTGGAAGGCGCGCTACTGGATGTACTGGAAGAATCTGTGAATGTGCATGAAACCAGTCAGAACCTGAAAGTGCGACTGCATCCCCTGCTATCTGGCTCTCACACCGACTCGAAGGCTTACGCCAAACTTTTCCCCAGACCCGTGCTGGAAAAATCCCGTAACGACTCCGTTAACCAGGTTCGGGATATGCTGCAGGGCAAGAAGGATGCAAGCCGATAGCTTGCTGAACATGTCGATTTTTTGCTCTGTCAGCCAAGGGGGAGCTTTAAAGTAAAACACCTGGCTTCACTATTTTAATTTCGCCCTGAAGTTAAAATAGTGGCTTTTTACTCGCCACCTGACAGCGTGTTTCCCCAAGGACTCCCATGACCCACAACGATATTGTTCAAAAACTCTGGAATCTCTGCGACGTACTGCGTGACGACGGCATCAATTACAGTGATTACGTCACCGAGCTGGTGTTGCTGTTGTTTCTGAAGATGGTGCATGAGAACACCGAATCGGGTGTGTTGAAGAGCCATCCGCTGCCGGAAGGTTGTCGCTGGACGGATTTGAACAGCAAGTCCGGTATTCCACTGCTGGACGAGTACAAGAATATTTTGCTGGCGCTTTCCACGGGCAAGCGCACGGTGGCTGACCTGACTGATCCCAGCAAAACCCTGGAGATTCAGGTGCATAACGACTCGCTGATCAGCGCCATTTACGCCGATGCCCAGACCCGTCTGCGCGAGCCGCGTCATCTGGAGCAGATCATCCAGCGCTTTGATGAGATCGAAGACTGGTTCAGCGACGAGAAAGACGGCCTTGGTGATTTGTACGAAGGGCTGCTGGAGAAGAACGCCAACGAAACCAAGTCCGGCGCGGGCCAGTACTTCACCCCACGGGCGCTGATCAACAGCATGGTGCGCTGCATTCAGCCGCAGCCCGGCGAGGTGATTCAAGACCCGGCAGCGGGCACCGCCGGTTTTTTGATTGCCGCGCATGAGCACATCAAAGAGCAGACCGACGATCTGTTTGATCTGACCGATAAGCAGGCGGAATTTCAGAAGAAACAGGCCTATGTCGGTATTGAGCTGGTGCCGGGCACGCGTCGGCTGGCGCTGATGAACTGCTTGCTGCACGGTATGGAAGGTGGCGAAGAGGGCGTGGTACAGCTTGGCAACGCGTTGGGGCAGGCCGGGGCCAATCTGGCCAGCGCTGATATTATCCTCGCCAATCCGCCGTTCGGCACCGCCAAGGGCGGTGAGGCCAGCATCACCCGCGACGATCTCACCTTCGACACCAGCAACAAACAACTGGCGTTTTTGCAGCATATTTACCGCAACCTCAAACCCGGTGGTCGTGCTGCGGTGGTACTGCCCGACAACGTGCTGTTTGAGGCAGGCAAGGGCACGGACATCCGCCGTGACCTGATGGACAAGTGCAACCTGCACACGATTCTGCGCCTGCCTACGGGCATCTTTTACGCTCAGGGCGTGAAGACCAATGTGCTGTTTTTTACCAAGGGCAGCGAGCAGAATCCGAATCAGGAAGAGGGCTGCACAGAAAACGTCTGGGTCTACGACCTGCGCACCAATATGCCGAGTTTTGGCAAGCGCAGCCCGTTTGGGAACAAGCATCTGGAGCCGTTTGAACGCTGTTACGTTGGTCAGAACAACACCGCTTCTGTAGGAGGAGGCTTGCCTCCGAAAAACCGCTGCGAAGGCGACTGGTCGTTTGATGCTCAAAACGCCGGGGCAAGTCTCGGCGTTAGCCGCTGGCGCTGCTTCTCCCGCGACTGGATCGCCGACAACAAGGGCGACTCGCTGGATATTTCCTGGCTAAAAGACAAAGACAGCGTTGATGCCGCCAACCTGCCAGAGCCGGATGTACTGGCGAAGGAAGCCAAAGCCGATCTGGAACAGGCGTTAGGTGAGCTGGACAGTTTGCTGAAAGCGCTGGGAGAAACCAAATGAGCGGGGTAAATACACAACGGCTCCAGAGCGAAAGCATGACTCCTCCCCCTGTGAAGGGGGAGGCCGGGTGGGGGTTTGACCTGGCTCCCACGCTCCTGCGTGGGAGCCCTTGTTACCTTCGCCGCCGTAGCGTTCCCACGCAGAGCATGGGAACGAGTCATTTGGCGCTGGAGGTTGTGGTATGACAATGGAAAAGGAACTGCCGGAAGGGTGGGATTTGGAAGAGCTAGGAGCACTTTGCTCTAAAATTGGCTCAGGCTCGACACCCAAAGGTGGGCAAAATGCTTATGTCCCTGTTGGGGTGCCTTTAATACGATCCATGAACATTCACTTTGATTTATTCAAAGAGGATGGTCTGGCATTTATTAATGATGAAGCTGCATCAAAGTTAAACGGCGTGGAGGTTTTTAGGGGCGACGTATTACTAAATATCACCGGTGCTTCAATTGGACGTGTGAATATAGTCCCTGAAAAATATATTGGAGCAAGAGTTAATCAGCATGTTGCCATTGTTAGAGCTTTCACCGGTGTAAAATCACGTTATATTTGGTACTTCTTACGAACGCCTGCATTACAAAATATCATTAAAGAAACTGAATCTGGTGCAACAAGGCAAGCATTAACTAAAGATAAAATATCATCATTTAAAATTCCACTCCCTCCACTCGCCGAGCAGCAGGTTATCGCCGATAAACTCGATGCTCTGCTGGCTCAGGTCGAAACCACCAAAACCCGCCTTGAACGTGTGCCTGAAACGATCAAACGCTTCCGCCAGTCGGTGCTGGCAGCGGCGGTGAGTGGGAGGTTGACGGAGGAGTGGAGGGAGGAAGCTACAACGCAACAATGGGAAACCGTTAAACTCGAAGCTGTTTCGGATATTAAAGATCCACACCCAAGTCATCGAACTCCAAAGGTAGTTGAGGGAGGTGTTCCTTATATTGGAATTGGCGATTTGCTAGAAAATGGTGAAATTGATTTTGCTAATGCTCGAAAAGTAGATCGATCAGTACTCGAAGAACATAACTCCAGATATCAGCTTCAGAATGGGGATTTTGTATTCGGAAAAATCGGTACTTTAGGGAAGGTAACGGTTCTGCCAATTGGTATCGACTACACTCTTTCTGCCAATGTCATTTTGATTCAGCCAATAAAGTCAAAAGTGATACCGAAGTATTTAATGATGTTTTTATCTGCCCCAGGAACAATGGCTGAAGTAGCGAAGCAAGCAAACTCAACCTCTCAAGCAGCATTCGGCATAAAGAAAATGCGAGCGCTTGTGACAGATATCCCACCCCTCCCCGAACAACAAGAAATCGTCCGCCGTGTCGAGGAACTCTTTGCCCACGCCGATGCGGTAGAGCAGCAAGCCAAAGCCGCGCTAGAGAAGGTCAATAACCTGACCCAGTCGATTCTGGCCAAGGCTTTCCGTGGCGAGCTAACCGCCGACTGGCGCGCCGCCAACCCGGAGCTAATCAGCGGCGAAAACAGTGCGGAAGCCTTGCTGGCGCGAATCAAAGAAGAGCGAGCGGCGCAGAAGCCGAAGAAGCGGGCCACCACACGGCGCAAAAAGAAAGTTGTGTCGGATTAAATCAGGGAAGTGCACGGCTACCACGCGGGAGCGTGGGAGCCAGATAGAAACGAGATAGTACGCGGGAGCGTGGGAGCCAGATAAAGCGGTGTCAGATTTACTCTCGTTCCCACGCTCCTGCGTGGGAACGCAACGGCCTTACCCAAGGCCGATTTTCTTCATCCGATACGCCATCGCCGGGCGTGTGATGCCCAGCAGGCGGGCGGCCCCGGACACCACGTGGTTGGCTTGTCGCAGTGCCTTTTCCAGCAGCAGTTTTTCCAGTTGGTCGAGCGGCACGCCGTTTTCGATAATCCGGGCGGCGAGTTGTTCGTCGTTGAGTTTCAGGTCGGGGATTTCCGGCTCAATCTCGCCCTTGTGGTTGATGATATTCAGCGGGTGAGTCGGTTCGGTCAGGGAAGGGAAGAAGCTTTCGATTTCAATCGCGCGGTTATTTTCCGTCAGAATCACGCCGCGCTCAATCATGTTTTCCAGCTCGCGGACATTGCCCGGCCAGGTGTAGGCCGTCAGCATCGACATGGCCTTGTCGGTCAGGCCCAGTGTCCGTTTCTTGTATTCCTTCTGATACTTGGTGAGGAAGTGCTCGACCAGCAGCGGAATATCTTCCGCCCGTTCGCGCAGCGGCGGAATGCGTACCGGAAAGACACTGAGGCGGAAGAACAGATCCGCCCGGAAGCGCCCTTCTTTGACCGCCTGTTCGAGGTCTTCATTGGTGGCCGCGACCACACGCACATCAATCTTGCGGGTGCGGGTGTCGCCAACCCGCTCCAGTTCGCCTTCCTGTAACACCCGTAAGAGCGTGGCCTGGGCGCGCGGTGTCAGTTCGATCACTTCATCCAGAAACAGAGTGCCGTTGTGGGCACGTTCAAACTTGCCTTCCCGTGCGGCATGCGCGCCGGTAAACGCGCCTTTTTCGACCCCGAACAGCTCGGCTTCAATCAGGTCAGGGGGAATGCAGGCGCAGTTGACCGCCACAAAAGGCTGTTCGGCGCGGTCGCTGGCGTGGTGAATATTGCGGGCCTGCACTTCCTTGCCGACGCCGGTTTCCCCCAACAGTAAAATCGTGACCTTGCTGCTGGCCGCCTTGGCAATCATGTTGCAGGCGTCTTTAAAGGCTTTGGACTGGCCAACGCTGGAGAATGGAGAATGGGCTTCGGCGCGCCGGGTTTCCAGACAGCTTTTGAGTTGGTCGTACTGACCGCGCAGTAATTCCAGCTCGTTAATCACCGGGTCGGGCTTGAGGTAGCGCTCCAGTTCCTCGCGGTCTTCCCACTCACTGGCCGGGCGGCCAATGTTGGTGCAGTGGCTGTGGCCACTGGCGCAGCAGCGGGTTTCCTTGAACAGAATCTGGCGGCCCATGTAGTAGCTGGTGTAGCCGCTGGCGTATCCCAGCAGTGTCCAGCACACCGGGTCTTCGCTGGGGCCGTGTTCGGCAAGGTGACGTTCGGCTTCCCAGGAATGGTGCCAGTCAAATTCGCCGTAGTAGCTGCCATCGTCGAGATTGAATTCCAGCTTGATGGGCGTGACGTTGACCATGCCTTCGAGTTTGTGCAGTTGCGGCCCGACCACAAAGGAATCGTGGGTGTCGAGTTCCGGTCGCAGGCGCTTGGCCATTTCGGCGTCTTGTCGCCCGGCGGCGTAGCCAAAACGCATCAGTACGCCTTTGGCGCGTTCCCATCCCAGTGATTCGATCAGCTCCTTGCGCAGTTGGCCAAAAACGCTGGCGTGAACCAGAAGCATGCGTGCTTCGTGCATCCAGATTTGCCCGTTTTCAGGGTCGAAACGAATCTCCCGAACGAGGTCATCGCAACTGGGAATGGCCATTGGGGTTCGGTTTTTGAGCGCTGCGTTCATCAACGTCATGGCGGTGGCTTCTTGTTGTTTTTGTTATGTCTGCCTGCCGTTCCGACAGGCTTGATGAATTTCATCATATCGTCAATTGAATCTGGGCCGTTGATTTTTTGGTAACTGTTGAGTGGGATTTAAAGATCCCATATTTGGGCTTTGGTTTGTGAGTCCTGCTTTTGGGATGTTAAAAAATCCTTAATTATCAACAGGTTGTGTTTTCAGTTGTTTTTTTCTGTGTGCAGATTCGGGTGCTGGCATGTGCATTGCTCCATAGCTGGGAGATGCAATCAACGTTATCTAACTCACGTTCGATTGCTTTGCCGAATCACCATGAGCACACCAGGCATGAATAACAATAATAGCCAGACAGCACGTATTAACCCTCCGCCCCAGAAGCATCAGGTATGGATCGACGCGACGGACATCCGCTTTATGGCGGCAGAAGACAAGAGCCTGCTGGTGGCGATGGAAGCCACGGGGCAGGCGGCTATCGAAGTCGGTTGTCGTGGTGGTGGTTGTGGGCGCTGCCGGGTGCGAGTGCTGGAAGGCGAGTTCTTCGCCAAACGCATGAGCAAAGCGCATATCCATCCCGGTGATCAGGAACAAGGGCTGGTGTTGGCGTGCCGCATCTTTGCCCGCAGTGATCTTCGGCTATTACCCGAACCACCCGAGTTGCATCCCGTGGTTCAACCGACGGTGAGTTCACCGCCTGAGTAACGGGGCCGGTGGCCCGGTCTGGCATTGGGCGATACCCGCTTCATAACCTTCTAACAATGATAACTACAAACAGGAAAACACTATGAAATACGGTGTAATGCGACCCGGACACATCCAGCTACGCGTACTGGATATGGAAGAAGCACTGGCTCACTACCGTGATCTGCTGGGGCTGATTGAAGTTGACCGTGACGACGAGGGCCGTGTCTACCTCAAAGGCTGGACGGAAGTCGACAAGTTCTCGGTGGTGCTGCGCGAAACCGATACCGCCGGTATGGATTTTGTTGGCTACAAATGCACCTCGGAAGATGTGCTCGATACCCTGCGTCAGAAGCTGGTCGACTACGGTCAGACCGTGGAAGACATTCCGGCTGATGAACTGAACGGCTGTGGCCGCCGGGTGCGTTTTGATTCCCCGACTGGACACCTGTTCGAGATCTACGCCACCAAGGAACAGACCGGCAAATGGGGCGTGGGTGGCAACGTGAACCCGGAAGCCTGGCCGCGTGAACTGGGCGGCATGCGCGCCACCCGTTTTGACCACTGCCTGCTGTACGGGCCGAACATCAACGGCACCATGGATCTGTTCCGCGACGTGCTGGGCTTTGATCTGGCCGAGCAAGTGATGGACGGCGATGTGCGTTTGGCGGCCTTTATGACCACCAGTATCAAGGCACACGACGTCGCCTTTATCGAGCACCCGGAGCCGGGCAAGCTGCACCACGCGTCCTTCCTGTTGGAAACCTGGAACGATGTGCTCAAGGCCGCTGACCTGATTTCCATGACCGACACACCGATTGATATCGGCCCAACCCGTCACGGCCTGACTCATGGCCAGACGATTTACTTCTTTGACCCGTCCGGCAATCGCAGCGAAGTCTTTGCTGGTGGCGATTATCACTACCCGGATCATGAGCCTGTCACCTGGACAGCAGACACGCTGGGCAAAGCGATTTTCTACCATGATCGTGTCTTGAATGAACGATTCCTAACGGTTGTTAGTTGATTGGGTTTTTGCTCTGCCTCATTCCCACGCTCCCGCGTGGGAATGCGGGTTTGAAGGTGTGGGGCTACCACGCAGGAGCGTGGGAGCCAGAAGAAAAAGCAGTGCTGCCGTAGGGTGTATTAGCGCAGCGTAATACACCAGAAAGATACAGCGGGAGCCAGGCTCAGGAGCCAAACAACCAGCGATGAAACCAGCGTGTCATGCGCGGCATGGCCACGTACGACATCAACACCATCACCACCGCCGTTACCAGCAAAGTGCGCAACATCAACGGCAACAACGCCAGTTGCTCGCCAAAGAGCCAGAAAACGGCGGTGACGATGGGATACAGCGCCATCCAGCTCACAATCGTCATCTTGTATTTGGGCGGCGGCGTTTTAACCGGTTGTTCGGGAAGTTCAAACCAGTGCGCGATGCCATACGTCACCTCGCGCTGAGTGGGTGATGACAGCAAACGCTCGATGTCCTCCAGCCGCGACGTGCGGGCATCGGACTGCTCCCAGTGCCGGAGATGCTCTGCGGACGCAAACTTGAAGATGATCCGGTACTCCGGGTCATCGCGGGTGACCGGGCGGAACATGGTTGCTCCCAGATAACCGGGAAAGCCAATCGCGGCCTCAGTCATGGCGCTGCTGAGCTGTTCAAACTCGGCTTCCCGGCCTGGAATCACCCGGCGGGAAACCACCACGGTCACGGCTTCGTCCGGCGAGCCGGTGTGATGGATGGGAGCGGTGGCGGCAGGGCGGGATAACGGTGGGTTGACCGGTGGCATCAGCGACTCCTGAGTTGGGTAGGTCGCAATAGCCTAGAGAAAAACGCGGCGGTACGGCTATCAGAATAACAATAAACAGATGGGAACTTGTGTTCTCGAAAACGGGCTGTGAGGTCAGACATGAATTATCAGGATCTGTATTTTTTCGTCAAAGTGGTGGAAAAGGGCAGCATTGTTGCCGCCTCGAATTACCTGAATGTGCCGACATCGACACTCAGTCGCCGCATTCAGGCATTCGAGAAAGATCTGGGTTACAAGCTGATCCATCGCAGTGCCAAAAAGTTTGGCCTGACGGAATCCGGCCAGCGTTTCTATCAGAGTGTCTCGTCCACGGTGTCGGATCTGGAGTCTCGCCTTGAAGACGTGAATAGCGAGCTGTCGTCATTATCCGGTGATATTAAAATTACCGCGCCGGTCAGCCTGGGGCATTATTACGTCAAACAGTGGGTGTTTGAATTTATGCAGCAAAACCCGCGTATTACGGTAGAAACTTTTTTAACCAATGAAAACGTGGATTTGGTTAAAAACAGCATTGATATTGCTTTTCGGCTCGGTGACGTGACATTAAACGACTGGGTATCCCGACCATTATTTCGCTCCGGCAGCGTGTTATGCGCCTCGCCAGAATTTATTGCCAGTCATACCATGCCAAAAACGCCGTCTGAGTTGGGTGAATTGCCGCTGGTGGTGTTAAAGCGCATGCCGGTCTGGCGCTTCCATTCGGCCAATGGGGATTCTGAAACCATGGTGCCCAAACCCTATTTGCGCACTGACGAAATCCAGTTCGCGGTGGATGCTGTCAGGCAGGGCATCGGAGCCTCTTGCATACCGGCCTACATCGCCCGCCGGGGCTTTGAAAGCGGGGCGTTGGTGCCTTTGCTGAGTGGCTGGAAGATTCAGGAGCGGCAGGTCAATATTGTCTATCCACACCGCGAAAATATGCCACTCAAGACCCGTGCGTTCATTGATTTTGTCGTAGACAGGCGAGCCGATCAGCCGTATTTGAAGGTCGCATCATGATCCCGAATGCGGGATGTGTATATCTCATTTTTGTCGGTTTTCAGGCCGATTGATACGCCTATACTGGTATCAGAAATAATAAAAAACAACGGCATACGTTGAATATCAGATTACCTTGGTGCCGCATTGTATACGCATAGATTCGGCATATAAAAACAGGCATATCTGGCGATTGGTTAATGAATCGCAAGCGGATTTTTGCGCCAGTGATCAGGAAATGACGATGAAAGAATTCAAACACTTTATTAACGGTAAATACGTGGCATCCGCCAGTGGCAAACAATTTGAGAATCGTTGCCCGGTGGATAACAGCCTGATTGGTATGGTTCACGAAGCCGGTCAGGCCGAAGTGGACAGCGCGGTTCAGGCGGCCAAAAAAGCTCTTAAAGGCCCCTGGAAAAAAATGACCCAGGCGCAGCGAACGCATTTGCTGAACAAGGTGGCCGCTCGCATCAACGAACGCTTTGATGAATTTCTGGAAGCCGAATGCCGTGATACCGGCAAGCCGCGTCACATTGCCAGCCATATTGATATTCCTCGCGGTGCTGCGAACTTCAAAGCCTTTTCCGAAACCATGGCAAATCATCCAACGGAATCGTTCCGACTGGATACCCCGGATGGCAAAGGGGCTGTGAACATGGGCCATCGCACCCCGAAAGGCGTGATTGCGGTGATCTCGCCCTGGAACCTGCCCTTGCTGCTGATGACCTGGAAAGTCGGCCCGGCGCTGGCCTGTGGTAACACCGTGGTGGTCAAGCCTTCCGAAGAAACCCCGGCCACCACCACCTTGCTGGGCGAAGTCATGAACGAATGTGGCGTCCCGGACGGCGTGTTCAACGTGGTTCACGGCTTTGGCCCAGATTCCGCCGGAGCCTTCCTGACCGAACACAAAGACGTGGACGCCATCACCTTTACCGGCGAAACCCGTACCGGCGAAATCATCATGAAAGCGGCCGCCTGTGGCCTGCGCAATATTTCACTGGAATGCGGTGGCAAGAATCCGGGCATCGTGTTTGACGACTGCGATATCGAAAAAGCCGTCGAAGGCACCATGCGTTCGGCCTTTGTGAACTGCGGTCAGGTGTGTCTGGGCACCGAACGGGTGTACGTCCAGCGCGGTGTTTATGAACAATTTCTGGCCCGCATGAAAGAAGAAGTGGCCAAGCTGAAGCTGGGTCGCCCGGAAGATGCCGATGCCAACTTTGGCCCGCTGGTTTCTCAGGAGCACCGGGAAAAAGTGGCCTCTTATTACCGTCTGGCGGTGGAAGAGGGTGCAACGGTGGAAATCGGCGGTGGTGTCCCGGACATGGGCAGTGACGAACTCAACGCCGGAGCCTGGATTGAACCCACTATCTGGACGGGCCTGCCGGACGATGCTCGCGTGATCAAGGAAGAAATCTTCGGCCCTTGCTGCCACATCCGCCCATTTGATTCGGAAGACGAAGTCATCGAACTGGCCAACGATACCGACTATGGCCTCGCGGCAGCAATCTGGACGGAAAACAGTGCTCAGGCCGTGCGTGTGGCCGAGCAAATGGAAGCCGGTCTGGTGTGGGTGAACTCCTGGTTCCTGCGTGATCTGCGCACCGCGTTTGGTGGTGCCAAGTCCTCGGGAATTGGCCGTGAAGGCGGTGTTCACGGGCTGGAGTTTTATACCGAGCTGAAGAATATCTGCGTGAAGCTCTGACGCTGCGACAACGGTTCCCGTGCTCAGCGTGGGAACGCACAGAACAACAAACCGGAGACACCGGACATGAATCAGGAACAAATCCAGCAGTGCGGGGACGAGCTGTATAACGCGCTGACCAATCGCACCACCTTGCGCCCGTTTACCGAGCGCTTCCCGGACATCAGCATCAACGATGCCTACCACATCTCGTTGCGGATGGTGGAGCGCCGGGTCGAAGCGGGTGAAAAGATCATCGGCAAAAAGATCGGTGTGACCTCCAAGGCCGTGCAGAACATGTTGAACGTTCACCAGCCGGATTTCGGCTACCTGACCGACAACATGGTGTTCAACCAGGGCGAAGAAATGCCCATCAGCGAGCAACTGATTCAGCCTCGCGCTGAAGGTGAAATCGCTTTCATCCTCAAGAAAGATCTGATGGGGCCGGGTGTTACCAATGCCGACGTACTGGCCGCCACCGAGTGTGTGATGCCGTGCTTCGAGATCGTCGATTCCCGCATTGAAGACTGGAACATCAAGATTCAGGACACGGTGGCGGATAACGCTTCCTGCGGTCTGTTTGTACTGGGCGACAACGCCGTGTCGCCGAGTCAGGTGGATCTGGCGACCTGCGGCATGGTGGTGGAAAAGAACGGCTCCATCATCAGCACAGGCGCGGGCGCAGCGGCACTGGGCAGCCCGGTGAATTGCGTCACCTGGCTGGCCAACACGCTGGGTCAGTTTGGCATTCCATTGAAGGCCGGTGAAGTGATTCTGTCGGGTTCATTGGTGCCTCTGGAGCCGGTACAAGCTGGCGATTTCATGACCGTATCCATCGGCGGCATCGGCTCCGCTTCGGTGCGTTTTACCTGAACCGTATCTCTCAGACAGGGGAAAAGCATGAGCAAGAAATTAAAAGCGGCCATCATTGGCCCGGGTAATATCGGCACCGATTTGCTGATGAAAATGCAGCGCTCCGAGTGGATCGAACCGGCCTGGATGGTCGGCATCGACCCGGAATCCGAAGGCCTCAAGCGTGCGGCAGAAATGGGCATCAAAACCTGTGCAACCGGTGTTGATGGCCTGTTGCCCCACGTGATTGAAGACGATATTCGCGTGGCATTCGACGCCACGTCGGCCTACGTTCACGCCGAAAACAGCCGCAAGCTGAACGAGCTGGGTGTGATCATGGTTGACCTGACGCCTGCCGCTATCGGCCCGTTCTGTGTGCCGCCAGTCAATCTGGAAGCGCATGCCAAGAACCTTGAAATGAACGTCAACATGGTGACCTGTGGTGGCCAGGCAACCATCCCGATGGTGGCGGCTGTGTCCCGCGTTCAGCCGGTCGATTACGGCGAAATCGTCGCCACCGTGTCCTCACGTTCTGTGGGGCCGGGCACCCGCGTGAACATCGACGAATTTACCCGTACCACTTCCGGCGCGGTTGAGAAGGTCGGTGGTGCCAAGAAAGGCAAGGCGATCATCATCATCAATCCGGCGGAACCACCGCTGATCATGCGCGACACCATCCACTGCCTGACCGAATCCGAACCCAACCGCGACGCCATTACTGAATCGGTGCATCAGATGGTGATGGAAGTGCAGAAATACGTGCCGGGCTATCGTCTGGTCAATGGCCCGATTTTCGAGGGCAATCGTGTGACGGTATTCATGGAGGTCGAGGGTCTGGGCGACTTCCTGCCGAAATACGCCGGTAATCTCGACATCATGACCGCTGCCGGTTTGCGCACGGCTGAAATGTTTGCCGAAGAAATAGCCAACGGCGAGATCAGCTTGCCATCACGTGGCCAATAAAGAGGAGCATCAGAATGAACTTGAACGGTAAGAGCATTGTGCTTCATGACATGAGCTTGCGTGACGGCATGCACGCCAAGCGTCACCAGATCAGCGTTGATGAAATGGTCGCCATTGCAACGGCGATGGACGAAGCCGGTATGCCAATGATCGAAGTCACTCACGGCGATGGCCTGGGCGGTGCTTCCGTGAACTACGGCTTTCCGGCGCACAGCGATGAGGAATACCTCAGCGCGGTGATTCCGAAGATGAAGCAGGCCAAAGTCTCGGCGTTACTGCTGCCCGGTATCGGCACGGTTGATCACCTGAAAATGGCCAAAGACCTGGGCGTAAACACCATTCGTGTGGCCACTCACTGCACCGAAGCGGATGTCTCCGGCCAGCACATTGGCATGGCCGCCAAGATGGGCATGGACACCGTGGGCTTCCTGATGATGGCGCACATGGTCAGCGCTGAGAAAATTCTGGAGCAGGCCAAACTGATGGTCAGCTACGGTGCCAACTGCATCTACTGCACCGATTCCGCCGGTTACATGTTGCCGGATGAAGTTACTGAAAAACTGGGCTTGTTGCGGGCTGAACTGCCAGCGGATGTCGAGATTGGTTTCCACGGCCATCACAACCTCGGCATGGGCATTGCCAATTCGCTGGCGGCGATTGAAGCCGGGTGTTCCCGTATCGACGGCTCCGTTGCGGGTCTGGGTGCCGGGGCAGGTAATACGCCGCTGGAAGTGTTCTGCGCGGTGCTGGATCGAATGGGCGTTCAAACCGGCATTGACCTCTACAAGATCATGGACGTCGCCGAAGATCTGGTGGTGCCGATGATGGATCACCCGATCCGTCTGGATCGTGATGCGCTGACGCTGGGCTACGCCGGGGTGTACTCCTCCTTCCTGTTGTTCGCCAAGCGAGCGGAAGCCAAATACGGCATTCAGGCACGTGACATTCTGGTGGAGCTGGGACGTCGCGGCACCGTCGGCGGTCAGGAAGACATGATCGAAGATCTGGCGCTGACCATGGCCAAGGCGGCTGGAAAGATTTAATCCGGTTTGCTCTCTCACGGGCGCGTGGGAGCAACATCAATATGCCTTTGGCTCTCATGCTCCTGCGTGGGAGCCTCACTGAAATCTGGAAAAGACTATGACCAACAACCTCACCAGAGACCAGATCGAAGGTCTGGCAGAGCACGTAGAAAGTGCAGAGCTGAACGCTCACGAAATCATCAAGATCACTGACGACTACCCGGACATGACCTACCGCGATGCGTTTGACATCCAGTGGGAAATCCGTCGTCGCAAGGAGGCCCGTGGCCACAAAATCGTGGGCATGAAAATGGGCCTGACCAGTTGGGCAAAAATGGCTCAGATGGGCGTTGAAGACCCGTGTTACGGTTTTCTGGCGGATTATTTCTCGGTGCCGGATGGCGGTGAGGTCAAGTGTGATGAGCTGATTCATCCGAAAATCGAAGCCGAAATTGCCTTTGTCACCAAGGCTGACCTGCAAGGCCCTGGCTGCCATATCGGTGACGTACTGACCGCGACCGATTTTATCGTACCGGCGGTGGAAGTGATCGACTCCCGTTACAAGGACTTCAAGTTTGATCTCAAAAGTGTGATTGCCGATAACTCCAGCTCCACCCGTTTTATTACCGGCGGCAAGATGCAGCGCCTCGACAATGTGGATTTGAAAAACCTCGGCGTGGTGATGGAAATCAACGGTGAAGTGGTCGCCAACGGTGCCGGAGCTGCGGTACTGGGGCATCCTGCCGCATCGGTTGCCAAGCTGGTGAATATGCTGAGTGAGCGCGGTGAAATATTACCCGCAGGCAGCTTTGTTATGACCGGTGGTATTACCGCCGCTGTTACCGTGAATAAAGGCGACAGTATCAATATCCGTTATCAGGATCTGGGTTCAATCAGCGCCCGTTTTGTCTGAGTATTTTATAACCATTCCATCAGGAGGTTGATATGCCGGTTATTCAGGTTCATATCATGGAAGGCCGCAGTGATGAACAAAAGGAAAATTTGATTCATGAATTAACCCAGGCTGCCGTCAAGGCGCTGGATGCCCCGGAACAAGCGGTGCGCGTGATGATTACCGAAATGCCCAAACAGCATTTTGGTATTGGCGGTCAGTCGGCCAAAAAGCTGGGTAAATAAATATCCGGGAAACTTTGTTCTTATATGGTTTTGAATAGTCAATTCAGATTCTGAATACAGGCTGAATAGCGCAATAAAATAACATGCTTTGCTGTATTGAAGTGCAGCCAATGGCAGGGGTTTTATGAATCCGGTTTTTATATCCGTCATAAAACACACAATAAAAATAACAAGATGAAATCACCATGAACCCTATATCGCTTGGCAAAAGCGGACTCTGTGTGTCCGTTGCTCTGGCCTTGATGGGCTGTGAAGCCCGCCTCGATTTGGCGGGTGTGCAGCAGGAACTGTCCAAGCCGGTGCGTCGTACCGATCAATTGCAGTCCATCGCCCGTAACGACACCCATCTGGTGGCGGTGGGCGCACACGGACTGATTCTGACGGCAGCGGCCAGCCCGCAACCTAACTGGCAACGTCTGGAAGTAGACGGAGCGGCGTCGTTTGTGGACGTCGAGTCCTGCCCGGATCAGCGGTTTGTGGCACTGGCCATGAACCGCACCGTGTGGGTCTCGGATGCTGCCGGACAAAACTGGGCATCGCACCCGGTCGAGAGCATGGAAAACCTGCTGACACTGGCGTGTACGCCAGACAACACGCTCTGGCTCGGCGGCAGCTTCAGCACCCTGATGAGCAGTACCGATGGCGCGGTGAGCTGGGCTACCCAGTCGCTGGATCAGGACGCCATGTTCACGGACATCCACTTTGTTGATGCTCAGAACGGCGTGGCCGTCGGCGAGTTCGGCATGGTGCTGCGCACTACGGATGGCGGTCAGCAGTGGCAGCCAATTAATCCCATTCCGAACGACTTTTATCCGCAAAGCGCATGGTTCCAGGATGTGAATGAAGGCTGGGTCACGGGCCTGGGCGGCAATGTGTTGCACACCCGTGACGGTGGCCAGAGCTGGCAGGCACAAACCACCGGCACCGATGCGCCGATTTACGGCATCGCCGACTTACCGGGCGGGCCGGGCAACGCCAGCCTGTTTGCGGTGGGCGATCACTCGCATTTGTTGCTGTACCGCGACGGCCAGTGGCAACCCCAGACCGTATCTCCGGCCCCGTTCTTCTTGCGCGATGGCGTGGAAGTCAACGGCCATCTGATTCTGGTCGGAGGCGGCGGTGCCATCCACAGCGTGAATCTCGGACAGGCACAGCAGGCATTGTCCCCATCTTCTTCTCAGCATCTGGCTGAACACTAGCGTTATCGGGAGTCAGCATGGATCAATCCAACATCGATAAGCATTCGGTGGAGTCGCACAAGGCGACGCACTTTTTGCACAGTCTGGAAATGGCGGTGTTCCGTCATCCCAAGGCCATTCTGAGTGTGATTCTGGCCATCACTCTGTTTTTTGCCGCCCAGATACCGGCGGTACGGATGTACTCCGACTTTGCCGATCTGTTGCCGCAAACGCATCCGTACATTGAGTTGCACAACAGCATCAAGGAAAGCTTTGGCGGGGCCAACGTCATTGTGGTCGGAGTGGAAGCCAAAGATGGCGATATCTTCAGCAATGAAACGCTGGAGAAAATCCATCGTGTCACCCTGGCGGTGGACAGCCTGCCGGGGGTGAACCACAACCTCGTGGCCAGCGTCACCCATCGTAATTCGCGCAAGGTCTGGATGACGCCGGAAGGCAACGTCAATTCCCGGTCTTACTACGATCCGCAGGGCGATGATTTGTCCGATGCCGGACTGGCCGCCATGAAAGAGTCCATCATGGCCGACCCGCGTGTGTATGGCCCGCTGGTCAGCCCGGACATGAGTATGGCGTTGATCAAGGCGCAACTGATCGAAGGCGAGCTGGACTACGAGAAAACCTTCACTGAAATTCAGAAAATGCGTCAGGTCGAAGGCGACGACAGCATCCGCATTCACGTGACGGGTCAGCCAATGCTGGTGGGCTGGGCTTACCAGTATCTGGATCAGATCATCGAGATCTTCCTGTTCACGGCGCTGATCATGGTGTCGTTGCTGCTGTTTTATTTCCGCAAAATGTACGGTGTGCTGGTGCCTTTGGGCGGCGTGATTGTGTCGTCAATCTGGGGCATTGGCATTATTTCCCTGTTTGGCTACAACATCGACCCGCTGGGGCTGGTGATTCCGTTTCTGATCTCGGCACGGGCGATGTCCCACGGCATTCAGATCGTGGAGCGCTACTATCTGGAAATTAACGCACTGGACGATGAAACCGCCGTCCATGAGGCCGAAGACGGCTGCGAAAAAGCCCATCAGACCCGCAAGGACAACCACGCTCAGGCGGCCTCGCGTACCTTTGAAAGCCTGTTCCGTCCCGGTTCATTGGGCGTGGTCTCTGATGCCATTGGCCTGTTGCTGATCGCCATTGGCTCCATTCCGCTGAACACCAAGCTGGCGCATTACGCCTCGCTGTGGGCGCTGAGCATCATCATCACGGTGCTGCTGGCGGTGCCGCTGTTGCTGGCGATTCTGCCACGTCCACGCAACACCAAGGTGCAGCACAACCTGTTCCGCAACGTTGGCTACATCTGCGCCGATCTGATCAGTGACGAAAAGACCGCTCGCCGGGCACTGCTGCTGGCCGGTTTGCTGCTGGTCGGTGGCTGGTACGCCGCTTCCACGGTAGTGATTGGCGAGTCGGAACCGGGCAGCCCGATTCTGTACCAGCATCACGACTACAACCTCTCGTCCAAGGCTGTTAATGACAGTTTCCCTGGCTCGGAAGAGTTGTACATCGTCGCGGAAGCAGCAGAGAAAGGCGGCATCAAACGCCCGGAAGTGCTGCTGGCGTTGGCTGATCTGGAACGTCATATGTTGCTTGACCCGGAAGTGGGCGGGGCCAAGGGCATCCCGGATCTGGTCATGCAGGTGAATCGCCTGCTGCACAGCGACGACCCACGCTGGCTGCAAATCCCCGACGATGGCCGTTACGTCGGTGGCCTGATGTACACCTACATGATGTCGAATCCGATCCCCGGCGCGCTGAACGAGTTCGTCGATACCGACGAGCGCATTGCCAACCTGGTGTTCTATTACAAGGATCATCAGGGCGAGACCATTCGCCGGGCCATTCACACCGCCAAACAGTGGATCACCGAACACGGCAACGACGTTGACGGCCTGACCATTCGCCTGGCGGGCGGCACCATCGGCGTCACAGCGGCGATGAACGAAGCCGCCTACGAAACCAATCTCTGGGTACTGCCGCTGGTGTTCGTGCTGATCTTCGCCATGGTGATGTTCTTTTACCAGTCGATGATGGCCGGAACCATGATGTTCATGGCGATGCTGTTCGCCACCACGCTGACGTACGCCTACATGGGCGTGACTGGTATGGGCATCAACATCAACACCGTGCCGATTATCGCGGTGGGTGTCGGGGTCGGCATCGACTACTCCATTTACATGATGGATCGCATTCGCAGCGAGATGGTGATCAGCGGTGATCTCAGCCATTCCGTGCGTGAAGCCATTCGTACCACTGGCCTGGCGGTGTCCTTTACGGCCATCACCCTGATCGCGGGCATCGTGATGTGGGTGCTGCTGTCCGATCTGCGCTTCCAGGCCGATGCCGCGCTGCTGCTGATTGTGATGGTGGTGCTGAACGGTGCCGCCGCCATGTTGCTGGTGCCGAGCTGGGTGCTGGCCTTCAAACCCGGATTCATCTGTAAAGCCTACGAAGACGACGACGGCGTGATTCATTCCTGATTCACGTTGCTGTGCAGTGAACCCCGGTGGCGTGCAAGCGTTGCCGGGGCGAGAGTTCGCGCAGGCGTGGCTGGCGGGATTCTCACAATAACAATAAAACCGGAGGTATCTAATGCCCGATATGACGAGTCTGAAGCGGTCGCTGGTGGCTGCTGCTGTGGTCGCTGCGGTTATGCCGCTGAGTGCCAACAGCGCTGAAACCCAATGGAGCGGTTTTGCCGAGAACGCAACTTACCACCGCGATGGCGTGGGGTTGTCGAAATTCCGCAACACCGTGCAGGCGGAGTTTCTCAAGCCGATTGAAACCACGGGACGCTGGTACGGTGTCAGCCTGAACGGGGTGATTCGTGCCACCTACGACGGTGTGTACGACCTCAACGACAAGGAATTTGGCAAGGACGCTCGCCATGAATACCTCGGTGAAAACTGGCATGAAAACGGCGGTGCTTCCAGCTTGCTGCTGTCACCGGGCGTGTCGGTGCCGTGTGAAAACGATCCGCTGTTGTGTCGCAATCTGGATGGCTATATGGATCACGATGCCGATGATCTGCGCTATTCCGACTTCAACGACCAGATGGACTTCATCCGCGAACTCTACATTGATGCCACTACAGACATCGGCGACGACCAGCTCACCGTGCGCTTGGGTAAGCAGCAGATTATCTGGGGCCGTACCGACCTGTTCCGGGTGCTGGATGTGATCAATCCGGTGGATTACTCGCGCCACAATATTTACGACGAGCTGGAAGACATTCGTATTCCCCAATGGATGCTGTCGGCGGAATGGCGCATGGGGGCGAACTCCGTCTTTGACGATATGAACCTGCAGGTGGTGTGGAACTTCGACAAGTTCCGGCCCAATAACCTCGGCACCTGTGGCGAGCCTTACCGGATTCTGGATGCAGGCTGTTTCTTCTCAGCCTATCTGCAAACGCCGGGGGGCAATATTCCGGTGATTCACGATGTGGAATTGCCGGAATGGTCACTGCAAAACACCCAGGGTGGTCTGAAGTGGGAAGGCGTGTACGGCGACGCCACCTTCTCGGTGAATGCACTGCGGTATTTCCAGCAGTTGCCATCCATCCACTGGCGCGGCCCGAATCCGGCTACACCGGCAGGCGATGGTTTGTTTGATATTCACTTTCCTCGGGTCAATCTGTTCGGCGGCTCGATCGATTATTACCACATGGGCACCGATGCCACCTGGCGTCTGGAAGCAACTTACACCCAGGGCGAGGAGTTCGCGCGTGATCTGAACGGTTACAAGGAAACCGACGTCACCCGCTACGTGCTGGGCCTGGACAAGAATCTGATCATTCCGGCACTGGGCACCTACAGTGCGTTCCTGATTTCGGCGCAGTTGTTTGGCCAGCAGATCATGGATCACGAAGATGACATGCCGGACGCCAAAGACAACATCACCGGCACGCTGTTGTTCAAGGGCTTCTACATGAACAACCGCCTTAGCCCCCAGGTCATCATTGCCCACGATTCCAAGGCGGCAGCGACCGTGTATGCCCCGAGCGTTTCTTATCAGGCAGATAACCACTGGTCGGTCAACTTTGGCTTCAATATCAAGGACGGCGGCAAGAAGAAGTTTGGCTGGTCAGCCAGTGCTTTGGCAGGCGAAGCCGGAGTGCCGCAGTGGGAGCCATTGGCTCGCTTTGCCAACGGCCCGATTGGTGTTGCCAATCAGGAAGACGAAGTCCAGTTAACCATCCGTTACGGGTTCTGAGCCCATCATGATGCAGAGGAAATCAACCATGAAATTAACCACAACGCTTGGCGCACTGGCGCTGTTGGGTTCGGCTGTAGCGACTCAGGCCGCTGTGCCTGAATCCGTGATTCAGCAATCGTTCCACCCATATAAATCCGGTGGGCCACAGGTCGATGCGATCCAGCCCGGTATGGTGATCAATCAGGGCAATGTGGACGCGGTGATGGAATACCTCGACCCGGCTATGTATCGCTTTATCAAGAACGGCGATTATGAGATTACCGTGGGTGAAACGACCTCGTTTGATCTGCACCCTTCCTATGTCGATGCCACTCGCAAGTACTCTGGTGGTGTGGCACTGGGCGACCAGCCGGGCAAGATCACCGGCTCGGTGGCTGGGCGTCCGTTCCCTCAGGAGCCGTCGCTGGACGACTCCCGAGCGGGTGAGAAGCTGGCCTGGAACTACAAATACGGCTACAACTGGGGTGACTCAGCGGCCATTTCGCCGTTCTACTGGACGATGAAGGACATGAAAAGCGGCAAGGAGGAGCGTCAGTTCAAGATGAACTTCCACTTTCTGAACTTCACTCACCGTACGTCCCAGGCTCCGTACCCGGAAATTACGCCGAATCCGTCGGAGCTGTTCCGGGGGATTTACGTTCAGGTACTGGAACCGTTTGACGTTAAAAACACCCAGCTCCTGATTCAGCGTTTTGAAGACGATCAGAAACTGGATAACGCCTATTTGTATCTGGGTTTCCAGCGCCGGGTACGCCGTTTGTCATCCGGCCAGTCGGCGGATGCGTTCCTCGGCACGGATATTATGATTGAGGATTTTGAGGGCTATAACGGCCGTATCATGGACATGAAGTGGACGTACAAAAGCACCAAGTGGATGCTGTCGCCGATGTACAACCACAATGACATGCAGCTCGATACCAAGACTCACAAAGACGACGATGGCTATCAGGTCGTGGCGTTTGGTGGCAAGGGCGGTTGCTTCCCGGAAGTGACCTGGCAGTTGCGCAAGACCTACGTGCTGTGGTCGGAACCGAAAGATCCGAACCATCCGATCAGCCGTCGTGAGCACTACATTGATGCCCAGACGTTTGTGATTCCACGCAACATTACCTACGACCGTAACGGCGCGATGTGGAAGAGCTGGACCATTGGCCAGACGCACCCGGATCACCATTTGCCACAGAACAAGGGCACAGGGGTTTCCGTGGACGATGCGTTTTCAATGGTGGATATCCAGGCCAACCACTGCACCACCGGTCAATTCAAGGGCATTGTTGACCCGAAACTCAGCCCGCGTTCCAAGTTCACTGTGCAAAACCTGAGAGCTACGGGTCGCTAGATCCGGTTTTTCTGCACCGCTCTCTCTTTGCCCGCCTTGTGCGGGCTTTTTTATACGGGTGATTTTGCCGTATAGCTTTTGTTCGGTTTATGTACAATGATGCCTGTCTCTGAATAAATGATGCCTGTCATAATAGGTCACTATGATGTGTTTGATTGACAAGGATTTTTTGAGGCATTCAGGTGTACTGTCAGGAAAAGGAGTGGGGGTGTATGAATGTTTCAGAGAATGCAGAAGAGCAATTGGAGCGCATTCGCCAACTGGAAAAAACCGAAGAACACTTTATGTTCTTTCTGGAAAATACATCCGATTACATCTACTTCAAAGACATTGAGCATCGTTTCACATACGCCAGCCGCATCTTTGCAGATTTGACGGGCCATCGTTCCTGGCACGAATTGATTGGAAAAACCGATTTTGATGTCTTTCCGCAAGAGCACGCCGAGCTGTATTACGAAAAAGAGCGTCCGGTGATCACGGAAGGCAAAGCCATCACCTGGCTCGAAGAGCCGTATTACAATCAACAGAATGAATTGTGCTGGGTCAGTTCCAGCAAGCGCCCGCTTCGTAACCCGCAAGGTGAGGTTATCGGGCTGTTTGGTATCAGCCGTGACATTACCCGCGTCAAACAACTGGAAGCGCAGCTCAGCTATCAGGCCAACTACGATTGCCTGACAGGTCTGTTGAATCGTGCCTCGTTCCAACAGCAGTCCGAGCAATACATTGAACTGGCCAAGCGTCAGGGCACGAAACTGGCTTTCTTCTTTATCGATCTGGATAACTTCAAATACATCAATGACCAGTATGGTCACGAAGTCGGAGATCTGGTTTTGCAGGAGACCGGCCGACGTTTACAGGCTTGCTTCCGGGATGCTGATCTGGTTGGCCGTTTGGGCGGTGATGAATTTGTGGCGCTGGCCATGACTGACTGCCAGATTAACCACATTCGAGCGATGGCCGACAAGCTCCTGACGCAATTGAGCGCGCCATTAGTACACCAGCAGCGCCTGCTTCCGCTGTCTGGCAGCATTGGAGTTGCCTGCTTCCCCTTCAGTGGTCAAACCTTTACTCATCTGATGCGCCGAGCCGACCACGCCCTGTACCGGGCGAAGCAACACGGCAAGCGACGTTTTTATCTGGATATGGATGTGCTGGAGACCTGATCGTGTCTATTCATTCTGCGATCGGGCCACCACTAGCCCGGATACATCAAACAGCACGTCAAAGTAATCCTGGCGATACTGGCTGCTGATCACGTCTTCCCGTTTCTTGCCTTTCACAACGTACACCGACTGCACATTCTGATGGTCAAACTCACGCCAGGTTTGCGGGTCTTTGACGCCAATGTAGGTGTGTCCCTCCAGTGCCTTGATCACGGCTTTGCTCTGGGTGGTTCCAGCCTGTGTCGCGGCGCGGTGGAACTCATGCACCATGCTGTAGGCCGTTGCGGCGGCATAGGATGGATACTCCTGATAGGCCTTGACGTACTGGGCGATAAAGTCCTGTCCCTTTTTGAAGCTGTAAACGTACGGCACCTGCCAGCTCCAGGGCGTAGTGCCATAGACACCTTCCATGGCGTCGGCTCCGGCGCTGCGAGCAATCCCCAGCGACAGGTTGGGTACCACGATTTTCATGCGCTCCTTGATTCCGGCGTTGTGTGCGATGCGAAGGGCCGATGACAGATCATCGCTGTACTGAATCAGCACCAGCACATCGGCTTTGGAAGCGGCAGCGGCCTGTATCGCCTGTTCCAGATCGTTAGGGCGAGGGCGCGGGAATTTAACGTAGGTGCCCGGATGGCGTTTGTGATCTTCGGTGGCGGTAAAACGCCGGAGGTTCTCTTCCGTCTGACGGCCCCATTCCGCATCGGCGGTGATGTAGAACACCCGCTTGCCCTGAATCGATTGCTTGAGATAAAACGCCAGCGATTTGGCTGCCATCCAGGAGTCGTAGGAAGCCTGAAATACATTGGCATGGGTAGCTTGATTCTTACGCGTGTTCAGTGTGCTGGAATAGGTCAGGGTGTCGAAGTACACCAGCTTGTGGTGCGAGGCTTCGTCAATTGCGGCAGTCGGGGCAGGCGATCCACCAAACAGCATCACAGCACCCTGGTTGGCCAGATTTTTGATCGTATCCGCTGCCTTGTCGGCACGAGAACGTCCCTGAGCCGTGATCATTTCGAGTGGTTGCCCCAGCAATCCTCCTTGCTGGTTCAGTTCCTCAATCGCCAGCAAGGCTCCGCGAGCTTGTTCAATGCCCAGTGCCTTGTAACGCCCGGTGTTGGGGTAGCTCAGCCCCAGCTTGATGCTGTCCTGAGCGTAAGCAGGAAGGGGTGACAGAACAACGAACAGCGCCAGAGCGCGCATCAGGAACCGGCGCATAGTCCGGTTGGGTGGCAGGAAAGACATCCTGATACTCCATATTGTTATTATTAGCATCGGTCATCATAGGCTGCTGCGCTGGTTGGTATAACCAACAGAAACGGGATTATCAGTAGCGGATTTTGGGATGGTTCGCTGTTTTCATGACTCATACCTTTTGACGGAGGCCAGGCGGGTTCCTATGATCAGCCGTCTTTTTATGACACAGAAAAAGCACGATACTGCATAATGCTGTGTCGCAATAATGCGCGCGTAAGGCCGCAGGAGACGTTTATGACCGAACAGACTATCACGCAATTTGTATCCGACTGGTTCAAGGCCATGGAGCCCATGCCGGAAAACATCGACTGGTTTCTCGGACGTGTGTCCGAGTCACTGGAACTGGTGATGCCGGAAGGTGCGTTTGAAGGCCACGCTGGGTTTGAAACCTGGTATCGTGGTGCGGCTCGCACGTTTGAAGCCGGTTGGGTTCACGATGTTCAGCAATTGAACGTGGGTGAAGCCGTTGATGGCGTCTACCCGGTTGAAATGGAGCTGACTTTGATTGCCACCCTGATCGCGCCGGAAGGCAAGCCCGCCAAACAACTGAAACTGCCATTGACGGAAAGCTGGGCAGTATCCGTGGCCGATTCCGGCGACGTTACCATCCACAGCTACCGTGTGGCGATGAAGCGCTGATCATTCGATATTCAGCTTTTTCAAGCGATACGCCAGCGCCGGTCGGGTAAGTCCCAGAAGGCGCGCAGCGTGGGTGACGTTTCCGTCGCTGCGCTGCATGGCACGCTGAATCATTTCCTGTTCCAGAATATCCAGACTGATGCCCTGATCCAGCAAGTGATCCACGTCCACCGTGGGGCTATCCGTTCGCATCATCGGCCCTCCCAGAGGTGACAGCATGCCATCTTTGCCAATCACGTTCAGGGGATGAGAGGGTTCAGACAAGGAGGGAAACAGGCTGTGCAGCTCGATGGCCTGACCGTTGTTGGCCAGAATCACGCCGCGCTCGATCATGTTTTCCAGCTCGCGGATGTTGCCCGGCCATTTATAGCGCAGCAGGGCTTCCAGCGCCTTGTCAGAGATCCCGGTGATGTTTTTGCCGTACAGGGTGCAGTATTTCTCCAGAAAATGATCCACCAGCAACGGAATGTCATCGAACCGTTCCCGCAGTGGTGGAATACGTACTGGCAGCACGTTCAGGCGGAAAAACAGATCCGCCCGGAAGCGGCCTTCTGCCACAGCGGTTTCCAGATCTTCGTTGGTCGCAGCGACCACCCGCACGTCGATTTTTCGGGTATGAGTGCCGCCAACGCGTTCAATTTCCGACTCCTGTAACACCCGTAAGAGAGACGCTTGTGCCCGAGGGGACAGCTCGATCACTTCATCCAGAAAAATTGTGCCTTTGTGAGCGCGCTCAAAGCGGCCTTCTCGTGACGTCGTTGCTCCGGTATACGCGCCTTTCTCTACACCAAACAACTCGGACTCGATCAGATCCGGCGGAATACAGGCGCAGTTGACGGCCACAAACGCCTTGTCGGTGCGTTCACTGGCTGCGTGTAAACCGCGTGCCACGATCTCTTTACCAACGCCGGTTTCACCTCGAATCAGCACCGTTGCCTTACTCTGACTGGCTTTCTTGATCAGTTGACACACCTGCTTGAACGGTTCTGAGCGCCCGACCGAATTTAACAGGAAATCGTCCACCAGCTCATGGCTACGGAAGCTGGCTTTCAAGCTGTCTAACTGCTGTTGCAGAGACATCAGTTCATCGGCAATCGGCTCGGGCGTCAGCCAGCGTTCAATACGGTCACGGTCGGGCCATTCACTGGCGGGCTTGCCTATGATGGTGCAGTGACTGTCGCCGCACCCTTCGCAGTTGACCTCCCGAAACAGAATCGGGCGGCCACAAAAGTACGTAGCGTAACCGCTGGCATAGCCAATCAATGTCCAGCAAATTGGATCGGTGGCGATGCCAAATTCGGCGATGTGTTGTTCGGCTTCGTATGAGCCGTGCCAGAGAAATTCGCTGTAAAAGTGCTCGGTGTCCGGGTCGAATTCAAACGCCACCGGACTGACCTTGACCATGCCCTTGATGCCGTGCAATTGCGGCCCGGCAAAGAAGGCTTCGGCAACGGTCATTTCAGGGCGCAGGGCGCGAGCCATTTGGGCGTCACGCCAGCCGGATTGATAGCCAAAACGGAGCAAAAAGCTGCTGGCGCGTTCAACGCCGAGGCTGTGAATCAACCCCTTGCGCAGTTCGCCCATAACGGCGGCATGCACCAGCAGCATGCGTTGTTCCTGAAACCAGATCTTGCCCTGATCAAAATCAAACTGGATCTGGGCCACCAGATCAGCGGCACTGGGGAAGGCGAGTGCCTCCGTTTCAGGTTCGGATGTGGGGTTGTGTTGTGGGGAAGTCATTGGTGATAACTCATGTTGTTATTGTTGTTATCAAGGTGCCAGGGCTGTGTTCTCTGCTGTTTATTCAGGCCCTGGGGAATGTTCATTATTGTGCCCAGCTTGATTCGGCAGCGTCAAATGGCCACTCCAGGCGGTGTGGGCCAGCACCTGAAATGATGCCATCAGGGTGTTGATGAAATCGTTAAATTCCCATTTTTGGCCTGATCATATGCTCAGGCTGACCGTATTTCAGAGATGTTCAGAGTTTCTATTATGGCGTTCCAGTGCCAGTGTTTTATTTTTAAAATTGATAAAAATCAAATAGTTATCTGACTTTTGATCCTGGTCCCCTCGAAGTTTTCCGACTCTGGCATAGCCCTTGCCATTTCTCTTCTGACAGATCAACGCAACCCCGACTCTTCCCGCTGTTCGATGTCGCAACAGCCGGACACACAACAATAACAATCAAGCAACAACAACGATCAAGGAGTCCCGCATGAGTCATGTTTCGGTCATTCACACCGCTTCTGCCAAGGACGAAGTGACTGTGGATGCCAGCCGTCGCTTTATCCGGGTACGCAGCCCTGAAGGCGCGCGTTTCGTCGAGTTCGATTTTGCCATTGGTGATCCCTCCCTGTTCGTCGAACTCATTATGCCGCCTGCCGTGTTTGAGGTGTTTTGCAAGACCAACAAGGTCGTTGAGATGACCCCGGAACAGATCCAGATCATCGATGCCGACATGGATAAATGGCGTTACGGCCAGGACACCCTGATGGCCGAGAACCATCAGCATGACGCGCGCGAGCACCACTGAATTGCCGTTCGTACAACAACAATAAGTCACAGGACATTCGCCATGACCATTGAAATCAAGACTGCCAATCTGGAACCCGTCAGGCAGACGTTTTCCAACCTGGAACGCCGCTTTGGCAACAAGCCGGCATCGCGTTATCAGGAAGCCACCTACGACGTTCAGGCCGAGCAGAACTTCCATTACCGCCCCTTGTGGCAGCCCGACAAACTGCTGAATGACAAAAGCCGCACCGCCATCGTGATGGAAGACTGGTACGCCTTCCGCGATCCGCGCCAGTTCTATTACGGCACCTACGTTCAGCAGCGCGCCAAGATGCAGGAACTGGCCGAGAACCAGTACAGCTTCTTTGAAAAACGTGGTCTGGACAAACGCCTGTCGGATGAGGTGCGCCAGTCGCTGATTCTGAACCTGATTCCTCTGCGTCACGTCGAGCAGGCCGCCAACCTGAACAATATGTACGGCGCGGCCTATGGCTTCGGTACGGCCATTACCCAGGCATTGCTGTACGACGGAATGGATCGTCTGGGCGTGGCCCAGTACCTGTCGCGGATTGGTTTGATTCTGGATGGTAATTCCGGTGATGCGCTGGCGGAAGCCAAAACTGCCTGGATGGAAGCCGCGCAATGGCAAGGGATTCGGGCGCAGTGTGAACGCCTGTTAGTGACCGAGGACTGGTTCGAAGTGTTTGTGGCCCAGGATGTGGTTATGGACGCAGTGATGTACGACCTCATTTATCGCCAGTACGACCAGTGGCTGGAACAGCAGGACGCTCAGGATGTCGGCATGCTGACCGAGTTCATGCGCGACTGGCACAAGGACAACAGCCGCTGGGTCGATGCGGTGCTGAAGACGGCAGCGGCAGAGTCGGATGACAACAAGGCGCTGTTGCAGCAGTGGACAGAGCAATGGCGCGGTGTGATCGCCGAAGCCTTCGCACCATTGGCCAACAGCATCTGGGGAGATGGCGGCGCGGATGCCATCAATCAGTCTCTGGCTGCGCTGGATAAACGCCTGAAAAAAGCCGGTCTGTAAGCCAATTGCTGTTTTCTGAACCACGAATCTGAAAGGAATTATCTCATGTCCAAAGTGTACATCGCCCTGCAAGACAACGACGTTTCCCGCTACATCGTCGAAGCCATTGAAGAAGACAACCCGGATGCGGTGGTGATCCACCAGCCCGCCATGATGCGCATTGAAGCCGAAGGCAGCCTGATCGTGAAGCGTGAAACTGTGGAAGAAAAGCTGGGCCGCGACTGGGATGTGCAAGAGCTGCATCTGAACCTGATTACCCTGGGCGGCAACGTTGATGAAGATGATGAAAAGCTGGAACTGAGCTGGGAAACCTGAGCCAGGTTTCTCTGTGATAACCGGATAGCTGACGCATTTCCACGCAGAACGTGGGAACGCAAATCGCGCACAACGTATTCAAGAATAAAAACAAGGAGCCATCTCATGGCTGCAAAAAAACTCAATCTGAAAGACAAGTACAAGCTGCTGACACGGGATCTGGACTGGGATTTTTCCTACGAAGATCGCAAGGAAGCCTTCCCGTTCGAAGAGTTTGAAGGCATTAAAATCACCGACTGGTCGAAGTGGGAAGACCCGTTTCGTCTGACCATGGACACGTACTGGAAATATCAGTCGGAGAAAGAAAAGAAACTCTACGCCATTTTTGATGCGTTCCAGCAGAACAACGGCCATCTGAACATTTCAGACCCGCGTTACGTCAACGCCATCAAACTCTTTCTGACCGGTGTCTCACCGCTGGAATATCAGGCATATCAGGGCTTTGCGCACGTTGGGCGTCAGTTCGGTGGGGTCGGTGCGCGTGTGGCCTGTCAGATGCAGTCGATTGATGAACTGCGCCATGTGCAGACCCAGATTCACGCCATGAGCCACTACAACAAATTCTTTGATGGCTTCCAGGAATGGAGCCACATGCACGATCGGGTCTGGTACCTGTCGGTGCCGAAGTCGTTCTTCGACGATGCCCGTACCGGCGGCCCGTTTGAATATCTGGTGGCGATCAGCTTCTCGTTTGAATACGTACTGACCAACCTGCTGTTCGTGCCCTTTATGTCCGGTGCGGCTCACAACGGCGACATGGCCACCGTGACTTTCGGTTTTTCGGCCCAGTCCGATGAAGCGCGTCATATGACGCTGGGTCTGGAAGTGATCAAGTTCCTGCTGGAACAGCACGAAGACAACGTTCCGCTGGTGCAGAAGTGGATCGACAAGTGGTTCTGGCGCGGTACTCGTCTGCTCACCATTGTGGCGATGATGATGGACTACATGCTGCCCAACAAGGTAATGAGCTGGAAAGAAGCGTGGGAAGTCTACTTCGAAGAAGCGGGCGGTGCGCTGTTCAAGGATCTGGCCCGTTACGGCATTCGGATGCCGAAATACGCCGATGTGATCGAGAAAGAGAAAGAACACATCTCGCATCAGGCCTGGTGGACGTTCTACAACTACGGTCATGCTGCGGGCTTCCACACCTGGATTCCAACTGACGAAGAACTGGACTGGCTGTCGGCCAAGTACCCGGACACCTTCGACAAGTATTACCGCCCACGCTGGGAGCTGGCGAAGAAACTGGAAGCCGAAGGCAAGCGCTTCTACAGCCAGGCTCTGCCGCAACTGTGTAACACCTGTCAGGTGCCGATGCTGTACACCGAAATGGACGATCCGAACCAGATCAGTTACCGCAGCAGCGAATACAAGGGCGAGAAGTACCACTTCTGCTCCGATGGCTGTAAGGACATCTTCGATGATGAGCCAGAGAAGTACGTTCAGTCCTGGTTGCCGGTGCACCAGATCTTCCAGGGCAACTGTGGTGGCCCCAGCGTGGAAGAGATTCTCAGCGAGTACTACCGCATGAACCTGGGGGCGGACAACCTCGACTTCAAAGGCTCGCCGGACGAAGAGCGCTGGAAGCAGTGGAAGTCTGCCTGAGTCTGATCGCCGCCGTCAGGCTGGCCAGTGCCGCCTGACCGCCCATGCATTAATAAGAGAATAAGAATATGGCTGTTCAAGCAATTGTGCCGGAATACACCGGTGAGATACGTGACCGTCTTGAGAACTTCCATGGCAATCAACTGGTGTACATCGGCTGGGACAAACACATGATGTTCTGTGCGCCGTTCGCATTTCCATTGCCTGCTGACATGCCGTTTGCGGCACTCAAATCTGAGGTGATGGCGGGCGCTTTTGGCCAGCACCCGCAATGGGAAGAGGTGAATTGGGACAAGGCCACCTGGCTGAAAGATGGCGAGGCCTTTGTGCCAGACGACAGCAAAAGCCTGGCTGAACAGGGCATTGGTCATAAAACGTTGCTGCGCTTCCAGACTCCGGGACAGCGTGGCTTTATGGACGCGGATGTGTGAGGTGTTGCCATGAGCTATGAAGTCACCATTGAGCCGACCGGAGATGTGATCGAGGTCGAAGAAGACCAGACCATTCTGGATGCGGCCTTGCGTCAGGGCATCTGGTTGCCCTTTGCTTGCGGTCATGGCACCTGCGCCACCTGCAAGGTACAAGTGCTGGAAGGGGATGTGGATGTGGGCGAGGCTTCACCCTTTGCCCTGATGGACATGGAACGCGACGAGGGCAAAATCCTGGTCTGCTGTGCCAAACCGGAATCCGACCTGGTGATTGAAGCCGATGTGGACGTTGACCCGGACTTTGCCGGGCACCCGGTGGAAGACTTCACGGCGACGGTCACGGCCATCGTTGACTTGTCTCCCACGATCAAGGGGCTGCATTTCGAGCTGGATCGGGAGATGGCATTTCAGGCTGGGCAGTACATCAACCTGACTATTCCGGGTGTGGAAGGCACGCGGGCGTTCTCCATCGCCAACAAGCCATCCGACAACAAGACACTGGAACTGCATGTGCGGCTGGTGCCTGGCGGTGCCGGTACGGAATATCTGCATCAGGTATTGAACGTGGGTGACGAGTTGGAGGTTTCTGGCCCCTATGGTCAGTTCTTCGTGCGTCAGTCTGATCCGCAGGGCGTGATTTTTATCGCTGGTGGGTCGGGGCTATCCAGCCCACAATCCATGGTGCTGGATTTGCTGGAAGCCGGAGATCCTCGCCAGATGTATCTGTTCCAGGGCGCTCGGGACGTGGCTGAACTCTACAACCGCGAACTGTTTGAGCAATTGGCGGAAGAGCACGACAACTTCCACTATATACCGGCCCTGAATGCACCATTGGAAACGGATGCCTGGGAAGGCTTTACCGGTTACGTTCATGAAGCCGCCAAGGCACATTTCGACGGACGCTTTGACGGTCATAAAGCCTACCTGTGTGGCCCGCCTCCGATGATTGACTCCGCCATCAGTGCCTTGATGCAAGGACGCCTGTTCGAGCGTGATATTCATATGGAGCGGTTTGTCACCAAGGCCGACGGTCAGGAAGAGCAATCTCGCTCGGCGTTGTTCAAGCGGATTTGATCCTGAAATGATGAAGAAAGGGTAGCGGTCAATGTGATCATTCACTGCTAATTTCCTATTGATATAAGCTTATGCCTACACCATTCTGGTAGTGGTTTTCTTTCCTGTTGCAGGTACGCTGTGACAGGAAGGCTCACGCATGATGCATAACAATAAAACAGGAAATCACTATGCCCCAGAACATTACCAAAGGCATTTTCAAGCTGGTTGAAGAAGCCAACCAGGTTGTTGAAGAAATCACCGTTAAAGAAGCCAAAGAGTTGTACGAACAGGATGGCGTTCAGTTCGTGGACATTCGTGATGTCCGTGAATTGCAGCGTGATGGTGTGATTCCGGGGGCATTCCATTGCCCTCGTGGCATGCTGGAATTCTGGATTGACCCGGAAAGCCCGTACGCCAAGCCTCTCTTTCAGCAAGATGTCACTTACGTGCTGTTTTGTGCCGGTGGCTTGCGCTCGGCGCTGGCAGGTCGGGCGGCGGTTGAAATGGGCCTGAAGCCGGTCAAGCACATTCGCGGTGGCTTTGGTGCCTGGCGTGATACCGGCGGTACGGTTGCCGATAAAGACTGATTCTCCTCCTGTCATCGGGATCGTCTGTGATCCCGATTTCTTGTTGTACAAATCCCGTTTTTGACACTTCCAAGAGTGCTTTGTATCACCTAGCCTGACAGTAACAGTGCTGGGGAGCAACTCGTATGAAAATTGCCATAGTCGGTGCCGGTGGCATCGGTTGTTATTACGGAGCGCGACTGCAAGTCGCCGGGCATTCGGTGGTGTTTGTGGCGCGTGGCGCGCATTTGCAGGCCATGCAGCAGCGAGGGCTGACGGTCTCTCATCCAGATTTTCAGTTTGAGCAGGCGGTGCAGGCGTGTGATGTGGACGCTTTGGTGCAGCAGCATTCGTGTCGTGATTTTGATCTGATTATTCTGGCGTTAAAAGCCGCCGCAACAGCGCCTGTAATGGCGGAGTTACACGACTGGCTGCAAGAGGCTGAAACGCCGCTGATGTCGATTCAGAACGGCGTCAATAATGAGGCCGAGATTGCCCGGCATCTGGAGGCCGGTCGAACCCTGGGGGGGCTGGCAGTACGAATTGGCGGCCATATCGAGCAGCCGGGTGTGGTGGATGCTCGTGGTGTGGCGCAGATTCAAACCGGTGTCTGGCCGAACGCCGACGCATCATCTGAGCGTCATCTTTGGTTGGACGGCGTGGTGGAAGCGTTCAACCAGGCAGGAATCCCGACGTCTCGCAGCGACGACATTCAACGCGCACTCTGGTGCAAGCTGATGATTAATAACGGCGTGAATCCGCTGTCGGCGATCACCTTCCTGGACACCCGTCAGATTACCTCCGATCCCGTTCTGGGAAATACCGTGTATCAGATGATGGATGAAGTGCGTCGGGCCGGAATGGCGGCGGGTGTGGCGCTGACGCAGGACGATGTGGATGCCATGTTCAAGCTGATTTCGGAGTTTGATGCCATCAAAACTTCTATGCTGGTGGATCGGGAAATGGGTCGTCCACTGGAGCTGGGGGAGATTTGTGGCCCGGTGATCCATCACTGCAACTCCGTGGGTGATCCAGCCCACACCACTGAACTGGTTCACCGTTTGCTGCAAAGCAACCTAACCGCTCGCTCACACGCATAGCAGGCGGTGATACACTCGGCTCTCAACCATTTCGGAGCCGAGTTATGGAAAACGTTACCACCATTATCCTGTTGATATTTGTTGCGGTGCTCATTAAGCAGATGATGAAATTTGTACCACAAAATCGCGCGTTTATTATCGAACGCTTCGGCAAATACAACTCCACCAGGGAGGCCGGTCTCAATTTTATTGTGCCTTTCTTTGATCGGGTTGCGGCGGATCGCAGTTTAAAAGAACAGGCCCAGGACGTGCCCAGCCAGTCGGCCATCACGCGTGACAACATCACTCTGTCGGTCGATGGTGTGCTGTATTTCCGTGTACTTGATCCGTACAAGGCCACCTATGGCGTGGACGACTATGTGTTTGCCGTCACCCAACTGGCCCAGACCACCATGCGTTCCGAGCTGGGCAAAATGGAGCTGGACAAGACCTTTGAAGAGCGTGCGCAACTGAACGTCAATATAGTGGGTGCCATTAACGAAGCGGCTGAACCCTGGGGCATTCAGGTGCTGCGTTATGAGATCAAGGACATTGTGCCGCCTACATCGGTGATGCAATCGATGGAAGCCCAGATGAAAGCCGAGCGGGTCAAGCGGGCACAGATTCTGGAGTCGGAAGGGGATCGCCAGTCGGCCATCAACGTTGCTGAAGGCCAAAAAGCGTCTCAGGTTCTGGCTGCTGAAGCGGAAAAAGCCGAACAGGTGCTGAAAGCCGAAGGTGAGGCTCAGGCCATTGTGGCGGTTGCCAAAGCCCAGGCATTGGCCATTCGCATCGTCGGTGAACAGGCCGACACCGAAAGCGGTCAGAAAGCTATTCAACTGGATCTGGCGACCAAGGCGATTGAAGCCAAACAGGCGATTGCCAAGGAGTCGTCCGTGGTGTTGCTGCCCGATAACGGCACCGATCCGGCGTCGCTGGTGGCCACGGCCACTACTATTGTGAACAGCGTGGGGCAGCATTTGTCATCCGACAAAAAAGCCAAGCCCAAGCCAAGAACCAGCTCTTCTGGCAGCAATTCTGGCAGCAGTCCTCAGGCGATTGATGCATGAGCGCACTGGTCGATAACTTGCCACAAGGGCTGTTGATTCTGGGCATTCTGGCCCTGATTATTGAGGTACTGGTACTCGGATTTGCCACGTTTGTGCTGTTTTATCTGGGGTTGTCGCTGGTGTTGAGCGGTGGCCTGATGCTGTTGGGTGTTTTGCCGGACACCCTGTCCGCTGCACTCTGGAGCAATGTGCTGCTGACGGGGTTGAGTGCCGCTATTTTGTGGAAACCCATGCACCGAATGCAGGAAGACAAACAGCCTCAAACGCTCAAAACCGACTTTGCGGATCGCCAGTTTGTGCTTGAAAACGACGTCGATTCACGGGGGCTGTCAGGGCATCGCTATTCCGGTGTGGACTGGAAGCTCAAAAGTCAGGAACCGATTCCGGCTGGCACTCTGGTGCAGGTCGAGCGGGCCGATGTGGGTGTGCTTTGGGTGACTGCCATTGACTGACGTGACAGGCTTTTGGTTGGAAGGGCAGGTGTTTGAATCGCAGCCATTGAAGACACTTTGGTTTCACTGGCATTTACAGGCGGCTGAGTCAGATTGGCAGCAGGCGTTGGCTTGCGGGCATGTGCGGCTGGATGAGTCGCCCCAGACATCGAGAGACGCTGACAGGATGCTGGTTCCGGGGCAGCGTTACGGGTTCTTCAAGCCTGGCCATGACGAGGCACCGGTTGATACCGACTGGAAGCTGTTGTGGCAAAACCATGAGTTGATGGCGGTTCATAAACCGGCCCGGTTGCCTGTCAGCCGTACTACCCGGAATGTCCACCACACTCTGATCAGTCTGGTTCGGCGCTATACGCAATACACGGACGCGCATTTATTACATCGGCTGGATGCCGAAACGTCTGGTTTGATGCTGCTGGCGAAGAACAGTCATTGTGATCGCAAGTGGAAGAAACGCCTGCACAAGCTGTTGGTCAGCAAGCGTTATCGAGCCTGGGTGTGGGGACAGCCGGGCTGGCAGGAACAGACGGCTTCCTGCTATCTGGCCGAGCACCCGGAAAGCCCGATTCGCAGTCGGGTTTTTTGTGTTACTGACGAGCAGATTCAGCAGCAGGGTGACTGGATCAAGCCCAAACTCAGCCAGACGTATTTTCGGGTGTTGGCGTCTTCATCGCATCAGGGGCGGCCCGTTTCATTGCTGGAATGTGAATTGCTGACAGGGCGGCGGCATCAGATTCGTACCCAGTTGGCTGCGCTGGGGCATCCGATTGTGGGCGATAAAATCTATTCTTTCGGAGGATTTTTCTATCTCCGGCGTTTGAAGCAGGATCTGGTGGAAGCAGATTATGCGCAATTGGGAGCTGCCCATCAGCTATTACACGCCTCCGACCTGGTGCTCAACGTGTACGGCGAACGGATCGAAATTGCCAATTCTGAGTGGCCAAAGGATTGGATTTATTAATAAAGCGATACCATATATATCGCTAATTCTTGTTTTTATCGTTTATTTGATTTGAGTCAAATTTTTAATTTTGTTTTATAAATCAAGATCTTATTTTTATTTTCCTTTGTTTTTGTGTGGGTTATGTGTCAAAAAGTGACACTGTAATTTTTTATTGTATTGTTTTTCTGTATCGCTTTTGGGTAGTCTGAATTGGCTGATCAAGAACAATAAAATAATACAGATGAGAGGAATACCCCATGCATGACAAGATCGCTCACACCATGGACATGCCGCCAGCAACGCCACAGCCAAATATCTACCCGCTGAGCTGGGAAACCAAGACGTCCAAGGCGGAAGAAATCTGGGACGCTTCCTTGCGTGAAGCCTGGAACCCGAAGGATCTGCCCTGGGACACGTTTGATGTCACCAGCTACTCCTGGGAAGAGCGTGAAGCAATGGCGTACTGGTGGACGCTGCTGTCTGTCTTCGATGCGTCGGCACCGCCGGTATTCGCTGAAGCTTTCATCAAAACCTATGAAGATCACGAAGAAGACGCCATCCGTCGCTGTTTCTTCTCTGTCACCCGTGATGAGCAGAACCACGAGCAAATGTGTGGTATGGCGATCACCAAACTGCTGGAATGCAGCAGCCCGCTGGAATATGAGCCAAAGACTGAACTGGGGCAGCGCCTGAAGCGTAATGCTGCCTGGTTGTATTACAACGGTGGTCGTTACTGGGGTGGTTACAAGCAGGCGGTGCCCAAGTACAGCCTGGCGGTGTTGTTCAGCTCCTTCCTGATGGGTGAAATCGCGGCGGCAACCATCTTCAAGCAGATGTCCCAAAGCTGTGAAGAAATGGTGTTCCAGGAAGCGTTCAAAAACATCGGTCGTGACGAAGGCCGTCACATGGCGATCTGTCTGTCTCTGATGGAGCGTGATTATCCGAATCTGTCTCAGGAAGATAAGAGCGTTATCACCAAGCAGATTCGTGCCGGTTATCTGTTCCTGTCTGCAGTATTGTATGAGCCACCATCAGAGTTCTGGGATCTGCCAGAAGACTTTATTGCGACACAGCGTGAAGCTGAACAGATCGCACGTGACGCTGGCTTCGGCATTCCTTCTCACGAAGCGAAGAAAGAAAACTGGCGTGAGGCGATGCTGAACCTGAAAGCGGTTCTGGATAAGTACGACACGCCTTTCCCGGCGATTCCTGAAGTGGACATCACCGGTGAAGAAGTGACTCAGGCGGATCTGGATGCGGCGGACATTATCCCCATCTTCTGATCCCTTCTGGTTGATACAACACCACAGCCGCCCCGGCATTGTCGGGGCGGCTGTGGCATATCTGGAATTAGCGAACAGGGGCTGGAAATCCATAACCAGTCCTGGAGGTAAAAGATGACAGTGATCCGCTTATCCCCATCGGGCAAGGAAGTCGAAGCCAGATCGGGCGAAACCGTACTGGAAACTCTGGAAAATGCCGGTTACGCATTGCCTAACAACTGCCGGGCCGGGGCCTGTGGTGAGTGTAAGGTCAAGGTGCTGGACGGCGAGTTTGATCAGGGTCTGGTGATGGACATGGCCTTGTCCAAAGAAGAGCGCGCCGAAGGCTATGGCCTGATGTGTATGTGCAAGCCGCTCGGTGACACGCTGGAAATTGACTGGGGAACGGACGACGCCAAACCAAAACTGTTTCCACCGCGTGAAAACATCCGTTGTGTCGTTGTGGATCGCATTGAGCGCACGCCGCGCATTGTTGAAGTGCGTCTACGCCCGGTGGGTGAACAAATGCGCTTCTGGCCCGGTCAGTACGTCAGCCTGACGGACACCAGCCGTAACGTGACGCCGCGCTCCTATTCCATTGCCAATGCGCCGCGTAATGACGGCGAGATTGTGCTGCAGATTACGCGTGTCCCGGAAGGCAAAACCAGTAACTGGGTACACGATGAAGTGACCACCGGTTCCATGGTTAATATGTCAGGCCCTTACGGCACTTTTATTGGTGACCCGAGCACCGATGGCCCGGTACTTTGTCTGGCGGCGGGAACAGGATTGGCCCCGATTCTGGCATTAACCGATGCGGCCTTGCGCCGTGGTTTCAAGCAGCCAGTACATCTGCTGTTTTCGGCGCGCACGGAAGAGGATATTTATGACAAGGGCTTGTTGTCGTTCTGGAACACCAAGCATCGTCGCTTCAAGTTTATTCCAACCCTGACCCGCGAAACCAAAGACGGTTTTCAGCACGGTCGGGTGACGGACATTCTGCCGGGCTTGTATCCAGACCTTTCCAGACATTCGATCTACATTGCGGGCAGCCCGGAATTTGTCGATGACTGCATTCTGGCGGTTACTGAGCTGGGAGCCGATTCTGGCAATATTCACACCGAAGGCTTCTTTGATCAGGCGATGCCGGAATCTCCGGCCAGTGAACAACTGGTGAATCGCTAGATCGTCTTGATCACCACTGCGTCAGGCTTTCGCTTGTGCCTGCAGCAGTGGTGACAAGCCTGCCTGTCGCATCAGATTGCACAGCGCGATCAGCGGCAGGCCAATCAGACTGTTGTAATCCCGCCCTTCCAGATTCTCGAACAAATGAATGCCCAGTCCTTCCACCTTGAAACTGCCCGCGCAATCAAAAGGCTGTTCCAGATCGACATAATGTTCGATTTCTTCATGGGACAGAGAGCGGAAATGCACGGTAAACGGCTCAACCAGACTGAAGCAGCGGCCATCTTCCGGGCGATACAATGCCAGACCGGTATGAAAATCGACACACTGGCCCGAGCAGGCTTGCAGTTGTGCAATGGCCCGTTCCCGGTTGCCGGGTTTGCCGACAATTTCACCGTTGACGACACAGGTCTGGTCGCTGCCAATGATCCAGTGGCGCGGGTGGCTGTCGACCAGTGCGGTGGCTTTGGCTTGTGCCAGTCGTTTTACATAAGCACGAGGTGATTCATCGATCAGCGGCGATTCGTCGATGTCGGGGGCAAGATACTCAAACGGCAATTGCAGTTGTTGTAGCAATTGACGGCGATACGGCGAGGACGAGGCAAGTAGCAGTTTCATCGAAAATCCCTGATGGTTGACGGCATAACAAAAGCCTTTTCACAGGCCCAATACAAAAACAGGGAGCCGAAGCTCCCTGTTTTTGTATCACGATTGTGATTAAGCCGCGAAGTTTTCGTTGGCGAAATCCCAGTTAACCAGTGCCCAAAAGCCTTTCAGGTACTCTGGACGCACGTTACGGTAATCGATGTAGTAAGCGTGTTCCCACAGATCAACGGTCATCAGAGGCGTCAGGCCTTCTTCAGTGATCGGAGTGGCCGCGTTGGACGTGTTCACGATGTCCAGAGAACCGTCAGCCTTTTTCACCAGCCAGGTCCAGGAAGAACCGAAGTTGTTCACAGCCATGTCGTTGAACTTGGCCTGGAACGCTTCGAAAGAACCGAAAGCCGCATTGATTGCATCAGCAACCGCGCCTGTTGGCTCGCCGCCACCGTTTGGAGACAGGCTGTTCCAGTAGAACGTGTGGTTCCAGATCTGGGCTGCGTTGTTGAACACACCGCCAGAAGAAGTCTTGATGATTTCTTCCAGAGTTTTGCCTTCCAGTTCCGTACCTTCAACCAGGCCGTTCAGCTTGGTGACGTAGGTGTTGTGGTGTTTGCCGTGGTGGAAGTCCAGAGTCTCGGCAGAGATGTGTGGTTCCAGGGCAGTTTTTTCGTATGGCAGAGCAGGAAGTTCAAAGGCCATGTGATGTCTCCATGTCAGGCTGAGTAGGTTGCTAGTGTCGCGTTTTTTAGAATACGATCTTGAGCTGATCTGAGGGCACTGCGAGTCGATTTCAAGTCCGGCAGTGCCCTGAATGCTTCGGCATTCTACCACCGCTGCCCAAAAGCGGTATACGCAGCTCAATAGGGTTTCACTATCAAAAATTAAGTCTTCGCTATTACTTGATCATTACGGTCGGATTTTGATCCGTGTTTGCCTGACAGCAGCGGTTTGTTTGTATACTGCGGCGCTATTGTCATTTATGTGTATCAGGTATTTTCATGTCCAACCGAAACGAACCCGTGGTTCCCGATATGGTGCCCTCCGTCGACGACATCGAATCCCGCAACCGCCAGCGTCACTCTCGTCGTCAGGGGGCCGCACGTTCGAGCCAGCCGACAAAGCGTCAGTCGAATGATGGCGGTGGCGGCGGTGGAGCGTTGGCTCTGGTTGCCTTGCTGGTGGCCTTGAGCGCGGCTGGTGGAGCCGGTTATCTGTGGGTGGAATTGCAAGCAGCTCATCAGCGTCTGAATGACTCAACGGCAGTGCTGGAGCAACAAGGGGAGATGATTCACAAGCTGAATCAGCAACTGTCAGTGACGGATGAAAGCGCGACGGTTTCCTTGCAGGCCTTGAAAGTGATGCTGAAAGAACACGACTCCGAAATTCGCAAACTCTGGGCCATTGCCAACAAACGCAACAAGCAAAATATTGCGGCCAATGGCAAGGTGCTGACGCAGCAGAAGAAGCTGATTGCATCACAAGCAACGGCTTTGAAGGCACTGGAAAGCCAGCTTTCCCAGCAGCAGTTGAATACCAGCACCTTGTCTGAGCGTCTGGGCAAGGCCGAGGCAGATGCCCAGAGCCTGCCACCGGAAGCCGAATTGCGACTGGCGCAACTGAACGAATCGATCCAGATCGCGCAGCAACAAATAGCGGCGTTGAAAAAGGCCGACAAGCAGTTCAGCAGCCTGAAAACCAGCATTCAGCAACTGGATCACCGTATCGGGTTGTTGCATCCAGCGCCGAAGTAAATAATGAAATGCTTTGACAGGTATAAGGGAATTAAACCTTTTTTGTTATTAATTTAAAAAATCAAATGAGATAAAGGATATATGAATCATTTTAAAATTTCTTTTGTTCGCTCTCTATTGCCTGCTGTTTTTTTTTGGGCAGCACTGATCACATTTTTTAAGGGAAGTGGGGAAATAAATGAGTGGGCACTTGCAAATTGGAATATTGTTTATGACTGGGGGGTTTACAAAAGAGGGTTTGTTGGGACTATCTTCAGGCCTTTGCTTGAGTCAGGTGTTGCAGGGCTATCTAGTTATGAGATTATTTGGTTTCTTGGTGTTGCTTTTTTTGTTATTCTCGTTTTAATCGTTTGTTGTATTTTTTGGCGGGTTTGGATAAGATTTGGCAAGAATGAAACAGTGATATTGATGAGCTTGGTTTTTATGGTTTCTCCTTTTTTTACCATGATGTCAAACATATTGGCTTACCTGGATTATTTTTTATATTTTTTCTTGGTGTTGTCCGTGATTTTTATTATTCGCGGAAAGTTCTGGTGGGCTTGTGTTATTAATTGTCTGGCCGTCTTTGTTCATGAGGCTGCATTGGTTATTGTATACCCTGTTTCAGTGTTTTTGATGTTTTTTATTCATTCTAAAAAAGGAAATAACCCTCTTTTTTTATGGGAGTATGACGCTTCATGTAAGGTTTTTATGATTTTTCCTATAGTAATGGCTTTTATTTTATTAGTAGCTCAAGGGGAATATGAATACGAAGAAAATTTGCGAAGCTATATGCACTCTGAGATTGTTTCTGATTTGAAAGAGCGAGACCATAATGATTATATTCATGAGAAAGGTTTTATTAAGGAAGAACGCTTTAATTCTATTGCTGATACTGTGACGGAGCTGGTGTTTACATCAATTTCTGAATATGTTTCGGATGAATTTTTGAAAGGTTTTGATCGTATCTTGGATCTTGAGTATTGGGTGGTGATATTTTCATTCTTGTTTATTTGGCTTTCGTGGGGTGGGTGCTTTATCAATGGAACTTGTCATAAAATCTCATTGAATGTGTTTTTTATACTGTCTATTTTCGCTCCATTGTTATTGCATTTTGTCGCGTTTGATACTGAGCGTATATGGATTATGCCTATGTTTTGTGCTGTTGTTGGTGGTTGGGCTTTAATTGAAGTTGAAGATGATGTTTTTGTTAGTGGTGTTTGGCAAGTTTTGATTGATATTCTGTTGTTGTTTTTTTTGATGTTTTATGTCGTTTTAAGGCCGTTTTCAATGACAGATGATTATGTTGATATTCGTTATTATGAATATTTGGTTTTTTATTCTCCAGTTTTGGCTTTGGGTGTTTGGTTGGTTGTTTCAAAATATAAGCCAGTTCTGGAAGATTTTGATGCCGATAAAAAGTTAAATAGATCGTGTTCGGTGAAGAAATAATCTATAAATGATTTTTTCCTACTGCTGGCATGGATATTTGTCAGTGTGAAAAAGATAGGAAGTGTTCGTTACTTCAACCTTCCACTAAAGCAGCCACCCGGCTGCGTTCCCGCTTCTGGCGGCTTCGGGTACAATGCCCAGCCGTCCGGGTCTGTTCATTCCGTGATGATGAGCAGGCGCCTCCAACTGACTGGGTTTCATGTCTTTGAACGACAAGGACAGGCGCTTTAAACTGAAGCCGAACCGAGCCACCGACCGAGCTACAAGCAGAGAGAGAACTCACAATGACCGTGATCAAGCAAGACGACCTGATCCAAAGCGTTGCCGATGCGTTGCAGTATATTTCGTACTACCACCCGAAAGACTTCATTGATGCGGTACACGAAGCCTACGAGCGTGAAGAGTCCAAGGCCGCCAAAGACGCAATGGCGCAGATTCTGATCAACTCTCGCATGTGTGCCATGGGCAAGCGCCCAATCTGTCAGGACACCGGCATCGTGACCGTATTCCTGACCATCGGTATGGACGTCAAGTTTGAAGGCGACATGTCGGTTGAAGACATGGCCAACGAAGGTGTTCGTCGTGCTTACCTGCACCCGGATAACGTACTGCGTGCGTCGGTTCTGGCCGACCCGGATGGCAAGCGTGCCAACACCAAAGACAACACGCCTGCTGTCATTCACATGAAGCTGGTTCCAGGAAATACCGTTGACGTTCACGTTGCGGCCAAGGGCGGTGGCTCAGAAGCCAAGTCCAAGTTTGCCATGCTGAACCCGTCTGACGACGTGGTTGAGTGGGTTCTGAAGCAAATCCCAACCATGGGTGCAGGCTGGTGTCCGCCAGGCATGCTGGGTATTGGTATCGGTGGCACGGCGGAAAAAGCCATGCAGATCGCCAAGGAATCCCTGCTGGAGCCTATCGACATTCAGGAACTGCAAGCTCGTGGTGCCAGCAACCGTGCTGAAGAACTGCGTCTGGAGCTGTTCGAGAAGGTCAACAAGCTGGGTATTGGCGCTCAGGGTCTGGGTGGTCTGACCACGGTTCTGGACGTGAAAGTGGCTGACTTCCCAACCCACGCAGCCAACAAGCCAATTGCCATCATTCCTAACTGTGCCGCCACGCGTCACACACACTTCGTTCTGGACGGCTCTGGCCCTGCGGAACTGGAAGTACCGAAGCTGGAAGATTGGCCAGAAATCAGCTGGGAAGTGGGCGACAGCGTGCGCCGTGTTGACCTGAACACAGTGACACCAGAAGACGTGAAAGACTGGAAAACCGGCGAAACCGTTCTGCTGTCTGGCAAGATGCTGACGGGCCGTGATGCGGCACACAAGCGCATCGTTGACATGCTGTCCAAGGGCGAAGAGCTGCCAGTCGACCTGAAAGGTCGCTTTATCTACTACGTTGGCCCGGTTGATCCGGTACGTGACGAAGTCGTTGGCCCTGCTGGCCCAACCACTGCAACCCGTATGGACAAGTTCACCCGCACGGTGATCGAAGAAACCGGTCTGCTGGGCATGATCGGTAAATCCGAGCGTGGCCCAATCGCTATTGAAGCGATCAAGGACAACGAAGCGGTTTACCTGATGGCTGTGGGTGGCGCTGCGTACCTGGTGTCTCAGGCAATCAAGGCATCCAAAGTGGTTGGCTTCGACGACCTGGGTATGGAAGCGATCTACGAGTTCGACGTGGTCGATATGCCTGTGACCGTTGCGGTTGATACCAAGGGTGAATCGGTACACACCACTGGCCCGCAAGAGTGGTCAGCGCGTATCGCTGCCAAAGAAGTAGAAGCCTGATCCCTAGCGATGCAGCGACGGCTTGAGCTGTCGCTGATCGTTCAGGATTCAGACTGCAATAAAAAACCCCGCTCAGGAAACTGAGCGGGGTTTTTTATTGGGTGTGTTCTGGTCAACAAAATCGGACGGTTAGTGGTGGTTTTCCAGCCGCGCCCGGTTGCCAGTACCCCATTTTAGACAGCAGTTCGGGAATATCCACCGCATCGATATTGCCGTTTTCATCCTGCTGCGGCAGATAGTTGGCAATGGTTTCTACATTGGCATCCGTTGCAGGTGCAAAGGAGAGCGCCTGCTTTTTACCGACCAGTTCAGCAGGTTCTTGGCAGGGCAACTCCCACTTGCCCATACCGGCTGCTACGCAGCGTGTATCGGAATTTCCAGCGTTGGCTATCCGTCAGCGGCGAGACTATTGAAGTATTACACAGTTCAAAGAGTGCTTATTTCCATAACAGATACAGCTCTTGCCTAATAAAGAAGTCAATCAATATTAGCAACATTATAAGGTAGGCAAAGATCTTCAAAATCAGTGCATCTTTCTTATGACCATTTTTTTCCATGTCATCATGTTCTGAATTCTCATTCCGAGAAATTTTCCTCCAATAAAAAAAGGATACGATAAAACCGGATAAAATAAGTAAATTTAGAAGGATTTCAGATGTCATACAAGCCACACTGATCAAACGTTGGCACACTTGGTTTTATATGTTCCAAAATTTCCTCCCCGCCTTCCTTGTCAATAGGTATGTCGATTTCAGATAAATTATCTATATCCTCGACTGTGTTCGCCTACCGTCCCTGAATTCAGGGGTTACGCTATCAAGGGTTAGAAAAGCAGGCAACCATTCCCGACAAAAAATTATGGATATCCCAATGTTTCAGTTCTGTTGAAAGGATTGGTAAAAGCCCTTTGTGCAACACCATTAACGGCGCTTGACCCTGCTTCCAGCAGGGCCAAAAATCCGCTCAAACCATTATTTGTCCACTGGCTCGCTGCTGCCCAGCAGTTGAGCACTCTCCACCAGATGCAGGAATTCAGCGCGGTAGCCTTCATCGTCCTTACCTTTGGCCTGTTTGCCCAGCGTCAGCACCTGATCAAAGCTGGCGTTGCCCTTGTACTGTGAATCCCGCAGCAGCAACCCGAATTCCGCCACCGAGGCAGCAAAGCGGAAGTCGTCCGAGCTGGCGTCGAGGGTTTTCCAGGGCTGATCAACCACGTACTGGAACGGCTGACTGGTGTCGGAATCTGGCTGTTTGTAGCGCAGTTTGACGGTCAGGGTGTCGTTGCTGTTGGCCTTGTCGGTCAGCTCGGAAGTCTGGTACTTGAGTGGCTGTTCGTTCTGGCTGCCGTCGGCGGGAACGATCTCGTACAGAGCGGTCACGCGCAGGCCCGCGCCGAGTTCTCCGGCGTCTTTCTTGTCGTCGGTGAAGTCTTCATTGGCCAGCATCCGGTTCTCGTAGCCAATCAGGCGGTAGCTTTTGACCTTGGCCGGGTTGAATTCCAGTTGCAGTTTGACGTCCTTGGCGATGGTCAGCAGGGTTCCGGCCATTTCTTCTACCAGCACCTTGCGGGCTTCGCGGATGTTGTCGATGTAGGCAAAATTACCGTTGCCCTGGTTGGCCAGCTTTTCCATCTTGTTATCGCGGTAGTTGCCGCTGCCAAAGCCGAGCACAGTCAGGAACACGCCTTTCTCCCGCTTCTGTTCGATGATGCGGGTCAGCTCGGCGTCGGAAGAGGGGCCAACGTTAAAGTCGCCGTCGGTGGCCAGAATCACGCGGTTGTTGCCGCCCTTGATAAAGTGCTTCTCGGCCATTTGATAGGCCAGTTCGATGCCCTGTCCGCCTGCGGTGGAGCCACCAGCACTGAGCTTGTCGAGCGCCCGGATAATGCTGGTGTTTTCATTACCCGGCGTTGGCTCCAGTACCACGCCCGCTGCTCCGGCATAGACAACGATAGACACCCGGTCTTTCTCATCCAGTTGCTCCACCAGCAAGCGGAAAGCACGCTTCAGCAATGGCAGCTTGTTGCCGTAATTCATCGAGCCAGACACATCCAGCAGGAACACCAGATTGCTGGAAGGCAGATCTGCGGTCGGAATCGCCTTACCCGACAAGCCAATGTGCACCAGTTGGTGATCGGCATTCCACGGTGCTGGCGCGATTTCGCTGTAGACCGAGAACGGATGCTCGCCCGTGGGCCTTGGGTAGTCGTAGGTAAAGTAGTTGATCATCTCCTCGATGCGCACCGCGTCGGCAGGTGGCAACTGACCGTCGTTCAGCATCCGGCGCACGTTGGTGTAGGAGGCGGTATCGACATCAATCGAGAAGGTGGACAGCGGGTCGGTCAGCACGGTTTTGAAGCTGTTTTCCACGATGCGGTCGTAGACTTCGTTATTCTCAGGCTCGCCATTGGGCGGCAGCACTGGATGAGGGGAGGGCATCGGTGGGTGTATGGCGGCATGGCCTGCCGAGAGCTGCGCCGCGCCAACGGCTATTTGGGGTTTCATTTTGGCTTTGGGCATCGGAGCTGCTGCGTCCATGACCATTCTTTCCTGTGCCATCATGTTCTTGGCCAGCATGGGCGGCTCAGACTTGCGCTTTGCCTCCTCGGCCGCCCGCTCGCGTTGTTCATGAGCGACAGCAGCTTGCTCATCGGCCTCACCATCACTGGTGGTGCTGGAACAGGCAGCCAGCATCAGGCTGGTGCTGCCCATCAGAATCGCGGTTGCCAATCGGGTGCGGGAAAAAATAAACCGTGTCATAGAAATCCTTGTTTCCTGTCGGGTGAATCCAAATCAGTGACCGTTTAAACGCTGAAATCAGTAAAGGTCATGTTGGCTTGGAAGGCCAGAACCGGAAACAAGTTTCGTGACTTGAAACAAAAAGTGGGAATTAATTCCATTTAATCTTCTGGGTAACTAGGTAAATAGTCACAACACCTGCTGCTGTTTGCCTTTCTTGCCGATCAGAATTTTGCGATAGGCACAGCGTCCGTGGCCTCGCATAAACAGGCTGTTGGCAATCAGCCAGACCTTGACTACTTTGCGTGCCGAGCCACCGATGATGCGGCGATAGTCGGCGTATAGGTCGACTTCCTCATCCAGCTCCTTGCCCAGCTCCCGAATGCCGGAACGCTGCACTACATGGGTTTCCACCTGATCCCAGCCCGGAATCGGACAGCGGAATACCTTGCCAACCGGCAACTGCGAACTCCACATATAGGTGATGTCCTGGCCGTCGTCGAACTCCACCGCAATGGACAAGTAATCGTGGTTCAGCAACTGGTCTTCCGGCAGTTTTGAGGGCAACTGATCCACCACCCACGTCCAGTTCAGCGTCAGCCCCGGATGCAACGGATGGCCTGTCACCGGGTACTGCAAAATGCCGACGTTCTTGTGGGTGTAGCAGTCTATATCGCCGTCCGGTGTCTCCAGGTACATGCTGCCATCGCCGAACTGAAAGAAGTTATGCCAGCCTTTGGGCATGTTCGCCAGCAAGCGCTGACGTTGAAGTTCGGCCTTGAGGAAACCTTCCACATCCCCGGCAGCGGACAGCTTGTGCAAACCGCTCTGGGCCGGTTCGTCCCAGATAATCGCAATGCCCTGAACCTGTCCTTGCCCGGCCAGATACTGCTCCTCTGGCACCCACAACTCCCCGGCAGGGCTGGCAAATTCACCCACCGAGCGGGCAATCTCCAGCGTCCCGGTGCGGTCTGCCGTCAGTGTGCCGGTGTTTTGCATGGTGTTGTGAATCGGGCTGGCGTCTTCACCGACCTTTACCCGAGCGAAGAACACAAACCCCGGCTCCAGCCAACGCCCGGCTTCCTTCACAAACCACCACTGGCCGGTGAGGAAAAAGCTGACCTGCTGGCCCCGGCGAATGCGCCCCAGATTCTGGCTCCAGGGCAAATGATTTGGCGTGATGGTGAATGGCTCAATGCGAGCGATACGGGCATCGCTGTTAGTCGCCAACTGGCCGAATGCCGCAAACAAATGGCTGGCACCTGTGGTGCGCTCAGGCGCATCGAGCGTACCGGCAATCGACGCCGCGCACGGCCCGGCCAACAAAGGTGCCGCTGCCAACGACTGCACCAGACGCCGCCGCTCCGGGTTAATCGCATGATGGGCCTGACAGCCGCAGCCGCTGTGATGCTCTGAGTGATGGGAATCGGACATGGGAACACCTCGTTATTGTTATCAACCCGACAAGGCTAACGAGGTGAGAAGAGAGAAGTGTCAGGGGAGTGTCAGGGTTGCAGGAGCATTGGAGTAAGGTGCATATAAATATCGATGACCTTCTGGCCAGTAGGGTGTATTAGCGCAGCGTAATACACCAACACAGCTCTGGAATAATTTGTGTATCCTGAATTTGAGTTAACAACATCAAAGACAGGGAAAACATATGAGCTTGGCAGGTACAAGATCAAATCGTGGAGATTACTATCAAAAGTTGATCGCTTTCGACTGGATTTTGACGCTACTGACTGACGCTGACTATGAATGGATTGAGGTGGATTCCATTCAGCACGAAGTCGATGACATCGTTATTGCTAAGTCCGATGGCTCGCTTATTTGCTGTCAGTGCAAAAAGAATCAACGCCACTTTAAGGCCTGGTCTCTTGCCGATTTAAAGGAGGAACTGGAAAAAGCGGTAAAAGAACTGGCAGCTTCTCCCAATACGACCCTGATCTTTTACTCGCGCGGGGCTTTTGGTGATATTGCCAAGCTCAAAGAATTTTCTACCAATTACGAAAACGAATCACAGCTCAGCGAAAATCTCACCAAGGGCCATCAAGACGCTCATAAAGCACTTCAAGATATTGGCGCAGCCAAAATTACGCCATTTGAATTACTGCAAAGAACAACATTTGAGTCATCGAATGACTTTGATCGTATCGAAATGCTGCAATTGGAAAGGTTGGAAAGGCTTGTCTCCAATGCCAAGCAAGCATATGAATCAATATGGCTGGTGCTTGATAAGCTGGGTGGACGAATAGCAGGGAACAGAGTTGGGGCTACCAAGCATCGCCTGACCCGTAACGATCTACTGGAAATCCTTAATCAATCCGGCTCTCTGCTCGTCCCTCCGATATCAGAACAAGAGGTTCGATCCTCTTTTGTTCAAACTTCAGCGATTGGACGGAGTTGGAAAACAGACATCTCAGGGAAATACCTGCCAAACCCAATTCTCGATGAAATCATGGATGGAATTGAGTCCAAACTTCGATCAATTTTAGTAACAGGTCAGCCGGGTTCTGGAAAGACCTGTCTGATGCTTGAGCTACAAAATATTTTGGAGGAAAAAGCGTCAAGACAGAACAATTTGACCTCACTTTTTATTCAATCCCGCGAGTTTTCCGAAGCTTCAAATACCGAGGAAAGACAACATCAAGGGCTAGCAAAACAGTGGGTTGAACAAGCCGCACGTTTAGCAGAGTTCTACCATGTGGTTGTGATTATTGATTCACTGGATGTTTTATCAATCTCACGTGATCACAGCGTACTCTCTTATTTTCTGGCTCAAATAGATCGTCTCCAAAATATCCCAAATGTGACAGTGATAACCGCTTGTCGTGACTTCGACCGCCAATATGATCGTAGAATCAGTGAGAAAGAATGGGATAAAGAGCTGACGATCCCCTCCTTGAGCTGGGATGAACAAGTTCAGCCTTTTCTCGTGGGTCTCGATATTGATACGGCGGATATTGATCCAACAACACAAATTCTCATCACAAACCCTCGGGAGTTAGACCTCTACGTTGAGCTTGCCAAGCGCTCAGGTAGTTTTAATGTAGTCAGTAGCCAAACTCTGGCTCAAAAATATTTGGCAACCTTGGTCTCCGACGATCCATCTCTAGGCACTGAAGCCATGATTGCTATAGAAAATGCGGCACGTCGCATGCTGGAGTCCAGGGCCCTTTCGATCCCTTATCAGCTATTTGATGGAGAAGAAACCATCTTGAGACGGCTTCTCAGTCTCGGTCTGCTACAGAAAACTCATGATGATGGGCTGACTTTCGGCCATCAAACTCTTTTGGACGTACTGGTTATTAGCAATGCCGTTCGAACTGGAGTGTCACTCAAAGATTTTATCGGTGAATTGCCACCAGTTCCCTTTGTTCGACCGAGTATCCGGAGCTTTGTAAATCAGCTTGCCTCTGGTGAAAGGAGGATATTTAGAAAACAGCTGCGAGTGGTTTTAATTGGTCAGTTTCCTTTTCATATACGTCGTCTGGTTGCCGAGACCTACGCACAGCAGCCCGTCGACCCAAGTGACTGGGCGTTACTTCGGGATTTACGTAACCATCATCGGGAGGTCTTTCAGGTTATATATACCCAATGTCAACACATAAGCTGGTTCCATCTATGGCAACAAAATCTATTGTCAGAGTTGAAACACTCACGAGATCAGGAAGGTTACGAAAGCTACCTCTATCGAATCAGTCAGTGGCTCAATGAGGATACCGAGATGGTCATTTCAGTATGGACAGATGCTTTGGATTGCCAATGGATAAAGATCGATAATTTATCAAGGCAAATTTCTTTTTATTTGCGTGGTCTAAATACTGAAAGGTTATATGTAGTCAAGCCCTTGGTACTGAAGTTACTGAAGAATTTGAATTCTGACGGAGACTTTCATGGTGAAACCATTGCTCTGTGTGTCGAAAGTGGCGTATTGACTGACCAAAACTTATGGGAATACATCACGCATGCAGTGAAAGCCGAAAATATATACAAGTATAGGCTTGATAATAAACTAAACTGCCGACCTCATCAGTTTGGCAATAAAAACAAGGATTTTCTGAAAATTAGAATGTCCAAATCACCAGATCTCCTTGACTTGGCTATAAAAACAATCAATGACTGGTCGGGTATTTTTGAAGAAGGGAATTCTTGCAGTAATAAACGACACACTACCCATTTTTTGTATGATACATCCTATGATAATAAACACTCGCAAGGCATGAGTGCATACGATGATATAAACCTTCTTTTTGATGCTATTGAGCATGGCATTAAAAATAATGCTGAATGCGATAGCCAATGGTGGAAAGAAAATCGGTTTAAATTATCTGAAAGCAATGATCTAGCGTTAATTTACTTTCTAGCCTTGGCTGCCTCAGTACACCCAAAAGATAATGTTGATGTTATACAAAAAATTATTCTTGATGAGAAAATACTGAAATCAAGTGTTTCTTTTGAAGTCGGCGAGCTGATTAATCAGTCAGCCATTTATCTAGATGTAGAGGTTCTTATTAGATTGAGTCAGCTTATAAACTCACTCTATGAGGATGAGATTTATTCTGATGGTAATGTGGCTTGGATATCAAAAGAAAAAGTATCTTATATTTCTTCTATCCCTTGCCATCTTAGAACTGATGAAAGCCAAAGAGTCATAGATACCTACGAAACAATCAATGGGTCGTATATTCGTGAACCTGAAGTTTCTAGTAGAGGAGGTTTCGTTAGAGCACCATTGTCTTATGAGTTAATCCTTGAAATATCAGATGCTGCGTTATTAAAGCTACTTGCGCATTACACAGGACACTCAGGTCGTTTTGATGACTTTCTCATTGGCGGTGAGGAATCAGTAGCGCAGGAACTAAGAGGTGCAGCATCCAGACAGCCTGAGCGGTTTGCAAACTACCTTATAGAAAACTGGAATTTACTAGCAACAAGTTTTCGGAATGCCATTCTTGATGGACTGACTGACCATCTCAGATACCTTTATGGCCATCTCAACCCGAATCAAGACTGGAAAGCGGTCGAACAGCCAGATAAATATTGGCTGGCGGAGCAAGTGTTATGTGAGTTGGAAAGGCACCCGAAACACTGGTGTCTGACGATGACCAAAGCCAATGCTTTGGAGGCCTGTGCTCATGTTATTAATAATTCAGGTCTCATAGACAGATTGGTTTTCCAGATGTTTGAATTCGCCTACCTGTTCGAAGAAAAACTGAATTCAAATGATGCTAGACTCGGATTAATTCATGATGGAATTAATATGAGGTCTGGCAAGGTGGCAGATGCTGCTATGGTACTTGCTACTAATATTACTGAGTCTGGCAGCGAGAATTCTGATTTTATCATTTCTTTATTGAAGTTATTTTTCTACTCGGATACACCCGCAGTAAAAGCAGTACTTCTTCGCAGGCTATTATATTTAAAAAATAATGTTCCCAAATTAGCTTGGGAGCTATTTGATAAATCAGTGACAAATGATGATTTATGGCCGTATGCAGAGTCATTCCTTTATTATAGCTACCATGATGAATTTGAAAAAGTTGAACCCTTCCTTGCTAGGATAAAGAAAAGCAATGATAGTGAGTCGATGGCAACTTTAGGGCGTTTGTCAGCACTTTCTGGATTAAGTGGATTTATAAGTATTGATCACTTAACTAAGGAGCTTATAGAAATTCACAGTAATGATGCTTGGAAAGGAGCATTGGATGTTTGGTCACATAGAGAAAATTTTGACTCCCATCATGAAATATGTGCCAAAGGCCTAGATGCTGCATTTAATCAAACTGACAATGTCAAAATGTTAGCTGGCAATGCTTTTGCAGGACTCCTGGGTGACCATAATCCAGCATTTCATTTTACTGAATCAATATTCAATAGATTTATTGATTCGCTGGGGTTGATGCAAGATCAAGACAATCATAATCGAGATCACTTTCAGGAAGTCAACGAATGGCTAAGCCTTATTGTTCATTCCGATCCTGTTAAAGCTATGACTTTGGCTGAGACTTATATAATGAAATTACAAGACTGGAAGCCTCATCTATATGACCATAATCGGAATTTATCTCAACTTATGAATCATCTGTTTATATATGCAGAAGAAATAGAAGAAATGGATGATGGAGAAATGTTGGGTAGGGCCGTCGATCTTCAGGATGCTTTGTTATCTGTTGCAGGTAGTGAAGTACAAGACTGGCTCAGGGCTGCTGAGAGGCCCTGAATAATTTTTGTAACAGCAGTTTGGTGTAAGCACGATAGGTCAGATCGGGTAGCTACATTGCCGTATTACGCAGCTCCGCTGCTAATACAGCCTACAGGCGTGCCAATACTAGGCATTCCAACGCAGGGCATTGGAACGAGATATTCCTGTAAGACACCAATAACGCTCACGCTTTCAGGCAATACCCAACCCCGCGAACGGTTTCAATCAAATGGCTGCCATGCCGGTTGAACCATTCGTCATCGCGGATTTTCTGCCGCAGTCCCACCATATATTGATCAAGCGCCCGCGAGCTGGCGAGGTGTTCCCGGCCCCAGCCCCGGTCGTAGAGCTGGTCGCGGCTAACGGCTTTGTCCTTGTGCTGGTGGAGCAGTTCCAGCAGGTGCAGGTCGCGTGGAATCAGCGCTGTTTCGTCGCCGTTGTTGAACACCAGCATCAGGCGTTGGCTATCAACCCGCCGGTCGCCGATCCAGAAACCGCTGTCCTGCGGTGTTTGCAGCCAGGGAATGCGCCGTCGCATGGCCGCCAGCCGCACAATCAGTTCATCAGCCAGAAACGGTTTGGTGAGGTAGTCATCGGCCCCGGCCTTGAGGCCATCGACTCGCTCCCGTGGCTGGTCGCGGGCGGATAGCATCAGAATCGGTAACGTTGGATGCTGGCGACGTAAGGTTTTACAGAGCTGGTCGCCATTGGCTCCGGGCAAATTTCGGTCGAGCAAGCACAGGTCGGGCTGAAAGGGCTGCTCGCCATTCAAGGCCTCTTCGGCGGCTTCGACGCTGCCAAACACATGGCACAGATAGCCTTCGTCACTGAGTAAGTCCACCAGTCCGTCTGACAGCAGCGGGTCGTCTTCGACAATCAGCAGGTTATACACGCAGCACGCCCGGCGGCTGGTTCTGACGGATGGGAATGGCGAGCCGCCAGACCAGCCAGTTGGATTGCACCTGAAACGACCAGCGCCAGTTCTGTTGCTTCGCCAGCCGCTCGCAGGAAGTGAGGCCTGTGCCAGGTTGAACCTCGGGCACAGCTTGATCTGCAGAGCAGAGAATTTCCACGATCCAGTGGTTGCCATCGTCGCGGGAAGTGACCCGCACCGACTGCCCCGGTGCATGGCGGGCGCAGTTATCGAGCAGGTTATGAAGAATACGATCAAATGCTGTTGGTTCAGTAGCGCTGACATGCTGACCTGCGAGGTCGATTTGCAACGGGCAGTTGGCTGCCGTTAGCCGGGGCCGACAATTGGCGATTTGTTGCTCCAGCCGTTGCCGAAGGCAAACGGTTTGCACTCGTGAGGTGTGGTCAGAGCGGCCATTCAGATGATCAGCCAGCTTGTTCACCAGGTGATTGACCCGCCCGGTTTCGGATTGCAGTACCGACACATAGCGCTCTGACGATTCCGGGCGACGTTGCATCAAGCGGCTGTACAGCAGCAGATTGGCCAGCGGCAGGCGCACATCGTGCAGTAATTCCGACAGTCGGGCCTGCTTGCGCCAGCGTTGCAGCAGCGTATGAATGCCGGTAGCCGTCAGGCTGATCAGCAGCCAGCCAAGCAATACTGCGGGTGAGAGCGGTGTTGTGCTCTGGATTTCCGTCACCGGGCTGGCGATGCACAGCGTTTCTGTTGAGGCTGATGCAGCCAGAGCCGTTTGCCAGCAGCTCAGATCAGCCTGTCCTGAACTCAGATACAACCGGGTTTGAGCCTGAACGCGGCCTTGCGCCAGTTGTGCTCGCAGCGCGTTCATGGCGGGCAGAGCCTCAATCAGCAAGGTGGATTCGTTAAAGGTGGTCATAATGCTGGTGCGGTTGGGAAAAGTACGCTCTCCGTTTTGCCAGCGCGCGATCAGCTCGATCTCTGGCCGCTCAAACGTCAGGGAACGCAATTCGTAGTTGGCGTCGGAATCCGACAATAACAGCAGTGGCGCGATCTGCTGTTGCAAGCGCTGGAACGCGTTTGGCGCTGCCTGATCGGCGTTCAGTCCGAGCATCAGTAAGCCAATACAGAGCACGCGAAATGGCCAGATTTTCAGCAGCCGGGCGCCTGTCATGCGGCAAAGCTGACCCGCCGATTGAGACAGGCAAAAAGATAGCGGGCGAGTCGTATAAAAGGGAGTGGTCATGGCAGCGGGTCATCCAGTGGCTGATATTTACAGAGTAATCAACACAGCTTTCACAACCATACTGCCTTGGCACTGTCTTGAGCGCCGTCTGTTTCCTACTTTGGACTTGTCTGATTCCACTTGAGCCGGGTAGCCTGCACCAATCAGATGAGTTAAAGATTGATCGACAGATATTCCCCCTGTATTTCGTGGCCCGGTGAATACATATTGTCCATCGGGGGACGAATGGTTTTTCCGTTGTATGACCACTGCCAATGATCTCTCCACCAATCGGGCACATTCGGGTCATGACATTTGATCACCCCAGATGCCTTGATTCGCCCACTGAAGTCAATTTCCGGGCCAAAGTCCAAGCAGTCGTAGACAGTACGTCCCCAGTGCATATCTGGCATCAGGATGCGGTTGGCTTTCATGGGAACCAGGTAAGAATAAACGGTTCCATCCCAGTCTCTGATGATGAGAACGGACTGCTTCCATGGAGTAGCACGCTCAAAGTTTTCAAACAGAAACTGTCCCCTCTGTAGCGATGAAATGTTGTGTCTAGAGCGTTCGGATTTCGCTTTGGCTGATGGCTCCATCGATAAGATCAGAGGCGAAACAGCGAAGCTGATGCCAGTCATGAACATTAAGAGCGTGATCGTTAGCAGAGCTGTTTTACGCATATCCTTGCTCCTGTTTTGCTGGTCATTGGATAGAAAACAGATTAGTAACTCAATTTATCATAAGAAAATGATTCTCGTTTCGATTTCGTCCATTATCCATGCTCATCTGAAGCACGACAACGGAGATTATTGAATCATGAAAGGCTTTATCATTCCTGAGAACTACGATGAATGGCACTACTGTATCACCGTCGAATGCGGCCTTGCGTTAACTCCAGAATACATTTCAGAACGCATTTCATCGCTGAACGATGACAAGGATTACTACACACAGCAGTTCGTCAAGCTGTATGGACGAGAGTATTTGAATCGGGTACTAGGCTGGTTTCAGCAAGCACAGCAACCACTCTGAGCTCTTTCATTAAGTAAAGTACCCACGTTGATGTTGCTCCGTGATTGATCGCAGAGCAACGCTTAAACGGAGTTGTTTGTACGTTTTGGTATTCCAAAAGAGCGGATGTGACGCAGGTATCATATTGTGTTGTATGGGATAGTTTGTCTTGTTTATATCATTGATAAAAATATTTTTATGGATATTATTTATTGATTAATCAATATTATTACTCCGGCATCTAAAAAAGTCATATCAAACTACCA
>JAILXU010000012.1:0-129358 GCA_045430275.1 Oceanobacter sp. | reverse complement strand
CTATCTCAGTCCGTTAGAGTACGAGGCAAAGAATGGATAATACAAACGTGTCCGCAAAAGCGGGGCAAGATCACAAAATACAGTTGGCTATCTCGCTTCGCTCGAATTTTAGCCAACTACATTTCGCCTGTTAATAGGGGCGTTAAGTTAATAGAATTGGTCTGGTGCCAATGCCTTAAATTAATAGTCGGTTGTGCGCAGGAGCGGGCTTGCCCGCGACTCAGTACTGCCCAAACAGCCCCTTAAACGGTGGCGGCTTTGTCCTCAAGCGCAAAAGCTTGCAGCCGTTTCATCGGAATATGGTCGCTGGTATTGCGGCCATACCAGCTTTCCACGACTTCACCTTGCTCGGAAATCAGAAAGTCAGCAGGCACCAGCTTCATATGCGGGTTCTTGGAATTCGGCTGTGCGCCTTTCATCAAGCCACCAATAATGCGCGGTAATCGGAACAGCATGGCCTTGAACATGGCCATCATCGAATGCTCGACACCGTACTGGTTATACAGCGCCAGATCCGGGTCGGCGACCAGCGTAAATGGGCGTGGATGACGATCAACAAAAGCTTTGACCTCCTCTGCGGGAGAGCTGAACACCGCAATCACTTCCATTCCGGCCTGCTGGAACTCTTCATAGCGGTTGGTCAGTTCATACAAGCGCAGGTTGCAGAATGGGCAAGCGGCATCGCGGAAGAACGCCAGCAAGACTTTCTTGCCACCCAGTTGGCTCAACTGAATCGGATTGCCGTAAATATCCTTGGCCTTGAAATCGATCGGCGCGCAGGGGGCTTGCAGCTTCATGACAGACATCTCCTTAAGTGAGGCAAAATATGGCCTCATGGCCACCTCGTATACCTTGGTCGTTGCAGCGGTCAAAATATAACACTTGATCTGAAAAACTTGCGGCGGCGTCCAGTTTGGAAATAATGGCCCACGTGCAAATAGACCAACAGCCCCCGGCTTTGTACCGGGACATGGCAATAACAATAATGGCTGTGGGCTGCATAACGATGACAATCAACGATAGCAGGGCGACACATGACAACCGATGTACGTATCTCCGCAGAAGACGATCAGGTAACACGCGCACCCCAACACCGCCGGGTAATCGACACTCAGGGCTTTCTCCGCAGCGATGGTTTGTGGGAGGTGGAAGGCACTCTGATTGATACCAAGGCGTATGTATTGCCTTTGGTAGACCGCCCGGATGCGGCCATTGGTGAGCACCTGCATCACATGGTGTTCACTCTGGTGGTGGACAGCAATATGGTGATTCAGGCAGCCCATGCCCGCACACTGTCGGCTCCCTATCGGGATTGTGGCGATGCGGCTGAGGTGTATCAGGAGCTGGCAGGCATTCGCATCACCTCCGGCTGGATTGGTGAAGTGAAGCGCCGTGTCTCCACGGTACGACGCTGCACCCACCTGACTGAAATGCTGCCAATTCTGGCCACCGCCGCATTCCAGACCATGTGGGGCAACGACATCAAGAATAACCCCAATTCCGTGATTGACCGCCGTTCGATCATTGAAAACAGTTGCCACGGCTACCGCCTTGGTGGACGAGCCGCCAATATTTTCTGGTCGACGGCGGATCAGGAGTCCTGATTACGCCTCGGTCTGTGTGTCGGCATCCACCTTGAGGTTGTACCAGTCCACATGGCGGGTGATGTACATGGTCAGGGCCAGAATCAGGAACAGGCCAATGCTGCCCATCAGCAAGGCGTAATCCTGCAGTTGCAGCACGATGTACATGTACAGATAGAGGCTGGTCAGAATGCCGCCGAGTGTCAGCGCAAAGGTGCGACTGCCAATCGAATAACGTGCATACAGGCTGATCATGGCGGTGACACACACCGCCGCAATGCCATACGCCAGATCAAAATCAATGTGCTCCGACAAGGCAATCAGCAGGGCGTAGAACAGCACCACGGCCAGTCCAACCAGCAGGTACTGGATCGGGTGAACACGCTTGCGGTTCAGAATCTCACTGAAGAAAAACGCCGCAAAGGTAAAGACGATCAGCATCAACGCGTATTTGGACAGCCGGGTGGCCTTTTGATACGGGTCGGCTGGAATAATCAGACTGACACCGGAAGCTGAATCCCGCACCTGATAGCTTTTCTGGCTCCAGACCTGTGGGTAATTGCGAGTGTAATGCAGCATCGACCATTGAGCCGAAAAGGCGTCCTTGTCGATGTTGTGACTGACTGGCAGAAAGGCCCCGTCAAAGCTGGGTGTTGGCCAATTGGCCTGCATGTCCAGTGTGGTGGTTTTCCCCAGTGGCACTACCTGAAGGTTGCGACTGCCATTCAGATCAACCCGGAACCGGAATGGCATAGTGAGCTGCTCCATCGAGACGGCAACGCGTGCGTGCATGCCGGTATCGGTGATGTTGTTGCTGCGCATACCCGGCGACACTTCGTACGTTTGCTCGGCGAACTCCAGCTCGACGGCGCTGCGAATGCCAGTCAGGTCGGAGACGCCAATCACCAGCTCCGCCTTGTCCCAGGCGACTTGCTCAGCGTTGATTTCCAGTGCCTTTAAAGCAGGCAAGACAAAATGGCCGCTGACGTCCAGCGTTGCCTGATACAGCACCGCTTCAAAAATACTGCGATAACGGATTTCAGGCGTGAGCGTGGCCTGAATATCCAGCGCTTCTGGCAGCCAGTACAGCAGCGCTGTTGACCGAACTTCCTTGCCCTCCGATGTGACCGACGTGATGGTGTAGGGCACGGTGATATAGGGAGCAATCAGGGACTGGTCTCCGCCCCATTTGGCGCTGATCTCCTGCACCACCGATTCCTTGCGGTACTCGCGTTCAGAAATCAATGACGAAATCATGGACGCGGGAATCAGCAGCAACAACACCAGAACCGCAATGGCAATGATTTTGACGGTCGCTGAGTGAGATTTCAGCACTTTGGCGGGGCGGGCTTCAAAACCCCTGGAATGATCGGGAGTGTCCATAACGGTCGTCCGTGTGTGGGAAAACGTTATTGGTAAACAAATCCCGGTGTGGTGGCAAGTGGTTCCTGATGGACAGTGTTTGGTGCGGGTTATAGAAGAGCGTCATCCTGACTGTGCTTGCTGGAGCGCACCTTCCCAGAACGGCATGGTTTGCCAGTGATCAGGAAATCCCATTGCCATTTGCTGCCGGGGTGTCAGTGTCAAAATTTCACTAACGAGACGAGTTTGCCAGCCTGTGGTGGGTTGAATGGCTTTCATCATATGTGAAATCACCACCAGGTGGTTGTAGAGGCGATTGTCCATCTGGGTGACCGTTTGAGTAGGAATAGTCACTTCTCCTCTTCTTATTGCGTCCATTAGGTTATCGACCTCAGGAGCATCTTTTATTTTTCCAAGTACATTTCCCAGTGACCGTAAATAGTCTTTATGGCTGGTTTCAACTGTATTGATAGCTAACGTATTACGTAAACGTTTGAGTAATGGTAGTCGTTTGACGTATTCCCGGTTCCAGCAGCGAGCATGATGCGCACAAATATTTCGCAGCACAGTGAGTGCTTCAAGAACGCCTTCCATTAGCTCTACGGTTGGAATATTGAAACTGTCTGATACCTGCTTTTTAACATGATTATTCTGAGTATTGCTGTACCAGAGGGACAAGCCTCCGAAACTCAGCGTTTCTGCTACAGCCCACGTGGGTGGTAAAAATGGTTTCACGTATTTTTTACGATAACTGCTGACAAACTTTTCCTTACTGTCCAATACGTCACTGGTGACACGGTTCAGATGTTTAAGATGCTCATGAGGGTTCTTGAAATACTCAGACTTCATATACGCATGCGAATCGCCTGTTGAGGTGGTGAGCGCATTTGTCCAGCTAGTACGTACAGCAACTTCAATACGCTCAAGTGCTTCTAGGATTAAGAGTCTGAGTCGACGATCAAATACGTATAGGAACAAAATTTGATCAAAAGTCGTACCCGGCAGAAAAGCGTGCTGTACTACCGTATTATTTTTGTCTTCAAAGGGAATGAAGTAAGCACTCAGACGATAAAACCCAATAGTGGAAAGACAGCTTGTTGCCAGAGCATCATCGTTGATTACAAGACTACGATGTTTCAGTTTCTGAATTTGTTCAGCAAGGCTGAGGGGAGGTTTCTGGTAATGCCGCATTATTTAGCCCCCAGAAAAAAGAAACCTCCCGGTTTGAGCGTAGTCAGCTTGCGCTGGCCATAGGCTTGGGAGGTGTTGTTGGAGAACATTATGGCAGTTGTTCCCAATGGGAACAACCTGACGCATGTCTTTTCTGGTTGGTTGGAGCGGTTCGACCCATTCATCTTTCATTCCTTGTAAACATTCCCTGATCGTTAGCATACCTGAAGGGCCAGTGCTTTCAGCTCTGATCGTGATCAAGCGTTGTCTTCAATCAAATGCCGCAACGTTTGTAATGCCTGAATTCTAACGGGTGTCCACGGATGGGCGTAGCTGAGGCGCAGGTGATTCTGGAATTGCCCGGATGCCGAAAACAACGGGCCGGGTGTGATGGTAATGCCGTGGTGGCGGGCCTGTTGATAGAGCGTCAGGGTGTTGATGGAAGCTGGCAGGCTCAGCCAGAGTGTCAGGCCGCCATTGGGAATGGCCGGAGTGGGAATAGGCCAGTCTCGCAGGTGATGCAGCAGTTGATCACGTTGCTGACGCAGGGTCTGGCGGTAGCGTTTCAGATGACGGAGCAAGCCGCCGTCTTCGATAAAGTCAGCCAGCCCTTGCTGATGGGAGCGGTTGCTGGCCAGTTGGCTCACCAGCTTGAGGCGCAGTATTCGGTCGTGCCAGCGTCCTCCGGCAATCCAGCCCAGTCGCAAGTCTTTGGACAGGCACTTGGAATAGGAGCCGCACAGGATAACGCGCTGCTGATGGCTCGGCTGTTGGTGATCCAGTGCCTTGAGCGGTGAAGGCAGCAGTTCGGCACCGGGATGGCTGGCCGGGTTAAAGGCGGTCTCGGCGTAGATGTCGTCTTCAATGATGGCCAGATCGTGTTGTTCGGCCAAGGTCATCAGATGCTGGCGAGCGCTATCCGGTAGCAGGGCACCGGTGGGCGTGGCAAAGGCCGGGGTGATCAGCACTGCCCGGATTGGCCAGCGAGCCAGCGCCTGTTCCAGTGCGTCCATATCCATCCCTTGCTCTGCATGGCTGGGAATTTCAATCACCTTGAGTTGCAGTTGTTCGAGCAGTTGCAAGGCTCCATAGAACCCCGGTGCTTCGACTGCCACCACATCGCCAGCCTGGCACACGCTCATCAGGGCCAGAAACAGGCTGTGCTGACAACCGTTAGTGATACAGATGTCCTGCAGCTCCAGTACGGTGGCGCGGCGACGGTAACGTTCGCCAATCTGAAACCGTAAACTGGTCTCTCCGGCGGGCTGGTCGTAGTAGCTGTGATGCTGGCTTTGCTGGCGTCTCAGAGCACGGCCCAGGCTGCGATTCAAGGCTGTTTGGCCGGGTTCGCGCTGGCGTGCATCGGCTGGAACCCGAATGCTGGGTTCATGGCAGTTCACCTTCGGAGGGCACAGGTCAAACGCCGCGCCCTGTTCCATCACTTCCAGCAACAGCGTGTGTACTGTGACGCCCGACGGGGTCGGGACGGTGGCAGAGCCAGCGGCGGTTGGAGTGATGCTGGTTGTGGACGGCTCGGTGCGTTCCAGCACGTAATAACCAGAACGCGGTCTGGCTTCAACCAGGCGCTGGGCTTCCAGTCGTTGAAACGCGTGTTGCACGGTGATTTTGGACACCCCGAATTGCTGACACAGGGTGCGAATGGACGGCAGACGTTCTCCGGCTTGCCAGCGCTGTTCGCGGATGCCTGCTTGTATCCAGTGTTCAACCTGCTGATAGCGTAACGGGGTCATGAAACTGTCCCTATCCAGTTTGCAAAAACTATCTCTGAATATTGACAGTTTAGCTTGCTAGAGTCGCCCGCACATTCCATTTTCGAGAGGTTTTGCAATGGAACCTACCCCAGAGGCACGCATTCCGGCGGTACAGATTCATGAACCGGATACCGAAGCTCCCGCTCGCGTCAGTCCTTATCAGGTCGATGGTGTCACCCCCGGTCGTATGGATCAGTCCCGGCCTGCGCCCCTGTATTCCGGTTTGCCCTTTATTGTGCGTTTGATCGAAGGCCGCTTTCAGAGTATTCGGCGCTGGGTGTCCGCACCGATGATGGCGCTGTTTTTTTTGACCGTCTGGTTTCAGGTGGATGGCCAGCCGGTGATTCTGTTCTCTTACGATACCCAGCGCATTCTGCTCTGGGGCAGCAGCTTGTCATGGCACGACTTGCCATTGCTGGGAGGATTATTGATTACGGCGGCCATGCTGCTGTTTTTTGCAGCCGTGGCCTGGGGGCGGGTCTGGTGCGGTTTTGCTTGCCCCCAAAGTGTCTGGACATGGGTGTTTCTGCGCATTGAAACCCTGACACTCGGCACACCCGGTTTGCGCCAGCGCCGTTTAAAAGATCAGCCCGGCGCGTACCGTGTTCGTCAGTTGGCCAAACACGCGCTGTGGCTGGTGCTGGCATTGGCCACGGCCCTGACCTTTACCGGCTATTTTGTTCCTGTGCGTGAGTTGCTGGCCCAGCTTGCCAGCTTCGAATTGAGCACGGGCAGTGCCATTTGGGTGACGGTGATGACCTTGCTGACGTACCTGAATGCCGGTTTTGTGCGAGAAAAAATCTGTCTGCATGCGTGTCCGTATTCGCGTTTCCAGAGCGTGATGTTTGATTCCCACACGCGCACCGTTTCGTACGATGTCAAACGCGGTGAGCCGCGCCAGCGTCGTTCCAAAAAAGCGGTGCAGGAGCGCCAATCATCATCGGCGGCCCCTCAGGGGGATTGTGTCGACTGCGATTTGTGTGTGCAGGTGTGCCCGGTTGGTATTGATATTCGAGACGGTTTACAAGCGCCCTGTATTGATTGCGGTGCCTGTATCGACGCCTGCGATCGGGTGATGGCCAAGCTCAAGCGGCCATTGGGACTGATTCGTTTTGCCTCAGAAGCCGAGCTGCAACACGACGATGGCTATCGGTCTCCCTGGTTGCGGCCCCGGCTGGTCGGATACGCTCTGGTGTGTGTCACGGCTGTACTTATGGTTGCTGTCGGGTTCCAGCACACCACGCGCTTGCTGGTGGAGGTGCAGCGTGACCGGGATCAGCTCTATACCTGGCAGGACGATGCCATCTGTAATCACTATCGCCTGAAAGTGGAGCGCTTCGATGGCGGCAGTAATGTCAGTGATCCGGTACAGATTGCAGTCAGCAGTGCATCGGGCGGCGGTTGGCAGTTGGGGGGTGAGCCACGGTTGGATTCAGACGCGCTGGGCAATCAGTGGTTGCGTTACAAAGTGTGCTCGGAAGAGGAGCTGCCTTATCGCTCAGACATCACCTTCCGCTTTACCACGCAAGCTCATCGTGTTGACAAGGCGACCACGTTTATCAGCGCCAATCGCTGACGGCCAATACCTGGCTACTTATAGAGCATTGCCACTGGTTTGCTACTGGTGAATCCCGGTGTGCTGTCCTAATATACGCGGCTTCGAATATGGCCCCTTACTCTCGTTCGGTTATCAGTGGGCGCTGTAAGCGGTTGTATGGCTTTTCCCCGCTTGGGGCGGCGGCTTAACGCAAGCCGCCAAAACGCTGATAGAAACCCTCGGACGCTTCCGGCAAGGGGCCGTCGGCGGTTTCCAGCACATTGGCCAGCCATTCTTCAGCTTTGGGTGTCAGCAAGCGATAGATATTGCGACACAACTGGCGGGCGGCGCGGCCATCCCAATCGCCCGGCAGCAGCTCATCCGGCAATAGCGGATCACGCAGGTTCAGTTTGCGGTATTCGTGAATCAGCAGGGTTCTGGCCAGAAAGCAGGCTTGTGGGTCGAGCCAGTTGGCTTCTCGGAACTCCTGCCACACCGGGCGAAACAGCTGAATGAAGTCATCGTATTGCTGACCCAGCTCTTCAATGCCCCAGCTATCCCGTACCTGCAACCGAATCGGACGTGACGACAGTTCTTCTTGCGGCACGGTCTCGAACACGATCACATCATCAATCACACCCAATCCAGTCAGGGTGGCGACCACATCGGCATACTGACAGCGTGGGCTGCCAAGCAACACATTGGATAACGGCCCAAAGCCTTGCCAGGCCAGTTCATCCCGAACGGCCTTGCGTCGGTCGGTACTGAGTTGAGAGAGCAACACCAGACACCAGGTGCCGTTCCAGGCCGTCATATTGGTGCTGTAAACGCGTTTGAAAGCTTGCTCAAACTTGCGACGGCCTGGGCCGGTGAGGCTGTAGTAACTGCGACGACCGACTTTTTCGCTCATCAGCCAGCCATCCTGAGTCAGGCGGAAAATGGTCGTACGCATCAGACGTTCGCTGATGCCCATTGGCTCCAGTAAACGAATCAGGCTGCCGAGCCAGACGGTGCCACCGTGTGGTTCCACCGCATCCCCGTAGACCGTAATGACCAGAGAACTGGCACGAATCGGTTTTTGTGACTGGAAACGGGTAATCAGGTTGTCGAGGGATTCAAGTGAGCTCATGGGCAATCAGTAGGTCGCTGGATTGTGCTGTACAACCGTTCAGAAAACAGGCCGAACTTGTCGGGGCAGCAAAGGCAAAAGCACGAAGCCTACCAGTGCTGCGACCAATCTGCACCTTATGACTGCTTGGGACGATGACCTGAGTCGGCGAAAGAGGCTCTGTCTTCTTCCGTTTCCGTCAGGGGAGAACACTCGACCATGGACGCCATGCTGCGACGTGCCAGCTCCTGATATTCACGCGTGCCACCTTGTTTCCAGGTGATTTCCTTGTCGCTCAGTTCGCGTTTGACGGCGGCTGGCGTGCCCATTACCAATGAGCGTTCCGGGCATTCGAATTTGGCTTTGACAAAGGACGCGGCGGAAATAATCGAGCGGTCGCCAATCACAGCGCCGTCCATCACCACAGCATTCATGCCGACCAGTACGTCTTCGCCAATCACACAGCCGTGCAGTACAGCACCGTGGCCAATGTGGCCATCGCGTTTGACGATGGTGTGGCTTTGCGGGAAACCGTGAATCACACAAGTGTCTTGCAGGTTGGCACCTTCTTCCAGCGTAATGCGGCCAAAGTCGCCACGAATGCTGGCCAATGGGCCGACGTAGCAGCCAGGGCCAACAATGACGTCGCCAATCAGGACGGCGGTTGGGTGAACGTAAGCGGTTGGGTGAACCACAGGCGTGATGTTATCAATACGGTAGCAAGGCATAGCGTTGTTATTCCTCGTTAGGTAATCCGGTTATGTCGAGCCTCTGTGTTCTCTTGTGTATTACGATCATCCGAGGCTCGCTTTCAAAGGTGTTGGCAAAGCTTTTGGTACTGGATGCTGGTTACATCGGACGACGGCTTTGTACCACCACAAAACGACGTGACACAAACGCGCCGTCCGTAAAGGCGGTATTGGCCGCCGCATTGCCGCCGGTGGCGTGGAAGTCGCTGAACGTCGCAGACTGGTTCATGTAAAAACCGCCATCGAGGTTCACGGACAGCGATACGCACACGTCTTGCGCCAGTTCTTCGCCCTGATCCAGCACCGCGTCATCGGTGGAATACAACGCCAGTGCAATTGCGCCTTTCTCACCGATGGTCTGACGCGCCAGTTCCATGGAATGTTCGGTGCTGTCGGTAGCGATCACATAGGCAATCGGGCCGAACTGCTCATCACCGTACAAGTCCACGTCTTTGCCATCCACGCTCAGCAACAACGGCGTGCGTACTCGGGCATCCGGGAATTCCGGGTGAGTCAGGTGCTCGCTGTCGAGCAGCACGGTGCCACGCCCTTCAACCTGTTCACGACACGCGTCGATGCGGGCATTGGTGCGCTCGGACTGAATGGCACCCAGAAACGAGCAGGCCATGTCCTTGTCCGCCATCCAGTGCTGAACCGCCCCCTTGATGGCGTTGGCAACGTCGTCAAAGCTCATGTGGGTATCACCGGCTGTAATGCCCGTGCGCGGAACATAAATCGCCTGAGGAGAGGTACACATCTGGCCAGAGTACAACGACAGGGAAAAACCCAGGTTGCCAGTCACGGCCTTGATGTTGTCAACGCTGTCGATGATTACGGTGTTCAGACCGGCTTTCTCGGTGAAGACCTGTGCATGCGTGGCGTTTTGCTCTAGCCAGTTGCCAAATTCACTCGAACCGGTGAAGTCGATCAGTTGCACGCGTTTGTCTTCAGCCAGCACCTTGGCCAATGGCTGTTCAGGAGTATCCACGACCAGCGCCACCAGCAGCGGATCAAACCCGGCTTCTTCCAGAACGGCCTGAATAATCTCGACGGACATCGCCAGTGGCAGAATGGAACCCGGATGCGGCTTGACCAACACCGGATTGCCGGTCACCAAACTGGCGAACAGGCCCGGATAGGTGTTCCAGGTCGGGAAGGTGCAACAGGCCACGGCCAGGGAAATACCGCGTGGCACAATGTGCCAGCGCTTGGACAACGACTGGGTGCCTCGACGGCCCATCGGCTTGTGCCACTCGCCGCTTTCCGGTACGTCACGCATGGCTTTCCATGCAGTCGCGACGGCTTCGACAGCGCGGTCTTGTGCGTGTGGGCCACCGGCCTGAAACGCCATCATATTGGACTGGCCACTGGTGTGCTGAACCGCCTGGGCCATTTCGCCACTGATGGCATTGAGGCGTTGAATCGCTTCTAGACAGATGCCAACGCGGGTTTTTACGCCTGCATTGCGCCAGCTTTTCATCGCGGTCTGCTGATGATCCATCAGCTCGTTGGTGTCGTACTGATCGTAGGTAATGCCGAGATCGAATCCATACGGAGAGCGTTCGTTACCGGCCTGACCGACCACCGTGACGCCCTTGAGCGGGTAGTGCTGGTTGAGACGTGCTTCAAAGGCCGCCTGAGCGCCCTGAATCTGCGCTTCCGGGTAGCTTTTGGTGTGCTCCGGGTAAGGTGCCCAGTAACCTCGCGTGGCCAATACTTCCAGGGCCTGATTCAGACGTTCTTCGTGCTGCTCGAAAAACACTGCGGCATCCGTATTTGTACTCATTCTCGTAACCCCTGCAAAGATACACTTTTTGAATGTTTGATTTTGTTTTCTGTATCAAATCATAAAGAGGGGTCGCTGAAAATAAAATGCCTCTACAGGAATATAGCGGTCAAGCCTGATGTGAAGGGGGCGCAAAAGCGCGCTTGTCACCGAAAAAATCAAGGAAAAACAAACAGAAACAGGGTGTGGGTCAAGGTTGAGAGGGCATCAAGACTGGACGATATCGGTTTGATCAGACTCAACTTGATACATATTTTAAGTTTTTCAAGGTTGTTTTGTGTCTCTTTTTGGCGTTAATCTAAGCGCACTTGAGAAAAAACAACGTGCATCACGGGTTCGTACGCAGTTCTGCGGTATCAGGATTCATCAGGCAGAGCGCTGGTAACGGACTTGAGAATGCACAAAAGCCCCGCCAAGAGGGTGTTTGTTCGGCTGTATATCAGCAGAGATAATGAACTGAAAAGCAGGGTGCAACCATGTCTGATACTTCCATGCAAACGCTGATTGTTGGCGCGCCCAGCAATGGCGTTCAGCGTATTACGCTCAATCGTCCCGAAGCGCTGAATGCGCTCAATACCCAATTGTTGGGTGAACTCTCCGCCGTACTGGATGCTGCCGAAGCCTCCGATGAGGTTCGTGCCGTGGTACTGACCGGCAGCCGCCGTGCGTTTGCCGCCGGTGCTGACATCAAGGAAATGGCCGAACGCGATCTGGTCGGTATTCTGAACGATCCACGCCAGCAACACTGGCAGCGCATTACCCGTTTTCCCAAGCCTTTGATTGCAGCCGTTAACGGTTTCTGTCTTGGCGGTGGTTGTGAACTGGCGATGCATGCCGACATCCTGATTGCTGGTGAGGACGCCCGTTTTGGTCAGCCGGAAATCAACCTGGGCATCATGCCCGGAGCTGGTGGCACGCAGCGCCTGTTGCGTGCTGTAGGCAAATCCATGGCGATGCAGATGGTGTTGACCGGTGATGCCATCACGGCTCGTCAGGCGCAGCAGTCGGGCCTGATCAGTGAAGTCACCCAGCCCGAGTTTACCGTTGAACGTGCTATGGCCGTTGCGGCCAGTATTGCCCGCAAAGCCCCGTTAGCGGTTCGTCTGGCCAAGGAATCTGTATTGAAAGGTATGGATACCGATCTGGCTTCCGGCCTGCGCTTTGAACGCCATGCGTTTACCGTGCTGGCTGGAACTGCCGACCGCAATGAAGGCATTGCTGCCTTTCAGGAAAAGCGCAAACCCGAATTTAATGGCCAGTAGTGCTGGCAGCCCATTCCGTTATCCAGGAGCAATATGCCCATGAACTTCGAGCATATTCTGTATTCCGTTGAGGAAGGCGTTGCCATCCTCAGTCTGAACCGTCCCAAAGCCCTGAACAGCTTCAACGAAGCCATGCATCTTGAAGTGAAGCAGGCGCTGAAAGCTACTGCCAAGAACCCGGAAGTCCGTGCCTTGCTGCTGACGGCGGAAGGTCGTGGTTTCTGTGCCGGTCAGGACTTGTCCGACCGCAACGTAGATCCGAATGCTGACGCCCCGGATCTGGGTTTGTCCATCGAGCGTTTCTACAACCCGCTGATCAAAACCCTGCAAGATCTGCCGATGCCGGTGATCTGTGCGGTTAATGGTGTTGCAGCCGGTGCCGGTGCCAACATTCCTCTGGCGTGTGATCTGGTGCTGGCAGCCCGCTCAGCCAAGTTCATTCAGGCGTTCTGCAAAATCGGTCTGGTACCGGATTCCGGTGGCACCTGGTTCCTGCCTCGCTTGATCGGTATGGCTCGCGCCAAGCAACTGGCCCTGCTGGGTACGCCCATCAAGGCAGAGCAGGCGGAAGAATGGGGCATGATCTACCGTGCGGTCGATGATGAGTCTCTGCGTGAAGAAGCTCTGACGCTGGCGAAGCAACTGGCGACCCAGCCGACTCAGGGTCTGGCTTTGATCAAGCGCGCGCTGAACAGCAGTGTCAGCAACAGCTTCGATGAGCAAATGACGCTGGAGCGTGATCTGCAGCGTCTGGCTGGCCGTACCGAAGATTACCGTGAAGGCGTCAAAGCCTTTATGGAAAAACGTAACCCTGAATTCAAGGGACGCTAAGACATGCCTGCACACACAAAAGCGTTGAGCACCGATGCACTGGTTGCCGTTATTGGTGCTGGTGCCATGGGCGCTGGTATTGCCCAGGTGGCGGCTCAGGCCGGTCATCCAGTCAAGTTGTACGATAACCGTGAAGGTGCGTCGGCTGAGGCTATCGACAAGATCGGTGCCCAATTGGAAAAGCTGGTCGCTCGTGGCAAGTTCACCGCTGAACAGCGCGAAGGCGTATTGTCCCGCATGACGCCGGTGGACAACATCGACGCGCTGGCCGATGCCAAGCTGGTGGTGGAAGCCATCGTTGAAAACCTGAATGTGAAGCGCAGCGTGCTGGAGTCTCTGGAAGCCTTGTGCTCCGACGACTGCATTCTGGCCAGCAACACCTCGTCTCTGTCGATCACCAGCCTCGCGGCAGGTCGCAAGAATCCGAGCCGCATTGTCGGCATGCACTTCTTTAATCCGGCTCCGATCATGAAGCTGGTGGAAGTGGTTTCCGGTCTGGCGACCGATCCTGCCGTAGCCGAAACCGTGTACGAGACCTCGCTGGCCTGGGGCAAGAAGCCGGTTTATACCCGCTCAACACCGGGCTTTATCGTTAACCGTGTGGCGCGTCCGTTCTACGCTGAAAGCCTGCGTCTGCTGCAGGAACAGGCCGCCGACTGCGCCACGCTGGATGCGCTGATGCGCGATGCCGGTGGTTTCCGCATGGGCGCGTTCGAGCTGACGGATCTGATTGGCCACGATGTGAACTACGCCGTGACTTGCTCTGTGTTCGATGCTTACTACGGTGATTTCCGTTTCCAGCCATCGTTGATTCAGAAAGAGCTGGTGGATGCCGGTCGTCTGGGTCGCAAGACTGGCCATGGTTTCTACGACTACAGCGAGGGTGCCGAGCGTCCTCAAGCGGCGGCACTCAGCAGCGAATCGCCTCTGAAACAGTGCAGCATTGTCGGTTCTTCCGGGCCGTTGATGTCCCTGCAAGAGCGCTTTGTGGCCAGTGGTGTAACCCTGAACAAGGTTGCAGCAGAAGCAGATCTGGCGGGTCTGGACGGCATGTTCCGTACCGCCGATGCCACGATTGCCCTGACCGATGGTCGCATGGCCTGTCAGCGCGCTGTGGAAGATGGCATTGAAAATCTGGTGCTGATCGATCTGGCGCTGGATTACAACAAGGCTTCTCGTCTGGCGATCAGTTGGGCGCACAACACCTCCGACGCAGCGGTTCAGCAAGTGGTTGATCTGTTGGCGGCGGCGGGTATCACGGCCACGCCTCTGGCTGATGTGCCTGGCTTGGCGCTGATGCGTACCGTAGCCATGTTGGCCAACGAAGGTGCCGATGCAGTACTGCACGATGTCGGTGATGTTGCCGGTGTCGATCTGGCCATGTGTGCCGGTGTGAATTACCCACGCGGGCCGTTGGCCTGGGCTGATCAGGTGGGTGTTGCCCGTATTGAAGCGGTGCTGGCCAATCTGCAAGCCACCTACGGTGAAGATCGTTATCGCCCATCCCTGTTGTTGCGTCGCCTGTCGGCTCAAGGGAAGTCGTTCTATGAGTCATGATCTTGACAGCATGACGCCGCAGCAGTTGGCCGAAGCCTGTGCCAACGCGCTGTACAGCCGCGACAACGCCAGCCAGCAGGCGGGCATGACGCTGGAATCCGTTGCGCCGGGCAAGTCGCTTGTCAGCATGACGGTACGCGATGACATGGTTCAGGGTCACAAGACCTGCCATGGCGGTTTTATGTTTGCGTTGGCAGACTCGGCGTTCGCGTTTGCCTGCAACACCTATAACGAACCAACCGTTGCCATTGGTTGCACCATTGATTACGTCGCTCCGGCATTTCTGGGCGATGTACTGACGGCAACCGCGACCGAGCGCAGCCGCAGTGGTCGTACCGGCAATTACGATGTTGATATCCACAACCAGGAAGGCCGCCTGATCGCCATGTTCCATGGCAAGTCCTATCGGGTTCGTGGCCAGATACTTGAGTCGGCTGAAACGGCTCAGGATGCTAACGCAGGAGAATCAGAATGACCGATGCCTATATTTGCGATGCGATTCGTACCCCATTTGGCCGTTATGGCGGTGGTTTGTCCTCCGTGCGTGCCGATGATCTGGGCGCGGTGCCACTGAAAGCACTGATGGAACGCAATCCGGACGTCGATTGGACGTCTGTGGATGACATCTTTTACGGCAATGCCAACCAGGCCGGTGAAGACAACCGTAATGTGGCGCGCATGTCTGCCTTGTTGGCAGGACTGCCAACAGACGTTCCGGGCACCACCATCAACCGCCTTTGCGGTTCCGGTATGGATGCCATCGGCATGGCGGCACGCTCTATCAAGGCCGGTGAAACCGACCTGATGATCGCAGGTGGCTGTGAGTCGATGTCTCGTGCGCCGTTTGTGATGGGCAAGGCTGAAACTGCCTTTAGCCGTAACCCGAACGGCATGTATGACACCACCATCGGCTGGCGCTTCATCAACAAGAAGATGAAAGCGGCATACGGCGTGGATTCCATGCCTGAGACGGCTGAAAACGTGGCTGAAGACTTCAATATCTCCCGCGAAGATCAGGATTTGTTTGCCTTCCGCAGCCAGCAGAAGACCGCTGCTGCGATGGAAACCGGTCTCTTCAATGAAGAAATCTGTCCGGTAGTGATTCCACAGCGCAAGGGTGATGACCTGGTTGTGGACACGGATGAACATCCTCGTGCCTCCACCACGCTGGAAGCACTGGGCAAACTGCGTGCGCCGTTCCGTGAAGGCGGCTCCGTGACAGCGGGTAACGCATCCGGTGTAAACGACGGTGCCTGTGCGCTGCTGATTGCCTCGAAAGAAGCGGCTGAGAAAAACGGCCTGACGCCAAAAGCCCGTGTGGTGGCCATGGCAACGGCAGGTCTGGAACCTCGCATCATGGGCTTTGGCCCGGCTCCAGCGTCCAAAAAAGTACTGAAAAAGGCCGGTCTGACACTGGATCAGATGGATGTGATCGAGCTGAACGAAGCCTTTGCTTCGCAAGGATTGGCCGTGATGCGTGATCTGGGTTTGCCAGATGATGCGGCACACGTAAACCCGAACGGCGGTGCGATTTCTCTGGGTCACCCTCTGGGTGCCTCCGGCGCACGTCTGGTCACGACGGCGATGTACCAGTTGCATCGTACCGGTGGCCGTTATGCTCTTTGCACCATGTGTATTGGTGTCGGCCAGGGCATTGCGATCATCATCGAGCGTGTTTGAAGGCACGCCAGCCGGGGCCAGGTTGAAATCAGCCCAGCCCGGCGTTCTGGCTACCTATGCCGGTAGCCGGTTCTGACATAACAAAAGACTCGGACAGGACACTAACGATGCATAACGAACGTATTCTGCGCAGCGCGCTGGACCCGATTGAAACCGCAAGCATTGACGAGCTGCGTGCCTTGCAGTTGAAACGCATGCAGTGGAGCATCGCGCACGCGTACAACAACGTACCGTCTTACAAAAAGATGTGCGATGACAAAGGGGTTCACCCATTTGAACTGCGCACACTGGAAGACCTGAAGCACTTCCCGTTCACCACCAAAGCGTACCTGCGCGACGCTTACCCATTCGACTCGTTCGCCGTACCAATGAACGAAGTGGTGCGTGTACACGCGTCTTCCGGCACGACCGGCAAGCCAACCGTTGTGGGCTACACCCAGCACGATATTGATGTCTGGGCAGACGTGGTTGCGCGCTCTATCCGCGCTGCAGGCGGTCACTCCGGCGACAAGGTACACATCTCCTACGGCTATGGCCTGTTCACTGGCGGCATGGGCGCACACTACGGTGCCGAGCGTCTGGGTTGTACCGTGATTCCAATGTCTGGCGGTCAGACCGAGAAGCAGGTACAGCTGATTCAGGACTTTGATCCCGACATCATCATGGTGACGCCGTCCTACATGCTGAACCTGATTGACGAGATGGAACGTCAGAACGTTGATCCCGAGAAGCTGGCTCTGCGTTTGGGTATCTTCGGTGCCGAGCCCTGGACTGACGAGATGCGTAAGAACATCGAAGGTCGTCTGGGTATCGATGCGGTTGATATTTACGGTCTGTCTGAAGTGATGGGACCTGGTGTGGCGATGGAATGCATCGAGACCAAAGATGGCCCAACCATCTGGGAAGATCATTTCTACCCTGAAATCATCGATCCAAACACTGGTGAAGTACTGCCTGACGGTGAATACGGTGAACTGGTGTTCACGTCTTTGTCTAAAGAAGCATTACCAATCATCCGTTACCGTACTCGTGATCTGACTCGCTTGCTGCCAGGTACTGCACGCCCCATGCGCCGTATCGACAAAATCACTGGCCGCAGCGATGACATGATGATCATTCGTGGTGTGAACGTATTTCCGACCCAGATCGAAGAACAGATTCTGAAGATCCCGGCGCTGGCTCCACACTACGAAATCATCGTCACCAAAGACGGCAACCTGGATAAAGTTCAGGTCAAGGTTGAGATGACCGCCGAAGCGCAAAGCGCGCCACAAGAACCGGCCATCAAAGAGTTGCAACACCATATCAAGTCGGTTGTGGGTATCAGCACACGCGTGGACATCGTTCCTATGGGTGAACTGCCACGTTCCGAAGGCAAGGCGAAGCGTGTCTTCGACAAGCGCAAGGATGGCTGATGGGTTTCAGAGCGGGAGTCATGACTTCCGCTCTGGCCTGCTCAACGCCGTATGCAAGACCGTAAAATGGGTCAATCGACTCAAAAGCGATACAAAAACTGCACATTTGTTGAGTTTTTAGTATCATTAGGAAAAACGTTATAACTGAACCCTTGTGACGGCAGTCACTCAACGACACCGGAGACTTGCTATGTACGCACAAATGGTTGAAACCGGAGCCAAGCACGTCAAGACGCTGGAGGAAATGTCTCCAGAGGAACGTGCGTTCCAGGAAAAGATCGATGCGGAAATCAAAATCGAGCCGAAAAACTGGATGCCCGATGCTTACCGCAAAACCCTGATTCGTCAGATTTCCCAGCACGCTCACTCTGAAATTGTTGGCATGCTGCCAGAAGGTAACTGGGTAACTCGTGCTCCGACCTTCAAGCGCAAGCTGCAGTTGATGGCCAAGATTCAGGATGAAGCCGGTCACGGTTTGTACCTGTACAGCGCGATGGAAACTCTGGGCGCTGATCGTGATGAAGAAGTCGAAAAGCTGCACAACGGTCGTGCCAAGTACTCTTCCATCTTCAACTACCCAACCCTGAACTGGGCGGATATGGGCGCAGTTGGCTGGTTGGTTGATGGCGCTGCGATTGTGAACCAGGTGGTTCTGCAGCGTACTTCTTACGGCCCTTACTCTCGTTCCATGATTCGTATCTGTAAGGAAGAGAGCTTCCACCAGCGTCAGGGTTACGAAATTCTGCTGACCATGATGAAGGAAGGCAACGACGCTCAGAAAGAAATGGTTCAGGACGCGATTAACCGTCTGTGGTGGCCTTCTCTGATGATGTTCGGCCCAAGCGATGCGGATTCTCCGAACAGCGCTCAATCCATGGCCTGGAAGATCAAGCGTCACACCAATGACGAACTGCGCCAGCGCTTTATTGACCAGACCATTCCGCAGTTGGAAGTACTGGGCTGTACGGCCCCTGACCCGGATCTGAAATGGAACGAAGAGCGTGGTCACTACGACTTCGGCGAAATTCAGTGGGAAGAATTCTACGAAGTGATCAAGGGTAATGGCCCTTGTAACCAGGAGCGTGTCAGCACTCGCCGCAATGCGATTGAAGACGGTGCCTGGGTACGTGAAGCCGCGGTTGCTTTCGCTGAGAAAAAGAAAAAACAACAGGCCGCAGCCTGATACTGACCCGTTAACTGGAGAGAATCATTATGTCTCAATGGACACTGTTTGAAGTATTCGTGCGCAGCAAGCACGGCCTGAACCACAAGCACGTGGGTAGCGTTCACGCGGCAGACGCTGCTATGGCGATCGAAAACGCACGTGAGCTGTACACCCGTCGTAACGAAGGTGTGAGCCTGTGGGTTGTTCCATCCGCTGCCATCACAGCATCTTCTCCGGATGAAAAAGACCCTTTGTTCGACCCATCCGAAGACAAAATCTATCGCCACGCCAGCTTTTACGAGCTGCCGCCTGAAGTCGGCCACATGTGAGGACGATCATGACCAAATACGATGATCTGATTGAATATTTGCTGCGCGTTGGCGACAGCGCCGTAGTTCAGGGCCAGCGTCTGTGTGAGTGGTGCGGTCATGCCCCTGCTCTGGAAGAAGAGATGGCGTTGATGAACGTGGGCCTTGACCTGTTTGGTCAGGCTCGCAACTGGCTGGATTACGCGGCTGAGCTGATCGACGACGGTCGCGATGCCGACAAGCTGGCGTTCTGCCGTGAAGAGCGTGCTTACCGCAATCTGTTGCTGGTTGAGCAGCCTAATGGTGACTTCGCAGTGACCATGGCGAAGCAGTTCTTCTACGACGCATGGCAGTACCACGTACTGAGCGCTCTGGTGAACTCCAGCGACGAGCGTGTTGCCGCGATTGCCGCCAAAGCCCTGAAAGAAGTGACCTACCACCTGCGTCGCTCTTCCGAGTGGGTTCAGCGTCTGGGCGATGGCACTGAAGAAAGCCATCAGCGCATGGAAAAAGCCGTTGAACAGGTCTGGCGTTTCACCTGCGAACTGACAGCCGGTGACGACGTGGAACAGCGCCTGGCAGAAGCCGGTGTGATTCCTGCGCCAGAAGCGATTGCAGAAGCGTGGAAAGCAACGGTCAGCGAAGTGCTGACGGCAGCCACTCTGACCACACCAGAGATGGCTCGTTCTTTCTACCTGAGCGGTCGTAACGGCGTACACAGTGAGCACCTGGGTCTGTTGTTGGCCGAGATGCAATTCCTGCAGCGGGCTTATCCTGATGCAACCTGGTGATCGTCCTGATTCAGAACCGGTAGTCGTCTCCATGTCGACTCCCGGCCTGATCGGCAGTGATCGCGGAGCCCGCGACGGTTCGTCGGACGATGTCCAACGCGCCTGGGCGGTGCTCCTGGATGTGATGGACCCGGAAGTCCCCGTGGTCAGCGTGGTTGATCTCGGTATCGTGCGTGACGTCAGTTGGCAGCAAGGCCACCTCCACGTGGTGGTGACTCCAACCTATTCCGGCTGCCCGGCAACAGAATTTATCGAACAACTGATCGAAGAAGCGTTGGTTGAGGCCGGTTTTGAAAACCCGGTACTGGAGCAGCGTTTGAATCCAGCCTGGACGACCGACTGGATTACCGAAAAAGGCCGTGAAGAGCTGCGCGCTTTTGGTATCGCGCCCCCGGTGGGCAGCGCCAGCAAAAAGAGCCTGTTATCCGGCGACGATCAGGTCAACTGCCCGCATTGTGGCAGTGAGCATACCGAACGTATCAGTGAATTCGGTTCAACTGCGTGCAAAGCGCTGTACCGCTGCAGCGATTGCCTGGAACCGTTTGACTATTTCAAATGTATTTAAAGCCACCCGGATAGACGGTGGCTGCGGAGAGATTACTTATGAGCCAATTCCATTCCCTGACTATTCAGGATGTTCGCCAGGAAACGCGCGACTCCGTGTCACTGGCTTTTGATATTCCTGCCGAGTTGAACGACAGCTTCCAATTCACTCAGGGTCAGTACCTGACCATGCGTACCCAGTTGAATGGCGAAGAAGTGCGTCGTTCTTACTCCATCTGTACGGGTATCAACGACGGTGAAATCCGTGTTGCTGTTAAAAAAGTACCGGGTGGTCTGTTCTCCACGTTTGCGAACGAAGAACTGAAAGTGGGCGATGAGCTGGAAGTGATGGCACCGACCGGCAACTTCTTCATTGATCTGGATGCTGAGCGCGAAGGCAACTACCTGGCCGTTGCGGCCGGTTCTGGCATCACGCCAATCCTGTCAATCGTGAAGTCCACGCTGCAAGCCGAGCCAAACAGCACGGTTACCCTGATGTACGGCAACCGCTCCAGCTCTTCCACCATGTTCCGTGAGCAGTTGGAAGAACTGAAGAATGTTTACATGGGTCGTCTGAACCTGATCTTCATCTTCAGCCGTGAGCAGCAGGATGTGGATCTGTACAACGGTCACATTGACGCTGAAAAGTGTCAGGAAATCTTCAGCCGCTGGCTGGACGTCAAGAACCTGGATGCCAGCTTCATCTGTGGCCCTCAGGAAATGACCGAAACTGTACGCGACATGCTGATTGAAGCCGGTAGCGAGCCAGACCGTATTTTCTTCGAGTTGTTCGCGACGGCTGGCAATGCCAAGAAGCGTGAAGAGCGTGCAGCGGCTGCTGCAGAAAATACCAGCACATCCAACGTGACTGTGATTGCGGATGGCCGTGCGCTGGCGTTCGACCTGGATCAAAACACCGACAGCATTCTGGAAGCTGGCAACAAGATCGGTGCTGAATTGCCGTTCTCGTGTAAAGCCGGTGTGTGTTCCACTTGTAAGTGTAAAGTCGTTGAAGGCGAAGTGGATATGGATGTGAATTTCGGTCTGGAAGACTACGAAATCGAAGCGGGTTATGTGTTGTCCTGTCAGGCATACCCGGTATCTGAGAAGGTTGTGGTTGACTTCGACCAGATCTGATCCTGCCTGTTGACCAGCCATTGTGAACCACGGTGGCTGGTCGATTGCGTTTTATACCCCCGATAACGTTATACATTCCCCACATTGCGGAGCCTCCCATGAGTCAAGCCCCGACGTTACAGAGTTTTATTGCAGGTCAGTGGATCGGTAGCGAAGCCGCTCAAGGTCTGACCAGCGCCCTTAATGGCGAAGTGGTTTACCACACCCACGCTGAAACCATCGATTTTGAAGAGTCTCTGGCATTTGCCCGCAAGCAGGGCAATCAGTCCCTGATGGAGATGGATTTTCAGACCCGCGCCTCTTGCCTGAGAAATCTGGGTAAATACCTGCTGGAACACAAGGAATCTCTGTATGAGATTTCTCACCAGACGGGTGCAACCCGTATGGACAGCTGGATCGACATCGAAGGCGGTGCCGGTACGTTGTTTGCTTACGCCAGCATGGGTCGTCGCGAACTGCCATCCGGCAACGTGATGCATGAAGGCGATGCGATGCAACTGGGTGCCAAAGGCCAGTTCTTTGGTAGCCACATTCTGGTGCCTCGCAACGGCGTTGCGGTACACATCAACGCGTTCAACTTCCCGATCTGGGGCATGTTGGAAAAATTCGCGCCGAACTTCCTCGCTGGTATGCCGTGCATTGTGAAGCCGGGTTCTTCTACCAGCTATGTCACTGAAGCCGCTGTCCGCCTGATGCAAAACTCCGGCTTGTTGCCTGAAGGTAGCCTGCAGCTGGTGATCGGTCGTACCGGTGATCTGCTGGATCGTCTGAACGGTCAGGACGTTGTGACCTTCACTGGTTCCGCAAGCACGGCTGCGAAGCTGCGTGTGACGCCAAACCTGATCAACAACTCTGTGCCATTCAATGGCGAAGCCGACTCTCTGAACTGCGCCATCCTAGCCCCGGATGTGACGCCAGACGATGTTGAATTCGATCTGTTCGTGAAAGAAGTCGCGCGTGAAATGACTGTGAAAGCGGGTCAGAAATGTACCGCGATCCGTCGTATTCTGGTGCCTGAGAACCGCGTTGATGCGGTTGCCGAGAAGCTGTCTGCACGTCTGGCCAAAACCACCGTGGGTGACCCAAGTGTTGAAGGCGTTCGCATGGGTGCGCTGGCTTCTCACACTCAGCAGGCCGACGTTCGCGATACCGTAGAGCAGTTACTGGCGACCAGTGAACGCATCTGTGGCGGCAATGCTGACTTCGCTCCAACCGGCGCAGGCACTGAAAACGGCGCATTCTTCGAGCCAACATTGCTGTTGAGCCGTGACCCGGATGCCGAAGGTGGCGCACACGACATCGAAGCCTTCGGCCCGGTGAGCACCGTGATGGGCTACCGTGACGTTGACCACGCCGTTGCTCTGGCCGCGCGCGGTAAAGGCAGCCTGGTGTCGTCCCTGATCACCAAAGATCCTGAAGTGGCTGGCAAGGTCGTTCCGGCACTGGCAGCATGGCATGGCCGTGTTCACATCCTGAACGAAGAGTCCTCCAAGGAATCCACTGGCCACGGTTCGCCGCTGCCAATGTTGAAACACGGTGGCCCAGGTCGTGCCGGTGGTGGTGAAGAACTGGGCGGTATCCGCTCTGTTAAGCACTACATGCAGCGTACTGCGGTTCAGGGTTCTCCAACCATGCTGACCGCTGTTACCCGCGAATACGTTCGTGGCGGTGCTGTGAACGAAACTGAAGTACACCCGTTCCGTCGCTACTTCGACGACCTGAAGCCAGGCGATTCCTTGCTGACGCATCGTCGTACCGTGACCGAAGCGGACATCGTCAACTTCGGTTGTCTGTCCGGTGACCACTTCTACATGCACTTCGACGAGATCGCCGCCAAGGACTCTCAGTTCGGCAAGCGTATCGCTCACGGTTACTTTGTACTGTCCGCAGCAGCGGGTCTGTTCGTTTACCCTGGCGAAGGCCCGGTTCTGGCGAACTACGGTCTGGACACGCTGCGTTTTGTGAATCCGGTTGGTATCGGTGACACCATTCGTGCCCGTCTGACCTGTAAGCGCATGATCGACCAGGGCAAAGTCAGCGAGAAAGGCGAAGCTCAGGGCGTGGTTGCCTGGGATGTGGAAGTGACCAATCAGGATGATGAGCTGGTTGCCAGCTACGACATTTTGACACTGGTTCTGAAGCGTCCATAAGTCTGACGTTACAACGTACTGATTCCGATGGGTTTCAGTATCGAAAGGCCCTCTTACTAACGTGAGAGGGCCTTTTTTGATTTCCCGTCTGATCATGGCCTTCTCCGGCAATTCGCTCTCTCCCGTTGCCACTCTCTCCGGGTCATCTTTTCTATATCTGGGTGCTGCTACAGACGTCACAAAACAGGAACATGGCCACCGTGTTTGTAATACCATGTGTGGCGTATATAAAAGCTAACGGAAGTTAGAGAACGCTCTCTGGATAGAAGTCGACCGAAAAGGAATGTGTGCGGATGTTTGATGTGTCAGAAATCACGGCGGCGTTAACGCCAATCGTGTGGGTTTTTATTGGAATATCCGTGCTGTTCGGGGCGTTGCTGCAATACGGCATTTCGCAATGGTTAATTCCAAACCGGCATAAGTCCTACACCTGGGTGTATGCGCTGCGCAATCACCGCAAGCTGGGTGAACCTTGCGAAACGGATCTGGTATTGAATCGTGACGGCTACAGCCTCGGGTTCAGCTTCAAGCGCAAGTGCGCCATGTGGGTGTGTTATACCGCCTCAAAAGGCTCCATTGGTGTCGATGTTCCTCGCGCTGATGGTTTCTATCCTGATCTCAATGTACCCGAACCGTATCGGTTAAAACCTCAGGATTTCAAAAGCACAGGCTACGACAAGGGACACCTCGCACCCAGCGCCTCGATTGATTTCAGTCGCAAGAGCAACGACCAGACGTTTGCCATGAGTAACGTGGCGCTGCAACACCCCAAGTTAAACCGTCAGGGCTGGAAGCGCTTGGAAACCGTTGTGCGAGGCTGGACGCACACCAAAGGCAAATTAATGGTGATTAATGGGCCAGTTTACGGTTTGCGATCAAAGCGCATCAACGGCATCCCTTTACCGCGTTTTTTCTACAAAGTGGTGTATTCCTTCAAGCACCAGACGTGTATTGGGTTTGTGTTGCCCAACAAGGACATTGCCGCGAGTGATCTGTGGGACTATGCCTTTTCCGTCGAGGAAGTGGAGCAGCAAACCGGTCTGGTGTTCTTCAATAAGCTGGACAGCGATGTGCAAACCGAGATCAAATCGAAAAAAGACTTGGCCTGGTGGCGCGAAGTTGATGAATAAAGCGTTGAGACTCCAGACTGGTACGCCTGATGGTTTCAAATGATCTGCTTGCGGTATTGGGTTGGTGTCATACCGGTGCGTTCCCGGAACATCTGAATAAAGGGCGACGGCGAGCTGTAGCCAAGTTCCAGTGCGATTCGGGTGATGTTGGCATCGGTGGCCAGTAATTCAATCGCCTTGAGCAGTCGCAGCTTGTGCTGCCATTCCCGAAAGGTCATGCCGGTCTGGTGCCGGAAACGTCGCTCCAGTGTGCGCTCAGAGCACGACAGTTGTTGAGCGATGTCGGTAATCGGTGTTCGCTGGCCGGGTTGCCGGTAAAGCCGGTGACACATCTCGAACAGTCCGGGGTCGGTCGGCCAGGGCAGGTGATCCGAGTCCCTGTGCTGGCGTGCCAGTGTTTTGAGCAGCAGTTGCATGACATCCTGTTCGTAACTGTCGGACGCGTATTCAATGGCAAAGTTGGCGGCTTCAATAATCAATTCTCTCAGCAATGGCGATACCTGAATTCGCACGCTGTGCGTGTCTCCCAGCCCCTGGTATTCGTGGCTGATGTACAGGCTTTTCAACTCTGTCCCGAATTCGGAATACACCGAATGCTCGACACCGGCAGGCAGCCAGAGGGCCTTCTCCGGTGGGATAAAAAATCGCTCGCCGGGCAATGTCACCACCAATACACCGGACGTGGCGTACAGCAACTGGTGCCAGCGATGGTGATGTGGTGGGAAATAGTGTCGGGCAGGCATGATTTCCTGGCGCACGTAGACTTCGCGTGGCAGGTGTTCCATGTTCAATAACTTGAGTGCTGTCGTTTCCACATCGTACCCATAGTATCTCTGAATGTCGGCTCATCGATATATTCTGTCATTTTATAGAAAGAAGTCATCAATCGGTTCTCGTAATCTGAGGCCCTGTTGAATGACCTCTTGGTGCCACAATGAAAACAGTTGAGAAAATACGCGTGCTGCTTTCCAGCGTGCTGGGGATGATGGTAACGGTGGGCATTGCTCGCTTCGCCTATACACCCATGATTCCTGAAATGACTCAGGGCATTGGCCTGAGTGAATCGGTTGCGGGCTATCTGGCCTCCGCCAATTACGCCGGGTATTTGATCGGAGCGCTGTTGATTTCCCGCCTTCAGAATATTCGTCTCAAGGTGATGCTGTATCAGTTGGGGCTGGCGGGTGCGGTAATCACAACAGTAGCGATGGCCTACACCACACAGGAATGGCTCTGGTATGTGCTGCGGTTTCTGGCGGGGCTAAGCAGCGCAGCCGGTGTGTTGCTGGGAGCAGGCCTGTTGATGCTGTGGCTGCTGCGCCATCAGCAAAAGCCAGAGTTGGGGGTTTTCTTTTCCGGCCTGGGGCTTGGTATTGCACTGACTGCATTGATCTCCGAAGTGATCAGTACCCGGTTTACCTGGGATGAGCAATGGCAAATATACGCTGCCGCCGGTTTGTTTCTGTTGATTCCTGTTCGGCTCTGGATGCCGGATTTTCACACCAGTGCCATGACGGCAAAGTCCGCTTCCGCGCCAGTCCGGCGGCACCCGCAGTTTATGCTGACGCTACAAATGGCCTATTTTTGTGCCGGTGCCGGTTACGTGGTCAGCGCCACGTTCCTGGTGGCGATTGCCCGCTCCACTCCCTCTCTTGCCGACAGCAGTAATGGCCTGTGGCTGGTTGTTGGCTTGTCGGCGGCGCTGGGGTGTTGGCTCTGGGATTTGTATGTCAGACGGGTCGGAGACTGGCCTGCTCTGCTGTTGGCGTATGTGTTGAATGGCCTGAGTGTGCTGATGTTGCTGATCGGTGATGATTTTTGGCTGGTGATGCTCAGCGCGATTATTTACGGTGCCAGTTTTATCGGCATTGTCAGCATGATGTTGGCGCTGGTTGGGCGGCTGTATCCCGCCAATCCGTCGCGTCCGATGAGTCATTTAACCTTCAGCTATGGACTTGCCCAGATGATCGCACCCGCCATTACCGGCTACCTGGCCGAGCAGCAGGGGGATTATCAACAAGGGCTGTTATTAACGGCGGTGGTGATGGGTGTTGGAACCGTGTTGTTGCTGATGGCGATGCGTTTACAGCAAAAAACAGCGCGTGAGGCCGACTGTTATCCAGATCCGGAACGGGCCGTCTGATCGTATTGAGGTTGCGGCTGGAGAACTGAGAAAATCGTAAAAAAGTCATAAAAAAAACCCGCTGTTCTTGCGAGCAGCGGGTTTTTTATAGCGGAAGTGCCAGCGTTGATCAGATGTCAGCGATGGACTTCAGCGGGTAGTTCGCGGGCAGTGGGCCTGCTGCAGAACCGGTATCAATAGCGGCTTGAGCAACGGCGGTGGAGACCACACCCAACAGACGAGAGTCTGTCGCTTTCGGGATAATGTAGTCCTTGCCGAATGCCAGAGAATCCAGACCGTAAGCATCCAGAACTTCCTGAGTCACTGGCTCTTTGGCCAGGCCTGCCAATGCTTTGGCAGCCGCCAGCTTCATTTCTTCGTTGATGCGCTTGGCGCGTACGTCCAGAGCACCACGGAAGATGAATGGGAAGCCCAGAACGTTGTTCACCTGGTTCGGGAAGTCAGAACGGCCAGTGGCCATGATGGCATCCGGGCGTGCTTCTGCAACCACGTCAGGCATGATTTCAGGAACCGGGTTGGCGCAAGCAAAGATAACCGGATTGTCGGCCATGGCCTTGATCTGGTCGCCCGTTACCATGTCTGGGCCGGACAGTCCCAGGAAGATGTCAGCACCGGTCAGTGCATCGTCAACCGTGCGCTTGTCAGTCTCAACAGCGAACATGGCTTTGTACTGATTCAGGTCGTCACGACCTGTGTGGATCACACCTTTACGGTCACACATAAAGATGTTCTCTGGCTTCATGCCAGCCAGAATCAGCAGTTTGGAGCAAGAGATGGCAGCAGCACCGGCACCGAGTACGGCCATGCTGACTTCTTCAATCTTCTTGCCCTGAATTTCCAGTGCGTTCAGAACACCGGCAACGGTTACGATCGCAGTACCGTGCTGGTCATCGTGGAAGACAGGAATATCACACTGCTCGATCAGAGTGCGTTCAATTTCAAAGCACTCAGGTGCCTTGATGTCTTCCAGATTGATACCGCCAAAGGTGTTGGCGATACGACGTACAGTGTCAATAAAGGCTTGCGGGCTTTCAGACTCAACTTCAAGGTCGATGGAGTCAACGCCAGCGAAGCGTTTGAACAGCAGTGATTTCCCTTCCATTACAGGCTTGGAGGCCAATGGCCCCAGAGCACCCAGGCCAAGAATGGCGGTACCGTCAGAAATGACCGCCACCAGGTTGCCCTTGGCGGTGTATTTGTAGGCGTTCTCAGGGTCTGCGGCAATTTCCTTCACCGGCTCTGCAACACCCGGGCTATAGGCCAGAGAAAGATCACGAGCAGTTTCGGCTGGCGTGCTCAGTTCAACACTGATCTTGCCTGGCTTTGGAAACTCATGATAATCCAGAGCGGCTTGTTTCAAATCTTCTGACATAGTGCTCATCCAGGTTTTATTGGTTTTAAATATCCCTTGGCTCAACTATTGAACTATGGTCTAGCAGACAATAGGGAGCAGAGGTCGTCTTTAATAGCAAAAAGATATTCGGTTTTCCACTATAACTGAGGGCTTATCGGCCTGGCTCATGTATTTCTGCCGCAATTGCCCCCCGCTTTGGTCGTGCAACGTAAGGCCCGTTGAAGGCTCAATGATCAAGCAAGGTGGCCAGCCAGCGGCTTTGCGGATTGGTTTCCAGCGCGATTTTCACCACCATGGTCAGCGGAATTGACAGCAGCATGCCGACGGGGCCAAGAATCCAGCCCCAGAACACCAGCGACAGAAACACCACCAGCGTGGACAGCCCCAGTGTGCGGCCCATCATGCGTGGCTCGATGACATTTCCGAACAGGGTATTGACGACAATGTAGCTAATGCCCGTGGCCAGGGCAGCGGCTGGCCCAATCTGGATCAGAGCAACCAGTACGGCAGGTACGGCGGCAATGATGGAGCCAATATTGGGAATGTAGTTAAGCAGAAACGCGATCAACGCCCAGACCGGGGCGTAATCCACACCGATAACCCACAATATGATGCCGATGGTCGTGCCGGTGCCAAGGCTCATCAGGGTCTTGATGGCCAGATAGCGCTGTACCAGATCGCTGAAGCGCTCAAAGTGCTCCAGGGCGGTGGTTTGCTCGCCAAAGGCCTGTTTCAGCTTGTCTGGCATACCAGAGGCTTCCAGCAGAATAAACACCACCGTGAACAAAATCAGAAACGTATTGGTCAGCACGCTTCCCAGACCATTAAACACTCGGGTCACCGTCCCCATGACGACTCCGGGGTTGATGGCATCCTGCAAAATATTATTGGGAATATCGAGTCCGAAGCCCTGAACCCAGCTGATGGTACTGCTCATCAACGCCTGCAATTTTGTTTCATACAGCGGGATGTCTTGATAAAAAGCGTTCAGGGTGCCGCCGAGAAAGGTCGCCAGACCAACGCCAACCACCAATAGCCCGATCACCAGAATCAGCACGGCTGCGACGTCGGGGATGTGCCTGCGGGTCAGCCATCGCATCAATGGCGTGGAAAGCACTGCAATGAACGTCGCCAGTAAGAAGGGCACCAGCATATCGGCGGCACTTTTGATCCCGGCAATGATAATGACGGCGGCGGCACCACTCAGAAACAGGTTGCTGGCCATCCGATTGTCGTGGGACATGGTTGAGTCCTTGCTGAAGTTGATCTCTGAATCAGGAGCTGTCGTACCATACCTGAATTTCCCCGGTGGCTCTGCATGGAATCTGTTTGCTCGGTTACCGGGTTCGTGGTGGTAATCGATATTGAACGAGTGTGCCTGAGGTGGTTGGCAAAAAGCGTGGATTCGAGTATTATGCGCGCCTCTTCTGTGCGGAAGTGGCGAAATTGGTAGACGCACTGGATTTAGGTTCCAGCGCCGCAAGGTGTGAGAGTTCGAGTCTCTCCTTCCGCACCACTCTCTTTACTCGGCTTTCCTTATTATTCTCAAGGTGTAGCTGTGTCCGGTTTACTGATTCTTCTAGCCTTCCTGATGGTAGGTACTCTGCTCCAGCATTGGACGTCTGTTCCTATTCCTGCGGCCATTCTTGGCATGTTGTCATTATTGGTATTTTTGCTGGTGCGCCGTCGGGTGCCGTCGTCGTTGGCGCAAATCACCGCTACGTTGGCTCCTCTGCTTCCTCTGCTGTTAATGCCGGTCAGTGTCGGTCTTGTGACTCATGAAAATTTGATTCGAACGCACGGCGTGACCTTGCTGGCGATTCTGGTGATCAGCCTGATTCCCGGTGTACTGGTGTGTGGCTGGATTATGTCGAGGGGCAAGTAAATATGTCGGTTCTTCTTTCTATGCCGCTGTTTTGGGCCGGTCTGACGATTGGTGGCTTTTTGCTCGGTCAGCGGGTGTACCAACTGACGGGCAAGCAGCCGTTTCTGCCGCCGATGTTGACTGGCACTCTGCTGGTTGTTACCACTCTGAAACTGACGGATATGTCGTACGATGTGTATATGACGGGAGGGCGCTATCTGAATGATTTGCTTGGCCCGGTGATCGTGATGCTAGCCGTGCCACTGTTTCAGCAGCTCAAGGCCATCAGTCAGAATGCGGTGCGTATTCTGTTGGCGGTGTCGCTGGGCAGTGCAACGACCATTCTGAGTGCCTGGGCGTTAACGCATTGGTGGATTGGCGATGCGACGCTGGCCAACACCCTGCTGACCAAATCCATTACTACGCCTGTGGCGGTGGCGATTGTGCCGCAGCTTGGCGGTGAAGCCTCTCTGGCGGCTGGTTTCGTTATTCTGACCGGAATTATTGGTGTGGTAATGATTGTGCCGATGCTGTCGCTGCTGAAAATGGACAGCCCGGCTTCCAAAGGGATTACTCTGGGTGTGTGCGCTCATGCGATTGGCACGGCTCAGGCACTGGAGCTGGGGGAGCAGGAAGCGGCTTATGCCGCCAGCGCCATGACGTTGACAGCCACCTTGCACGCCATCGTGCTGCCGCTGATGGCTCCACTGGTGACTTGAAGACCTTGCTTGCCTTGTTATTCCGTCAGTGCTTCGCCCGATAAACGTCCTTCAAGGTGCGCTTTCGCCAATGTCAGTCCGGCGATGGCCCGACCTTCGTTGAAGTCGTCCCGCGCAAAGAGCTGGTCGAGTTCGGACAGCTTCCAGGGCACCAGTTCCAGCGGCTCTGGTTCGTCACCTTCCAGTTTGGATGGGTAAAGATCACGCGCCAGAATCAGTGAAATACCGGCGCGCATGTAGCTGGGCGACAGGCTGATTTTTTTCAGTAACGTGAATTCGCGTGCGCCGTAGCCGATTTCTTCCTGCAATTCACGGTTACAGGCGTCGCGCAGTGACTCACCCATATCCACAGCGCCCTTGGGCAAGGTGAGCGAGTAATCTTCAATGCCGCCGCCGTATTCCCGAATCAGGGCGACAGTGTCATCGTCCAGCAGAGCGACCATCATCACGGCTCCGCTACCGCCGGGTACGAGGCGCTCGTAGGTGCGTTCGACTCCGTTGCTAAAGCGCAGATCGAGAGATTCAATACGAAAGAGGCGGCTTTCAGCCACCAGTGAACGATGCAAAATCTGAGGTTTTTTATCCATTCGTAGCCTGCTTTAATACGCCAATCAATCGAGAGAGTATAGCCATATGAGCCTACCGGACTGGCAGGAAATTGATACCGTGCTGCTGGACATGGACGGCACCTTGCTGGATTTGCACTTCGACAACTACTTCTGGATGCAGCATATGCCAACGGCCTATGCCCGCAAGCACGGGGTCTCCCGTGAAGCCGCATTGGCTGAACTGAACAAGAGTTTTGTCGGCCTGAAAGGCACCTTGAACTGGTATTGCCTGGATCACTGGAGCGAGTTGACCGATTTGCCCATCGCCAAATTGAAGGAAGACATTACCGATCGGATTGGCTTTCGTCCCGATGTGCCCGAGTTCCTGCAAGGGCTGAAACGGGCGGGCAAGCGCCGCGTGATCGTGACCAATGCCCATCGTGACAGCGTTGATCTGAAGTTTGCCCACACCGGTCTGGACAAAATGGTGGATCGCGTCATCAGCTCTCACGATTATCGGGAGCCGAAGGAAAGCCAGGCATTCTGGGAGCATTTGCAACACGATGAGCCCTTTGATCCACAACGCACTTTGCTGATTGATGACAGTGAGGCTGTGCTAGAATCCGCTGAACGCTGGGGTATTCGTCATTTGTTGGCCATTTATCACCCGGACAGCCAGAAACCTCCTGTGGTTTCCGGGCGCTTCCCCGGTATTCACCATTTTCAGGAACTGAACGAGCCAGATTCGTGAGCGATCATTCTTCTGATACCAAAGTCCGCCTGGATAAATGGCTATGGGCCGCCCGGTTTTTCAAAACACGGGCACTGGCCAAAACGGCCATTGAAGGCGGCAAGGTGCATTACAACGGTCAGCGCAGCAAGGTCAGCAAAACGGCTGAAGTGGGTGCCAAGCTGACTATCCGTCAGGGCTTTGACAGCCGTGAAGTGGTGGTCAAAGCCGTATCTGGCCAGCGTCGTGGTGCTCCGGAGGCCCGTTTGTTGTACGAAGAAACGTCAGAAAGCATCAAGCGCCGTATGGATCAGACGGAGCAACGTCGTATTTTGCGTGCCGCGACCCAGGCCCCCGACCACAAACCGAACAAGAAAGAACGCCGCGACATGCGCCGTTTTGAACAGCATCAGGATTACTGACAGGTACATTCTTCTATGACGCACACCAGTGCTGATCAGCTACAACGTTTCTCATTTGATGAAACCGTTATTCGTGGCGAAATTGCTCATTTGAATCACAGTTTTCAAGATGTCCTGAATCGACATCGTTATCCATCCGTTGTCGCTCGTCCTCTGGGACAGTTGATGGCGGCGACGGCGCTGATGAGCGCCAGCCTGAAATTCAAGGGTCGCCTGACCTTGCAAGTGCGCCTGAGTGGCAATATCTCTTTGCTGCAAGCAGAAACGGATGAGCAGGGCCAACTGCGGGCGATTGCTCGTTATGACACCGAACAGATGGAAAAAGAGCTGATTCTGGATGACGGCCAACTGGTGATCACGCTGGAACCGGATCAGGGCCAGCGTTATCAGGGTATTGTTGCCATTCAGGGTGGTAATATCGCGTCGGCGCTGGAAAGCTACTTCGAGCAATCCGAACAATTGCCAACCCGATTTTGGCTGGCCTCGGATGAGCAATCCGCTGCTGGACTCATGTTACAGCGGATGCCAGAAACCACTGCGGCGAGCCACTCACCAGAGGACTGGCAGCGCATTGTGCATCTGGCTTCGACGGTCAAGGGTCAGGAATTACTCACGCTGGATACCGAGACGCTGTTGCATCGCTTGTATCATGAAGAGACGCTGCGCTTGTATCCTGCCAGTGCGCTGAAATTTTACTGCACCTGCTCCAAACCTCGTCTGGCCAATGCCTTACGGCAGTTAGGTCTGGATGAGCTGAATGACATGCTGACAGAGACTCCCAGCATTTCCATTAACTGTGATTTTTGCGGTCAGCATTATTCGTTTGACCGCACTGATGTGGACGCATTATTTGCGGAGCAAAAATTACACTAAGGTTTCTTGTGAGAACCATTCTCATGTAATCTCACACGTCATATGAAGACAGATCAATAGAACCCTGATCGACAATGATGAGCCAGCTTAGCGCTGGCGCGATTTTCTGGCATAATCGCCGGTCTCAGATTTAGAACCTCGTCCGTTTTATAGCGACGAATGTACGAACGATTTGGTAGCCGCCACACTCTTTGTGGCCAACCGTAACTGCGAGGACCCACCCGGGCATCGATATGACCACTGTATACACGGATTTATCTACGCCATTCCTGGTTGAAAAAGCATTGGAGCGTGGCGAAGGCCAGCTCCAGGATAATGGTGCGCTGGTTGTTAAAACCGGCACACGCACAGGCCGTTCTCCAATGGACAAGTACATTGTTGAAGAACCAAGCAGCAAGGATGCCATCGACTGGAACAACATCAACCGTCCATTCAGTGCAGCGAAGTTTGATGCTCTGTGGGATCGCGTAGAAGAGTTCCTGGCGCAGCAGGATAGCTTTGTGTCTCATGTACACGTCGGCTCCGACTCCCAGCATTACTTGCCAGTGAAAATGACCACTCAGACTGCTTGGCAGAATCTGTTTGGTCGTAATCTGTTTATTCGTCCTGAAGCCTATAACCCGGCTGATAAAGGCGAGTGGCAGATTTTGAACGTTGCCAACTTTGAGTGTGTACCCGAGCGTGACGGTACGAACTCTGATGGTTGTGTCATCGTCAACTTCGCTCAGCGCAAAGTACTGCTGGCGGGCATGCGCTACGCTGGTGAAATGAAGAAAGCCATGTTTGGTGTGCAGAACTTCCTGCTGCCAGAAAAAGACGTGTTGCCAATGCACTGTTCTGCCAACGTGGGTGAAGATGGCGATACTTGCTTGTTCTTCGGTTTGTCCGGTACGGGCAAAACCACGCTGTCTGCTGATCCTGAGCGTTACCTGATCGGTGATGACGAGCACGGTTGGGGCAAGGGCACTGTCTTCAACATTGAAGGTGGCTGTTACGCCAAGACCATCGATTTGTCCCAGAAAAATGAGCCAATCATTTGGGATGCGATCAAGTTCGGTGCCATCGTTGAAAACGTCATGATCGACGAAACCACTCGCCAGGCCGATTACAGCGATACCAGCCTGACCGAGAATGGTCGTTGTGCGTACCCGTTGGAGCACGTTGAAAAACGCGTTCTGGAAAACAAGGGTGGCGAGCCTAAAGCCGTTATCTTCCTGACCTGTGATATGACCGGTGTTCTGCCTCCTGTGTCTATTCTGACCAAGGAACAGGCTGCTTACCACTTCCTGAGCGGTTACACCGCACTGGTTGGCTCTACCGAAATGGGTGGCGTTAAAGGTCTGCGTTCTACCTTCTCGACTTGTTTCGGTGCGCCATTCTTCCCACGCCCAGCAGGTGAATACGCTGAGTTGCTGATGAAGCGTGTAACCGAGTTTGATTCTCAGGTTTACCTGGTGAATACCGGTTGGACTGGTGGTGCCAACGGCGCTGGCGGTGAGCGTTTCTCGATTCCAACCACGCGTGCTGTGATTAGCGCGATTCAGACTGGCGCTCTGCGCAACGCTGAAACGGAAACTCTGCCAGTCTTTGGTCTGAACGTTCCAGTCAGTGTTGATGGCGTTGAAACCAAGCTGCTGAATCCAATCGCAGCCTGGGGTGACGAAGCTGCATGGGCTGACGCTGCCAAGGGCTTGGCTGCCCAGTTCGTCGATAACTTCAAGAAGTACGACGTTTCTGATGCCATTATGGCTGTTGCTCCAAAGCTGGACGACTGATATCAACCGCTGTGCTTCTGACCCAGTCAGTCGCACAGCCATATCAGTACCCATAAAAAAACCGCGTTTCCTTTCGGATTCGCGGTTTTTTATGGTCAGCCGTCAGGGTGCTGTGGCTGGTTAAATCAGAATAAAGCCGTATTACATCCTGCAATCTCTCGCTTCATTCCGGTTTTGGAGTGACTCTTTATGAGCTGATTATGAACTGACGTTCCAGCTCATGCCGTCTTTGGATCTTGCCCAGCTGTATTGAACCGGTTCGTCATCTGGATTGTATGTCCAAACTTCCAGGCCCAGAGTTTCAGTATCATTCCCAAGTGTGAATGTACCATCATACTGACCTTGTGAAATCGGGGTTTTTACCAGACAACGGTCATAATTCAGCGTGGTGGTGTCTTTTCTCTGGCATACATAAAGGTACGCTCTTTCGTTCGCTAAGGAAGCTAAATCCACATCTAATTTTAATAATCCGGTCGATTTTAATTCAAAATTTGGATCGACTTTCAGATCTGCGCTGGACTTGGCGTCATCATCGTTACTGGTTCCGCCACAAGCAACCATCAGGATTGTGGTTGATACCAATAAGCATGTGTGTAAGGTCTTCATGATCATCTCCTCCCTTAGTCATTCTGAATAACGCGGTTGCTGTTAGCGTTCTGGTGCAGGTACCACGTTTTGCCATTGCTGCCTTGAGATTCAACGAATGATCTAAAATCTGGATAGGCATTTATTATGTCTGTCTTTTCTTTTGGGTGTGACCATAAAGTTGGCAGCTCAAGAGCCCAGGGCATATTGTTGCCGGTCAGGAAGGTCAGGTTATTATCCGGGTCGGAATTATCATCTGCCAGCCCAAAAAAGCTGGTGTTGAATTGCGCAGACACCGGCTTGTTTTTGAGGTGAATTTCAAGAGAACGTCCAGGATGTTCCTGTCCATTTACCGATAAACCATCACCATGATACTTACCTGGTGTTGCGTAAATAAACGGATTTAAAATATCCGTTGGCGCATTTGCTACTGGTGCGCCGTTGACCAGAGACACACTCAACTCGAACCGGAATTCCTGCTCGCTGTCACAGCCATCTTCGGTGCGGAAGTAGGAGCAGCCCTGATCGGCGTTAACTTCTTCCCATAAATCATTGGAAATGATCAGTACGGCGTCATCTGTTGGTGCATTGGATTCCAATGGCTCGTCAGTCGTGACTTCACCATTCACTTTCAGATAGACACGGTCTGCATCAATGTTATTGGTGGCGATACCATCCAGCTGTACTGCAAAACCACTGTGGTAGGAAGCGCCAACGGCCAACAGTTTGCCGCTCATCACATAACGAACTGCGTTGTTGGATGAATCAACGTATTTTTTGGTCTGGAATGACACCACGACATCATTCATGTCGTAGTCACCCTGGTAAGGCCAGTTATCTTCATAAGCCAGGCTGACAAAGCTGCCTTCACCGGGATAGGTGATGACACCAACACCGGATTCCGTCACGGTGATGGCGTAGTCTTCTACTTCGCCATCAGGTGCGCCCGCATTCGGCCCAATGCCTTCCTGAGAGGAATAACGGAACCGGCCCCAGGTGTCGCCAGCGATGGCATCTTCCGGTACTTCAATAATCAGGCGGTTGGTGCCTTCATTCATCACCTTGTCGGTGATGACCTGTTCGTCAGCATCAAAAGTACCGTTATGATCCCAGTCAACCCAGCCATTGAGTGAGCCGCCACCCTGGGCGTTCACCTGAACCAGAGTACCCTCGCCGGTTGCAGCACCTGTGATCAGTTGGACACCGTCATTTTCACCCAGATTCCCCAGTGTCATGCCTTCATTTTTTTCATGGCGAGCACCATTATTTCCAATGGATGTGCCATAGCTGTCAGGGGCATCACCGAAGTCAGGGAGTTCCTCCTGGTTGCCTGGCAAGATATCTGCCTTGGCGCAGCGTGCTCCGTCGTTGTTGCCCGAAGAGGGGCCAAAGGCGAAGAATTCTGCTGTTGGGGTATCGCTGCTGACATCAACCCGGAAGACGTACCCGTCCTGATTACGGCTGAGATACAGATTGCCATGTACATCAAAATACACCGCACCAAAGGTGCCGGTCTGGCCAACATTGCTGAGTACTTCCGAGCTGCCATCGGCGGCATTGATCTTGATCAGACGACCGTTTCGGTCAACGGAATACAGGAAGCCATTGTCTGGGTGAAAGGCAAAGTCAAAAATTGCATAGTTCAGTGAACTGCCGTTGATAATGCGGCTGACAACCAGGTAGTCGTCTGCCTCAGGGTCCAAACCGATACGGAACAACCCGTGGGAACTGCCACCTTTGTACATGTAGTAGGCATTTTCATTAACAGCCACATCGCCAATGTAAAAGCTGGTTTTCAGCAAGCTGTTATTGATCAGGCTTTCTCTGGGGATGGCCTCAGCAACAAAGTTGCTACCCATCTTGAAAATGCTGTTAGCAGCATAAGTCCAGCCATAGATATGGTCGTCATGGAAGTTATAGCCAACGGCATTGGCTTTGCCACCACCCGCAATGATTTGTCTGGGAATATTATTTTCGGGCAAATCTTCATAAGAACCCGTCGCCAGGTTGACACCAAACGTTGTGGAGGAGGTTCCCTGAACCAGGAATGCCTTTGTTGGACATTCCTCGAATGCGGCGGCGTTGACCTGACTGGCCAGTCCGGCTGCCAGGATGGCAACCGCTAATTTAGTGTGTTTCACAATCATCCCCCTTAGAAACAATCCAGTGTTTTGAGTTAGTGATATAAAGCATTAAGCGTGCCAGTCGAAAAGCATGCAATGATCCATATTAAATCCCTTATTTGTCGCTTTCAGCGACGGGTCGCGTTGCATTTTGAGAAAACAGACACATTGCAGAGTCTTGTTTTTGCAATTTGCAACGCATGATCAAAAGCATCGTTTTCATTGCCTGACAATTATCTTCCGCTTCGAGGGCTGGGAGCTGCATGACTTGCCTCAACACCTGACGGAGTTACTACAAATGCTTACAAAAGGTAACGTGCTTACACGGAGTGAGAGGGAAGCTGTGCTGGATTGAGATGTTTTTCATCGTCAGCGAGTGATCTCTGTCGCTATACTGACTACTGTTTTTTTAACCAGATACCGATCCATTATGTTGCCAGAATCCATTGGACACCGAATTGCTGAAGAACTGAATATCCGCCTGCCACAAGTCACCGCTGCCGTTGAATTACTGGACGGTGGGGCGACGGTGCCCTTTATTTCTCGTTATCGAAAAGAAGTAACGGGCGCTCTGGATGACAGCCAGTTGCGTCAACTGGAAGAACGCCTGCGTTATCTGCGTGAGTTGAGCGAGCGCCGTGACACCATTTTGAAAAGCATCGGTGAACAGGGCAAGTTGAGTCCCGAGCTGCAACGCAATATTGAGCAGGCGGATAATAAAACCCGCCTTGAAGATTTGTACCTGCCATTCAAACCCAAACGCCGTACCAAAGGGCAGATGGCCATTGAAGCCGGTCTGGTACCATTGGCCGAGCGCTTGCTGGCAGACCCTGAGCTGACCCCGGATGTGATCGCTGCCGAGTTTATGAATAGCGATGCCGGTATTGCAGACACCAAAGCGGCGCTGGATGGTGCCAAATTTATCCTGATGGAACGCTTTGCGGAAGATGCCAACCTGCTGTCGAAGTTACGACAATTCTTGCGTCAGGAAGCCAGCCTGTCTGTACGTGTTGTGGCTGGGAAAGAGTCAGAAGGAAACAAGTTTTCAGATTATTTCGAACACGATGAGCCGCTCTCCAAAATGCCAGGGCATCGGGCGCTGGCTATTTTACGAGGCCGTAATGAAGGGATGTTGTCTTTTGGTTTGGTCACGGGCGATCCGTCAGACAAGCTGACTCCGAGTCCGTGCGAAGGCATGATTGCGAGCCATGTGGGTATTGAAAATCGCCAGCGGCCCGCCGATCGCTGGTTGGCGGAAGTGGTGAAGTGGACCTGGCGTATCAAGTTACTGACGCATCTGGAAACCGAACTGGTCGGGCGATTGCGGGAGCAGTCGGAAGAACAGGCGATTCAGGTGTTCGCCGAAAACCTCAAGGATTTGTTGTTGGCCGCTCCGGCTGGGCCACGCGTCACACTTGGCCTTGATCCGGGCTTGCGCACGGGTGTTAAGGTGGCTGTAGTGGATAAAACTGGCAAGGTGGTCGATCACACTACAATTTATCCGACTCCGCCACAGCGTCGCCTGGCCGAATCAGAATCTGTGCTGATGACCTTGATTGCCCGACATCAGGTGGAACTGATTGCCATTGGCAATGGCACGGGAAGCAGAGAGACCGACACCTTTGTTGGCGATATGCTCAAAAAGGTGAATGCCGGTGGCGGGAACGTTCAGAAAATCATGGTAAATGAAGCCGGTGCGTCGGTGTACTCTGCGTCTGAACTGGCGTCCAAAGAATTTCCTGATCTGGATGTGACCATTCGGGGGGCTGTATCCATTGCCCGTCGCTTGCAAGATCCATTAGCCGAGCTGGTGAAAATTGAACCGAAATCCATCGGTGTCGGCCAATACCAGCACGATGTGAACCAGGCGCAACTGGCGCGCTCGCTGGATGCGGTGGTGGAAGACTGTGTGAACTCGGTGGGCGTGGATTTGAATACCGCTTCTGCACCGTTACTCAGTCGAATTTCTGGTCTGAATCAGACTCTGGCCAATAACATCGTCAACTTCCGTGATGAAAACGGTGCTTTTGACAGTCGTAAAGCGCTGCTCAAGGTGCCGCGCCTGGGAGCGAAAACGTTTGAACAGGCGGCAGGTTTCCTGCGCATTATGAATGGCAGCAATCCTTTGGATGCATCTGCTGTCCACCCGGAATCCTATCCAGTTGTCACCCGAATCGCGCAACAGTTACAGCAGGACGTCGCCAGCCTGATCAGCAATCGGGATGCCCTGAAAGCCGTGAATGCCGAGCAGTTTGTGACCGATCAGGCCGGTTTGCTGACGGTAAAAGACATCGTGTCTGAGTTGGAAAAACCCGGCCGTGACCCGCGCCCGGAATTTCGCTTTGCCGAGTTTCAGGAAGGAGTGGAATCGATCAGTGACTTGCAGCTCAATATGGTACTGGAAGGAGTGATCACCAACGTAGCCGCTTTTGGAGCTTTTGTGGATCTTGGGGTGCATCAGGACGGGCTAGTGCACATTTCTGCCTTGTCAGATCGTTTCGTCAAAGATCCGAGGGAGGTGGTGAAAGCCGGGGACATCGTCAAGGTCAAGGTCATGGCGGTGGACGTTACGCGCAAGCGAATCGGACTGTCCATGCGCTTGAGTGATGACGCCAATGACAAAGCCGCGGAAAAACCCGAACGCGCTGAGCAGCGCCGCTCCGGCCAGCCACGAGCATCGGGCAAGCCAAAAACCTCCTTTGGCAGCGGCAATGCAGCCCAGGGAGCAATGGCCGCGGCCTTTGCCAAGGCCAAAAAGCGCTAGATCCACACCGAAACTGGAAAGGTTTGTTAACGCTAAACAGACTTTTTCAGGCATTCGACGGCAGAGAGAGGCGTTGGCCTCTTAACTCTGCCTTCAGCTTTCCCCTATAATTCGCCGACATTTGCCCTGAATCGAGACGAACCTTGACCGCTTATACTGACACTTCCTATCGGGAAGCCCTGGCGCTACTGGATCAATCACCGTATACCCATCTGCTCGCGCAGCTTCAGCGTGGCATCGAGAAGGAAGGTCTGAGGTGCGATGATCAGGGCATTATCAGCCAGAAATCGCACCCGAAAGGTCTGGGCTCTGCGCTGACTCACGGTGCGATTACCACGGATTATTCCGAGGCGCTGCTGGAATTTATTACGCCCGTCTTTGAGTCGGGTCATGAAGCCATTGCTCACCTGGAAATGGCGCATCGCTATACCTTGAGCCAGATGGAAGCCGAGCTGATCTGGCCCAATTCCATGCCCTGTATCTTGCAGGGGGAGTTGAGTGTCCCGATTGCCGACTACGGCTCTTCCAATGTCGGGCAACTCAAGCACATTTATCGTCATGGCTTGTGGCATCGCTACGGCCGCATCATGCAGTGCATTGCCGGGATTCATTACAACTTCTCGATTCCAGACGCGATGTGGGATCTGTTGCGGGAAGCTGACCCGGATGCCGCTGCGATGTCGCGTCAGGATTACATTTCATCGCGCTACTTTGGTTTGCTGCGTAATTTCCGCCGTTATTCCTGGTTGCTGGTGTATCTGTTTGGCGCGTCTCCAGCGGTATGCAGCACTTTCCTGGCCGGTCAGAAACACCAGCTCGACACACTGCATCAACATACGTTGTACCTGCCGTATGCGACTTCCTTGCGCATGAGTGATCTGGGTTATCAGAGCAATGCCCAGTCGAGTTTGCGCGTGTGTTACAACCAGGTTGATAGTTACATTGAAACGCTGGGTGAAGCGGTGAACGTGCCGGTTGAGTTGTATCAGGGGATTGGCGTCAAGGATGAACAAGGCCAATACAAACAGCTCAATACCAACCTGTTGCAGATTGAAAACGAGTTCTACAGCGATGTTCGACCCAAGCGGGTGGCGCGTCATGGCGAGAAGCCACTGGAAGCGTTGGGAGAGTTCGGGGTTGAATACATCGAAGTGCGTTGTACCGATCTGAACCCCTTTTTGCCACTGGGCATTGATGTGCCACAGTCATCCTTTATGGATCTGTTCCTGTGTTATTGCTTGCTGCACTCCAGCCCGGATAGCGATGAAATGGAATACGAACGCATGCAGGAGAACCTGAATGCCACGGTTATGGAAGGCCGCAAGCCGGGTCTGACTCTGAGTGATGGCGGCCAGGAACGCACTCTGACAGCCTGGGGTGAAGCACTGCTGGATGATATGAGCGCGTTGGCATCCTTGATGGATCAGGCCAATGGTCACACCTTCCACACGGATGCGCTCAATCAGCAACGCCTGAAACTGGCGGACAGCGACCTGACGCCATCAGCACAGGTTCTGAATACTCTTAAGGAACAAAATCTGGAATTCAGCGAGTTTACCTTGCAGCAGGCTCTCAAGCATCGTGCGACCCTGTCGCAGCCTCTGGATGCTCAGGTGCAGCAACAATGGGCTGACGAAGCGAAGCGTTCACTGCAGGCTCAGGCGGAACTGGAACGCTCTGATACGTTGAATTTTGACGACTATCTGGCGCAGTTTCTGCGCCGCTAGAGGCGGAACCAAACCCGGACGAGATGGACTATACAAGCCTGTTGTGATGCCTGATCGTGTCACTAAAACGCTCTGGTGCGCGTGATACACTCGCACCGTTTGTCAGTCAATCAAGCGAATCGTCTATGAATCTCAAATTGCTCCATTATGCCTATCTGCTCGCTTTCGCTCTGTGCGCCAGCTTGCTGGCGACGGCCTATTATTTTGAATACTACCTGTATATGGAACCGTGCCCGCTGTGCATGGTTCAGCGTCTGGCTACCCTGCTGATTGGTATCGGTTTTCTGGCCGCGTATGTTCTGGATGAATACCGCTGGCCAACCCGTATTGCCCTGGCGTTTGTGATTGGTTCCGCCATTTTTGGCTACGTCACGGCCGATCATCATGTCTACCTGCAAGGTCTCCCTCCCGAAGAAGTACCAGCCTGTGGCCCCAGCTTTGATTACATGCTGGAAACACTGCCCATGGACGAACTCTGGAAAGTCATGCTTCATGGCAACGGCAACTGTGCTGAGGTCTCCTGGATGATGCTGGGTAAAAGCATGCCGGAGTGGACGCGCATGATGTTCTTCTGGTTTGCGGTTTCTGGTGCTCTGGCGTTGATTGTGCGCTGGCGTGAAGAAGACAAAGATGAGGACAACGAGGAAGCCAAAGAGAAAGAAAAGAGCACCTGATTGATATCGGTGCTTTTCTTGTTGAGTGGCGGTAAATGAGACTTGCACCGTGGTTTTGGATCGGCCTATAGTCAGAACAGTTGGATACTGACTGGAGAGGAACGCGAAGATGCTGAACCGAATTGAGACAGCCCAGGAACGTTGGGGCGGTGTGCATAAAATGATCGATGCCTGGCTGAACAGTCGCAAGGAACTGATCGTTCAGTATTACGAGCTGTCTTCCTGCAAGCCTTTGGATAGCACTGGTATTCCCTTCGCTGAACGAATGCAGGCCTTTTGTCAGTCGATGATGGATTATTGCTCAGCCGGGCACTTTGAAATCTATGAGCAGCTCATGGCAGAGGCTCGGGAGTTTGATGATGGTGGTGTCGAATTTGCTGCCTCCACGGTTCCTCTGCTGGATCGCCTGACCGGGCGTTGTGTGGATTTCAACGATCAATACGATGGTAACTGCCCGTTCGAAGCATTAGCGGCCTTGCCGGACGAGTTATCCGCATTGGGAGAAACGTTGGAAGAACGTTTCGAGCTGGAAGATCAGTTGATCAAGCGCTTGCACACAGCGCATCGAGAGCAACTCAGCCCGGCTTGAGGCAGGTCAGAAGACCTGTCGTGTTACTCGTCATGAACCATGGCTAGCGGGTAGCGCTGTCGATGGATTTGACCCTGTCTTCCATCACACCTTGCAGGGCTTTGGCATCGTCCAGAGCCTGCTTGGCAGCACCCGGATTAAAAATCGCGTTGGTTCCCGGCTTGGGCACGTCGGCCTTGAGCTGGGTATTCTTTTCCGATTTGGGTGCCGGTGTGTTGGTCGGCTGCAATATGTTGGCCGCAGTATCAATATTGATGGCCACCTTGTGGACGCCTTCCGGTGGGTTATCCCCGAATTGCCAGACACCGCTGGCATCTTTCCATTTGTAATACGTCTGTCGGGTCTGTTCGGTCGACAAGGTCGTGTCAATGTTCGGCACCATGTCCATCAGGGATTTGTCGTCCGGGCCTTTCATGAAATACGGCAGAGCCACGGCTCCTCCGACCAATAATCCCAGTGTGACCCAGCTTTTGGTGGTTAACATGTGTTTAATGCTCCCAGGAACCAGTTCCCATCCGTTTAACGATACCAATATGGAAAGTATGGGCATTTCTGCCTAGTGTATTGCCTTGTTTGTTGGCTTGAAGGACGGTTACTCGTCCTTGCTCTGATGGTAGACCATCAATTGTGTCAGCAGCACCTCGACGGCAGCTGACACCATGACATCTTGCGCTTCAGATGGGTGCGATTCCGGCGTCAATATGGCCATCAGGTTTTCTTCCAGCAGGGCCTGATCGACTTGCCAGCGGTCAGCCGGGACGGACGTGAGCAAGCTGAACAGCCCGGCCAGCCCCAATTGTTCTGACTCCAGCTCCAGAGCCTTCAGGCGTGACCGAAAGCCCTGCTCCCCTTCTTTCGGCAAGGTACGTCGCATTTGTCGCAGCGGGAACACAATATGATCCCGCCAACTGGTGTAATCCACTAGCCCCTGTTGAAACGACGCGTCGTCTCCAGGCCAGTCGAACCCCTCAATACCGAGCCAGCATGCAGCCAGTAATAGCAGGATATCTGCTTCCCAGTTGTCCTGAAGTTCGACCAATGCGGCTTCCACTCCATCTTGCTGGTAAAATTCCTGCGCAAACCACCACAGTGGGTTCTCCACTGGATCTGTGGCACACTCCGCCGCCATTGCTGTACCTTATTTCTATAGTCTGTTGATTCATTATGATCGAATTTAATCAGGTTTCCCTTCAACGGGGAACGCAAATGCTACTGAAAGACGCCATCTTACGCGTTCATGATGGTCAGAAGCTGGCCCTTATCGGGCCGAATGGCGCGGGAAAATCCAGTCTGTTTGCGCTGCTGAACGGCGAGCTGGGCGTGGATGGAGGCGAGTTGGCAATCCCGGCCAAGTGGCGCATTGCCCATATGGCTCAGGAAGTCGAGGCCAGCGATCGTAGCGCGCTGGATTATGCCATGGATGGTGACAAACAGTATCGCCTCATTGAACGGGGTGTTGCCAGCGCCGCTGATGATGACCAGTTGACCCACTGGCTGGATCAGATGGATCAGCACAAAGGCTACGAAGTGCCAATCAAGGCTGAGTTGCTGTTGCACGGCCTTGGTTTTTCCAATGATGACCTGAAGCGTGCGGTCAAAGACTTCTCGGGTGGCTGGCGTATTCGCCTGAATCTGGCTCAGGCCCTGATGATGCCATCCGATCTGTTGCTACTGGACGAACCCACCAACCACCTGGATCTGGAAGCGACCCTGTGGCTGGAAGGCTGGTTGCGCAAATATCCAGGCACCTTGCTGTTTATTTCTCACGATCGTGACTTTATCGATGGTGTCGCCGACCACATTGTCCACCTGCATGAGCAGCAACTGACTCTGTATCCGGGTAACTACAGTACCTATGAACGGATGCGGGCAGAAAAGCTGGCACAGCAGCAGACCTTGTATGAAAAACAACAGGTTCGCGTGGCGGAAATCGAGAAGTTTGTCAGTCGATTTCGGGCTCAGGCGACCAAAGCCAAGCAGGCTCAGAGCCGTTTGAAAGAATTGCAGCGCATGGAGCTGATTGCCCCGGCGCACGTGGATTCGCCATTTCGCTTTGAATTTCCCTGTTATGAACAGATGTCCAGCCCATTGCTGACCTTGCAACAAGCTGACCTGGGCTACGGTGACACCACACTGTTGCCGAACGTCAAACTGTCGCTGGTGCCGGGTCATCGGATTGGCTTGCTGGGGCCAAACGGAGCGGGCAAATCGACGCTGCTGAAAACCCTGTGTGAAGACATTCCCTTGCTTCGAGGTGAACGTACTCAGGGCGAGCATCTGCGTATCGGGTACTTTGCCCAGCATCAACTGGAATCACTGGACACCAGCGTCAGTGGTTCCCTGATCTTGCAACGTTTGCGGCCGAAAGCCAGTGATCAGGAAATCCGCAACTTTCTCGGTGGTTTTGGTTTCCACGGTGATCGGGCGCTGGAAGTAATCGAGCCATTTTCCGGTGGTGAAAAAGCCCGTCTGGCGCTGGCTTGTGTGGCCTGGATGAAGCCTAACTTGCTGATTCTGGATGAGCCAACCAACCATCTGGACATTGAAATGCGCGAGGCATTGACCCTGGCGCTGCAAAGTTTCCCCGGTGCCATTCTGATCGTCAGTCACGATCGCCATTTGCTCAAGGCGACGGTGGATGAATACTGGCTGGTGGATCAGGCTCAGGTAGCGGCCTTTGATGGTGATCTGGACGATTACCATCGTTATTTGCAGGAACGGGATCAGCAATCTGCCGCACCTGACAATAAAGCCCCGGAAGATACCGCTGCCGCTTTGCCGAGTGTCAATCGCAAAGAGCAGAAACGTTTGGAAGCCGAGCGCCGCCAGCGTTTGGCACCGTTGCGCAAGAAGCAACAGGCAGCGGAAAAGCAGATGGAAAAATGGCAGCAGCAACTGGACGAAATTGAACAGCGCCTGTCGGATACCGGCCTGTACGATGACAGCCGCAAGGAAGAGCTCAAAACCCTGCTGGGTCAGCAGGCGGATGCAAAATCGTCTCTGGAGGACGTGGAGATGGAATGGATGGAGCTGACCGAAGCCATGGAGGCAGCGGAATAACACCAGCCTGATACCGGCCATCGGTGAATGGCCGGTGGTGTCAGATCAGCTCGGAATCATGATCGCTCAGGCGTCTTTTTTCGGGCGCTTCCAGCCAGAAATATTGCGCTGTCGGCCACGCGCCACAGCCAGATGGTGATCATCAACCGGGCTGGTAATTACCGAGCCTGCAGCAATGGTCACGCCTGCGCCAATATTGGCCGGGGCGACCAGCGAGGAATTGGAACCGATAAAGGCACCATCGCCAATAAGGGTCTTGAACTTGTTCACGCCGTCGTAGTTACAGGTAATGGTGCCCGCGCCGACATTGACGTTCTCACCCAGTTCGGCATCGCCAACGTAGCTTAAATGGTTAACCTTGGAGCCTTTGCCAATCAGGGATTTCTTGATCTCACAGAAGTTACCCACCTTGGCCTGTTGGGACAGCTCTGCACCTGGGCGCAGGCGCGCGTATGGGCCAACCACACAGTCTTCGGCGGTGTTGGCTTGCTCGATCATGCTGAAGGCTTCTACACGAGTGCCCTGTCCCAGACGAGCATTTTTGATCACGCAGTTTGGCCCGATGCGAACGCCGTCTTCCAGCACCACGTCACCCTCAAACACACAACCCACGTCAATGAAGACATCACGCCCGGCGCTGATCTGGCCGCGTACATCGATACGAGCCGGGTCAGCCATGGCGACGCCCTGACGCAACAGGGATTCAGCGACACGGGATTGGTAGACACGCTCCAGATGCGCCAGTTGCACCCGGTCATTCACGCCCTGAACTTCATCCTCAGAGGTTGCATGAATCGCACGAACAGCCACCCCTTCTGTAACGGCCATGGCAACCACGTCGGTCAGGTAGTATTCACCCTGAGCGTTGTTGGAAGACAGGGCGGGCAGCCAGCGATTCAGGTGTTCGGCAGAGGCGGCCAGAATGCCGGTGTTGACTTCCTGAATGGCCAGTTGTTCCGGTGTGGCGTCCTTGTGTTCAACAATGGCCTGAATGTTACCGGCTTCGTCACGCACGATACGGCCATAGCCGGTTGGGTCGTCCAGTTCAACGGTCAGCAGCGCCAGGCCGCCAGGATTGTCGATCTGGTGATGCGTCTCTTCCAGCAGAGCTTGCAACGTCGCTGTTTCAATCAGGGGCACATCGCCGTACAGAATCAGAACGGTAGCGTCGTCAGTGACGTTGGGCATGGCTTGGGCAACGGCATGGCCTGTGCCCTTTTGTTCGGTTTGCATGGCCCATTGAATCGCCTGACCAGCAAAGGTTTCCTCGACGATTTCAGCTCCGTGTCCAATCACAACGTGCTGGATGGCTTGATCCAGTTGTGACGCGCTGTCGAGCACGTGGCCCAGCATGGGCTTGCCTGCGAGTGTGTGGAGTACCTTGGGCAGGTCAGATTTCATTCGGGAGCCCTTGCCTGCAGCAAGAGTAACAACGGCCAGAGTCATCAGGAGCACTTCCTTTTTCAGTTTCGTACCGGATTCAATGAAGACGAACAGTGTAACGACAGGCGTGTTACCGTTCCAATCTTCCGGGAATGAAAGCGTGCGTTGCCTCAATCCTGCCCGCAAAAGCGGCCCGATTGAGGCAAGTTGTCAGGTTTGTTCAGAACAGGACGGATCAGGAGTCCGCTGCTGGCAAGGTAGCACTGAGGCAGCGCTGGGCGCGTTTGGCCATTTCCAGCAGCATGTCGGTGTAACCGCTGGCTGAGAGTGCAATATTCATGGCCATTGGATCGAGTTCATCGCGGCCAATCTCGATGCCGTCGGTCAGGCGGTCGACCAGCGCGGGCGAGAATTCCGGCTCACTGAAGACGCACACCACATCACCACGTTCCAGTTGTTTGCGCATCTGGCGCAGGGTACGTAGCCCAGGACGCTGTTCTGGCGACAAGGTGAATGCGCCCAGTTGATTCAGTTGCAGCGCATCGACCCAGTGATCATAAGCTCGGTGGAACACAAAAAATCCACGTTCCCGGACATCGGACAGCATCTGGTCACTCTCTTTCAGTGCTTGATCAACGGCCTCGGAAAATGGAGCGGCGTCCACGCCAAGATAGCTGGCCAGTCGTGCTTGCAAGGCTTTCATCTGCTCAGGCGCAAACCAGATGTGTGGGTCATCACTCATATGAGTGGTGCGCATTTGCGAGGCGTCCAGCCAGATTTTATCAGGCCAGCGTTTGGCAAATCCTTTCAGATATGGCTCATTTTCGATGCCCGACCAGACCACAATATCCGCCGCCTGAATCAGGTCTATGTCAGATGGGCGCAAGCTGAAATCGTGGGGCGTCATGCCGGGAGGCACCAGGGTTTTCAGGCGTGACGCCGGAACGGCTGATGCGGCGATCAAGGCCAGCGGATGAACGCTGGCCAGAACATTAGGCGTATCCTGTGATGATTTGGCGGCCTGAATGGGCAGGGCGATGAGGCTCAGCAGCGCAATGCAGAGGGGCATCAGGGAATTGATCATTGTTTCTCGCTGGAGGTATCGTAAAATCGCAACATTATAACCTAAGGCCCGGAAAATGACTCAGAATGTATACCATCCACACAATCATTCCTCCTGTGTTGATGCCGCCCTCAGTCAAGCTCGTGCCTTGTGTGAGCAACGGGGAGCACGCCTGACGCGTGTTCGCCAACGGGTGCTGGAACTGGTATGGCAGAGTCACAAACCGGTTGGAGCCTACGACCTGTTGCCCTTGCTGGCCGCCGATGGTTTTAATTCGGCTCCTCCGACGGTTTATCGGGCGCTGGATTTTTTGCTCGATCTGGGCCTGATTCATCGCCTCACTTCCATCAATGCTTACGTTGGCTGTACCCAGCCGGGGCATTCCCACGCGACTTGTTTCTTTTTGTGCCGTGAATGCGGCTGTGCCCAGGAGCTGGACAGCCAGTTGTATGAGCCATTGGCCGCCAAGGTCGAAGCGCAATTGGGCGTGTCGGTTGAAAACCAGATTGCGGAGTTATCCGGTCTGTGCCCAGGCTGCGCAGAGAAGCGCTCCGAATGAAGGCTGACTGTCTGATTCAGGCGCAAGACCTGTGTCTTGAACGTCAGCACAAACGGGTATTGGATCAGGTCTCCCTGACGGTCGAACGAGGCCAGATTGTGACTCTGATCGGCCCCAATGGCTGTGGCAAGTCAACCTTGCTGAAAGTGCTTCTGGGGTTGGAAAAACCGGACAGCGGGCAGGTTGAACATCAGGCGGGTCTGCGCATCGGCTATATGCCACAGCGTTTGAGCCTTGAGCCTCGCTTGCCTCTGACGGTGGAAGGGTTTCTGAAATTGGCTCGTGGTGCGTGTCGTCAGCAGATTGACGAATGGCTGACGCGGCTGGACATCACTGCCATCCGTCAGCAGGACATTCAGGCCTTGTCTGGTGGTGAGTGGCAGCGCGTGTTGCTGGCACGAGCGCTGTTGATTCGACCGGACATTCTGATACTGGATGAGCCGGTTCAGGGCGTGGATGTGCAAGGACAAATGGCTTTGTATCAACTGATCCCAACCCTGCGTGATGAGCTGAACTGCGCCGTGCTGATGGTGTCGCACGACTTGCATCTGGTGATGGCGGCGACGGATGAAGTGATCTGCATGAACGGTCATGTCTGTTGTTCGGGCCACCCCGACAAGGTGACGCTTGATCCGGCCTATCAGCAATTGTTTGGCCAGCCTCTGGCCCATTACACCCACCATCACGACCATCAGCACTGTCTTGATGGACACATCGAACCGGCACAACACTCATAATGACTCTGTTTACTGATATCTGGTGGCTGCCTGCCTTGCTCAGCGGCATGTTGCTGGCGGCCATTACCGGCCCTCTGGGCAGCTTTGTGGTTTGGCGACGCATGGCTTTCTTTGGCGATACTCTGGCCCATGGTGCCTTGCTGGGCATTACGTTTGGCATTGTGGCTGAGCTTGATCCGGTACTGGCTCTGATGCTCAGTTCGGTGGTGCTGGCCTTGTTGCTGTATCCATTGCAGAAAACATCGGCGTTGTCAGCGGACACACTGCTGGGCATTGTCTCGCATAGCATGTTGGCCATTGGTCTGGTGACACTGAGCCTGACGGACAATGTGCGGGTGGATCTGATGGGCTATCTGTTTGGTGATCTGCTGGCCGTCGATTACACTGATACGCTCTGGATCGCTCTGACGGGCATTGTGTGTATCACTCTGATGGTGTCGCAGTGGCGCGGATTGGTGGCCACGACGGTGAGCCAGGAGCTGGCTGAAATTGATGGTTATCCGGTGCAGCGTCTGAATCTGATGCTGGTGATCATACTGGCGCTGACGGTGGCACTGGCGATGAAAATCGTGGGTATCTTGCTGGTGAGCGCCTTGTTGATTATTCCAGCCGCTTCCGCTCGGGCTTTGGCACGCACGCCGGAACACATGGCCATGATGGCCAGTGCCCTGGGGGTTCTGGCGGTGATTGCCGGTATGGCGGCTTCCTTTCAGTGGGATACGCCCACCGGCCCCAGTGTGGTGGTGGCGGCCACGTCGATCTTTGTGGCCAGCCTGTTGGTCAAACGGCGCTAGGAGCCATTATTCACCGGGCAGCAAGATGGATAACGGCTCCATATCCAGATCCAGCAGCCGAATAGCCTCTTCAAACCGGGTCAGGTAGAGAATGCCGTCACGGGCGATGATGTCATCACATAGCCAGCGGTCGTCGAAGGCCGTTTGTTGCGGAGCCCAGCGATTGGATATGTCAAAACTGACCAGCCCGGATGCGGTACAAACGTACAGCGTGTCGTCCAGTGCCGATAACCCATAGGGTTGATCCAGTGGAATGGATGCCCGCAACGCTGGCGCTCTCAGGTTGGCAATGTCCCAGACGTGCAGATGGTTGGTGGCATCCCGGCCGCCACAGTTCAATGCCCGACTGTTTCGCAAGGTGATGTAGAGCGTTTGCTCAACCGCAATCACCGGATCACAACTGCGTGCATGGCTGACGTTCGTCATGCTGTAGAGGTCGCCGTTGTCGGTAATGCGCAGAACCAGTGATCCCGTTTGAGTGCCCAGCAACAGTTTGTCGCTTTCATAGGCACGCAGGGTCTCAACGCCCCCACCTCGAACAGTGAATGAGGCCAGATTGCGCGTCGCACCGTTCGTGCTGTCCAGTTCGTAGGTGTGAATCTGGTTACCGCCCTCCAGCGTCACCAGAAATCCATTCTGAATGGCAAAGCGGGCAGTGGAGCCACCGTCACCATTACCACCCGAATTACCACTGGCTGTGGAATCACCGTCTTCAGCACCACAACCGATAAGCCCCAGCAGTATGACCAAACTGAATATGCCTGTTCTGTATTTCATGGTTTGGTCTCCGTCAGTACGTCCGAATCCTGTCGACCGTAGAGGAAGCGTTCCCCCTTATGGCTTTGGTAGCCGATGTAGATCTTGTCGGTATCTTCATTTGTCAGGCGTTTCTGGTGATTACCTTCGCTGCTCAGGTAGCTGCCCTGAAAAAATCGTTCGGGTGCTTGCCAGGTAAATACATCCAGCTCTCGGGTGACGCTGGTGGATGAAAAGGTGCTCTGGTGCACATCGTTCAGGTTGATGCTCACCATGTCCATGTAGGAATTGGCGTAGAGGAAGTCGCCCTTGATCGTCAGGTCGGTGATGCCATGAATGGGCAGATAGACGACTCGAAGCGGATTCTGTGGGTCGGCGGTGTCGAAAATATGCAGCCCGCGATGCTTGTCGACGACACCGAGGTAGTGATCGCGCTGGTACATTTTTCCGGGTATTCGCAATATGGCGTTATTGCCATATTCCGGCACTATCTCGGCGCGTACTTCCTCCTTGGTGACAAACACCAGAGTGTCGCACTTGTCCTCATCGTCGAAGCAGGTTTCTTCGTATTCATAGCAGGCCATCTGGGCGGTGATGCCTAATACCAGACTGATTCCAGCGGCGGTTTTCCATACCGGAGTGGCCGTGGAGGGTGCCCGCGATGGTGCGGGTCTGGTCAGGCTGTTCAGTGTTCTGACCAGTACTGCCGCCAATACGATGGCGGCCAGATCCAGCCCGTCAAAGCGAGCATCGGGGAGTAGGGTTTGCAAGGCTTCCAGCCCAATCAATACCAGGCTTACGGGTACGATGGCGCGGGTGGCCGTGGCAGGGTGCAGGCTTTGCCATAACGACAACACCAGCAGTGTCAGGGAAAACGATGGAAAACTGGCCCAGAGCCAGTGAGTGAGCACATGGGTATCCAGCGGAGCCAGAGGGCTTGAACCATGACGTATGGTCAACTCGAACCAAAACCCGGCGAACAGGGTCAGGCTGCTCAGGAATGCCCAAAGTATTCCTGAGGACAGGGGCGCAGACGCCAGCGGACTGCCTCGCAAACGGGAAATCATGCACTCACTCCTTGTGCCCGATTGGGCAATCATCAAAACCCGGGAAATTTACCGTGCGTTTGTGACAGTTGCCAGCTTTTCGAATGCACCCGCCAGAGCATCCAGGCGGCTACAGGCGCTGTAGTAATGCCGCTTTCTTGTCAGAGAACTCCTGATCCGTCAAAACCCCGGCAGAATGTAGGCTGGCCAGTTTTTCGATGGTATCCAGAATTTCGGCCACGTTGCCAACCGCAGAAGTGTTGTTCATCGCAATGGAAGCATCTTCCGCAGGGGCGATTTCCAGCAGGGGTTCCTGTGTGGGCACAGAGGCAGAAGACGGGCCGATAAACGGATTAAAGCCCGATACAATCGGAAGGTTTTCCAGCCACACGGTACCGTACTGGCTACTGAAAGTGAGAGACATGCTATTGCCTTGCTGCTGGCTGACCCCGGAGATCAAGTGATCCCCCGTATCGTAGGTGCTGACTGCGCCGTGCATTTCCAGCGCCAGACGCTGGCAGTGGGGAAAGATGGCGTAACGAATGTCATTCTGAGACCCGGAAGAAGCAGGAGCGCCCCATTCGAACGGCCACCACTGTGTGCCGCTTCCGGGCTGATTAGCCGCTGGAGGCTGAAAGATAGCGCCTTGTTGCATCGCATTGGCAAGTTCACTGCACAGGTTGCTGACTGTACTTTGTAGTTGGGTATTGAACATGTCTCCAACCATGGTCATCCCTCCTTGCATCCATTGCCCACCACCGCCCAGCTCCGGGCAGTAGAACTGCGCCATCGTGCCGCCGCCATTGGAGACCGCTTCGGCCATTGTCATCACGCTTTCTTGTGTCAGGCCATAACGCATGGCCAGATCATTCACCAGACGCTGACCGTATTCAGTCAATGGGCTCATTGCGTTTCTCCTGCGGGTTATTAATGAGTGCGCAGGCTAACAGGAATGAGTGGGCAAGTGATGACAAGCGACCAGTCCGGCTTGTTTTTCTCAAAATCAATGCTGTTTGGCGGTAACGGCCAGTTTCTCAAAGGCGCTGACCAGAGCGTCACGGCGAAACGGCGGCTCGATGTAGCCGCGATATTGCCAGTGTTCGTCAACCAGCATCAGGTTAGCGGAGTGATCCATCAGATAGGCCAAACCGTCTTCACGATCAACTCGGGCATAGAAGCCGTTGATTTGCTCAGCCAGACGCTCCAGCGCGGTGACATTGCCGGTCATGGCCTTGAATTCTGGATTGAAGTAGGCCAGATACGGAGCCAGTGACGCTGGAGTATCGCGTTCCGGGTCAACTGAGACAAACACGATTTGCAGGTTATCTTGCGCTGCTGGGGAAAGCTGTTTCCAGATCCGATTCAGATCCGCCAGTGTGGTGGGGCAAATATCCGGGCAGTAGGTATAGCCGAAAAATACCAGCCGCCAGCCGGGCTTGAAGCTGGCTTGAGTAACGTGCTTGCCGTGTTGGTCGATAAACGCAAAGTCATCCACCGCAATGCCCTGCTGAAACAGGGTGATGCCTTCAATCTGGCCGATGCCCTGCTGTTGCGTGTTGGCGTGATAGACTCCGCTGCCAAAGGCCAGCAGCAGTATCACCAACCCTGCCAGAGCCATCCGAATCTGTGCGTTCATCGCATTCCCCCTGATATGAAATAAGACCCGGAAGTATATCAGCCATGTTTTTTTCTGATGCCATGCAGGCCCGTGAATGGCGTGCGACACAAGGTCGCATCGTCCAGATTGCCTGGCCCGTGATGCTGAGCAATATCACGGTGCCGTTACTGGGGCTGGTGGACGCCGCGATTCTGGGGCATTTGCCGGATGCTCATCACCTCGGAGCGGTTGCCATTGGGGCGCAGTTGTTCTCGATTTTGTGCTGGAGCTTCAGTTTTCTGCGCATGGGCACCGTGGCCAGCAGCGCGCGCAGTGCCACGCCGGTTCTGGCGCAGGAATCTTTGCGACACAGCCTCTGGCTGGCGGCCATGTTGGCGATCCCGGTGACGTTATTCGCCGGGGCGGGTCTGACTCCTCTGATCTTGCCGTTAATGGGAGCGTCGCCTCTGGTTGAGCAGGGAGCCGAGAGCTATCTGTCTATTCGGGTCTGGTCGGTGCCTGCGGTGTTTATTCAGTATGTGATTCTGGGCTGGTTTATTGGCCGTGGCCGAACGCGCATTCCCCTGTTGCTGATGGTGGTGACCAATCTGGTCAATGCCGGGCTGGATTATGTTCTGGTGTATGAATGGGGCATGACCAGCGATGGTGTGGCGCTGGGCAGTGTGTGTGCGGATTACACCAGCTTGCTGCTGGGGCTTTGGCTGGTGCATCGGGAAGGACTGCAGCGTCCTGGCCGCATGCCAGGCTGGGGGGTGATGGCTCCTATCATTCGGGTAAATCGGGATCTGTTTTTGCGTACCCTGATGCTGTTGGGTGTGTTGGGCTTCTTTCACGCCCAGGGGGCCCAGCAGGGCGATCTGGTGCTGGCGGCCAACAGCGTCCTGATTACCCTGCTGTTGTTAATCGCCAATGCGCTGGATGGCTTTGCGCACGCTGCTGAGAGCCTGATCGGCCAGTCTCTGGCTCAGCGCCAATGGGCGCGCTTGCCTGCGGTTGTGTGGTTAACCGGGGGCAATTCTCTGTTGATGGCGTTACTGCTGACGCTGGTGTTTGTGCTGGGAGACTCGCACCTGTGGTTGGCTCTGACCAGCAATGCCGAGCTGATTCCTGTGCTGGAAACCTATCAGTGGTATCTGTTTGCGCTGCCACTGGCAGGGGTGGGCAGCTTCTGGATCGACGGGCTGTGCATTGGCAGTGGTGCGACCCGGTTGATGCGGCAGGTAATGGCCTGGTCGGTGTTCGGGGTTTTCTTCCCACTTTGGTGGTTATTGCAGGGTTTTGGGAACCACGGTTTGTGGCTGGCGTTTCTGGCTTTGCTGCTGTCGCGGTTAATATTGGCTTTAGGGATCGTAAATGGACTATTGTATTACCCTGAACGTTACACCCCAAAAGCATAAGGAATGTTGGGCAAGTATTTTCAGGGGATTCAGGCGAAGCAATTGCTAACATTGAAAGCGCTAAAAAATGACAATCTAATAACCATTTGATCTTTCGATAGGGCTTTCATCAACTATACTTCGCTCAAAGACCTGATATTGATGCTCTGACACCCGGTGTTTACAGCATTGACCGCCCAATGCCTCGCTCCCGTTATGAGGGTGACGCAGTCAGTAAGGGACATGTCGTACCATGAAACAGGCTTCAGAAAGACCTCAGCAGTCCAGTAAGGGATTTCCTAGTGGGAGGGAACCATGAGCAAGCTATTGAACCGAGCACCTCGTTACGGCCAACATCGTCTTCCCCAAGCAACACTGGATCAACATATTGACCACGCTATTATCAGCCTCTCAACTATGATTCATATCCCGGAAGAACATGCGCCAACGCACCTGAACCGCTTTATTACCGACTACTACCAGTATATGCAGCGGGAATTCCGCAGTTGGTCACAGTTGGATCAAACGGCTCCCTGTATTTCGCGCCTGAAAGTACATCTTGAACGCCATGCCAGTCTGGATAATGACCATCCCCAGTTGCAGCAGCTCAGCGAAGCCTATGTTGCCATGCGGATTATGGAGGAGGTGAATGACCATTTTATTGGTCGCAATCAGCAGCCACTGACCCGATATGACATCAGCATGGCCAATGTGATTGCCGGAACCCTGTTGGGTGATAGCAATACCGAGCAGGCCGAAGCCGCGATCAATCGCATGCTGCAGGAATGGAACAGCAATCAAACCGAAAGCCAGTGTGCCATGGTGCCCTCTGAAGATCAGGGCGGTATGACTCGTATTTACTATCACTGGCCCTGTCTGGCGAGCCAGTTTGGTTTTTCTAGCTCGTTTGCCGATTTGCCGGATGGGCTTGATCTGCAGGTATCCGGTGTTGAATAAACGCCAATAACGCCTGAATTCGGGAATTGCCCCGCATGTCTTTGTGATACACACACCAGAGCCGATTAGGCTCGGTGTGAATACCCAGATTCACGGTATGCAAGCCCTCAATCGAGGCAATGGTATTGTCTTTCCATTCCAGCCCGCTGACCCCCACCGGCCCGATGCCAATACCGGCGTTTACGGCTGAAAAAATATCCGGAAAACTGTTGCTCTGATACACCACCTGACTGGGATCAACGGCGTCGGCAATGGCTGAAATACCCGGAATATGACGTTTTCGTCCTGTCGGTAGCACCCATAAATGCTGATCCAGCTCGTCCATGGAGGTTGGTAGGCCATAGCGTTTAACATAACTGTCAGATGCGTAAAAATTCAGGGGAAAAGACAGCAAATAGCGCGCGATCAGGTCTGGCTCATCTGGCTCGTCTCCGAGCCGCAGGCTGACGTGGACATCCCCCCGGGAGAGGGACAGTACGTCATCCGTTGCAGTGATTTGCAGGCGCACCTGTGGATACAGTTCGTGGAATTCTTTCAGCAAGGGAGCAAAGAAGCGCGAGAAATCCGACACCGTTGAGAGCTTCAAAACCCCGGATGGAGAATTTTCCAGAGCCGACAGACTGGTAATCAGCCGCTGCATATCTCCGCTCAGAGGGGTCATGGTTTCCAATAACGACTGTCCGGCTTCTGTCAGCCGATAGCCACGTTGATGGCGAATAAACAGACGAATGCCCAACGCCCTTTCCAGACGATTAATCCGCCGCAACACCGTGGAATGGTTCATGCCCAGTTGCTCGGCACTGCGGCTCAGACTGCCGCTGCAGGCAACGTTGTAAGCAACTCTGAGGTCATCCCAATTCACCGTGTCATTGTGCATGAACATGCTCCGAAGACTGATCAATATGATTTTTCTGTGCATTTTTGCACAGAAGTTTTCTGAGAATGGCAACTATTAGCACAGACTGCGATTGCGTATGGTGAACATCAGAAACATCATTGGAGCACAGCATGATTCGTAATACATCGACAGGGTATGGAACCGTGGCGATTGCCCTGCACTGGCTGATGGCCATAGCGGTTTTTGGCATGTTTGGGCTGGGACTCTATATGGTTGAGTTGACGTACTACGACAGCTGGTATCGCGGCTCGCTGGAATTGCACAAGGCGGCAGGCATTCTGCTGGCATTGGTCTGGTTGCTGCGCTTGGTGTGGCGGCTATTGAACACGACGCCAGACGGCTTGTCACACAAGCCGGTGGAGAATCTGGCGGCACATCTGGCGCATCTCGCTTTATATGCCTTGCTGGCGGGATTGTTTGTCAGTGGTTATTTGATTTCTACCGCCGATGGCCTCGGTATTGAGGTGTTTGGCTGGTTTGAGTTGCCTGCAACGCTGACCGGTGACAATCAGGAAGATTTGGCCGGAGAGATCCATGAGATTCTGGCCTGGTTACTGATGGGGCTGGTGGGCGTCCACATGCTGGCGGCTCTGAAACACCACTTTATCAACAAGGATCAAACGCTGACGCGGATGATCAAACCCGAATAATATTTACACTCAGAACGACCCTTATCCAACAGGAGAATGGAATGAAAAAACTGCTGCTTGCTGCTGCGTTCTCAACGGCTGCCCTGACATCCGGTTTCGCCAATGCGGCGGATTACCAGGTTGATATCAAGGGTGCGCATGCGTTCGTGAACTTCAAAATTCAGCATCTGGGTTATAGCTGGCTGACAGGCCGTTTCAACAAGTTTGATGGCCAGTTCCAGTGGGACGCCAACAAGCCGGAAGCGTCCAGCATTGAAGTGACCATCAATACGGCGTCCATTGATTCCAACCACGCTGAGCGTGACAAGCACCTGCGCGGCGGTGACTTTCTGGATGTGAAGAAGTACCCAACTGCGACGTTCAAGAGCACCAGCTACAAGCCTACGGGCAAAAAAGCCGGTGTACTGGCGGGTGATCTGACCCTGCACGGTGTGACCAAGCGCATCAGCTTCCCTGTCACTCAACTGGGTGAGGGCAAAGACCCATGGGGTGGTTATCGTGCCGGTTTTACCGGTACAACCAAGCTGAAAATGTCCGATTACGGCATTGATTACAACCTTGGCCCAGCGTCCACACATGTGGAAATGGAGCTGCACATTGAAGGCATTCGTCAGTAATTCCGTTACTGCTCGGCCACTTCTCAGGAGCGCTGCCGAGTCCGGCAGTGCTCCCTGTTTTGAGCAAGATTAACGCAGTTTATCAACCAGGGTTGCGGCCAATTCGTTACCCAGCAGTTCCGCCACCGCCGTCGCGGCTTTCTGACGCGCGACTTCCGGCACCCCGGACACGCCCCGAGCGGTTTCACCCAGCGAGCTGAGTGCTCGACCTCTGGCATCCCGAATCGTCAAACGACTGTTGGCGAACACGTAGACCCGTCCACGCTGCTGCTTTTCCGACAACTCTGTACTCAGATCCATGATCAGATCGGCCTGTTGCGGCTGGCTGGAAATGTTCATGCCCTGTTCCGTCAGCGCTTCCAGTACCTCGCCCTGCATCGCCTCCGCTGCTTCGTTGAGCGGATTCAGCACCACTTCCAGACGATCCAGATACTGATAAATAGTGCGCTGCAGCGCCTGATGCTCGGCTGACAGCGTCGGAGAGGTGTGATTCTGGCTCACCAGCTCCAGTTGGCTGGCCAGTGCTTCGCGGCGAGCAAACACGTCCAGAGCCGGTAGCAACAGACGTAAGGCTGGCAGCGTATCCTGCTGCGTGGCATTGGCGCGCTCGGCCTGAATAACGAAGCGATCCAGTTCGGTTTCGGTATCACTGATCAGGCGGCGGAAGCGGGCTGCGGCTGCAGTACGATCAAGCTCAACCAGTGCGTAGGCAAAGCCGTTGGCCAGAGCGGAATCGCTCAGAATGGCGTCTTCCAGCTCCACCGGAGCAACCTGGCTGCGAACGTGATTACGGACGTTCTTCTGTACCGTCGTCAGCTCGCCTGTACTGCGGGTTTCAGTCGTGGTGCTGCTGAAGTCCCCGGACACCGTGACGCGCAACTGGCTGACCAGATCAATCCGACCCAGCTCGGTGGCGCGGCGAATGGCATCCGCCGGGTCGGCCAGCACTTCAATACTGCCAACACCGTAGGCCATGCCAGAACGATTGGGTGGTTGTAACGCCCACTGGGGCACCGCCATGTCGGCCAGAGCCGCCTGTGCCGGTGATTGTTGGCGATCAACGCGCTGATGGGAGGCACAGCCACCAAGGCTGGCGGTCAGCATGCCACCCACGATCAGCATCGCCAGGGTTGACTGTTTCATGGCTTAGAGTCCGAATGATGATTTCTTCTGGAATTTCTGGATCTTCTTCTGGCCGTTCCAGACCTCGATATTGGATTCCATATCGATCAGCTTCAGATCCACCTGATAGAAGGTCACGCGTTTGTTGTCGGCTTTATCAACCAGTGAATTGACGGTGCCGGACAAAGCAAAGTCAGCCGCCAGTTCCTGGCCCTGCTGCTTGGCCTCTTTCGCGTTCAACTCTTGGTCCAGACGCTCATCACGCACTGCTTCACGCTCTTCACCACCGGCCACAAAGCTGGCTTTGCCGGAACGGATCACACTGCGCTTGATGTCGTTGATAAAGGTATCCAGAGCGATGTGCTCGTGCGATTTGTTGGCAATGCGCTGGATGATGATGGTTGGCAAGCGGTCGTTTTGCAGCTCGAACTGGCTGGCCCATGGGAACGACAGCATGTCGGTGATCATTTCTTCAGCCACCAGACGGGAATCGGTGGCGTTCCAGCGATCAGACAGCGCCACTTCCTTGCTGGCATCAATGCGCTTCACTTCCGTGCTGCCACAGCCAGTCAGGGTAGAAAGGGCGGCAACGCCAATCAGTGCGGCGGCTACGGATTGCTTGATGTGTTTCATAGTGTCTTCCTGAGAACAAAGCGGTTTGATGAGTTTAACGTTTCTTTTTGGACGCTTGCTGTGGCAGGGAACGCACTTGCCAGATTGCAATGTCATTGGCTGTCAGGGTCTTGCGGGTTGTTTCCTGAACCTGCTGCCCGGCTTCCAGACGTGAGTCCAGAGTCAGCTGATAGTCGCCGGGTTCCAGCGGCACACGACGAATGCGTATGTCGTTGGGCAACAACAACCAGCTGCGAGTTTCCGACGCTTCGGTTAATTGAGTCGCCAGTTTGCCCGCCAGTGCCAGCAGGCTGCTGCCTTCCTTCTTGTTGTCCGTCAGGCCGAACGCCTGAGCCGTCAACAGCTTGGTGGCCGAGCGGGTCAGGGCCTGATGCAAGTCGTTATCGGCGTTGACCATACGTTCCTGAATGCCAAGCTGAGCCGGGCTGGCGGCCTTGTACAAGCCGATTGGCTGATCCACAACGCTTCCTGTGGCCGTGGCAACGGTCAACTGAGAGTCGCCCAGTACTTTGGGAATCGGATAATACGGCACGGTAATGCGCAGGGAAGAACCAATGGCCTGATCCAGCCCCAGTTCCTGCGCTACGTCCCAGGCGGGGCCAAGCAAAATGGTTTTGGTGAACGGATCAAAGAAGCGATCCAGACGCTGGCCATCCAGATACGCCGTCAGAGCCTTGTAAATTCCCTTGTCGGAGTACAGCAGGTAGAACCAGGCCAGCGCATCGCGGTTTTCAAAACCGACGTAAGGCTGCATTTCAAAGCTCTTCAGCGTTGGATTGGCCCACAGCTCCAGGCTCATTTCCTTCAGCTCGGGGGCCAGCCCCTTGTGCTCGATCACCAGTAACTGGGCTTTGTTATCCCAGTTGGCCAGTTCCTTGCGCTTGTCGGCGGAGAGCTTCTTCTTCGCCAGTCGGGGCCATTCGGATTCATAGCCACCAGCCCGGCGCATAATACGCACGGTGTCGAACCAGGCCTGTTCGGTCATGGTCGGGTCAAGGCGGAATTGCTCGGCGTAACCGCCTTCGTAGGCTTCGGCGGATTTGCGATAACTGATGCGAGCGTTGTCCAGCTCACCGTTCATTTCATAGGTGACCCCGGCCAGATAGTGTGACAGCGCATCGTCGCGGAAACGGAAGTCGTCAACGTCAATATTGCCGCTGAGCTTATTGAAAATATTGAAGACCTTGTAGGACGTCTCTTGCTTGTCTTCGCGGCGTTGTTCGTAATCGCCTTCCTCGTCGTTCAGGCTGTTGAGGCGGATGTTCATGCGGCGGATTTCGACTCGCGCGCCTTCCAGTGCGTCCAGACGCGCATTGCGTGTGGTTTCTTTTTCAGCAATGGCGATGTAATTCAGCGCTTTGAAGTAATTCAGGTAGAGTTTTTCGTGGGTTGTACCGGCGTAGGAACCCTGACGCGGATTGGACAGCAGCTCGAAGAAAGCTCCGGTCACGCTGCTGGTTTCGAGACTTTCAGAAATACGCTCAGCTTTCTCCAGCAGTTGATTACTGCCCTTATAGTCGCCGCTCAAATGGCGGATAACACCCAGTTCGAGAAAATACAGCAGCCGGTCGCCGCCGGAATCGGACAAGGTTTGTTTTAAAGAGGCTTCCGATGCTTTCCAATCACCACGACGGACATCCGACAGCACATTCTGTACATCTGCACCATAGGTTGCACAGCCTTGCGCTACGACCACGGTCAGCAGGCACAGCCATTTCCACCTTGATTGCAACAGACTCCTTGCCATTGACTTCTCCTGTATTGAGCAGAATCGGTGCTGATATTGCCCGATGCAGCAGGTTGACTCATAACCCGCAGTCTAGCGGGCCAAACGAGTCGATACCAGACAACATCAGCACCAACGGGAGAGGTCTAGCTACCCAGACCGATGATTTTCAGAGGCTTCTCTTCTTCATCCAGCAACACCTTGCCGTCTACTGGCGTGACGCGGGTGGCCAGTTCGTCGGCTCGACGGTCTTCCTCAGCCTGCTCGGTGGACGTTTGGGAGTAGCCACAGCTGACGCATTCGCGCACTTCTTCATCAGCGTCGTTGGTGTACATCACAATCTTGTCCATTTCGGAGCACTTGGGGCACACGGCTCCAGCAATAAAACGGCGTGGACGTTGGGTGGTTGTCATCAGGCAATCTCCTCATTAACTTCGATGCCGCAATGACGCAGCAAGGGTTCTACAGACGGCGAACGGCCCCGGAAGTTCGCAAACAGTTCGGCGGCTTCACGGCTGCCGCCCTGGCTGAGAATTTCGTCGAGGAAGCTCTGGCCGGTGTCGGCGTTGAAGATACCCTCTTCCTCGAAGCGAGAGAAGGCGTCGGCACTCAACACTTCGGCCCATTTGTACGAGTAGTAACCTGCCGCGTAGCCGCCAGCAAAGATATGCGTGAAACCGTGCTGGAAGCGACCAAACGGCACCGTTGGCACCACCGTGACATCGGCCCGAACGCTGTTCAGCAGCGCCTGAACGTCGAGTGGCTGATCGCGGTATTCGTGATGCAGGCGGAAATCAAACAGCGCAAACTCCAGTTGACGCATGGTGCCCATAGCGCTCTGGAAGTTCTTTGCCGCCAGCAATTTATCCAGCAGCGCCTGCGGCAGTGGTTCGCCCTGATTCTGGTAATGACCGGAGATAAACGCCAGCGCTTCCGGCTCGTAACACCAGTTTTCCAGGAACTGGCTTGGCAGCTCGACCGCATCCCAGGCAACGCCAGAAATACCACTGACCGCCGATACTTCCATGCGCGTCAGCATATGATGCAGGCCGTGGCCAAATTCGTGGAACAGCGTGGTCAGCTCGTCGTGGGTCAGCAGTGCAGGCTGGTCACCAACCGGCGGCGTGAAGTTGCACACCAGATAGGCCACTGGCAGTTGCACACCAGAGTCAGCCAGACGACGGGTACGGCACACATCCATCCAGGCACCGCCACGCTTTTTCTCACGGGCGTACAAATCAAGATAGAAGGCTGCCAGCGGCTCACCATCTTTGGTGACGTTGAAGAAACGCACGTCTGCGTGGTAGCGATCAAACTCGGTTTGTTCCTCAAACTGCACACCGAACAGGCGTGAGACCGTCTCGAACATGCCCTTGATGACAGTATCCACCGGCAGATACGGACGAATATCTTCCTGCGAAATCGAGTAACGCTGCTGCCGCAATTTCTCGGCGAAGTAAGTCACGTCCCACGGCATCAGCTCATCTGCGCCAAATTCACCATCGGCCTGACACTCGTTAGCGAACTGGTTCAGCTCAGCAAATTCACGCTGTGCCTGAGGCTTGGCTTTCTGGGCCAGATCGTTGAGGAAATCCAGCACCTGATCCGCCGATTCTGCCATTTTGCTGGCAACGGAATATTCGGCGTAGCTTTCAAAACCCAGCAATTGCGCCATTTCATAACGCAGCTGCAAAATCTCATTCATCTTGTCGGTGTTGTCGAACTTGCCAGCGTCCGGGCCTTGATCCGACGCACGCGTGACAAACGCGGTGTAGACCTCTTCACGCAGAGAACGATTATCGGCGTAAGTCATGATCGGCAAATAAGACGGGAAATTGAGCGTCACCACGTAGCCTTCCAGATCACGCTGTTGAGCCTGCTGCGCCAGCAACGACACGGCGCTGTCTGGCAGCCCGGCCAGTTCGGCTTTATCGGTGATGTGCTTGCTCCACGACTGGGTGGCGTCGAGCACGTTCTCGCTGAACTTGCTGGTCAGCTCCGACAAACGCTGGCTGATCTCGCTGTAACGCGCCTTCTTCTCTTCCGGCAGATCGACACCGGCCAGACGGAAATCACGCAGTGCGTGCTCGATGGTGGTTTTTTGCTGCTGATTCAACGTCTCGAATTCATCCGACGCCTGCAATGCTTTATAGGCATTACACAAATCGACGTTCTGGCCCAACTCGGTGGAATACAGGCTCAGCAACGGCAAGCAGGCGTTATAGGCTTCGCGCAGTTCATCGGTATTCAATACGCCGTTCAAATGCCCAACCGGCGACCAGGCCTGACTCAACTCATCGTCCCACTGCTCCAGCGGCGCAACCAGAGACGCCCAGGTCGGCGTGTCACCCGATGCTTTCAGCGCCGCCAGCAAACTGGCAATGCGCTCGCGGTTGCGCTCCAGCAGCGACTCAATCGCCGGTTTGACGTGCTCTGGCTGAATGGAAGAAAACGGCGGCAAACGGTGGGATTCAAGCAGCGGATTAGACATAGAACTCGTCCTGACGGAGTGAAAACGGAGAAATCGCAATCTCTCCAGTATTTGGGCGTCAGGGGCGGAATTCAAGGATGCCGACAGGGGTCATGGGTTGTCGTAAAGAAAAAACACCCCCGCGGGTGTGGGGAAGACAGCGCAATTCCACCAGATGCCTGGGCACCGACAGAAACACCCCCACGGGTGTGGGGAAGACCGGCTTTGCGGTTTAAGCAGATCAGAGAGGGAAGAAACACCCCCACGGGTGTGGGGAAGACCCAGAGCCAGCGCCTTAATGTCTTCTTTTTTCAGAAACACCCCCACGGGTGTGGGGAAGACTAGGCACACCAGAATCAGAATTTGACCGAATAGGAAACACCCCCACGGGTGTGGGGAAGACCAAGGTCGGTGGGGTGGTCGTTTGTGGCATCCAGAAACACCCCCACGGGTGTGGGGAAGACTGCGCAGAAGTACAACTTGGCGCGAGATCTGGAGAAACACCCCCACGGGTGTGGGGAAGACAGCGGATACCCAAGCCCCGGAACCGGTGTGATGGAAACACCCCCACGGGTGTGGGGAAGACCGCAATGATGATTTGACTTCTTTTTCAGATATGGAAACACCCCCACGGGTGTGGGGAAGACAAACACACCCATCTTTTGATGATTTGACGTATAGAAACACCCCCACGGGTGTGGGGAAGACAATGCGGTAGTCCCCTCCCACTCAAGAGAATCAGAAACACCCCCACGGGTGTGGGGAAGACTCTGACACCCGCTCACTCTGCACATCAAACACAGAAACACCCCCACGGGTGTGGGGAAGACGGCCGTATAACTACGAGCATGCACCCTACTTCAGAAACACCCCCACGGGTGTGGGGAAGACTTTTCCCCTTGTGGCAAGTTTTCGCCAGTTGCAGAAACACCCCCACGGGTGTGGGGAAGACCATGCGCTTACGAAGATGAAACGGGTCGCATTGGAAACACCCCCACGGGTGTGGGGAAGACGAGCGCTCCTTTCTCCAGTTTCTGCGTATATGGGAAACACCCCCACGGGTGTGGGGAAGACCTGGGCAAGATTAGCAACAACTCAGGCGCTACGGAAACACCCCCACGGGTGTGGGGAAGACGTCAGTGACATCGTAAACGCTGCTGGTGGAGTGGAAACACCCCCACGGGTGTGGGGAAGACCTTGAATCCAGACCACGGGCGAGACAGTTGCTCGGAAACACCCCCACGGGTGTGGGGAAGACCGATTTTGTCGGTCTGGTTGCTTTCGAGATAGAGAAACACCCCCACGGGTGTGGGGAAGACCGGGCTGGGTGTATGTGTCCAGTACGGGTGATGGAAACACCCCCACGGGTGTGGGGAAGACAATTTCTACCGTTTGCGGCATCGTAAACCCCTGGAAACACCCCCACGGGTGTGGGGAAGACCAATCGGCGGCATACCTTCGCCGTCCCATTCTGGAAACACCCCCACGGGTGTGGGGAAGACCCTTGCTCACGCTGGCGCAGTGGTCAGCAAGTGGAAACACCCCCACGGGTGTGGGGAAGACCTTCGACCGCTCCGACAGTAGACCATCCAAGTAGAAACACCCCCACGGGTGTGGGGAAGACGCCTATTGTCGCGCATGGGTGGGTTTGCACCTGGAAACACCCCCACGGGTGTGGGGAAGACCGTAGTTGACGCCCTTCCGATGACTTCTAAAAAAGAAACACCCCCACGGGTGTGGGGAAGACTCAAATTCATCGCACCGAGCAGCACTTGCTGCGGAAACACCCCCACGGGTGTGGGGAAGACGGAGGGTGCAGCCTAATGCCCGTGGAAATCGCAGAAACACCCCCACGGGTGTGGGGAAGACCCTGAACATTTAACCAGTAGTTGGCCAGGTTGTCATCGAGCTGTTAAAGAACCTTACTCAGTCGTTATTTGCCATTGCTTCAATAATTAACTGCAGACCGCTGATTTGGGTTACTGGCTTGCGTGGCTGACCTTTGTAACGGATCTCATAACCCGGCGGTTGAGGAATACTGCGAAACAACATCAACCCTGAGTTTACCGGACAAAATTCCATCAGGTAGTCCACAACGGTTTGTGCCACCGAGTCTTTTACCCCGGATACGAACACATTCGGCCTTGGTTCCACAAACCAGAGTTTCATCCGGCCACGTACCGCTGGGGGCAAGTCATTGGCGAGTACGACGAGCATGGCTCACCTCCATCAGCAGGTTGATGTCTTTGCTCACCTGATCCAGCAGGTTCATCTGAATCACCCGTTTGCGAAATTCGTTTGAAACCTTGTGTTTGTCATAGCGCCCAGCCATTTCCCGGCTAAGAAAAAATGCCAGATCAATGCATAACGGTTCTTTGTACAAATCCGCCAGGTCGTAAATAAACGGTAATGGGCTGCCTGAGTGAATAAATCCGATGTGAGGGGAGTAGCCCATAGCATGCACCGCTGAACACAAAATCCCATACAGTGCCGCATTGGTGGCGGTAAGAACCTGATTTGTGAGATCACTGAGTTCAAACTTGCCGGGTGTGAACTTGCGCCCTTTCCAGCCAACGCCATATTGCTCGGCTTTTTGTTCATAGAGCGCACGAACCCGATTGCCTTCCATCCCCATCATTTGCGGCAAGGTGAGACCCTCAAGATCCGCATCCGGGAAACGGCGGGTATAAAACGCCCGTGCAACGCGCAAGGAGGATTCATCATCTGCCGCCAATTTGATCTGGCGTTTAAGATTGCGAGTATTTGTCGTTGGCAAAAAACCGGCGGCATAAAACAGTAGGCTGTCCTCCCCTACCCAGCTCACCGAACAGTTAGCAGCAGTCGCTGTTTTAATGGCTTCATGGGTAACTGAAGTACCTGGCCCCAGCATCAGGCAGTTGATGGTGGCCACCGGAATGGGTACCACGTTTGCATCACAGTCGATCCATTTGACACTGCTGTCGTCAATTTCCAACCGCCCGCGCTCCAGATACAAAAATGGGTATTTGTCTTTGATTCTCGGCAGTGACTCGCGAGTCACTTTAACGAATAACCGCTCTCCCTTGGCCATGATCAGTGCTCCACCAGCGTTACCCGCCGGTCGCGGTAGCGTTTGTTCGGACCAAACTGCACTGGCACGTCGTTGAGGGTGATCACCTCGCCGTCGTCTGTTTCGCCATCCAGTACTGAATAGCTGAGCACCCTTTTCTTCTCACTGGCAATGGTTTCAGCCTGTTGCCAAGCGGATTCTGTGCTGTCGAAAACCCCCTGATATATCAGCTCGGTGGGCACGCAGTTCTTACGTCCCAGATACAAGTCCCATATCGGGTTTTGCAGGGCGTCGGCTAATACATCTGCTTGATCCTCGGGAACCTGCAAGGCCACCACAAAAACCGAGTCTTGCAAGTAATAGCGGTAGGTCATTTTGGTGCCACCACCTACAGCCTTTTTACCCTCAGCCGTTTTCGGAATCAGCAAGGCTTCCCAAGGGTCTTTATCGTTATAGCCACTGCCGACCATATGGAAATCTTGCAACGGCGGTTCACGCAGCACCGAATCGCCATTTTTGTCGGTACGGGCATAAGCCCGTACTTCCATGCTCATGGTGGCCATTTGTGCAAGCCATTCCACTTCAGGGCCTCCCGCTCCACGTGCGCAGCACAACAGTCCGAGCACACCAGACCGGGTCGGGAAATTCAGGGTATCTCGTACCCCGAATTTAGAGTCGTGTCCCCAGGCTTGCAGTGGCCCTTCCAGCCACAGCAGCAGAGTTTTTGTTGATTCATTCATCCCGACTTCCCTCAATTGGAAGGTGATGAAAGGTGGGATTGCAGGTCGGCAATCAGGCTGTCGATGCTGTAGTCGAGGTTATCACCCCATTGGTAGTCGCCGAGCTTGCCGAAGAGCGAGCCGGTTAATTTCTCTTTTTTATCAATCCATGTTTTCAGCTCTTCACTACTTGGGGCCAGAAAACCTTCCCCTTTAGCCTTCACTGGTTGCTCGAACGAGGCTTGTAATCGCTGGCCTTTACGAACCAGAACACGCGCATATTCCCACGGACAAGCCCCGGACTGAGTGGTCTGGCGGGCGTTTGGAACGGCGACGTACAAGGCTTTTACAAACGCTTCAATGGCAGGTTTGAGGTCTGCATCGTCGCCCAGAGTTTGCTGTAACTGGCCGAGATCGAGGCTGATGTAGCGATAGTAAGTTGCAGAGTTGTACTCCAGGCTGCCCATGTGGGCAGAGCCACTTTCATCATCAGCCTTGTAATCATCAACGGCGGTAAAGAATTCGATTTCATTGCTGACTTTATGAGTTGAAATTGCATGGGAGAAAGATGCCGCTGCTTCGACATTCATATCCGGTGCTTTGGCGACCATACGACCAAACAGGGCAATATCCAGTGCATCAACCGCTGGGTTCAGCGCTTTTTTAGCAACCTTGGTGAGTTCCTTGTCTTTCAGGCTTTTGGGCTGGAACTCTTTTTCCTGGGCATAGGCGGCAAAAGCTCTGGCTTCGGTCTCACTCAAAAACAACAGGGTATCGTCAGCAAAGAAGCCTGTCATGGTGGTGCCGCATTCTTGTGCCTGCTCCTCGCTGGCCCCCAATGCCAGGCATTCTTTTGTCAGCAGCTCGGCAATTTTTTTGCTGCGAATGCCCAGTTTGATATCGAAGTCTGGCATCGCCAGACGCACCTGCCGCTTCCAGCATTGGGATGATACCCGTGCCCGTGGCACGCCACCGATCATGGCAGATTTCGGTGCGCCAACGTCGTCACGGTTCAGGCAGGTCACCGGGAAAGATTGCAGGATATGGAATTCGATACGGGTGTTTTTGAAATTGTTAGTCATGTTCTTATCCTTGAAATAACGAATGCGTGAAAGCGAAATCAGGCGAATGGGTTATCGAGCATTGGGACAATTTGCAGCAGGCCGCAGCCAAAGGCCCGCCCTTTACCAATGCCATTTTTAAAACTCTGTTGAAATTGTTCTCGATGAGTGACGGTCAGCACACCTTGCAAATGTGCCTTGCCAATAGTGATTTGAGGGCCATCTTTTTGTTTGTGAAATTGCAGTACGTCAATGGCGTCAACCTGCAGATGGCCCGCATCAACGTTGAACCCCCAGCTACGTGGAGCACGATCCATAAACCACTGACGGGTTGCTTCGCGGCCTTTAATCGCCATGCGCTTGCCGGTTTGTTTGTCTTTACGAACCGGGTTGACCTGTACCTTGAACTGATAGCAGTTGTGGTTCAGAAATTCTTCTGGCAGTGGTTTGCAAATCACCTGGCCGTACTGCCCTTCAATGCTGTTTGCAGGCGCACGGTCGGAAATTATCAGCACTTTGCGTACAGGCTCATAGCCCTCAAAACTTCCGCCCTGGTCGGCGTAAACAATACCGCTTTGGATATGACTGTGTTTTTCTCGCTCGCTGCGCACATCTGGAAACAAGCTGTACACCACTCGGTGCAAGGAATACGGGTCGGTGATTTTCAGTGCTTTTACTGCCTTACGATCCAGATGCAGGGCACTGATGTATAACTCAGTCATGGCTGGCTCCTGCGGCAGTGTGTGCCTCATCATCTGTTATTCGGTGATAAAAGCTTTGTGCCCAGCGGGCGCGTATCCGTTCGCAGTTGTCACCAGAAAACCACAGCAGGTCGTTCAGCAACTGGCTGAAGTCCAGTCGTACACCACGGCTGGCAATCAGTGTCAGTAAGGGGCGCAAAATCTGGCAAGCTTCGGCAGTTGTCGTGCAAGCTAGCAAGCGACGCAGTTTGGCTTTGGCCTGATCAGATTGAGAGCCTTTCTCCTTTTCTGTGTCATAGCAGGCAGCAATGGCCGCCCCCAAAGCAAGTTTGCCGTCAGTATCCGGTTTGGCTTTGGCTAACGCTGCCCCTACTGTGCAGTAAGGCAAACGTACCCAGTCTTTTTCAAGGTCAGCGCCAAACCCGGCCAACAGCTCCCAGCTCTGATATTCCGTCGCCGGGTTATCGGCACGGCGCAGGCGTGCAGCAAAGCCGTTGTCTTTGTGAATGCGATCCAGCACGTAGCCAACAAAGTGGTCGCCCCGGCTGGATTTCCGGCTTGATGTTGCTGTTTCCGAATGAACGGATTCCATGGCGTTATCTCCTTATTCGGCTTTCAGGTATTTGGAAAAATTGGGACGGGTCTGTGCCCAGGCATCCATCTGCCGGGCACTGTTGTTTGGGCACAGCTGGTCGTAGGTCTGGCGAGCATAATCAGCAAAAGTGCGACGCAGTTGCAGGCGTTGTTCCACCGCTTCCGGGATCGCTTCGCAGGCATCAATCAGGTTCTGGGACTGACGCTCGGCCAGTTGCCAGAACAGCTGAGTGGCCTTATCAGCCTGCTTGCTCACAAAGGGCTGGGCTTTACCTGAGCCAGATTTGTCGATGTCGGATAGCAGACGGAAGTAGCGAATCACCGACCCCCACAGGAGTTTCTGAATACTATCCAGTTGGGTCATCTCGTGTTTCAAGTGTTCTAGAAACAGGCTGCCCAGAATATCGCTGTCGAGCCATAGTTCGGATTGCACATAATCATCAGTGCCTGAGGCATACTGCTCGCCCGCATTACTACTCACACGCAGACCACCCGACCAAAGTGCAAAATGATCACAGCCACCACGCACCCTCTTCAAGGTGATGCGTAATTGTGGGGTATCAAAGCCGCTGCTTTTCCCGGTTTCGATAAATTGCAGCAAGGACGTGAGTTCTCGCCATGGGCGTTTGTCCGGGTTGACCCACAGGGCTTTCGGCTTTTTCTGAGAGAAATCGACCGAGGCGGTCGGATCGGCCTTGCCCTCCAGATACCCGGCGTGAGCAATGCCATCGCTGTAGTGGATGCCGTTCTCGGTTAGCAAACAGAATTTACCCAGCGGCACCAAGCGGCCAATGAGGGTTTCCTTTAATGCTCGGGCAAACTCGTCGTCTTCACCGGCTGGCATCTGCTCCCAAGGCGCTGTCCCCAGGGCTGGATACATCACCAGATCGGCAATATCTTCTGCGGTAAACAGATTCAGCCAGAGACTGTGGGCTACGCAGTGACCTAACCAACATGAATGAAGAACTCCACCAAATGAACCCGCAGACACAAGAGAGCAGCCAGATTTTCCACTTGGCGACTTTCCTTGGTAACCAGGCGTCAAAATAACTTTGTTATCAACTTTCTTGCCGCTAAGACCAAACCCCATTTGCATCACAATGGTTATGGCTTTGTCAGCATCGGCATATTCCTGCTCTTTCTGAAATTGGGTCAGTACCGTGGTGTTGCCGGTACTAACTTCAGGTGAAAGCACGCCCATAGTTTTCACTTTTGCTACAGCAATGGCAGGCATCTGCAAAAACGGCTTTTCGCCACACAGATAAAACCGGTCGTGCCACTGTTCCAGATAAGTCAGGCATTTCTCCGCCATGCCTTGCCAGCCAAGCTGCTGCCATTCATCGTCATCTTTGGGCGTTGCTGCGGCTTGCGCAATCGCCAACAACAGTTTGGTAATAGCGATCTTCTGTACCGGGTTGCCGCCCAGTGCGCGTAACTCGGGGTTGCTAAACACTTCTTTCAGACTCACCGGGCCCACGTCAGCAACCGGTATCCAGGCTTCGTCGATCAGGTTGAAATGATTGTTGACGGCGGTGGCTTCCATATCTGCTGTTGTTTCCATTTCATCTCCATTTATCCATGTCATGAGCTGAGCTAACTAAGTCACTGATTCAGTACCCGGTAGCCAAGGTCGGTGCGATATTCTGTATTGTCCATTGCCCGGCCATCCTGGCTGGTCAATTCCTGGTTATCGTTGATCAGCCCAATGCGTAAAACGGCTTCATCCCAATCAGGCTGACCGAGATAAAAGACGTTACCTAGCCCCAATTTTTCCAGCTCACTGATACTGGCTTTAGGTGGACAGTCTGACGGTTTAATGCGCACCAGTTGCTGATGCAGGACAACCGCCAAATTACGCCACCCGGATTTGCCCAGCTGGTGCTTATGATGTGGCAGGCTGAGTTGTTGGCCATCCAGCAGGGTTAGCTGAGTGGTATTGGTGGTGCTGTCGATACGGATGGATTTCAGCAACAACACCTCATGAGTGTCCATATCACTGTAGCGGGTTTCGGCTTTGTGCTCTGGCAAGGTTTTATTGTTGCGGGAGAGCGTCAATTTGGCCAATGCTTGCAGGGCTTCTTCACCGGTACGATAACGGGTGCCCTGGCTGAGCTGGTCTTTTAACGCTCGCCACTGACCACTCTCTTTGCGCTCCTCATAAGTACGATCAATCAGACCTCGAATATCCGCAGGCAGAATCAGACTCGAAACAGACTTCCATACTTCGAGGCTGCGACACAGTATATAAGGCTGATAAACCCAGGCGCTGTCACCAAAACTGTTCTCTCCAGCGGGCGTTGCCAAACCGGTTTCCAAATCAGGAGCCAGTAACCAACATTCGGGTTTTGCACTGTCTGGACGCGGAGTATTCTCGTGCCGCCATAAGCGCCCGATACGTTGCAACAGCATATCGGTAGGAGCAAAGCGGCTGATCAGTAGGTCGGCATCGATGTCTAACGATTGTTCCAATACTTGCGTACCGACCAGAATACGGCCCTGCTCTGCTCGTGTTTCCCAACCTTCTTGGCCAAATCGGTTTACCCAAAGCGCTTCGTTGCTCTGACGATCTTGCGGGGTAAAACGCGAGTGCAGCAAGCCAATATCACAGCCATTGGCGCGAGCTTGTGCGGCCAAATCCAGATAACGCTGCTGCGCATCTTTGACGGTGTTTTCGATCCAGAGTACTTGCTCGCCCTGGGCAGCACGGTTTATTACCCGTTCGATTAGATCAGCAGCGTTGTCGGTTAGCTGTACCGTCACCGGATCTTTATTGGCTTCTTCCACGGCGACTTCAGAAACGGAATCTGCTGAGTCGGCAGCGGCGCTGATCAGCGGGTAAGCACAGCTTGAGGAAGGCTGCTGCAACAGCGCTTCGCGGCGTTGCTGGTTGAGGGTGGCGCTGAGAATAATCACGGTGCAGCCGATCTTGCGCAGAAGGGCGACCAGCTCGTTCAGGATGGTGCCCGTGTAAAGGTCGTAGCTATGAACCTCGTCGAGAATCACCACTTTGCCCGCCAGTCCGAAAGCTCGCACAAAACCGTGCTTGACGTTCATCACCGCCATCAACGCCTGATCAATGGTGCCAACCGCGAACGGTGCTAACAGACCGCGCTTACTCTGGTTGAACCAGGCACCACCGGGGCGGCCCTCTTCACCCATCTCTGAGTTATCCAGCAGCCATGCACCTGAGTGCAGCAGCAAAGCTCGATTCGGAGTATCAGGGCCAACGATACGATCCAGAAATTGATTGAAGCGCTCATAGATCTTGTTGGAAGTAAGTTGGGTCGGCAGAGCAAAATAGACGCCGGTTGCTTGCCGGGTTTGTAGTAGTTGATAGGCGGCATACAGTGCCGCTTCAGTCTTGCCCATGCCCATTTGAGCTTCGAGGATGTAGACACCAGGCTCTTTGACTTCCTCAATAAACAGTCGCTGGGCCTCTCGTGGCTCCATCGGCTGATCTGGTTGACCAAATACTTCACTGAAACTCAAATTCAGGCGTATTTCTGGCGTGATAAATCCAGCGTTTTTAAGTGCTGCCTCTATGTTAGGTTGCCAATCGTCGGCTGGGTTTTCGAAGAATTCTCCCGAACCAATCCAGTCAGCAACTGAAGTCAGGCCACCTATCACCCGTGATTGTTCCCAGCTATCGATGGTTGGCCAGTCGGTGTTAAGGGCCGCTTTTAATGCATCGACCAGTTTCAGGCGTTCTGCGTACCAACTGTTGCCGCCGAACGCTTCTGCCTGACCATTTTTATCGTCGACACTTGGTTTAAATCCATGATGCTGACCCAGAATTTCCGGTATGTATTTGGGAACGTCAAGCTGCTCAGCCGTGGCCTGACTGACACCGGCGTGGCCGCCCCAACGGGATTCTTGAAGTGATAAGAAGGGTGCCAATGCCGGTATGGCTTTGCAGTCGGTTCCGCAGTTGAAAAGAATCTTGATCACAAAGGTAGGGCTGACTTTGCCGATATCATGGCAGGCAGCCGCCAGCTCACTGCCATTGGGGAAGAGTTGGCTACGGAGTGGCTCAGGAAAACCCTGAATCAAATGACGAGCCGTTTCACCGACAATTTGGCAGTGATTAAAAACATTTCGGCCAGGCTTTTTTACACCCGAATTTTCGTCATACCAGGTTTTAGCGGGGCAATCCAAAAAGGGCAGTGCATGGTTTGGGGTGGATACGTTACGCGGCTTTCTAGGTTTTCTCATGACTCATCCTTGTCCATCCCTGTGAAGGAGTTCGTATTGATCATTCAGTATTGAAATCATGGCCCTGGCGTGAAACCAAATCAACGTCAATAGCTGATGACGGATCGGCATCTGCGAACATGGTAGTGACGTTGATAAGGTCGTTGCTCAAACAGAAATTTATGGGCCTGAATCTCATTTGACGGTCATTTGACTGGGTTATTTCAAAGGTACCTGAACAGCACAGCAGAAGGAGCGCTGATCCTGCTAGAAAAACGGGCAACCTTTTCTGACAAAATAACAAAAAACTTCCCCATTCCTCCAATAGGTCGCCTTTTCTGAACTACTTCCCATGCCAGCACTCTCGCGGTTGTTCACAATGCCGCTGGCTTTTCAGCGCATTTTCGGAAGAATAGCCCGCCCAGACAGCCTCTAAGGATCGCTCCACCATGCCCATACAAATCAACATTTTCTTCGCCATTTACATGGCCTTTGCCCTGTTTCTGTTGCTTCGGACGCTGTGGCTGGCCAGCAGCAGCGAGCGCATTGAGACCTATCTGAAGGAAAGCCGGAAGGGGAAGAAGTGGCTGGAGCAGTATGGCTATGACAAGTCGCTGGCGATGTTCAAGAAGGTCGGCATTCCGGTTGGCATCATCGCACCGCTGCTGTTTATCGGTGTCGGCATTGGTTTGTATATCCTGATCCATCAGGCGATCAGTTCCGGGCAGGTGCAGCTTTAACACTCTGGCTTTGGTGTATGACGCCCATGCCGTTGGCTTGAAACCGGTTATCGAACCCCTTGCACTTGCCCGATAAAGCCCTCACATTCCGTTGATCAAAACAATAACCGAACAGCGGAGATGAGTATGGCCAGTGTAAGAAGCTATCAGGGTATGGAACCGAAACTGGGTGAGCGTGTGTTTGTGGATTCAACCGCCGTTGTGATTGGCGATGTTGAAATTGGTGCCGACAGCTCGGTGTGGCCATTGACCGTGATTCGCGGCGACATGCACAAAATCCGCATCGGCGAGCGCACCAGCGTACAAGACGGCTCCATCCTGCACATCACCCACGCCAGCGACTACAACCCCGGCGGTTATCCACTGATCATTGGAGACGATGTAACCATCGGCCATCAGGCCATGCTACACGGCTGCACCGTCGGCAACCGCGTCCTGATCGGCATGAAAGCCATGATCATGGACGGCGTTGTGGTCGAAGACGAAGTGATCGTCGGTGCCGGTTCCACCGTCACACCGGGCAAGGTGCTGAAAAGCGGCTACGTCTATATGGGCAGCCCGGCCAAACAGGTGCGTGAGCTGAGCGAGAAAGAACGCAGCTTCTTCAAATACACCGCCGCCAACTACGCCAAACTGAAAGACAAGCACGCCGCTGAAGGTTACGCCGAGGATTGATTGGGGCCGATAGACTTCACCGGGGAGACCCCGGCGAAGTCATGATCAATCAAAACTGCCAATCACCCATTGGGCCAGCAGAGACTTCTGCAGCATTTCCGGTTGGGTCTTGGCCAGTTTGTCGTCGAGGAAGCGCAGTCGTCGGCTAAGTTCTCGCAGCAGGTTGGCCTGAATCTGGATGAACTGGTCGGGGTCGTGTGCCTTCAGAGCGTAGAGATGTTCGGCGGTAATTTCCAGGGCCTGGCAGTCGCTGATGGCCATCACGGTGGCGCTGCGGGGTTGGTGATCGACTATGGCCATTTCACCAAAGCAGTCACCGGGGTTGAGGTAGCTGAGGCGGCGTAAATCCGGGTCGCATGTCTTCAGAACTTCGGCTTCGCCAGATTCCAGAATAAACAGCGAGTTGGCGGGGTCTCCTTCCAGAAAGACAGGATCACCCAGCAGGATCGTTCGGGTCTCACAATGGCGTTCGATAAACTCCAGCGCGGATTCATTCAGGGCACTGAAAATCGGCATATTCTGCAACAGCTTAAGGCGATGGGCGTCCATGGGAGTCTCCTGTTATTTCGCAAAAGAACATATGGACTGTAAAGGCTAGTGCAGAAGGTCGGGGTTCATGGGTCGCCAATGTGTTGTTTCAGACCGACTTTGGTTACATCGTCTTTATTGTGGGCTGATCAGTTGAAAAACCAGCCACAAATCAGAATGGCCGCCAGCATACCCACCGCATCACAGGCCAGCCCTGCCCATAAGGCGTAGCGAATTCGGGTGATGCCCACTACGCCAAAATACACCGCCAGTACATAGAAGGTGGTTTCCGTACTGCCCTGCATCACAGCGGCCAGCAACCCCGGCAGGGAATCAACACCGTGGGTGTTCATGGTATCGAGCATCATGGCCCGCGCACCGCTGCCACTGAAGGGCTTCATCAAGGCGACCGGCAAGGCATCGACAAACCAGGCGCTGAGACCCAGAGCGGTCAGCAGCCAGTGCAGGCCATCCAGTAGCAGATCGAGCGCACCACTGGCGCGGAAGACGCCCACCGCCACCAGCATGGCCACCAGATAAGGAATCAGTTGTACGGCGGTTTCAAAACCGCTTTTGGCTCCGGCGACAAAGTCTTCATACACCGGGCGTTTCAGCCGCAAGCCAGCGGCAATAAAGCCGCACATCACCAGCATCAGCAGGCCATTGGCGAGTTGCCCAGAGACACTGGACAGCTGTTCTGTGGGCAGCTCTCCGAGCCAGAAAACCAGCGAGGCCACCACAGCGACCAGCCCGCTGAGATAGGCCACGATTACCCGGTCGATGGGGATGCGCTGCAGCTTCATCACCAGCAGCAAGCCGGTCAGGGTGGAAGCCAGAGTGGCCATCAGAATGGGCAGAAAGACTTCTGCCGGACTGCTGGCTCCCAATTGGGCGCGGTACATGAAAATGGTCACGGGCAATAAGGTAACGGACGAGGTGTTCAGCACCAGAAACAGAATCTGGGCATTGCTGGCGGTGTCCTTGAGCGGGTTCAGCGTTTGCAGGGCTTGCATCGCCTTGATGCCCAGCGGGGTGGCGGCGTTGTCCAATCCCAGCATATTGGCGGCCAGGTTCATGGTGACGGCCCCTTGCGCCTTGTGACCGGCAGGCACTTCCGGCATCAGGCGTTGAAACAGCGGTGACAATCCACGCCCGAGCCATTGAATCAGCCCGGCCTTTTCGGCAATGGCAAACAATCCCGACCACAACGCCAGCAGTCCGACCAGTCCGATGGCGATGTCCACCGACAGTTTGGCCATATCGAAACTGGCGCTGACCAGCGACTGAAACGCCTCGGCGTCACCATTGAGCCAACGCAGCAGGGCTACTGCAAAGCCAATCAGAAAAAACAGTCCCCAGATGAGGTTCATGAAAGGTCTCCAGGGATTTCAGTATCAATGTGGGTGATGTGGGCCATGGCGCAAGAAAGACAGGTATCCATCTGGATGAACATACTTATTGTGCCTGACTGGCCCGTTTAGAGAATTGACAGCGCACTTTGATGATACGGATCAATGGAAGCCCGAAAATTTGCAGAGAGAATGGCCCGCAACCCTCAAATCCGTTTTTTCTGAATGCCAAGATAGCAAACACCATTATGAAAACTATTTCCGTTGCTGTAACAGCGTTGATGCTGTCGATCTTTGCCCATTCCGCTACCGCTGGAAATCCAGAAGTGGGACGTGAGCTGGCGAATGCCCGTTTGTGCGTTGGGTGTCATGGTAAGGATGGCGTCAGCGTTAAGCCGTATTATCCGAATCTGGCCGGACAAAATGAAACCTATCTGACCAAGATGCTGACCGACTTCCGCGAAAAGAAACGCCATGACCAAACAATGAACGCCATGGCGGTGAAGCTGACCGACGAAGACATTGCCAATCTGGCGGCGTTCTTCTCCAGTCTACCTCGCTAGATGCCTAATCAGGCGCTGGTGGTTTCCAGAGCCTGTTGCTGGAGTGTTCCCAGCTCCTGAATACCTTCTTCGGCCAGGGCCAGCATGGCATTCAGCTCGTCACGAGAGAAGGTCTCTCCTTCCGCTGTTCCCTGCACTTCCACAAAGCCACCGTCGGTGGTCATGATGACGTTCATATCGGTTTCGGCGCTGCTGTCTTCCGCGTAATCCAGATCCAGTACTGGCTCACCCTTGTAGATACCGACAGACACGGCGGCAATGCGGTGTTTGAGTGGTTCACCTTTCAGCTTGCCATTTTTGCGCAGCCAGTCGATGGCGTCCATCATGGCCACACACGCGCCAGTGATGGCTGCGGTGCGAGTGCCGCCATCGGCCTGAATCACATCACAATCGAGGGTGATGCTGTTTTCACCCAGCGCCTTGAGATCCACGGCAGCACGCAGGCTGCGGCCAATCAGACGAGAGATTTCCACCGTGCGACCCTGCTGCTTGCCCTTGGCCGCTTCACGAATCATACGAGACCCGGTTGAACGCGGCAGCATGCCGTACTCGGCTGTCACCCAGCCCTGACCCTTGCCACGCAGGAACGGAGGCACGTGTGTGTCAACACTGGCGGTACAGATCACCTTGGTATTGCCAAACTCCACCAGTACCGAACCTTCGGCATGGCAAGTGAACTGACGCTGAATGCGCACGTTACGCAACTGGTTGTTGGCACGACCACTGGGTCTCATGAAAATCTCCTGTCATTTAAAACATAAAAAGCAATCAGCGGCAGTATACCCGCCGACTCACACGGCTGCTTGTGGATTCGTTACAATCGCCTGATTCCCTTACTGAGATGAGAACCATTCCCATGGTAAACAGCATGACCGCCTTCGCCCGCCATACGGAAAACGGCCCCCATGGACAACTGACGTGGGAGCTTCGCAGCGTCAATCATCGTTATCTGGAGCCGCACTTCCGCATCCCGGACAACTTTCGTGAACTGGAACCGGCCCTGCGCGAGTTGCTCAAGAAGCACCTGGGACGCGGCAAACTTGAATGCATCCTGAAAGTGCAGGGTGAACAGAACGAAACCGCGATTCAGCTCAATACAGCCCGTCTGGAAGAATTGCAGCAGGCGCTGCAGCACGTTGCCGGAATCGCCACTAACGCTCGCCCAGCTTCGCAACTGGAACTGCTGGCCTGGCCGGGTGTGCTCGACACCACGCCTGCGGATAACAAGTCGCTGCTGACAACCGCCACGACCGGCTTTGAGGCTTGTCTGAAGCAGATCCAGAACAGCCGCGCGCGTGAAGGCCGTAGTCTGGCCGACCTGATCACACAGCGCCTGGACACCATGAGTGAGCTGGTGACACAGGTCGAAGCGCACTTGCCAGACGCTCTGGCGGCCCAACGCCAACAACTGCAAACCCGTCTGGGTGACTTGCTCAGCGAAGAGTCCGGTGCCAACCCGGATCGACTGGAGCAGGAAATGGTGATGCTGGCCCAGAAAGCCGATGTGGCCGAAGAACTCGACCGTCTGAGAACCCACATCAACGAAGTGAAAGACATCCTGACGCGCAACGAGCCGATTGGTCGTCGCCTGGACTTTATGATGCAGGAACTGAACCGCGAGGCGAACACCCTGTCCTCCAAGGCCCTGACCACCACCACAACCCGCGTGGCGGTCGACCTCAAGGTGTTGATCGAGCAAATGCGCGAGCAGGTTCAGAATATCGAGTGAGTTCCAGTATGTACCGATAGTGTCTTTCAATCCCCGTGAATACTGACTTTGTCGGCTTTTCTGGTGCTGTTATGCCCGGCAGGTTTGAGGGTGCATCCAGAACTGAGTGGGTAGTGAAGTTATGCAAATGTCATTGTCTGGCTTTGACTACCCATGTAATCGAGGCGGTTCGTCGGATTTATTATTGGTCTCCTTGCAATTCGCGCTCAATTTGCTCGATGCTGGGAAGGCTGCTTTTAAACAACTCCGGTAATGCTTCTTGAAGTTTGTATTCGGCAATGCCCATCGGTTGGGTTTTATCACCTAATGCGTATTCCACCACGATTTTGTTTTTGCTTTTACACAGCAGTAAACCGATGGTGGCACCATCCTGTTCGGTCTTGATCTGCCGATCTACTGCTGTCATATAAAATCCCAGTTGCCCAAGATGCTCTGGTTTGAATTTGCCTGTCTTTAGCTCAATCACTACATAACAACGCAGCTTCAGATGATAGAACAGCAAGTCGATAAAAAACTCTTCATCGCCAACAGATAACAGTACTTGGCGTCCGACAAAGGCAAAACCTGCGCCCAGTTCAAGCAGAAATTGTGTTACATGCTGAACTAACGCCCCTTCAATTTCCCGTTCTTTCGCTGTTTCTGTCAGGCCCAGAAAGTCAAAACAATACGGATCTTTGAGAGATTCCTGAGCGAGGTCGGAGTCTGGTTTTGGCAAATGCTGTTGAAAATTGGTGATGGCCATACCCTGACGTTCAAGTAATCAGGTTTCTATCTGCATCACAAGCACATTGCGTGACCAACCGTGTTCAAGAGCTTTTTGTGCGTAGGCTTGTCGTTCACCTGCTGTTTTCAGCTTTGAAAGCAGCACCAGATTATGCCCCCAGGGTAATTGTCCAACAGCCTGTTGGACAATTTTTTCATCCGGCCAGGCTTGGGCGAAGGCGCGCATATAGAGCAAATTGGAGCGTGAAAACCCTTTCATATTTGGGAAGGTATTGCGCAGGTCATGTGCGAGCCGCTCGATTACCTTTGTTCCCCACCCCTGCTCCTCTTGTCTGGCCAGAATGTCGCGCCCAATGTGCCAGTAAAGCAAGATCAGCTCGCGGTTAACTGTCAGTGAAGTCCGTTGCTGTGCCTGATGAACCCGGCTTTTCAGCTCGGCCAGCCACTTTGAATAACCTTTTGGTGTTGGTGTTAATGAGGTGGGTTTGTCATTCATGCCGGGAGCCTCTTGCTATGACTGCTTTCTGCTTCAATCACGATGATAGCAACATTGATAAAATACAATGTTAAGCCCGTAGGGGTGAGCAACAACGACACTTTGATTGTCGGTGTTTTCCCCTACAGCGTTATCGCCTTTGCTTAATGGGTAGAACGAACTGTGTTTCAAGACTGTCCGTACCGATCCAGGCTGCGGTAGCCGATGGCTTCCAGTAAATGAGGTTTGCGAATCTGATCGCTGTTGTTCAAATCGGCAATGGTTCGGGCCAGTTTCAGCACCCGGTGATAGCCACGGGCAGACAGTTGCAGGCGTTCAATGGCGGCCCGGAACCACTGATTGTCATCGTCGCTCAGACGGCACACCTCATCTTGCCTCTGGCCGCTGAGCTGGGCATTGCTGCAACCTTGCCGGGCGAGCTGACGTTCTCGGGCGGCGCGTACACGCGCCTGAATCTGTTCGCTGGTTTCGCCTTGGGCGGCTTCTTGCAGAACGGTGGTGGGAATCATCGGCACTTCCACGTGCAGGTCGATGCGATCCAGCAGTGGCCCGGATGTCTGGCTTTGATAGCGCCGCACTTGTTCGTCGGTGCAGCGGCAGCGCCCGGACGGGTCGCCAAAGTAGCCACAGGGACAGGGGTTCATGGCGGCCACCAGTTGAAATTGTGAGGGGAACGTCAGGCTGCGTTGAGCGCGGCTGATCACAATGCGGCCACTTTCCAGCGGTTCTCGTAACACATCCAGTACCTTACGGCTGTATTCGGGCAGTTCGTCCAGAAACAGAACCCCACCATGGGCGAGGGATATCTCTCCCGGTTTGGGGCGGGAGCCGCCACCCACCAGAGCAACGCCAGAAGCGGTGTGATGCGGTGCCCGAAACGGTCGCACCCGCCAGCGCTGTAGCCAGTCGCCGCCACTGTCTGTGATGGAATAAATCGATGCCGAGACCAGCGCTTCTTCTTCGCTCATGGGTGGAAGAATGCCAGGCAGTCGACTGGCCAGCATGGTTTTACCAGTGCCAGGCGGGCCAATAAACAGCAGATTGTGTTGCCCGGCAGCGGCGACTTCCAGCGCGCGTTTGGCTTGTGGCTGTCCTCGTACATCACTGAGGTTGCCGTGCAGTGGCTGAATAGCAGCATCGCGCGACTCGGGCTGAACCGCTGGCAAATCCTGATCGCCGGAGAGATAGCGCGTGACTTCCAGCAGATGTCGGGCAGGCAGGCTCTGACAGGTGTCAGACAGGGCGACTTCGGCAGCATTGTGCGCGGGCAGCACCAGCCGGTTTTCAGCCTTGCCGCACATGACGGCGCAGGGCAGTGCGCCGGTGACAGGTTGCAGGTCGCCGCTGAGTGCCAGTTCACCGATGAACTCGTGTCCGGCCAGGCTGTCGACAGCTAATTGCTCCGAGGCCGCCAGTATGCCCAGTGCGATGGCGAGGTCGTAGCGGCCTCCCTCTTTGGGCAGGTCGGCGGGGGCGAGATTGACGGTGATGCGTTTGCTGGGAAATTCAAAGTGGCAGTTCAGCAGCGCACTGCGAACGCGATCCTTGCTTTCCCGAACGGCGGTTTCTGGCATGCCGACGAGGGTAAAGCCGGGCAGGCCACTGGATAGGTGTACTTCCACCATCACGGTGGGGGCGTCCACGCCGACCTGGGCGCGGGTGAGAACTCGGGCGAGAGACATCAGGCTTCCTTGCGTGTGTTCAGATGAGCTTTACAGAGTAAACACTTGCTGTCATGGGCACAAACCTCTGAACTGGCTGCTGAAATACAAAACCTGAAGCTGTCTCATTTCGACTTGAATTAATGCATCTCGCAGTGGAAGTATGTGACTATTGCTGTGATGTTTTTATCAAGAAACATGCCCCACCAGAATGATAAGGAAATGTTATGCCACAGACTGACAGGCTCAAAATTACCCTTGCTGTTGTTATGGCTTCGCTGGGTATGAGCGGTTGTATTGAAAGCGGGTCGTCCGGCAGTTTTCAGACCGATGACAATATGCGCTACAAGATTTCAGGCACCTTGAGCTCAACCGCCAACCTGGTGGTGGATTCCGACGTTAATGATCTGAATGCCAGCTTCGAGAGTAACGATATTCTGGCAGATGCCCAGCCGCTGGTGAATCTGGTGACGGTGCAGGGTTTTGCTTCAGCATCACCGACACAAGGGCGTTTGTCGGAAGCGCCAGCTACGGAGCGTTTCGCCAATTCCACTGACCCGAAAGATTATTTCTCCGCCAAACTGTTGGCTGGTCAGTTGCTGTCTTTGGCCGTAGCCAATACTGATGAACAAGATTCAGAACGTTATGCCGGTGATCTGGATCTGTATCTGCTGGACGACAAGGGCGATGTTGTTCAGTCTTCGACCGGCCAAAATGCCAGTGAAAAAATAACGGTGCCAGAAGACGGTGACTATTACATTCTGGTGCAGGCAACGTCTGGTATATCGAAGTACGTGCTGCAGCTGTTCCCATCCACGGGCCAGGCGGCGTCTCCTCAGGGAGAATTTGTGGACGATCAGATACTGGTTGGTTTTGAGCCGGGTGTCAGTGCGGCGTCGTTCAATATGTCCAATGCGTCCGGTAACGCTTCTATTCAGACGGCTTCGATTCAGAGCAGCGGCCCGGTTGGCCCAACCCTGATTGAAGTGCGCCACCTCTCCAGTGCCAATTTGCCAACCGATGAGGGTAACCATCACCGCAAGATCCAGACCTTGCAGGCCATCAAGGACATGGCGAAGCAGCCGGGTGTGCGCTATGCCGAGCCGAACTACATTCGCCAGCCACTGCTCCAGCCCAATGACCCGCTGTTTTCCAGCCAATGGCATTACGGCCAGATTGACCTGCCACAAGCCTGGGATTTGACTCAGGGCGCTCGTTCCGATGACAGCCATGTCGTGGTAGCCGTGATTGATACCGGTGTGTTTATGGCGCACACCGATCTGGCCGGTCAGTTGACCAGTGACGGCTATGATTTTATTTCCAATACCAATAACGCAGGCGATGGCGATGGGATTGATGCTAACCCGGATGATTCCGGGGATGGTTTCCAGCTATCGGCGTCTTCCTGGCACGGCACGCATGTCGCGGGCACCATTGCCGCCCGCACCGATAATAATCTCGGGGTTGCAGGTGTTTCCTGGCATGCCAAAGTGATGCCGGTTCGGGTGCTGGGCAAGTCGGGTGGCACCTCGTTCGATATTATTCAGGGCATGCTGTACGCCGCTGGATTGGCCAATGCCAGCAATACCGTGCCGGAACAAAAAGCCGATATTATCAATATGAGTCTGGGCGGTTTTTCCAGCAGCGTGGCTGAAGCCGACGCAGTGGCTCAGGTTCGCAATGCTGGTGTGGTGATTGTCGCAGCGGCGGGTAATGAATCGGTGTCTTTTCCGGCGTATCCAGCAGCGTATCCGGGGGTGATCAGTGTGTCGGCCACGGATGTGGATAACGAGCTGGCGCGCTATTCCAACACCGGCAGCACCATTGATGTGGCGGCACCGGGCGGTGATAACAGCGCTGACTTGAATAATGATGGCTCCCCGGATGGTGTTTTGAGCACGCTGGTGGAGGTACAGGGCACGAGTCGTTTGAGCGGTTATCAGAGCTATCAGGGTACATCCATGGCAACACCGCATGTAGCGGGTGTGCTGGCGTTGATGAAGGCAGTGAACCCGGATCTGACGCCCGCCCAGATTGATCAGCTGTTGTCTCAGGGGGATCTGACTGATGACCTGGGAGCAGCCGGACGTGATGACCAGTTCGGCCATGGCTTGATCAATGCCTACAAGGCTGTTCAGGCGGCAGCCACCGCCGGGGATATCGTCATTGATGTGCCCGTGATTCTGAACGCCACGCCGTCCACGCTGGAGATTGGCTCGGCGACCACGTTTGATTTCCGCATTGATAACCTGGGGCAGGGTTCTCCGCAGTTGAATACTCCCACCGTTAATGCAAGCTGGGCCTCTGTCAGTGCTGTGAATGTGGACAATCAGGGGCTGGGTACGTATCGACTCACGGTGGATCGCACCGGGCTGATCGATGGTTTTCACAATGCTGTGGTTGAGGTAACCGGCAAGGATGGAGAAAAAGACATTGGTCTGTCTCTGGCGGCTTATATCAAGGTTGGGGAATTCTCCACCACGGGGCATTTGACCACTCAGTATGTACTGGCAATTGATGCCAATACTCAGGATGTCATCGAGAGTGTGGCCGCCAGTAGCGATGGGCGTTATACCCTGACGGTGCCGGAAGGTGAGTATCTGGTGATTGCGGGTTCAGACACCGACGTGGATCAGATTGTCTGTGACAAGGCGGAAACCTGCGGCGGTTATCCATCCTTTAACCGCCCCAGCAGTATTTCGGTATCGAGAAGTCAGTCCGGTATTGATTTCTCAGTGAATATTATCGGTGGCAGTACGCCATTCCGGCTGCCCGCCCAGCAAGATGGAGAGTCAGAGCAGCAGAATGGAGGCAATCTCCTGCTGAAGCGCACGGCAACTACAGGTCAATAATAACCAACTGCCAAATACAGCCTAACAGGACGTGAGGCTGTATTTGTTGACGGTCTTACAGACTGGCCGCCAGACGCGTGCCCTGATCAATCGCACGTTTGGCATCCAGTTCTGACGCTACATCCGCCCCGCCAATCAGATGCACGGGCTTGTCCAGTCCATCCTGCAATTCCCGACGCGGCTCCTGACCGGCGCAGATCACGATGTTATCGACGGGCAAGGTCTTTGGTTCACCCGCAACCAGCAGGTGCAGGCCATCGTCATCGATGCGGACGTAGTCACAACCATTCATCATCTGAACGCCTTTCTTGGCCAGATCGGCCCGGTGTACCCAGCCGGTGGTTTTGCCCAGATTCTTGCCGACCTTGGATTTCTTGCGTTGCAGCAGGAAGACTTCACGCGCCGCCGGTTCAAATTCCGGTGTCATGTTCTCGATACCACCACGCGCCTGAAGCGTCATATCTACGCCCCATTCCTTCATAAAGGATTCGATGGTTTTCTGCTGTGGGCCGTTGTGGATCAGTACTTCTGAAATATCAAAACCGATCCCGCCTGCACCAATCACAGCGACTTTCTGGCCCACTTCAGCGCCGTTCATCACATCCAGATACGACAGCACGCTGCTGTGCTCAACCCCTGGAATCGCTGGTGTGCGCGGTGTAATCCCGGTAGCCAGAACCACTTCGTCGAACTCGCCTGCGTTCAGCATCTCAGCCGTGACACGGGTGTTCAGTTTCAGTTCGACGCCGGTCAGTTCCACCTGACGAGCGAAGTAACGCAGCGTCTCGTAAAACTCTTCCTTGCCCGGAATGCGTTTGGCGATATTGAACTGTCCACCGACTTCGCTGGCGGCATCAAACAGCGTGACGGTGTGGCCGCGTTTGGCCGCTGTGGTCGCAAACGCCAGACCGGCAGGGCCAGCGCCAACCACGGCAAAGCGCCTGGTTTCGGTCGCCGGGGTGATCACAAGCTCGGTTTCATGACAGGCACGTGGATTCACCAGACAACTGGTCAGCTTGCCACCGAACACGTGATCGAGACAGGCCTGGTTACAACCGATGCAGGTGTTGATTTCGTCGGCGCGATCCTGTTGTGCTTTCAGTACAAATTCCGGGTCGGCCAGGAACGGACGCGCCATGGACACCATATCCGCGTCGCCACGCGCGAGCACATCTTCGGCGACTTGCGGCATATTGATGCGGTTGGAAGTAATCACTGGAATCGACAGGGACTCACGCACCTTGGCTGTTACCCAGGTAAACGCCGCACGCGGCACCTTGGTGGCGATGGTTGGAACCCGCGCTTCGTGCCAGCCGATGCCGGTGTTGATGATAGTCGCACCAGCCTTTTCAATCGCCTGACCGAGCGCCACGATTTCTTCGTAGTTGCTGCCGCCTTCGACCAGATCGAGCATCGACAAGCGGTAGATGATAATAAAGTTTGTGCCCACGGCTTCGCGAACACGACGCACGACGTCAACCGGGAAACGGATGCGCTTCTCAAAGCTGCCACCCCAGTCATCCTCACGATGGTTGGTACGAGCGGCGATAAACTGGTTCAGCAAGTAGCCTTCGGAACCCATGATTTCGACGCCATCGTAACCGGCTTCCTGAGCCAGCGAGGCACTGCGGATAAAGTCCTGAATCTGCTGTTCGATGTCGTCTTCAGACAGTTCACGCGGTTTGAATGGGTTGATTGGCGCTTGCAACGCCGACGGCGCAACCGGCTGGGGGTTATAAGCGTAACGACCCGTGTGCAGGATCTGCATACAGATCTTGCTGTCTTCGGCGTGTACTGCGTCAGTGATGGTACGGTGCTTCGCCACATCGTCAGCCGTCGCCATTTGTGCAGCGTTGGCCCACACGGCACCTTCGGCGTTGGGGCCGATGCCACCGGTGACCATCATGGCCACACCGCCACGGGCACGCTCGGCGTAAAACGCGGCCATGCGCTCAAAGCCGTTCTTGGCTTCCTCCAGACCGAGGTGCATGGAGCCCATCAGCACGCGATTCTTGAGGGTGGTAAAACCCAGATCCAGCGGTTGTAACAGGTTGGGATACGGAGTGGTCATGATTCTCTCCTGCTGCATGCCTGTCGGAGCAGCTCCGACAAGCGAACGGTTGTTGGTTTTTATTGTTGGAATCGGTGGTGCGCGTTACTTCTTCACCGGCTGTAACGGCGGTGTGATTTCCGCCAGCGGCTCAAAGTCAGCGGGCTTGCCAGATTGCTTCGCCCCAAAGGTCAGCATCATATCGGTAGGCTGGAACATGCCTGCCTGCCAGGTCGCCATCAGATTCAGGCTGTCGGCGATGCTGTGGTCGCGGGCGTAATTCATCATGGTTTTGCAGCCGCTGACCGCCAGCGGGGAATGGGCGGCAATCTGCTCGGCAATGGCCTGAACACCGGCTTTCATGGCGTCGGTATCGTCGAACACCTGATTCACAAAGCCGACGCGCAGCGCTTCGTCTGCCAGCATTTTTCGGCCAGTGTAGGCCAGCTCACGCGCCAGTCCTTGTGGAATCAGATGCGGCAAGCGCTGCAGAGTACCGAGGTCGGCGGTCATGCCCAGCTCAGTTTCCTTGACGGTAAAGAAGCCATCCGCGGTGCAATAACGCATGTCGGTAGCGCACACCAGATCCACAGCTCCGCCAATACAGCCGCCCTGAATGGCGCTGATCACTGGCATACGGATGTCTTCGAGGATCGAAAAGCACTGCTGCAACTGCAACACCAGGCGACGCATGGCTTCGGCTTTACGACCGGCTTCACGCTTGCCAAACATCGGTAATCCCTGCGGGTTGGTGAATACCTGCAAATCCATACCGGCGCAGAAGTGTTTGCCTTCACCGGCCAGAACCAATACCCGAGCGTCGGCCTCGGCATCCAATTGGCGCACGGCTTCCGAAAATTCAAGCCAGAACTCGCGGCTCATGGCGTTGTACGCGTCCGGGCGGTTCAGCGTCAGCCAGGCAATGTGGTTTTCAACGGTCAGGTCAAAGGTGCTGTAGTTCATGGCAATTCATCCTCTCAGCCAAGTGAAAATGTTATCTGGACAGTGTCAAGATAAGCACGCATTTTGACACTGTCAAGATCGGGCGGTACATTGCTTTCATGACGACCCGAAAAAAACCCTATCATCATGGCGACCTGCGCCAGACCTTGCTGAACGCTGCCGTGGAGCTGATCTCCAGCGGTGGTGTCGAAAACCTGTCGATTCGGAAACTGGCGGATCAGGTCGGTGTATCACGCACTGCGCCTTATCATCATTTTCAGGATAAAAATGAACTGCTGTGCGCCATTGCCGAACAGGGGTTTGTCCAACAGGATCAGATTCTGACCGATGCCATGAGCCGTGCTGACGGTAATAATCTGGCCGAAGTCTTCGAGGCTTATGTGCTGAATTATCTGTGCTTTGCCGATCAGCATCGCGAAACCTACGACCTGATGTACGGGCGGGAAATCTGGCGTACCGGCAAACCAACCGAAGCGCTGCAAGCGGTGTCACGGCACAGCTTCCGCATCTGGCGACAGTGGATTGAAACCCTGTATGAACACGGCATGTTTGATCGTACCGAATCTCCGCGCCGCATTGCCCAGGCACATTGGGCCTCGTTGCATGGCCTGTGCCGATTGTTCAACGACGGGGTCTATATCAATTATGAAGAGCGGGATGAGATTGCCCGCACCATGCTAAGAGCCATGCTGCGGGCGGGTGCTTAAGGCGAGTATCCGAATCGTCTGCTCAGGATGTAACCCGCTTGCGAAACAGGACATAGCTTGCGGGGGAATATCGGCCAGCAATAATGACCAATAGCCCGGTGAGTATGGCCATCAATAGCCAGGCTGGAGCGATGCTGCCAGCCGCGTCTCTGAACAACCCGGTAGCCAATGGAGCCAGAGCTGCAATGGCGTAGCCTCCCCCCTGCACAAACGCCATTAACTCTCCGGTCTGAACCGGATTTTCACAATGCTCGGCAGTCACGATCAGCGACAAAGGGAAGTGAATGCCAATGCCGATACCGAGCAATATGACGGTCAGTGGCGGCGCGGCCAGTGGCAAAAAAGTGAGCATTAACAAGCCAACGGCACTGAGCACAATGGAAAGCAGCAGAAGTCCTCGGCGATCAGGAAAGCGGTTGATAAAGGTTGAAATCAGTAGGGCGGTCAGCAGCTCGGTCAGAGTAAATCCGGCGGCAAGGTAGCCTGAATGCTCAGGCGATAGGCCCAGATCCATAAAGTAGGGCGGCAGCCAGGCAAGTATCAGCATAAAGGCGCTGGTTCCGATGCCAAAAAAGACCAGAAGTGACCAGGAGCGTGAGTCTTTGTAAAAGGCGATGTCTTCTATTGTATTGGTCGTGTTGGTTGCAGTGGCCTCAACAGGCCGGGCGGTGATCAACCACAGAACCAGCGCAATACCAGTCGGTATGGCCCAAATGGCGAGCGCATTGGCCCACCCTGTCAACGCCGATACATCGGCTGAAACCCCGGCCGCAATGGCGGCACCTGCTACGATGCTGCTGGAGTACAGCCCGATCATGCGACTGGCCGATTCCTTGAATTGCGCCTTGATATAGCCTGGGGCCAGCGCCTGGGTCATCGCAATGCCGATGCCTGCGAGTCCGGCAGAGATGTACAGAATGTGGCTATTCGCCAGCAGGCCTCGTGCAAGGCAGGCAATTAAAATCAGTGCCATACCGATGCCAATACCCCGGTATTCACCCACCATTTTGCGCAACGGTCGTGCGGTAAAGGCGGCGAGCCCCATCAGTAGCAAGGGAAGCGTGCTGAGCCACCCAATGCCCAGAGACTCCATCCCGGTGGCAGTATGAATTTCTTCAACCAGTGGCCCTACCGAAGCGATTACGGGGCGAAGATTAATGGCGACAAAGAGCAGGGTGATGGCTATTAAGCCGGTTTTGGCCGGGTGTGATGGCTGTGAGGCGGGTGAAAATGTCATGGTTTTGATTCTCTCGTATCGGTCGTGGTGGTTTTGTTTGGTAATGATCGTTACAAAATGGATCAGAAAAATGAGCGGATCAAAGCGATTTATGGTGAATACGCGTTAGCGAATCAACAAGATGGCTTGATCAACAATGTCTTTTAGAGCCTGATTTTCGTGAGTGGTGTCCGCTTTGGAAAGCACACGCAACCCTTGCAGGGTAGCCAGTATCAGGCCCGCCAGTGCGGTTGCGTCATGGGATGGGTTTATTTCTCCACATTGCTGGCCACGCTCAATCAGATGCACCAGTGATCGTTGCAGCACATCGAAGTGACGACTCAGCAAGCTGGCTATTCGTTCATCTTGTCCGGCTCTTTCAATCGCGGTATTGGTGACAAGGCACCCTATTCGTTCTTCACGCGCTTCCAGCTCCAGTGCCGAAAGCAATAAATTCTGAATCAGGTCGGTGGTTGATGCGTCTGTCGTATCCAGGCTGGCTGCCGTTTCTCGTGTGCGGCGCAGATAACAATCCAGCGCTTTTTCAAAGAGGGCTTCCTTGCTGGAAAAGGCGTTGTACAAGCTGCTTCGGCCTAACCCGCTTGCCTGAACAAGGTCTTCTGCTGAGGTGGCTGCATAACCTTTGTGCCAAAAAACCATCATGATGGATTCCAGTACGGTGTCTTCATTGAAGCTACGAGGTCTGGGCATGTGCATGTCCATTCTTATTGGAATGATCATTACAATAAAGAGGCGCAAGAAAGTCAATGATCAATCCGTAAGAAAAGGCGTAAAGACGAGGTATTAAAAAACAGGAGAAGAGAAAAGCGGGGAGAGAAAAAATAGAGAAGCGGTGACGCTTCTCTATTTGCATACGGCCCACCCAGGGTGAGAGAGACGGAAGGGCCGCATACCCGGTGTTCAGCCATGAGGCTGAAAATCCTTTTAAACGCGTTCCATTGTAGTCAATGATCCGTTGTTGGGGTGTTGAACCAAGGTCGCTGAACAACGATGGAATTCAGAATCTAGTTTGCTTCTTCCACGGTGTAGGGGATGGTGGCGATGGTAGAGAAACCGGTTTCATTTTCCTGCTCGATCACAACTTCCCAGTTGCCCACACGCGAGGTTTCCAGATACTTCCAGGTGCGGTAGCGAATGGCCTTGGTCAGTGTGATTTCACCACTTTTTAAAGCACGCCCCTTGTATTTGAACTGGATCAGAACCGATGAGGTGCTATTGCCGGGCACCAGATAGTTCATCCAGAGGTATTTCTTTTCGCCCTTGCTGACCAGGGCACCGCCAGGATCGGCGCATTCATTTTTGTTCTCGCCCGATTTGACGATCTCACTGCAGAATCGGGAATCGACCAGTACGATCTCAGATCCTTCATTCAGGTAGTTCATGACCTTGACGACTTCGTTCTGAGTCGGCTTTTCCAGGGCGTGCAGGGGAGCCGCCATCAGAGGAAGCAGCAACAGCAGGGAAGAAAGTGTTTTCATGGTGCATTCCTGTCCATATGAATGGGTGACAAAAGGTTCAATGGCCCGATCATACGATGCCGGTGCTGATACCTCCATGGCTTTATTGTGACTTTATGTCGTGATGCGATCTGTTTCCTGATCTCGGCAAGAGCATCGATTTATGCTGTAACTGTTCTCAATGATTGGAACGAACTTATGGAATGTCAGTTGGTTTCAGGCGAGGCAGGAAGACAGATTTTGAGATCGTGCGGGAAATTGGCTGCCTTCTACTATTTTGTCTCTTTAATCAAACGATTGAATGTATCAATGTAGGACAACCCGTGCATTTTTACGGTATAACATCCGACAAAATGACGATTTAATCATTAAAAACACCCCTCATTTTGTTACTTTGCGTAACAAATCAATGTCTCTCCAATTTATTGAATATAAGGAATTTTGAGTTATGGATGCTGCAGTCAAAACCCCTTTTCAAATTATTCGGCAAATCTCAGCTCGTTGGCTGCTGGGGGTGTCTTTAATTGTCAGCAGTGTGGCTTCTGTGGCTGCACAACCGGTGAAAATCGGCCTGATTCACCCCACTACTGGGCGTTACACCGAACAGGGTTACCACCAAGCGCAGGGAGCTATGCTGGCGATTGAAGAAATCAACGCCGAAGGCGGCATTCTTGGACGTCCTGTGGAGCTACTGACCGCCAATTCAGCTGCTGATCCAAAACGTTCGGTTAATCATGTGCGCAAACAAGCCAAGCGAGGGGCAGCCATGATCATGGGCGGTGCTACCAGCTCTGTGGCCATCGCAGCGGGTAAAGAAGCCGCCAGGCATGACGTACTTTTTATGGGCACGCTGACTTATGCCAATGCCACGACGGGCAAAGAAGCGCACAAGCACATGTTTCGTGAGACTTACAATGGCTGGATGACAGCCAAGGCATTGTCGAAATATCTGAACCGCAACTTTCCTGGCAAGCGTATTTTCTATGTGACGGCAGATTACGGCTGGGGACATTCCACGGAAGCCGGTTTGCGCAGCATGACGCGCACAACAGACGATCGGGTACATGAGCGAGCTTATGTGCCTTTCCCGAAACCCAAGCGTTCAGCCATGAAGGCCGCGCTGGAAAAAGCAGCGGCTTCGGATGCGGATGTGTTGGTGATCATCCAGTTTGCCCAGGATATGGCAACGGCATTGAACATGGCCACCAGCATGGGATTGAAAGATCGCATGCAGGTCGTTGTGACGAACCTGACTCAGGGGATGGCCAAGGTAGCGGGTGCCGGTGCGATGGAAAATGTTGTTGGTGCCGTGCCCTGGGCGTGGCAGGTGCCGTATGAGTTTGATTTTCCTCGTGGTAAACGCTTCGTTGAGTCTTACCTGAAACACTTCGATCAGTATCCAACCAGTCCGGCAGCGTCGACTTACAGCGCCGTGCATCAGTTCAAGGATGCTGCAGAGCGCGCGGGTACAGTCGATACTGCGGCGGTTATTAAAGCTCTGGAAGGGCACACTTATGTGGATCTGAAAGATCAGCAAACCTGGCGTGCGTTTGACCATCAGAATGTGCAGTCGGTCTACGTCGTAAAAGGCAAGGAGCGCAGCAAGGTGATGTCCAACCCGCACCGTTTTGATTACTTCGATATCGTCTTGTCACTGCCGGGTGAGGAAGCAGCGCGTAGTCATAAGGAATGGAGTGCGGCGCGACGCAGTGCTAACCGTTCATTGGCACTGGAATAAGAGGATCGGCATCGAATGCTGATTTGAAGCAGAAATAGAGGGCACTTCAGAAGTCTGGCGCGATAATCGCGCTGATCTTTCAGTTCGCAAAGTCTATAATCGCGCGTTCTGACCGTCTGCACATCGCAGCGGCTGATTCTGTCTTCTATTGGTGCTTCATGAATCCAGATCTGACCCTGCTTCAGCCCTACCCGTTCGAAAAACTCAAACAGCTCAAGGATGCTGTTACGCCCAACCCGGAACTTGAGCATATCGCGCTCTCGATTGGCGAACCCAAACACCCCGCTCCCGACTTCGTTAAACAGACTCTGACTGACAACATTCATCGGCTGGAAAATTACCCCACCACCAAGGGGTTGCCCGAGCTGAGCGAAAGCATTGCCGAATGGTTAAAGCAGCGTTTTGAACTGACCTCTATTGATCCGGCGACCCAGGTTATTCCCGTCAATGGTACGCGTGAGGCCATCTTTGCATTTACCCAGGCGGCAGTGGATCGTACTGAAAAAAATCCACTGGTGGTCAGCCCCAATCCGTTTTATCAGATATATGAAGGCGCGGCGTATCTGGCGGGTGCGACACCGCATTTTCTGCCGTGTCTGGCCGAGAACGGCTTTATTCCCGATTACGAGCAGGTATCGGCCGACATTTGGCAAGATTGTCAGGTGTTGTTCTTGTGTACGCCGGGCAATCCAACCGGAGCAACCCTGAGTCTGGAACAGTTCCAGCGTCTGATTGAACTGTCTGATCGTTATGACTTTGTGATCGCCAGTGATGAATGCTACTCGGAAATCTATGTCGATGGCTGCGCCGCGCCGGTTGGCCTGTTGCAGGCCTGTGCCGCTCTGGGACGTGATGATTACCGCAACTGTGTCGTGCTTCATTCATTGTCAAAACGCTCCAACCTGCCGGGTTTGCGTTCCGGTTTTATTGCCGGTGATGCCAACCTGCTGAAGCCATTCCTGCTGTATCGCACCTATCATGGCTGTGCCATGCCGATTCAAACTCAACTGGCCAGTATTGCGGCCTGGCAGGATGAAGCGCATGTGGCGGAAAACCGTCGTCAATACACGCTAAAATTTCAGGCCGTACTGGAGATTCTGCAGCCAGTGATGGATGTGCAGCAAAGCGATGCCAGCTTTTATCTCTGGGCCGGTACGCCCATTGCGGATGATGAGTTTGCGCAGCAGTTGTACGCTCAACAGCAAGTCACAGTGCTGCCAGGGTCGTATCTGTCTCGCACCGTCGATGGCGTGAATCCTGGCCACAACCGGGTACGTATGGCGCTGGTGGCTGAAGTCGATGAGTGCATCGAAGCGGCGCATCGTATCCGTGCCTTTGTTGAATCTCTGACTGTCTGAGGAATGTTCATGAGCCTGACTCCAAACCCGTTTGGTACCGACATCACGACCGAAGATATCCTCGATACACTGGGATTCTTTGACGATTGGGAAGAGCGTTACAAGTACATCATTGATCTGGGCAAACAGTTGCCAACGATGCCGGATGCCAAGAAAACCGATGCGCATTTGATTCGTGGCTGTCAGAGCCAGGTCTGGATTGATCACGCCATTATTGACGGCAAACTGGTGCTGGAAGCCGATTCTGATGCACACATCGTCAAAGGTCTGCTGGGTGTGGTATTAGCGGCTTATAACAGCAAGACACCTGCGGAAGCGCGGGATTTTGATATTGATGGCTATTTTGCCGAGATTGACCTAATCAAGCATTTAAGCCCGACCCGAGGTAACGGTATTCGGGCCATGGTGCTCAGAATTCAGGAACTGGCAACCGCTGCCTAGTAGCCTGCGCCGTACCAGTAGCTTGCACCATACTTACGCCATAATAGTGGCCACCTGAAGGGTAGCGGGTGTTCAAACCTGACGCTTATCAAGCCTGCTACTTGCGTGCCATTCTCGGGGTTGATAGCGTAACTGACGAATACTCCTGTTGGCTTGTCTGATGACGTCGGAGGTTCTTGTGAACCGCGCATTGTCAGGCCACGGATGGGGAACATTCTTCGAGAATTTTTTCTCGATCATGCCTGGTTGGCGATGCATCTGACTGTGCAGTACAGGTGATGCGAGCGACAACCATTAATTGACGAATCTGGATAGTCGTTGTGAGAAATACAATGAAAAAACTTGCCTGTGCCTTAACGGCTGCTGTTGTGCTTAACATGAATGTCGCCAATGCTGAGGTCGCTGCTGAAACGGCCGCTGACAAACGCATTACGTCACTGGAAAGCAAAATTGAACTTTTGTCAGAACAGAATGCAGAGCTGGTGGGTTTGCTCATGACTCTGCAACATCGTGTTCTGCCGAACATTACGGAAAATGGCCGCTGGGTTGGCCCCATGGCAAACCTGAAGGGTGAGCCAGGAAAAGATGGCGCTCCGGGCAAAGACGGTGCCGCTGGTAAAGACGGTGAGCCGGGCAAAGATGGTGTTGCTGGCAAAGATGGTGCTCCAGGCAAAGACGGTGTTGCCGGTAAAGATGGCGCTCCGGGCAAAGACGGTGTTGCCGGTAAAGATGGCGCTCCGGGCAAAGACGGTGTTGCTGGTAAAGATGGCGCTCCGGGTAAAACTGGCGCAGCCGGTAAAGACGGTGCTCCGGGTAAAGCTGGCGTTGCGGGTAAAGATGGCGCTGCTGGCAAGCCGGGGAAAAATGGTAAAGACGGCAAGAATGGTAAAGATGGCGTAGGCCTGGTTGTGGGTGTGGTAGAACACGCCGGTTCCAGTGATTGCACCAGCTATGGCAAGGGTACTTGTGACAGTGAAGCGGAAAGCAATTGTACAGGTAACAGTCAGGAATTCGTTCTGAACCGTGTGATTGGTCAGAGCAAGCGCGTCTTGTGTATTGATCCGAGCTTGCTGAACAAGTAAGTTGCTGGATTGTGATGGCCGCTGAAGTTATCTGGACTTCAGCGGTTTTTTATTGGGTATCTTTCTGCTTTCTTTCACTCTATTGGACAGCGCTTTTATGGCACGTCTGTCATCGTCGATAACTGGCTGGCATTGTTTCAATGTGTTCGGTGGTATCATCCCCTGATTCATATTTCGGGTGATGATTATGTCCAAAAATTTCGAAGTTCAGGGAGTTCTCCACTCCATTGATGAGACCAAAACCTACGGTCAAAATGGCTTTACCAAGCGCGAATTCGTGATCAAATTAACGGGTGAGGGTGAAAACCCAAAGTATCCAAATTACGTAGCCATGGAGTTGATCAAGGACAAGTGCGCTTTGATGGATGCATTCAATCCTGGTGATGAAGTCGTAGCGCAGTTCAATCTGTCTGGTCGCCTGTGGAGCGCTCAGGGCAAGCCCGAAAAGTGTTTCACCAGCTTGCAAGCCTGGCGTGTAGAGCGCGCTGGAGCGGATAACACCTTTGCGGACAGCATGCCGGATGATGGCTTTGCCCAGTCGGCCCCCAACTACGATGATGACGTACCTTTCTGAGTGTGCCGCAGGCAGAGCCTCGTGTTTGTGCGCGGCTTTGCCATAATGTTCGTGATAATAAAAACTGTTTACATCTTTTCCTGACATCGGGTTGAGTTTGAAAATGTTATGAAATAACATAATTGTTATTGTATAACATAACCTCTTTATAGGCTGCTCATGAACCTGAAGCCCCTGTTCTCACTCAGTTTGATTTCCAGTGCTTTGTTGTTGGCTGCCTGTGGCAGTGACAGCGATTCCTCCTCTTCTTCCAATAACGACATGGATGGCGATGGCCACGATCACGGTGCTAGTGCTCGCATTCTGATGACATTCGGCAACAGCGATGATCTGACGATCTTTGATCAGTCTCACAGCGAATTTAAAGCTTTGGAAGGTGATGCTCTGGCAGCGGTTGGTCAACTAATTCGTTCAGACGATGGTTTGTCAGCCGCTATTGTTACGGCTGGTGGCGTGCAGTTTGTGTATTCCGGTATTCATGCCGAGGAACACGAAGAAGGCGAAGAGCACGAAGAGCACGAAGAAGGTGAAGAGCACGAAGAAGGTGAAGAGCATTCAGAAACTCATGATGCTGAAATCCTGACGGCTCTGACCCTGACGGGCGATGATCTCAAAGTCTCCATGACACAGAATCACTTTGCGGTTCTGAAAGACGGCAACACTCAGTTCTACCCAGCCGCTGAACTGGAAGAGGCGACAGCGCCGGAAGCGACCCTGACGTTGACTGGCGTAACGCAGACATATCCGGCAGCCATTCTGGATGAAGAACACGGCTTGCGTCTGGTGTTCGCCAATGGCAAAGCGACCGTTTATGAAGGTACTGAAGCGACTGATACCGTACAGGACTGCAAGTCTCCAATCGCTGTGGTCAAGGCGCATGAAATGACGCTGGCCCAGTGTGACACTGGCCTGATTGCCGTGGTTGTTGAAGAGCATGAGCATGCTGAAGAGGCACACGCTGAAGCTGAAAGCGCCGCAGAAGATGAGCCAAGCATTGAAACTCCGGCGATTGATCTGGGTACTCTGGAAGTCAGCAAGCTGGTGTCTAACGGCCACAAAGCCGTTGCAGTCGGTGCAGGTGTTGAGTTGAAGTCAGTAACCTGGATGGACAATGACGTGGATATTAAAAATATGGAATTCGCGTCTGAAGCACCTAATGCAACTGCAATTTGCGATGTGAACTTCGCTACTGCAGATACCAAAGCGGGCATTCTGACCGATAACGGCCTGCTACACTTTATCGATCTGAAAACCGGCGCTGCACGCTTTGCAACGTTGCCTGACTCCGACGACAGCGCGACCTGCGCCGATTGGTCTCTGACCAGCGGGCCACAGTCCTTTACCGTTACGGACAGCGATGTGGGCAAGATGTATTACATCGACTCTCACGATGGACACCCTTATCATCTCCATTCAACCTTTGATCTGGCACCTGGTACTGACGTAGCCGCCGCAGCCATGTTGCATGCCAGTGGTGTTGAAGACGATCACGACCATTAATAGAAGACCTGCCTCTGATTGAGGCCGTTCGTTGTTTTATCCCTGGTGCTGTTGGTGAACTGGCACCGGGGTTTTTTGTTTTTTTGGCCCTGGAAACCCTATGAATCCGCAAACCCCAAATTTTGTTCGTTCTCGTGTGTGCCTGGCGCTGGCCGCTGTCAGTGCATCTGCGTCCGTGTGTGCCGAGATGGAGGAAGTGGTGGCGATTGGACAGCAATCCGCTGTGTTTGAGGTGGCCCAGCCAGTGACTCGTCTGGATGGCGATGCCATTCGCAGCGAAGCCAAAAGCACGCTGGGCGATTTGCTGGAGCGTTTGCCAGGCGTCAGTAATGCCTCGTTTGGCCCAGGTGTTGGACGACCGGTGATCCGGGGCATGGCGTCCAGCCGCGTCAAGGTACTGACCAATGGCACCGATGCAGCCGATGTGTCCGCCATGAGTTCAGACCATGCGCCTATGGCCGAGCTGAGTGCTGCGCAAACCATTGAAGTGGTACAGGGGCCAGCCACGCTGCGTTACGGTGGCGGAGCCATTGGCGGTGTGGTGAATCTGTCGGACAGCCGTATTCATCGCTACGCCATCGAAGACACCGAGCTGATGGCCAGCTCAACGTTGTCCTCACTGGATAATGGGCGTTCTCTGGCGGTCACTGTGGACAGTGGTAACGGTGACTGGGTGCTGCATGCCGATGGCTTTGTGCGCCGCAGTGACAATTATCAGACCGGCACTCAGGGGAAAAAAACTGGCCAGCGTGACGGCGAAATTATCAACAGCGATACCAAGGGCAAAGGTGGTGCTCTGGGCTTGAGTCGTACGTCCGATGACGGTTTTATCGGCCTGAGCATTGCTCGTCTTGAATACGATTACGGTGTGCCGAACGAAGACAACAAACCAGCCCGGGTGAAGCCGGAGCAAACCCGTTACGAAATGCGCGGTGCTTTGTATCTCCCTTTCGGCGAGCAATGGAACGCCGTAGAAGAGTGGCGCGTGAACGCGTCCTACAACGATTATATTCACGACGAAACCACTGCTGATCTGGTGGTTGGTTTGTTTGATCAGGAAACCTGGCAATTACAAACGGACATGGATCTGGTGTTGTCGGAGAACTGGACAGCCACCACGGGCATCCAGTGGACGCAACGTGAGCTGGCTCTATGTCACGATCATGGTGGCTGTAGTGATATTCCGGATTATTCCAGCCGTAGTTGGGATGGGCAGATGGGTTTGGATCTATCTCAGTCTTTTGTAAACGGCTATTTCTTTGCGCATGATACGCCGATGCCAGAAACCACCACTCAGGATATTGGTTTGTTCTGGATTGCCCAACGCGACTGGGAACACGGCATGATCGAGATGGGTATTCGTGTGGATGAACGTACAATTGAGCTGGATGAAAACGCGATTCGTCCATCGCATCGCCAGCAGGCCTCCTATTACGACGATCGTGATTTTACGCCGGTGTCGATTTCGGCCGCCGCGACCTGGATTCTGGACGAACAGCAACGCCTTGGCTTCAGCCTGGCTCGTGCCCAGCGCGCACCGGATGCGGAAGAAATGTTCTGGAACGGTGACCATCACGCGACGTTTTCTTTCCAGCTCGACAATGGTGAGCTTGATCTGGAAACTGCTTATACGCTGGACGTGAACTGGTTGTATCAGGGCGATGAGGATGCGCTGCGCATTGCTGCGTTTGCGTACGAGTTTGAAGACTATATCTACAACGACCTGAAACCCTTTGGTGACCCGTTCCATGACAATCTGGTGTACCGCCATGAGCAGGCCGATGCCCGCTTCTACGGTGCGGAAGCCAGTTGGGAGCATGCTTTGAACGATTCCCTGAATCTGGAGTTGGCGGCTGACTGGGTACGCGCCCGGCTGACCTCTGGCAGCAAGGATAATCTGCCTCGCACTCCATCTCCTACTTTGCGGGCCGGGTTGACCTGGCAGCAGGATGAATGGCAACTGCGTGCGGAGTCGGTCACTCACGGACGCCAGACAAACGTGGCAGCCAATGAGGTATCGACAGCTTCTTACTCGCAGTTGAATCTGGCGGCGAACTATCAGCTCTCACTGGCCAAAACCGATCTGGATTTGTCGCTCAAAGGCAACAATCTGACCGATACCTACGGTCAGTCGCACACCTCCTATCTGAAGGAATACGCACCGATTGCTGGTCGTAACCTTGTGTTCTCCGCCACGCTGCGATACTGATTCTATCCTGTGAAAGCCGCCAGTACTGCTTTGTACTGGCGGCGGCCCGAGTCGGAGATGGATTCAACTCAGAACTGATAACCCATGCCGAGGTAGAAACCATCAGCATTGCCTGCATCGTCGTTTTGCAGTTGGTAGTTGCTCTTGAGAACAACGCCATCCACCGGGTAGTAGTTAAAGCCGACATCGGTCTGGGTTTTATCCACGTCTTTTTGCTGTGACCAGGCGCTCTGGCGGGCGAAGAAGCCCCAGTCGTTGAGTGGTTTCCAGCTAACTTCCAGATAGCCGCCATCCTGAACGTCCTTGCCTGCGGTCTTGGCCGCGTCACCCGCAACGTCCCAACGGGCGTACAGAGCTTTGGTTGTTACCTGATCCCACTGATAAATCACGTGGCTTCCCATCAGGGTTGCAGAATCGGCATAAGAGGTTTTGGCGCTCTGATCCAGATCGGGCTGATACTGGCCGTAGACCGCCAGTTCCAGTCCGGGTACTCCACGCCAGACCAGACGTGCGGTGGTGGCCAGGTCGAAGGCATCCGCGTAAGAGGTCTTTTGCTTGCCTGCTTTCAGATCGAATGGATCGGCGTCAGCATTGGCATTGGGATCGTCGGTTTTCAGACCTTCGGAAATCATCAGGTCATAGCTCAGGCCATTGCCGAGGCTGTGGCTGTACATCACGCCACCGGCAAACCAGGTCGTCGGGATGATGGTGGTCTCGATGATGGGGCGTTCCACACCGTAATAGGTGGTTGGCTCATGGGTTTCGCTGAGGATGCCGACGGGCATCAGCAAAATACCGCTCTTCACGCTCTGGCTGTCTGAGAGGTCAAATTCCAGATAGGCCTGTTCCAGCTCAATCGCGCCATTGCCATCGGAGCCGGGAACCACGGTATGTTCCACTTCAAACTCCGAGACCAGACGAATGCTGTCGCTGAAGTCATAGCCGACAAACAGTACCCAGCGACGGAAGTCGAGCTGGCGGTCGTCGGTGCCATTCACATCGAGGTTGTAGTAGTTCAGTTCACCGTAGCCACCGAAGTGTACCTTGCTCATGGGGCTGTCAGCCTGTTGCTGTTCCATGGCATCGGCCAGCGCCCCCAGGCGCTCGTCCATGGTTTGCTCCAGATACTGGATGCGTTGTTCCAGGCGGCGCACGGTTTCAGCTTCTTTGGAAACTGTGCCAACTCCGTGGTCATCGGCCATCGAAGGCAAGGAAATAATGGGCAGGGAAAAGGCAGTCATGGCAGTTGCCACGGCAAGAGCAAGACGGTTGGTTTTCATATCAAATCCAGTCACAAGTGGTTTCCAGGCTCAGTCGCCGTCGGAGAAGTTAATGCCCAGACTGACGTCGAGGCTGTCGGGAATATCGCGTTTGAAGTTGCCGTCCAGTGCGGCAGCCGTGGCGTTGAAGCTGGTTGCATCGCGGTTGGCAATGGCGTCACGAGCCTGCTGCAGATTGGCCCGGACGGTTTCGACTGCGGTGGCATTGCCGCCGGATATCATCAGCTCAAACAGGCTGACCTGTTCGTCGGTTGTGCCTTCCAGCAAGTCACTGATGCTGTTGATAGACGCTGTCATCAGTGTCCAGCTATCGAAGCTGTCAGAAGCTGAAATCCTGGCCACATTGCTGACCACATCGCGTTGTTGCAGGTAATCCAGATAGCTTTGAACAGAGGTCAGCAAAGCCACCAGAGATGTCGAACCGTCGTCCAGCTCACCGGACAGAAACTGGGTTCGATACGATTTGCCCGTGTCCTTGTAGGTCACTGTCCAACCATCTCGTACCTTGTCTGTTTGCCGTTCCAGTGCACCACCCAGTCCGGTGAGCAGCTCGCACTTGCGCGTTTGTGCCACAAATTCATTCAGAACTGCCGTTGCATCAGTGTCTTGCTCGGCTGCCGTCTCGAACAAGGCAACTTCCAGTGCCAGCAACCCCACGCGATTAAAGTTGCGACTGGCAAAGTAATCGGCACTCAGCACGTCGCCAGATACCAGCAGGTCGTCAATTTCAGTGCGCACAGTCTCGGTGTAATCCCGTCCGCGTGGACGATAGGAATCGATGTTCTGGAAGGTCGGGAACACCAGATCATCATTTAACGGGCCAAAGTTATACGGCAGCAGTTGTTGCCAGGCGGAAGAGAGTGTTTGCCATTGGCCTTGTGCCTGAATCAGACCGGCGGCATCCGGGCTGGCGCAGAAGCTACTGATGTGGCGATTCAGGGTTTCTGTTTCGGTTGCCATGCGCGTTGCACCGGCGATAAGGGTGGCATCGGTGAGCTGCTCAAATGCGAGGTCTAAAGAGCCTTGGCTCAGGGTTGCCTGGTCGTTTTCCCGTGTTCCGCCACAGGCGGCCAGTGTCAGAGCAAGAACCCCGATGCTGACCGGTTGTTGCCAACCTGATCGGCGCTGGAGCGCTCTTGTGGGTGTGTCTTCTCTCATCGTGTTATCTATCCGATTATGGGTCGTAAATATCTAATATGTGTTAGCTCATCAGGCTGATGGTGAAGAGGTGGTTGTCCCAATGCATGCCGTCAAAGCGCTGACGCAAGTGGGGCTGCTCCTGCAGTGTCCGTGCGTTCAGTTGACGAATTTCACCGGTGGAGTTGGAGAGCACAAAATGCTGCTGATCGGCTGAAACCGTCAGGCCACAGACATCGAAGAAGGGGTAATACCCGGCCAGCTCCGCTGTGTGGATGTCCCAGAATCCGACCAGATTGCCCCGTGGGCTGGTGAATCCGGCCAGACCGGTGTGCGGGTTGATGCGCACGCTGCCCATGTAGTCATTGAACTGGGCCAGCAGAGGTTCTGGGCTGGAAAGTGGAGTCAGCTCATGGCTTCCCGGTCGATGCAAGGCGGCCAGTGGTACTGCTTCCTCGTGCTTCATTGCGGCGCGTTGTAACTGGGTAGCGATGGCAACCGTACCGTCCGGGGTGACATCCAGATGGCGAATGCTGGCTTTGTCATACGGCAAGGTAAGTTCTTCCACTAACTGGCCAGAGGCGACGTTCACATAGCTCAGGGTTGAGCGCATCGAGCTGAGGTTCAGTACCTTGCGGCCAGACTTCGGGTGTGTGAGCAAGCCACCGTTGGCAACCACAAGGTGCCTGCCATCTGGCATCAGCGCCATGTCGTGAGGGCCAATCCCTCCGCTATCGAACAGCTGTTCAACAGCGAAGGTGCGGCTATTACGAACCACAATCTTGCCAATGCCAGAGTCGATGTCGGACTCGGTGCTGAACAGCCACTGGCCATCAGCGCTGAAACAGCCATGGCCGTGCATAAAACAACCGGGAGCGGCATCAAACGTCTGCACCCGATCCGGTGTTGTGACATCGACCACTAACCCTTGCCAGCCCGGACGACGGGCAAACATCACCAAACGGTGTGGGTTAACCGGATCAGAAGCCGCCCCGTGGCCACGGAATCCACTTAAAACGGTGGTTGGCTCAGCCCCGTTCGTGAGCCAGCTCAGGCTGTATTCCGAGGCCTTGTTGCCCTGAGCGGAGAACCAGATTTCGCCGTTGCTGTGTTGGTTCGAATGCCGGGCGGCAGCTCCAAGGCCGCTGCCCAGAGTAGCCAGCCCCAGGGCAGAGACACCGCTCAACTGCAAGAGTTGGCGGCGGTTCAGGCGGCAGTTCAAATGAGGGGCAAGCCGGGGCGTGGAGTCTTGTTTCATGACGTTCTCTTTCATATCAGGCGGTGACCTAAAGTGACCGCACAAAGGCCAGAAGCTGCTGACGTTGTTCGTTGTCCAACTGCACAAAGCGCTGTTTTGCCGAGTTGGCTTCCCCGCCGTGCCAGAGAATGGCTTCTTCAATGGTTTGGGCGCGGCCATCGTGAAGCAGGTTGCGGCTGCCATTCACCTGAGGTGACAAACCAATGCCCCACAGCGGAGGCGTACGCCATTCGGAACCGGAGGCCGCGCCGTCCGGGCGGTGATCGGCCAGCTCAGGCCCCATGTCATGAATTAGCAAGTCGGTGTACGGCCAGATGGTCTGGTTAGCCAGATGAGCCAGCTCCGGTGAGGTTTGCGAGGTGGTCTGGAACGACGGCTGGTGACAGCTCGCGCAACCCGTTTGATAAAACAGCGGGCGTCCGGCCTGAACGTCCGGGTTATCGGGATTGCGTCGTTTGGGAACACCAAGATTATTGGTGAACTGGATCACCAGTTGCAGCAGAGGATCGGCCAGCTCAACCCCGGAATCTTCCTGGGTGGTGCCATTACCATTGGGTTGTTTCAGACACAGGAGCTGTGCCTGGGTGCAGGGCTGTTCAGGAAACAGGGGATTGCTGATGCCGAGGTCGTTGGAAAAGGCACCTGCAACAATTTCATCGATACTGGCCTTGTTGGCTTTGAGGCCAAAGCGTCCGGGTGCCAGCGCGCCAGTACGCACATCAATCACCTGATTGACGCGCCCTGACACGCCATCCTGGTTGCTGTCATCCGGGTCGGACAGGGCATTGATGGCGCTTTGGGGAATCAGGCCCAGCAGTCCCATACCTTGAATCATGGGGGCATTGCGCAGGCTGAACGCCGTTTCCGGGTGCATCTCACCGTAGGCCAGGTGCTTCAGATCCAGCGACGGTTGACGCAGCGTGACTTCCGCTCCGTCAGGGTAAGTAAAACGGCTCTGCTGCCACTGGATATAGGCGTAGGCTTCGGGTGCGACCTGACCTTCTGCGGCCATTTCCGCCGGGGTCTTCAGGCGCAACTGGTGTTGCAAAGCCACCGATTGGGTTTGCAATTGCTCACCGTAGGTTGGCTCTGGTTGCCATGTGAGGGTGTCTCCGGTTTTGACCGGAATGCTCATCTTCAGCAGACCACTGAACAGCGGTGTTTTGCTGTCTGCCGGTATCAGGCCCTTGCCACCACGCACATGGCAGGCCAAGCAGGCGCGAGCGTTATACACCGGGCCAAGGCCGTCACGGGCATCGGTAATGGTCGGGGCCTTGACCCAGGGCTGACGCGCCAGCGCACGCCCGGCGTGAAAATCGGGCTTGGCCTCATCGGGCAGTGACGGAGCCAGCTTGTCGAAGCTGGGGAAAGGAATCAGAGACGTGGTGGCATTACCGCCAGGGCGGTTTTCTGATTCTGAAACGGCAGGAACAGGAGAGTCTGCTGAACGCTGTGCTTCGCTGCAACCGACTAATAACCCTGTAAAAATTGCCAAAAGCGGGGCTGAAAGCTGAACACTTGTACGCTGCGCCAATAACGCAAGAAGCCGGGACAAGCCCGGCTTTTGCTGTGACGCAGATAGGCGGCCTGATGACCGCCGGGATCTTGTATCACTCAATGCTGAAACACCTCACCACTTACTCACAAGCCTGAGTCGGGTTTTCGGTGTCGCAGCCGGAAGCGTCATCGTCTACGACATCTGTGTCCAGTTTCATGTTGTCTGCAATGCTGGCGATCAGCTTGGACTGCGCATTCAGAGCAACAATGGCTTTGCCAACCGGGTTATCGGCGCTGCGGTTTGCTTCCATGATCAGGACATCAAATGGCTCGTTGTTGCGAGCTTTGGTGTCAATCGCCTTGTACTGCTCTGCGGTTGCTGTCAGAGCCGCTTCCAGAGTGGTCGCCTGAGCGGTTGCACCCACATCTTTCAGGTAGTTGTCCAGACCGTAGCCGCTGACCTTGTTGGTTGTGATGTTGTCAGTGCCATCCAGTGTACTGTCGTAACCTGCGTAATCACCGTAGTAGCTGTTGCTTACACCTTCGGCATTCAGCCAGATATCGCGGTGCGTGTTGTCGGAGAAGCAGGAATGCTCGTCTTCCTGAGAGTTGGAAGAGTAGGCGATCTGCATGCGTTCACCCGCCAGTTCTCCTTCAGACAGCGTGCCCATACCGGTCATGATTTCAGCCAGTTTCTGCTTGGCCTGTGCTTCGGTCTCAACCGTGGTGAAGGCGGTGCGGTAAGTTGCGCCCGTTTTCCAGCCGTCACGAACGCTTTCCAGATCCGCAATCAGTTTGTCGACGGCCACTTCCATAAATTTGTGGCGGCGGTGCGACACTTTACTGGAGTCATAGCCCAGCAGAGCGACTTTCTGGGTGGCTGCTTCAGCAGAAGCCAGCGTCAAGGTGTTGCCGTAACCGGGTTGGAAATCAGTCAGTGGACGCTGGCCACCCATTACACCGGTGTTAATGGCTTTATCGCGGTCGGTGCCATTCGTGGTGGACTGGTCGGTGGTGTTCAGATCCTGACCCCACAGGATAAATTCAATCGCGTGGTAGCCTGCAATAACGTCGTGTTCATCGTCGGCCGTGGCGGTGTTGGCCAGCAGGTCGGCGTTGATCGTAACGGCTTGGTTGCCAATGATGTTATCGGCCTCGTTAGCGTCAGCATAAGCCTTGTCGATCGCGCCATTACCATTGATGCCTGCCTGGTTGGCGGTTACACCAATTTTATCGGTACCAAAGTCGGTGTTATTGGTTTTGACGTAGTCGATCAGTGCTTCACCCAGAGGCCAGGCGTTGATATCGCCTTCCGGGCCGTCTTCAGCGCTGTAGTTCGTAGAATCAATCGGGCTGTTACGAAAGCGGTATACCTCGGTTTGGCCATACGGCTCACGAGCCACCAGCCAGGCTTTCTTGGCGGCTTCCAAAGTGGTTTCTGTTGGGTTAGTACGCAGGTTTTCCAGAGCGATTTTCAATTCTTTTGCCGTTGTTACCGAGTCGCTGTACGCCGCGTAGGCGATATCCGCGTTGGTATCAACAACCTGCTTAACTTTGGCCACATCAATGGCGATGCTTTTGTCCTCGGATGAGGATGAAGAGGAATCGCTGCCACAGGCAGTGATCAGGGTTGCAGCAGCAACGACGGCAGCCAGTTGGTTCAGTTTCATGGTTATCGCTCCGGACGGTCTAACGTTTCCCGCTCCATCTTGATTTCAATCAGCACTCTGGAGTCGGCTCATGGATAGAATTCACGGCATGCTAAAGATAATGAAAACAATTATCAACAACTAATAATTTAATTATCATAAGAGTTTGATTCTCAGTGTGATAAAGTTTTGCAATAGAATTTAAAATCGCACTTTGATTGATGAGAGAACAGTCGTGAAAATATTCTTCCCATTGGCTCTGGCTTGTCTGGGGCTGGTCGCCTGTGGTGGTGATAGCAACAGCAAAGGCAGTGAACCCGCACTTCAGACCAAAGCCAGCCTGGGCGAGGCGTTGTTTCACGATGTGAATCTGTCGGCCAATCGCACCCAGGCCTGTTCCACTTGCCACAATCCGGAACATGGATTTGTCGATAATCGTCATAACGTCACGAGTCACTCTGCCGAAGGTGCAGGGGCTGTTTCGTTAGGAGATGACGGCACGTCTTTGGGAGACAGGAATGCGCCAACGGCGGCGTATGCGAGTGTGTCTCCGGCGTTTGAAAAGGGTACTCAGACCCGAATCAACAGCAAGCAACCGGATTACGAAGGTTTTATTGGCGGGCAGTTTCATGATGGTCGTTCCAGTACATTGGCCGATCAGGCCGAAGGGCCACCGTTGAATGCGGCGGAAATGGGTATGGCCAGTGAGACCGATGTGGTCGCGCGTCTGCAAGAAAATCAACGCTATGTGCAGGCGTTTGAAGCCCTGTATGGCGCGGCTATCTGGGATGATGCCACGCAAGCCTACAAGGCCATGGCGGATGCGATTGCCGAGTTTGAAAAAACCGATGTCTTTGCACCGTTTGATTCAAAGTACGATCGTTCTTTGTTACCTGCTGGTGACCCGAACAAATACTCGTACGACACTATTTCCAAGGCGGGGTTTGGCAAGTCTATCTTCTTTTCCCAGCAATTCACCAACTGTGCAACCTGTCATCAGCTCAAGCTTCAGAGTCGCAGTGGTGAGACGTTTACGGGCTATGAGTACCACAACATCGGTGTGCCCAAGAATCTGCAGGCCCAGCAAGCCAATGGCCGAGGCCCGGATTTTACCGATCCGGGGCTGCTGGATAATCCGGCGGTAGTGGCCGAGTCCGAACGCGGCAAGTACAAGGTGCCAACGTTGCGTAACGTCGCCGTGACTGGCCCTTATATGCACAACGGCGTGTTTGCCGAGCTGGATACGGTGATACGTTTTTACGATCACTTTCTGGCTGGATCGACGAATACCCTCAACCCGGAAACCGGCGTGGCCTGGCGTGATCCGAAAGTACCTGAAACCGTGTCTGTTGATGAGTTGAACGATGGCCCGAAATTATCAGAGGCGAAAATCGAAGCGCTTGTCTGCTTTATGCTCACCCTGACGGATAAGCGCTATGAGCATTTGATTTCCGATGCAGACTGGGACAATTGCGAATAGCCATTTGCTGCTGCATCTTCAGGGCAGGATTTCCGGGTGGATGTTATTGATTGAATGGGCGTGTTAAAAATCAGCCTCGATTATGTTCGGGGCTTTTTTATGTTTGATGACGTGATGACCTGGCTGGGTGCCGGTTGGCTGGAGCCGTCGGTAGTGCTGCTGCTGTTGCTGGTATCGGTGCTGGCGTCATTTATGACAGCCGCGTTTGGTATTGGTGGTGGCGTTCTGTTGCTGGTCTCTCTGGCGTCTATTCTGCCGGTGAGTGCATTGATTCCGGTTCATGGATTGATTCAGCTTGGCTCGAATGGTAATCGGGCGGTGATGACCCGACATCATATTGACTGGAGTATGGTGAAGTTCTTCGGCGTTGGGGCGGTTCTGGGGGCTGTGTTGGCCTCCCTGATTGTGGTGCAGTTGCCATTGCAGTGGATTCAGTTGGCGGTGGCCGGGTTTATCCTGTTTCTGGTTTGGGGGCCGAAGCCTCAAAAGCAGGAGTTGTCTGTGCCGGGGCGAGTGATCTCGGGTGGTGTAACAACGTTGGTGTCGATGTTTGTAGGAGCAACCGGGCCACTGGTGGCCGGATTAGTGCATCGGGGCAGTTATGACAAGATGACGCATACCGCGACGTTCGCATCCTGTATGACGTTGCAGCACTGTCTGAAAGGCGGTGTGTTCGTCAGTGTTGGCTTTGCTTTCTGGCAGTGGCTGCCGTTTATCAGTGTGATGATTGTGGCTGGCGTGGTGGGTTCGTGGCTGGGGCTGAAAGCTCTGGATCGAATTCCGGCGGTGTACTTCAAGGGTATCTTCCGGGTTGTGATTACCCTGATGGCGTTGCGCCTGGCGTGGCAGGCTCTGATGGCCTTTGTGTGAGCATATACAGGGCTGATACAGGCCCGTAAACAAAAATGCCGCTCATGGAGAGCGGCATTTGAGTGAAGTGAATCAGATCACTTCGGATGCGTCAGGGCCAGTAATTACTTGGCTTCTTTCGCAGCCTTGGCATCAGCCATTACCTTCTCGGCAATCTGCTGTGGGCAAGGCATGTAGTGGCTGAACTCCATGGAGAACTGACCACGACCAGACGTGATGGTACGCAGGTGTCCAATGTAACCGAACATTTCGGACAGAGGAACGTCGGCCTTGATGCGTACGCCAGTTGGGCCAGCTTCCTGATCCTTGATCATGCCGCGACGACGGTTCAGGTCACCAATAACGTCACCTACGTTATCCTCTGGAGAGAACACGTCAACCTTCATGGTTGGTTCCAGCAGCTGCGCGCCTGCTTTTGGCATGGACTGACGGAAAGCGCCTTTGGCAGCGATTTCGAACGCGATCGCAGAGGAGTCAACGGCGTGGAAAGCACCATCGAACAGTTCAACTTCAACGTCCAGTACCGGGAAGCCCGCCAGAACACCTTCGTTCATCATGGACTTGAAGCCTTTCTCAACCGCAGGCCAGAATTCTTTAGGAACGTTACCGCCCACAACAGAAGAGCTGAAGGTGAAGCCAGTAGCTGGCTCGCCTGGCTTGATGCGGTAGTCGATTTTACCGTACTGACCGGAACCACCAGACTGCTTCTTGTGCGTGTAGCTGTCTTCGATGGCCTGGGTGATGGTTTCGCGGTAGGCAACCTGTGGCTCACCAACGATCAGTTCAACACCGTAAGTACGCTTCAGGATGTCGACTTTAATGTCCAGGTGCAGCTCGCCCATGCCTTTCAGGATGGTTTCGCCGGAATCTTCGTCGGTTTCAACGCGGAAAGATGGATCTTCTGCAACCATCTTGCCGATAGCGATGCCCATCTTGTCAACAGCACCCTTGTCTTTAGGAGCAACAGCAATGGAGATTACTGGCTCTGGGAAGACCATGGCTTCCAGAGTACATTCGTGCTTTGGATCACACAGAGTGTGACCAGTCTGAACATTTTTCATGCCCACGACAGCCAGAATGTCACCGGCCTGAGCTTCGCTGATCTCGTTACGGTCGTCTGCCTGCATCTCAACCATACGGCCGATACGCTCGGTTTTGCCGGTAGCAGAGTTCAGGATGGTGTCGCCTTTCTTCATAGTACCAGAGTAGATACGGATGAAGGTCAGAGCGCCAAAACGGTCGTCCATGATTTTGAACGCCAGTGCGCGCAATGGCTCATCAGCAGAAACAGTAGCCACTTCGCCTGTCTCGTTGCCTTCTTCGTCAGTCAGAGGCTGAGCGTCGACTTCGGTCGGGCTTGGCAGGTAGTCAACAACTGCGTCCAGAACCAGCTGAACACCTTTGTTTTTGAAAGCAGAACCACAGTAAGTCGGGAAGAATTCCAGTTTGCGGGTGCCTTCGCGAATGCAACGCTTGATGTCATCCATGGAAGGCTCGGTGCCTTCTTCCAGGTAGTCCATCAGCAAATCTTCGTCGACTTCCAGAGCGGTTTCGATCAACTGCTCACGGTACATCTCAACGTCGTCTGCCATGTCGGCAGGAACGTCCAGGACTTCGTAGTTTTCTGGCAGACCAGTGTCATCCCATACGTAGGCTTTCTGGGACAGCAGATCAACAACACCGACGAAATCGTCTTCAGTACCGATTGGCAGAACCATAACCAGAGGCTTGGCAGCCAGTACGTTCTTCACCTGATCAACAACGCGGTAGAAGTCGGCACCCAGACGGTCCAGCTTGTTCACGAAGATGATACGAGCAACTTCGGATTCGTTCGCGTAGCGCCAGTTGGTTTCGGACTGAGGCTCAACACCACCGGAACCACAGAATACGCCAACGCCGCCATCAAGTACTTTCAGGGAACGATATACTTCAACGGTGAAGTCAACGTGTCCAGGAGTATCAATAACGTTCAGACGGTGCTTTTTCCATTCACAGGTAACAGCAGCAGACTGAATGGTAATACCACGTTCTGCTTCCTGGTCCATGAAGTCGGTAGTGGATTCACCGTCGTGAACCTCGCCAGTTTTGTGAATCTTACCGGTCAACTTCAGGATTCGTTCAGTTGTAGTGGTCTTTCCGGCATCCACGTGGGCGAAAATACCGATGTTTCTGTATCTGGATAAGTCAGTCATAACGTACTCAATAGGCCAAGTAAAAATCGGCCCACAATTTACAGGTTTTTGAGGTGTTTTTGAGCACCCAAGAGCAAGAAAATTTGCATAAATGTAAGAAATCTTCAGGAAATTGACTCATAGGTGCAAATTGAGGCTGTTTTCGCGCTGTCAAAAAGGGCTGAAAAATAAAATTTTGAAATTATTGCAAAAGAACTGGACAGTCATGGCAAGTGATGTAACATGCGCGTCGCTGATTCGATATTAGCGAGTTCTTCTGATATCTGTCCAAAAGATATTTAAAAAAGCTGAACATCTTTTTTCCATGTAGGCTTGAAGATCTCAGTGAGTGCTGTAAAGTGCAGCGCCCTTACAGTGTATTAGGCCAGTAGTTCAATTGGTAGAGCGTCGGTCTCCAAAACCGAAAGTTGGGGGTTCGAGTCCCTCCTGGCCTGCCAAATTCAAAATGGTAGCTTCGGCTGCCATTTTTGGCTTCAGGAAATTTCCATGAGTACCGAAACCAAAGCAAGTAATTCAACTCTTGATGTTGTTATGTGGCTGATTTCTGCTGCTTTTTTAGCCGCAGCTGTGGTCGGAAACTACCTGTACGCAGAAGCGCCGCTGTTGTACCGCGTTCTGGGTGTTGTTGTCCTTATGTTGGCCTGTTTCGGGTCTGCATTGGTCACCAGTCAAGGTAAGGCTTTTGCATCCTTATTGAAAGAAGCAAATATTGAGCGCCGCAAAGTAGTATGGCCAACCCGTCAGGAAACCACACAGACCACGCTGATGATTTTGGCGGTTGTTGTCGTGATGGCAATCCTGCTTTGGGGTTTGGATACATTACTGGGCTGGCTGATTTCCGGTTTGATAGGCTGAGGTAGTCATGGCAATGCGTTGGTATGTGGTTCACGCCTATTCCGGTTATGAAAAGCGTGTTCAAGGTGCTTTGTTGGAGCGTATTGAGCGCTACGACATGCAGGATCAGTTCGGAGACGTTCTGGTTCCGACTGAAGAAGTTGTAGAAGTGCGCGACGGTAAAAAGCGCAAGAGTCAGCGTCGTTTCTATCCCGGCTATGTGCTGGTGCAGATGGAAATGAATGATGACACCTGGCACCTGGTTAAACAGACGCCTCGCGTGATGGGCTTTATTGGTGGTACTGCAGATAAACCTGCTCCCATTACCCAGAAAGAAGCCGATGCCATTCTGCAACGTGTTCAGGAGGGTGCGGATCGTCCGGCACACAAAACAATTTACGAGCCTGGTGAAGTTGTCCGGGTTGCCGATGGCCCGTTTGCTGATTTCAACGGTGTCGTCGAGAGTGTTGATTACGACAAGTCGCGCCTGCAGGTTGCCGTGACGATTTTTGGCCGGTCAACACCGGTTGAACTTGAATTTACTCAGGTCGAGAAATCGTCCTGATTTGTTAACAGGGTGATGTTGTTATCACCAGGGGAGCCTGCGGGCGATACTACCCATTTGGAGTAAGTAATGGCTAAGAAAGTAGAAGGCTATATCAAGCTGCAGGTTGCAGCGGGTAAGGCAAATCCAAGTCCTCCAGTTGGTCCAGCTCTGGGTCAAAAAGGTCTGAATATCATGGAGTTCTGTAAGGCGTTTAATGCGCAAACACAGAGCTTCGAGCCAGGCGCGCCTGTTCCTGTGATCATCACAGCCTACAGTGACCGTAGCTTCAGCTTTGAACTGAAGACTCCGCCTGCCTCTTACCTGTTGAAGAAAGCGGCTGGTATCACTAGCGGTTCTCCTCGCCCGAACACTCAGAAAGTTGGCACTGTTACCCGTGCTCAGCTGGAAGAGATCGCAACGACCAAAATGAAAGACCTGACTGCTGCTGATATGGACGCTGCTGTGCGTACTATCGCCGGTTCTGCTCGTGCAATGGGTCTGAATGTTGAGGGAGTTGAATAATGGCTAAGTTGACCAAGCGTCAGAAACTGATCGCTGAAAAAGTAGAAGCTGGCAAACAGTACTCTTTCGAAGATGCTATTTCCATTCTGGCTTCTCTGCCAAAGACGAAATTCCGTGAGTCCGTCGACGTTGCTGTCAATCTGGGTATTGATGCACGTAAATCTGACCAGAATGTTCGTAGCTCCACTGTTCTGCCTAACGGCACCGGCAAAACCATGCGTGTTGCTGTGTTCACTCAGGGCAACAACGCTGACGTTGCTCGTGAAGCAGGCGCTGACGAAGTGGGTATGGAAGATCTGGCTGAGAAAATCAAAGGCGGCGATCTGGCGTTTGATGTTGTGATCGCCTCTCCGGATGCCATGCGCGTTGTTGGCCAGTTGGGTCAGGTTCTGGGTCCACGTGGTCTGATGCCTAACCCTAAAGTGGGCACCGTGACTCCAGATGTGGCAACTGCTGTCAAAAATGCAAAAGCCGGTCAGGTTCGTTACCGCAACGACAAGAACGGTATTATCCACACCACCATCGGTAAGGTTGATTTCACTGCAGAGCAGCTGACTGAAAACCTGGTTGCTTTGTTGGCTGATCTGAAGAAGATCAAACCAACATCTGCCAAAGGTGTGTACATGCAGAAAGTTGTTATCAGCACTACGATGGGCCCAGGCCTGATCGTTGACCAGGGTTCTCTGGACGTCTGATATTAAAAAGATTTTGGGGGCGGCATGCATTGCATGTGGCTATCCAAGACCGCAGGTGCGTTATCGCTTAATTTCCTGCGTAGATGGTGTGCCCCTGGGACATTCTCCCGGAGCATCACCAAGATAGAGTAACCCGCAAGGGTTCAATTAAACCTCAGTATGGAGTTAATCCGTGGCTTTAAATCTTGATGATAAGAAAGCGATTGTCGCTGAGGTAAATGAGGTAGCCAGCCAGGCACTGTCTGTTGTGATTGCTGACTCTCGCGGCGTTGAAGTTGCTGAGATGACGGCTCTGCGCAAGCAGGCTCGTGAACAAAAAGTTTACCTGCGTGTTGTTCGCAACACCTTGGCGCGTCGCGCCGTTGAAGGGACTGAGTTCGAGTGCATTGGCGAAGGCCTTAAGGGTCCATCACTGTTGGCGTTTTCCATGGAAGACCCAGGTGCTGCGGCTCGCATCTTCAAAGACTTCGCAAAAGCAGAAGACGACTTTGAAGTGAAAGGTCTGGCTGTTGGTGGTCAGTATATGGCTCCGGATCAAATTGATCGTCTGGCCAAACTACCGACCCGCGAACAGGCTCTGGCATCTCTGCTGTCTGTAATGATCGCACCTGTAACCAAACTGGCTCGTACTTTCAACGAAGTACCAACCAAAGTTACTCGTGCTGTTGCGGCAGTTCGCGACAAGAAACAAGACGAAGCAGCCTAATTCAGGTTGCTGCTTAAATTTTATTTGGGAGAAAAAATATGTCTCTGTCTAAAGAAGATATCTTGAATGCAATCGCTGAAATGTCTGTAATGGACGTTGTTGAGCTGGTTGAAGCAATGGAAGAAAAGTTCGGCGTATCTGCTGCTGCTGCTGTTGCTGTTGCAGGTCCTGCTGCTGCTGAAGGCGGCGAAGCTGCTGCTGAACAGACTGAATTCGACGTAATTCTGTCTGCTGCTGGCGACAAGAAAGTGAACGCTATTAAAGCCGTTCGCGAAATCACTGGCCTGGGTCTGAAAGAAGCCAAAGGTCTGGTTGATGGTGCTCCTTCTGCTGTTAAAGAAGGCGTATCCAAAGAAGAAGCAGCAGAAGCTAAAGAAAAGCTGGAAGCAGCTGGCGCTGTTGTCGAAGTCAAGTAATCGACACAGTTTGCTATTCTGCTGCCTTGCATTTCGGTGCAAGGCACATGGCTGGCGGGTTCTCCCGTCAGCCTTTTTCGCGTTATGGAATACGCAGTAAAACCGGCATCTCGCCGGGTTCAATAGCAAGGCAAGTCCTTGAGCCAAAGGTGCAGCTGCCTAATCGAGGAAACAGTCCGGGGATAACTGATGGCTTACTCATATACTGAGAAAAAACGTATCCGTAAGGATTTCGGTAAATTACCGAGCGTCATGGATGTGCCATTTCTGTTGGCTATTCAAATTGATTCCTACCACAAGTTCCTGCAAGAAGGTGCCTCTGCAGAAGCACGGGTAGATGTTGGGCTTCACGCGGCCTTCAAATCTGTTTTTCCTATTGTGAGTTACTCCGGGAATGCAGCGCTCGAATATGTCAGCTACCGTCTTGGTACACCAAGCTTTGATGAAAAAGAATGCATGCTGCGTGGCGTTACGTTCGCTGCGCCGCTTCGGGTTAAGGTGCGCCTGATTGTCTATGATAAAGAATCTTCTACCAAGGCAATCAAAGACATCAAAGAGCAAGAAGTCTACATGGGCGAAATGCCCCTGATGACGGATAACGGTACCTTTATTGTTAACGGTACTGAACGAGTGATCGTTTCTCAGTTGCACCGCTCCCCGGGTGTTTTTTACGATCACGACAAGGGTAAGACACATTCCTCTGGCAAGCTGTTGTACAACGCCCGGGTTATTCCTTACCGCGGTTCCTGGCTGGACTTCGAATTTGATCCCAAGGATCTGGTTTATGTTCGAATTGACCGCCGCCGCAAGTTGCCAGCAACTATTTTGCTGCGCGCACTGGGTTATGAGACTCAGGACATCATTGATTCCTTCTTTGACACCGACAGCTATCGCATTGTTGGCGGTGATATCAAGCTGAAGCTGATTCCTGCGCGACTGCGTGGTGAGACGGCGGCATTTGATATCAAAAATGATGAAGGCACGATCATTGTTGAAACGGGTCGTCGCATTACCGCTCGTCATATTCGCCAGCTCGAAAAAGCGAATGTGGAAGAGTTGCTGGTGCCAACAGACTACGCTTTGGGCAAATCGGTTGCCAAGGCCGTTGTCGATTCTCGCACCGGTGAAGTGCTGGCTCAGCCGAACGAAGAGATTACCGCTGAAACACTGGCACGCTTCGAAGAAGCGGCTGTTGATGGTTTTGAAACCATCTACACCAACGAAATCGATTGTGGCCCGTTTGTTTCAGACACCTTGCGTATTGATCCGACCAGTAACCGCCTGGAAGCTCTGGTTGAAATCTACCGCATGATGCGTCCTGGTGAGCCACCAACGAAAGAAAGTGCGGAATCTCTGTTTGAGAATCTGTTCTTCACCAGTGAGCGCTACGACCTGTCTGCTGTTGGTCGTATGAAGTTCAATCGTCGTATTGGCCGTGAAGATATTCTTGGTCCAGGCGTGCTGGACAAGGAAGACATCGTTGCTGTTCTGAAAACCCTGATTGATATTCGTAACGGCAAGGGCATTGTCGATGATATTGATCACCTGGGTAACCGTCGTATTCGCTCCGTTGGCGAAATGGCTGAAAACCAGTTCCGTGTTGGCCTGGTACGTGTTGAGCGTGCGGTTCGTGAGCGTCTGTCGATGGCCGAATCTGAAGGCCTGATGCCGCAAGATTTGATCAACGCCAAGCCGGTTGCAGCGGCTGTGAAGGAATTCTTTGGTTCCTCTCAGTTGTCCCAGTTTATGGATCAGAACAACCCGTTGTCTGAGGTGACTCACAAGCGTCGTATCTCGGCTTTGGGGCCGGGTGGTTTGACGCGTGAGCGTGCAGGCTTTGAAGTGCGAGATGTGCATCCGACGCACTACGGTCGTGTATGTCCGATTGAAACGCCGGAAGGGCCAAACATTGGTCTGATCAACTCCCTGGCATCTTACGCTCGTACGAATGAATACGGTTTCCTGGAGTCGCCATACCGCAAGGTAAAAGATGGCGTGGTAAGCGATGACATTGTTTACGTTTCTGCGATTGAAGAAGCGGATCAGGTGATTGCACAGGCGTCGGTACCGACAGACGAAAATAACCGTCTGCAAGGTGACCTGATTCCGGTTCGTAATCAGAATGATTCCACCATGATGTCACCAGATAACGTGACATTGATGGATGTATCGCCACAGCAGATTGTATCGATTGCAGCCTCCCTGATTCCTTTCCTGGAGCACGATGATGCAAACCGGGCATTGATGGGATCGAACATGCAGCGTCAGGCTGTACCCACCCTGAGAGCTCAGAAGCCTCTGGTCGGTACCGGTATCGAACGCGCTGTTGCGCAAGACTCGGGTGTTTGTGTGGTTGCCAAGCGTGGCGGCGTGATTGACTCCGTGGATGCGTCTCGTGTTGTGGTGAAGGTGAATGATGATGAAACGCTGGCGGGTGAAGCTGGTGTGGATATCTACAACCTGACCAAATACACGCGTTCCAACCAGAACACTTGTATTAACCAGCGTCCTCTGGTGAAAGCGGGTGATATGGTGCAGCGTGGTGATGTGATGGCCGATGGCCCATCCGTTGATCTGGGTGAGCTGGCTTTGGGCCAGAACTTCCGCATCGCTTTCATGCCGTGGAATGGTTACAACTTTGAGGATTCCATCCTGTTGTCTGAGCGTGTTGCTCAGGAAGATCGTCTGACGACGATCCATATTCAGGAATTGACCTGTGTTGCTCGTGATACCAAGTTGGGTGCGGAAGAAATTACTTCGGATATCCCCAATGTAGGTGAAGCAGCGCTGGGCAAGCTGGATGAATCTGGCGTTGTGTACATCGGTGCAGAGGTCAAGGCGGGCGATATCCTGGTTGGCAAGGTAACGCCTAAAGGCGAGACCCAGCTGACACCGGAAGAAAAATTGCTGCGTGCCATCTTTGGTGAGAAAGCATCCGACGTGAAAGATACGTCCCTGCGTGTCAAGACTGGTACCACAGGTACGGTCATTGACGTTCAGGTCTTTACCCGTGATGGCGTTGAAAAAGACGAGCGTGCCAAGTCCATCGAACGTCAGCAATTGACTGAAGTTCGCAAGGATCTGGACGAAGAAATGCGCATCGTGAAAGGCGCAACGTTCGAGCGTCTGACCCGTGCCTTGTCTGGCAAGCCAACCAACGTCGCACCGGGCCTGAAGAAAGGCGATATTCTGACAGAAGAATATCTGTCTGGCCTGACTGAAGACTTGTGGTTCCGCATCATCCCTCAGGATGAAACGCTGGCGGAGATGATCGAGAAGGCTGAGCAGTCTTTGGCCGAGCGCGCTAAAGAACTGGACGACAAGTTTGAAGACAAGCGTCGCAAGCTTCAGACCGGTGATGATCTGGCTCCTGGTGTTTTGAAAATCGTCAAGGTGTATCTGGCGATCAAGCGGAAGATCCAGCCAGGTGACAAGATGGCCGGACGTCACGGTAACAAGGGTGTTATCTCTGCGATCATGCCGATTGAAGACATGCCGTACGATGACAATGGTGTTGCCGTTGATATCTGTCTGAACCCTCTGGGTGTTCCGTCGCGAATGAACGTCGGTCAGATTATGGAAATCCACCTGGGTATGGCCGCCAAGGGACTCGGCGACAAAATTAACCGCATGTTGCAAGAGCAACAGGAAATTGCCCGATTGCGCAATTTGCTGGCTGAAATCTACAACGCGGGTGATGGTCGTATCGAAGACCTGGACAGCTTCACTGATTCCGAGATTCTGGAACTGGCGAATAACCTGAAAGACGGTGTGCCGATGGCAACTCCGGCATTTGACGGTGCCAAGGAATCTGAAATCAAGCGCATGCTGCGTTTGGCTGATATTCCAGACTCTGGTCAGGTAACGCTGTATGACGGTCGTACCGGTGAGGCCTTCGATCGCCCTGTGACCGTAGGTTACATGTACATGCTGAAACTGAACCACCTGGTTGACGACAAGATGCATGCTCGTTCGACCGGTTCGTACAGCCTGGTGACCCAGCAGCCTCTGGGTGGTAAAGCCCAGTTTGGTGGTCAGCGCTTCGGTGAGATGGAAGTGTGGGCACTGGAAGCTTACGGTGCTGCGTACACGTTGCAGGAAATGCTGACGGTCAAGTCGGATGATGTGAACGGTCGTACCAAGATGTACAAGAATATCGTGGATGGAGACCATCGTATGGAGCCGGGCATGCCTGAGTCCTTCAATGTATTGGTTAAGGAAATCCGTTCCCTCGGTATCGACATCGAGCTGGAAAACGAATAATCGGTTTGGCAGGGTGGCCCGGTGTGTCGTTCATCGGGCCACACGCTCACGCAAGGTGGAGCACATACTACTATGAAAGATCTAGTCAATTTTCTGCGTAACCAGAACAGTACCGATGAGTTCGATGCCATTCGTATTGGCCTGGCCTCGCCGGAAATGATCCGTTCATGGTCTTACGGTGAAGTAAAAAAGCCGGAGACCATTAACTATCGTACGTTCAAGCCTGAGCGTGATGGTTTGTTCTGTGCCCGGATTTTCGGTCCTATCAAGGATTACGAATGTCTGTGTGGCAAATACAAGCGTCTCAAGCATCGCGGTGTTATCTGTGAGAAGTGCGGCGTTGAAGTTACTCAGGCCAAGGTGCGTCGTGATCGCATGGGTCACATTGAGTTGGCCTCTCCGGTTGCTCATATCTGGTTCCTGAAATCGCTGCCATCCCGCATCGGCTTGATGCTGGATATGACGCTGCGTGATATCGAACGCATCCTGTATTACGAGTCCTTTGTGGTAACTGAGCCTGGCATGACGACCCTCGATGTGGGTCAGTTGTTGTCGGATGAGCAGTACTACGAAGCGATTGAAGAATTTGGTGATGACTTCGAAGCCAAGATGGGTGCAGAAGCCATCCAGGCACTGCTGGGTCATATCGACCTGGAAGACGAAGTGAATCGCCTGCGTGAAGAAATTCCGGCGACCAACTCGGAAACCAAAATCAAGAAGCTTTCAAAGCGTTTGAAAATTCTTGAGGCATTCTTCCAGTCTGGCAACGATCCCAAGTGGATGATCATGTCAGTGTTGCCAGTGCTGCCACCGGATTTGCGTCCTCTGGTACCACTGGATGGTGGTCGTTTTGCAACGTCCGATCTGAACGACCTTTACCGTCGTGTGATTAACCGTAACAACCGTTTGAAGCGCCTTTTGGAGCTGAATGCACCAGACATCATCGTACGCAACGAAAAGCGTATGTTGCAGGAGTCTGTGGATGCATTGCTGGATAACGGTCGTCGTGGTCGCGCCATTACCGGTTCCAACAAGCGTCCTCTGAAGTCCCTGGCCGATATGATCAAGGGTAAGCAGGGTCGTTTCCGTCAAAACCTGTTGGGTAAGCGTGTGGATTACTCAGGCCGTTCGGTGATTACCGTAGGTCCTCAGCTGCGTCTGCACCAGTGTGGCCTGCCGAAGAAGATGGCGCTGGAGCTGTTCAAGCCGTTTATCTTCTCCAAATTGGAACACCGTGGTCTGGCGACGACGATCAAAGCTGCCAAGAAAATGGTTGAGCGTGAGACGGCAGAAGTCTGGGATATCCTCGCGGAAGTGATTCGCCAGCACCCTGTCATGCTGAACCGTGCACCAACACTGCACCGTTTGGGTATTCAGGCGTTTGAACCACAGTTGATTGAAGGTAAGGCGATTCAGTTGCACCCTCTGGTGTGTGCGGCTTATAACGCTGACTTTGATGGTGACCAGATGGCCGTTCACGTGCCGCTGACCATTGAAGCCCAGCTGGAAGCACGTGCGCTGATGATGGCGACCAACAACGTACTGTCTCCTGCTAACGGTGACCCAATCATCGTACCTTCTCAGGACGTTGTTCTGGGGCTTTACTGGATGACGCGTGATCGCGTTAACGGTAAAGGTGAAGGCATGGTTTTCGCTGATCTGGATGAGGTGACTCGTGCGTATCAGAGCGGTGCTGCTCATCTTCAGTCGCGCGTCAAAGTGCGTATTGAAGAGACGGTAACTGACGAAGACGGCAACAGTACGTCGGGCATCAAGGTTGTGGATACGACCGTGGGTCGTGCCTTGTTGTTCCGCATTGTGCCAAAAGGCCTGCCTTACGAGCTGGTTAACCAGCCGATGAAGAAAAAGGCCATTTCGCGCTTGCTGAATTCGGCATACCGTCGTGTGGGTCTGAAGGATACGGTCGTTTTTGCCGACCAGATTATGTACACCGGCTTCCGTTTTGCTACCAAGTCAGGCTCTTCCATTGGTGTTAACGATTTCGAAATCCCGGATGCAAAAGCAGAAATTATTGCTAACGCCGATGCGGAAGTAAAAGAGATCGAAAGCCAGTTCGCCTCCGGTCTGGTGACGCACGGTGAGAAGTACAACAAAGTGATCGACATCTGGTCTCGCGCTAATGAACTGGTTGCGAAGGCGATGATGGATAACCTGGGTAAAGAGCCGGTTATGGATCGCGATGGTAACGAGATTGAACAAGAGTCGTTCAACTCCGTTTATATGATGGCCGACTCCGGTGCTCGTGGTAGCCCGGCCCAGATTCGTCAGTTGGCGGGTATGCGTGGTCTGATGGCCAAGCCGGATGGCTCCATTATTGAGACGCCAATTGTTGCCAACTTCCGTGAAGGTCTGAACGTACAGCAGTACTTTACCTCGACTCACGGTGCTCGTAAGGGTCTGGCAGATACGGCCTTGAAGACAGCTAACTCCGGTTATCTGACGCGTCGTCTGGTTGATGTGGCACAGGATCTGGTCGTGACCGAGCAGGATTGTGGTACGACTGAAGGTCTGATCATGACGCCTCTGATTGAAGGCGGCGATGTGGTTGTGGCCTTGGGTGATCGTATCCTGGGTCGTGTTATCGCTGAAGATGTGTTCAAGCCGAACTCGGAAGCTGAACTGGTCGCTCCGGCCGGAACTCTGGTGGATGAGCGTTGGGTTAAAGAGATTGAAGCAGAAGGTATTGATGAGATCCGGGTGCGCTCTGCGATTACCTGTGATTCTCGCAGTGGTATCTGTGCCAAATGTTATGGTCGCGACCTGGGTCGTGGGCATCTGGTTAACGTTGGTGAGGCAGTCGGTGTTATTGCTGCTCAGTCGATCGGTGAGCCAGGTACGCAGTTGACCATGCGGACGTTCCACATTGGTGGTGCGGCATCGCGTTCTTCTGCGGCTGACAGTGTTCAGGTGAAGAACAAGGGTACCTTGCGTCTGCATAACCTGAAGACGGTTACTCGTGACAACGGTGACCTGGTCGCTGTTTCCCGTTCCGGTGCGATTGCCATTGCGGATGAGCATGGTCGTGAGCGTGAGCTGTACAAGCTGCCATACGGTGCCGTGATTTCTTCGAAGGATAACGCTCAGGTTGAAGCAGGTCAGAAAGTGGCTGCCTGGGATCCACACACTCACCCGATTGTGACCGAAGTAAAAGGTCGCATTCAGTTTGTGGGTATGGACGAAGGCATCACCATCAAGCGCCAAACCGATGAATTGACTGGTCTGTCCAACATTGAAGTGATCGATCCCAAAGATCGTCCGCTGGCAGGCAAAGACATTCGTCCGATGGTGAAGTTGGTTGATGCTTCCGGTAACGACGTCTTGCTGCCAGGAACGACTTCGCCAGCTCAGTATATGCTGCCGTCCAACGCGCTGGTGAACCATGAAGATGGTACCGAAGTGTCGGTGGGTGACGTGATTGCGCGTATTCCGCAGGAGTCTTCTGGTAACAAGGATATTACCGGTGGTCTGCCACGCGTTGCGGATCTGTTTGAAGCTCGTAAGCCGAAAGAGCCTGCCATTCTGGCAGAAATCTCCGGTACCGTTGGTTTCGGTAAGGAAACCAAGGGTAAGAAGCGTCTGGTTATCACGCCAAATGATGGCAGCGAAGCGTATGAAGAGCTGATTCATAAGTGGCGTCACCTGAACGTCTTCGAAGGTGAGCAGGTTGAGAAGGGTGAGATCATTTCTGATGGCCCGCTGAACCCGCACGATATTCTGCGCCTGAAGGGCGTCGGCGATCTGGCGATGTACATCACCAATGAAGTTCAGGAAGTATACCGTCTGCAAGGTGTAGGCATTGATGACAAGCACATTGAAGTGATTGTGCGTCAGATGCTGCGCAAGGTATTGGTACACGATGCAGGTGATACAACCTTTATCCCGGGTGATCAGGTTGAGCACGCATCCTTCTTGCAAGAGAATGATCAAACCTTGACCGCCAGCAGGATTCCAGCTACCGGCGAGCGTGTACTTTTGGGTATTACCAAAGCGTCGCTGGCAACTGAGTCCTTTATCTCGGCGGCTTCTTTCCAGGAGACTACGCGTGTTCTGACTGAAGGTGCTGTGACCGGTAAGGTTGATACGCTGAAAGGTCTGAAAGAAAACGTGGTTGTTGGTCGATTGATTCCGGCAGGTACCGGTTTGGCCTATCACGCTGAGCGTAAGCGCAAGCGTCTGTCTCGTGATCTGGATCGTCAGAAGTCAGCGCCGGAAACACTGGCGGTATCGGCTGAAGATATGGAAGCCAAATTCAGCGAAGCCTTTAGCGACAAGCTCTAAGCGCTTTGCCTGAATCTGTAACTTGACGAATAGGGCGGAGAGGATTATCCTCTCCGCCCCTTTTATTGTGCCCATTTTTGTGGCACGTGTTTTTGATAAATTGGAGTTTGCTAAATGGCTACAATCAACCAGTTGGTTCGTAAGCCTCGTAAGCGCAAAATGGCCAAGAGTGACGTACCTGCATTGCAGGCGTGTCCTCAGCGTCGTGGCGTGTGTACCCGTGTGTACACCACCACGCCCAAGAAGCCTAACTCGGCATTGCGTAAAGTTTGCCGTGTGCGTTTGACGAATGGTTTTGAAGTGACTTCCTACATCGGTGGTGAAGGTCACAACCTGCAGGAACACAGTGTTGTTCTGATCCGTGGCGGTCGTGTCAAGGATTTGCCAGGTGTTCGTTATCACACTGTTCGCGGTACTCTGGATACTTCCGGTGTTGCTGACCGTAAGCAGGGCCGTTCCAAGTACGGTGCCAAGCGTCCTAAGGGTTAATTCCTTTCGACATAAGATAAGAGTAAGGCTGGGGTGTTCACTTTACCCAGGCTGACCTGAAGACCTAACGAGGGCTTATCATGCCAAGAAGACGCGTCGCTGCGAAACGCGAAGTGCTGCCAGATCCGAAATTCGGAAACGTTACCCTGGCAAAGTTTATGAACCACGTAATGGTAAGTGGTAAAAAATCCGTAGCAGAAAAAATTGTTTACGGTGCTCTGGATGCGATGGCTGCCAAAAAAGGCGGAGATCCACTGGAAATGTTTGAGCAGGCGCTGGAAGCTATCCAGCCCATGGTAGAAGTAAAAAGCCGCCGTGTGGGTGGTGCTACCTATCAGGTTCCTGTTGAAGTTCGCCCATCACGTCGTACTGCTTTGGCAATGCGTTGGTTGGTTGATGCTGCTCGTACCCGTGGTGAAAAATCCATGGCTCAGCGTCTGGCGAATGAGATGATGGACGCTGCTGAAAGCAAGGGTGCTGCAGTCAAGAAGCGTGAAGACGTGCATCGCATGGCTGAAGCCAACAAGGCTTTCTCTCACTATCGCTTTTAATTGAATTGAGGATACGGCAGTGGCACGTACGACTCCTATCGAACGTTATCGGAATATTGGTATTTGTGCACACGTTGATGCGGGTAAAACCACAACAACGGAGCGTGTTCTGTTTTATACCGGTGTTTCTCACAAGATTGGTGAAGTACACGATGGTGCCGCCACCATGGACTGGATGGAGCAGGAGCAAGAGCGGGGGATTACCATTACCTCCGCCGCAACGACCTGTTTCTGGTCTGGCATGGGGCAGCAGTTCGATAATCATCGCATCAATATCATTGATACGCCGGGACACGTTGACTTCACGATTGAAGTAGAGCGTTCCTTGCGGGTTCTGGATGGTGCGGTTGTTGTTCTGTGTGGTTCTTCAGGCGTTCAACCCCAAACTGAAACAGTTTGGCGTCAGGCTAACAAGTATGAAGTGCCTCGTATGGTGTTCGTCAACAAGATGGACCGTACGGGAGCTGACTTCTTTATGGTTGTTGACCAGCTGAAAGAACGTCTGAATGCCACTGCCGTTCCAATTCAAATTAATATCGGCGCTGAAGATCAATTCAAAGGCGTTGTTGACCTCGTGAAGATGAAAGCTATTCGATGGAGCGAGGAAGACAAGGGAACAACCTTCACTTATGAAGATATTCCCGCCGATTTGCAGGATTCGGCAGAAGAATGGCGTGAAGTCATGCTGGAAGCTGCTGCAGAAGCAAATGACGAATTAATGGAGAAGTACCTGGAAGAAGGTGACTTGTCCGAAGACGAAATCAAGGCTGGATTGCGTCAACGTACGTTGGCGAACGATGTGGTGTTGGTGTCGTGTGGTTCCGCCTTTAAAAATAAAGGCGTGCAGGCAGTTCTGGATGCAGTGATTGAATACATGCCGTCGCCAACGGAAGTTAAGGCCATCGAAGGTGTCCTGGATGACAAGGACGAGACGGTTGCGGAGCGCCATGCTTCTGATGAAGAGCCGTTTTCTGCGTTGGCATTCAAGATTGCAACAGATCCCTTTGTTGGAACGCTGACGTTTGTGCGAGTGTATTCCGGTGTCCTGAAGTCGGGTGACGCGGTATTTAATCCGCTCAAGAGCAAGCGAGAGCGCGTTGGACGCATGGTGCAAATGCATTCCAATAGCCGAGAAGAAATCAAAGAGGTTCGTGCGGGTGATATCGCAGCCTTGATTGGTTTGAAGGATGTGACAACTGGTGAGACCTTGTGTGATCAGGAGCCAGCTAATCGTATTACTCTGGAGCGTATGGAGTTCCCGGAGCCGGTGATATCGGTTGCGGTAGAGCCCCGCTCAACGGCAGATCAGGAAAAAATGGGCATTGCCCTGGGTAAGCTGGCTCAGGAAGATCCTTCTTTCCGTGTTGAAACGGATCAGGAATCTGGGCAGACGATTATTTCCGGAATGGGTGAGTTGCACCTGGACATCATTGTCGATCGGATGAAGCGAGAATTTAAAGTTGAATGTAATGTGGGTAAGCCTCAGGTGGCTTATCGGGAGAAAATTACATCAGCCGTTAGAATTGATAACAAATTTGCAAAACAGTCGGGTGGTCGTGGTCAGTATGGTCATGTTGTTATCCGATTTGAGCCAATAGAAGATGAATCTGAGGAAGGGCTGGAGTTCGTTAACGAAATTGTTGGCGGTGCGATTCCTCGAGAGTACATCCCTGCGGTGCAGAAAGGTGTTGAGGAGCAGATGAAGAACGGTGTGCTGGCTGGCTATCCGCTTCTGGGTCTGCGGGCAACTTTGCTCGATGGCTCCTTTCATGACGTTGACTCTAACGAGATGGCGTTTAAAATCGCCGCATCGCAAGCAACCAAAAAGCTTTCAAGTGAGGGTGATGCAGCTTTGCTGGAGCCTATGATGAAAGTTGAGGTTGTCACCCCTGAAGACTACATGGGTGATGTGGTGGGTGATCTGAATCGTCGTCGCGGTTTGATCGCTGGCATGGATGATTCGCCATCTGGCAAAGTGGTGAACGCCTCTGTTCCGTTGGCAGAAATGTTTGGTTATGCAACTGACCTGCGTTCTGCAACACAGGGTCGTGCGACCTACTCCATGGAATTTGAGAAATATGCGGAAGCACCTTCAAGTGTTGCCGATGCAATAATTAAACGAGCTTAATCAGTTAAAGATATTTGAACGAGGTGTTTTATGGCTAAGGAAACGTTTGAACGTTCCAAACCCCACGTAAACGTAGGTACCATTGGTCATGTTGACCACGGCAAAACCACTCTGACTGCTGCGCTGACTCGCGTATGTGCTGAAGTATGGGGCGGCGAGCTGGTTGCATTTGACGGTATTGATAATGCACCGGAAGAGCGTGAACGTGGT
>JAILXU010000011.1:0-136456 GCA_045430275.1 Oceanobacter sp. | reverse complement strand
CACTGGATTTTTTCGCAGCTGATCAGCTTTGGGAAGCCCTTAACTGATCGGCATTAGCACCTCGGTGCTGGTTTTTTTATGTCTGCTCGTCAGTCAATGCCAACTCCCACTTTTTTGATATCATGAGCGCTTTGTCTTGTTGGAATCTCAATCCATGTCTGAACTCAAAAACGACCGTTTTCTTCGTGCCCTGATGCGTCAACCTGTTGATCGCACGCCCATTTGGATGATGCGTCAGGCTGGTCGCTACCTGCCAGAATATCGTGCTTCCCGCGCTCAGGCCGGTGATTTTATGTCGCTGTGCAAAAATCATGATCTGGCTTGTGAGGTGACGATTCAGCCACTGGAGCGTTATCCGCTGGATGCGGCTATTCTGTTCTCGGATATCCTGACCATTCCTGACGCTATGGGCTTGGGTTTGTACTTCGAAGCAGGAGAAGGGCCAAAATTCAACAAAATCGTTCGTACGGAAGCGGATGTACAGGCTTTATCGGTTGTGAATACCGAGGCCGACCTGGATTATGTGCTGAAAGCCGTTAGTACAATTCGCTCTGAATTGAATGGCCGTGTACCTCTGATTGGTTTCTCCGGTAGCCCATGGACGCTGGCGACTTACATGGTTGAAGGTGGTTCGTCAAAAGACTTCCGTCATGTGAAAGCCATGATGTACAACACGCCGGAAGTGATGCATCAGTTGCTGGATACCCTGGCGAAATCGGTGATTGGTTATCTGAATGCCCAGATTCGAGCCGGTGCTCAGGCGGTACAGATCTTTGATACCTGGGGCGGTAGCCTGAGTGATGTTGCTTATCAGGAGTTCTCGCTCAAGTACATGAAGCAAATTGTGGATGGACTGATTCGAGAGCATGACGGTCAGAAAGTGCCTGTTATCCTGTTCACCAAGGGTGGTGGTCAGTGGCTGGAATCCATGGCCGATACCGGTGCGGATGCTCTGGGTCTGGATTGGACAACAGATATTGGTGCTGCCCGTGCTCGTGTTGGCGATCGAGTTGCCCTGCAAGGAAATATGGATCCATCTGTGCTTTATGCTTCCCCCGAAACCATTCGTGCTGAGGTCAAGCGCATTCTGGACAGTTATGGCCAGGGTAGCGGTCATATTTTCAATCTGGGCCATGGTATTCATCAATTTGTCGACCCAGAGCACGCCAGAGTCTTTGTTGAGGCCGTGGTTGAACTGAGTGGCGATTACCACGTTTGATATGAGTGAAATTACTGATTTATAAGGGGTTTCCAGTACTTTTTTTGCGGTTATAACCAAAGTAATTAAATGGATTTATAGGCTGGTTGTGGAGGGTCACCCCGACTCTCAAACCGTGGTAAGCTCTGCCTGTTTTCATTGGTCGAAATTGCCCTATGGGCTCTGGGTATGACCAGCTCGATGTAATGGACTTAAACTGACAGGGCTTTGCCTCTATATGAATATGTTCTGGATACTGCTGTTACCCATATTGGGTATTCTGTCTCCCTTGCTTACGGCCAGGTTTGGCCGTTCTGTTTGTGCCTGGGCCACGGCGATTGCGCCGTTTGCGGCGTTGGTCATACTGATCAGACACACTCATGATGTGTTTACGGGTCAGGTTAATACGTTTTCTCTGGAGTGGATTCCGGCTCTGGGGCTCAATATCGAGCTTCACCTGGATGGCCTGGCCTATCTCTTTGCTTTGTTGATTCTGGGGATTGGTCTGTTGATCATTCTCTACGCCCGCTACTACCTTTCCCAGAAAGACTCGATGAGTCGGTTTTATGCCTACCTGATGCTATTCATGGTAGCCATGCTGGGGATTGTGCTGTCCAACAACCTGATCCAGTTGTGGGTGTTCTGGGAATTAACCAGTATCAGTTCTTTTTTGTTGATCAGTTTCTGGTCAGAGCGTTCTGAAGCTCGTAAGGGCGCACGTATGGCCTTAACGGTTACTGGTGCCGGTGGCCTGGCCTTATTGGCAGCGCTGTTGCTGATTGGCGACGCAACAGGAACGTATAAACTGGACGAAGTACTGGGCATGGCAGACGCGGTGCATGCCAGTGGTTATTACCCCGTTATTCTGGTGTTGTTTTTGTTGGGGGCGTTTACCAAGTCGGCTCAGTTTCCGTTTCACTTCTGGTTGCCACATGCCATGGCGGCCCCAACGCCTGTCAGTGCGTACCTGCATTCCGCCACGATGGTGAAAGCGGGCATTTTCCTGATGGCGCGTTTCTTTCCCTTGTTAGCCGATACGGATGCTTGGTTTATTGTGGTGTCTCTGACGGGGATGGCGACCTTGTTGGTCGGTGCTTATACCGCTTTGTTCAAACACGATTTAAAAGGGCTGCTGGCGTATTCCACCATCAGCCATCTTGGATTGATCACTTTGTTACTTGGATTGGGAAGTGATCTGGCTGCCATTGCTGCCATTTTTCATGTGATCAATCACGCGATATTCAAGGCATCGCTGTTTATGGCTGCCGGTATTATTGATCATGAATCGGGCACCCGGGATATGCGCAAGCTGAATGGCTTGTGGAAGTTTATGCCAGTCACGGCGACGTTAGCGATGGTCGCGGCTGCTTCCATGGCAGGTGTGCCGTTGTTGAATGGTTTTCTGTCCAAGGAAATGATGTTTGCCGAGACGTTGAATCAATACACGCTGGGAGCCTTGTCCTGGTGGATTCCGTTGCTGGCGACCGTTGGTGGTGCTTTGTCCGTTGCCTATTCCCTGCGCTTTATGCACGACGTCTTTTTCAACGGTGAACCGATTGGTCTGGAAAAAACACCTCACGAACCACCGCGTTATATGCGGGTGCCTGTTGAGGTGCTGGTTGTGTTGTGTCTGGTTGTCGGTATATTCCCACAGTTTGTGGTTGGGGACTTATTGAATGCAGCATCGTCTGCGGTTTTGCAGACGGCTGTGCCGGAATTTCATTTGCATATCTGGCATGGCTTCAATGTGCCGCTGGCCATGAGTGCGGTCGCTATCAGTGTGGGTTCTTTCTTGTATATCCAGCGTCGGCACCTGTTCCAGTTTCAGGGCAAGTTTGATGATCTGGACGCCAAAATGATTTTTGAAGGACTGGTTCAGTCGTTGGTGCGAAAAGCGAGTGTCATTCAGAACTGGTTTGATACCGATTCCTTGCAGCGAGCCATGTTTTTGATGCTTCTGCTGGCACTGGCGATGATCTCCTATCCCTTGCTGACCATGGAGTCGGTGGAGGGTGTTCGGCCTCAGATCCCGACAAACTGGGTGGTGACGTTTTGTACCGGCCTGCTGATTGTCTCAACGTTGCTAACGGTCTGGTGGAGCCATCATCGCTTGAGAGCGCTGTTGGCGTTATCCGTTGTTGGCCTGGTGGTGTCCATTGCTTTTGCGTACTTCTCCGCACCTGATCTGGCACTGACGCAGTTATCTGTGGAAGTTGTGACTATTTTGTTGTTCCTGCTGGCATTGTTCTTCCTGCCGCAACACAGCCCAATATTGGATAGCCCGTTGCGAGTGATTGTGCGGGATATGGGGGTGGCTACTTTATTCGGCAGCGTTGTCGGAACCATCTGTTATGCCATGCTGACGCGGCCTTTGGAGTCAATTTCTGATTTCTTCCTCGAAAACTCGAAGTCGGGTGGCGGTGGCACCAACGTGGTGAATGTGATTCTGGTGGATTTCCGGGGTTTTGATACGTTGGGTGAGATCACCGTTCTGGGGATCGCAGCATTGGGGATCTACAAACTCTTGTTGCGCATTACCCTAGCGATGCCGACGGCTAACAGCGAAGGCGTTCCGTGGTCTAGAGAGACTCATCCGGTCTTGCTGGCGCTGGTGTCTCAAAGTTTGTTGCCACTGGCATTGCTGGTGTCTGCCTACATCTTTTTGCGGGGCCATAACATGCCGGGCGGTGGCTTTATCGCGGGTTTGGTGACGGCCATTGCTTTGATTCAGCAATACATCGCCCATGGTGTGGAATGGATGAAACAACGCATGCCGATCAACTATCAGGCATTGATTGCCAGTGGCCTGTGCATCGCTATTTTGTCGGGTGTTGGAAGCTGGTTCTTTGGCTTCAATTTCCTCAAAACCTGGTACGACTATTTCTATTTACCCGGCATTGGCAAGTTTGAGCTAGCCAGTGCCATGGTATTTGACCTGGGAGTGTATTTGACTGTGATTGGTGCAACTCTGCTGATTCTGGCAAACCTCGGCAAGACAACGACATCCGAACGTCTGCGTTTGCAGGGAGGCAAGGGATAATGGAGTTCAGTTTTGCTTTGGGAGTTGGTTTTCTGACGGGCGCTGGCGTGTTCCTGATGCTGCGAGGCCAGACCTTTCCCGTGATTTTGGGGCTGACTCTGTTGTCCTACGCCGTCAATCTGTTTCTGTTTGCCAGTGGCCGATTGATGATTAACGGCGCTGCGATTCTGGGTACGGCTGAGTCCTATTCGGATCCTTTGCCACAAGCGCTGGTACTGACAGCCATTGTGATTGGTTTTGCCATGACCGCCTTTGTCATTATCCTGGCGATTCGTTCGCGCACCGATATGGGCAATGACCAGGTTGATGGTCGTGAAGCTTCGCTGGCGCATGGCGAGTTATTGGATCGCAAGCAGCGCAAGGAGCAGAATCGATGATGACGCATTTGCCGGTTCTGCCAATTCTGATTCCATTGATCGTTGGCGCGTTAATGTTGATTCCGCCTTTCAGTCGGATCACCGTCTATCGACGGGTACTGGGCACGCTGGCGTCTCTGCTCATGCTGGCGGTGGCTGTACTGCTGCTGGTAGAAGTGGATGCGCAGGGCGTACACCTGTACGCCGTGGGAGAGTGGCGACCACCTTTCGGTATTTTGATGGTGGTGGATCGTCTGGCTGCCATTCTTCTGGTGTTGACCAGTGTGCTGGTTCTGGCTGTGCAACTGTACGCCAGCGCCGGGGAAGATGAACATGGCCCTTTCTTCCAGCCCTTGTTGATGTTTCAGGTGATGGGAATTCAGGGCGCGTTTCTGACCGGTGATATTTTCAACCTGTTTGTCTTTTTTGAAGTGCTGTTGATTGCATCGTACGGGTTGATTATTCATGGTGGCGGCAAGCAAAAGACCGCCGCGAATGTCCATTACGTGATCCTGAATCTGGCGGGTTCCGCATTATTCCTGATTGCTCTGGGTGTTCTGTATGGCACCTTCGGCACCTTGAATATGGCCGATATGGCACGCATCGCACCGACCATCGAAGGTGGCAGTCTGACATTGGCTCGCAGTGGTGCCTTGCTGCTGGTGGTGGTGTTTGGTCTGAAATCGGCCATGCTGCCATTACAGTTCTGGTTGCCCAAGGCATACAGTGCCGCTCCTGCACCAGTTGCGGCCTTGTTTGCCATTATGACCAAGGTCGGCATCTACAGTCTCTGGCGAGTGCATCTGGGCATCTTCGGAGAAGACGCAGGTGGGCTGGCGAATATTGCACAACCCTGGATCTGGCCGCTGGCGTGGCTGACCTTGCTGATTGGTATGGTCTCGGTGTTGTCGAGTCAGACCTTGAGAAGTCTGGCGGCCAATCTGGTCATTGTTTCTGTCGGGAGCCTGCTGTTGATGGTTGCGACTGCGACGCATGCCAGCACCAGTGCCGGGCTGTACTATCTGATTCACAGCACTCTGACGACCGCTTTGATTTTCCTGATAGCGGGTCTGATCGTGAGCCTTCGAGGCCCGGCTGAAGACCGCTTTGTCTCAGCGCGTGCCATGCCACAAGCCGGACTGGTTGGTGGTGTGTTCTTTGTGACAGCACTGGCCTTGATCGGAATGCCACCATTGTCCGGTTTTATTGGCAAAGTATTGATGATGCAGGCGACTCTGGCATCACAATCGGCTGACTGGATCTGGCCACCTTTGCTGCTTGCCAGTCTGGCCGCGCTGGTTGCCTTGTCGCGCGCCGGAAGTACCTTGTTCTGGCGTACACGAGATGGCAAATCGGGCAATAACACCGTACATCCACTGCAATGGGGCGGAATCTATGTCCTGATGGCCGCGTTGGTTGCGATGGTTGTTGGGGCAGGTTGGCTAACCGAATTTACCGAGCGTGCAGCGACTGATCTGTTTCAGGGAATGGATACCTCTTTATTAATGACAGGAGGTGCAGAATGATCCGCTGCCTTTTCCCCATGCCGTTTCACGCCGTGATTCTGACGCTGGTATGGCTGTTTCTGAATGACTTCAGTGTGGGTCATCTGGTTCTGGGGTTGACCCTCAGTCTGGGTATTTGCTGGTTGGTTGCACCCATGAGTGATAACCATCCACGCGTGAAAAAACCCATCAAAGCGCTTCGATATGTGCTGGTGGTGCTGTGGGATATTTTGTTATCCAACTTTGAAGTGGCCATTCGGGTTTTGTCTCCGAATTCTCGTTTGCGTCCGGGCATTGTGGCTTTGCCTCTGGATTTGAACGGTGAATTTCCCCTGGCGATTTTGGCCAGCACCATTTCATTGACGCCGGGTACAGTCAGTGTCGATTTCTCAGAAGATATGAAGTGGCTCTACATTCATGTGCTGCATATGAAGACAGAAGATGAGCTGATTCAGTCCATCAAGCAGCGCTACGAAGCGGAACTGAAGGAGATATTCTCATGTTAGATACCGTGCTTCAGAGTGTCACCGTGTTGGTCGGTCTGGCGCTGGTGTTGAATGCCTGGCGATTGATTGTTGGGCCGACCGTGACCGACCGAATTCTGGCGCTGGATACCATGTACATCAATTGCATTGCGTTGATTGTGCTGTTGGGAATCTACTTCCAGACTGCCTTGTATTACGAAGCGGCCTTGCTGATTGCCATGTTGGGTTTTGTCAGCACTTCGGCCTTGTCCAAGTATTTGTTGCGTGGCGACATTATTGAGTAGGAGGCCCTTATGTCCTGGCTTGAATGGATCGCGTCTTTTTTATTGGTACTGGGAGGCCTGTTTGTGCTGATTGGTGCAGTAGGAATGGTAAAACTGCCCGATGTGTACACGCGTTTACACGCACCCACCAAAACCACCACGCTGGGTATCGGCTGTATCCTGATTGCGTCCATGTGTCTGCATGTGGCGGAAGGTCGAGGCTTCAGTATTCAGGAAATTGTGATCAGCCTGTTCCTGTTTATTACAGCTCCGGTATCGGCGTATATGATTGCCAAGGCGGCCCTGCATCGCCGAGTGCCCATGCAGGAAGGCACCACCAATGCCGAGCTTGCGGAACTCATGCGTGATCGCAAGTCGCCATCGGTTGACAAGAAACAGAGCTGAATGGGTTCTTTGGAAGTATTAAAAACGGGTAGTGATGAAAGTCACTACCCGTTTTTTGTTTTCAGGCATCCGCCGATTTGGCTTTTTCCCGAAGCGTTTGCATCATGACAAACAAGGCAGGGATCAGAAAAATCCCGATTACTGTAGCAAACAGCATGCCTGACAGCACCACAAAACCAATAGAAATCCGGCTCATGGCTCCGGCACCAGATGCAGCAATCAGAGGTGCAACGCCGAGGATAAAGGAGAAAGCGGTCATCATCACGGCCCTGAAGCGCAGGTCTGCGGCCTGCTTGGCAGCGGCTTCAATGCTTTGGCCTTCCTCTCGTAATTGCTTGGCAAACTCCACAATCAGAATAGCCGACTTACTGGCCAGGCCGATGAGCATTACCAGCCCCACCTGGGCATAGAGATTGTTATCCAGACCATCAATCAGATACAGAGGTAGCAAGGCTCCCAGCACTGCAACCACAATTGACAGTAAAACGGCCATAGGGATAGTCCAACTCTCGTACTGAGCCACCAGAAACAGATAGGCAAATAGCAATGACAGCCCAAAAATCAGCATCACATAGCCCGCTGATTCCTGCTCCTGTTGTGCAGTGCCTGACCATTCCAGGTTGTAGCCATTGGGTAGAGTGTCGGCAGCAACTTGTTCGACAATGGCCATGACCTCACCACTGGCAAAACCATCTGCCGGAGTGATGGTGACCGCTGCAGCCCGATAGGTATTAAAGCGATCCAGCTTCTGTGGCCCGAGTATTTGTTTGATGTCCACCATTGCGTTGATCGGCACCATGCTGCCGCGAGAAGAACGCACATAAATGCCATCAATATCCTGAATGGCATCCCGATATTCACTTTCTGCTTGCAGCATGACTCGGTAATTACGCCCATACAGTGTGAAGTCATTAACGTATGAAGAACCTAACTGGCTTTGCAAGGTTGAGAAGATCTCAGCCGGTGTGACGCCAAGAGACAACGCCTTGCGGCGATCCAGTACCAGCTCCAGTTGCGGCGTGTTGGCACTGTAGAGCGTGAAAGCCTGCTTGATGGCATCCGACTGATTCAGTGCCAATATCAGGCTGCTGGATACTTGAGCCAGTTGCTGGGGAGTGCCGTTGGTGAGATCTAACAAATTGGCTTCCAGCCCTCCAGCGTTCCCCAGCCCTGGAATGGGCGGTGGTGGAAAACCGAAGGCATTAGCACCGGGTTCATTACTGAGCATGTCACGCATTTGCCCGAAGGTTTGATACCAGGGTGTATCCGGGCGCTCACTCCAATCAGTGAGCACTGGCAGCATAAAAGCAGCATTGGACGTAGCGCCAGCCAGCAAGCCATAGCCCGTGACAACCATGGTGCGTTCAATCTCAGGGATCTCCCGAATCTGTTCTTCCAGACGCAGAGCTATCTCATCGGTACGATTCAGTGAAGCACCTTGTGGCAGAGACATATCGACAAAGAAAGCACCCTGATCTTCGTAAGGAATAAAGCCAGTGGGCGTGTTTTTGGCCAGATAGAAGGTGGCCCCGCCAAGTACTGCAATGGTAGCGGCCGTTAGCATCAGGCGCGTGTTAAAAAAGACCGCACCGAGTACATAGCGTTCTCTGGCTTTGTCTACCACCCGGTTAAACCAGGCGAAAAAGCCACTGGCTTCTTTTTCAGGTTTCAGCAGCAAGGCACAGAGGGCTGGAGATAACGTCAGGGCGTTGATGGATGACAACACTACAGCTACTGAGATCGTCACGGCAAACTGAGTGTAAAGTTTACCCGTCAGACCCGGCATAAAGGCAACCGGCACAAACACCGCTAACAGAACCAGAGTGGTGGCAATTACCGGGCCAAAGACTTCACCCATAGCGCGGGAGGTTGCCTCTGGGGCTTTCAGGTTGTCTTTTTTCATATGCCGTTTGACGTTTTCGACTACCACAATGGCATCATCAACCACGATACCGATGGCTAGAATCAGAGCAAATAATGAAATGGTGTTGATGGTAAATCCCGCTGCTTGCAGTGCCACAAAGGTACCCACCAGTGATACGGGAATGGTGGCGGAGGGAATCAGGGTGGCACGCCAGTCGCCGAGAAACAGGAAGGTGACTGCAATCACCAGAATAAATGTCAGGATCAGGGTATCAACCACTTCGCTGATAGAGGCCCGTACAAATTGCGTTGAGTCGTAGAACACCTGATATTCCAGATCATCCGGGAAAAACTGTTTCAGGCGTTCCATTTCCGCAACGACCTGATCGGCCACGTCCAGCGCATTGGCACCTGGGCTTTGATACACCGCAAAAGGCACACCGGGTTGACCGTTGACTCGCATGCGGAAACCGTAGGACTGCGATCCCAGCTCAACGCGGGCAATGTCTTTCAGCAGAATCAGACTGCCATCGTTGCTGCTGCGAATGATGATGTTTTCAAATTCATCCTGGGTGGCCAGGCGTCCTTTGGCTGAAAGGGTGTACTGAAACTGCTGTTGATTGGTCACGGGGGGAGCACCAATCTGGCCTAAAGCAGCCTGCACACTCTGGCTTTGAATGGCATTGCTGATGTCAGCGGGTGATAGATCCAGTGCTTTCAGACGATCCGGGTCGAGCCAGACCCGCATGCCATATTCCATACTGCCAAACTGGCTGGCACCACCAACACCATTGATACGCGCCAGTGCATCCTCCAGATAAATGGACGAGTAGTTGCTCATAAACAGGTTGTCATGCGTACCATTGGGGGAAGTCAGTGCTAGCACCATTAACATGGAGCTGGATTGCTTCTGGGTTGTTACTCCGCGCCGAACAACGTCCTGGGGCAAGCTGGCACTGGCCAGGGCAACCCGGTTCTGAACGTTCACCGCAGCCTGATCCGGGTCAGTGCCGACGTTGAATGTGATGGTCAGGGTGTAGCTGCCATCGTTGCCGCTGGTGGACGTCATGTACAACATGTCATCGACGCCATTCACCATCGACTCAATCGGAGCCGCAACAGCTTGCTCAACCGTTTCGGCATTGGCACCGGTATAGGTGGCCTTGACCTGAACCTGAGGTGGTGTGATGTCCGGGTACTGGGTCACGGGCAGTGTTGTGACGGCCAACACTCCGGCAATCATGATCACAATTGAGATCACCAGAGCAAATTTGGGGCGCTGAATAAAAAAGCGAGAGAACATGGGTTAGCCCTCCGCAACGGTAACGGGTTGGCCAACCTGAACTTTTTGCAGGCCCAGGGTGATGACACGCTCACCTTGTGTCAGGCCAGAAATAATTGTCCAGTGGGTACCATCTTGCTCGCCCAATACCACCCGACGTTGCTCGACGGTGGTTTGGTCATTCACCAGCAGAACATAAAAGCCATCCTTGTCGCGTTGTACAGCTACCTGAGGCACCAGCAGTATGTCTTGGGCATCTTTGGGTTGCATATGTACCTTGACGTATTCTCCTGGCAGCAACAAACCGTTGGGATTTGGGAAGGTGGCACGTACCTGCAGAGAATCTGTATCCGGGTTCAGTTCCGGGTCTATAAAATCAAACTGGCCTGCGTGCTGGTAGGGTTTGCCATCAGCCAGTACCAGGTGTGGGATCACCTTGGCTTCCTGCAATTCGGGAGACTGACGGCGGACATTCAGCAACAGTTTGTTGCTGACAGAAATCTCGACATATACAGGATCGGTTTGAACCACGGTAGCCAGAGCGGCGCTGTTGGCTGTGACCAGGTTGCCAGCCGTCTGGCTGGTCCGGCCAATTTTTCCGGCCAGTGGACTGCTGATTTCGGTGTAGCTCAGTTCCAGTTGTGCCTGTTCCAGACCGGCTTCGGCCTGTTGTACTGTCGCAGCGGCTTGATCGCGTGTGGCTTCAGCGCTTTCGAGTTTAGAACGAGAGGCAGCCCCGGATTTTCGCAGAGCCTGCAAGCGTTTCAACTCGGCCTGGGCTTGCTTGTGTGCTGCCTTGGCGCTTTTCAGTTGTGCATGAGCCTGCTTGACCTTGATCTGATAAGGCCGTTGCTCGATCACAAATAGCTTATCGCCTTTTTGAATGCGACTGCCTTCGGTAAACAGGCGCTGTTCCAGAACACCATTCACGCGGGGAATGATGGCGACACGTTGTGCAGCGGTGACACGACCGGAAATCTCGTATTGATCGGTTAGTTTGCCCGCTGTGACGGTGTGAGTGGAAACCGTTGGCCCATCTGCCCAGGTCAGAGGGGTGATAACGGCGATGATCAGGGGAATGAGTTTGCCATTCATCATAAAAAATCTCTTAGTGAAGTACCGATGTCAGCTTATTAAGGTCTTAAGGTCGGAATTGCAGGCTGATCTGAACGTAGGGTGAGTCTTCCAGCTCCAGGGTTTCCTGAATGCCCTGCTCATTGTCGAATTCCAGTTCTTGCGAAATCTGCACACCACCTTCCAGGTTGAGCCAGAACTGTTGGGTCAGAGCTTGTTCAGTACCGACCCCGATACGCACACCTTTCTGGCTGTAGTCGAACTTAACGTCCTTGTTGTCTGGGTCGTATACATGCCAGTTGCCACCGGTTGGCAAGGCTTTAAGGTAGTAATGCTGGCTCGGCGTGGGTGCGTAGCTGGCGCGGGTGTAGGGGAAGCCCAATGTCAGTTCGATTTCATCGGACGGTGAATACAGGTAATTGGCCAATGGCACAAATTTGCCTTCACCGAAGGCGTGGGTATACACCAGGCCAACGCCATAACCATGGGTTGGCCCTTGATAACGATATTGTCCCATACCAGTCAGGGCCAGATCGTCGGTGCCAAAGTATTCCAGTGATGACTTCACACCCGGAGTCAGGTTGGCAATCCAGCGTGATGACGAATTACGAGCTTTGATAAAGCTGATGGGCACTGAAATATCATACAGGCGTTGTTTGGATTCTGACTGGCCGTCAGTATCACTACGGAATTCCCGTTGATGGATACGTGCCTGATAGACAAACAGGCCGTCCATTGGGTTGCCTGATGCGCCGAGAGGCAGCTTCAGCTCGGTATCGATCTGGGTTACTTCGGCCTGCTGGGCTTGCGTGACCTTGGCAGGCTGAAAATACGTATAGGAAACAAGGCCCGGTGCGGGGGGTGGAACCTGAGCTTGTAGTTGATACGATGCTGTACTCAACAAAATGGTTGTTATATAAAGTGATTTTTTCATAGTGTCCTCTACGGGTAATAGGGCCTGTGGCTTGATTCAGGTTAATGAATTTTTAACTGAAACGCAGTTTTTTCGTATTCTAAATTACAAGTATGTTTTTTTATTATAGGTTTATTGCGACTTTTATGATGAATGAGTTTGTTATGTCAACAAAAAAAGCGGCTACCAATGGCAGGATGACAAATGCTAACGGGGCTGGACCATGAGCTTTTGTTACAGCGGTCATATTGGCTATTGCTGTTGGTGTTGCTCCCAAAGCAAACCCTCCAAATCCAGAGCTTAATACCGCTGCCTGGTAATCCTTTCCCATTGAAGGGAATAATATGAAGATAATAAAGAAAATGGCGGCGATGGTTTGTAATATTAATATGAACATCAACGTCCCTGCCAACTCTGAAATGCTCCATAGCTGCATGCTCATTAAGGATATAACCAGAAACAGGCTGAGAGAAAAGTCAGAAATAATGGCCAATGCCTTGCTCCTTGCTGGCCATTGAATTTTTGGAAGAATGCGTGGAACGGTATTTGATAAAATAATTCCTGTCAGTAAGCTTGTTACAAATAATGGAAGTTTCATATCTGCTTCTGTTGCTATAATGTTGAGAAACCAGCCGCCAATAATTGTCAGGTGAAGGGTTAAAAAAACTGACATCAGATTCATGTGGTTGATACTTTCAGAATCCTGTTGATCAAAGGATATCCCTACTACTGGCTTGGCCTTTGCTTCCCCCTTAAGATGAAAACGCTGAATCAGGTTGTGTGCAATCGGCCCTCCTATTAAACTAGCTATAATCAGACCAATGGTTGCGCAGGCAACCCCAATTTCTAATGCACCTTCAATACCAAGAGCGGCAATGTCTGGAGCCCATGCTATTGCCGTGCCATGACCACCGATAAGAGAGGCAGAACCTGCCAAAACACCAACGGCTGCAGGAGCTCCAATAATATTGGCTCCTATAATTCCAACAATGTTTTGAATAATGATATAGCCTAATGTTAGAAATAGCATTATTATAAGTGGCTTCCCCCCTTTTATTAAATCCTGAAGTCTGGCATTTAGGCCAATTCCAGTGAAAAAATAAACGATCAAAACATCTCTTATTTCAAGCTGGTAGGTGATTTCTATGTTAAATAACTTGTAAATTATAAATGATAATATTGCAGCAATGAAACCACCAGTAACTGCTTCTGGGATATTGTAGGTCCGCAAAAAAGAGATGCTTTTATTGATTTTCAGGCCAATAAAAAATACTATTATTCCTATGGTGAATGTCAGGAAGTTGTCGGCGTTAAATTGCTCCATTTTTATCTCCTTTAAACTGCACCGATAATGGGGTTGTTATTTGTATATTTGAAAATAATAAAACATGCATGTTGCATTTACATGTTTAAATGCCTACAGAGCTAGACAACTGTAGGCATCTTACGGATGCTAAAAGCCAAATTCCAGCGCTTCTTGTAAGCGTTCCACACCAATCACTTTCATGCCCTCAGGTAATTTCCGAGGCATATTGGCTTTGGGCACGATGGCAGTCTTGAAGCCGTGTTTGGCGGCTTCTTTAATGCGTTCCTGACCAGAGGGAACCGGGCGGATTTCGCCCGACAGGCCGACTTCACCGAAGGCAATCAAGTCCTGAGAGAGTGCCACGTTGCGGAAGCTCGACAGAGCCGCCAGCAACAGCGCCAGATCAGCACTGGTTTCATTCACCCGAACGCCGCCAACGACGTTGATGTAGACATCTTGATCGCCTAGATGAACGCCGCCGTGGCGGTGCAGTGCAGCCAGCAGCAGATTCATACGATTCTGATCCAGCCCGACGGCAACTCGTTTGGGATGGCCAAAATGGCTGTCGTCCACCAGAGCCTGAATTTCCACCAGCAGCGGGCGCGTACCTTCCCAGATCACCATGACCACACTGCCCGGCGCTTCTTCATCACTGCGACTGAGGAAAATGGAGCTGGGATTTTTGACTTCCTTGAGACCGGTATCGAGCATCGCAAACACGCCCAGTTCGTTGATGGCACCAAAGCGGTTCTTGATGCCCCGCAAGGTGCGATAACGGCTGTCGTTGGAGCCTTCCAGCATGATCGAACAGTCGATCATATGTTCCAGTACCTTGGGGCCTGCCAGGGTGCCGTCTTTGGTGACGTGGCCCACCAGCAACATCACGGTGTTGGTTTGTTTGGCAAAGCGAGTCAGCAGCGCGGCACTTTCACGCACTTGGGAGACACTACCGGGCGCGGACTCGACACCTTCGACGTGCATGACCTGAATCGAGTCAACCACCACCACCCGAGGCTGATGCTGCTGGAGCTTGTGTATCAATGCATCGACACTGGTTTCGCTCAGCATACCGAGCTGATCCATCGGCAAGCCCAGGCGTTTGGCTCGCATGGCCACTTGCTGCAGGCTTTCTTCGCCGGTTACGTACAGCGCTTTCATCTGGTTGGCCAGAGCGCACATGGTCTGGAGCAATAACGTGGACTTGCCCGCGCCCGGATGGCCGCCAATCAGAATGGCCGAACCGGGCACCAGGCCGCCACCCAGCACTCGGTCGAACTCCTGCATCCCGGAGCTGAAGCGAGGTACTTCGGTCAGGTTGACGTCAGACAGCATCTGAATGCCGCTGTCGTTGTCTTGTCCGGCATAGCCCTGAAAGCGAGCTGAGCGCTCAGGCGTTTTGGCGTTTGATACGACAAATTCCCGCAAGGTGTTCCAGGCACCGCAGCCGGTGCATTGACCTTGCCATTTGGAATGATCAGCGCCGCAATCGCTGCAGACATAAGCGGTTTTTTTCTTGGCCATAATGATGCTGGTGTTGTTACTTGGAAAGGCGGTGTATTCCGCAAATGGAATTATTCGTCTGAGCCTGCAATTGATACACTTTGTCACCATTGGCTTGCCCGTCCTGAAACGGATATGCGGGCTGAACAGAGAACGACACAGACAACAACAAGAAGGATACCATCGGATGAAATTTGAAACTCAGGTCATTCACGCCGGTTTTGAGGACGACCCGACAACCCGTTCGGTTGCCGTACCGATCTATCAGACGACGTCTTACAGCTTTCGTGATACCCAGCATGGTGCCGATCTGTTTGATCTGAAAGAGCAGGGCAATATCTACACCCGTATTATGAACCCGACCAATGACGTGCTGGAAAAGCGTCTGGCTGCATTGGAAGGTGGCATTGGTGCGCTGTGTATGGCATCGGGCATGGCAGCGATTACCGCCACGATTCAGACGTTGGCACGCGTGGGTGACAACTTTGTCAGTGTCAGCCAGTTGTACGGTGGCTGCTACAACCTGTTTGCTCACACACTGCCACAGCAGGGCATTGAAGTACGCATGGCTCCGGGTGAGGACATTGCGGCTCTGGAAGCGTTGATCGACGACAAGACCAAAGCGGTATTCTGTGAGTCCATTGGCAATCCAGCGGGCAATATTGTTGATATCAAGGCTCTGGCTGATATGGCCCACAAGCACGGTGTACCACTGATCGTGGATAACACTGTCCCCACGCCATACCTGTGTCGTCCGTTTGAGTTTGGCGCTGACATTGTGGTTCACGCACTGACCAAATACATCGGTGGCCACGGCACCACCATTGCTGGCGCGATTGTTGATTCCGGTAACTTCCCATGGAAAGACAACCCACGCTTCCCGCAATTCAACGAGCCTGATCCGTCTTACCACGGTGTGGTCTACGCCGACGCGCTTGGCCCAGCAGCCTTTATTGGCCGTGCGCGCGTTGTGCCGCTGCGTAACATGGGCGCGGCACTGTCGCCAATGAACGCCTTCCAGATTCTGCAAGGTCTGGAAACCCTGCCATTGCGTATGGATCGTCACTGCGAAAACGCCCAGAAAGTGGCGGAGTACCTGAGCCAGCACGAACAGGTAAGCTGGGTGAACTACGCCGGTCTGCCAGACAGCAAGTATCATGAACTGGCCAAGACTTACTCTCAGGGACGTCCATCGTCCATCCTGAGCTTCGGCATTGTTGGTGGTGAAGAAGGTGGTGCTCGCTTTATCGATGCACTGCAGATGATCAAGCGTCTGGTGAATATTGGTGATGCCAAATCTCTGGCGTGTCACCCGGCCAGCACCACGCACCGTCAATTGAACGAAGAAGAACTGGCGTCTGCCGGTGTCTCCAAGGATCTGGTTCGCCTGTCGATTGGTATCGAAAACGTTGACGATATCATGGCCGATATTGAGCAGGCTCTGGCGGCTGCCAAAGCAGGCTAAGGTCTGACATCAGGAGCCGTCCACGCTCTCTCTGTTGAAGTTTCTGTCAGGGTTTCAACAGAAGGGCGGCTTCTGATTTGATCGTTATATTTTCCTCATCTCCCTCCGTTCTGATCCATAGACAACACACCACCGAGCAATCGCCGATGAACTTGCGAGTGTTGGCTTGGCATTCACAATCCCGGCGATATGATGGCCTCTTGAGTGGGCATCTTGCCCGCTGACTGACCGATATTCTTTGCAATCTTTGAGGTAGGCATGTCATTCGGACAATACGTCGCACTAAGCAGCTTTGTGCTGTCGATGGGTACCATTGCAATCACCTATGCGGTGGCCATTTCCCAGGGCACGGCCCCGGTTTGTAATCCGTTTCTGGATGGTTGTACCGACATTACTCACACCGGAATGAAAGGCGATGCCGGGTTTATTTTCCGGGGAGGAATGGTCGCTGCGTGTGTGTTCTTTCTGTTCTGGTGGCAGGTAATGGCCTCCTGGCTCAAGCCGGTTTCGGGCAATATCAGCCGTCGGGTGATGGTGTTCTTCGGATCTCTGGGGGCTTTGGGATTGCTGGCTGGAACCGCTGTTTTGCTGCCAGAAAAAAGTGCCACTCATTGGGGAGTGCATGTTCGTGGAGCCAATCTGTTCTTTCAGGGCATGCTGATTGCGCTGACCATCAACTATGTGTTGATCTTCAAAGCCCGAAAACAGGGGTTTAATGTCCCATCTTTCTGGTTTAAAACTCTATTGATCGGTTTATTATGGTTCCAGTTTATCGCTTTCGCAGGCGTAACCATTGGCATCGAAATGAGTCATGGCAAGCGCATCATTGAATGGTGGGCAACCGCGTTTATCGGTTGTTATTTCCTGTCGTCCTGGTGGGACTGGAAATCCGTTCGCCTGACAAGCTGAGTTTATTTCTCACTCCATATTAGCAAGAACAGGGAGGTTGGTTTTGCGTATTACAGTTCCTCAACGAGTGTGTCTGGTGGCGGCTGTGTTGCCGCTGCTGACGTTTGCGGTCAGTTATTTGTTGTCGGCGGCTGGTGGTCACGTTGACTGGTGCAATCCTTACATTGATGGTTGCACTACGATTACAGCCACGGGCATTTATTATCCGGGGGCATATGTGCTGCGCGGTGGCATCGTCAGTTCGGCGATGGTGTTTGTGCTCTGGTGGTATTGCACCCACATCTGGCTCAAGGATGTGAAAGACCCTGATCCTGGCTGGGGCATCAAACTGCTGATCTGGGTGGCGTCTCTGGCCAGCCTGACGCTGGTGGCTTCGATGGTGATATTGGGAGAGAACATGGTGCCCAGCAGTGATCATCGGGGATTGTGGAATTTTCACTCCATCACGGCGGTGGTGTTCTTCGTTTTCACGTCTGTCTGCCAAATCATTATGACGCTGTATATGTGGCGGCATCGAGATGTGTTGTCCACAACCGGATTTCGCATTTCAGCCAAGATGCTGCTGGCTGTTGTCCAGGTTCTGATTCTGGTGGTGTTGATCGGGGCGTTGATTCTGGGTAAGGAAACGCATTGGCTGATCAATACTTCCGAGTGGTGGATTGCCACGCTCTGCTCGCTGTTCTATCTGACCAGCTATTCTGACTGGAAAGCGTTCCGCCTGATGCGACTGGAGCAAGCACAGACAACGGCAGCAGGAGGCCAACTATGAACATGCGTATGAATTTGCCTCGGGCGTTGGCGGTCTCTACGGTGGTTTTCGGAGTGTTTGGGCTGGTGGGTGCGTTAATTTTGTTGAATCAGTCTCGCCCGGAAGCCTGCGTTCCATTGCTGAGCGGTTGTGTGGGCCTTTCGGAGCTGGGCGTTCCCGATCCCTTGTCGTTTGTGTACCGTGCCGGTTTGTTGCCCGGTGCCATGTTACTGGCATTCTGGTGGTATGCGATGCGCAGCTGGATTGCCGATGTAGAGCCGGGTGTCGCTAATGACTACAGCGCCTGGCTGACCGCGCTCGGATTTGCGGTAGCAGCGTGTCTGATCATTTCGGTGTCGGTATTGCGACCCGAAGTCGATCAACTTCCCTGGGCAGCGCACTACGTGTTTATGGCGGGGTTTGTGGGTATTCAGTTGTATCTGCAAACCCGGCTGGTGCAGCGCCAGTGGGGCTGGCGCAAAGATGGTGTGTTAAACACCCCGAGTCTGTGGCTTCGTGCGCCGGTGGTTCTTATGCAGGTGATTCTGGTGCCGGTGATGCTGATTTGCTGGGTTGCCGGAAAACCGGAGCTGGCGAACATGGCCAGTTGGTGGCTGGCCAGTTTGATGATGGTGTTTGTGCTGGCCAGTTATCTGGATTGGGGAGCTTTCCATCTGACTCTGGATGATTAGCCTCAGAACACATGATCAGAAGTCGCCCCACTGATACTGCAGCACTGACAGTGCTGTCAGGGCTGCGGTTTCCGTTCGCAGAATACGCGGCCCCAACAACAGGCCTTCAAAATCAGCTTGCTGGGCCAGCTCAATTTCAGTATCTGTAAAGCCGCCTTCCGGCCCAATGGCAATATCCACTGATCCCGGCGGAGTATGCTGTCCCAGCGGCTTCTGGTTATGAGGATGCAGCACCAGCTTCAGGTCACTGCTGGCCTGTTCAAGCCAATTGGTAAACTCCAGCGGTGCAGCAATCTCGGGAACGTGGTTGCGACCACATTGTTCACAGGCGGAAATGGCGACCTTGCGCCAGTGCTCGATCTTCTTCTCCAGCCGATCACCTTTCAGACGCACATCACAGCGCTCACTCCATAACGGCACGATGCGACTAACGCCCAGCTCCGTGGCTTTTTGAACCACAAAATCCATGCGATCCCCTTTGGAAATCACCTGCCCCAGATTCAGGCTCAGGGCCAAAGGTGCGTCGGTATGATTGATGCTACCAATACGAACCTGTGCGATCTTTTTGGAACAGCCTTCCAGCTCCCCCTGATATTCACGGCCATCGCCATTGAACAACCTGACAGCATCGCCGTCGGACATCCGTAGTACCCGCAACAGATGCTGGCTGGCCTGATCTTCCAGAGTCATCAGATCATGAATGGCGATAGGTTGTTCGGTGTAAATACGTGGGCCGGGCATAAGGTGTCACTATTGGAGAATGGAAGGGCTGAATCATACCAAAATTGATCAGTTTTCTTTGTTGTCTAACCGTTCGCTGTTCAACTGATTGAAGTAACTTTCGATGGATATTTCCCCACACTCCGGTGCCAGCATATTGGCGACCATCACCGTCATAAAAAATTCCATTGGCCCGTAGGTCTGGACGGAGGTGGTTTTTCTCAGCAGGAACAGCGCTGTCTGGCTCAGCCAATTCGGAATATAGGTGATGTTGACCGGTTTGCCAGCGGCAGCAAACGCCAGTCTGGCGATGTCGTTATGAGTCAGTGTTTGTGGGCCGCCGATGGGCAGTTCACCGGATGGCTGGTCAATTTGCTCAACAATGGCTTTGGCCAGATCTGCGCCATGAATCGGGTTGGTGCGGTATTCGCCATCACCAAATAAATAGATGCAGCCTTTCTGTGCCATATGAACAAATTCGCCTAGGTCGGAATAAAAGCCGTTGGGACGAATAATTCGGTAATCGAGGCCAGACTGTTTTAATGCATCGACGAAGCGTTCTTTGGCGGCACAGATTTTCAGGTGACGAAAACGCTCACCGTTCAGTACCGAGGCGTAAATAAACTGTTTCACACCGCTGCGGCGGGCTTCGTCCAACAGGTTGAGGTTGGCTTGATAGTCGACGTCCATGTAGGTCAGGCCATCGCGTTGGCGGGTGATGCCAAGACTGGAGATCACGACGTCCACCTGATCACAGCACCCCGCCAGCTCTGCTGGTTGTGTGATCTCGGTCTGGCGAACGTCAGACAGTCGTTTGCGCAGTGGGTCAACCTTGCCGGGATGCCTGACCAGCGCCCGAACCTTGTAGCCGGAATCCAGCAGTTGCTGCCAGAGATGATTACCGAGATAGCCAGTTCCTCCGGCCAGTAATACGGTCTGCATTGAACCTGTCCTGTATGAATGGAAAGAACCTGCTGACGGTTGCCAGCAGGTATCGGCAGAAGGGTGGCTTATTCGGTGATGGCTTCCCAGGCGGCTTCCAGTCCGAAGTCTTCTTCTTCCTCACGTTCTTCCAGTGTCATAAACGGAATTTCGGCGGCCACCGGAATGCCCTGGCCTTCGTACCAGTCGCCGTTGCTGGACAAGTAGTATTCGTTCACCAGAGAAAAACGGGTGCCGCCTGGCAGTTGTTTTTCCAGAGTGTCGGCCAGTGCGCCCTGAGAGCGTTCACCGATCACTGTCACGTGTGGCAGTGCGCTCATGGCCAGTGTAAAGACTTCAGCGGCGCTTTCGGTCATCGGGCTGGTCAGAATCACAACCGGTTTGGTGTAGGTCAGCTCGGCTGGCGACAGGCGCACCATTTCAGGGTCAGTCCGGTCGTTACCCAGCCGTGATTGCTTGCTGTACAGCGTGCGTTCGGTGTCGAGGAAGTGGCGCACCAGCAGTTGGCTGGAGAAATCATTACCGCCCGGATTATCACGCAGGTCGATGATCAAACCGTCGGTGTCCTGTACATCCGTCAGTATTTGGGTAATGGCAGCTTGCAGGGCGTTGAGGTCTGTTTTGGCCTCTTCGAAGGACTCAGGGTCTTCCGTGCTGCCATCAATAAATCCGCTCATGGCGTTGATAATCAACACACCAGCCGATGATCCATCCCGGTCGACTTTGTACCAGAGCAGTTCATCGTTGGCGGCCTGCTTGATGGTGTTGGTGGCATAGCTGGTACGGATTTCGTTCATCAATTGATATTGGGCCGTGACGTAACTGACGTATGCCTGATGTTCGGCTTCGGTGTCGATGGCACCATCGACCTGATCGCTTTCCAGAAATTCAGCCAGCAGGCGATCATCGAAGGTTTCACCGCGCATAGCAGACGCACTGGCATCGCCATTTTCCAGTGAAATATGGCTGTCTTTCAGTGGCAGAACCATCTTGGCCAGCACTTCAAAGAACTGGAGTTCGGTCATCTGGGCGGTAATTTGCCCGGAAAATGCCGTGTAGGTGGCATTCCAATTGACGCCACGACGTTCAAAGGCTGGATAGTATTCGTTAAAGGTGTCCCAGAAAATCTGATAATCACGCGTCGGATCGGCTTCAAAGTCGTCTTCAAAGTGCTGGGTCAGCAGCTTGTCGTCGGCACACTGAGCGGGCAATTGGTCGGCTTTCTGGTAGCGGGTATCAATGTAGCGGGTGCCGAGGTGGTTCGTTTTCAGAGTCAGAGTCGTTTTATCGGCATTCAGCGCCCAGCCTTGTTTACTCAGATCGGCCTGATTTCCAGTAGCCGATTTATCGGTCAGGCAATGGTCTGACGTGAATTGATAGCCGGTAAGTTTATTGGATTCCACTTTCAGAGCCTGACCGTCTTCAGCAGCAATCCAGGTGCCAACCAGTTCGCTGTTATTCACTTTTTTCGACGTGTCATCGTCGCTGCCACAGGCACTCAGCAAGGTGGTTCCCAGCAAGGCGATGGCCAGCGGTTTCAGGGCAGGTCGGGTGTTGGAAAGGCGTGGCCAGATCTCCCGGGCGCTGGAGGTGTGAGTGGTGTGCGAGGAGAGAAAGAGGGTCGGTGCTTTCATGGTCAGTTCCTTGATCGAATCATCAATATGAGAATGTGCGTCGGGCGAATGGCTACCGAGGTGCCATGGCCGTCGTGTTGGGAACCATCATGCCGAGGGAATGGGTGTCGTTCTGCCTGTGGTTGGTAAGTGATATATTGCTCGGTGTAATCCTTTGTAATGAGTGGTGATATGGAAGCGGTGGAGCAAGCATCAATGGCACGCATTCTGGTGGTGGAGGATGACGCCAAGCTGTCGTCACAAATTGAGCGCTTTCTGACGCGCTATCACTATGACGTGACGATCCAGAACAACGGCCTGGCAGCGATTGAACAGATTCAGACCGAACAGCCGGATGTGGTGATTCTGGATTTGATGCTGCCGGGGGCCGATGGCTTTGATATTTGCCGGGCGGTGCGGGCGCATTATCAGGGAGCGATTCTGATGCTGACCGCCAGCGAAGACGATATGGATCACGTCGCCGGGCTGGAGCTGGGCGCGGACGATTTCCTGATCAAGCCGATTCATCCGCGGGTGTTGCTGGCGCATGTCAAATTGCTGCTGCGCAAACAGGCGGCTTTGAAAGTCTCTCCTGTAACGCTGAAGACAACCGCACCGGAAGCCCCGGCGCTCGGCAAAAATGCCCCCGTGGTGTTTGGTTCCCTGACCTTGCACCCGCTGCAGCGAGTGGTGGAATTGAATGGCGATGAAGTGCCTCTGACGCCAGCGGAATTCGATGTGCTGCATCTGCTGGCCAATCGCTCGGAAGAGATTGTCAGCCGTGAAGCCATGCTGCGGCACTTGCGCGGCATTGAGTATGATGGTCTGGATCGCTCTGTGGATGTGAAAGTCTCGGCATTAAGGCGCAAGCTGGGTGATAACCTGTCACAGCCTCGGCGCATTATTACGGTTCGTGCCAAAGGCTATCTGTTCGTGCCAGATGCCTGGTAACGGCGTGATCGGCTCCCATTACAATCCATAACACTTCCATCTCCCTTCATTCGTCAGCTTGCAGGCTACACTGCGATGACTCTTTTTTGATGCGGGTTGCCCATGTTTCGGATTTTTCTGCCGCTGTATCTGATCCTGTTTTTTTATGCGCTGTTGTACGACCCGCTGATGGAGTTGGTGTTACATGTCGTTGCGGAAGAAGAAGTAGCGGAAGATGCCATTGGTGATTTTCAGGGGGCGTTCTATCTGATAGAAACCGTGTTGCAGGAGCATGATCCAGCTACCTGGCCGGAGCATCTGGAGAAGATGTCTGGCCCTAACATCCCCATCAATCTGGTGCCTGAAAGCGAACTGGTGATTTCTCCGCATGGAGAGGCGGTGCTGAGTCGGGGGGAAATCTGGGTACGAGATGTTGGTGATGGCGTGTTGTTAAAGCGTTTGCCAAATACCGGCTTGCTGATTCATGTCGGGCCGGTGGCCACGGTAGATTCGCTGACCCAGGTGTTTGTGATGGTGATGCTGGGCGGGTCGCTGTTTCTGATTTTGCTGGTGGTGCTCTGGGCACTGACGGTACAGCGGCGTATCGCGCACCTGAGCCGGGTAACACGGCACTTTGGTCAGGGTGATCTGAGTGTGCGGGCCAGCATGGCAGGGCGCTTTCGGGTTGGGCATCTGAATAATGATTTTAATCGCATGGCCAACCAGATACAGAATCTGGTCGAAAGCCACAAGCATCTGACCAACGCGGTTTCGCACGAACTGCGCACGCCGTTGTCTCGCATCCGTTTTGAACTCGATTACGCCCAGACCCTGAACGATCCCACCGAGTTGCACCACAGCTTTGACAGCATTGCCGAAGATGCTCAGGAACTGGAAAAACTGGTATCCGAGCTGCTCAGCTACGCCCGTTTTGAGCGAGCCACGCTGGAGCTGGAACTTCAGGAGCAGCCGCTGGGAGTCTGGCTGGCTCAATGGCACCGGCAGTTTATGCAGCAGCAGGAGCGCCTGATTGGCGAGCATGGCTTGTCGATGTCGCTGGTGTTGCCGGATGAGGATCGTGATATTGCCTTTAATGCGGAAGCACTGGCCCGCGCGCTGGACAATCTGTTACTGAACGCCGTGCGTTATGCTCGCCAGCGTATTCAGGTGCAGTTGATCTGGCTAATGGAAGACGGGCGCTTGTATCCCTGTTTACGAGTAGAAGACGATGGCCCAGGCGTCCCCGAGAACGACTGGCCAAACCTGTTTGATCCCTTTGTCCGGGCGGATAAAAGCCGCAACCGGGAAACCGGTGGCTTTGGCCTCGGTCTTGCCATTGTTGCCCAGATTGCCCGGCGGCATCAGGGCGAAGCTCGCATTGGCAAGTCGGCTCTGGGCGGTGCCTGTTTTTCGCTGTGCTGGCGCGGATAACATTTCATAACAAACCGGGCCGTTGTTGACGTTGTTGATAAAGAATCCGAACACTTGCCCTCACGAAATCAATCATCAGACTGCCCACAATAGCCACCATCTTCAGGACATATTATTCAAAGGTGGTAACAGGATGGACAGGCAGGCTCCCGATTTTCCACGCAAGCCTCTGGTGATGGCGCTGGCAGCGGCGTTGTGTGTGGCTGCTCCCCAGACTTGGGCCGATGATGACAGCACTCTGGAATCGACACAGGACATGGAAGAGATTGTGGTGCTGGGTCAAAAAGAAACCCTGACTCAGGTGAAGACCGAACGCCTGGTTCAAGTGGCCGGTGCTGGTAACGACCCAATGCGTGCAATTGCGTCGCTGCCCGGTGTCACTTTCACCAGTGGCCGGGGTGGCGGTGAGCCAGCGGTACGAGGGTCTTCACCGCAAGAGAATCTCTACATCGTGGATTTTCTGCCGGTGGGCTATGTCTTCCACGTTGATGGCAGCAGCATTCTCAGTGATAACACGGTGCAGGATTTCAAGCTCGACAGTGCCGGTTTTGGGGCCGAATACAACAACGTCAGTGCCGCTGTGATCGAAGCCAACTCCCGCGATCCTTACGCCACCAGCCAGGCGATTGTGGATCTGAGCTTGCTGCGTGCCGGTGTATTTCTGGAAACCGGCGATGAAGACGATGGCGGTTTTCTCTCGGCACGTCAGAGCCTGTTTCAGTACTACATCAAGAACCTGATGGATGAGGAAGACTTCTCGCTCACTACCGTGCCGGAATTCTACGATTATCAGGGCAAGTACCAGTGGCGCTGGGATCGGGACAAGGTCAGCATTCAGGCCATGGGCGCACGAGACAAGGCCGGGGTGCTGTTTGACGAGGATTCCGATGAAGTCGAACAAGACCCGGAATTGTCGGGTGGTATTGAGTACTACAATCAGTTTCACAGTCAGGGGCTGTTGTGGGAGCACTTCTACGAGTCGGGGATGACCCACAAAGCGGGCTTGTATCGGCTGGATCAGAACTTTCGTTTCCGTCTCGGCCATAACAACCGGATTGATGTGAATACCGTCGATCAGGGCATTCGCACAGAATTCAGCCGCGCTGTCAGTGCCGATCATACGTTGATGTGGGGCGTGCATCTGGTGGATCGGGATATTGATGCCACCGGCAAGTTGCAGATTCCACCGTGTGACGAATTCCAGCCCGACTGCCGTGCCAGTACCGGTAAAGAAGAGCTGGTGATCAGCGAGCATTTTGATGTACTTAACGCCGATGTCTTTCTGACCGATGAATGGGTGGTTTCGGATACCTTCACTGTCACACCCGGCGTGCTCTATTCCTGGGATGACTACACCGAGCAGAGCTTTCTGCAGCCCAAGCTGCAGACCCGCTGGCAGTTCCTGGATGACTGGGCCTGGCAGACGGCGTATGGCAACTATCACAAACTGCCGAATGACTTCTTCTCCTATTCCCCAACCACGGGCAATCAAGACCTGAAACAGCCGGAGTCCACCCATTACGAAACCGGGCTGGAATACCAGTACAGTGACAGTTTGCTGGCGCGCGTGGATGTGTATTACAAGACCATGGACAAGCTGATTCTGGCACGACAGGACGAGTCGGTGTATCCGGGCCTGAACGAAGAGGAATACCTGGCGCTCCCGAAATACACCAACGATGCGACGGGCCGTGCCTATGGTATGGAGTTGTTCATCAACAAGGACATTACTGACAACTGGTATGGCTGGCTGTCGGTGGCTTACTCCCGCACCTTCCGTAAGAATGAAATCACCGACAAGAGCTTCCGTTATCAAACCGATCAGCCCCTGATTGTGAACATGGTGGCCAACTATCAATGGAACGACACCTGGAACCTGGGGATGAAGTGGCGCATGCAAAGTGGTCAGCTCATTACGCCAGTCGAAGGAGCTTCCTTTGACCCGGATCAGAACGCCTACCAGCCGGTCTACGGTGATCTGAACTCCGAGCGTTTACCCATGCAACACGCACTGGACGTGCGGGCAGACCGCAGCATGGAGTTGTTTGGCATGCCAACAGATTTCTACGTGGAAGCCATCAACCTGTATGGCCAGAACAACGTGGAAGGCTACGAGTACAGCGGAGATTACAGCAGCCGTGAGGAGGTTAAGGCGCTACCCACGATTGTTTCGTTCGGGTTCAAGATTCATACGATCTGATTGGACGGCAACTCTGGCAGCGACACACTGGCCTGTTACTATACCGGCCAGTTTTATCCGTGCTGTCTGGGGGAGCACCATGTCTGATTCGTCTGTTGAAACCAATGCCGGTACTTCATCGTGCTGGCAGCAATTCCGTGAAGTTTTTCTGGTTTTTCTGCGTCTGGGATTAACCTCATTTGGTGGCCCGGTGGCCCACCTGGGGTATTTCCGGGAAGAGTTTGTCGAGCGTCGCCGCTGGTTGTCAGATCGCAGTTATGCCGATCTGGTGGCGTTGTGTCAGTTCTTGCCTGGCCCGGCCAGCAGTCAGGTGGGTTTGGGGTTGGGCATGTCGCGTGCCGGTTATGCCGGAGCCGCTGCTGCCTGGTTGGGCTTTACGTTGCCGTCGGCACTGGTGCTGATTGCGCTGGCGTTGAGTATTACCTCTCTGGGGGAGTCATTTCCGTCAGGTGCGTTGCAAGGTCTGAAAGTGGTGGCGGTGGCCGTTGTGGCCCAGGCCGTCTGGGGGATGGGTAACAGTTTGTGTGTTGGCAAGCTGAAGGTGTCTCTGATGGCGCTGGCGGCGGCTGTGGTGCTGCTGTTGCCATCGGTGTTGACGCCGGTGCTGGTGATCATTCTGGCCGGACTGGTTGGGCTGTGGAAAATCACCCCGGATGCGCGAGACCCGGAGGACTTTCTGCCGATCAAAACCAGCCGTACCCACGCCAAGCGCTGGCTGATTGCCTTCTTCGTGCTGTTGGCCGGTTTGCCATTACTGGCAGCGATTACCAACAACCCCGCACTGAATCTGTTTGATGCCTTCTATCGTGCCGGTGCGCTGGTGTTTGGTGGTGGTCACGTTGTGTTGCCTTTGTTGCAAAGCGAAGTCGTTGTGACCGGCTGGGTAGAGAACGATGCTTTCCTGGCCGGTTACGGTGCGGCTCAGGCTGTTCCTGGGCCGTTGTTTACCTTTGCGGCGTTTCTGGGTACGGCGGCAGAAGGTAATACTGTCTTTGCCGGTGGCCTGCTGGGCGGTTTGTTCTGTCTGGTGGCGATCTTCCTGCCATCGTTTTTGCTGATTGCCGGAGCCTTGCCGTACTGGGAACAACTGCGTTCAGACGCACGCCTGCAAGCAGCGCTGGCGGGTGTGAATGCCGCTGTTGTCGGTATTCTGCTGGCAGCGCTCTATAACCCGGTCTGGACCAGTGCGGTGCACACATCGGCGGATTTTGTGATGGTACTGCTGGCGCTGATTGCGTTGATGGTCTGGAAGCTGCCCGCCTGGCTGGTGGTGCTGGGCAGCGGTGTGATTGGCTGGATCGTGTTCTGATTCAGCGTGTTCCCTTGACCAGAGGAATGCCATTGGTGCCGACAGGAATGTACACCGTGGTGTGGTTGGGGGACTCGGCCATCTTGAGCTGGGCATTAATGGCTTCATGTTGCAGGTAGTTTGCAGTCAGCGTGGCGTTAATAATCTTCTGGGCCTGGGCGATGCCTTTGGCTTCTTCGATGCGAATTTCAGCATCTTTCTGAGCGATCTCTTTCTGAGTCGTTTTTTCTGCCAGCAGTTGCTGGGCAGCCAGTTTCTTTTCTACCGCACTGGCGACAATTTTCGGATAGGTAATATCACCCACCACCACCTGACGTACCTGAAACGGCGTGGTTTCCAGATATACCTGCAGCTTTTGTAACACCGCCTTGGCGATGGCCTCTCGCTGGGTTTTGAGTGCGTTACTGTCGAACTGCTGAGCGGCATCCCGAACGTAGGTTCGCAGGGTTTCCTTGACGTAACGCTGATACCACTTTTCGCCACCGTATTGTTCAACCACTTGCTGAACTGTACCGCTGTTGACGGCCATGATGGTGTGGAAATCGAAGCTGATATTGAGGTCGTCCCTGGCCAGAATGTGGAAGTTTTCGGTGTAGGTGCCAGGGCGCATATCAATATTGATCACCCGGTTACGCATCAGGGAAATGCCATAGTTGGCTGGCCCTTGAATGCTGTCCTGGTAGCCGCCACTTCCGAACAGGCGTGGTTCTTCGTACACATAACCTTCGTGTCCGGCTGGAGTGGATGGGTTGCTGGAAAACACCAGTGCCAAGCCGCTCATCAGTACAACGATAAATACGATAGCCATCAGGCTGGATGCATTGCGATTCATTGAGTAGTCCCTGAATGTGCTGGTTTTTTATTCGATCGGTTGGGTGATCTGAGTGTACACAACATACGTTCGGTCAATACGATCAGTGTGTCCGCTTTTGTGTGTTTGAAAATGATAATGATTATCTGTTAATTTATTAGGCTTTATTTTTATTAAGACCATGAGATCAATATGAGCAGCATTGAACAGGCAAAGGTTGAGATTATTTTTGGCACCGATACCGGCAATACCGAGGAAATTGCCGGGCGTATCGTGACTCAACTGGAACAGCACGGTGCCTCCGCCAGTGTCACCAACGTAACCGATGCGGATACCGAGACCTTCGATCAGGCGGATCTGCTGATTCTGGGGATTCCAACCTGGGACTTTGGCGGCATTCAGGCCGATTGGGAAGATGTTGAAGCCATGCTGACGTCGCTGGAACTGAGTGGCAAAACCATCGCCCTGTATGGCCTCGGTGACCAGTTTGGCTACGGTGATTATTTCCTTGATGCCATGGGCTGGCTGTATCAGCGTTTGCAGGGCAGTCAGGCGCGCTTTATCGGTTTCTGGTCAGTCGATGGTTATGACTTTGAAGCATCCGAAGCGCTGGTACAGGATGGCAAGCTGTTCTGTGGTCTGGCGGTGGATGAAGACCAGCAATTCGAGCTGACGGATCAGCGCATTGAAGATTGGGTAAACCAGATTGTGGCGGAATACAGCGGTCAGCAGCCAGCGGCCTGAATATCTGGATTTCAGGCGTAAAAAACCCGGCTCAAGGCCGGGTAAAAAGAGGAGTGGTTTGGCCATCCTCAGCCGTCAGGCGTTCAGTGTGTTTACAGCTTCTGTTCCAGTTCAGGAACCGCTTCAAACAAATCAGCAACCAGACCGTAGTCGGCGACGGAGAAGATCGGGGCTTCTTCGTCCTTGTTGATGGCAACAATTACCTTGGAATCTTTCATACCTGCCAGGTGCTGGATGGCACCGGAGATACCAACCGCAATGTACAGGTTAGGAGCAACGATTTTACCGGTCTGACCAACCTGCATGTCGTTCGGTACAAAGCCCGCATCAACTGCTGCACGGGATGCACCGACGGCAGCGCCCAGCTTGTCAGCCAGCGTCTCCAGAATGGCGAAGTTTTCGCCGTTGCCCATGCCACGACCACCGGAGATCACCACGTCTGCAGCAGTCAGCTCAGGACGGTCAGACTTGGCCATTTCTTCGCTGACGAAGCGGGAGTTACCGGCATCTTGCTCGGAATCCAGTGCTTCAATCGCCGCCGAACCACCTTCAGCAGCAGCGGCATCAAAGCCCGTGCTACGAACGGTGATGACCTTGATGCTGTCCAGAGACTGAACCGTCGCGATGGCGTTACCGGCGTAGATTGGACGCTGGAACGTATCCGCAGATTCAACAGCTGTGATGTCGGACAGTTGTGCTACGTCCAGCAATGCTGCCACGCGAGGCATGAAGTTCTTGCCGTTGGTGGTCGCCGGTGAAACGACGTGGCTGTAGTTGCCCGCCAGTTCAACGATCAGCTTGGAAACGTTTTCAGCCAGTTGGTGTTCGTAGGCGGCTGCATCAGCAACCAGTACCTTGCTGACACCGGCAACCTGAGCAGCGGCTTCAGCCGCCGCACCACAGTTGCTACCAGCAACCAGCAGGTGCAGTTCATCACCCATTTCTGTCGCCGCCGTTACGGCGTTCAGGGTGGCACCTTTCAGGGTGCTGTTGTCGTGTTCTGCAATTACCAGAATAGTCATGTGATCGCCCCCTTAAACTACTTTCGCTTCGTTTTTCAGTTTGTCGACCAGCTCATCAACGCTGGCAACCTTGATGCCTGCCTGACGCTCGGCTGGTGGTACGACTTTCAGTACCTTGGTGTGTTCCTTGACTTCAACACCCAGGTCAGCCGGAGTCTTGACGGCCAATGGCTTGCGCTTGGCTTTCATGATGTTCGGCAGGGAAGCGTAACGAGGCTCGTTCAGACGCAAGTCGGTCGTAACGATCGCAGGCAGATTCAGTGCAACAGTCTGCAGGCCGCCATCCACTTCACGGGTAACGCTGACGTTGTTGTCTTCAACCTTGACTTCGGAAGCGAAGGTGCCCTGAGGCATGTCCAGCAACGCGGCCAGCATCTGGCCAGTCTGGTTGTTGTCAGTGTCGATGGCCTGCTTGCCCATGATGATCAGGTCAGGCTTTTCTTCTTCCACAATCTTGGCCAGCAACTTGGCAACTGACAGAGACTCTGGTGCTGCGTCGGTTTCTACCAGAATGCCACGGTCGGCACCCAGGGCCAGTGCGGTACGGATTTGCTCCTGACAGACCTTGGGGCCAATGGAGGCCACAACGATTTCTGTCGCGTTGCCTTTTTCTTTCAGGCGTACCGCTTCCTCAACTGCGATTTCGCAGAACGGATTCAGGGCCATTTTTACGTTGGCCAGATCTACGTCACTGTTATCCGACTTCACACGTACCTTGACGTTGTAGTCGATGACTCGTTTTACGGTTACAAGCACCTTCATCGTTACAGACCTTTTTGTCGTTTCTTGTCATTGGCCCAACTCTGTTAGCAGCAGAGTCCTGCAGGGCCGTCCAATCTGCCTCGGATTGACCGCAGCCAATTGCCAGATTGCTAGTAAGTGATTTCCCTAATCATACCGGCGAACACAAAATAAGCAATATCCCGTACTTTGCGCCGAGGGGCGGGAATTGTGCCCCAATCGACGGGAGAGAGAAAGTGGATGGGCCATCGCCATTCGGGAGCGTATACTTCACCGAATTGACACAAAAGACGTTTTAGCAGTTTTGATTTTCGGAGAGTGACATGAGTCAGCAGGATCGTTTGGTCATTTTTGATACCACCATGCGCGATGGCGAGCAAAGCCCCGGCGCATCCATGACGAAGGAAGAAAAGGTTCGCATCGGCAAGGCGCTGGAAAAAATGCGGGTGGATGTGATCGAAGCCGGTTTTGCAGCCGCCAGCCCTGGCGACTTTGCCTCGATTGAAGCTGTCGCACAGGCGGTAAAAGAAAGTACCGTGTGTAGCCTGGCGCGCGCGGTGGATCATGATATTGAACGAGCGGCTGCGTCACTGGCCCTGGCCGAACGTGCGCGTATTCATACCTTTATTGCGACTTCTCCGATTCACATGCAATACAAGTTGCGGATGCAACCGGATCAGGTGATCGAGCAGGCCGTGTACGCAGTCAAGAAAGCCCGCAGTTTTGTCGAAGATGTGGAGTTTTCCTGTGAAGACGCCGGGCGTTCCGAGAACGATTTCCTGTGTCGCATCATTGAGGCCGCAATCAACGCCGGTGCGCGCACCATCAATATTCCGGATACCGTGGGTTATGCCATCCCGGAAGAGTTTGGTGAGAAGATCCGCACATTGCTCGAACGCATCCCGAATGCGGACAAGGCCATCTTCTCGGTGCATTGTCACAACGATCTCGGTCTGGCGGTTGCTAACTCGCTGGCCGCCGTTGCCAATGGCGCACGTCAGGTGGAATGTACCATCAACGGTTTGGGTGAGCGTGCGGGTAACGCCGCTCTGGAAGAAATCGTCATGGGTGCGCGCACGCGTCATGACCTGTTCAATATCGAAACCGGCGTTGATACCACACACATTGTGCCGACTTCCCGCTTGGTGTCGTCCATTACAGGTTTCCCGGTACAGCCGAACAAGGCGATTGTGGGTGCCAATGCGTTTGCACACGAGTCTGGCATTCATCAGGATGGCGTTCTGAAGCACCGCGAAACCTACGAGATCATGAAAGCCGAAGACGTGGGTTGGGGCGCGAACAAGATGGTGATGGGCAAGCACTCCGGTCGTGCGGCTTTCCGTAGCCGCCTGGAAGAGCTGGGTGTCAACTTTGACAGCGATTCAGCCCTGAACAGCGCGTTTGCCCGCTTCAAGGAACTGGCTGATAAAAAGCACGAAATCTTTGACGAAGACTTGCAGGCGCTGGTGTCTGATACCATTGCCGACGAAACCCCGGATACCTTCCGCCTGATCACACTGGAAAGCCGTTCGGCAACCGGTGAAAAGCCCGTAACCGAGCTGGTCTTGTCGCACAGCGGTGAAGAATTCCAGTCTCGCGCGGAAGGCAGTGGCCCGGTGGATGCTGCCTTGAAAGCCATTGAAGACGTTGTGAAATCGGGTGCCAACCTGCTGTTGTACTCAGTGAACAACATCACTCAGGGCACCGACTCGCAAGGTGAAGTGACCGTACGTCTGGAGAAAGGCGGGCGGATTGTGAACGGCAGCGGTGCCGACACGGACATCATTGTGGCGTCTGCCAAAGCCTACATCCACGCGCTGAATCTGCTGTATTCGAACAAGGAGCGTCAGCACCCTCAATCTGACGGCGTATAACCCGGATGCGGGAGCAACAGCGGCGGGAATATCTGGCAGCGATGGGCATCCCGGTGTGGGTGCCTCGTCAGGAATTACCGTTTGCCGCCCCCAGCCGGTTATTACCCGCCGAAGAAGAGGCCCGTGTCGCGCGCCAGAATACCGATGATCTGGCGTTAAGCGCGCGGCTACATGGTCAGGCCAGTGCCATGGCGGCTTTGGAAGAAGTCACTCACGTACATGCTTCCCGTACGCCGGAAGTGGTACCACCGAAACCTGCGCATGTGCCGGAAGTGGCAGAGCAAGATTCGGCAGCGAATGTCGAATCTGTCACTGTTGCCCCGAATGCGTTGCCTGAGACGGTTCCAGCTCCTGCTGAAACTGACCAGGCGACACCGCGCTTTGAGCTGCATTTTGTGGTGACTGGAGCGGTTGTCTGGGTGGTTGATGATCAGTCGGCACTGGATTTGCTTTCACGCTTTGCAGATCGGGTCGCATTGGCCATGCAATACCCCAGAGCGACTCTCAGGCCGGTGATGTTTCGCTGGCCGTTTATTGAAAACCCGAAGGAAGATCAACGTGCTGCCGTTGCCCGTCAGGCACTGTCAGCCCAGTGGTCTTTTTTTGAACATCATGGTGGCAAGGCGCTGGTTGGTTTCGGTGCTTCTGCACAATACTGGGCGGCCCCCTTGAGTGAACGTCACACGGTGTTTTCAGAACCATTGGAAACGGTGTTGGCGACGGCTCGGTTGAAGCGACAACTGTGGTCGAATTTGCGTCATTGGGACTTTACGCCCGCTGGAGAATAAGTACGTGCCTCATATTGAGATTGCGACGCTGTGTGACCTGCCCGGTTTGATGGACATCGAAAGAGCCAGTCATTATCGCCCCTGGAGTACGTCTATTATGGAGCGTTATGTCGGGCAAAACGCGGTTCTGGCCTTGCGGCATCAGGGTAATGTGTATGGCTTTGCGATTGTCACTGTCGTGGCCGGTGAAGGAGAGTTGTTGAATATCGCTGTTGCGTCGGCTCTTCGTGGTCAGGGATATGCCGGGGAGTTGTTGCAGGCGGTGCACGACAAGGCGCTGGCGCAGCGTGCCGAGCGTGTCTTTCTGGAAGTGCGGGAAAGCAACCTGGCCGCCATTCATCTGTATGAACGCTATGGCTATTGTCAAACAGGTATTCGCCCGCGTTATTACCCCACAGCAGAAGGGCGTGAAGACGCCTTGCTGTACTGTCAGGAACTGGTGGAGTAGCACCGATGTTTCCGAACGCGTTTTTGATACTCTGCGGTTTGATGTCTGCTGGCTGGTTAATCTGGGCAGCCTGGGGCTGTAACTGGGCCGCTTTGTTGGCCAACCGCAGTGCGCAGCATTTTTTCTTTGGCAGCTCGATTGTGATTGCTGCTTTCTGGTTGATGAAAGCCGGTATCTTGCCGGGGCTGAGCTTCCACATTCTGGCATTAACCGCCGTCACCCTGATGATGGGGTGGCGTTTGACAATTGTGTCTGCAACGCTGGCTCAAATGGGTCTGGTACTGATTGGCCAACTGGACTGGCCGATGCTGGGGTATCAATTGCTGTTCGGCTGTTTTCTGCCCATCGCCTTTTCGTTCTGGTTCTATTGTCTGGTGTACAAGCGCCTGACGCACAATCCCTTTGTCTACATTCTGGTTGCCGGTTTTCTGAATGCTGGTCTTACCCATGCGTTTTCTGATCTGGTGACCAGCGCCAGTTACTGGTTATCAGGCAGTTATTCTCTGGCGCAAATCTGGCACGACTATCTGCGTTACTTGCCATTGATGATGTTTCCCGAAGGCGTGATAAACGGCATGTTTATCTCTGGCATGGTGGTGTTTCACAGTCGCTGGCTCAGTACGTTTGACGAAGATTCCTACTTCCAATAGCGCACAATAGTCAGCAATGAGCAGAGAGCGTGCAGTAACGAGCAGGGAACGTGGCTGTTAACGCGGAGCGTGCTTTTGCAGTTTTCGTTGCAGGGTACGACGGTGCATGTTCAAGGCTCGGGCAGTGGCCGAGACGTTGCCATTGTTCTCTGTCAGAACTCGCTGAATGTGCTCCCATTCCAGTCGCTCGACAGACATCAGGTTTTCCGGTTCTGGTGCTGGTGTTGTTGCTGCGTTGCTTTCCTCGCCAAAGGCCTTGAGTAGCTCGCTCAGTGTTGCGGGTTTGTGCAGGTAGTTGTAAGCCCCGAGTTTGACTGCCTCAACCGCCGTGGCGATGCTGGCGTAGCCGGTCAGCATGACGATGCGCAACTCGGGATGAATGGCCAGCAAGTCGGGAATCAGATTCAGGCCCGATTCCTGTTCCATGCGCAAATCCAGCGTAGCCCAATCGGGCTTGAACTGCTGGCACTGTCGGCGCGCGGCGGCAGCGTCAGTGGCGGTGGCGGTCTCGTGGCCCTGACGGCTAAGGCTGCGATTCAGAGTGCGAACAAAATGCTCGTCGTCATCGATGATCAGAATTTTCTTGGTCATTGGGGTGTCATGCTGATGTTTTGGGCAGTGTAAGCGAGCTGGATAGGATCATCCAGCATCGCAGCCCGGCTTCAGAAAAACGCCTGAATTCCGGTTTGGGCACGGCCCAGAATCAGCGCGTGAATATCGTGAGTACCTTCGTAGGTATTCACGGCTTCCAGATTCATCACGTGGCGAATGACGCCGTACTCATCGGAAACACCATTACCGCCGTGCATGTCTCGTGACTGGCGAGCCACGTCCAGAGCTTTGCCGCAGTTGTTGCGCTTCATCAGGGAAATCAGCTCGACCGGACAGGCGTCGTTATCCATCAGGCGGCCCAGTTGTAGACAGCCTTGCAAGCCTAATGAAATTTCCGTTTGCATGTCCGCCAGCTTTTTCTGAATTAACTGGTTGCTGGCCAGCGGGCGATTGAACTGGATACGATCAAGCGTGTACTGGCGTGCTGCGTGCCAGCAGAATTCTGCTGCGCCCATGGCTCCCCAGGCGATGCCGTAGCGGGCCTTGTTGAGACAGCCAAACGGCCCGGCCAGTCCTTTGACATTGGGCAATATGTTTTCTTCTGGCACGAACACATTATCCATCACGATTTCACCCGTGATCGACGCTCGCAGGGAAAATTTGCCTTGGATGACCGGAGCTGACAGGCCGTCCATGCCTTTTTCGAGGATAAACCCCCGAATCTTGCCGTCGAGTTTGGCCCAAACCACCATGACATCCGCCACCGGGGAATTGGTGATCCACATTTTGGCACCGTTCAGGCAATAGCCACCGTCAACTGCTTCGGCACGGCTTTCCATGTTGTTGGGATCAGAACCAACGTTGGGTTCGGTGAGGCCAAAGCAGCCAATGTATTCGCCGGAGGCCAACTTGGGTAAGTATTTCTGACGCTGTGCTTCGCTGCCATAAGCGTAGATCGGGTGCATCACCAGTGACGATTGCACACTCATGGCGGAACGATAACCGCTGTCAACGCGCTCGACTTCCCGCGCAATCAGGCCGTAAACGGTGTAGCTGCTGCCTGCGCCGCCGTACTGTTCCGGCAGGGTGCAACCCAGCAGGCCGAGTGCGCCCATTTCCCGCATGATTTCGGTATGAAAAATTTCATGGCGGTTGGCCTCCAGAACGCGAGGCAGGAGTTGTTGCTGGCAATAGTCGTGGGCGGTGTCGCGCGCGGCTCGCTCGTCGTCGGTCAGTTGGGTTTCCAGCAGGAAGGGGTCTTTCCAGTCAAAGGCCGGTGTGCTCATCGGAGGGGTTCCTTGGGTTATTGTTATCGAGTGTTGCGGTGTTGGTCGGGTGTGAGGGGCAGGCGCAATTGGCACAGGCTGCTGCCGTCGGGCAGTGCTTGCAGATGAATACTGCCGCCAAATTGCTCCACGCTGGCGTTGCTCAGATACATTCCCATGCCCATGCCGTCGGTTTTGGCGCTGGCAAACAAACCGCCCTGTGTGAGTTGTTCGGCGGCGTTCGGGTCGGGCTGGTGAATGTTCAATAGCCAATGCTGCAGGTCGATCCCGGAGCTGAGTTGGATGGTGTGCTGACCGGCTTCGGCGGCGTTATCAAGCAAATTCAGCAACGCCTGATCCAGTAATGGGGAATGCCGTATTTGACCGTGGCTCAGGTCGTGGGTGTCCATTTCCCAGCACGCATTGGGGTGTGACAACTGCCATTGGTGCAGTTGCTGTTGCAGCCAGTCGAGCGCATCGACCTGGGTCGTTTGTCGCACATGGCGGCCTCGTTCCGATAGGGCCCGCAGCGAAGTCTGGCAGCGTTCAACCTGCTGTTTGAGAATGTCGATGTCTTCCTGAATCACTTCAGGCAATGGCTCGGAAGCCATGTCGTCCAGCAACATGCTCATGGTCATCAGAGGAGTGCCCATTTCATGCGCTGTTCCGGCGGCGAGCGTGCCGATGCCAACCAGTTGCTCATTTTTGAGCTGCTGCTCGCGCAGTTGCTGGATTTCCTGCTGCTGACGCTGCTTGCTGCGTACCAGCAAGGGAATCAGGGTGGTCAGTACGGCCACGCTGATCACGAAGGTCAGCCACATGCCTGCCAGGTGCCAGTCCATTAATGACAAGCCTTCAAGCTGGGCCTGATGAGGCAGTAGCAGTGGCTGATACCAGAGGTTCAGCAAGCTGTAGTCGGCGACCCCCAGCAGGGTAATCCAGATCACGTAGCTGCCCGGCAAGCCGTAGGCTGCGAGTACCAGCAAGACCAGATAGTAGGAAATGAGTGGGTTGGTTGCGCCTCCGGTAAAAAACAGCAGGCCGGTGAGCAGTTGGCATTCCAGCATCAAATAGAGAAACAATTGCCAGGGTTTGATGCTGCGCCGCGCGCCTTGCCAATTGACGGCCAATAAAATGGGCAGGTACAACCCCAGCAGCAGCCAGGCGGGTTCCAGGTTCGGTACTGACAGATTTTGCAGATACCCCAGAAACAGCAGCCAGACCGTAGCAACGGATAACTGCAAAAGGGCCAGGCGTTGTAGCAAGGGGTTCAAGTCACTCATGTGCCCAGTATAGCGGTGTGGTGCGACGCCTCACAGCCAAAATACAGGTTATCCCTGACTCCGTAACGCGGGTGGCTCTTTGGTATGATACGGAAATTACTTTCAGAGCATTTCTAATGAATCATAACGTCAGTGCGCAAAGCACTGGATGGCAGGCGGATCTGGCCCTGGTGATCGTCACATTACTGGCCGCTGCCGGATGGATTTTCTCCAAAGAAGCCTTGTCTGTTTTTGAACCATTCACGTTTGTCAGTGTGCGTTTTTCCTGTGCGGGTCTGATCTTGGGCATTTTTGGCTGGAAAGCCATTCGTGCTCTTGATTTGGCGGCCTTTCGGCAAACCTTGCTGGTGGGTGTGTGCTTTGGCGTCTCCATGGTGTTTTGGGTGCTGGGGATGCATCACGGTACTCACTTGGGAATCGGGGCTTTTCTGAACAGCCTGGGTGTCATTCTGGTGCCATTGATTATTGGGCTGATAGGCGACCGGGTGACATCGACGCTCAAGGTTGCCTTGTCGCTGGCCTTGCTGGGGCTGGTGCTGCTGATGTTGGACGGTGATTTTGCCTTCGGTTGGGGGGAAGCCAGTTTTCTGGTAGCGGCGAGTTTGTTCGCCTGTACGTTTGTGCTGAACAGCCGCGCTGCGGCGCGCACCAGTCCTCTGGCCCTGACGGCCATTCAATTGGGCATGGTGGGAATGGTGACTGCACCGCTGGCCTTGTGGCTGGAAGGTGCAGACGGTTTACCGGGGTTGTCGCTGGCGACAGATCAGGAGGTCTGGGGCTGGATGCTGGCGGCAATTCTGATTGCCACCTGTGCGCGCTTTTTTCTGCAAACCTGGGGGCAGAGTAAAACCAGTGCCAGCTCGGCCGCGGTGATTCTGATTGCCGAGCCAGTCTGGAGTGCGATGTTGGCCGCTGCCTGGTTTGGAGAGTCCATGAGTTCGATGCAAATGATCGGCTGTGGCCTGATTTTCTCCGCACTGCTGGCCAGTCGCTGGCCCGCAGTGCGCCAGTTCCTCAAGCTCTGGTTTTAATGCTGGTTTGAGCGTCAGTCCAGATCCGCAGCGGAATGGCGCTCGCGCAGCTGTTCGCTGTCATCACCCCAGATACGGTTGACCTTGCGGCCTCTCTGAACGGCTTCACGATCCCGAATCTGTCTGGCCCAGCGTTGTACGTTGGGGTAGCTGCTGACGTCCAGAAACGTTTCGGCGTTGTATTGCTGGCCAATCGTGAGGTTGCCATACCACGGCCAAACTGCCATATCAGCGATTGAATATTGATCGGCAGCGATCCAGTCGCGTCCCTCCAGACGCTGGTTCAGCAGGTCGAGCTGACGTTTGACTTCCATGCTGAAACGGTCAATGGCGTATTCAATTTTGGTCGGTGCGTAGGCATAGAAGTGACCGAAACCACCGCCGAGATACGGGGCTGAACCTTGTAACCAGAAGAGCCAGTTCAGCACTTCAGTACGGCCAGCATGATCGGTGGGCAAGAAATGACCGAAGCGTTCAGCCAGGTACAGCAAAATGGCACCGGACTCGAAAACCGGTGTTGGGGTGTCGGTCGAGTGGTCAAGTAGGGCCGGAATCTTGGAGTTCGGGTTGATGTCCACAAAGCCACTGGAAAACTGGTCGCCAGTACTGATGTCGATGAACCAGGCGTCGTATTCGGCCTCGCTGACTCCGGCTGCGAGCAGCTCTTCCAACAGGATGGTGACTTTCTGACCATTAGGCGTTGCTATGGAGTAGAGCTGTAGTGGGTGCTCGCCAACTGGCAGTTTGTGTTCATGGCGTGCGCCTGCGGTGGGACGATTGATGCTGGCCCATTGACCACCGTTGTTGCTGTTCCAGTGCCAGACTTTGGGTGGTTCATAATGCTCGGTCATGATGTCGTTCCTGTGGCGTGGGAAGGTGTGAAAATCAGTATCCAGCAGTCACAAAATGGAAAAAAGACGGATTTGAGGGATTCTGTGTCTCGGGAACTGTGGTCAATTTGATCAGCAGGTTTGAGCTTTCAGAGGGATTCAAGGAGAATGTGGCTCAACTACTCCTATTCTCTTTTCGTATCAGAAATCTGTTCATGTCTACATCACCGCTTGAATCGGAAGTTGGCCGTCGCCGTACTTTCGCGATTATTTCGCACCCGGATGCGGGTAAAACCACGATTACTGAAAAACTGTTGCTGTTCGGCAATGCCATTCAGTTGGCTGGTACCGTCAAAGGCAAGAAGACGGGCCGAATGGCCACCTCTGACTGGATGTCGATGGAGCAAGAACGGGGTATCTCGATCACAACCTCGGTCATGCAGTTTCCTTATCACGACCGCATGGTGAATCTGCTCGATACGCCGGGGCACGAGGACTTCTCGGAAGATACCTATCGTACTTTGACCGCCGTGGATTCGGTGTTGATGGTGATTGACGGGGCCAAGGGTGTCGAAGATCGAACCATCAAATTGATGGAAGTTTGTCGTCTGCGAGATACGCCGATCTTCACCTTTATCAACAAAATGGACCGGGAAGTTCGGGATCATATTGAGGTTCTGGATGAAATCGAAACCATTCTGAAGATCAAGTGCGCGCCTGTGACCTGGCCCATCGGAATGGGTAAAGCGTTCAAGGGTGTGTACAACCTGGTCACTGATACCATTCATGTGTTCCAGCCCGGTCAGGCCAGCGTGGTGCCAGATGATGTTCAGATTCAGGGGTTGGAATCCGATGAGGCTATTGAGCTGTTGGGCGAAGAGCTGATCGAGGAGCTGTCGGAAGAAATCGAACTGGTGCGTGGTGCCAGTTACGAATTCGACTTGCAGGAGTACCTGGAAGGCAAGTTAACCCCGGTCTTTTTTGGAACGGCACTGGCCAACTTTGGTGTGCGTGAAATGCTGAATTATTTTGTTCAGTGGGCACCTACGCCTCAGTCGCGAGAGACCAATACCCGTACAGTGGAGCCAGCAGAGAACAAGTTCTCGGGCTTTATCTTCAAAATTCAGGCGAATATGGACCCGAAACACCGGGACCGAATTGCCTTTATGCGTATTTGCTCCGGTAGCTACACCAAAGGCATGAAAATGCGACATAACCGGATTGGCAAGGACATCAAGATTGCTGATGCTGTGACCTTTCTGGCGGGGGATCGCAGCCACGTTGAAGAAGCAATTTCCGGTGACATTATCGGCCTGCACAACCATGGCACCATCCAGATTGGTGACACCTTTTCAGGCGGTGAGGAGTTCCGTTTTACCGGTATTCCACATTTTGCCCCGGAACTGTTCAAGCGTGTGCGTCTGAAAGACCCGCTAAAAATGAAACAATTGCAAAAAGGTTTGCAGCAGCTTTCAGAAGAAGGTGCGACCCAATTATTCATGCCATTGAACAACAATGACCTGATTCTCGGAGCCGTGGGTGTGTTGCAGTTCGATGTGGTTCAGCAGCGCTTGCGTGACGAGTATAAAGTTGAGTGTATTTATGAACCGGTCAGTGTCAGCACGGCCCGCTGGGTCTACTGTGCCGATGATCGCATGCTGGAAGATTTCAGACGCAAAGCCTCGGATAACCTTGCCATGGATGGTGGTGGATATCTGACGTATATTGCGCCAACTCGCGTCAATCTGAGCCTGACGCAAGACCGTTGGCCGGATGTTGAATTCCGCTCAACCCGCGAGCACTGATCCTGCGATTAGTGGGAATTTATTCGGCGGCTTGGTTGCGCATGTAATGGCGCTCCTGTAGAATGCCGCCCTCTTTTCAGATCAACCTGCCCTTGAAGGCGAGAAATTGATGAAAACTTACAGCGCTAAACCCGAAGCCGTAAAACGTGAGTGGTTTGTAGTTGATGCATCCGAGCAAACGCTTGGTCGTCTTGCTACTGAGGTTGCTCGCCGTTTGAGAGGCAAGCATAAGCCAGAATACACTCCACACGTTGATACCGGCGATTACATTGTCGTGATCAATGCAGACAAAGTAAAAGTGACTGGCAACAAAGCCAGTGACAAGATGTACTACCGTCATTCAGGTTACCCTGGTGGTCTTAAATCAATCTCTTTTGAGAAGCTGATTGACCATAAGCCAGAAGAAGTAATCGAATTGGCAGTCAAAGGCATGCTGCCCAAGAATCCTCTTGGTCGCGCCATGTACAAGAAAATGAAAGTCTATGCGGGTAGTGAGCATCCACATTCTGCTCAACAGCCGCAAGAACTGAAGGTGGGGTAATAAATGGCCGTCTCTCAATACTACGGTACCGGACGTCGCAAGACTTCCACTGCTCGTGTTTTCCTGCGTCCAGGCACTGGTAGCATTACCATTAACAAACGCTCTCTGGATGTATACTTTGGTCGTGAGACTGCTCGCATGGTAGTGCGTCAGCCTCTGGAATTGACCGAGAGCCTGGAAAAATTTGACGTCATTGTCAATGTTTCCGGTGGCGGTGGTAATGGTCAGGCCGGTGCAATCCGTCATGGCATTACTCGCGCCCTGATGCAATACGACGAAACGCTACGTCCTTCTTTACGTGCGGCTGGTTACGTTACTCGTGACGCTCGTGAAGTGGAACGTAAGAAAGTCGGTCTGCGTAAAGCCCGCAAGAAACCACAGTTCTCCAAGCGTTAATACGCTTCGAGGCCTCTCAAAGGCGTTCATTGGCTTATGTCAATGGACGCCTTTTTTGTTTCAGAAACCCTATTAGCAGCATGCCTTCCCGGTTGTGTCGATAGACCATTTTCTTTACCATGTGCGCCGCTCTGTATGCTACGCCGGGTCTGTGCTTAGTGGCTCCTGATGGCTCCCTGACCCCGCGGCAACAAACGATTTGTATTGATGGGAGAAGATGGTAATGAGTCAAGACAGCGTTAATAACAGTCGGCGCACCTTGTTGGTGGGCGTGACTTCAGCTGTCGGCGCAGTGGGTGCTGGCTTTCTTGCTGTTCCCTTCGTTAAGTCTTGGAATCCAAGTGAAAAAGCGAAGGCAGCGGGTGCACCTGCAAAAGTCGATGTCAGTAAAATTGAACCAGGCGCGATGCTAACGGCTGAATGGCGAGGCAAGCCTGTATTTATTGCCCGTCGTTCAGATGAGGCTCTGGCTGATTTGGCGGGTCTCAGTGGTCGTTTGAAAGACCCTGAGAACATGAACAAGGAACAGCAGCCAGCGTATGCGGATAATATCAACCGCTCTCGCAAGCCTGATCTGATTGTCTTGTTGGGTGTGTGTACGCATTTGGGTTGTGCGCCCAAGTATTTTGCCGAGGTCAAGCCTGAACCGTTTGATGCGGATTGGAAAGGTGGTTGGTACTGCCCTTGTCATGGTTCTCGCTTTGACTTGTCTGGCCGCGTATTCAATGGTTCCCCGGCTGCCGATAACCTGGTTGTTCCTCCCTACTCATTTGAGAGTGATGACGTGGTGATAATCGGTGTGGATGAGGAGAACGCCTGATGAGTAAACAGCAAAATACAATCATGGGCTGGATTGATGACCGCTTGCCGGTAACCCAGACCTATGAAAAGCATATGTCCAAGTACTATGCGCCTAAAAACTTCAACTTCTGGTACTTCTTCGGCGTCCTGTCCATGATGATGCTGGTGAATCAGATCCTGTCGGGTATCTGGTTGACCATGAACTACGTGCCTAGCGCTGAAGGTGCTTTCGCATCCGTTGAATACATCATGCGTGATGTGGAATGGGGCTGGCTGATTCGTTACATGCACTCTACGGGTGCGACCTTCTTCTTCATTGCTGTTTACCTGCACATGATGCGTGCGTTGTTGTACGGATCGTACCAGAAGCCTCGTGAGCTGATCTGGATCTTCGGTATGCTGATCTATCTGGCACTGATGGCTGAAGCTTTCATGGGGTATGTACTGCCATGGGGTCAGATGTCTTACTGGGGTGCTCAGGTAATTATTTCCCTGTTCTCTGTTCTGCCATACGGCGATCTGCTGACTGAATGGATTCGTGGTGACTTCCTGATTTCCGGTGCCACTCTGAACCGCTTCTTCGCGCTTCACGTGATTGCTGTGCCGCTGGTCATTGTCATGTTGGTGGTTGTTCACCTGCTGGCTCTGCACGAAGTAGGCTCTAACAACCCGGATGGCGTTGATATCAAAAAGCACAAGGATGAATTCGGCAAGCCGCTGGATGGCATCCCGTTCCACCCTTACTACACCGTTCATGATCTGGTTGGTATTGTGGTCTTCCTGATGGTGTTCTGTACCGTGATGTTCTTCTTCCCTGAAGGAAGTGGCTTCATGCTGGAATACGCCAACTTTGAGCCAGCCAATGGCCTGAAAACGCCTGAGCACATTGCACCGGTTTGGTACTTTGGCGCCTTCTACGCCATTCTGCGTGCGGTACCGGACAAGTTGTTGGGTGTTGGCGCGATGGGTGCTGCGATTGCGGTCTTGTTTGTTCTGCCATGGCTGGATCGTAGCCCGGTTCGAAGCTGGCGCTATAAGGGCTGGATCAGTCGTGTATTCATCATCGTCTTTGCCGTCGCGTTTGTACTGCTGACCTGGTTGGGTACTCAGCCTGCAACAGAAATCAACACGATGTTGGCTCGTATCTCATCCGTCATTTACTTTGGTTTCTTTGGCCTGATGCCGTTCTATACCCGTATGGAGAAAACCAAGCCAGTACCAGAACGTGTAACCGGAGGTCACTAATGAAAAAGTTGTTTGCACTGATTGCAGCCATGGTTCCGGCAGTGGCAATTGCTGCTGGTGGTAATGTTCATCTTGACCATCATCGTACGGATTTGCACGATACTGCTTCTTTGCAGCGTGGTGCTCAGACCTACATGAACTACTGTGCTGGCTGTCACTCTCTGGAACATGCTCGTTACAACCGCATGGCCAAGGATCTGGATATTCCTGAAGCATTGATGCTGGAAAATCTGGTATTCGACACGGATAAGAAGTTCGGTGCTCTGGCGACGATCGGCATGCAGAAGGAAGATTCCAAAAGATGGTTTGGAGCCACTCCTCCAGACCTGACATTGGTTGCTCGCGTACGTCGCCCTGATTGGCTGTATACCTATCTGCGCAGCTTCTACGAAGACCCAAGCCGTCCATGGGGCGTGAACAACGTGGTCTTTAAAGACGTTGGTATGCCTCACGTGCTGGCCGACCTTCAGGGTCGCCAGATGAAGGGGACGGCTCCTATTGCCGTGGGTTATGATACGCTGACTGGACAAGCAATCACTGAAGAACAGGACGATGTACTGTATTTGGCAGAGAAGGGTAGCCTGTCTGTCGAAGAGTATGACCGACTGGTTTACGATCTTGTGAACTTCATGGTGTATGTTGCTGAGCCGGTTGCACTTGAGCGTCAAAGCCTGGGCTGGTGGGTGCTGTTGTTCCTGGCCATCCTGCTCGTTCCTGTATACCTGTTGAATCAGGAATACTGGCGCGACGTCAAGTAAGCTTTACTCAGTATTGGAAAGACTCAGCCTGGCCGCTTTGCGGTCGGGCTATTCTTGTTTTTGGACATTGCATTTTAAGTAAGTGAGGAAACTATGGGAGTTGTTGCCAAGCGCTCTACCATGACGTTCTATTCCGACGCCAGTGACCATCTGAGCCATCGGGTTCGTATCGTTCTGGCGGAGAAAGGAGTATCCGTCGAAATTCACGATGTTGATCCGAGTAACCTGCCAGAAGATCTCACCTCTCTGAATCCGTACAACTCTCTGCCAACGCTGGTTGACCGTGAGCTGACCCTGTACGAAGACCCGAACATCATGATGGAGTATCTGGATGAGCGTTTTCCGCATCCTCCATTATTGCCTGTCTATCCGGTTGCTCGTGCAGAAAGTCGTCTCTGGATCAAGCGCATTGAACGTGACTGGTCAGATCTGATTGATACGATTCAAAAGTCCGAAGACGATGCAGAGGTCACCGCTGCTCGCAAAGGGCTGACAGAGAGCCTGGTTGCCATTGCGCCAATCTTCTCTGAAAAGCCGTACTTTATGAGTGAAGATTTCTCAATTGTGGATTGCTGTGTTGCTCCGATTTTGTGGCGTTTGCCTGTTTTGGGAATTGAATTGCCAGAACGTCAGTGCAAGCCTCTGATCGAGTACATGGAGCGTTTGTTTGATCGTGATTCCTTCCGTGCCAGCTTGTCTGAAACGGAACGGGAAATGCGCGACTGAAATACTGATTCAAGGAGAGAATTATGACTCCCAGCCGTCCCTATCTGGTCAGGGCCATCAATGAGTGGATTCTTGATAACGATTGCACGCCACATGTGATGGTCGATGCGACTGTGACTGGTGTGATTGTGCCAGAAGAGTTCATCAGAGAAGGGCGTATTGTGCTGAATATCGCTCCATCTGCGGTGCGTGAACTGCTTGTTGAAGATGCAGGATTGTCTTTTACAGCGCGCTTCGGTGGTGTTCCCATGTCGGTTTATGTACCGATCATGGCCATTATCGGTATCTATACCAAAGAAGATGGCGAAGGCATGTTTTTCGGCCATGAGCCTGGCATTCCAGGCCCTGATGATTCACCAACCCCACCGTCAACAAAAGGAGGAGCGGATACTTCGGGTAGCGCGACTTCTGGCAAGGGGAAAGGGCGACCATCATTACGGGTTGTTAAATAAGCAGTCAGTGCCCGGTTAGCATCGGGCGTTGGCTGGATCAGAACTCACTCAGTGCCTTCAGGCGCTGTTGTTCTGATTGACTGAACAGACTGCCGTCATAGCAGTTGATGAGTCGTGAAACCGAGCTGCGAAATTTGTTCTGAAATTTCTTGCGGCTATACCAGTGGAAATGCGTTACACCGGTATCGATCCAGGCCATATCACCACTCGGTGTTGCCATAATATTTCTGAGGTGCAAGTCATTAAACAGCACCAGATTTTCCCGCATTTTTTCCAGGCTTGATACGATGGAATCAAACAATTGCTGACGTTGTTCCTGGGGTAATTCCGGGTCTTCGAAGTAATCCAGTACGGTTTCAAAACCGCGTTTTTCCAGGTTCTCCATAATATAAAAGCCCAGGTAGCCATATCGAGCTGATGGAATCAGACCAATGCCTGTTTCATAAATTTCAGGCACTTGCAGGCCGATGCGGCGCAATAGCAAGTTGCCTTTGATTTCTTTGTGATAGCGACTGTGACGCCAGAACAGTTTGAAATATTCGTGCCAACTGCGGGGTTTGATTAGCTTCATAATATGCTGGTCTTCCCGGGTGATGGCCACAACAGAAGGGCGGGCATCCTGAATGATGGATTCCAGCGTGTGGTTGAATTGACGGGATTGTTGAGTGAACGTCGTGATAAAACTTTGTGAGCACGGCACGTTAAACACATTGGATATGCTAAGTGAGGGCATCGTGTGACCATTCTTTTTGATGTCACGCAATTGTCTCTAAAGTATTGCAAAAATGAAACATATAAAGGGGTCTGTTCTATACCGTATTCTGTCAATGGTCTGTTGCGGACAGGAAGCCGATTTCTGGGTAGTCAGTGGTTGAAAACTACAGACTTGTTTGAGTGGTGTGACAGCCGCTGAACGGCGGGATTCTTTTATAGGGGTATGAGATAGTTCACATTTTAAGTAATATTCGGTTTTCCATCTGAGGTATGACCTGAATGGCTTGTTCCGCAAGCAATAGTCACTCAGTCTTGCTTAAATAAAGAATCCGTATTAACCCTTATTTTCCCTGGCTGAGTGGGTGTATCTTCAGGGGATTCAATCGTTCGCTATGTCAGGAGATATCAATGCCGTCGTCATTACAGCAAAGCCGTTTTTACCGCCAACAGGGCTATATCAATGGTCAATGGGTTGATGCAGACAACCAGAAGACATTCCCGGTGATGAACCCGGCGACGGGAGCATCCGTTGCCGAAGTCGCCGATATGGGAGCCGCCGAAACCGCGCGTGCCATTGATGCTGCCGAAGCGGCTCAGGTGGGGTGGGCCGCCTTGCCAGCTCGTACGCGTTGCAATCGTCTGGAGCGCTGGTATCAAGCGATTCTGGATAACAAGGAAGAGCTGGGGCACCTGATGACGCTGGAGCAGGGCAAGCCATTGGCGGAAGCCATCGGTGAAGTGGCCTACGGGGCGGCGTACATCAAATGGTTCGCTGAAGAAGGCAAGCGCGTGTACGGTGATATTATTCCTGCCCCGATGACGGATCGTCGAAACCTCGTTACCAAGCAGCCTGTCGGTATTGTTGGCGCGATTACACCCTGGAACTTCCCAAGTGCAATGTTAGCGCGTAAACTAGCGCCTGCGCTGGCAGCGGGGTGTGTTGTGGTAGCCAAGCCTGCAGCAGAAACCCCGTTGTCGGCGCTTGCTTTGGCCGTTCTGGCTGAAGAAGCCGGTATTCCTGCCGGTGTTATCAATCTTGTTACCGGTATGGACGCACCAGCCATTGGTTCAGAGCTGACCTCTAATCCCAAAGTTCGCAAGATCACTTTTACGGGTTCTACCCGTGTCGGCAAGATTCTGATGGCACAAAGTGCCGAAACCATGAAGCGCACGTCGATGGAGCTGGGTGGCAACGCTCCCATGATCATCTTTGACGACGCCGACCTCGATATTGCCATTCCCGGCGCTCTGGCCGCCAAGTACCGCAACTCCGGTCAGACCTGTATTTGCTCCAATCGTTTATTCGTTCAGGACGGCATTTATGATGAGTTTGTCGAACGTCTGAAAGCCGAAGTTGAAAAATTCTCGTTAGGCAATGGCATGGACGATGGCGTGACCCATGGCCCTCTGATCACCGAGCAAGCCGTAATGGGAGTGGAGAGCAAGGTACACGATGCCGTTATCCAGGGAGCACGAATCGTAACGGGTGGTGAGCGCTCTGATCAGGGTGCCTGCTTCTTCCAGCCAACCATTATTGCCGATGCCAAGCCTTCCATGCGCGTCTTCAGCGAAGAGATCTTTGGCCCGGTTGCCCCGGTGTTCCGTTTCTCTGATGAAGCCGAAGTGATCGAGCTGGCGAACAAGACAGAATACGGTCTGGCCGCCTATTTCTACACTGAAAACATGAACCGCATGTGGCGTGTATCAGAAGCGCTGGACTACGGCATGGTGGGCGTTAACGAGACCGCCATCAGCTCTGAAGTCATCCCGTTCGGTGGTATGAAAGAATCCGGTCAGGGACGTGAAGGTTCACGCTACGGTCTGGATGACTATCTGGAAACCAAATACATTTGCATGGGCGGCCTGAGCCGCTAATCCCGCGTTATTTCCTCTCCGATGGCTGGCCCTTTCCGGTCAGCCATCCTGTCACTGATCTGACACCAAACCGCCACCGTAACTTCAATTAGCAGCAACCGGACTGTCATTCGTCAACGGCTTAATCTTTGTTTAGATACCGCCAGACTGATGCCATTGCCATGCCACTTTCACGCCGGGAATTTCTGCTCGACAGCGCTGCCAGCACCTTGTTTGCGTCTTCTGCTCGTGTGCGTGGGCAACATTCCGCTTTCCCGTTTCAACATGGGGTTGCCAGCGGTGATCCATTGACTGACCGGGTGATTCTGTGGACGCGCTTGTCACTGCCGAAAGGCACGACATCGGCTGCTTGCCAATGGCTGGTGGCGACCGATCCGCAACTTCAGAACGTGGTTCAGCAAGGGCAAGTGTTTACCGGTGCGCATCGGGATTTTACCGTTAAGGTCGATGTGGACGGCCTGCAACCTGGCCGCAGCTACTATTACGTCTTTGAAACCGCCGGTCTGCGTTCAGATATCGGGCGCACCAAAACCTTGCCAACCGGCAGCGTGCAACACCTGCGGCTGGCGTATACCTCGTGCTCCAATATCACCCGTGGTCACTTCAACGTTTATAAAGAGCTGGCTCGTCGGGCTGATCTTGACGCTATTTTGCACCTGGGCGACTACATCTACGAATACGCCGATCTGGATCACTGCGAGCGCACCGGGCGCTTGCATCAGCCTTTGTACGAAACACACACACTGACCGATTACCGTCAGCGCCACGCTTGCTACAAACAGGACAAGGACTTGCAGGAAGTTCATCGGCAGCACCCGTTTCTGGTGATCTGGGACGATCACGAAGTGGCCAACAACGCCTGGAAAGGCGGTGCTGATAACCATGAAAGCGACTCGGAAGGTAACTGGCACGAGCGTCTGAGTGGTGCTGTGCGGGCGTATCTGGAATGGATGCCCCTGCGTGAACCCGAGCTACCCGAGCGGGGCATTTACCGCAGTTTCCGGTTTGGCGATCTGGTTGATCTGACCATGCTGGATACCCGGCTGGCCGGGCGTGATGCCCAGGCCGAAGATATGGATGAGCGCAATCGTCAGGATCGTACCTTGCTGGGGCAAACGCAAGAACAGTGGCTGGCCGAGACGCTGGCGGCCTCTGTACAGCAGCAGGTGCGCTGGAATCTGACCGGGCAGCAGGTGATGGTGGCGCAACTGGGCACCAATAACATGCCGTTTAACTACGACCAGTGGGATGGCTACCCTGCGGCCAGAAAGCGGCTGTTCGACAGCGTGCGAAATGCCGGAGTAGAGAACTGGGTGGTTCTGACCGGTGATATACATTCAAGCTGGGCACTGGAGCTGTACGACGACCCCTTTGCCGATAACACTGGCAAGCCTGTTGGGGTTGAACTGGTCACACCTGCGGTGACCTCGCCAGGAATTGAAAGCCAGGTGCGAGCGGACGTTGCAGCGGCATCACTGGAAACGCTGTTACCGCATCTGAACTTTGTGGATTTCTTTTATCGGGGCTATGTGCTGCTGGATATTACCCATGAACGGCTTCAGGCCGAATGGTGGGTTGTCGACAATATTGATTCACACCGCTATGCCTCGAACTGTCTGCGTGCCCTGAGTATGAAAGCAGGAACGCATGAACTGAAACCGGCACCTCGCCTGGCTTCACAGCGGCGGGCAACACCACTGGCTCCGGCCTTTGCCGATGAGCTGGCGGTATTACGCCGTTGGCGTCACAACTGGAGCAACACACTGGATGGCATGCTGGCCAGCAGCAACAGTTTGTAGTTCAGACGGCCCTAAAGGGGGAGTTCAGAAAAGGGGGGAGTTCAGAGTGTGGACTGAAACCCCGACGACATCAGCACCTCGCCCTGATGATCCACGATCAGGGTTTCGACGCCGTTCATGGTTTCCACCAGCGCCAGCCCTTTTGATGGCCCGAGCACGAACACCGCCGTGGCCAGCGCATCGGCCCAGAAAGCCCGCTCGGCGATAATGGTCACGCTCTGACAGTCGCTCGCTGGGTAGCCGGTGTGTGGATTGATGAGATGACTGTAGCGCTGGCCATTGTGGATAAAAAACCGTTCATAGTCGCCGGACGTGGCCACCGCCAAATTGCTGGCTGGAAGATTGGCCATCAGCTTGTCACGTTCTCGCGGGTGCTGAATCCCGACCTTCCACAGATTCTCATCCTTGCGTCCGGCGACGTAAAGATCGCCACCGGCATTGATCGAGAAAGCGTCAAACCCGGCTTGCCGGAACAGTTGTGCTGCCCTGTCTACAGCGTAGCCCTTGGCAATTGCGCCGAGGCCAATACTGGTTTTAGCGTGAGAAATGCGTGCTTTGGGTAACTCACCTTGCTCACCTGATACTGGATCAGTGGCGGGAGCGATCAGCTCCAGCCGCCGATAGTCGATGTGCTGAATCGCCTGCTGAATCTGTTCTGGTTCGGGCACAGTGGCCTTGCGAAAATCCCACAGCTTGCCCGCGCTGCGAAAGCTGATATCAAACGCGCCGTCACTCAATTCCGATATCTGCCGGGCCGCTTGCAACAGGCGGAACAGCTCGAAGCTGATCGCGACGGCATCGCCCCCGGCATTTCGGTTGATTCGGGACACTTCAGAATCTGGCTGCCATTCCGACATTACAGCTTCGATGCGCTGAAACTCGTTAATAGCCTGATCAATCGCCTTTTCGGCTCTCGCGGTGCTGTTGTCTGTGTTGTTGTCTGTGCTGTTGTCGATGCTGTTATCGAGCACGATGCTGAACACCACTCTGGTGCTCATCAACGAGACATCGCGGCTAACGGTTGGCTGTTGGGTTTGCGGCTGCAGATACTGGGTTGCGGCTCGTTCGGCGTGTGTTGGCGAATGGCCGAACAGCAGCCCCATCAGGCAAAAAGCCAGCAAGGCTGGCTGAACAGAACCTTTGCAGCCGCGTGGCTGCATCAGGTTTTCTGACTATCGAGAAACTTGATCGCCCGATGCAAGCGGTTGCTCTGGTACAGCACCTCGCCAGATGCACTGATCACGTACAGCGTCGGAGTGCCATGCACGTCGTACTGATCTGCAATTCGCAAATCACCATCCTTGATGGACGGGTAGGGAAGCTGGCGCTCCTGAACGACGTTCAGACCGTTGGCGGGCGTTTTATCGAGATTGATGCCGAGGATATTCAGGCTGTCTGAACGTTCGGCATGCAGTTCTTTCAGGCGTGGCACTTCAGCCATGCAGATGCGACACCAGGACGCCCAGAACACCAGCAAGGTCGGCTTGCCATGGGTTGCGCCGGGTTTGAAATCCAGTGCTTCACCTCTGAGCGTTTCACCGCTGAAAACCGGAGCAACAGGCATCGCTTCAGCGGCATTTGCCGACAGAGCGGTGGAGAGCGGCAAGATAGCGCTGCTGGCCAGCAAAGCTACAGACACCGTTTTACGCAGGGAAAAAATCATAAGAACACCTATTTGGGATAACGCCAGCCCAGTGTTAACCAATAAAAGCGCAAATCATCGCTGCGGTCGTAATACTGGATGCCGATGTCGTACCAGCTATCGTTGTCGAGAAAGGGCGTTGCCCCGGCCAGTGAGGTTGTCAGACCGATAGAGTGGCCATTAAAGCGGCCCAGATCTGAATCAGTGGTCTGATAACGTCGAGGTTCTGACACTTGATAGACGAAATGTTCCGTTGCTTCCTGACGATAGAACCGATACAGCGGCTCCAGTCGCACATTGCCCTGATCAAAATGAGCGAAGTAACGCGCTTCCAGCGTGTGGCCAATCAAATCCCAGTTATCCTGATAGTAGCTGTACCCGAGCTGGAACGAGTCCTCGGCCACGGCTTGCTTGTAACGCACCGACAGCGCATCACGGCGACGACGGTCGGGCAGGCGCTCGACATCAAAGTAACCCTGATCCTGATCGCCAACGCGAACGGCGTTAAACGAGGTCGCCAGAAACCCTTCCTGATGGGTATGCGACCAGCCAATGTGCATCAGGCTGCGCGGCGTCAGGGACTGTGCCCAGCCGAGATTCAGCGTCACGGTACGGCGCACATCATCATCACCCTTGCTGCCGTCCCAGCGAATCATCCGCACCCAGTCATCGAAGACTTGTAGATGTGCGCTCAACTGGGTTGCCTGTTCGGCGAAGGAGCTGTTCCAGCCCAGTGACAGGCTGTTGGACAGATAGGCGTACTCGCGGCTTTCGTTAAAGCTGGCCGACCAGCCCCAGTCATCCTGCTGATGAATCCAGCCCAGCTCCAGCACATAACGGCCAGGGTTATTGCCGGTTGCACCGGACACCGTTTCGGCATTATCTCTGGCATCATCGTAAGAAGCCGCTGATACGGTATCACCCGTGATCTTGCCCTGAATGGCATTGGTCTCATTCAGGCGTTTGCGATACAGCCAGATGCCTTCGTAAATCGCGGCGTCCTCCTTCAAATGCGGGTTTCCGCCACGGTCGCCAGAGCGGTAATCATCCTGCTGATAGACCACGCCCCGGAAAGCAAAAATATCATCAAGCTGGGCGTTGGTGGGTGCAGCGGCCTGAAGCGCGCCAGAAAATAGCGCAAGCAGTAGAAACAGCCCGCCAGAAGCCTTGTTCAGTAACATCCGCAGCCTCCGCCACCACCGCTGGAAAATGCGCCGGACGCACCTTCGCGGGAAGAATAAATATGGGTTTCCAGCTCTGCCTGAAGCGGCGTGCTGTCGAACTGCATATCCGGGCGGGCCAGAGTTTCGCGCTCGTTAAAACGGACAGTGGTGCAGCCGGATGAGGCCAGCAGCAAAATGGCCATCAGGCCACCGGCCAGGGCTTGAACGGGAGGAGTCATGGGCAGACTTCCTGCAATGCGTGTCGGGTGAGTCTAGCAATCGGAGTGTGACTGGCCAATGACATGTGTTTTGGGAAGCCCGTTCAACAGCAACCGCAGGCTTGGATTCTCGTTTTTATCCGTCCAGAACACGCCCTGTTCGACCGTCGGGCTTTGCTGTAGCGATTTGAACACCGCCCCTTCCAGTTGCATCTTGCGCATGGAATCCGGCACCAGCGCCACTCCCAGCCCTTTGGCCACGAGATTGACGATGGTCTGCTGCAAATGGGTTTCCAGTTGAATCACCGGCTCAAAATGGTGAGCACGACAACAGGCCATCAGCGCACTGTGCAGCTCGGGCGCGGTACTTGGCGGGAAGGTGATAAAACGCTCGTGCATCAGTTCCGCTACTGACACAACCGCCTGCCGGGTCAGCGGGTGCGAGTGGGGGAGTACCACGCACAGCGGCTCCTGAAAAAGCGCCCGATAGCAGACGCCAGAACTGGTGGGCACCGGGAAGCTGATGCCAAGATCAACCTCGCCACTGAGGAGCGCCTGTTGCAAATCCCGTGGCAGGGTCTCATCAAGTTTAACGGAGACGTCGGGATACTCGCCGGAAAAATCCGCCAGCACATCGGGAAGAATACTCCAGGCGGCGCACATGGTGAAGCCGATGCGCAGCTCCCCGCGTTCCCCTCGAGCCGTTGCCTGAGCAGTGCGCACGGCAAAGTCATAGTCGGCAATCAGACGGCGGGCGTTATGACAGAAGCTTTCACCCGCCGGAGTCAGTTGCACCGAGCGTGAATGACGCAAAAAGAGAGAAATCCCCAGCGACTTTTCCAGCGCCGCAATCTGGCGACTCAGAGGAGGCTGGGTCATATGCAGTCGTCGGGCAGCTTCACCAAAGTGCAGCGTCTCGGCGACCATCACAAAATTGCGCAGGGTGCGAATGTTCATTATTGATGCCAAACAGGTATTAATGATGTCAGTAGTAGCATTGGACGGTATTAATTCGCAACCGTAAGCTGTGGATCGTTTTTGGCGAGAGCAGCTCACTATGTCTCAGGTTATCAACACTCTGTTGCCCATCTTCGGGCTGATTCTGATTGGTTTTATCTGCCGTCGCAGCGACTGTCTGGGTAAATCGGCGGCATCTGAATTGAACCGCTTTGTGGTCTGGCTGTGTCTGCCTGCACTGCTGTTTCGGGTGACGGCCAACGCCAGCGTTGAGCAGCTCTGGCACCCGGACTTTATTCTCGCCGTGACACTGGCAACTCTGCTGATATTTGCGCTGGTGGTGATCTGGAAACGCTACTCGGGCCGTGCCCTAGCCGATGCCAGCATTGACGGGCTTGGCGCGGCCTACGCCAACACCGGCTATGTGGGCATTCCGCTGTGCCTGTTTGTTTTCGGAGAAGCCGGGCTGGAACCGGCGCTGGTGGCCTCACTGATCGTGGTCTGCGTGTTGTTCTCCATTGCCATTGTGGTGATAGAAGTCGGCTTGCAGGCCGGGCAATCCGCCGGACAGGCCGTCCGCAAGGTTCTGCTGGCGCTGTTGAAAAACCCGCTGGTGGTGGCTCCCGCCATCGGCGGTGCGTGGGCGTGGTCTGGCTGGTCGATTCCAGCACCGGCAGACACCTTCCTGACCTTACTGGGCGATGCCACCGTGCCCTGTGCGCTGGTGTCACTTGGCGCTTTTCTGGCGCACAAGCAATCTGGCTCGGCCAAAGGCTCGTTCGGGCTGGTCGTGATCAAGCTGGTCGTGCATCCGCTGCTGACCTGGGTGCTGGTGTTCCATGTGTTTCAGGCCCCGCTGATGTGGGCGCAGGCCGCCGTACTGTTAAATGCTCTGCCAACCGGCACCGGGCCGTATATGCTGGCCGAGTTTTATGGTCGTGAAGCCTCAGTGGTATCACGCACCATCCTGATCTCGACGCTGTGCTCGGTCGTGACCCTGTCGGCGTGTCTGATCTGGATGGCGGGGTAGTAAGATCAAGCAGGAACGGACAGGCAATCACATCCATGTACTGGATGACGGTATTACCTTCCATGACAGCGCACCATGCTGGACTATCTTTGACATTAGCCTATGCCCAGGTTAGAACTTATCTCTTAGTCACTATGCGACATGATATTGAAGACTTGGCAGAGGTAGTTTCATGAGAACGATTGACAACCCTCAGTTCGTCGAGGAATTTAGACCTCTATTAAACCCTTTTGATGAGCGCGCTTCGTATGATGGTTTCTTATTTGGGTTGAGCGGACGTGAGCTGCAATATGTTCAGGATATTTTAGCTAAAGACCCCTGTCGAATATGGACTTACGTCGATAGCGGTGAAGATTGGCCGGTGCTCAATAGCGGGTATAGCGTAGTTAATCGTTTGGGGTATGTAATCACTGAAAATCCATCGACAGGCTTTGTTGAGGTTGTTGATGATGAATGATTTTTACTCACCTATTTGTGAATAATAAAACCTGACTTTTGGAATGAATCTATGGCCCGCTCCAACGGATGGACACGAGAACAACTACTGATCGCGTTTTATCTCTACTGCCGCATGCCTTTTGGCAAAATGCACTCTCGGAATCCCGACATCATTCGCTACGCTAATTTGATTGGCCGCACACCGAGCGCATTGGCAATGAAGCTCACCAATATTGCCAGTCTTGATCCAGCAATTATCAATTCAGGACGTTCTGGTTTATCGGGGGCTTCGGCGGCTGATCGTTCCATGTGGGATGAAATGAATGCTGATTGGGAGGCTTTTTCTCTGCATTCCCATCAAGTGGTTCAGCAATTGGATGTGTCTGGCGAACTTCAAAAAGAACTGACGCAAGAGATTGATGAAACGGCGGAAACTCAGCATGAGGTGATCAGTTACGAAGGTTCAAATCGTGTTGTCACAACAACTGCCAGAGTCGGGCAAAATCTATTTCGTAACGCTGTGCTCAGTGCTTACGACAATCGCTGTTGTATCAGCGGTTTATCCCATCCTAAATTCTTGATTGCCAGTCATATTGTGCCTTGGCGAGATGATCCTCAAAATCGTCTGAATCCTCGTAATGGGCTGTGCCTGTCGGTCTTGCACGACCGAGCGTTTGATCAGGGTTTATTGGCCATTGCCGATGATATGAGTGTGCTTGTCTCTCCGATGCTGAAGCACAGCCCAGATGCGTTTTTGAAAGAAACGGTGTTGGCATACGAAGGAAAAACCATTGAATTGCCTGAGAAATTTGAGCCAGACAAAGCGTTCTTGAACCATCATCACCAGCACATATTTCTTTCAAATTGATCGTAAGCGGCGTTAACGTCGCAAAACCAGACTTGGCAGGCTCGCTAACACGCCCTCAAGCGATTACCATCCACGCCAAATTCATCAGTAGAAGTACAAGCCTATGTCTCTGCCTCCTTGCCCAAAATGCAACTCTGAATACGTTTATCAGGATCAGGATTTGTTGATCTGCCCTGAATGCGCCTATGAATGGAATCCGTCGGAAGTGGCGGAAGACGACAGCCCAACCGCCAAGGATGCCAATGGCACGCAGTTGGCGGATGGCGACAAGGTGACGCTGATTAAAGATCTGAAGGTGAAAGGCAGCTCGCAGGTATTGAAAATCGGCACCAAGGCGCTGATTCGTCGCATCGTTGATGGCAAGGATCACGAGCTGGACTGCAAGGTCGATGGTGTGGGTGAAATGATGGTCACCGCCAAGTTCGTCAAAAAAGCCTGAGTATCGGGCAGTTGTTTTGCGGTATCTGGCTCCCACGCTCCGGCGTGGTAGCCGATGCTTGCTTGATGTAACGTTAAAATCAGAGCCGTTACGTTCCCACGCGGGAGCATGGGAACGAGAAGCGCGGAGTATAGGAGCGAGAAACAGGGTTTATTCATATGAAAAAATGGCGTATTGAATATCGTCCCTGTTTTACGGCGACACCTATGAGCTTCTGGGTTCACAAGCATCTGGATCATGAGGTCTGGCTGTACGCCAGCGAGTTTGAACCACCGCTGCCCAAACCGATTCCCTGCAAGGGCTATCCTTTCCTGGTTGTCAGCGTTCCCGGTACGGAATTGATGTTTGCCTCCGTCGAGGAAGTGGAGCATTTTCTTGAGGTCATGCGCCAGAAGAATCTGCCGACAACTTATCAGCTTTCATTGCAGCGTATTGATAACCACGGCCCGAACAGTCATTGGTTGAGTCGGCTGCCAGCGGCGCTGAAACCCTGGTCGAAGCGGGTGCGAATGATGCCGGTGGTGGAGAAGGCATTGGTGGCGTTCAGGAAGGAGTGGGGCTGATTTTCTGATGGGATGAAAAGGGTTCGTTCCCATGCCTGAGCATGAGAACGAGAGGCGGATCAGCTATCCGCTAATCTGCTGCTGGAACGACTACTTCTCGTCTTCCAGACCCAGTTCCTTGATGGAGATTTCACGCATCTTGAACTTCTGGATCTTGCCGGTCACGGTCATCGGGAATTCATCCACGAACTTGAAGTAGCGTGGAATCTTGAAGTGAGTGATCTGGCCTTTACAGAACGCACGCAGGTCGTCTTCGTTCACTTCGTCGGCACCCGGTGCCAGTTTCACCCAGGCAATCAGTTCTTCACCGTATTTCTTGTCCGGTACGCCGGTTACCTGTACGTCAGAAACGGATGGGTGGGTGTACAGGAATTCTTCAATTTCCTTCGGATAGACGTTCTCGCCGCCACGGATCACCATGTCTTTGATACGGCCTACGATCTGGATGTAGCCTTCTTCGTCCATGGTGGCCAGATCTTCGGTGTGCATCCAGCCCGCTTCGTCGATGGAGCCAGCGGTGGCTTCCGGGTTGTTCCAGTACTTCAGCATCACGCTGTAGCCACGGGTACACAGCTCGCCTACTTCGCCACGCAGTACCACGCCGCCGGTCGCTGGATCAACGATCTTGGTTTCCAGGTGCGGCTGGGTACGGCCTACGGTGGTAACACGCTTCTCGAACGGATCGTCCGCAGCGGTCTGGGTAGAAACCGGGCTGGTTTCGGTCATGCCGTAAGCGATCTGAACTTCTTTCATGTTCAGCTTGGAGTTCACCGCTTTCATCACTTCCGCCGGGCAGATGGAGCCAGCCATGATGCCGGTGCGCAGAGTGGACACGTCGTACTCTTCAAAGCCCGGATGTTCCATCTCGGCGATGAACATGGTCGGTACGCCGTACAGGGCGGTGGCGCGCTCTTCGGCGACGGCTTCCAGAACGCCTTGTGGCTCGAAACCTTCACCCGGATAGATCATGGTAGCGCCATGAGTCACACAGCCCAGGTTGCCCATCACCATGCCAAAGCAGTGGTACAGAGGCACAGGAATGACCAGACGATCCTGATCGGTAAAGTTCATGCTCTCGGCAACGAAGAAACCGTTGTTGAGGATGTTGTGGTGAGACAGCGCCGCGCCTTTCGGGAAGCCGGTGGTGCCAGAGGTGTACTGGATGTTGATCGGATCATCGAACTGCAGTTCAGCCTGAGCATCCGCCAGTTGTTCGGCGCTGACTTCAGAGCTGCGGGTGACAAAATCGTCCCAGCGCATCATGCCATCCAGCGGTTCAGCCGCCAGGTTGATGACGCCTTTCAGGTTCGGCAGTGCGCCGGAGTTCAGTTCGCCCGGTGCGCAGTTTTTCAGCTCCGGGGCCAGCTCGTACAGCATCTGGGTGTAGTTGGAGCTTTTGAAGCTGTCGGCGGTGACCAGATAAGTGGCTTCTGACTGGTTCAGGGCGTATTCCAGCTCGTGCAAGCGGTAAGCCGGATTGATGTTCACCAGAATGGCACCGATTTTCGCCGTGGCGAACTGGGTAATCGTCCACTGGGCGCAGTTGGGCGACCACATGCCGACACGCTGGCCACGCTTGACGCCGACGGCCAGGAACGCACGAGCGGCCTGATCAACGGCATCTTTCAGTTCGGCGTAGGTGTAACGCAGGTTCTGGTGACGCACGATCAGTGCATCATTATCGGGGTAGCGAGCGGCGATTTCGTCGAACTTGTCACCGATGGTCATGCCAATCAGTGGGGTGGTGCTGATGCCGCTGGTGTAGCTGGGCTGTTTGTTGGGCTTGGTCATGATTATTACCCTGTTGTTGGTCTGTTATTTTTGTTGCGACAGGTGCCCGGAGACCGCAAGTTTTCCGGGTGTGCGATTGTGGTTCCTGAAATCCGGCTCTCCATCAGCGATGCAGGGCGTGATATTCGGGGTTGGGCTGCATGTCCACCGCACTGGCGACGCGGTTGGTCATGTTGTAGAAACCGGCCACGTTGGCGATGTCCCAGATGTCCTGATCACTGAATCCGGCATCTCGCAGGGCCTGGCGGTCGGTTTCGACAATGGTATTCGGGGTTTCGGTCAGTTTGACGGCAAAGTCGAGCATGGCGCGATGGCGCTCGGAGAGGTCGGCGACGCGGTAGTTCATCACCATCAGTTCGCCCAGTTTGGGATCACCGGAGTATTCCCGCACAGCCGCGCCGTGGGCAACCTGGCAGTAAAAGCAGGCGTTGGAGGATGACACCGCGACGGCGATCATCTCTTTTTCCAGCGGCGTCAGGCCGCTCTCGCCAAACATCAGCTCGTTATAGAATTTTGAAAACACATCGAGCTGGGCTGCGTTCTGGCTGTAGGCGGTCAGAACATTGGGCACCATGCCGAGCTTGTCATCACAGACCGCAAAGTACTTTTGATATTCCTCAGGGAGCTGGTCGCGCTCCGGGAGGGGCAAATCCAGTGCGGTAATGTAGTCGGGCTGAGACTTCATCTTCCTGTGTACCTCGTTGTTATTCTTGTTATTTGACGACTGTTTTTTATATCCATGTCAGTGCCCGCTGCGGGCAGCGGGCGAATTGGGCAACGGGATCTGGCCCCGCCGCCACAGGGCGTTATTCGCAGCCCAGAGCCAAAGCAACTTTGGAACCGTTGGAGCGGCCCAGTTGCGCGGTGATCCAGTGGCTGGTTTGTACCAGCTTGTTCAGATCAACGCCGGTCTGGATACCCAGACCGTTCAGCATGTACAGCACGTCTTCGGTGGCAACGTTGCCAGATGCCCCTTTGGCGTATGGGCAACCGCCCAGACCGGCCACCGAGGTATCCACCACCGCAACACCTTCTTCGATCACGGCGTACAGGTTGGCCAGCGCTTGCCCGTAGGTATCGTGAAAATGTGCCGCCAGTTTTTCAACCGGAATTTCCGCTGCAACGGCTTCCAGCATCGTCTTGGCCTTGATGGGTGTACCGACACCGATGGTATCGCCCAGCGAGATCTCGTAGCAGCCCATGTCGTACAGATCACGACAGACACTGGCAACCTGTGCCGGAGCGATATCACCTTCGTATGGGCAGCCCATGACGGTGGAGACGTAGCCACGCACCCGGATGTTGGCTTCACGCGCGCGTTCGATCACAGGAACAAAGCGCTCAAGGCTTTCCTTGATCGAGCAGTTGATGTTCTTCTGCGTGAAAGACTCCGACGATGCACCGAACACGGCCACTTCGTCGACACCGGCAGCGATAGCGCCTTCCAGCCCCTTGAGGTTGGGCGTCAGAGCGGCGTAGGTCACACCAGTCTTGCGTTCAACGGTTTGCATCACGTCGGTGGCATCGCCCATTTGTGGCACCCATTTGGGCGACACAAAGCTGGCGGATTCGACGTAGCTGAGTCCGGCATCCACGAGGCGGTTGATCAGCTCGACCTTGACCGCGGTCGGGATGATGTCGCCTGGCTCATTCTGGAGGCCGTCACGAGGACCGACCTCCACAATGCGGACAGACTTGGGGAGTGAGTCCGGCATCGCCATTACTCGCCCTCCGCCGTGCTGTCTGAGGCATCCAGAGCAACCAGTTCGGCACCTTCGTTCACCAGATCACCCTGGTCGAAGAAGATCTCACCGACCACGCCGTCGTATGGCGCGCTGATGCTGTGTTCCATCTTCATGGCTTCCATGATCACCAGCGTCTCGCCTTCGCTGACCTGCTGACCTTTCTCAACCAGTACCGCAACCACAGAACCGTTCATCGGAGCGGCCAGAGAGGCATCGCCAGACTGTTCGGTTTCGGTGAAAGTGTCGCGGTGCTGACGGCATGCGAACTGCTCGCCTTCATGGAACAACGTCAGGTTGTCGCCATCCTGATGGCAATGAACCGTCAGACGGTGGCCATTGATCACGGCACGCAGAGTGTCGTCACCTTCCAGCTCGGCAGACACGCGGTAGGTCGCGTCGTCCAGCGTGATTTCGTACTGGCCCTGCTGCTCCAGGATGCTCAATGCGTGCGAATTGTCTTCTGCGCCTTCGATCAGCGTCATTGGACGGGCGTATTGCAGGTTCAGACGCCAGCCGTTCTGAGCCGAGAACGGTGAGCAGGCATCGCCCAGCACGGCATTGTTGGCACGGCTGGATTCCAGGAACCAGGCCGCTGCCAGAACCAGGCAGTGCTGCGGGTTCAGACGCGCCGGAGCAAACAGCAGATCGCGGTGCTTCTCGATAAAGCCGGTGTCCAGATCCTGATTACGGAATGGCGCAGCGTCGGCCAGGTTACGCAGGAAGCGGGTGTTGGTGGTCATACCGGCGATGCGGTAATCCTCCAGCGCCTGCACCATGCGGTTGATGGCCGCTTCGCGGTTTTCATCCCAGACGATCAGTTTGGCGATCATCGGATCGTAGTAGATGCTGACTTCATCGCCTTCGATAACGCCGGTATCGACCCGCACGTGGGCGTTTTCAGCCGGAGTGCGCAGGTACTTCAGGTTGCCGGTGACGGGCAGGAAGTCGTTGTCCGGGTCTTCGGCGTAGATACGCGCTTCCAGCGCATGGCCACGCAGCACCAGTTGGTCCTGCTGCATCGGCAGCTCGGAACCAGCGGCGATGCGCAATTGCCATTCCACCAGATCCAGACCGGTGATCATTTCCGTTACCGGGTGTTCGACCTGCAGACGGGTGTTCATTTCCATGAAGTAGAACGAGCCGTCAACGTCGTACAGGAATTCCACCGTACCGGCACCGACGTAGTCGATGGCCTGGGCAGCACGAACGGCGGCTTCACCCATGGCTTTGCGGGTGTCATCAGACAGGCCCGGAGCCGGGGCTTCTTCGATGACTTTCTGGTGGCGACGCTGTACTGAACAGTCACGCTCGGCCAGATAAATGCCGTTGCCGTGCTTGTCGCAGAACACCTGAATTTCGACGTGACGTGGCTGGGTCAGGTAGCGTTCGATCAGCATATCCGGGTTGCCAAAGGCGTTCTTGGCTTCACGGCAGGCGGAGACCAGTGCTTCGTCAAACTCGTCCAGCGAGTTGACCACGCGCATGCCTTTACCGCCGCCACCGGCCACGGCTTTCAGCAGTTGTGGATAACCGCATTTTTCAGATTCGGCTTTCAGCAGCGCAGGCTCCTGATCATCGCCGTGGTAGCCCGGCACCAGAGGTACGTCAGCGTGTGACATGATCTCTTTGGCGGCGGCCTTGGAACCCATGGACGCAATGGCCGAAGACGGTGGGCCAATAAAGGTGATGCCATTGGCTTCCAGTGCTTCGGCAAAGCCGGTGTTTTCGGACAGGAAGCCGTAACCCGGATGCACTGCCTGAGCGCCGGATTGCTTACAGATCTCGATGATCTTGTCAGCGCGCAAATAGCTTTCTGTGCTGGGCGCAGGGCCGAGCAGGAAGGCTTCATCAGCCATGGCAACATGGCGAGCGTTGGCGTCGGCTTCGGAATAGACAGCGACACATTTGATACCCAGACGGTGTGCCGTCTGGATAACGCGGCAAGCGATTTCGCCACGGTTTGCAATAAGAATCTTGTTGAACATGGTCGCTTACTCCTGAATCCAGTTTGGCTTGCGCTTCTCAAGGAAGGAACCGAGTCCTTCCTGGCCTTCGTCGCTGACGCGGATGTCGGCAATACGGCGGGCAGTGTCTTCAATCACCGGTTGCTCGATTACCTTGCTGCTGACTGCGAAGATCAGCGCTTTGGCCGCGTTCATGGCTTGCGGGCTGTTACGACGCAGTTGCTTGATAAAGCGATTGCAGGCGTCGTCGAGCAAATCGGCGCTGGGCACGATGTCGTGTACCAGACCGTATTCGCGGGCTTCTGCCGCGCTGAAGGCTTCAGCCGTCAGGAAGTAACGGCGCGACTGGCGCTCGCCAATGGCCCGCACAACGTAAGGGCTGATGACGGCGGGAATCAGGCCAATCTTGACTTCGCTGAGGCAGAACTGGCTGCTTTCGGTCGCAATCACGATGTCGCAACAGGCGGCCAGACCCACGGCACCGCCGTAGGCTGCGCCCTGTACCAGACCGATGGTCGGCTTGGACAGGTTGTTCAGCACTTCCATCAGACGTGCAAGACGACCGGCGTCTTCCATGTTGTCCTGATGGCTGTTTTTGGCCATGCGCTTCATCCAGCCGAGGTCGGCACCGGCAGAGAAGTTCTTGCCGTTGGAACGCAGTACCAGTACCCGCACGCTGCTGTCCTGGTCGACGGCTTCGAGCTTGCCGATCAACTGTTCGATCACGCTGTCATCGAAAGCGTTGTGAACTTCAGGGCGGTTGATGATCAGGTGGGCAATGCCGTGCTGATCCTGTTCCAGCAACACCTGTTCGGTGGCTGCTGGTGAGGTTGAATTGTTTGTGGTCATAACGCCTCCTTACATCCGGAACACGCCGAACTTGGTGTCACCAATCGGCTTGTTCAGTGAGGCGGCCAGACCCATGGCGATGACTTCGCGGGTTTGGGCTGGATCGATCACGCCGTCGTCCCACAGACGCGCACTGGCGTAGTAGGGGTGACCCTGGTGTTCGTACAGGTCAACAATCGGCTTTTTGAATTCGGCTTCTTCTTCGGCAGACCATTCCTGGCCCTTGCGATCCATGTTGTCACGGGTCACGGTCGCCAGTACGCCAGCCGCTTGCTCGCCACCCATCACAGAGATACGGGCATTGGGCCACATCCACAGGAAGTTCGGGCTGTAGGCACGGCCACACATGCCGTAGTTACCGGCACCGAAGGAGCCACCAATCAGGACGGTCAGTTTCGGCACGTCGGCACAGGCCACGGCGGTGACCATTTTGGCACCGTGCTTGGCGATACCTTCGGATTCGGTCTTCTGGCCGACCATGAAGCCGGTGATGTTCTGCAGGAACAACAGAGGAATCTTGCGCTGACAGCACAGTTCGATGAAGTGTGCGCCTTTCTGGGCTGAGTCACTGAACAGGATGCCGTTGTTGGCAACGATGCCAACCGGGTAGCCGTGGATATGGGCAAAACCGGTGACCAGCGTGGTGCCGTAGAGCTTTTTGAATTCGTCGAATTCAGAGCCATCGACGATACGGGCGATGATTTCGCGCACATCGAAGGGCTTCTTCAGGTCGGTGCCGACGATGCCGTAGATTTCATCAGCGTCGTACAGTGGCGCTTTTGGCTCACGAACGTTGAGGTCGCCGAGGTTTTTCTTGCGGTTCAGGTTGGACACACAGGTGCGGGCAATCTGCAGCGCGTGGGCATCGTTCTCGGCGTAATGGTCGGCAACACCGGACACTTTACAGTGCACATCAGCACCACCAAGGTCTTCAGCAGAAACCACTTCACCAGTCGCCGCTTTTACCAGCGGTGGGCCAGCGAGGAAGATGGTGCCCTGGTTACGCACGATGATGGATTCGTCCGCCATGGCTGGTACATACGCACCGCCAGCGGTACACAGACCCATCACAACCGCGATTTGCGGGATGCCCTTGGCGGACATGCGAGCCTGGTTGTAGAAGATGCGACCGAAGTGGTCACGATCCGGGAATACGTCGTCTTGCTGAGGCAGGTTGGCACCGCCGGAGTCCACCAGGTAGATACAAGGCAGGTGGTTTTGCTCGGCAATTTCCTGGGCGCGCAAGTGCTTTTTCACGGTCAGCGGGTAGTAGGTTCCGCCTTTTACCGTGGCATCGTTGGCGATGATCATACACTCCTGACCGCTGACACGGCCAACACCGGCAATCACGCCTGCGGCTGGAATGTCGTCGTCATAGACCTTGTAGGCCGCCAGTTGGCACAGCTCGATGAAGGGTGCGCCTTCGTCCAGCAAGGCATTGATGCGTTCGCGTGGTAGCAGTTTGCCGCGTGACAGATGGCGTTCCTGGTATTTCGGGCCACCGCCCTGTTCGATGGTGCGAATCTTGTCGTGCAGGTCAGCAACGGCGTCGGCCATGGCGTCATGGTTGGCCTTGAAATCTTCCGCGCGCGGATTGATCTTGCTCTGTAGGATTGGCATATCCTGTTCCCCTGTTGTTATTCGAGTCGGGGGAGTGCCAGAGCGGCAACTCCCGGATATCAGACCCGGTGGCTCGATGAATGAACCGGACTCCGGGTCTGTGGCTGCGCGTGTTACTTATTCAGGAACAGTTCGCGGCCAATCAACATGCGGCGGATTTCGGAGGTGCCTGCACCGATTTCATACAGCTTGGCATCACGCAGAAGACGGCCTGTCGGGAACTCGTTGATGTAACCGTTGCCACCCAGTAACTGGATCGCGTCCAGAGCAATCTTGGTCGCCATTTCTGCGGTGTAGAGGATGCAGCCAGCGGCGTCCTTACGGGAAGCTTCACCACGTACAGCGGCCTGAGCGGCCATGTAAACGTAGGCTTTGGAGGCGTTCATGATGGAGTACATGTCGGCAACCTTGCCCTGCACCAGCTCGAACTCACCAATGGACTGGCCGAACTGCTTGCGGTCACGGATGTAAGGAATCACGATGTCCATCGCGGCTTCCATGATGCCCAATGGGCCGCCGGACAGTACCAGACGCTCGTAGTCGAGGCCGGACATCAGGACTTTAACGCCACCGTTCAGTTCACCGAGGATGTTTTCCTTCGGTACCGGGCAGTCTTCAAACACCAGCTCACAGGTGTTGGAACCGCGCATACCCAGCTTGTCGAGTTTCTGGTGACGGGAGAAGCCTGGGTAATCACGCTCAACGATGAAGGCAGTGATGCCTTTCGGGCCTGCTTTGACGTCAGTCTTGGCGTAGATTACGTAGGTGTGGGCATCCGGGCCGTTGGTGATCCACATTTTGTTGCCGTTCAGCAAGTAGTGGTCGCCATTGTCACGGGCGTGCAGCTTCATGGATACAACGTCAGAACCGGCATTTGGCTCAGACATGGCCAGTGCGCCGATGTGTTCACCGCTGATCAGCTTGGGCAGATATTTCTGTCGCTGTTCTTCGTTACCGTTACGGTGGATCTGGTTGACACACAGGTTGGAGTGCGCGCCGTAAGACAGACCAACAGAGGCCGATGCCCGGCTGATTTCTTCCATGGCGATCACGTGCGCCAGGTAGCCCATCTCAACACCGCCGTATTCTTCCTTGACGGTAATGCCCAGCAGTCCCATGTCGCCAAATTTGCGCCACAGATCGTTTGGAAACTCATTTTTCTGGTCGATCTCTTCTGCGCGTGGCGCAATTTCCTGAGCGGCGAAGCTGTTGATCTGCTCGCGCAGCATGTCGATGGTTTCGCCCAGCCCGAAGTTCAATCCTGAGTATTGTGAAATCATAGGGTCACCCGTTGGTCATCAATGAAGGCTGCCTGTCGGCCTGCGACCCGCACAGACAGCGGCCTTACTCGGTTTGTTGTTGTTTTTCTGCTTGCTCGCCGTCATTCAATTCGGCCAGCGTTTCCCTGCAGCGGGCTTCGGCACTGTCCAGTTCCAGTTGGATCATGGCAATGTCGTTGAGCTGTTGCTCCAGTTCAGCCCGTTTTTCCTCTATTTTGACCAGCAGCAGATGTAACTGCTTTTCACTGCCGCTGGTGGTCTCATCCCAGAGTGCAAACAATTCCCTCGTTTCCGCCAGTGAAAAGCCAAGGCGCTTGCCTCGCAATATCAGCTTCAGCCGTACGCGATCCTGACTGCTGTAAACGCGAGTCTGGCCACGTCGGGACGGGAACAGCAGTTCCTGATCTTCGTAGAAACGGATGCTGCGAGTCGTGACGTCAAATTCTTTTGCCAGCTCGCTGATGGAATAGGTTTTTCCTGAGTTCATTGTTCACTCTTCTGGTTGAGTTTTGAGATTAACCAAAGTTTACGTTTACGTAAAGATCAATCAGGGATGTCCTTTACTTTTTGCGGAGGGGTCTATTCAACGCTAACTTGCTGAAATTGCAGCACTTTTCCGCTTTTTATTAGGGTTTTTACTGATTTTTTAGACTAAAGTAGTACTTGGCTTCCCTTAGTCTCGGTTGTTAGGTTTGTCCCCAGCATCGCCGATAGCGGCGTTTATTACAGAGCAGTACAACTGCCCCAATAAAAATAAAAATGCGAGGCTCGGATTCTGCATGAGTGTTGACTACGTTCTGCAAACGACTGATCTGGTGAAGGAGTTCAAAGGCTTCACAGCGGTCGATAATGTAAACCTCAATGTCGAGCGGGGCACTATCCATGCGCTGATAGGGCCAAACGGTGCGGGTAAAACCACCGTTTTTAACCTGCTGACCAAATTCCTGATTCCTACATCGGGTAAAATCATGTTTAACGGCAATGATATTACCCAGATGCGTTCGGCAGAAATTGCCGATCAGGGCGTCGTGCGTTCCTTCCAGATTTCAGCGGTCTTTCCGCATCTGACGGTTCTGGAAAACGTGCGAGTGGCTCTGCAACGCAAGGAAGGCAACAGCTTCCATTTCTGGAAGTCTGAAAAGATTCTCGACAAACTCAATGGCCGCGCCATGGAGTTGCTGGAATCTGTAGGCCTTCAGGATCATGCTCACTCCATCACCGTTGACCAGCCTTATGGCCGCAAGCGGGCGCTGGAAATTGCCACCACGCTGGCACTTGACCCTGAGCTGATGTTGCTGGATGAACCTACCCAGGGCATGGGCCACGAAGATGTGGATCTGATCGCCGACCTGATTCTTCAGGTTGCCAAGGATCGTACCATCCTGATGGTTGAACATAACCTGCACGTGGTATCCAAGCTGGCTGACCGCATTACCGTACTGCAGCGCGGTGCGATTTTGACGGAAGGCGATTATGAAACGGTTTCTGCTGACCCTCGTGTGAAAGAAGCGTACCTGGGTGTGGCTGCTGATGAGCTTGAAGAGCAAGAGCAACAGGCGGCCAGTGAAGAGAAGGCTTCAGAGGAGAAAACGGCGTGAGTACTTCTGGTAACGAAAAACTGCGCATCAGCGATTTGCACGCATTCTACGGTGAATCGCACATTCTGCACGGCATTGATATGCACGTGATGCAGGGTGAGCTGGTGACTCTGCTGGGACGTAACGGTTCTGGTCGCTCCACAACCTTGCGCTCCATCATGAACATGGTTGGACGCCGCACGGGCAGCATCAACATCAACGGTCATGAGACCATTGATCTGGCCGCTCACAAGATTGCTCATCTGGGTGTGGGTTTCTGCCCGGAAGAGCGCGGTATTTTCTCCAGCCTGAACGTTGAAGAAAATCTGATGTTGCCACCGACTGTACGCAGTGATGGCATGTCGGTTGAAGAAATTTATGAGGTGTTCCCAAACCTGTACGAACGTCGTATGAGTCAGGGAACACGCTTGTCCGGTGGTGAACAGCAAATGCTGGCGTTGGCGCGTATCCTGCGCAGCGGCGCTAACATTCTGTTGCTGGATGAAATTACGGAAGGTCTGGCTCCGGTTATCGTCAAGAAACTGGCTGAAGTGCTTCAGAAATTGAAAGGACGTGGCCTGACTATCCTGCTGGTTGAACAAAACTTCCATTTCGCAGCGCCGATTGCGGATCGTCACTATGTGATGGATCACGGCCAGATTATGGAAGAGATTCACAAAGATGAACTCGAATCAAAAACCGAGTTGCTGAATACTTATCTGGGTGTATAAGTATGGATATTGCTCCTGTTTGCATTCGTGCAGCAGGAGTAAGTGCGAACGCCAATGACTGCTGCATTATATAAAACAGCAAATAGACATTGGTTGAACGCCCATATCTTGATCGACAATAAAAATAAAAAACCTTTTCAGGAGAGTTAATATGAAAGCATTGAAGAAAACCCTGCTGGGCGCTGTTGTTGCCTCTGTTGCAGTTGCTTCCGGTGTTCAGGCTGGTGGTATTTCTGACGGTAAGGTAAAGATTGGCGTTCTGGCTGATATGGGTGGTGTATATGCCGATATCTGTGGCCCGGGCTGTGTGACTGCGGTTGAAATGGCCGTTGAAGATTTTGGTGGCAAGGTTCTGGGCAAGCCGATTGAAGTAATCAGCGCTGACGACCAGAACAAGCCGGACGTTGGTTCTGCCAAGGTTCGTGAGTGGGTTGAAAGCCAGGGTGTTGACGCGGTTAACGGTCTGGTTGCTTCTTCCGTTACCGGTGCAGTAACCAAGGTTCTGACCGATGCCAAGAAAATTGCTCTGATTTCGACATCTGCATCTCACGCGTTCACGACCAAGGCATGTTCTCCTTACAATGCTCACTGGACTTACAACGTAGTGGCTCTGGCTAACGGTACTGTTAAGCCAATGGTTGATGCGGGCAAGAAAAAGTGGTTCTTCATCACGGCTGACTACGCGTTCGGTCACGCTCTGGAAAAAGTAGCAACTGGCGTTATTGAAGGCAATGGCGGTAAGGTTGTTGGTAAGGTACGTGCTCCTCTGGGCACCACCGACTTCTCTTCCTATGTACTGCAGGCCCAGTCTTCCGGTGCTGACGTTGTTGCACTGGCTAATGCAGGTTCTGACTTTATTAACTCTCTGAAAACTGCCGCTGAATTTGGTCTGACTGAAACAGCTGATGTTGCAGGTTTGTTGGTATTTACTCACAACGCGAAAGCACTGGATCCTGAAATTGCTGGTGGCATGAAGCTGACCACCGGTTTCTACTGGGATATGGATGAGCAGACGCGTCAGTGGTCCAAGCGTTTCATGAAGCGTCACGGTGACATCCCGGCCATGGGTCACGCTGGTGCGTACTCCATGACCATGCACTACCTGAACTCCATCAAGGAAGCAGGTACGGATGATGCCGACGCGGTGATGAAAGTGATGAAGAAGAACAAGCCTAATGACTTCTTCGCCCGTAACGCGTACCTGCGTGCCGATGGCCGTATGGTTCACGATATGTACCAGGTACGTATTAAAGGCGGTGACGAGCGCAAGAACGAAAATGACATCTTCGCGATCGAAAAAGTCATTCCAGGCGATCAGGCTTTCGGCCCGATGATGGACAAGTGTAACTTCAAATAATAACGACGACCGATAACAGTGATTTATGCTGTTATCGGATTATTCGGGATCAGGTTATACGGAATAACCTGATCATACGAATATATTTTCCGGTTTGAATGTATGGAGCTTTTATGTATGACACGTCCATATATGAAGCTGTGGCCGTGACGTCTCCGGAAAACATATCTGTTCTCGTACGGCCCGGAATAAACAATACGGGGCGATATTGTATCGCACTGATTGGATTGGGTTCTGTGCAGTAAATCCGGCTTAAGGTAAATAACCATGTTTGATATTAATCTGTTTGGTCTTTTTGGCCAGTTGCTGGTGGGCCTGATTAACGGCTCATTCTATGCACTGCTCAGTCTGGGACTGGCAATTATTTTCGGTCTGTTAAGAATTATTAACTTTGCCCAAGGGGCAATGTATATGCTGGGCGCATTTGCCGCCTGGGTAGGTTTGCATTACATGGGCATCAACTACTGGGTTGCCCTGATACTGGTTCCTATTGTTGTGGGGCTGGTTGGTGTGTTGATGGAACGCTATTTACTGCGTCCGATTGCGAATGAAGATCACTTGTACAGTTTGCTGTTGACGTTTGGTCTGGCACTGGCATTGCAGGGTATCTTCACTCATACGTTTGGTTCGTCCGGCTTGTCGTACAACATCCCGGAAGCTCTGAAAGGCGGTAATCGTCTGCCATTTATGTATCTGCCTAACTATCGCGCCTGGATCATTGTGGCTTCTCTGGTGGTGTGTGGCGGTACCTGGTACATGATTGAGAAAACCAAGCTGGGTGCGTATTTGCGAGCGGGTACTGAAAACCCGGCTCTGATGCAGGCATTTGGTATTAACGTGCCTCTGATTGTTACCGCGACCTTTGGTTTTGGTGTTGGTCTGGCGGGTCTGGCGGGTGTGTTAGCAGCGCCGGTTTACTCTGTATCACCTGATATGGGTTCCAATATTCTGATCGTTGTATTTGCCATCGTTGTTATTGGCGGTATGGGATCGATCGGGGGTGCGATTCTGACGGGACTGGCCATGGGCGTTGTTGAAGGCCTGACCAAGTATTTTTATCCGGAAGCCTCCACCACTGTTATTTTCGCCGTCATGGTCATTGTATTGCTGACCAAGCCTGCCGGTTTGTTTGGTAAAGAAGCGTAAGGGGATAGATCATGAAAATCAGTAAGTTGAATATAGCCTTGATTGGGCTGGGGCTATTAGCGCCCCTCGCGGTTTATCCTGTCTTTTTGATGAAAGTATTGTGTTTTGCCCTGTTTGCCAGTGCATTTAACCTGCTGCTGGGCTTTGTCGGACTGCTGTCATTTGGACACGCAGCCTTCCTGGCAACCGGTGGTTATATCACGGGTTATATGGTGCAAAGCATGGGCCTGTCGCCAGGTCTGGGTATTCTGGCTGGTACAGTTGCAGCGGGTTTGCTGGGTGCTGTGTATGGCAAGCTGGCGGTGAAGCGTGAAGGTATTTACTTCGCAATGGTAACGCTGGCTCTGGCGCAGTTGGTCTTCTTCCTGTATCTGCAGGCACCGTTTACCGGTGGTGAAGATGGTATGCAGGGCATTCCTCGTGGTCATTTGCTGGGCTTTATTGACCTGAGCAATAACCTGAACATGTACTACTTTGTGTTTGCTATCTTCCTGTTCGGTTTCTGGATGATTCATCGCACGATTCATTCGCCATTTGGACAGATTCTGAAAGCAATTCGTGAGAACGAGCCTCGTGCAACGTCTCTGGGCTATAACGTCAACAACTACAAGTGGGCGGCGTTTGTAATCTCGGCGACTTTGGCTGGACTGGCCGGTTCGACCAAGACTCTGGTATTCCAGTTGGCATCTCTGACCGATGCACACTGGCACATGTCAGGTGAGGTTGTTCTTATGACTCTGCTGGGTGGTATGGGTACGATCTTTGGGCCTTTGGTGGGTGCGGCGACGGTTGTCGGCATCCAGAACTACCTGTCGGGTGGTGAGCTGGGTAACTATGTTCACATCATCATGGGTCTGATCTTTGTGGTCTGTGTACTGGCCTTCCGTGGTGGTCTGGTGGGTGAGTTCCAGAAGTTTGTGAAGAAGAACTTCAGCTAACCTGCAATTCTCGGGTGCCTCGGCACCCGAGTGCTTCATGTCATCTCTTTTTTTACACCTTGGTTGACGTTAACGTAAACTGTATTTGGGTGTTTCAATCCACTAATTCAAGGTAATTGTTATGAGTCAGGATGCAGTCGTAATTGTAAGTGCCGCGCGTACCCCAATGGGTGGCATGATGGGTGCTCTGAGTGATGTTCGTTCCCCGGATCTGTGTGCCGCATCCATCAAGGCCGCCGTTGAGCGTGCTGGTATTGATGCTGCAGATGTTGATGAAGTGGTGATGGGTTGTGTTTTGCCAGCCGGTCTGGGCCAGGCTCCAGCACGTCAGGCTTCTCGTGCAGCAGGTATTCCGGATGCTGCTGGTGCAACCACCGTGAACAAAATGTGTGGCTCTGGCATGAAAGCCGTCATGCTGGCTCACGATCAGATCAAGGCCGGTTCTGCCAATGTGATGGTGGCCGGTGGTATGGAAAGCATGAGCCAGTCGCCGTATCTGTTGCCAAAAGCCCGTAGCGGTATGCGCATGGGTCATGGCCAGGTGATTGACCACATGTTCTTTGATGGTCTGGAAGATGCCTACGAAGGCGGCCTGATGGGCACTTTTGCTCAGAAAAGTGCTGATGATTTCAATGTTACCCGTGAGGCGATGGATGACTTTGCCATTCGCTCTCTGGAACGTGCTATTGCGGCAATTGAAAACGGTGACTTCAAAGAAGAAATTACCCCTGTAACGATCAAAACCCGTCGCGGCGAAACCGTGGTGGATACCGACGAGCAGCCTGGCAACGCTCGTATGGACAAAATTCGTGGTCTGAAGCCTGCGTTCAAGAAAGATGGCACGGTTACAGCGGCGAACTCCAGCTCGATCTCTGATGGTGGTTCTGCACTGCTGCTGATGAGCGAATCCGAAGCCAATGCTCGTGGCTTGCAGCCTCTGGCTCGCATTGTGTCTCACTCAACACATGCCCAGTTGCCTGCCGAGTTCACCATTGCGCCCATCGGTGCGATCCAGAAAGCCCTGGATAAAGCGGGCTGGACAAAAGATGACGTGGACTTGTACGAAATTAATGAAGCCTTTGCTGTGGTATCCATGCTGGCGATCAGTGAAATGGGTCTGGATGACAGCAAGGTGAACGTTCGTGGTGGTGCCTGTGCTCTGGGTCATCCGATCGGTTCCAGTGGTTCCCGTATTCTGGTCACACTGTTGTACGCATTGAAGCAACAAGGCCTGAAAAAAGGCGTTGCTTCCCTGTGTATCGGTGGTGGTGAGGCAACCGCTGTTGCCGTGGAAATGCTTTAACTCCTCACGATTCACGATAGACTGCTGTGAAATCTGTGTTTGCCGGATAGCGTTGCTATCCGGCTTTTTTGTGTCTGGGAGAAGAGTAGGGAAAGAACAGGGCGATAGTGAAGAGCACCCCTGGATTTAGTGAGTTGTAGGCTCGGACTGAGTCGCCATATCGGGAACTTCCACTTCCCAGGGAGGGTTGGGGCGAATATTGTCGATCACGAAATCCACAAAGCTGCGTACCTTGGCCGACAAGTGACGGTTGCTGGGGTACAGAGCGTGGATTGGGCTGGCTTCAAACGGGTAGTCGGGCAATACCGGCACCAGTTCCCCGGAATGCAGGGCGGGTGCGGCGATTACCGCAGGCACCGGAGCAATACCCGCTCCCGACAGAGCCAAGGCAAAGATGGAAGCAAAATCATTGCTTTGCAAACGCGGTTTGACGTTGACCGTTGCCTCGTTGCCATCCGGGCCAATCAGGTTCCATTGCAACCACTGGCTGGCACTGATCAGGCGGTGTTGTGACAACTCGTCCGGATGTTTGGGCAAACCGTGGCGCTGACTGTAGTCTGATCCAGCACAAAGCAAGGCGCGAACATCGCCGAGGTAGCGGCCAATCAGGGAAGAGTCCTCCAGTTGGCCAATGCGGAACGCCACATCAATGCCTTCCTGAACCAGATCCAGTTGCTGATCCGACAACACCATATCCACATTCAATTGTGGGTGTTGATCGATGAACTCGGCCACCAGGGTGGATAATACGGTAGAACCAAACAGTACCGGGGCCGTAATGCGCAGAGTACCCGTAGGTGTGGTCTGCATCTGGGTAACGGCAATATTGGCTTCTTCAATCTCGCTCAGAATGCGCGAGCAATGATTGTAGTAGGCATTGCCGGTGTCCGTCAGTCTCAGGCTCCGGGTCGTGCGCTGAATCAGTCGCACTCCCAGTCGTTCTTCCAACTGGGTGATTTTCCGGCTAACGGTGGACTTTGGAAGTCCCAGATTTCTGGCAGCCCCTGTAAAGCTGCCAGCCTCGACGACATGAACGAAGATCGCCATCTCATTGAGGTCGAACTCTTCGCGTTTACCAATTTGCATAGGTTTGGCTCCTCTGCCTTACGGGGTTGCCATAGTGTCAACAATGCGGTTTAGAGTGCCACAATTATTGGAACAATGGCAGCTTAAAAAAAACCATTGTTCACTATAAGGCCGGTTTTTGCATTTTATTGTGTGATATGTGATCACAGTTTCAATTTGATACCCACTGACATAATGGTTGGTAAATCGGTGACATCTTCCCGTTTGCTGTAATCGGCATTCTTGTATTGGTAATCGATGACATTATCGCGGGCATAAAGATTGAGAATTTCCAGATATAAATCCATCTCCCAACCGGTGTAGTAATAGGTGCGATCCGCTCGCACATCCAGTTTGTGATACGACGGCAGACGCTCCGAGTTCAGCTCACCATAAACCGGGTTGTAAAGTTCGGGATTGTTGCTGTCCTGTTCGGCACCGGTCAGTGGTGTAATTAGCTGACCACTTTGATAGCGCCATTTGGCACCAATCTCCCAGTGATCGTTCCATTGATAATTGGCAACGGCGTTAATCACCAATGGCTGATCGTAGGCGTAGCGGAAGTCTTCATCAGTCAGCAGGTTGGTTCTCTGAGTGCGTGAGTAGGCGATGGAAAGCCAACCGTACCAGCGGTCAACCAGATCCTTGTTCACGAACAGCTCAAAGCCCCAGGAATTGCCTTCGGCATCGTTGGTGTAGCGCGGCAGTGCCAGGTATTCCTCATTGGTCAGATTTGGATAAACAGTGTCCTTGTCTTCACGGGCAATGATCAGCTTGTCCATGGTTTTGTAATAGGCTTCGAAGCTGACGAGAATGTCTTCACGTAATTCGTGTTCCAGCCCGACTTCGTAATGAGTGGCGCGAGTGACTTTCAGATCCGGGTTGCCGTAGTGGCGAGCGTACTGGCCAAAGTTGTCATCGGGGAAGTCGTGGTATTTGCCGTATCCGGTGGTGAGTGTCCACCAGGGTGCCCATTCCCAGCGGGTTTGCAGCTTGGGTTCCAGAAAGAACTCGTCGGTATAATCTTCCTGAGACGCCTGTATGCCGGGAGTGACAGAAAACGTATCGCTGATCAGCCAGTTATCTGACAGGTGCAAGGTGTAGCTGTTCAGGAACAGTTTCTCCCCGCCCTGAATGGTTTCCTCGCCATCGACCAGGCGACAGTCCGGGTCGAACTCGTCACATGGTGGGCCGGAGTAACGACCTTTGAAACCGATTTGAGTGACGCCAAAATCAGCTCCCCACTGCAGTTCATGATCCGGTGTCAGGTTGTAATTGAACAAGCCCAGCAAACGATAGTCGTTCACTTTGACGTCAATGCGACTATTGCTGCCAATGCCGAACAGAAACTTTTGTTCCAGATGTGAAAAGCCCAGTTTCTGGCTCAAGCCACTGTCGTAAAACTTGTCCCACAGAATGCCCTGGCTGTTGAAGTACTTTTCAAATTGCAGCCCGCCTTCCAGACCAGGATCTTGTGCCAGCTCATCGGAATCTTCGTCAAACTCCAGCCCAACCTTGTCGCGCGCGCCAATGACTTGCACCACCAGGCTTTCGCTGTCGTTGGGCTGGTATTCGTATTTGCCCTGATAGTCGTAATATTCGGGCACGGTGGTGAACTGGAACTCTTCATCGTCCAGCAGGTTTTCGATGTAGTACTGGAACAGACTCTGGCGACCTGAAAGATAGAACGCTTGATTGTCAGAGAGTGGTTGCTCAATAAACAGTCCGGCCTTGAGCAGGCTGACATCAATCACCGTCTGACCGGTGTCAAAGTCCGGTGAACGCGAGTAGGCGTCGATAACGGCCCCTGTTGCACCGTTGTATTCCGGGCCAAAGGCCGCCGATTCAAGCTTGAAACGTTCCACCACGTTATCGTTCAGAATGCTGGAAGAGTCGCTGTGAAAAATGTAACCGACCGGAAAGAAATCAATAAAATAGCCATTGTCATCCGGTGACGAACCCCGAACGGCGGGTTCCGGGTCACGGCCATTCCCGAGCACCACGCCGGGCAGGCTTTCGATGGCCTGCAAGGGATCGTTGCCAGACCCCGGCACCTTGAGCAAACGTCGAGCTGGCACTTCTGTCAGGGTTTCCTGGCGACCCATGACTTCCACCACTTCGGCATCCTGATAACGCTCTGGCAGGGTCACGTCTGCCTTGTCGTCCGCGTCCTGAGAGATGGCCGCCGGAGCTGAAAACAGCCCGGATAGCAAAGAGGCAGACAGTGTCAGGTGAATTTTGCTTGGTGGTGTCATGGCAGACCGTTCCCTGTGATGTTTCCCAGCTTGATCGCTGCTATTGGCTATTGAAGAATATATTGGTGGTTTTGTCAGTAACGACGGCCTTTCAGCTTGCCCAGTAACACCGGTCGCTGGTTGCGTGGTTTGGCAAAGACCATTTGAGCGGTGCCAATCACGCGTTCATCAAAGCCACCTTCGCAATAGGAAAAGTAAAAATCCCACAGGCGAGTAAAGGTACGATCGTAGCCCAGCGATTCAATGGTTGCACTGTTTGAGAGGAAACGCTTGCGCCAGCGTCGCAGGGTTTCGGCGTAATGCGGTGTGATGTCTTCCAGGTGAACGGTCTTGAGTTCGGTGTAGTGGCTCATGGCCTGCTGAATGGCCGTGATGCTGGGCAGGAAACCGCCAGGGAAGATGTAGCGCTTGATGAAATCAACGTTGGATTTGGCTTGTTCATAGCGCCAGTCGTCAATGGTGATGGCCTGAATCACGGCGATGCCGTCGGGCTTCAGCAAGCGGTCAATGGTCTGGAAATAAGTACCCAGATACTGATGCCCAACGGCTTCGATCATTTCAATAGACACCAGTTTATCGAACTGGCCTTCGAGTTGGCGATAGTCCTGTTTCAACAGCGTAATGCGATCCTGCAGCCCGGCGGCTTCCACACGCTCTCTGGTGCGCTGGTACTGCTCTTCTGAAATTGTGGTGGTCGTGACCCGACAACCATAATGGCTGGCAGCGTACAGGGCCATGGCTCCCCAGCCGGTACCGATCTCGATCAGGTGATCGTCGGCGGTGAGTTGTAACTTCTGACAAATGCGTTCCAGTTTGTACAAGGATGCCTGTTCCAGCGTGCTGTCGGGGTGGGGGAAGATGGCGCTGGAGTACATCATGGTTGGATCAAGAAACTGCTCGAACATGGCGTTCCCTAGATCGTAGTGAGCGGCAATATTACGGCGGGAGCCTTTCTCGGAGTTGCGCTGGCTGTGATGCCAAAGCCTGAGTGCGTATTTGCCCAAGCGCGCTCCCCAGTGGTTATCAACCCGATCCAGCACCGGTTTATTACGCGCCAGAATGCGTATCAGGCTGGGCAAATCATCACAGTCCCAATCGTGCGTCATATAAGACTCGCCTGCGCCGACACTGCCGTGCAGGGCGATGGAACGCCAGGCTTCCGGGTCACGAATGTTGATGCTGGCCCGCAGTTCGGCCTGCGTGTCTCCGAGGTAGTGAACCTGTTGGCCTTCCCGAATGGTCAGGTGAGCCTCCTGAATGTCCGCCAGTCGTGCCAACAGGGCCTGGCGGCAAACACGATCCAGCCATTGCCGGGCTTCTGGCAGTGCTGGGGTTTGCAAGCGTGATTCAGATGTCGCCTGACCGGTAATGGACGGTTTCATGACGGGTCTCCCCTGGTTTGAGCCGATGAATGAGTGTTCTGATGCAATCCCTGTCGATGATCCTGTTCCGGGTTGTTGTTCGGGTGTGAATAGAAAGGGCTGCCACGCCACCAGAGTTTGACGGCGTTCCAGTAGATACCGGCCGCGACCTTGGTGGTCATCAGCGGGAAGTGACGCAAGACCCGCCCCAGCGAGGACGATGTCAGCGGCTGACGTTCCAGTTTCAGTGTGGCGTCAAACTCGCGCTGGCCAGCCCGCAGCAAATTCATATGCGTCATCAATGACTGCGCTGGCGGCTGAATCGTCCAGTGATACTCCATATCCATGGGATTAAAAGGCGATACATGAAACGCTTTCTGAATCCGATAACGATAGTGATTGGACTGGTCGCTACGGCTGTTCTCGAACGTGCGTTCGGGCAGCACACACCGAAGCCGGGTGGCGTCTTCAGGGGTGACCTCAGCAGCACCGGACGGCGGTGTCAGCAGGGTGTAGTGGAAGCGCTCGCCCCAGGGCGTATTGGTGACTTCCGCCAGAATGGCCCGGCAACGATTGCTGGCGTCATAGCCGAAATAGAAGGTAACCGGGTTGATCAAAAAGCCCATATATCGGGCGTTAGTCAGCATTTCGGCGCGTTGAATATCGGCGCAGCCGGATTCCGCTCGCAAGGTGTCGATTACCGTCTGGCGAAAGGCGGCGGGATGGTCGTGCTGGCCAAAATAATCGCGGGTTTTGAACTGTGCCAGATTGCGATGGTTCAGCGACCAGGCCGGATGCAGATCACACACCTGAGCCAGTTCGTCCAGATCGACCAGCATCATAAACACCCGGTATTCCAGCTTGTGGTGGACAGGCGTTAGTCGTCGGTGTCGTACCCAGCCGGTGTAGATGGCGCTGTTCATACCAGTATCCGATTGGTGTGGGCGGCGAAGTCGGCACCTTCTGTTGGCCAGTGAACTCCAAGATCGCGACATACCCGCAAGGCGCTGTTCACCCCGTCTTCATGAAAACCGTTAAACCAGTAGGCACCGCAGTAGTGCGTGCGCTGGTGGGTTTGGGCATGATTGCTGATCAGATGGTGTTGATGCTGAGCCTGAATTCCCGGCACAGTGAAGACTGGATGAGCGTAGTTGAAACGACGGATCACTTTACGCGGATTGATGGCATCGGGGTTGTTTAGGGTGACGCAAAACTCTTCCGGGGCATCGTGAAAGTTCTGCAGCCGGTTCATATGGTAAGTCACCGAAACGGTCTGCTCACGACTGGCATCCAGATGGTAATTCCAGCTTGCCCAGGCCTGGCGACGCGTTGGCAGAACGCTGGCGTCAGTGTGCAGGATCACACTGTTGTCCTGATAGGGAATGGCTCCGAGCACGTGTGTTTCGTCTGCGGTGGGCTGATCCAGCATGCCCAGCGCCTGGTCGCTGTGACAGGCCAGCACAACGTGGTCTGCTTCAAAGGTGCGCAGCGCTTCGGTTCGGGTATCGCGCAGTGACAGCCTTACGCCACTGCTGTGACGATGGACGGATTCCACTGCTGTGCCGGTGTGGTGGTGCTGGCTCGGCAAGTGTTTCAGCAGTGCCCGAACATAGGTTTGTGAGCCGCCGCTGATCACTCGCCACTGTGGACGATTTTTGACGCTCAGCAAGCCGTGATTATTGAAAAACCGGAGGAAAAACAGCACCGGAAAATCCATCATCTGGCCCGTGCCGGATGACCAGATCGCTGCGCCCATGGGAATGATGTAATAGCGTCGAAAGTAGCCGCCGTAGCCCTTGCGATCAAGATATCTGCCCAGCGTCTCACCGGGGTCGAGCAGTGTGCTTTGATCCTGATGAGCTTGCAGCTCTGCACGGGTTTCGCGGTTAAAGCGCAATATGTCGTAAATCATGCGCCAGAACGCCGGGCTGACGGCGTTGCGACGACGGGCAAACAGGCTGCTGAAGTCCTGGCCGTTGTATTCCATACCGGACAGTCCGCACTTGACGCTGAAGCTCATGTCGGAGTCTTCGCTGGCGACCTTCAGCTCATCCATCAGCTTGATGAAATTCGGGTACGTCCAGTCATTGAAGACGATAAAGCCGGTGTTGACCGGGTAAGTCTGGTTGCCGAGTGTGACGTCTGTGGTGGCAGTGTGGCCGCCGAAGCTCTCTTCACGCTCAAACAGGTGCACATCGTACTGGTGACGCAGTAAATAGGCCGTTGTCAGGCCAGAGATGCCGGAACCGACCACGGCGACAACCGGCTTTTGGGGAGTGGCATGCACATTCATGACAAATGGCCTCTATTCCTGAGAGTGAGTGGCGGAATCGGAACCTTGCTGTGCCAGACGGCATGACAGCCGATGACGCAGACAGGCGGGTAACGCCCCGAGCAATTTCAGTAACCAGATAAAGCGGCGCGGGAAGTGAATCTCCCACGGACGGTGTGACAGCTCGCGCACGATGGCATCGGCGGCTTCAGCCGCGCTGATGCGCATGGGCATGGTGAAGTTGTTGCGGTCGGTGAGCGGTGTTTGTACGAATCCGGGATTAATGATGGAAACATCGATCTGTTCTGAGACCAGGTCAACTCGCAGAGACTCCATCAGATAAGACACCGCCGCCTTGCTGGCTCCGTAGGCTTCGGCCCGGCCAAAGGGCAGAAAGGTGGCGCTGCTGCTCATGCCGACCAGATAGCCGCGCTGACTGTTGCGCACCAGTGGCAAGGCGACCTCCAGCGTGTGAGCCAATCCGTTCACATTGGTATCAAATACTCGCCGTATCAGGCAGCTTTCAAAACTGCGGGTGTCGAGATATTCACAGGTACCGGCGTTGGCGATCAGGGTATCAACCCGGCCAAAGCGCTGCCGAATGGCCTCTGCCGCTTGCTTCATTTGCTTCAGGTCGGTGATGTCCGCCGGAGCAATCAGCATATTGGAGCGGCCCTGTGCCAGCTTTGTCAGCAATGCGCGATTACGCGCTGTAATGATCACCCCGGCACAGCGCCCATAAAGAGCCTCTACCAGCGCGGCACCAATCCCGGAGGAGGCTCCGGTTATCCAGATCACTTGTTGTGACAGGGCAGGTACAGGCCGGGTGTGATTGCTCTGAGGTTGCGTCATCCCAGGCGATCCTTGACCTTGTGGATAGCCCATCCCATCACTGGAAGGTGTTCGTACAGCATGGCCCCGGCATCGAACAGGTCGTGATGGCGGATCACCCGATTGTCTTGCCACACCAGCTCGGTGCCTCCCGTCAGTGTGATTTCCTTGCCTTTACCAACGGAAGGATGGCGGTAATGCATCGTCCAGCGCAGGAAGTCGGCTTCTTCTCCTTGCCAGTAATGGCCATAGTGAAAGCGGATCGACTCAACGGAGCGGTACATGTTGAAAAAGTAGCGGCTCAGCGCATCCAGGCCATTCAGTGTATGAAAGGGGTCAACAAAGACGATGGACGGGTGGTAGACCGTCGACAGGCGATCGTGCGTTGCGGCCAGAGAATGCAGCGTCTTGTGATTCAGGTGATCGTATAACCCGGTGAAATCGTGAATGGTCAGGGGTGTCATGGCGTGGCCTCCGCTGGTGCTGACAATGCACCAAAAGCATCCAGAGCGCGGGCTCTGGCTTGCTGGTGGTCGACAATGGCGTTGGGATAACCGACCTGAGTGCGTTCCATCGGCAGCGGGAAGTGGCGGCCTTTGGCAGGCAGGGCAGCCAGTTCCGGGACAAAACGGGCGATAAACTCGCCGTCAGGGTCGAATTTTTGTGACTGGCTGATGGGATTGAAGATGCGGAAGTAAGGCGCGCCGTCGGCCCCGGTGGAAGCACTCCACTGCCAGCCGCCGTTGTTGGATGAGAAGTCGGCATCCAGCAGGTGCTGGTTAAAAAAGGCCTCTCCAAGGCGCCAGTCGATTAGCAGATGTTTGGTCAGAAACATGGCCGAGATCATGCGTAAACGGTTGTGCATCCAGCCCGTGGTTAGCAGTTGGCGCTGGGCCGCATCGACGATGGGATAGCCGGTTTTGCCCTGACACCAGGCGTCGAATTCGGCTTTGACCTGGCTGTTGAGACTGGGCTGACGCCAGGCGACCCGTTCGGTTTCGGGTTTGAAGGCTCGATGTTTGCAAACATCCGGGAAGGCCACCGTAATGTGGCGATAAAACTCACGCCACATCAGCTCATTGATCCAGCTGTCCAACCCGGCCTGTCCACCGCTGAAGTGCCCCTGATTGGCATGATAAGCCGCCATCATGCACTGGCGAGGAGACAGCAGGCCGTCCGCCAACGGGATGGATAAACCGCTGGTGGCTTCTTTGCCGGGATAATCCCGTTGCGCTTTATAGAGTTCGCCATGCTGCTGCAAAAAGTCGTTCAGGCGCTGATGCCAGTACGACTCGGAACACTGTTCATCCCCGGAGGGTGCTGCCAGAGGTGATAACTGGCTGAGCCATTCATGGCTGGCAGCAGACATCTGGGCGACAGGTTTGGGCAGTGGGTCGGCAGTGTAGTCCTGAATCTGGGCCAGCCAGGCTTTCTTGAAGGGCGAGTAGACGCGGAAAGGCGTGCCGGTGCGGGTCAGGACTGCACCGGGTGGAATCAGGCACTGATCGTGAAAGCGCTCGACCGCAATGGCGTTCTGGCTGGCCCAGCGACAGACTGTGATGTCGCGGCGGCGTTCGTTGACTTCGTATTCGATGTTGAAGCACAGCCGGGAGATCGTCAGAACATCGGACAGGCTCTGCAACACTGTCAGTGTGTCGTGGTAGTCGCTGGCCTCAATACACAGCAGTGGAATGCTCAACGGCTGGAGTTGTTGCTGCAGTTCTGCAACGGCATGTCGTGTCCGCTGGATGCGGCCATCGCCGAGATCGTGCCGACGCCATTGGGCCTCAGTATCGATGAACAGTCCGACCACTGGTCTGCCTTGCTGGCAAGCGTGCCAGAGTGCCGGGTTGTCGTGTACACGCAAATCGCGTCGGAACCAGACCACCACGATGTCTTCCGACAACGGCTGTTCTGGTTGGTGTCGTTGCTGTAGTTGTTGTCGCTGCTGTTGCAGTTGCAGTAACGAAATCACAGCGCGTTCCTCAAACCCAGTGCGTGTGGATGCGGATTCAGATACACCTGTTGGCGCACGTAATCGGCACTTTCTGGTTGATGATTAATGTGATGTTTGAGCAACGTCAGTGGCACCACCAACGGCACAATGCCTTCTCGGTATTGATGAATCAGATCGGTCAGTTCGCGCTTGTCACCACGGGTCAGGGAGCGTTTCAGATAGCCCTGCAAATGCATCAGGGTATTGGTGTGCATCTTGCGCGAAGCGGGCTTGGCCAGAGCTGTCATCAGCGACTCAATATAGGCTGCAGCCACGTCTTCCAGTGGCTGTTGCTTGATGTTTGCCAGCAGTCTGCCCATGGATTTGTAATGCGTCTGGCTGTGCGCCATGACCAGATACTTGTAACGGGAATGGAAGCGGATCAGATCACCGGCGGTCAGGCTGCCTTGTGTCTCAGCCATAAACGTGCGCCAGTCGTGCAGGGTGTACACACGTACCAGAAAGTTTTCACGCAGTGCGTCATCATTCAGACGGCCTGCTTCTTCCATCGGTAGCAGGGGGTGCTGACGTTGGAGTTCAGCGGCAAAAATGCCTTGAGTTGTGCCTTCCGGGTGGCCATTTTTCAGATAGCGTTTGACTCCAAAAAGGCCGCAGCTGGGGCTTTTCTGCATCAGGATATAGCCGCATAAGTCATCCAGTCGGCTGGCCTGTTCCCGTGCATACTGCGTCAGAGGTTCGGTGACATCCAGACTGGAGTCGCTGCTGCCTACTGCGCGCACTTCGGTACTCTGAGCAGAATCACTGACCAGACGAATAGCTTGGCGAGGAGTGCCCATGCCAATCCCCACCTCCGGGCACAGAGGAACAAACTCGACGTACTGGCTGAGCACATCGGTGCAGAATCGGGAGCGTTTGTGGGATTTGTTGAAGCGGACGGGCTGCCCCATCAGACAGGCGCTGATACCGATCCGGATTGGTGTGGAAGTCTCTTCTTGAGCGAGTAGAGAAGTCATTTTGTACAACTCCTGTCTTGTTTTGTATAGGTTTAGTCTGGCAGTACCCCAGAGGAATCGTCAAGTATTTATTTATACAATGGCAGGGTTTCTTGTATAGGTTTTTCGTTGTTTTGGAAAATGTGTGAGATCAGAAGAAAAAAGCCCTCTGTGTCAGAGAGCATTCTCTAAGCATAGAGGGCCTTGGGAAGAACGGCAGGAAGAGAAAGAGTGATTGTCAGGATTGCAATTTGCGCAGCACCACATGGCTGATGGCGTCGGCGACTTCTGGCTCCAGCCCCACGGGCGGATGCAGGGTAATCTGAACCGACAGTACGCTTTCCAGTGCTGTGATCTGTGCCGGGACATCGCGCCGCAAGTGACGCCCGGCAGCGAAGAACAACGGCAGGACGTCAATCTGTTGCACGCCCATCTGGCACAACTCGGTCACAGTGTGCTCCAGTGAGGGTTCTGCCAGTTCCATATAAGCCAGGCGCAAGGGGTGCTCGTCGTTATCCAGCCCGGAACGAATCTGTTCTGTGAGCTGGGTGAAGGGAGCGAGCCAATTGGCGTCGCTGCTGCCATGCGCCAGCAAGATGGTTGCGGATCGGGTCATGCCGTTGCTCCGTGGTGATGGATGGGTAAACGTTTGAGCAGTGCCTGAGCGGCTTCCTGACCACTGAGCCAGGCCCCTTCGACACTGCTGGCTTTGAGCCAGTCGCCGCACACTGCCAACGCCTGATGACTGTCCAGATAATAACCCGTTGTCTGGGACTGTTCAGGCACGGCGTACAGCCAGCGGTGCAGCCAGTGTTCGGTAATGCGATCCGATGTGACGCCGGTTAGCGCTTCAAACGCAGTGAGCAACTCGGTTTGTACCTCGGTGCGGTCACTGTCGCAGTGTTGCTGGCTCCAGCGGTGACTTGCCTGAATCACCCAGGCTTCCTGTGGTTGTCGTTGTGGCTTGCTGTTATTTCGGGACAGCCAGGCAATCGGGCTGTCTTCAACAAACGCAGCATCCCAAGGCGTGTCTATCGGTGTGTCCAGTGCCAGCAACAGTGTCCAGCATGGCAGCATCTTTCCCTGACAATGTTGCGCCAGACTGGAATCTGAGTTGTTCAGTAAGGTGGCGGCTTGTTGCGGCGGAATGGCTACCACGACGGCGTCAAAGCCTTCGTATTGTTCGCCATGATCATCGTGCAAGCCCCAGTGCTGTCCGTTGTGCTGGCATTGGCTAATGCGGGTCTCGGTGTTGAACTGGTGGGCGGCTTTCAGCAGTTGACGACTGAGTGCCGTCATGCGCGGTGTGGCAACGTAACGCTGGCTGTTATCTGGCGAGGGGGATTGCTCATCGGCGCGGATTTTCCATGGAGTGATGTCCCAGGGTTCGATCCAGCCTTGCTGGTGCCAGAGTGCCAGTTGATCCGCAAACAAGTCGGTGTTGGCCTTGATAAATTGAGCGCCCATGTCCCAACTGGCTTCGTTTACTTTTTTGGTGGCCAGGCGCCCGCCACTGCCCCGGCTTTTATCAAAGACCGTCACCTGACAACCCTGTCGGTTCAGTTCCTGAAGGGCGCTGAGTCCAGCCATTCCGGCACCAATGATGGCAATGTTGGGCATGGGAAGCTCCTTGTGTTTTTAGCGATGTATAAGTTTGTATGTCACACGTTCGATTATTTCTTGTATAGTATTTGTATAGAAAAATTGGTGCAATCATTATTGTTCGTAGCAAAGTATCCATTGCTATGCTGATAAGAGCAGTTGTGAAGGCAAGTATCCGGTGAGTTCCCTGAGTGTTGTGGGGCGGGCTGGTAATTGGTGTGAAGCAGTGCATGACCGGGCGGAGGTCGCTATGAGCAAGAGAATATTGATCACAGGTGGCAGTGGTTTTATTGGCTCTCATCTGATTAAAGAATGGCTGGCACAAGGGCACGAAATTGAGGTGCTGTCACGGCGGCCAGAAATGGTGATTCACCATTGGGAGGGCCAGGTGGCAGCACAGAGTGATCTGTATAAAATGTCTGGCCCTTTTGATTGGCTGGTGAATCTGGCGGGTGAAGGCATTGCGGATCAGCGCTGGAGCGAATCGCGTAAGCAAACCTTGCGTGACAGTCGCATTGGTGTGACCGAGAAGCTGGTGGAGTGGGCCAAGGAGACGGGGCAGCAGTTTGAGGTTGTTTTGAGCGGTTCGGCCATTGGTATTTATGGTGCGTCGGATGGTTCACCCGAACAGCAAACTGTTACAGAAGAAAGTTCGGAAGGCCATGATTTTGCGGCTCAGTTATGTCAGAGCTGGGAATACGCAGCCATGCCACTGGCGGATATGTCCGAGCGTCTGATTTTATTGCGCACGGGCCTCGTCTGGGGCGAGCACGCGGGCATGCTGAAACGGCTTTGGTTCCCTTTCAGCATGGGCATGGGGGGAGTGATTGGTTCCGGTAAACAGTATTTATCGTGGATTCACATTCAGGATTATTGCCGGGCCGTGGAGGAGATATTGTCGAATCCGGATATCAGTGGGCCGGTGAATATGACCGCTCCGGCTCCCGTTACCAATCGTACGTTTACGCAAGAATTGTCTGAGACCTTGCATCGCCCGGCACTGTTGCCAATGCCACGATACGCTGCTCGTATGGCCTTCGGAGAAATGAGCGAGCTGCTATTGAAAGGGCAGCGGGTATTGCCCAATCGCCTGCAAGAAATGGGCTTCCGCTACGACTACCCGGATGCGCATAAAGCACTGGAGGCCATTCACTCAGCCTGGTAGCGATAAAAACCGTAAAAAATGTACGGTCTGACCCGGTTGCTGACCTTGCAGGTCAGCAACAAATGGTATTCTCCGGCGCACTGATAATAACAATCTCTGTTCAGCAGATATGCTCGGCAGGGAGCCAAGAGAGAGGATAACAGGGTGACAGACGGTATTTTGTCATGGGCAGCGTACAGTGTACTGGTGCTGGTCGGTTTGTTGGGAGCGGTGCTGGTGGCAGGTCTTGCCTGGGTAGCGTATGCCTATTTAGTGGATGTTAGTCAGACTCGCCATACTGTCCGCCGTAATTTTCCGGTGATTGGCCGGTTTCGCTATTTTTTCGAACATCTGGGGGAGTTCTTCCGCCAGTACTTTTTTGCCATGGACCGGGAAGAGTTGCCGTTTAACCGAGCAGAACGTTCCTGGGTTTATCGGGCGGCCAAAAAAGAAAACACCATGATCGCTTTTGGTTCGACTCGACGTCTGGATGTGCCGGGTACGGTGATGTTTGTTAACAGCCCGTTTCCGGCGTTGAAGAAAGACTTTGCCGATGTTCAGGCCATTACCGTGGGTGAATATTGTCGTACGCCCTACGTGACCAACTCACTGTTGAATATTTCCGGGATGAGCTACGGCGCGTTATCAAAACCGGCTGTTCAATCCTTGTCGGCAGGTGCAGCACAGGCCGGATGCTGGATGAATACCGGTGAGGGTGGACTGTCACCTTACCATCTGGAAGGTGGTTGTGATCTGGTGGTGCAAATTGGCACGGCCAAGTACGGCGTGCGTAACGAGCGTGGAGAGCTGGACGATGGCAAGCTGCACAGTCTGGCTGAGCACGAACAGGTACGCATGTTTGAGATCAAACTGAGTCAAGGGGCGAAACCGGGCAAGGGTGGCATTCTGCCGGGTAACAAAGTCAGTGAGGAAATTGCTGCCATTCGCCATATTCCGGTTGGAGAAGATTCGATCAGTCCGAATGGCCACCCGGATATTCGTTCCGTTGATGATTTGCTGGATATGGTCGAGCACATTCGCAGCGTGACCGGCAAGCCGGTTGGCTTCAAAACCGTGCTTGGGGATATGAACTGGATTCGTGATTTATGTCGCGCGATTCAGTTGCGTGGCAAGCATTGCGCTCCGGACTTTATCACGCTGGATGGTGCGGAGGGTGGCACAGGTGCCGCGCCTCAGCCATTGATGGATTACATGGGTTTGCCGTTGTCACAGTCTCTGCCGATGCTGGTGGATGTACTGGATGAGTTTCATCTGCGTCCCCGGATTCGTGTAGTGGCGTCGGGCAAGTTGATTACGCCCGGAAAAGTGGCCTGGGCTTTGTGTTGCGGCGCAGACTTCGTGACCAGTGCGCGGGGCTTTATGTTTGCGCTCGGTTGTATTCAGGCGCTGCAATGTAACAAAAACACCTGCCCGACCGGGATCACCACGCACGACCCTAAGTTGCAACGCGGGTTGGTGGCGTCAGACAAGGCGACGCGTGTGAGCCACTTTGTGGAAACGCTGGTGCAGGAAGTGGGTATCATTGCGCATTCGTGCGGAGTGGATGAGCCGCGTCAGCTACGGCGTGAACATGCTCGCCTGGTGCAGCCAGATGGTCAGGCGCGCTTGTTGTCGGATATTTATGGGGCCAGAAGCCTGCATCCGGGGAATGATATTCAACCGATTGAGTGATGCAGGCTGTGTCGGGAGTTTGTGATATTGCAGCAAACTCCCGGTGCGATTATCGGCGAAAGCGGTTGATCAGCTGCTTGATAATACCGATAGCATGGTGGGGAGTGAGCTGGATGTCTTTTTCCGGGGGGCGGTTCAATACTTCTGCATAACCCGCGTGGTAAGCGGCGCTGTAGTACTGATTGACCTCGCTGATCTGAATTTCAAGCAGGCGGGCAACCATATCAAGAGAAGTAGCCCGTTCAGTCAGCAGAGCGGTAATTCGATACGTATTCGGTGTGCGCACGAGACGGGTGAAATTCGGCCACTGCTTGATATTGACCACATCTTCTTCTCGGCAGCCTTCCAATAACTCACCATTGGACATATGAAATGCGGTTTGCCAGTAAAATTCACTGATGGCCCGACCTCGTTTTTCAACTTCTTTCACCAGAGGGGAGGTTTCTTTCAGGGGCTTGATACGAAAATCAGACGGCTTGGCCGCTGCAATGCGTTCATAGTCAATATTGTTGGCCAGGAATTGACCATCTTTGCCGACGACGACCACGTATTTATCGGTTGAGCATAAGTATTCGTCGTCATAAAACAGAATACACAGGCTTTTCTTGTAATCCACGGCTTTCCTTACCAGTCGGAAGACGCCTTCATCCATGGGATCACGATTGCTCACAGTTGGACACCCCATTACGTGAAATTAAGCTGCCAGAAACGGCAAATTCGAGTTCATATTTAGGCGCTTATGATCGGCTAATTGAAGCGTTTAAGCCAGCCCTTCGGCAAGGGATTGATGACTGGTTCATGCCCATATGCATATAAATGCTGACTTGGTCACACCCTTGATGTCACGTATTGATTGGCTCGACTTCGATCAAGTGAATTCAGCCTTGTCGCAGCGTTAAGCAATTTTCTCTGAAGGGCCAAACAGAGATCCCTGCTTTCGTCAGTAAATTGTCATCATCTGTGCGTTCAATTGACTATTATCATGAGAACTGCGTCACAGAAATTGAGCCGCTTGAATTAACGGCTTACTATGCGACCACTAACTGAGCGGGGGGGAACGTATGGGAAAAATGTTAAGAAGGTTAATCGGTCGCTGTGGTACCGCTCTGGGAGTGAGTCTGTTGTCCCTGCCTGCTGTGGCGGCGGAGTTTGGTGTTGGCATTTCTCTGTTGGAAGAAGGGGCGGTTATTTATGCGCCCATTAATCTGGGGGAGCACTGGCGTATCGAACCTGTTGTCAGCATTGAGCATCTCGAAACTCGTCACAAGCAATACGATGATTTTTATCGGGAAATAACATTAGGTGCCGGGGGCTTTTATCGCTATGCCCTGTCGGAGCCTCGTACCGAAGTGTATCTGGGAACCCGCCTGCTGATGTTGCGACGCGATGAAACCGAGTATAAAACCACGTCAATGAACCGCTTGCATCGTACAGATAGTGAATACCAAGGCTATCAATCCAGTTTACTGGCGGGTGTGGATTATTACTTCTCTGATGCGTTTTCGATCGGTGGGGAAGTGGGGTTGGAGTACACTGATGTGGATGTGACCTTCGCCAACACCATGATGGGGCGGGATAAGGCCAGCACTTCCGATACCCGCACCCGCTCTAACCTGATTGCGCGTTACTATTTCTGACAGACGGAATTGTCTTGCGGCAGGATGCCGTCATCACGAGCTTCTTGCAGAGACACTCGGCCAATAAACCAGAGTGGATAGGTTTTGCTGGAGTCAAAGCGATCAGGTATATCTTCCCGCTCTTTCAGAGCTGTGATCAGATCGGTCAGGCGAAACCAGATCCAGTCCTTGCGCTCTCCAACGGTGCCACAACGCGACGCTTCAATTTTGGCCGAGTCGACAAACGGCACTTCATATACGTAGGTGTGAAAAGTTCCAATCGCTGAACTCTCCAGTGGTTCCAGATCCTGAGCATCCGGCACCGGAAATACACAGCCGGTCTCCTCATGAAATTCCCGCGCCGCCGTTTGCGCAATGCTCTCGCCCTTGTCGGCACCTCCCCCAAACGCCGCCCAGCCATTGCGGTCTTTACCATTGTCGTAAGCCAGCAATACCAGAGCTTCGCCATTCTGGCAGGAGTAAGGAATCACTCCGGCGGGAGGCAAGGCAAGACTGGAGGCAGAAATGACCAGAGCAGGCAAAATGACAAAGCCGATCAACAAGTGTAAAAGCATGTAGGAGTCCTGTGTCTAAGTATCCGAATGTGGGGTGTGAGTATCTGAAATCAGCCGCAATCGGTTTTTAATCGATCTCTACAGTTGTTTAATAATGAAATCATTGCCCAGATAAGCCCCTTGTTCGATGTACCACCGATTGCCCAGATGTAATTCTTCTTCGACCACATTGTGACCGTGAATCAGAATATCAATACCTTCTATCGTATGATTCGAGCGGCTTTTAAAGGAACCACGTGACCAAATGCAGTGCGTTAGATCTTCCTCAGAAAAGTCCTTGAACTCACCCCAGTGATCACCCGGAAAGTCTGCATGGACAATGCCGTAGCGGGTATTGTTTGATCCGGTAACTTCAATGGCTAATGGCAACTGTTCGATCAATTCAAACCAGGCAGGCCATTGATCTGGTGCTGTTGAGGCAATCCATTCACCGCCGTGTGAAAACCAGAGCATTCGATCACTGTTGATTTTGTGCTTCATGGCGTTGAGCATCAGTAGTTCATGATTTCCCAATACAGAGAAGAACCAGGGTTGTTTTAACAGCTCCAGGGCATTAACAGATTCTGGGCCACGATCAATCAGGTCTCCAACGCAAATCAGTCGATCTGTTTGCGAGTTGAACCCTATGGTTTGTAGCTGTGCTTGCAGTCGAGGGACTTCGCCATGAATATCCCCGACAACAAAATCCCGGCCTTGTTGATTAATGCCTAATGTGAGCAGGTTTGGTTGCAACGTCATGCGGTATCCATACTAGATTTTCAAGCGTTTCATGAAGGAGAATGCTGTCTTCGGTAACGCCTGGAGTGTGTTTCAGAAGGCCCCCAGCGGGCGATAAATGCCAGTGCCATCAGGAAGACAAACATATAGGCATTGGCCGGAATTTGTAAGTTGAAATCCACTGTCGAATGAATGGCAATGGCGATAATGCCCATGGTAGAGGCAAAGCCCATACCTTTGTGCAGTTCACTGCGGCGCTTGCGCATTGCTTGAATTGCCGTCCACAAGCTGAACAACACGGCAGAACCCAGTGCTGCAGTAGCAGGAGCACCGAACTCCATCAAAAACTGGAGGTAATCGTTGTGGGCGTTGTTGTTGAGTACTTCTTGCACAATATCTTCTTTCTTGAAAGCAGGATAGATATAGACAAAAGAACCTGCGCCTAAGCCTGTGATGGGTGAAGATTTCCACATATCAAGCGTATCGCGAGCAACCTCATCTCGGGTTTCGTGTGTGGTACTGGTGTTTTGGAGGCGCTCTGCAACTTTACCTACACCAAAAAATGTACCGACGATGGCAATATCGATAATCATCAAGCTGGAAAGTAAGATGGTTGTGGAGCGTGTTTTGTGTTTCATCAATATCAGAGCCAGTAACCCCGCAATGGACATGCTGGCAAAAAAAGCTGTATTACCCATGCGTGATCGAGTCATAACCAGTGCAATTACCATCACAGCTAGGAGTAGACGCAGGATAACCTTATTGCTTAAAAGCATTATGATGAATTGACGTGCTCGTTCTCGCCATGAGCCATGATATTGAGTAGCTTGGGCAATTAACATGCCGATACCCAGCGCCAGTGCCATTTCCAGGTAGCCTGCTAGATGGTTTCGGTTAACAAAGGTACCGGTTGCATAATGTTGGTAGGTCCACTTTTTAATGAAAAAACTATATTCCAGTCCACTCATCACCATTACTGAACCATAAACAGACTGTAAGGCGGCAGATAAAACAATAACCCACCCGGACCGGACCAAGCGTTCGGGAGTATTGAGTTCAAGCAGTGTCCATCCCAAAAAGCTGGCAAACCCTAACCCCTTCAATAGGGCGAGCTGGGTATCGTAGGGAGTTAACGTACTACCACTCAACCATTGATAGCTAACCCATAACTGAGTCAGCCAGAGCACGCCGAGAGGCCAGGCTGCTTTTGATAGTAGAAATAGTGAGTTGCTGCTAGGGATAGCAGTGGCAAAAGTATGTAATTTGACACTGAAAAATAGCATGGCAATGACCGAGTAGAATCCCCATGCCCACTCCGTATTGGCTCCGAATGCAAGTGGAAGTGTAAATAGAAAAAACTGATAGAAACGCCAAGAGATTATAGACACGTCACATTCCGAAAAATAAGATGGCTAAAAGTATGTTATGAAGTGTATCAAAAGGCATAAAAAAACCCGGTGACAAACCGGGTTCTGGAGTGCTTCAGATGTAATTAAGCTGGGCTATCGCCACCAGGGGTGGTGGGGGAGGTAATAATATTGCCCAAATTAACCGAGCTGCCTGAATCAGAAGAGTTGTTGCCATTGTTTTGGGCAACATTCAGACCGGCATTCACCAGATTGGCTGGAATACCTGCTGTAGAAGCAGAACGTTCCACAACGGTTTGGCTGACGCCTGCCTGAGAGACACCTGCAACAGTTTGTACTGAGTTTATGCCAGCGTTGTTGGCAGCGACCATGACCTGAGCAACGGCAACGTTGTTGGTAACAGCAGCAGCGGTAACACCTTGCACAGCGTCGGCTGGTTGAACACCCGGTACATTTGCGGCTGCAGCCATCACGTCATTGACATCGACACCTGCTCTTAAAGCAGCATCCGCTGCGGCTTCAATAACTACTGCTGCAGGTATGCCAGAATCAATGACTGCAGCCATAATCATCTCGGCAGAAACACCGGCTTCCAGCATCTCTTGAGCAATAAGAGCATCACACTCCTCCCCAGTACAGGCAGCGGCTGCATTTTGATAGGCTTCTGAAACAGAAAGGCCACTGTTTAAATCGGTTGCAATATCGGCCATTGTCGGGAGGCTTACGGTAAGAATCGCCCCCAAAATTAGTTTGCGCATAAGTAATCCCTGATTTAAGTTAAATACTCTAAAATTCTACTCGCCTTTTTGAATTGAGCCAAGTGTAGTGGTCTATATGGTGGTCAACTAATTTCTGGACACGGTTTGTGTAGTGGTCAACTGATTCCGGACACAGTTTTAAGTTTTTCTTCTGCAGCGTGAGGACTGATTCCATCATTCACACTATGTGGCCGTTGTTGGTTGTAAAGCCCATTAGATAACGACCAATATCCATCTTGGCTTCTTGCAATGAACGATACCAGGTCTCTGGGATCCACTCATGATTGATGCATAGTTTGTACGACAGTGATCGTAGAAACTGGAGTGTCGGATCCCAAACGTCTGGCAGACCAATTGAATGGGCCAGAACTCTCTCAAACGGTCTATCAGCGCATAGGTTTGAATTCGTCTGACATCAAGAGAGCCGTAGCCTTTTTTAGTATCTGTTTCTCGGTTTCCAGTTCTTTAACCCGTTTTTCCAGCTCTTGAATGCGCTGTTGCTCTTCCGTCATTGCTTTGGATGTGGGCGTTTTGCCACCTCGTTCATTACGAAGTTGGTCAACCCAGCGCCGCAGCGCAGACTCACCGACATCCAGTGACTTACAGGTCTCGGAAACAGAATATCCCTGATCAAGCACCAGGTTGGCGGCTTCGAGCTTGAATTCGGGAGTAAAGGAACGACGTTGTCTTTTCATTGAACACCTCTCTGGTGGCAAGATTACCACCTATCAGGGTGTCCGGGATTAGTAGAACACTACAGGGGGGGTTATAGACTGAAAGGTATTAATGTGATATTAGGGGTTTCTGTGAAATTAAGTGAGTTTTTCGTATGACTAATGGAGTTTTGAAAAGGCTGATTCGAGGGGTAACAGCGAACTCATATGGCTATTTTATTACAATGGGAATGCAGTTAGTTAATATCCCGGTTTATTTGTATTTTTGGGGGGTTGATTTTTATGGTGAGTGGTTGGTGTTGACGGCCATACCTGCATACCTGTTGCTAACTGAGGCTGGGTTGATATCTGCTGCTGCAAATAAGATGGTGATGTTATATAAAGATGGTGATGGTGATGTAGAAAAAACTAGAGTTGTTTTTCATAGTGCGTGGGGAATGGTTGGTATAATTTCTTTTTTTATTCTTTTTGTGATTTTGCTTTTGCTTGCTGTTCATTTTTATTGTTTTGAATGGGGGTTTGAAAGTATAAGTAGTGTTGATGGTTATCTTGCATTTTTATGTATGTGTTTGTATATGATATTGGGTTTGAATGTCGCTGTAATTAATGCAGGTTATAGATGTGTTGGTATGTATTCAGAAGGGGTTTTTTTAGCGAATCATATTCGTGTTTTTGAATGGCTCGTTACTATCGGAGTTTTGTTTTTTGGTGGAGGGGCTTTACTTTTAGGGTTTGCCTTTTTAGCTTCTAGAATGGTGGGGCTAATATTTATGTATATGTCTTATCTCAAGGTGGTTCCTGATTTGAAATTAGGAGTTGGCGGGTTTTCTAAAAAAGAGGTCGGAGAGCTGTTGGGGCCAGCACTATCCTTTATGGGATTTCCTTTGGGGAATGCCATAAATAACCAAGGAATAGTATTAATCTTGGGAATAATGCTTTCTCCTTCTTCCGTGGTTGTGTTTTCTGCATATAGAACATTGACTAGAATGCTTGTTCAAATAGTGACAGTTGTTAATCAATCTGCTTGGCCTGAAATGACAAAGGCATATGGCATTGGAGATTTCTCTCTTCTTAGACTTTTATATATTAAAGTTTGGCGAGTGGCTGTTTTTTTTAGTGTTTTAGGTGTGCTAGGTATGATGTCTTTAGGCGAGTATTTGCTTGATTTTTGGTTGGGAAAAGAGGTGGGTTATAACCAATGGCTGTTTTTATTGTTGGTGTTTTCGGTCGGTGTAAATAATGTATGGCAGAGTGGTCAGGTTGTACTGATGGCTGTTAGTAAACATAAGGAATTATCTAGATTTTATGTTCTCATGTCAGTTTTATACCTGCTGATTTCGATGCTTGGTATTTTTATTTTTGGCGTTGAGGGGGCTGGAGGAGCTTTGTTTGTTTATGAAATGATTTTATGCTTTTGGGTTTTTATTAAGATAAATGATTTTCTTGGTGTTGGTTTATCTTGCTATTTGGGATTTGAAAAAGGAAATTGATATGAGTTTTAATTTTTTATGGGTTCATAGAGAGAAGCCTGCTGTTTTTTCAAAAAGGTGGTTTGTTGTTTGGCTCAAGCGCGCCTTTTATACTAAGAGGTTGATTGTTATATTTGTTAAAAACTACATTATTGTACGAAAGGGGGGGGAGATTTCTAATATGGTGCTGTTTGGCGATGTGGAGCTGAATGGAGATTGTAGTAATTTGAAAGTAGGGAGTGAAAGTTTCCTTGGTACTGGAACGCATTTGGCCCTCCACGATCGAATTGTTATAGGGAAAAATGTGGTTTTAAATAATAACGTATGTGTTTTTACGGCATCTCATTCATTGTCTGATCAGAAGTGGCGAATGTATTCGAAGCCCGTTTATATAGGGGATTATGCGTGGGTTGCCTCGGGAGCTACGATATTACCTGGTGTTCGAATCGGAAAAGGAGCGGTTGTTGGTGCGGGGTCAGTTGTACGTTCAGATGTCCCTGATTATGGGATTGCTATTGGAAATCCAGCGGAGGTTTTAAAAGGAAGAAGGGTTGAAGGGTTGAATTACTCTCCCGTAGCTTTAAGTGCCCCATTTGAAGCATGGATTGGTCGCAATAAATATGAGGATTTTTGAAATGAGAAGGCTGTTGTATGCATTTTGGAGAAGAGTTGTTTCTCGGTTTTATATTTTTTACTTGAATTCACTTCGCGGTATCTCTGTTGGTAAGGGGTTGATAGTTGTGGGTCTCCCAAGTTTGCAGGGGAGAAATATTACGATAGGAAGGCAGTCTGTTTTAGTGTCATTACCTTTGGCAAATCCAATTGGTTGTTACCGCCCTTGTATATTGGGGACTATTGAGTCAAATTCCAAATCGGGAAAAATAAAAATAGGAGATAGGTTTTCTGCATCAGGAGTTTGTGTTTACTCTCAAAGTTGTGTTGAAATTGGTAATGATGTTATGGTCGGAGCAAATGTTACAATAATCGATACCGACTTTCACCCAATATCTTTATCTGCTAGAAAGTCCAAAAGCCAGGCGAAGTCGCTACCTGTTTTTATAGGGGATAGTGTATGGATTGGGATGAATGCAGTTATATTGAAAGGAGTAAGCATTGGGGATGGAGCTGTTATTGGAGCGAATTGTGTCGTTAGCTCGGATGTTCCTGAAGGTGCTGTTGTTGTTAATTCAAAATTAAAAATTCTAGGGGCTGGTTGTGTTTAGAAAAAAGTGTACAGATGTATTATTATGCCACCCATTCAAGCATCATTTTTTGAATCTTTCAGCTGGTGTTCATGAATCAGGCAGAGATTATCTGTTATACACGCCACTCTATAATAAAGGGTGGATGAGTCTTTTGGCCAAGGTTTCCCCTAGATTTAGGAAGAAAATATATGGTTACTATAATGAAAAACTGAATCCTGATTGTGTTTTTTCTGGTGGGTTGGATGCATTGTGGAGATTTGCTGGTATTGCTGGTATTAATACTAGGTTTGTTGAAAATTTCGATCAAAAAATGGCTGATAAAATATCTTCAGGAAGGCTGACTGCTAATGTTTTGGTTACTGTTCAAGATTATATGCCAAAAACTGTTTTCGCAGCCTCAGACAAGGGCATGGTTATTGTTAGCGATCAGATAAGTAATCAATCAAAAGAAGCTATTCAACGAGTTAGATCGCATTGTTATGATGTTGGGGTGGAGTATTCAGGTGTTTTTGATGACTCAGCTAATGCTGATATTTTAAGCCTATCGAATGTTGTGTTTTCGCCATCAAGATATTGTATCAATGGCGCTTTAGATGAAGGGTTTTCAGGTGATCTATATACTATTCCATATGGTGTTTCTAATGATTTTTATATCGATTGTTTGAGCAAAATTGAAAAAGATGAAGTTGTTATATTGGCAAGGGCAAATAGTATTAGGAAGGGTGGGCATATATTGATAGAGTCAATGTCTAGGATTGGAGATGCTTTGTCTAATGAAATTGGTAAGAATATAAGGGTTAAGGTTTTAGGGGAATTCGAAAGTAGTCTTGGGTGTCTTGTTGCTGGCTCTGATATTCCGGAGTGTGTAATTATTGAAGATAAAAATTATGCACATTCTGAAGTTCCTGATCTATTTAGAGAGGCTGATTTTTTCTTAATGCCTGCTCTTTCTGAAGGAATGTCACTTGTTTGTTTGGAGGCTATGAGGGCGGGGTTGCCGATCATATCTTCTAAGTATTGCGGTGTGGATTCTTTACTCGATGGAGAGGCAGGCCCGGTGGTCGATGATACAGTGGAGGGCCTGTCTGAGGCGCTAATGTATTTAATAAAAGCCGAGAGGTATTGGCCTGATTTCTCAAAAAAATCCTTTCTCAAATCTAAACAGTATGGGTGGAGTGTTTATGAGTCGAAGGTATCTGAAGTGTTCAAGGTGATATAGTATGGTTAAAGAGAAAGGTGGTTTTGCAAGTTCTTTGATTGCAGTGTTTGTTATTGTTGGTTGTGCCCAATATTCTGTAGTGGTTCTAAATGCCATGATGAATGGTACTGTAGTTCTTTGGACGCTGGATGATGAGTCTGCTGGTGGAGCAGGTTTGCTTCGCTATATGAAGGATATTTTTTTATTGTTATTTGGTTTTTATTGGCCATATTGGGTTTTAAAGAAAGGTTTTGGTAATAATTTTTGGGTGTATTTGTTTTGGATATTTGTTGTTGTTTTAATAGGTTTTATTCCTTATTTTTTAGATTTTAGCCCATGGTTTTTCTTAGGCGCGGGTTTACGGTGGGTGATGTTACTACATGCAGCAGTTGGTTTTTTTTGGATTATTTCTTCTGTAAGTATAACTGATTTAGATCGTGATTTTCTGAGGCGGTTTTTTGTCTGGGTATTGTGTTTTGATGTCATTTTAATATTGGCACAGTTGAATGTGGTTGGGCTTGTATATGGTATGGGGTTGGGAGAATCTAGGCTTACCGGCATTTTTTCTAACGCAGGAGTCGCAGGTTTTTTTTCAGTAGGAATTTCTATGATAATTTTATTCTTATTTAGGAGTTTTAAAGAGTCTATTTTTTTATTGTTGCTTTGTCTTTTTATTGCTCTTGCGTCAGGGACAAGATTCGCAATGATTTCTGTTTTTTTGATCTGTTGCCTGGTTGCTTGGGAGGGGTTGTCTGAGTCTGATAGTGGTATAAGGAATTATATAATGGTTTTTTTTGCTGCTTTTCTGCCTGGTTTTTTATATTTTTTATATTGGTTGTATGGAAAGATGATACTTGCTGTTGGGAGAGGAGATATGATTTCCTCACAGTTTGATGAAGGAGGACGGGTGTTTAATTTTTTACGAATGATTGATGTTATTTTGGAAGGGGAGGTGGGGGAATTCCTTGTTGGTCGCGGACTTGGTGTGGGCACAAATACTGCGTATACTTTAGTTAAGAATGCTGGTGGTGTGCCCGAAAGCTATCGATTTAATTGGTTGGTTGATAATGCATTGTTGACCTCTTTTTTTCAATTTGGGGTTTTGGGTTCTATTTTCTTCTTTTTTGGTTGTATTGTTTTCCTGTTTCGAGTTAGGGGGAGAGCAGGTTGCTTATTGGTGAAATTTTATTTGTTGCTTTTTATTTTTTTTGTGACTGTATTTGCAGGAAACCCCTTTGAACAGTATTATTTGATTTTACCTTTCATGATAGCAATGGGGTTGATTTTTAATTCTTCTAAGAGTATTAGTATATGATAATTTTAGTGGCACCGTACTCTCCTGTTTCATTGTCTAGCCATCCCCATTTGGGTGCTGCTAGAAAATTGGAGGCAGTGATAAAAGTGTTGTCTGCCTTAGATGAAGTTGTTCTTGTTAATTCTGCCCATAACGATTTAGATAAAGAAGGCTTTAATTCTGAGATTACCATTGGAGAAGTATCTGTCCATCAGATAACTCCCAAAAGGTATAAAAAAAGTTCTTATGGGAAATTGATGAATATCTTTGAAGTAAGAAATTTAGTGAAAAAATGTTTCTCTATTGGGGAACCAAAATTCATTTGGATTTACAACTCATATATTTTTGAATCTTTATTCGCTAGGGAAGTTCTTAGAAATTCAAGTTGCCCAGTTATATTAGAATTTGAAGATTGGTTTTTTGCGCGTAAGCGCCTAAGTTTAAAACCTGTTCTAGATTATTTGAGTTGGATGTTAATAGTAAAAAAAATAAACTTTTCATTTGTGGTTAATGATCAATTAGGTCAAAGGCTAAAGCCTTTTGGTGTGCCTTCTTCCCCTTTTCCAGGGATTATTTCTAGTGATTTGATGGATGTTTCTGATGCTAGGAAACCATTTTCCTCTCAGATCGTTTATGTAGGGTATTTTGGTGGTTTGTCAGAGGAAAAGGGAGCTGATTTTATCTTAAGAATGGCGAAATCTACTAGTCATTGTGTGAGGTTTCTAGTATCTGGGGCGGGGCCTTTGGAGATGGATTTCTTAAAAGCATCGAAGGAAATGGAAAATATAGATTTCTTTGGTTGTGTTGATGATGAAAAATTAAATGATATAATTTCATCATGTGATGTTATATTGAACCCTCATAGCCCTATTGTTAATATGGGAGAGGGGGTATTTCCATTTAAAGTCGTAGAGGCTATTTCGACTGGCCGATTGGTCATTAGTACTCCTTTGCCTTTGTCTGGTTCTAAAGAGTTGCTTGGGGGGGTGGTATTTGTCAATGATGAAGCTGAATTGTTAAGTGCGATTAATTCCTCTAGGGAGCTGTACTTTGAGCGATTATTAAGTATTCAGAAATCAGTCAATTATGCTAGGAAAGAGTATAGTTTTTCGATGATGAAGAATAAAATAGAAAATGTTGTTGAGAGTATAGATTGATGAGAGTATTAAGGGTTATATCATCTGTGGATTTAAGCAACGGAGGGCCTATTAATGGGTTGATTAACTCTAGTGCTATGTTGCAAAAAAATGGAGTGGAGGTTCATGTTGCCAGTTTGGATGGTTGTAACTATGATGTTTCTAAATTTCCTTTCAAACTATTCTCATTTGATGCTTTTACTCCAGCTAGACTTAGTTTTGATTTCCGATCTTGGATTAATTCTGAAATTAAAAACTATGATGTGATTGTTATTCATGGTTTGTGGCAAATGCATGGTATATTTACAGCCAAAGCTTGTGTTGAAAAAAATATTCCTTATGTGTTATTTACACACGGGATGCTTGATCCTTGGTTTGACCTTAATGCTCCATTAAAAAGGTTGAAAAAGCTGATATATTGGTTTGCTTTTGAGCGCTATACGATAAGTCGATCTGAGAAAGTATTATTTACATCAGAAGATGAAAAGGTGTTGGCGCGAAATAACTTTCCATATTATTCGGCTAATGAATATGTGATTTCATACGGCAGCCCACTGCCTGATTATGATTTGAGTGTTTGCTCTAATCTTTTTAAAAGTCGTTACCCTTCTTTGGACAATAAACAGTATTTTCTGTTTCTAAGTCGTGTTCACCCAAAGAAAGGTGTAGATCTTCTTATAAAAGCATTCGCTAAGTTGAAGAGTTGTGATCATTACTTAGCTATTGCTGGGCCTGTGGATGACCATTATAAGAAGGTACTTGAGGAAATTATCAATCAATATGGTATTGAAAGTAGGGTTGTTTGGCTTGGGATGTTGAAGGGTGAGCTAAAGTGGGGGGCTTTTAATGAAGCTGATGCATTTGTGCTACCATCGCATCAAGAAAATTTTGGGATTGTGGTTTCTGAAGCTCTTTCGCTTGGCAAGGTAGTTCTTACTACCAATAAGGTTAATATATGGCGTGAGATTCTGGATAGTCATGCTGGCTATGTGGCTAACGACGATGTTGAAGGTGTTGAAGATGTGCTTCAGGGGTGGCTGAGCACATCACCAGAAGAACAGCGGGTAATGGCAAAAAATGCAATGCAGTGTTATCAAACACGCTTCTCCATGGATGCTGCTGTTAGTGATATGGAAAAGGTTCTTAGACTGGCTTTTAACAAAAAATATGGAGGGTGAGAGTGAGGGTGAAAAATAAGGTTAATATTGAAGATCCCGTGTTCGGCCTTGCAAATAAAGTATACCGTGTGTTATGGAACTTGGTCTATTGGTCTGTATATAAATATTCACCTGTTCCTTTTTTTTGGTATCGACGTTTTTTATTAAGGGCCTTTGGTGCGAAAATATCAACTTCCGCTCGTATTTATCCAAGTGCAAAAATTTGGTGTCCTGCTAACCTTCGTGTAGGAGATGATTCAACTATTGGTCCTTATGTTCGTGTGTACAACCAGGGTGAAATCAATATCGGTAGGCGGGTAATAATCAGTCAGTACTCTTATATGTGTGCGAGTACTCACGATTATAATGATCCCTGTCATCCATTGATATTGTCTCCAATTCTTATAGAAGATGATGTATGGATAGGCGCAGAGGCTTTTATCGGCCCAGGGATTACTGTTACTGAAGGAGGGGTTGTTGGGGCTAGGGCAGTTCAAACAAAAACATCTTTATCTTGGACCGTTAATGCAGGAAATCCTTCTACTTATATTAAGGATAGAGTGAGATTTCGAGATGGAAAATAGTGCTCTTACCGTGATTGTTTTGACATATAACGAGACTATTCATATCAGAAGGTGCCTGTCATCTGTTTCGGATTTGGAAGCCCGTTTTATTGTGGTTGATTCTTATTCTTCGGATGATACTAAAGAGATAGCTTTATCCTGTGGAGCCGAGGTCTATCAAAATTCATTTGTGAATCATGCTAAACAATTCGATTGGGCGCTGAATAATTGTGAAGTGAAAACTGAATGGGTACTGAGACTGGATGCTGATGAAACTATAGATAGTGTATTGGTTACTAATATTTTTGATTTTATTTTCAATGATGGATATGGAAATAATGGTGCTATTTTCCATCGTCGACATATTTTTTTAGGACGTTGGATTTGTCATGGGGGGCGCTATCCCTTGCCTATGTTGCGTCTTTTTAGAAGAGGGTTTGCTCATATTGAGCAGCGTTGGATGGATGAGCACATTGTTCTGGATTCTGGTACATCCACTCTTTTAAATGGTGGTTTTGCTGATGATAATCTAAATACTATTGGTTGGTTTGTTGATAAACACAATAAATACGCCACCCGAGAGATGGTGGATGTCAAACTACGAGAGCTCTATCAATCTGGTTCTGAAATTACTTCTGCAACTAGTGGGGCCATTAAACTAAAACGTATCCTCAAGGAAAAATTATATATGGGACTGCCTTATTTTGTTAGGCCGGTTTTATATTTTATGTATCGGTATTTTTTACAGCTCGGTTTTCTGGATGGTGCTCGTGGTTTGGCATACCATTTTATGCAGGGGTTATGGTATCGATTTTTAGTAGATTTAAAATGTCTAGAGGTCGATCGTATCTGGAAAGATTGTACTTCAATTGAAGAAAAGCATCATGCACTAGAGTTGTATTCTGGTTTTAAACTGGAGAAGCCTACTCCGTGAATATTGTCATTTATAGCCTTAACTATTCACCCGAACTGACTGGGGTTGGCAAATATAATGGTGAAATGGCTCCTTGGCTGGTAGGGCAAGGCTATAATGTTGATGTGATTACTGCCCCTCCATATTACCCTGAATGGAAGGTTCATCGTGGTTATACTGGTAGTTCATATAGTAGTGGGCAAGTTGATGGAGTGACAGTGCATCGTTGCCCGTTGTATGTACCTAAAACACCATCTACGGTTAAGCGTTTACTTCATTTGATATCTTTTTCTTGGAGTTCTGCTTGGAGGCTGTTTTCTTTATGGAAGAAAAAGCCTGATGTGGTGTTTGTGCTTGAGCCCACTTTGTTTTGTGTTCCCTTTGCTTTGCTGTTTTGTAAGCTTCGTGGCTCGAAAGCTATTCTACATATTCAAGATTATGAAGTTGACGCTATGCTTGGCTTGGGAATGGCAGGAAATTCTTCTGGCCGAATTAGTCGCATGGCGTATGCTGTTGAGTCTTGGTTGATGAGGCGCTTCGATAAAGTGTCGAGTATTTCCTTTAGCATGCTGGACAAAGCCCAGAATAAGGGTGTTGAAGAGTCCCGTTTATTGTTTTTCCCAAATTGGTCAGATACCTTATCTGTGCATCCAGAAGTTGATGGCAAGGCAATGCGAAGGAAATGGGGGGTTGGAGAAGGGGATAAGGTGGTTCTGTATGCTGGTAATATTGGGGCCAAGCAGGGGCTTGAGTTGGTGATAGACGCAGCAGAACGCTTTAAAGATCGAACAAATGTAAAGTTTTTTCTGGTAGGCTCCGGTGCATACGTCAGCAATTTGGTGAGGTTATCCTGTGATCGCTCATTGACTAATGTAGAGTTTAAGCCATTACAAGCATGGAAAGACGTTCCAGCCATGTTGTCAATGGCTGACGTACATTTGGTTGTGCAGCGGAAGGGTGCAGCAGATGCAGTATTGCCGTCTAAGCTCACTAATATCTTGTCGTCCGGTGGGTATGGAGTAGTAACTGCAGAAGCTCATACGGAGTTGGGGCAGCTAGTTGAAGAGTATCCAGGGATATATACTTGCGTAGAGCCAGAAAACCTTGATGCTTTTTGTGCAGGGCTCGAGAAAGAGCTAGATCGCGCGCAAGGAATAAATACCGTTGCGCGTGGTTATGCAGAACAAAATCTTAATAAAGAAGCAATTTTACAGCGTTTTACTTGCGATCTTGTAGAGTTGTGTACCAAACGATGATTAAATTTTAGGAAGGATTAGGATATGTCCAGAAAGGTTGCGTTGATTACAGGTGTTACTGGTCAGGATGGTTCATACTTAGCTGAGTTTCTTTTGGAAAAAGGCTACGAAGTTCATGGTATTAAACGTCGTGCGTCATCATTTAATACAGAGCGTGTCGATCATATATATCAAGATCGTCATAATGAGAATGTAAATTTTTATATGCATTATGGTGATTTGACGGATACGTCAAATTTAACGCGCATTCTGAAAGAAGTTCAGCCTGATGAGGTTTATAACCTCGGTGCTCAGTCGCATGTGGCTGTATCATTTGAGGCACCTGAATACACCGCAGACGTAGACGCTATGGGCACTTTGCGTCTTCTAGAAGCGATTCGTTTCTTGGGGATGGAAAAGAAAACTCGATTTTATCAAGCTTCCACTTCTGAATTGTATGGCTTGGTTCAAGAAATTCCTCAGAAAGAAACAACGCCATTCTACCCTCGTTCACCTTACGCTGTAGCTAAAATGTACGCTTATTGGATCACGGTAAATTACCGTGAATCGTATGGTATGTATGCGTGTAACGGTATTCTTTTTAATCACGAATCCCCCCGTCGTGGTGAAACTTTTGTAACTCGAAAAATCACTCGTGCACTCGCTAATATTTCTCAAGGCTTAGAAGAGTGTTTGTATCTTGGGAACATGGATGCATTGCGTGACTGGGGTCATGCAAAGGATTATGTACGGATGCAATGGATGATGTTGCAGCAGGATAATCCTGAAGATTTTGTGATCGCAACGGGCACTCAAATATCTGTACGAGAATTCGTCACTTTATCTGCCAAAGAGTTGGGTATTAGCTTGCAGTTTGAGGGTGAGGGAGTGGAAGAAAAAGCCACAATTTCAGCGATTGCTGATGAATCCGCTTGTCCGGGAGTCAATGTTGGGGATGTGATTGTCCAGGTTGATCCAAAATACTTCCGCCCTGCTGAGGTAGAAACCTTGCTTGGCGATCCCGCTAATGCAAAGAATAAGCTGGGTTGGGAGCCTGAAATTACTGTTGAAGAAATGTGTGCAGAAATGGTTCGTTCTGACTTGCAAAAGGCTAAACAGCACGCGTTGCTGAAGCAGCATGGTTATGATGTCAACGTTTCACTGGAAGGTTAACGGGTAAGCGTTATGAAGCGTATTTTTGTGGCTGGCCATAATGGTATGGTTGGCTCTGCTATTGTGAGGCAGTTAGAGGCTGCTTCTGAGGCAGTAGAAATCGTCACTCGCAGTCGTTCAGAGCTGAACCTGCAAGATCAAGCGGCGGTGAGAGCTTTCTTTGATGAGCAGAAAATTGATCAGGTTTACCTTGCTGCTGCAAAGGTTGGCGGGATTGTGGCGAACAACACTTACCCCGCTGAATTTATCTATGAAAACCTGATGATTGAATGCAATATCATTCATTCTGCGCACTTGTCGGGTGTTAACGAACTGTTATTTTTAGGGTCTTCTTGTATCTATCCGAAGCTGGCTGAGCAGCCAATGAGAGAGGATGCGTTGTTAACTGGAACGCTGGAGCCTACGAACGAGCCTTATGCAATCGCCAAAATTGCAGGGATCAAATTGTGTGAAAGTTACAATCGCCAGTATGGACGTAATTATCGCAGTGTGATGCCAACCAATCTATACGGTGAGAATGATAATTTTCATCCACAAAATTCCCATGTGATTCCTGCATTGATGCGCCGATTCCACGAAGCCAAACTGGCAAGCACGCCAGAGGTCGCTGTTTGGGGATCTGGTAAGCCTATGCGTGAGTTTCTGCATGTTGATGATATGGCAGCAGCCTCGATCTTTGTTATGAATGTGGGGCAAGAGGTTTATGAGTCCTGTACTGAACCTATGTTATCGCATATTAATGTTGGTACAGGGGTGGATTGCACTATTGCTGAATTGGCTCTTACCATGGCGGAAGTAGTGGGTTATCAGGGTAAGGTTACTTTTGATGCTTCCAAACCAGATGGTGCTCCTCGTAAGTTGATGCGTGTTGATACGCTTGCTAGCCTTGGCTGGAGTTACAATATTGAGCTGAAAAATGGCTTGGCCTCAACTTATGACTGGTTCTTGAAGAATCAGGATTCTTTTCGGGGTTAGTGGTATGCAAGGAGAAATATGGTTGGACAAGGATGTATTTGAGACCATTGTGGCTTTTACACCGCTGATTTCAATTGATCTGATTGTTCGGGATTCTTTGGGTCGGGTTTTGCTCGGCAAGCGTGTAAATAGCCCGGCAGAGGGCTATTGGTTTGTCCCAGGTGGTCGCATTCTTAAAAATGAAACGCTTTCCAATGCATTCTCAAGGCTTACTCAGAATGAGCTAGGCCTGAGCCTCTCTATATCAAAAGCACGGTATATTGGGCTGTTCGAGCACTTTTATTCAGATTCGATCTTCGGACAGGGCATTGATACCCATTATATTGTTCAAGGGTTTGAAATAATGGTGGAGAGTGATCTGCCGCTACCCTCCTTGCAGCATAGCGATTATCGCTGGCTGTTGGAAACAGATCTTTTGGAAAGTGATGATGTTCATAGTCATTCAAAATGGTATTTTCAGCAGGATAAAGGATTCAGAATATGATCCCAGTAATTATGGCCGGAGGCTCTGGTACTCGTCTTTGGCCTCTTTCCCGTAAAGCATTCCCCAAGCAGTTTCTAAAGCTAAATGGCAATTTGACCATGCTGCAGCAAACTGCTGCGCGTTTGGATGGTCTGTCTGAAGTTGATCCTGTTGTAATCTGTAACGAAGATCACCGCTTTTTGGTAGCAGAACAACTCCGAGCTCTGGACAAGCAAGGTTCTATTATACTGGAGCCCGTCGGGCGCAACACTGCACCAGCGATTGCTTTGGCTGCCATGCAGGCAGTGAAGCAGATTGGTGAGGGTGAGGAAGCACCTGTGATGCTGATTCTGGCAGCAGATCATGTTATTCAAAATACTGAAGCCTTTCAGGATGCTGTGAAGAAGTTATTGCCGGATGTAAAAGCAGGCAAGTTCGGGACTTTGGGTATTGTTCCAACCGAGCCAGCGACTGGTTATGGCTATATTCAAGCAGGTGAGGCTGAGTATGGGAGTAGCCAGGCGGTAAAGCAGTTTGTTGAAAAGCCAGATAAAGCAACAGCCCAAGAGTATCTGGATGCCGGTAACTATTATTGGAATAGTGGCATGTTTATGGTTCGTTCAGATCGTTATCTGGAGGAGTTGAAAACTTATCGCCCAGATATTTTTACGGCTTGCGAAAAAGCCATGCTCGATACTGTTGAGGATATGAATTTTGTTCGTGTGAACAAGGCTGACTTTGAGGCGTGTCCTGATGAGTCCATTGACTATGCCATTATGGAGCCTCTTTCGGCGATGGCTTCCTCTAACCCTCAAGTCGTCGTAGCACCATTAAATGCAGGGTGGAGTGATGTCGGTAGTTGGTCTGCACTTTGGGGAATTGCTGAAAAGTGTGAAGATGGAAACGCTACACTAAATGCTAGTGATGGTGTTAGTGATGTGATTTTGGAGCAAACGACTAACAGTTTTGTCGCAAGCAGTGATCGCTTGGTCTCGGTGTTGGGTTTGGATAATGTCGTTGTAGTCGATACTGCTGATGCTTTGCTTGTTGCTCATAAAGATAAGGTTCAGGATGTAAAGAGTATCGTAAATCACTTGAAGTCCGGTAACCGTTCTGAGCATATTAGTCATCGTGAAGTTTATCGTCCATGGGGTAAGTATGACTCGGTTGATAGCGGTAAGCGTTATCAAGTTAAACGCATTACGGTGAATCCAGGTGCCAAGTTATCAGTTCAAATGCACCATCATCGAGCGGAGCATTGGATTGTTGTATCTGGTACTGCGAAGGTCACCAATGGTGAAAAAACGTACTTGGTTACAGAAAATGAATCTACGTATATACCAATAGGTCAGGTTCATGCCTTGGAAAACCCAGGTGTTATTGAACTGGAGATGATCGAGGTGCAGTCTGGCTCTTATCTTGGAGAAGACGATATTGTGCGTTTCAAAGATTTATATGGGCGTACTTGAGAGATTGCCACGTACGCAGATAATACGTTACTAATATACATACCCCGCTTGCGGGGTATTTTATTTTGGAGTGGTTATGAATTCAAGCAAGGATATATTGACTGGAAGTGGTGTTAAGTTTGGCACCAGTGGCGCTAGAGGGTTGGTAGAGCAATTTAGTGATCAGGTGTGCGGAGCTTTTGCGTTAGCTTTCGCTGATGTCATGAAACGACAGTTTGATTTTGACCGCATTGCTATTGCCATTGATCGTCGCCCCAGCAGCCCTGGAATGGCAGAAGCTTGTGCTTCGGTATTGAAGAACATTGGTCTTCAGGTTGATTATTATGGTGTTTTGCCAACACCTGCGCTGGCATTGAAAGCGATCCATGATGATATTCCTTCTATTATGATTACGGGTAGTCATATACCTTTTGATCGTAATGGTATTAAGTTTTATCGTCCTGATGGTGAGATAGATAAGCATGATGAATTGGCTATTTTGGCATCTGAAGTTTCTGTTCCCAATGTGAAAATGATGAAGTTGGTGGAGTCATCAGATGCTCAGGATTTCTACCTTCAGCGCTATACCAACCTATTCAGTTCTGATTTGCTTTCAGGTAAAAAAATTGGCGTCTATGAGCATTCTGCGGCTGGTCGAGAAATCAATGTTATAATTTTGAAAGCGCTAGGTGCCAGCGTCGTGTCACTTGGTCGAACTGATATTTTTGTGCCAATCGATACGGAAGCGGTTTCTGAAGAAGACCAGAAGCAAGCGAAAGACTGGGTTGAAGAACATCAGCTGGATGCAATTATTTCTACGGATGGAGATGGCGATAGACCCTTGCTTTCAGATGAAAAGGGGGCTTGGTTGAGAGGAGATATTCTTGGCTTGCTGTGTGCGAAAGCATTGGGTGTACAGGCATTGGCAGTGCCTGTGAGTTGTAACACTGCTATTGATCGAAGTGCTGCTTTTATGGAAGTCTTGCGGACTCGTATCGGCTCGCCTTATGTAATTGAAGGGATGCAAGCTCTTGCTGGTCGATATGATGGTGTTGCAGGGTTTGAGGCCAATGGTGGTTTTTTGCTCCAGACATCCTTGGATTTTAATGGCTCCAGATTGGAACCATTGCCAACGCGTGATGCGTTGTTGCCCGTGCTAGTAGCGTTTCACCTGGCATTTGATCAGGGGCAAGCTGTTTCTGAAGTGGTTGATAGCTTACCTTCTCGTTACACATCAAGTGATCGGATCAAGGAGTTTCCTACAGAGAAGAGTCGTGCTCTTCTTGATCGAGGGGCTAAGGATGCGGATTCATTTTTGCAATCACTCGCTCTGCAGGGGAGTGTTAAGCAGCTGGATCTAACTGATGGTTTGAGGTTGACAATTGACGTGGGGAGTTCTGAATGTGACATTGTTCACTTGCGCCCATCTGGTAATGCACCAGAGCTGAGGTGTTACGCAGAGTCTGCGACACCAGAAGGTGCTCAGCATCTTGTGGCATCTGTCCTGTCACGGGTGGTTGTATTGGATTAGATATACTGCTGCCTATATATTAAAAGTGGTGTTTGTTGAGTGCCCACAAGAAGTAGGATGAGTCTGCCTTACCTTTTGGGCAATTACAATTGCGCGTTCTGTCACCCGGAAAAGTGGTGTGAGCGATAAATATTTTGCGGGATTAAGTTTATGAAACACGGTTTTATTCGTTCACATCGCAATACCTACAGTGCATTTTTCCGCTTGATTGATTTGTTTGCCATCTTTTTGGTTCTATCCTTATCTTTGGTTGCTTATGGTCTGGAAATGACGTCGCTGTATGTCAGTGCGGCATTTGCGGCGGTTATTGGCTATCTTTTGGTGGCTGAGTCGTTTGATGTATATCGCTCTTGGCGAGGTGCTTCTGTTGTACACATGTTAACGGTGACAGCAGGGGCTTGGGTAATCGTTTGTATGGCAATGCTGGTGTTCAGTTTCTTTGCCAAAATCAGTGAAACACTGTCTCGCGTGGTTATGGGGAGCTGGATGCTGGCAACATTACTTGCTCTGATTGGTTGGCGGTTGATTTTTCGCCAGGTTTTATTCAGGTTGAGGAAGAAAGGAATTAATGCTCGGCGGGCGGCTGTGGTTGGTATTAATCGCAGCGGCATTCGTATGCGTGATGAGCTGGTGAGTAATCCAGAGCATGGTTATTTATTTGCGGGATTTTTTGATGATAGAGGGCATGACCGTACAGCGGAAGAGTTTCCTGATGCGGTACTAGAGGGACATATCCAAGATTTAGTGCTTCTGGCTCAAGAAGGTACAGTCGATATTGTTTTTGTTGCTTTGCCCCTCAAGGCTCAGCGCCGAATTGATGAGGTGTTGCAGCGGCTAGGAGATTCGACTGTCTCTGTACATCTCATTCCTGACTTTTTTACATACAATCTTTTGCATGCTCGATTTGGAGAAGTTGGTCAAATGCAAACGATTAGTATTTATGATACGCCTATTTTTGGTTTTAACGATGTCCTGAAGCGCAGCTTCGATATACTGTTCTCCTTTTCTGTACTTTTGGTCATTTCTCCCTTGATGCTTTCCATTGCTCTTGCTGTGAAGCTGACTTCCAGAGGACCTGTTCTTTTCAAGCAGTACCGTTATGGTCTGGATGGGAAAAAAATTCAGGTCTGGAAATTCCGTAGCATGAAAACGATGGAGAATGGTAATAAAGTCGTACAAGCTACCAAAAATGATAAAAGGGTGACGAGGGTTGGCGCCTTTATTAGAAAGACATCTCTCGATGAGTTGCCGCAATTTATCAATGTTCTGCAGGGCAGAATGTCTGTAGTAGGTCCTCGTCCTCATGCCGTTGCGCACAATGAAGAATATCGGAAGCTTATTCCTTATTACATGTTGCGCCATAAAGTAAAGCCCGGAATTACCGGGTGGGCGCAAATTAATGGCTATCGTGGTGAAACAGATACGTTGGATAAAATGTCAGGTCGTGTTGATCTGGATTTGGACTACATTCGTAATTGGTCACTTTGGATGGATGTTAAGATTGTGTTCCTGACGTTCTTCAAAGGCTTCACGGGAAGCAATGTTCATTGAAATGTATTATTTGCGGGTTCATCCCTCCTTAACAATCCATTGTTAGGGTGTTCCCATTGTTATGTACTTGGAAAGTGCTACATCTCAAAGCTTTTTTGAGATGGCTGACCTGAGGTGAACATTCTTTTACTGTTATTTTCTGTAAATAGTCGTCATAATCTTGGCGTTAATTTTCGTACTCAGCCAGTGACACCCAGCTGGTCAGCGACACTTTTTGAGAAGGTATGAGAGGATTTTTATGAAAGCTTGGCAGCTATCCCTAATTGCGGCGACCACCGCCAGCACTTCTGTTTATGCGGTGCAGCCACAGGGAGTTCACCTAGGGAGTGGAGTGACCATGCTTCCTGGTGTTGAAATTGGTATCAGTAACGATAGTAATATTTATTTATCAGCTAGTGACGAAACCAGTTCTCGTCTTACGTTCATTCGCCCGAGTTTAGGCTTGGTTGCTGACTTGGGTAGCACTCAGCTGAACGCATATTACCAGCTGGAAAGTGGTGCTTATGCTGAAAATTCAGATGATAACTACCTGGATCAATTGTTTGTACTGGGTGCTGACCTTGAAGTGACGTCCAAACAAGCTTTAGGGTTGGATTTAAAGGTTAAATCTGCTCATGACCCTAGAGGAACAGGCTCTACACAGGGTGTGGATGATGTAAGTATTTTTGACATTGATGAGTTTAAAGAGCTGGTGTTGGGTGCGGATTATACCTACGGTGCTAATACGGCATTTGGTAATCTAACCGGTTATCTGGAAAGTTTTTCCAAAACTTACTCCAGTAATAAAGACAGAACTGAAAGTCTTGAGCACGATAAATTGAAGATGGGTGCTTTGTTAGCCCTGCGTGTTACAGATACTACAAGAGCCTTGGTCGAGGTTAGAAATACGACGCTCAGCTATTCGAAAGATAGTACCAAAAATGGTTCGGAGCTAAAGTTTTTGGCAGGTGCTCGTTGGGGGTTGGCCGCTAAAACCACTGGTGAAGTCAAATTGGGCTTGTCGGATCGTCAATTTGATGAAAACGACAACGATGCAGACTCCCGTTTTAGCTGGGAAGCGAACGTGACCTGGAGCCCTCGGAGTTACTCAATTGTAAACTTCGTTTCTTCTCAGCGATCGGTTGAGTCTGCTGGTGATGGTTCTCATGTATCAGCATCGACCATTGGTCTGGGTTGGATGCATCAATTTTCTACTCGATTTGCTCTTGAAATGAGTTTAGCTAGTCTATCTGAGGAGTATGTGAACTCTGCTGATAATCGTGATGACAATACAGTTTCTTATGGCGTTGGAGGTATCTTCTCGCCAAATACTATGTTTGATTTCAAGCTAGGCTTGGAAAAAACTACTCGAAGTTCAACGGTTAACACTGGTGATTATGATCGTCAGGTCATTACCTTAGGGGTTGAATTGGCGATTTAATAGTGTGATGTGTTAGCTTATTGTTTATACGTGTTAGAACATAATCGGTCTGCAATGCAGGCCGATTATGTTTCTGGTAGGGATTGATAGAACAAGGTGATTGAATGCTAAGGCTATTTTATGTTCTGGTGCTAGCTATTGCATCATTTGGGGCTGCCGCAGATACCCCGCAGTATCGTTTAGGGGCGGGTGACTTGATTAGTATCAGCGTATACGATGAACCTGATCTCAGCTTGGAAGTCAGAATTGGTTTGTCAGGAAAGATTTCATTCCCGTTGTTAGGGGATGTCAAGGTCGCCGGTTTAAGTCCTAAAGACATTGAAAATAAATTACTGGAGCGTTTAAAAGGCCCTTTTCTTGTTGATCCGAGCGTGACTGTCTCGATTGTCGAATATAGGCCTTTTTATGTGACTGGAGAGGTTGAAAAGCCTGGAAGCTATGCGTTTCATCCTGGGTTAACCGTAGATAAGGCAATTTCTGTCGCTGGTGGTTTTACTGAGCGCGCATCCAAAGGAAAAATCTATGTTATTCATGATAATGCAGCGCGTATAGATGCTTCAGCACCACGTGGTGGAAAGAGAAGGATGGTGAAGTTGTATGATGTTGTGCAACCGGGTGATGTGATTACAGTGGAGCAGAGTTTCTTCTGAGTGGTTTGAACTATGAATAATCAAATGATGTCGAATACCCCGGCTCCTGAAGTCATTGACTTGATGCATTACTGGCATGTGTTCAGGCGCCACATGTTAAAAATTCTTTCTCTTAGCTTGATAGTTACTGTATTAGCCGTATTAGTGACAATGTCTCTTACACCGGTTTACCGAGCAACATCCACCCTGTTGATTGAGTCAGAAGAAGCCAAAATTGTATCGATTGAAGAAGTGTATGGTTTAGCAGGGCAAAGCTCGGAATATTTACAAACACAATTTGAGATCCTTAAATCTCGAGAGTTGGCGAAGAGAGTCGCTATTGATTTGAATTTAATCGATAGCCCTGAATTTAATCCTTATCACACAGCAAATAAGAAAACTTTTTCGATTAAAGAAAAACTATTTGGCCCTGCCCCTGATCCGTCCAATGAAGAAATTGAATATGCAACAATCAATAACTTCTGGAAGTCTGTTGGTATCTCCCCTGTAAGAAAGACACAGTTGGTGAAAATCTCGGTGGAAAGTCGCTCGGCAGAGCTGTCAGCAACGGCAGCGAATGCTATGGCTCGTGCTTATATACAAACACAGATGGAAGCTCGGGTCGGAATGACCCAGCAAGCTGCCGCATGGTTGTCTGAGCGATTAGGGGGGCTGAAAGTTAGGTTGGATGAATCTGAGCGTCGCCTTCAGGCATATCGTGATGAAAATAATCTGATCGATGTAAAAGGGGTTGATACGCTTGTTGCCAAAGAGCTGGATGAGATTACCAAGCGTTTGGTTGAGGCAAAAACTCGCCGTCTGGAGGCTGAAAGCGTTTATCAGCAGTTGCGTTCAATTGGTTCCCATACGTATGACAGCCTGAGTAGTTTGCCGCTAATTTTGAATGATCGTTTTGTTGCTCGGTTGCGTGAAAATGAAACAAAAGCCGAACTGAAAGTCTCCGAACTGTCCAAGCGTTATGGGCCTCAGCATCCAAAAATGGTTGCTGCTCAGTCGGATTTGGATGCTGCACGTGAGGCTGTTTTGGCACAAATGAAGCGTATTGCTAATGGTATTGAAAAAGACTTTAACTCCGCGAAGGTTAAAGAAAATTCATTACAGATGGCAATGAAAGACAAGATTTCTGATGTGCGAGATATTAATAAAGTTGAATTTACTCTGAATGAATATGTTCGTGAAGTTAATGCCAATAAAACGCTGTATGAGACCTTCTTTAATCGTATTCGTGAAACAACGGAAACGGGAGATTTGCAAACAGCCAATGCTCGCGTGACAGACCCTGCTGTTATTCCTAAAACCCCTGTAAAGCCCAAGAAAAAAGTGATTGTGGCATTGGCGGCGATTGTGAGCTTTATGTTTGGAATTGGTCTGGCATTTTTGCTGGACGCACTGGATGCGACGATTAAAAATGCAGAAGATGTTGATCGCAAGCTGGCCGCTCCCTTATTGGGGATGGTTCCCCTGGTGGCTTCTGAAGGGGGAAAGGAAGTGGTTGATGAAGGCATGTTGGTCAGGGCGTTTGCTGACGGTGCGAATCATGGCTTTATGGAGTCGGTTCGTACATTGCGGACGAGTATCACGCTTGCTGGTTTGGAATCTCCAGCGCAGGTTATATTGTTGACATCTTCTATTCCGGGTGAAGGAAAAACAACAACCTCGGCAAACCTGGCGGAAGCGTATGGACAGATGGAAAAAACTCTGTTGATTGATGCCGATATGCGTCGCCCAACCATGGCTAAAAAACTGGGCTTGCCAACCAATAGCCGTGGTTTGTCGAATGCTGTGGCTTACCCTGATTCGCTGGATGAATGCATTCATCATGCAGAAGATTTGGGTATTGATATTATTCCATCAGGCCCTGTGCCACCTAACCCTCTCGAGCTGCTCAGTTCCAAGAATTTCCGTGAGCTCCTTGATCAATTACGCGGTCGTTATAAACGCATCATTATTGATTCGGCACCGATGAAAATGGTGAGCGATGCCTTGTATCTATCAACACTGGTTGACGGTGTTGTATATGTAGTGAAAGCGGATTCAACCAAAGACAAGCTGGTTAAAAGTAGCCTTGAGAAATTGAGCGACTCCAATGCCCGTGTCTTGGGGGTGACCTTGAATCAGCTTAATGTGCGTAAAGAATCACGTTATGGTTATGGCCAAGGGTATTATGCGGGGTATTACGATGCTTATGGTTATACTTCGACGGAGGGAGAGGCGAAAAATAGTAAGGTTTAAGGACTGAATAATGATCTTATTTTTTCGTTATATATGGGTGCTGCTATTGGTGCCCGTTCTCTTCTGCCTGTATCTGGTTGTTTTGTTTGGTCTGATTCGTTTTGGTGAGCAGTTGGATGTTCGCGAGTCGGATAATGCTGTTCTTGAACTGGCCTCTCGAATTGCGTATTGGGATGTTCCCGATTTGCACGTTGCTTTGGCTCGTTATGACAGGGAGCGGGCTAGCCTTGGTCAGGATGTGGCTTTGCAGCGTCAGTGGTTGGAAAGTTCGCGTTACCATTGGGATATGGCCAGTCAGCTGCGCCCTTTGTGGCCTTATTATCAGCTGGGCGCTTTTAACGCAGAGGTTACACTGGGGAGTGGCACAGAGGTAATTCAGGCTCGATTTGATCAGGTTGCAGTACTTTCGGAAAATGAGAGAGGAGCTGATCGCAGCTTATTTGAGCTGGGATTTGCGGTGTGGCCGCAGTTACGAAGAGATCAGCAAGATTGGCTTGTTGGGCGAATGGTATCGTCGGTATGGCCGCGAACGGTCGCATTTGCATTTGAAAAGGCTGAGTTACATGATGTGAAAGGAGTTGTCTGTATTCGTTTACCTTGGTCTTTCGCGCAGAAACACTGTAAGCAAAAAGGAACCTGGCTCAAGCAGTCGCGATCGCTATTTTGATCGTGACTGCTTGGCTGAAGAATCAGAAGTCGTCAGTTGAAGTGAACAGGCCGACTCTCAGGTCTTTGGCGGTATAAATTTCGCGTCCATCCACTTCCATGCTTGCGTCAGCGATTCCCATCACCAGACGCTGTTCCATGACCCGTTTGATGCTGATTTTATAGGTCACTTTTTTGGCTTTTGGAAGAACCTGGCCACGGAATTTGACTTCACCACACCCCAGAGCTCGGCCTCGGCCAGGGTTGCCGCGCCAGCCCAGGTAGAAACCAACCAGTTGCCACATGGCATCCAGACCAAGGCAGCCTGGCATTACGGGGTCAGTTTCAAAGTGGCAATCGAAGAACCACAGCTCTGGATCGATATCCAGCTCGGCGATGATCTCTCCTTTGCCGTAATTACCACCTTCGTTGCTGATCAGGCTGATGCGATCCATCATCAGCATATTAGGCAGTGGAAGGCGGGCATTTCCCTCACCAAATAACTGTCCGTGTCCACAGGCCAGTAGTTCATCACGATTGTAGGAATTTTGGCGAGTCATGCACGCGTCCTCATTATTTTTAAATCGGTCTTAAAATCTGCAGATATGAATGTGTCATATTGCAGATTTTTGAAATTGATGTTCAATCCATATCAATGATGGATGATTCCGTTTGAATTGCTCACCATGGCATATCGGTGCCGTGTTAGCCAGTGAAGCTTAGTTGAAGGAATGGAAATAATAAATGCCCTCAAGCTTGATCTCGACTAACGTTGGAGCAAGCCCTAGCGTTTCTCGACTAACAGACTGCCAATGGAATAGCCTGCACCAAAAGAGCAAATCAACCCTTTATCACCGGGTAGAAAATCAGCGTGATGGCGATAAAAAGCAATGATAGATCCTGAAGATGCGGTGTTGGCAAATTCATCCAGGACAATGGGGGCTTCATCTTGAGATGGAACGTGGCCCAGCAGTTTTTTTCCGGCAAACTGGTTCATGCTGAGATTGGCCTGATGTAGCCAGTAGCGTTTCAGGTCATGGGCAGCCAACTGGTTGTTGGATAATTGTCGTTCGATAAAATTAGTGACCATCGGGAGTAGTTCTTTAAAGACCTTTCGCCCTTCCTGATGGAAGAATGGGCGGTCAGGGTCAAGGCTGTCCTGACAGTGGTCGGTGTAGTTGCCAAGGCAGCGTATATTGTCGGAATAGCGAGTTTCTTGTTGGGTGTCGAGAATTCGAAAGCCATTTCCGGGAGTGGCGGCCTTGTCAGACTGAAGAACGACAGCGGTGGCAACATCACCAAAGATGAAGTGGCTATCTCGGGAAGTCAGGTTGACTTGTGGTGATGCAAACTCAGGATTAACGACCAGAGCGTTGATGGCAGTGCCTGCTTTGATGGCATTGGATGCTGCAATCAGGCCGAAGGTGGCAGATGAGCAGGCAATACCCATGTCATAGGCATAGCCTGAACAACCCAGTTTATGCTGGATTTCAACTGCAATGGATGGATATGGACGCTGATGATTGGTGGTGGCGACGATCAGAAGGTCAATGTCACAAGCGTTTAGGTGGGCTTCTTTGAGTGCTTCTTCTGCGGCTGCCATGCCCATTGAAACGAGTTCAGGTTCTTCCTTCAGGGGAATAATGGGTTTCATACGGTCGGGGTCAAGCATTCCTGCTTTGTACATCACATAGCGTTGCTTTATTCCAGATGCTTTGGTGATGAAGTCTGAACTGGAGGTTGGTAATGCTTCCTTGGTGCCTGCTTCAATGTCAGCCTGATACTGTTCGTTGTGATTGTTCACGTATCGATTGTAAGCATCAACCAGCTCGTCGTTGCTGATGCTGTGTGGCGGAATAAAAAGGCCTGAGCCTGTTATTGCGACGTCTGTCATCTGAGTATTACCTGGGTGGGTCAGAGGCTGGGCACGTTATGTGCCTGATTTTCACTATAATATTTCCTCATATTTTGATCTCATTGTAAAAAATGTCAAAGTCTCCCCCATAAGCTGAATGTCATGGAGTGGATGTGTCTGATTTTTACGTTGGTCTGATTCGTATCATTTGGCTGGGCAGTGTCTGGTCTGGCGCTTATATCGTTCGCCCGGTTCTCGGGCATCTGGGGTTTTTCCCATTGCATGGGCTGGAAGTCATCCACTGGATTATGGGGGGAGGTGTTGTCTGGGCGGGGTTGAGTGTGAGTTTGATGTACCTTCAGAGGACTGCTGGCTGGAAAGATCGCTCTCTGCAACTGGTTGTGGCCATGCTGATTCTTTCAGTGCTCTATTTTGGCTTTATGCCCTGGTGGAAGTTGCAAATGATGTTGGTGCACTCGGTTGCTGCTCTGGGATTTTTATGGGTTTGGCTGGATCGGCGTTAGCGAGTAAACAAGGCGCACAGTCGGATTAAAGTGCGCTTGTATTGTTCTGTTTCTACTGGATGTTGGACAACTTGGGTTTTGCTTTCGGGTTTTTTCTGAGTAGTAAGGCGGTGTGCCCGATTTGTTGAACCAGGGTGGCCTGTGTGGCATTGAGTAGCTGATCGAGTACCTGATCTCGAACCTTGCGATCTCCCACCGATATCTTGATTTTGATCAGCTCATGATCGTTCAGTGCTCTATCAAGCTCATCCATGACGCCTTCCGTCAGCCCTTTACCGGCGATGCTGACAATAGGTTTCAGGTTGTGGCCAATGGATCTTAAGGCCTTTTTCTGTTCGTTGCTGAGTGACATGTGAGGGAGATGGCTCCTGTGTGCGGGAAATGGTGACCTTTGGCAGTGATTACTGCAGAATAGCCGAACATTATACACTCTGCGGGGGAGATCGTCTTAGTCATGGCGAGATCGAAAACCAGTGCATCCTGGTTAAAAGAGCATGTCGATGATATCTATGTTCAGAAAGCACAACAGGACGGTTATCGCTCGCGTGCCAGTTACAAACTACTTGAGCTGGATGAGCGAGATCAGTTGTTTCGTCCGGGGATGACCATTGTGGATCTGGGGTCGGCACCGGGCGGTTGGTCTCAGGTGGCCATTGCTCAGGTCGGAGACAGTGGGCGTGTGATTGCATCTGATATTTTGTCAATGGATGCAATAGGCGGTGTTGAGTTCCTGCAGGGTGATTTTACCGAACAACAGGTTTTTGATGACTTGATGGCATTGATTGGTGACTCGAAAGTTGGGCTTGTAATCTCCGATATGGCCCCCAATATGAGTGGGATGAGCTCTATTGACCAGCCTGGTGCAATGTATCTTGTGGAACTCGCATTGGATATGGCTACTCAGATACTTCCTGCTGGTGGACACTTTGTGGCCAAGGTGTTTCAGGGAGAGGGCTTTGATGAATACATTGCCAATGTTCGGCAGGAATTCAAAAAGGTTCTGGTTCGAAAGCCTAAGGCATCGCGGGCGAGGTCTCGGGAAGTTTACGTGATAGGGAAAGGGCGAAAGTAAGAAGCGGTGTCGTTTGGTTCGGTTGTGCCAGCGGTATGAGCTTTCGCTTGCTAAGCTTATAAAGTATATGCAAGGGCGCGATGTCGTCCGATTGATAAGAGGTGGTGCCAATCATGGCAAAGAATTTCGTTCTGTGGGCTGTCATTGCTGCCGTGCTAATGATGGTTTTCAATAACTTTCAGAACGTTCGGCATGGCAATGAATACTCTTACTCTGAATTTATCAGTGCTGTTGAAAATGGCCAGATTGACCGGGTAACCATATCGGGACAGTCCATTACCGGCATGACAACCAGTTCAGAGCCGTTTGAGACGGTTCTGCCTGCATACGATGACAAACTGATGGATACCTTGCTCAATAATCGGGTTGAGGTTGTTGGCGAAAAGCCTGAAAAGCAAAGCTTCCTTTCGCAATTGTTACTGGCATCTTTGCCTATTCTGATCATTCTGGCTGTATTTATGCTGTTCATGCGTCAGATGCAGGGTGGAAGCTCTGGGCGCGGCGGCCCAATGTCGTTTGGCAAAAGCAAAGCGAAGTTGCTGAGTGAAGACCAGATCAAAACAACCTTTGAAGATGTTGCGGGTTGTGATGAAGCCAAAGAAGACGTCAAAGAGTTGGTTGAGTTTTTACGGGACCCCGGAAAGTATCAGAACCTGGGCGGAAAAATCCCTCGGGGTGTTTTGATGGTTGGACAGCCAGGTACGGGTAAAACTCTGCTGGCCAAAGCCATTGCGGGTGAGGCCAAAGTGCCTTTCTTCTCCATTTCTGGTTCTGATTTTGTTGAGATGTTTGTGGGTGTCGGTGCTTCGCGTGTGCGTGACATGTTTGATCAGGCGAAGAAGCAGTCGCCTTGCATTATCTTCATTGATGAAATTGATGCCGTTGGTCGTTCCCGAGGCGTTGGTATTGGTGGTGGCAATGATGAACGTGAGCAAACGTTGAACCAGCTGCTGGTCGAAATGGATGGCTTTGAGGTGAACGATGGCGTGATTGTGATTGCGGCAACGAACCGTCCGGACGTTTTGGACCCTGCGTTGTTACGCCCGGGCCGCTTTGATCGTCAGGTTGTCGTCGGCCTGCCGGATATTCGTGGCAGAGAGCAGATTTTGAACGTTCACATGCGCAAGGTATCTGTAAAGAACGATATTGATGCGTCTGTTATTGCACGCGGTACACCCGGTTTCTCAGGTGCTGATCTGGCTAACCTGGTCAATGAGGCTGCCTTGTTTGCTGCTCGGGTCGGTCGTACTGAAGTGACGATGGAAGAGTTTGAAAAGGCAAAAGACAAGATTCTGATGGGTGCTGAACGCAAGACCATGGTGATGTCCGATAAGGAGAAAACCAATACGGCTTATCATGAAGCAGGTCATGCCATTGTCGGTCGCCTGGTGCCAGAACACGACCCGGTGTACAAGGTATCTATCATCCCACGAGGCCGGGCATTGGGCGTGACGATGTTTCTGCCTGAAGAAGACCGGTATTCCATTAGCAAGCTCAGCATTGAAAGTAACATCTGTTCTCTCTACGGAGGACGTATTGCTGAGGAGATGACGCTTGGAAAAGAAGGTGTTACTACCGGGGCTTCTAACGATATTGAAAGAGCGACCAAATACGCTCGCAATTATGTCACCAAGTGGGGGCTGTCGGATAAGCTGGGACCTCAGCTCTATACCGAAGAAGAGCAACAGGGATATATTGGGAGTGCTGGTGGTTCTCAGTTGTCTCATTTGTCGGATGAGACTGCTTCGTTGATTGATACCGAAGTGAAAGAGTTGCTTGATCGCTGTTATGAGCAGGCAACTACGATTCTGGTAAACAATCGGGATAAGCTGGAATTAATGAAAGACGCATTGATGGAATATGAAACCATCGATCTGGATCAGATTAATGACATTATGAATGGCCAGAAACCGCGTCCACCTAAATCCTGGTCTGATCCTTCAGGCGGTTCACCAACAGTGTCTGTTGAAAAGGAAGAGAAGCAGGAAAAACATGACTTGACTGAGGATAAAGGTGAATCTTCCGTCAGTGATGTAACAGAAAAAGGATAGGATGCCTTTATGTTTTATAAAAAAGCGGCTTTGGCCGCTTTTTTCATGTGTGCTAAACGTGTCATGGTGAATGATAGAGGTATAACGGGTGGTCTCATTACTGTGTGGTAACCGGGAGTTGGATCTTTCTTATCCCGCTGTCATGGGAATTCTGAATGTGACTCCAGATTCATTTTCTGACGGTGGTTGTTATCAGCGAGTGGATGAAGCGCTGTACCATGCTGAAACCATGGTAGGCCAAGGGGCCGTCATGGTGGATGTTGGAGGAGAGTCAACCCGCCCAGGGGCTTCTCCTGTTTCAGAGCAGGAAGAGTTGGATCGGGTGATTCCTGTGGTAGAGGCGTTGGCTCGCTCCGTGGACGTGTGTATCTCGATTGATACCAGCACTCCGTCGGTTATGACTGCTGCTGCCACAGCTGGTGCTCACTTCCTGAATGATGTTCGTGCTTTGGAGAGAGACGGGGCGTTGGAAGCGGCAGCGGCGACAGGCCTACCTGTGTGTTTGATGCATATGAAAGGTGTGCCAGCATCAATGCAGAATAACCCTCTGTATCGAAATGTTGTTACTGATGTTTTGGATTATCTTGATAAGCGCTTGTCTGCGGCTGAAAGTGCCGGATTGAATAAGACGCAGTTGTTGATTGATCCCGGGTTCGGGTTTGGCAAAAGTTATGAGCATAACTATGAGTTGCTTCAGCGTCTGGATGAATTACAAACACTGGGTGTTCCTGTTCTGGCGGGTTTGTCCAGGAAGACCATGATTGGTCAGGCTTGTGGGCAAACGCTGCCAGCAGAAAGAGTTTTGGGGAGTGTCGCAGGGGCAGTTGCTTGTGCCATGAAAGGTGCTGCTGTTTTGCGAGTACATGATGTGATGGAAACAGTGGAAGCACTTAAAGTCGTGCGGGCTATGCAAGGGGGATAAAATGGGAAAGAAGTATTTTGGAACAGACGGTATTCGCGGCAAGGTCGGTGACCGTCAAATTACACCAGAGTTTGTAATGCGTTTGGGCTGGGCAGCGGGCAAGGTATTTGCTGCTCAGGGCAAAAGCCAGATATTGATTGGTAAAGATACACGAATTTCCGGGTACATGTTTGAGGCTGCTCTGGAAGCCGGTTTGTCTGCAGCTGGCGTGAATGTCAGCATGCTGGGTCCTATTCCAACTCCCGGAATCGCTTACTTGACTCGTGCCTTTCGAGCACAGGCCGGGATTGTGATCAGCGCGTCTCATAACCCTTATTATGATAATGGCATCAAATTCTTCTCCAGCTCGGGCGAAAAATTACCCGATGAAACAGAAGCGGCCATTGAAGCTTATATCGATCAGCCCATGCAATGTGTGGAGTCTGACGCGCTTGGTAAAGCGGTGCGCATCAATGATGCAGCGGGTCGTTATATTGAATTCTGCAAAGGTACTGTGCGCTCCATTACATTGGCCGGTTTAAAAATTGTATTGGATTGCTCAAATGGTGCTGCTTACCGCATTGCGCCTGCTGTTTTTGCTGAACTGGGTGCTGAGGTTATTACTATTGGTAATGAGCCTAATGGTTTCAATATCAATGAAGGTTGTGGCTCAACTTCGCCCAATGGCTTGAGAGCTCGAGTGATTGAAGAGCAGGCAGACCTGGGGATTGCTTTCGATGGCGATGGCGATCGGGTTGTGATGGTGGATGACCATGGCAATCTGGTCGATGGCGACCAGTTATTGTACATCATGGCAGTGCATGCCAAGGAACAGGGTCGTTTGCAGGGAGGCGTGGTTGGTACGCTGATGACCAATTTCGGTATGGAGCATGCTCTGCTTGAGCAGGAAATTCCTTTCGAACGAGCCAATGTTGGCGACCGCTACGTATTGCAAAAATTGCATGAGAATGGCTGGCGTTACGGTGGTGAGTCATCGGGTCACTTGTTGTGCCTCGATTATCAAACGACGGGGGATGCCATTGTTGCCTCTCTTCAGGTTCTCCAGGCATTGCTTGAAAGTGGAAAAACATTGCACGAGTGGCAAAGCCAATTCGCCAAAACCCCTCAGGTGATGATCAACGTTAAGCGTTCACGTGCTTTTGATCTCGATGCGTTACCTCAGATTGGTGAAGCAATACGTGCAACGGAAGAAAAACTGGCCGGTAGTGGTCGAGTGTTATTGCGTCCATCCGGAACTGAACCGGTGGTTCGTGTCATGGTTGAAGGTCAAAATCCACGTTTGGCTGCTACCCTGGCCAAAGAATTGGCTGTTACCGTAGAAGAGGCCCTGAATAGCTAGGGCTTCTTGTGTATCGTGGGTAACTTGGATAGTATCTGCGCTCTTCGATTTTGGGGGTCTCATGCGTCGAACACTGGTTGCTGGAAATTGGAAAATGAATGGCTCATTGGCCATGGTTACGTCTGTCGTGGATGAGTTATCCGGGATGGACTTGGCATCTGACGTGGTGATATGTCCGCCATTCCCTTATTTGGCATCGGTCAAGGCTGCCTTGTCAGATTGTACAATTCAGTTGGGCGGTCAGGATTGTTCCGGGGCGACCTCCGGTGCTTTCACCGGCGAAGTTGCTGCCGAAATGCTGCGGGAACTGGGCTGTGGTGCCGTGATTCTTGGTCACTCCGAGCGTCGTGTGTTGCATGCTGAAACGGATGAGCAGATTCTATCCAAGGTTGAACGGGCGCTTGAACAAAAGCTGCAGGTACTTTTGTGTGTTGGTGAAACGCTGGAACAACGCAACGCAGGTGATGCGGAAAAGGTTGTTGCCCGGCAGTTGGCTCTGGTTCTTGAATCGTTATCCCATGAGCAGTTGTTGAACCTGGTGGTTGCTTACGAACCTGTTTGGGCGATCGGAACCGGTGAAACGGCCTCACCAGAACAAGCTCAAGCCATGCATGCGTTTATTCGTTCGTTGTTGAATCAACGCTCGACAGAGCTGGCAGGTCACATGCGGATTTTGTACGGCGGCAGTGTCAAACCTGAAAACGCCGCTGAGTTGTTTTCCCAGCCGGACATTGATGGTGCTTTGGTCGGTGGTGCATCGCTTGATGCAGGTCAATTTTCTAGTATTTGTAACGCGTAGGTAAAGTATGGAATCAATTGTACTGGTTGTTCATATTGTATTGGCAGTAGCCATTATTGGTTTTGTCATGCTTCAGCAGGGAAAGGGGGCGGATGCCGGTGCTTCTTTCGGTGGTGGCGCTTCCCAGACTGTTTTCGGAAGTTCGGGTTCGGGCAATTTTTTGAGTAAATCCACAGGAATTCTGGCTGCTGCGTTCTTTGTTACCAGTCTGGGATTGGGCGTATATGCCAAGCAAAAGTCTGAACAAAGTGTTGACCTCGGGATTCCCAGTCAACAGGCAATAGAAAAACTTGAAAATGACATGCCAGTTGTGGAAGAATACGCGCCTTCTTCTGATGCGCCGGAATTGGACGCATCGGGTTCTGATCAGCCAGTAGTAGAAGACTCTGGTAACTAATCAGGCTGATTTGATGTTTATGTGCGCGGATGTGGTGGAATTGGTAGACACGCCATCTTGAGGGGGTGGTGGGCGTAGCCCGTGCGAGTTCGAGTCTCGCCATCCGCACCAAAACAGAATCAAGATCAAATACTTGCCTTTATTTTGAATCGGCATGGTGTTTGTAGCAAAAGCCCCTCTTTGACAGGGGCTTTTTAGTAACTGTTTTTTGAGGTCGGCATCTTTATTGGGTGTTGGCGAATGCAGTTTTACAGCTGGGCACTTGTGCCCAGTTTTTGTTTGTAGAGAGGTGGCTCGTGGCTCGCGAAGCTCTGCTGAATGAACTTCTGCAACCCGTTGTTGAATCCATGGGATTCGACTTTTGGGGCTTGGAATACGTGTCCCAGGGGAATCGTTCTATTCTCCGTATCTATATTGATCATGTTGATGGTATCAATGTTGATCATTGTGCACGGGTTAGCCGTCAGGTTGGCAGTGTGCTGGATGTTGAAGACCCAATCAGTCATGACTATGTTCTGGAAGTCTCTTCTCCTGGCATGGATCGTCCCCTGTTTTGCCTTGATCACTATCGCCAGGCTGTTGGTGAGGTCATTGAGTTGAAATTGCGTATGCCTTTTGACGGGCGTCGAAATTTCAAGGGTACCCTGACGGGAATCGAGAATGAAGATGTTGTGATTCATGTCGATAACCACGAGTACTTACTCCCTATTGAGCTGATTGACAAAGCTCATGTTGTTCCCACATTTGATTAAGTAAGGTTGCATAGCGAGGCTGGAAGATGAGTAAAGAAATTCTCCTGGTCGCAGAAGCGGTTTCAAATGAGAAAGGCGTCTCGAAAGAGGTCATTTTTGAGGCAATAGAATCTGCGCTGGCGGCTGCGGCCAAGAAACGCTACGAAGATGAGAAGGCAACCATTCGGGTTGATATCGACCGTAAGACAGGCGATTACGAAACGTATCGCAGTTGGTTGGTTGTCAGTAACGATGTTGTCCCAGGATTGGGTGATGAGCTGACCCTTGAGGAAGCTCTTGACATTGATACGACGCTTCAGCCTGGTGATACCTATGAAGTCCAGATTGATAATCCGGGGTTCGGGCGTATTGCGGCACAAGCTGCAAAGCAAATCATCGTTCAGAAAGTGCGAGAAGCTGAACGCTCTCAGGTGGTGGAACAATATCAGCACCGTGTTGGTGAGCTGCTTAACGGCACCGTGAAAAAAGTGACGCGCGACAATGTCATTGTTGATCTGGGCAACAACGCCGAAGGCTTGTTACCCAAGGATCAATTGATTGGTCGTGAAATCATGCGAATGGGTGATCGTGTTCGAGCCATTCTGGATGCTGTTCGTCCCGAAAATCGTGGCCCTCAATTGATGCTCAGTCGCACCTCGTCCGAGATGCTGATCGAGTTATTCCGTATTGAAGTACCTGAAATTGCAGAAGATGTGATCGAAATCAAGGGTGCTTCTCGAGATCCGGGTTCACGAGCCAAAATTGCTGTGAAAACCAATGACAAGCGCATAGACCCTGTGGGTGCTTGTGTTGGGATGCGAGGCGCTCGTGTTCAGGCGGTGACCAACGAACTGGGTGGCAGTGAGCGAATTGATATCGTTCTCTGGGACGATAACCCGGCTCAGCTGGTGATCAATGCCATGGCACCGGCGGATGTGGCATCCATTATTATGGATGAAGAAACCAACAGCATGGATGTGGCGGTTGAAAACGACAATCTGGCTCAGGCCATTGGTCGTGGTGGTCAGAATGTGCGTTTGGCATCAGATCTGACGGGTTGGGAAATCAATGTCATGACGGTTGAAGATGCTGTTGCAAAACAGGATCAGGAAGCCTCAGGGTTCATTGATAACTTTGTTGCTCAGCTGGACGTTGATGATGAATTTGCAGCATTTCTGGTGGAAGAAGGGTTCACGACCCTGGAAGAAATCGCCTATGTTCCTATCGATGAAATGCTGTCCATTGATGGTCTGGATGAAGACACCATCAATGAACTGCGTGAGCGCGCAAAAGACGTATTGTTAACTCAGGCTCTGGCGTCTGAGGAAAAGCTGGAGCAAGCCCAGCCGGCTGAAGACTTGCTGGAAATGGAGGGGATGGAAAAACATCTGGCTCTGGTTCTGGCAAGTAAAGGTATTTGTACGATGGAAGATCTGGCCGAGCAGTCCATCGACGACCTGATGGATATTGACGATATGAATGAAGAGTGGGCAGCCGAATTGATCATGACTGCACGCAAGCCCTGGTTTGAGGGTAGTGAATAATCCACCGGCTCGGCATAGGAGAAACGTATGGCAGAAGTAACGGTTAGAGAACTCGCCGACGTGGTAGGGACCAGCGTAGACAAGCTGTTATCCCAGATGAAAGAAGCGGGACTACCACAAACCGCAGCAGACCAGCAGGTATCTGATCAGGAAAAGCAGGCCCTGTTGTCATCCCTTAAAAAAAGCCACGGTGGATCAGCAGGTGGCCCTAAAAAGATTACCCTGAAGCGCAAAGTAACAACAACGCTGAAGGCAGGTCAGGGCGGCAAAAAGGCCGTGGCAATTGAAGTACGCAAGAAACGCACGTATGTAAAACGTGAAGAGGTTGAAGGACAGGATGCAGCAGTAGAATCATCCGCTTCAACTGAGCCAGCAGACGTAGATGTTGCGGCAACTGCAGTGATTGAAACAGAACGCACCGTAGAACCCGAAGCCAAACGTCAGGAAGAAGAAGCCAAAGCGCAAGAGGCAGCTCGCATTAAAGCGGAAAAAGAGGCGAAAGCCAAAGCGGCAGCAGAGAAAGCTGCTGCAGAACGGGCGGCACGTGAACGCAATAAAGTTCCCCCGAAGCCAACTGTTCGTTTAAAAGAAAAAGCACCAGCTAATGACCGTCGCAAGACGGGTGCTGGCAAGGCAACCGCGACGGCAACTGTGAAAGCCAAAGCGACTGTGGTCAAGAAAGCCACCGTTACGGCCAAGGTTGAAGAGAAGCCAGCCGCGCGTCCACCTCGTAGCAATAATAATACGACGGCGCGCAAGCCGGCTCATGCCAACAACAATAATGGTGGTAATGCACCATCTCGTCGTCCGTCCGGTGATAACAAACCTCGCGCATCCGTTCGAGCCAAACCGGCTATGGATGAAGTGGCACAGAAGCGCGCGGAAGCGGAAGCGGCACAGCAGCGTCAGGATGACACTCGCAAGAAGAGCAAGGGTGCTGACAAGAAACGTACCGATTACCGTGAAAAGGGTCGTTTCAATGATAGAGACGACAGCAACGCACGTGGCCGTCGCGGCAAGTCTCGCGGTGCCAAAGGTGGTCGTGGTCGTAATCAGCAGGCTCAGCAAGCGAATAATGAACACGCCTTCACCAAGCCGACAGCTCCGGTCATTCATGAAATTGAATTGCCTGAAGCCATCACGGTGGGTGAACTGGCTGCCAAAATGGCTGTTAAAGCCGGTGAAGTGATCAAGACTCTGATGGGCATCGGCGTAATGGCGACCATCAACCAGACTCTGGATCAGGACACAGCGACACTGGTTGTCGAAGAAATGGGCCATAAAGTGGCCAAGCTGATTTCTGAAAACCAGTTGGAAGAAGAAGTAACCGAATCGGTTTCTTACGAATGTGAAGAAACAACTCGTGCGCCGGTTGTTACTGTCATGGGTCACGTTGACCATGGTAAAACCTCGCTGCTTGACCATATTCGTCGCACTCGTGTTGTTGCGGGTGAAGCCGGTGGTATTACCCAGCATATTGGTGCTTACCATGTAGAAACTGACCACGGCATGGTGTCCTTCCTGGATACGCCGGGACACGCCGCGTTTACCGCCATGCGTGCTCGTGGAGCACAGTCGACTGACGTTGTGATTCTGGTGGTAGCTGCCGATGATGGCGTGATGCCTCAGACGGAAGAAGCTGTCCAGCATGCTCGTGCAGCCGGTGTACCTCTGGTTGTGGCCATCAACAAGATGGACAAGGAAGCGGCTGATCCTGATCGGGTCAAGAATGAACTGTCTGCTCGCAACGTTATCCCGGAAGACTGGGGTGGTGATGTACCTTTCGTTCCTGTTTCTGCACATACCGGTGCTGGTATTGATGAGTTACTGGAAGCGGTATTGCTGCAATCGGAAATTCTGGAATTGACGGCTCACTTCGAAGGTCCAGGCCAAGGTTCCATTGTTGAATCCCGACTGGATAAAGGTCGCGGCCCGGTTGCTACCTTGCTGGTACAAAACGGCACCTTGAAGAAAGGTGACATCGTTCTGGCTGGTACCTGTTATGGCCGTGCTCGTGCGTTGCTGGATGAAAATGGCAAGCAGGTTGAATCTGCAGGCCCATCCATTCCGGTTGAAATTCTTGGCTTGAACGGCACCCCGAATGCGGGTGACTCCTTCATGGTGGTTGAAGGCGAGAAGAAAGCACGTGAAGTGGCTGAATTCCGTGAGTCGAAACTCAAGGAACAGCAGCAGCAGCGTCAGCAAGCCGCTAAGCTGGATGCCTTGTTCAACGGCATGGGCCAGGGTGATCAGGCATCATTGAATGTGGTTCTCAAGACCGATGTTCGTGGTTCGCTTGAAGCCATCGTGTCATCGTTGCAGAAGTTGGCAACCGATGAAGTGAAGGTCAACGTTGTATCCTCTGGCGTGGGTGGCATCACCGAAACGGATGCGACCCTGGCTGTTGCTTCCAGTGCTGTGATCTTTGGCTTTAACGTTCGTGCTGACAGTGCGTCCAAGAAAGTCGTTGAGAATGGCGGCATCGATATGCGCTATTACAGCGTGATCTACGATTTGCTGGATGATGTGAAGCAGGCGATGGCCGGTCTTCTGGCACCGGAACTGCGCGAAGAAATTGTTGGTATTGCGGAAGTCCGTGATGTCTTCAACTCGCCCAAGTTTGGTCAGATTGCAGGTTGTATGGTCACAGAAGGCACTATTCACCGGAATAAGAAAATCCGTGTTCTGCGAGAGAACGTGGTGATCTATGAAGGTGAACTGGAATCGCTGCGTCGCTATAAAGATGATGTGAACGATGTCCGCCAGGGTATGGAGTGTGGTATCGGCGTGAAGAACTATCAGGATGTTCGCCCTGGCGATCAGATTGAAGTCTTCGATGTTCGTGAGTTTGCTCGTACTTTGTAAGCCAGACATCATGTCTGCATCCAAGGCCCGGTTCTCCGGGCCTTTTTGTTATATTCAAGGCATGCTGTGCCTTATCCCTCTGTATTTCATGACTCCCCTGGAGACAGATTATGCCTAAAGATTTCAGCCGTACCTCGCGTCTTAGTGAGCAGATTCAGCGCGAGCTGGCCACCATGATCCAGTTTGAAATGAAAGACCCTCGACTGGGGATGGTGACGCTTAATCAGGTGAAGGTCGCCAAGGATCTGGGTTATGCCGATATTTATTTCACCGTCATGGGAGCCAGGGGTGAAACCGACGCGGAAATTCGCCGTCAGACTGAATCCATTCTGAATGATGCTGCAGGTTATCTGAGAAGTGAGTTGGCTCGTATTCTGACGACACGAGTCACCCCGGCATTGCGTTTTCATTACGATGAAACCCTGGATCGCGGCCATCGCCTGACCGGATTGATTCGTGCGGCGCGTGAATCAGACAAGCGCTCTTCTGATGATGAAAATGGAGCTTGAAGGCTGAATGGCACGACGTAACAAAGGCCGTGATGTTCACGGAATTTTGCTGTTAAACAAACCGTTGGGATTGACCTCTAATCAGGCTTTGCAGCGAGTAAAGCGGTTGTTTGGGGCAAAAAAAGCCGGTCATACCGGAGCACTAGACCCATTGGCCAGCGGCCTTCTTCCCATATGTCTGGGTGAAGCAACCAAGTTTTCACAGTTGTTGCTTGAATCTGACAAAGCGTATGAGGCGACCGCCCGCTTGGGAGAAGTCCGCTCCAGTGGTGATCTGGAGGGGGATGTCATTCAGACTAACCCGGTTCCTGAACTGGATTCTGACGGTGTGACCGCTGTCTTGCAGCGCTTTGTGGGCGATGTAGAGCAGGTTCCTCCCTTGTTTTCGGCGCTGAAACTGAATGGGCGTCCATTGCATGAGTTGGCCCGACAAGGCTTGTCAGCAGAAGACGCAGCGGCTATTGCAGAAAAGAAACGACGTGTGATCCATATTGCTTCTCTGGAGTTGGCGGCATTGCGGCCGGAAGCACTGGATCTGGTCGTGCATTGCTCCAAAGGTACGTATATCCGCACTTTGGTGGAAGACATTGGCAAGGCATTGGAATGCGGTGCGTGCGTCTCCCGTTTGCATCGCATCGTCACTGGCCCTTACACATCTGCTGGTATGGTTGATCTGGACAGATTGGAACAACTGGCAGAACAGGAAAATCAGGCAGCAATGGATGCGCTGTTGTTGCCGATGGAGTCGTCCATTCCTGATTGGCCTCGTGTGGCGCTGTCATTTACGGAGGCGAAACGCATTCGTAGTGGGCAGAGCGTAGTGAAAGCTGGCTTGACGGACCAGCCTTCAGTACAATTGTGGGCTTGTGATGGCGATGTTGAACACCTGATCGGCGTAGGGCGAATCAAACAGAATGAGATACGTTCTTCCCGGTTGTTGAATATCGATATTGCGGCGCTTTGATTTGATAAGCGTCATGGCTTTTTAGCCAGTAGCATTCCACTGTCAATGTGCACGGTGGCCATGCTTTATATAACCTCGCACCAGAGACTGGTGTGATGCACATTCGTTTGGAGTAAAAACAGATGGCATTGTCCGCTGAAAAGAAAGCTGAGCTTGTACAAGAATTCCAGGTTGCTGAAGGTGACACCGGTTCTCCTGAAGTTCAGGTTGCCTTGTTGACCTACAACATCAATGGTCTGCAGTCTCACTTTAAAGAACACGGTAAAGATCACCACTCTCGTCGTGGCCTGATCCGCATGGTAAACCAGCGTCGTAAGCTGCTGGATTACCTGAAAGGCAAAGATGCCAACCGCTATCTGGAACTGATCAAGCGTCTGGGTTTGCGTCGCTAAGATCGTTTACAGCAAAAGCCCTTCGGGGCTTTTGCTGCTTTAGGGCTTCGACCCCAATTAATTATCCTGTACGAACTGTGGTGCCAGCCCCGAATGTCGGTGGTGCTTCTAACCATTCGCCGTCTGCCAGCAGATTGACTGTGTGTGCAGCGGCTGTCTCTTCCTTTGCGGCTAATGCTTAGAAGTACCGGCAGTGGTTCAGGATCGAATGAATTTTTAGGAAAAAACAGACTTTATGAGTACTAAACCTCAAGCCAATATCAAAACCATTCAATTCGGTAATCAGACTCTGACTCTGGAAACCGGCCGTGTTGCTCGTCAGGCCGATGGTGCTGTGATGGCAACCATGGGTAAAACCCAGGTTCTGGCAACCGTGGTTGCAGCCAGAAGCCGCCGTCCTGGTCAGGACTTCTTCCCTTTGTCCGTACATTACCAGGAAAAAATGTACGCAGCAGGCCGTATCCCTGGTGGTTATCAGAAGCGTGAAGGCCGCCCTTCTGAAAAAGAAACACTGACTTCTCGTCTGATCGACCGTCCGATTCGTCCATTGTTTCCAGAAGGCTTCATGAATGAAGTGCAGGTCATCATCACTGTGATGTCTTCTGACAAGAATGTTGATCCTGATATCTGCGGTATGGTGGCAACATCAGCGGCACTGGCAGTTTCAGGCATTCCATTCAGCGGCCCAATCGGTGGCGCTCGTGTTGGCTTCAACGAAGACACGGGTTATATCCTGAACCCAACCTACACCGAAATGGAAGATTCCCTGCTCGACATGGTCGTTGCAGGTACTCAGGACGCTGTCCTGATGGTTGAATCTGAAGCCGATGAACTGACTGAAGATGAGATGCTGGGTGCTGTTCTGTTTGCACACAAAAGCTTCCAGTCAGTCATCACAGGTATTCGTGAATGGGCTGAAGAGCTGAGTGCTACACCTTGGGATTGGAAGGCGGAAGCCGTCAATACCGAACTGTTTGATGCGATCCGTGCGGAAGCGGCTGATGCGGTTGGTGAAGCTTATACAATCTCCGATAAAATGGCCCGTTATGGCCGTCTGGATGAAGTAAAAGCTGCTCTGGTTGAAAAACTGTCTGCCAAAGATGATGCTGAAGGCCCATCGGCTGATGAGATCAGCTCTCTGTTTGGTGAACTGAAATACGAAGTCGTGCGTAAGCGTGTTATCGATGGTCAGCCGCGTATTGACGGTCGTGACAACGACACCGTCCGTCCTCTGACTATTGAAACCGGTGTGCTTCAGGCGGCACATGGTTCATCACTGTTTACACGTGGTGAGACTCAGGCGATTGTTGTGACTACACTGGGTTCTGCCCGTGACGCACAGATGATCGACTTCTTGCATGGCAAGCAGGACGACCCATTCCTGTTCCACTATAACTTCCCTCCGTATTCTGTTGGTGAAGCAGGCCGTCTGGGCACACCAGGCCGTCGTGAAATTGGTCATGGTCGTTTGGCCCGTCGTGGTGTTCAGGCAATGATGCCGGATCAGGAAGAGTTCCCGTACACTATTCGTATCGTATCGGAAATCACTGAATCCAACGGTTCTTCATCCATGGCTTCCGTATGTGGTGCTTCTCTGGCACTGATGGATGCTGGTGTACCGCTGAAGGCTCCTGTTGCGGGTATCGCGATGGGTCTGGTGAAAGAAGGCGAACAGTTCGCCGTCCTGACCGATATTCTGGGTGATGAAGATCACCTGGGCGATATGGACTTTAAAGTGGCTGGTACCGATGAAGGTATCACTGCGCTGCAGATGGACATCAAGATCGAAGGCATCACTGAGCAGATCATGGAAATTGCTCTTGAGAAAGCCCGCGATGCTCGTATGAACATTCTGGGACAGATGAACGAAGTCATTGCTGAGCCACGTGCGCAGTTGGCAGACAACGCACCAACCATGACATCGGTTCGTATCGCATCCGACAAGATCCGTGACGTGATTGGTAAGGGTGGTGCAACCATCCGTGATATCACCGAGAAGAGCGGTGCATCCATCGATATTGATGACAGCGGCGAAATCAAGATCTTTGCAGCTGACAAGGAGGCTTCTGACAAAGCGAAAGCGATGATCGAAGCGATCACGGCTGAAATCGAAGTGGGCACTACCTACACGGGTAAAGTCAGCAAGATCGTTGATTTTGGTGCTTTCATCACCGTTCTGCCTGGCAAAGATGGCTTGCTGCATATTTCCCAGATCAGCGAAGAACGTGTTGAGAACGTCAGTGACTACCTGAAAGAAGGTCAGATGGTGAACGTCCATGTTATGGATGTTGATCCTAAAGGTCGCGTCAAGCTGACCATGAAGGGTGTTGAGCAGCCTGCTTAAGGTTCATCCCTGAAATAAAAAAACCGCTTCATTGAAGTAATGCCGATCAGTTAAGGGCTTCCCAAAGCTGATCAGCTGCGAAAAAATCCAGTG
>JAILXU010000010.1:0-173959 GCA_045430275.1 Oceanobacter sp. | reverse complement strand
GTATCCGACCAGACGAAAAGGATGCCGATCAGTGCTTAACTGATCGGCATTACCCTCATGGGGCCGTTTTTGTTGGAACCTTTTCTCCTGTCTCTCCTCTCTTTTTTCTCCCTTTCCTCTCACGGCTTTTAAACGGTAAATTGTTGTAACAAAAATGTCACAGGCCTTGAGTACTGTTCCCATTCAAATTGGGGGACCTGCTTTTAGGCAGGAATTCACGCTTTAAAACGGGTAAAAGATATGCCAACGCAACTGCGAACTCGAAACATTCTGGCCGCAGCCATTCTCGGTGCTGGTGTGGTCTTCGGGGCTCAGGCCGCCGACGTCAATACGGCTCTGGACAAAGGGGTAGCGCGTGCCAGCAAGGCACAGCAGTCTCAGCAAAAAATTGATGATATTGACAGTGGTATTCGTGCCGCCGAGCGTGAATATCGCGGTGTCGTGAAAGAAGTCGAGGGGCTGGAAGTGTATAACCAGCAACTGGACAAGCAGCTCTCGGCTCAGGATAAAGAGCTGAAAGCCATCACGTCCAGTATTGAGCAGGTTACCCTGGTTGAGCGTCAAATCACTCCCCTGATGCTGCGCATGATCGATTCTATTGATCAATTTGTCAGCGCTGATGTGCCTTTCAAGAAAGAAGAGCGCGCCAAGCGTGTTGAAGGCCTGCAGAAGCTGATGGGCCGTTCTGATGTCACCGTTGCCGAGAAGTACCGCAAGGTGATGGCAGCGTATCAGGCTGAAATTGATTACGGTCGCACCATCGAGTCCTACCGTGGCAACCTGGAAGGCCGTGAAGTGGACTTCCTGCGCGTTGGTCGTATCTCCCTGGTGTATCAGTCTCTGGATGGTAATGAGCTGGGTGTTTACAACACCGCCAGCAAGTCCTGGGAATCTCTGGACCCGTCCTATAAAAGCAAGATCATGGCTGGCATTCGTATTGCCCGTGAGCAGGCCGCTCCTGATCTGATTAAAGTACCCGTCGCAGCACCACAGGAGGCGAAATAATGAAACTCAAGGCTATTTTCCTGGCCGCTGTTGTGGCGCTGGGTGTTCACTCTACCGCTCAAGCTGCTGATACCGTCTCTGTTGATGAACTGTTGAAACTGGTTCAACAGGGTCAGGCTCGTGACAATCGCGAATTCCGTGAGCGCCTGAAGCGTTTCAATCAGTCTGAAAAAGAGCAAAAGGCCATGCTGGCCAGTGCTCGCAAGCAGCGTACAGATCTGGAAAACGCCAGTGCTCGTAAAGAGAAGCTGTTCCAGACCAACGAAACCAAAATTGCTGAAGAGCAAGAGCGCCTGACTGAGCGCATGGGCAGCCTGAAAGAGCTGTTCGGTGTGCTGCAACAGGTTGCTGGTGACACCAAGTCTGTCTTTGAAGGTTCTGTGATCAGTGCTGAACTGCCTGGTCGTGAAGAGTTCCTGCGTGAACTGATCATTAAAGCCGGTTCTTCTTCTGAACTGCCTTCGATTGAGCAACTGGAACGCCTGTGGTTTGAAATGCAGCGTGAAATGACCTTCAGTGGTCGTGTTTCCAGCTTCAATACTGAAGTTGTGATGCCAAGCGGTGAAACCGTCACCAAAGACGTTGTCCGCATCGGTGGCTTCAACGCGGTATCCGGTGGCAACTACGTTAACTGGGATCTGGAAGCAGGTCGTCTGGTTGAACTCGACAAGCAGCCTGGCTCTCGTTACAACACGCCAGCCGCTGAACTGGAAAGCGCTTCTGGCACCACGCTGACCGGTTTCTGGATCGATCCTTCCCGTGGTCAATTGCTGAAAATCATGGGTCAGTCTCCAGAACTGGAAGATCGTGTTAACCAGGGTGGCACCGTGGGTTACATCATCATTGCACTGGGTGCTATTGGTATCCTGCTGGCGGTATTCCGTATGATTGTTCTGAACGTGGAAGCGGCCAAGATCAAGAAGCAGATTGCATCGGATACACCTCTGGAGAACAACGCTCTGGGTCGTGTGATGGCGGTGTTCCAGTCCAACAAGGACGCTGACATCGAAACGCTGGAACTGCACCTGGGCGAAGCTATCTCGGCTGAAATTCCAAAACTGACTCGTGGTATTGGCTGGATCAAAATCATCTCGGTTGTTGCCCCTCTGCTGGGTCTGTTGGGTACGGTAACCGGTATGATCGACGTGTTTGAAACCATGTCCCTGTTTGGTACTGGCGATCCAAAACTGATGGCGGGTGGTATCTCTCAGGCATTGGTGACAACGGTTCTGGGTCTGGTTGCAGCCATTCCTTGTGTGTTCCTGCACACCCTGACGAACAACCGTTCTCGTGAGCTGATGATGATTCTGGAAGAGCGCGCAACCGGCATTCTTGCGCGTCAGTCCGAACAAGCAGCGGCTAAAGCGGCGTAACTGATATGTTCGGTGAATTATACGAACCGGTATATCTGTTCATGGAGCGTGGAGGCGATGTCCTCTACGCCATCTTTGGCCTGATTCTGATCCTGTGGCTTCTGGTGCTGGAACGCGTCGGCTACTTCATATTTGTTCATCGCAAGCTGGTTAAAACCGCTGTGGACGAATGGGAAGCTCGCCCTGAACGCAATTCCTGGCATGCTCACCAGATTCGACAGGATTTACTAAGCCAGCTCACTATTGCACTGCGTGGCAATATGAGCACCATCAAAATGTTGATTGGTCTTGCTCCTCTGTTTGGCTTGCTTGGTACTGTTACTGGCATGATTGAAGTATTCGATGTAATGGCTTTTCTGGGGAATGGCTCTCCAAAAGCGATGGCCTCTGGTATTTCCAAAGCCACAATCCCGACAATGGCCGGGATGGTTGGTGCGTTGACAGGTGTCTTTGCCCAGTCGTTACTGGAACGCTATGTCAAGCGTGAGCAAATCCACCTCGAAGACAAGTTGACCTTCGATCACTAATTCAAGAGAAGATTGCTATGAGACGCGGTTTTTCAAATATGACCCCCGAAGCCGAGGACGGCGAAATCGACATCACTCCCATGCTGGATGTGGTGTTCATTATGCTGATCTTCTTCATTGTGACGGCTTCGTTTGTAAAAGAGTCTGGTATTGAGGTGAATCGCCCGGATGCCAGCACGTCCAATGCCAAGCCTCGCGCCAATATCCTGATTGCGATCAGTGATACTGGCGAGATCTGGATCAACAAGCGTCGAGTGGACGAAAGCCAGGTACGTGCCAATATTGAACGTATGCACGCTGAAAACCCACAAGGCACGGTTGTGATTCAGGCAGATGAAGAAGCGAAGACCAAGCAGTTGGTTGCCGTGATGGATGCTGCGCGAGCCGCAGGCGTGTATGACGTTTCTCTGGCCACAGAGGGGCACTAATCATGGTTTCAACCCTGCTACGCTTTGGTCTGGCACTGGCTGTTGCAGCGGTTGCGACGTTCGCGGTGTTTTGGATGATGCAGAGCCTGATCAGCAGTGGTGGCTCTGTCCTCAATGAGGGCGACATGGGTCGCATCGAAAACTTTGTCATGACTCAACCGGATGACGATGTTCAAACCAAGGATCGCAAGCCGCGTAAGCCGCCTGTTGCGCCAAAAGAGCCTCCCAAGCCTGACATGCCCAAGCCGGATGTTGCCAAAGCATCAACAGAAGGCTTTGATGTAGGCGGCTTTGATTTGGGAGCCAATCTGTCTGTGGATGCCGGTTTGTCCGGTGGTTCGGGAGATGGTGAATTTTTACCGATTGTTAAGGTCGCACCTAATTACCCTCGCCGTGCTGCCCAAAAGGGCATCGAAGGTTATGTAGTTGTTGAGTTTACTGTCACTGCCTTGGGGACAGTGGTTGATCCGAAAGTCATTGAAGCTGATCCGCCCAATATCTTTAACAGAGAAGCGATGGCTGCAGTGAAAAAGTTCAAGTACAAGCCTAAAGTAGAAAATGGCAAACCCGTTGAAGTGAAGGGCGTGCGCAACATTATTCGTTTTGAGCTTGAAAAGAACGGCAAGCGGAGGTGATCGATATGAAAAAACACCTGACATTGCTGGGTGCTGGCGTGCTGGCATTTGCCTTGTCTTCGGCGCTACCGGGAGCAGTTGCCCCGGTTCAGGCGGCGGAAGAAAGCGCTCAGTCTGGCGAGCAACAAAAGAAAAAACGCCGGGTCAAGCGCAGCGCGACCTTGCGTCCCAAAATTTTCAAAAAGCTGGATGCCGCTCGTGCTCTGGCGGATGAAAAGAAATACGGTGAGGCGATTGGTGCGCTGAAAGCACTGGAAAAGCGCAAACGTAATTCCTATGAGAAAGCGATGACGCACAACATGTATGCGTACGTCTATTTCAATCAGGAAAAGTACAAAAGCGCTGCCAGAGCTTACGAGGGCGTCTTGGCAACCAAGAACATCCCGGAAAGCCTGCAGCAAACCACGCTTTACAGTTTGGCCAAGTTGTACCTGATACAGGAAAACTACAAGGCGGCTCTGAAACCGTTGAATCAGTGGTTTGGTATGGTCGAAAAGCCAGGCAGCGAAGCCTATGTGTTGCGCGCCCAGGTTTACTTTCAGATCAAGAACTACAAGAAAGCGTTGCCAGACGTGAAGAAAGCCATTGCCATGACCAAGCAGCAAGGCAAAAAACCACGTGAAAACTGGTTGATGCTGGAGCGGGCAGTGTACTACCAGAACAAGGACTTCAAGAATCTGGCGCGTTGTCTGCAAGATCTGGCGACCTTGTATCCCAAGTCGCAATACTGGGTTCAGTTAGCGGCGGTTTACAGCGAGCTGGGTCAACCCAAGCGTGAACTGGCGACTCTGGAAACGGCATTTGAGCAGGGTATGTTGACCAAGGAATCCGAGTTGGTGAACTTCGCTCAGGCACTGCTGGGAATGGAAATTCCCTACAAGGCGGCGTATTTACTGGAATCGGGTATGGCGAAAGGCAAAATCAAGGAAGATGCTCGTAACATGTCTTTGTTGGGTGATGCCTGGATGATTGCCAAAGAGTACGACAAGGCCATTGTGGTGATGACCAAGGCGGCTGAGCTGTCAGGAAAAGGTTCTGACTACTTCAAGCTGGCACAGATCCACACCGAGCGTCAGGAATGGAAACTGGCACTGACCAATGTGAATCGTGCGCTGAAGTCGGGCAAGCTGAAGCAGACACATACGGCTCTGATTCTGAAAGGCCTGGTGCTGTTTAATCTGGATGACTTGTCTTCCGCCAAAGCGACCTTTGCCAGAGCGGGGAAATACGACCGTGCCAGCAAAACAGCGAAGCAGTGGATCAACTACATCAAGGGTGAAGAGCAACGTCGTGAGTACATGGCAGCTTCTTCATAAGGCCTGATCTTTCAGATCTTGTCTCTGGTTTGAAAACGCCAGCCTCCTAGCGGGGTTGGCGTTTTTGTTTTTCTGCCTTGCCGGTCTGTCAGGGTTTCAGTAATCTGCCTCTTTTATCTCGGTAAAATCCTGCATGACTCACCCGGTCAAGCGTCGTGGACGCCCTCGCAAAAATCCTCAGTCTCATGAAGACACTCGTCAGTTGCTGGTCAGAGCTGGTTTGGAATTGTTGACCGAGCAGGGCTATGTCTCAACCGGTCTGGAACAGATACTGAAAAAAGCAGGTGTTCCCAAAGGGTCTTTCTATTATTACTTTGATAGCAAAGAAGCCTTTGCCAAGGCCGTTCTGGAAAGCTACGACGACTATTTTCAGCATCGCCTGAAAACCAGCTTGTATCAGGCAAACCTGTCGCCGATGGCGCGCCTGACAGACTTTGTGGAGCGGTCAATTCAGGGGATGGAAAAACACCAGTTTCGGCGCGGTTGCCTGGTCGGTAATCTGGCTCAGGAAGTGGTTGTGCTGCCGGAAGGCTTTGGTCAGCAACTGGATGATATTTTTACCCGCTGGGAGCAACTGGTGGCGGATTGCTTGGAAGCGGCTTGTCAGGATCGTGAGCTTTCAGACGGCCTGGATTGTCAGGCACTGGCCCGTTTTTTCTGGATTGGCTGGGAAGGTGCTGTGATGCGTGCCAGGCTGGTTGGCAGCAGTGAACCAATGCAGGCGTTTTATCGAGGATTCAGGCAATTGATACAGGTCTGAAGATTTTTTTGGATATTTATAATCGATCGGTCTATATTATTCTGGATGTTTGAATTTGACGTATTCACCGATCAGAAAAGAGGCACGGTTATGTTTAAGGCATTGGTCATTAATAAAGACGATTCTGGCTACCAAACGGCACTGGCTGAGGTTACAGAAGATCAATTACCAGAAGGCGACGTTCAGTTAGATGTCCTCTGTTCTACGTTGAACTACAAGGATGGACTGGCGATTACGGGCAAAGGCCCTGTCGTGCGACGTTTTCCCATGGTGCCGGGGATTGATCTGGTGGGCCGGGTCACTGCCAGTGAGTCAGATGAATACAAGACCGGTGATCTGGCGTTGCTGAACGGTTTTGGTGTCGGTGAAGTGCATTGGGGTGGTTTGGCTGAAAAAGCGTCTCTGAAGTCCGATTGGCTGATTCCCCTGCCAGAAGGCATCTCCCCACAGGAAGCCATGTCCATCGGTACGGCTGGCTATACGGCCATGCTGTGTGTGATTGCACTGGAGAAGCAAGGTGTGACGCCGGATAAAGGTGAGATTCTGGTGACGGGAGCCAATGGCGGCGTAGGCAGTTTTGCCATCAGTCTGTTGGCCAAATTGGGATATACCGTGGTGGCTTCCACCGGACGTATGGAAGAAGAAGCCTATCTGAAGTCTTTGGGGGCAGCAGAGGTGATGGATCGTGCCCAGTTATCGGAGCCGGGTAAACCCTTCCAGAAAGAACGCTGGGCCGGTGCGGTTGATTCGGTGGGTAGCCATACTCTGGCCAATGTTTTGGCCTCAGTCCGTTATGGTGGTGCCGTGGCGGCTTGTGGTCTGGCTCAGGGAGCGGATCTGAAAGCGACGGTGATGCCATTTATTCTGCGTGGCGTGACGTTGGCGGGTGTGGACAGTGTGATGCGTTCCAAGGCCGACCGTCTGGAAGCCTGGGCGCGTCTGGCCGAATTGAAGGATGACCGTTGGTTTGGCGGTATTGCCCATGAAGTGGCGCTGGATGAAGCCATTGATGCCGCACACCGCTTGATGGCTGGCGAAGTTCGGGGTCGGGTGGTCGTCAATATTGGTGAATAAATACATGCCACTGGGTTGCTGTGCTGAACAGTAACCCAGAGCCAGGAACGATTAACGTGCGCCAGGGAGGGTCACGTTAAGCTCCAGAATGGACGTCTTGCCCTGATTTTCCAGTTGCACAGTAATGTCATCCTCCTGCACCGGAACGTACTTGCGAATCACCGCCATGATCTCCTGCTCCAGTTGAGGCAGGTAATCTGGCCCATTGGTTTGCAATCGGTCGTGTGCAACCAGCACCCGCAAGCGTTCTTTTGCGACGCTGGCGGAAGACGTTGATTCTTTGCGAAAAATATCCATCAAGCTCATGTTTAGCCCCCGAACACGCGTTGGAGGAATCCTTTCTTCTGAATGTCAAGAAAACGATGAGGACGATCTTCACCCTGATAGCGCGCGGCCATATCAAGATACGCTTGTCCTGCATCACTGTGTTCATCATGTACAACCGGGATTCCCTGATTGGATGCCTTGAGTACGGCTTCTGATTCCGGAATGATCCCCAGCAGCGGTACCGCCAGAATGTCACCGACATCCTCAACAGATAGCATTTCACCTTTCTCGGCACGTTCCGGACTGAAACGGGTGATCAGCAAGTGCTCTTTGACGCTCTTGCCGTTTTCAGCCATACGAGATTTGCTCTGGAGAATGCCAATAATGCGGTCAGAATCACGCACGGAAGAGACTTCCGGGTTGGTGACAATGATGGCTTCTTCTGCGAAGTACAGCGCCATCTGGGCACCGTGTTCAATACCGGCTGGAGAGTCACAAACGATGTAATCAAAGTCGTTGGCCAGCTCATTCAGAATGCGCTCAACACCATCGTGCGTCAGCGCTTCCTTATCACGGGTTTGTGAGGCAGGCAGGATAAAGAGATTGTCCAGACGTTTGTCCTTGATCAGAGCCTGGCTCAATGAGGCTTCGGCTTGAATCACGTTAACAAAGTCGTACACGACCCGGCGTTCACAGCCCATGACCAGATCCAGGTTGCGCAGACCCACATCAAAGTCGATCACAACCGTCCTGTGCCCTTGCATGGCAAGAGCGGCTGCAAAGGCTGCGCTGGTTGTGGTTTTTCCGACTCCACCCTTGCCGGATGTCACTACGATAATTTTAGCCAAGGTCTTTTTTCCTGAATAACAAAGGGCTTATTGGTGATGGGTGTACGTCAGGCGGTTTTCTTGCAGTTGTATCAGTGTGTCGCCTTGATGTTGTTGACACTCCTGAGTGTCAAAGAGCTGGTAAGTTCCACCAATAGACACCAGTTCTGCATCGAAGTGCTGGCAACTGATGACGGCTGATTTGTTATCCGGGGTGCCCGCCAGAACCCGTCCCCGAATATGTCCGTAAACATGCACATCACCTGCTGCGATCAGTTCTGCTCCGGCACTGACATTACCCATCAAAATCAGATCTCCCTGAGAGTATAGCTGCTGTCCAGAACGAACGTTACCTTGATGGATTTTCAATGCACGTTCCGCTGGCTCTTCGGGAAGTTCCGGTTCTTTCTGTGGGGCTTCTGTCTTGCCGGGAAGCTGGGCCGTGTCTGAAAAATCGGCCAGGTGGTGCCGTGTTATTTCTGCTTCCCAGCCAGCCAGATGACCAGAAACACCAATAATCAGAATGCCATGCTCTTCACAGATCTGGCGGATATCTGACAGGGACAAGGTGGTCTTCGTTCGTTCAGGCAACGCAAGGATACAGGGAAAGCGAGAGAACAAACCGGGAGCTGCTGCACGTTTTTCTGCCAATTTGGCGGTTAATGCTTCGGCAGACGTATTTCCCAGCGTCAGCGTACTGAGAGGCAGCAAGCTGGTTTTCAGCGTGAGGTCATCAGTCGTCATGGATACCTGCCTTGGGTGTCAGCGGAAAATGATCAAACTGGACATCTGGTGTGTCGTTAGCCACCAGATAACGCAGATTAAAGTGGTTGTCTGCATCGGGGGTTGCGAGCACGTTGCGGTAATGTTCTCCAAAACAATATAGCAGTTGCTGGTGGCTCAGTTGCAGTTGTTCGGCCAGTGCAAGCAGCTTGCCGCTGCTCTGATTCTCATGGTTTTCATTACGTACCGGGCCATTTTGAAAACCACTGGGTGTGAACTCATACCATTCATCGATAAAAGCCAGTGTGGCACTGAATGCGTGGTTCTGGCTTTCAAGTGAGGCAATCAGGTTCTGGTGTGCGAGTTCGAAACGGGTCACGTGTGTCTCCTTCAGTTGTTGCTGGAAGGCTAACACCGGGTTCCTGCAAAGTCACAGCCATTTATGGTGGCATTGACGAGGGGTGGGCTGGGGGATGGATGGGAGGACTGAACCGGGGTTTGAAGGGAGCGGAGAGTGAGGAAAGTTGAACAAAGTTAAGCCGGAAGGGCTCTGAAACCAGAGCCCGATGGGTGAACTACTGTGCAATAAAAGCGAACATGCCAGCTGGCCAAAGCAGTAAGGATACGTTACCAAGCAGTAAGCCAAGACCGGCTCCAACCAAAACATCCGTAGGGTAGTGCATACCCAGAATGACGCGAGACAGGCCGACCAGAACGGCAAAAGGCACCAGCAACCAGGCCAGTGCCGGTACAAAAAAGCAGAACAGCACGGCAAAGTTGACGGCATTCATGGTGTGGCCGGATGGGAAGCTGTACAGGTCCAAAGGTGCTGTGTGAGCCTGAATCGCTTCAAAAGAGATAAAGGGACGTTGGCGAACCAGGCGATTTTTAAGCTGACTGTAAATACCCAGACACACAAGTCCAACGGCGGCAATGTGCAGTAAAGCCGCCAGTCCTTCGATGCCGTGCATGATGGGTAGCAGTGCCCCGAGAATGTACCAGAACACTCCGTCACCCAGGCGGCTGATGCCTTTGAAAAACAAGCGAACCTGGCGGTTATGGCCCATCCGGTTCATGTGTTGGCAGACACTGATTTCCAGGCGGTCGGCTTTACTGAAGAGGAGTGCTGTCTTTGCAGTTGTCATCAGGAATTCCCTCATTCCGGGCGCCTTCAAGGCGCTGGATAAATGCTTCAACAATGCTGTCCCAGGAGATGCCTTCTGAATGGCTGCGAGCTTCCTGGCGAATGCGTTTTAAAAGGTTAGGGCTATCAGAAAGGGTTTCGGCGTGCTGCATAAAGGCGTCGTCCTCATCGAACGGAGCCAGCATGCCATTACGACCGGTAGTGATGTGCTCGTGGGCAGCTGCGTAGTCAAAACTGATGACCGCCAGGCCACTGGCCATGGCTTCGGTGACAACGTTGCCAAACGTATCGGTTTTGCTGGGAAACAGGAAAATGTCACCACTGGCGTAATGCTGGGCGAGTTCCTGCCCTCGTTTCATGCCGCAACAAATGATTTCGGGATGTTGGCTTCGAATGGTGGCCAATTCTGGCCCATCTCCAACCAGTACCATTTTGATGCGTTCGTCGCTGGCTTGAAGGCGCAGGTAAGTAGCCAAAGCCAGATCCAGATTTTTCTCGCTCGCTATTCGGCCAACGTACAACAACACCAGATCCGTATCTTCAACACCCCACTGCTGGCGCAGACCAATCTGGCGATGTTGTGGAGAAAAAGTGCTGCTATCGACGCCTCGGGCCAGCACCTGAACATTGTGAAAGCCGTGTTGCGTCAGTTCGTCTCGCTGAATGCGCGTGGGCACCAGCGTACCGTTAGTGCGATTGTGGAAGTAGCGCAGGTAGCGATACGCCAGCTTTTCCAGACTGCCCAGGCGATAGTGGCGAATATACTGATGGAAGTTGGTGTGAAAGCCGCTCAGTACCGGCACCTGATGCCGATGCGCAGCTTTGATGGCTGCCAGGCCCATGGGGCCTTCTGTAGCAACGTACATAGCTTGAGGTTGGAACTGGGCCAGAGCGCTGGCAATCCGGCCTGTCAGTGGTAATCCAAAATGCAGCCCGGAATAACCGGGAAGCGGGAGGCCGGGCACCGTAATGATGTCCAGATTATCCTCCCGCCGGTTGAGATCCTGTCGGCCCTGGCGCGGGCGGATGACTTGAACATGAATACCCGCTTGGCGTAAGCCATTCACCAGTTGTCCCAGGGTGTGCGCAACACCGTTAATTTCCGGGGCAAAGGTTTCTGTCACTATGGTGACGCGTGTAAGTGCCTGGCTCATGGTCGTCTGTCGGTGCTAAGTGTGACAGTCAACTCTGCAGTGGCTCTGTGACAGTTCGCTTGCAGGCCAGTGACAGTTAAGTGAAGTGCCGTTGCAGTATTTTCCGGGTGTGTTGGGCAATCGCCAGGGAGGCCGTCAGGCCGGGGCTTTCAATACCTAACAGATGCAGAGCAGGCGGCTGATTGCGAGGGCCGGGCAGGAACATAAAATCTTCGGCTGTCTGATGCGCGGGATGCAGTTTGGGTCTCAGTCCTGAGTAATCCGGCTGCAGTCTGTCGGATTCCAGGCTCGGGAAGTAGCCTTGAATGGCGTGGGCAAAGACACGCCGATGGCGCTCATTCACCGGATAGGGGTAATCGCGTGAGTCGCGCTGGCAGTGATTCAGGTAATGGGCATCCGGGCCAAACCGGGTGCCGCCTGCCAGATCCAGAGTGGCATGAATGCCCAATCCGGCCAGGTTGGGTTCTGGCAAGGGGTACACCAAGTGTCGAAATGGAGCCTTGCCCTGGTAAGCAAAGTACTGTCCCAGGCACGGGTACAGTTCAGGCGTCTCCTCTGTGTGACCCATACGATGAGCAATCCGCTGCGCACTCAGACCCGCCGCGTTAATCAGTTGTGCGGTTCTGACATGCGTTAGACCATCGCTGGTGTCCAGAGTGACGCGCCAGCCGTTATCAAGAACGCTGGCTTGCACAAACCGGGTTTGCTGCATCAGCAACGCACCATGCTGGCTGGCCTGTTGTTCCAGTCGAGCCAGGTATTGATGGCTGTCGATGATGCCGGTGGTTGGGGAATACAGGGCGGCCTCCGCACGTACGAGAGGCTCTCGTTCGAGCAGTTCCTGACGGTTCAAGGGTTGCAGGGGAATACCGAGGCGGTCGGCAGTACGCTGTAATGCGGACAGTTTGGGGTGTTCTGATACTGGGCTGACGATTAGTTTGCCGATGGCCTTGTGAGGAACATCGTACTGTTCACAGAAATCATAGAGCGCCTGTTTGCCGCGCAGGCACAGGGACTCCTTGAGTGAACCCTCCGGGTAGTAGAGACCGGCATGAATCACTTCACTGTTACGGGCGCTGGTTTCCGGGCCAAATTGAGCGTATTGCTCGACCAGCAGAACCGACCGGGTTGGGGCGTAATGTTGGGCGATGGCCATGCCAATGACACCGCCCCCAATGATCATGAGATCAAAGTCCATATTCTTGTGCTCCCGCACGATGTAAAAGGTGAATGCTGTCCGCCGCTTGATGCTCTTGGTATCCTGTGCGCGCAAAACAGGCTATTGATATTGGGTGATTATGAGTACCGAAGAATTTGAAAACCTGGCGATGACCATCGGCATCACCGTTCTGATCAGTTTTATGATGTTTATTATTTATGATCTGGCCAAGCGTTCCAATGCGGGCAAATTCGGGATGTTTATTTTGTTTTTTGCTCTGGGGCTGGGGATGTTGGGTTTTGTGATCAAGACCGTCATCGTCGAAGTCATGGAGGTGTGACCCTGTGTGTGACGAATAGGGCCAAACCTGCTCGGAAGCCTCGATGACTCACAAGTGGCACTAATCATGCTGTTAGAAAAGGCAAAAGGTGTGTTCAGTACACCTGGAGTCACTTGGGAGGACGAATGGAATCTGTTTCTATTGATATGCGGTGTCTACAACAGCAGCACCGGATGCTGTCGGGCTTTCCACAATGCGTGTCACATTATTTATATCAGGATCATGCGACCGCCATCGAGCAGGGTATTGAGCGTTCCGTCTTGCCTCTGGCTCGCTATGCCTTGCAAACCCGTTATCCGGCGGTGTGCTGTGACGATATCCCGATTCACTTGATCCACATTGATCCATCGGACACGCTGTTCGAAAACAGTGCGTTTGTGGCTCAGGTGCTCAATGCATTGGCAGCGCCGACGGAAGCCTGGGTGCCGGTATGCAGCAGTCATACCTATCTGTTGCATTGCCTGGAGTTGGCGTTGATGACAATGGATGCAGCGTCCCGGAAACGTATTCTGGTGTATGTTGGAGACTATAATAACGCGGCGGCTTTTCGCTTGTTGGCACAACGCCAGGACATGGACTTCTGCTGTCAGGCGTTGCTGTAGTATTGCTGCTGTAGTATTTCGGTGGTTGGAATCCCTATCTGTTTGATCCCCCTCACGAATTTATCATTACGCTGGGCTGTTGGCCTCTGACTCATTGTGATTTTTGCTCATGCTTGGATACACTGGAGTCATAACGGAGGATTTCATATGCCAGAACACGCTATCAAAGAACAGTTACAAGCACTCCATCAGGCACTGGGAGAACATCCGGATCTGGATGAGGAAACTCGTAGTCTGATGCATCAGGTCGTCAATGACATTGAGAACATGGAGCAGGAAGAAGCGTCTGATATTGCTGCAGGGTTGCAAGAGCATGTGATTCGTTTTGATAACGAACACCCAACGCTGGCTGCCGTGGTACGTCAGGTCATAGATACTTTGGGTCGTATCGGGGTCTGACCCTGACTTGACCCATCTATTTGCGAATGCTCGTCAGGCTTTGTCGGGTGTTCGCACTACTGAATCTGCATGGCAACGAGTGGAGAATAATAATGAAACACATGCCCACCCTGGCTGAAGTGATGACGGCATTTCCTGTTCATGTGGCAGAAAATGTCTCTCTGGTCAGTGCCGCTGCCCTGATGTCGGAACACGGTTGTCATCATTTACCGGTGCTGGATGGACACGCTGTGGTTGGTGTTCTGGGATCAGAAGATATCAAGCTGGCTCAGACCCCCGGACACGATCTGGATGAATCTCAGGGTTTGACCGCTGGTGATTTATGCCAGAGACGTTTTGCCCAGGTGGATTTGCACACCCGTCTGGATGTGGTGTTGCAAGGCATGGCACAAGACAGCCGCAGTGCGGTCGTGGTGCTGCGTCAGGATCGTCTGGCGGGCATCCTGACCAGCCAGGATGCGTGTCGTTATTTTGCCTTGTGGCTGCGCAAGGAGTACCTCGGAGAAGACGATCCGGGTGTTGCCTGAAAACAGGGAATCGTCCGGGTTGCTGCCCATTCTGAAGCAAGTGTCCGCTTTGTTGCTCTCAAATGGTGCGCATTCCTGGCCTTCTGGCCGCGCCGGTTGTATCACTCAAGTGGATATGATCGGCTTCTTACGTTCTGCAGCACCCTTCCGGGGCTGTATTGCCTGATCGGATAGATTTGGCTCGCTCTTTGCTGGATACATGACAAACCACCGCTGGAGAATGTGTCATGTACAAGGTCACCGATATTCAGGATTACCGAACCGCCAATCACCTGGCCACCCCAGGCTGGTTGTCCGATCTTACCGAAATTGTTGAAGGACGTTATCAGGATGATGACAGCGTACAGCGTTTGCTGATGCTGGTGTCGGAGCATACGGGCCTTGAAAATGTATCGATTGCTTTGCCGGATTCCCCCAGTCGTTTTAAAGCCCGCTACTCATCAGTCGGCATTGAGGGAGGTGTATACAGTTATGCGGTACAGCATGCCTTGTGCCGCCAGTTTGAATCTCTGGAGTGGTTGGTGATCAAGGAAGCGACGGATCGTTCCGAGCGCTTTGAGCGCGGTCATTCGCAGTTAAGTACTCAGGACCGCTGCTTGTTGATGCCGCTGGTCATGCGTCAGTCAGTACTGGCTGTATTGGTGATGGATCTGCGCAATGTGGATATCAAACGGCTGGATATTCACTGGGTGCATTGCATGGGGGCACAGATCGCACAGATGCTGGCCACTCAGGTTGTGCCGAATTTCAAAACCTTGTACGCCCGCCCTTATCAGCGTGTGAAAGAGGATGAACTGGGTGATATTCATGCGGCTATCCGCAAGTGTAATGGTAATAAAACCATGGCTGCCAGAGTGCTGGGGCTGACTCCCAGACAACTGCGATATCGTTTGGCCAAACTCGGCTCGGAGTCCGATTCTGCAGTGATGGAAGACGACACCTGCCACTGATCTTTCCACTTTTCTGGCTTTCTTGAATACCGCTTGAACCTGCTGGTTTCAGCTTTCATGTGGACGTCATTGCTGCTTCACAAAAGTGTCACTCGGAGAGTGGCACACTGGTGAAATTTGGTTCAGAGCCATTCGACAGCATGATTTCCAGACGCATCAGTATTGTTACTGAAACCTATGTACCAGACGTCAACGGTGTTGCTATTTCACTGCGATACCTGATGGATGCTCTGGTTGAGCAGGGGATGGTCGTGCAGTTGATTCGAACACGTCCTCGTTCCGGCTGGACGCCAGTCGTTGAAGAAGTCTGGTGTCGGGGGCTGACCATTCCGATGTATCCGGATTTACAGATTGGCGTCCCCTCTCGCAACACCCTTCGTACCGCCTGGGAGTCATTTCAACCCGAGCTGGTGTATATCGTGACAGAAGGCCCTCTGGGCAACTCTGCGCTTAAACTGGCTGAACAGAAACAATTGCCGGTGTTGAGTGCCTTTCATACGAATTTTCATCGTTATAGCAGTTATTACGGTCTTGGCTGGATCAAAACCCTGACGTTGAACTGGTTGCGCCGGTTTCATAATCGCACCGGGGGAACTCTGGTGCCTGCCATGGAGATCGCCGAACTGCTGCGTTCTGAAGCCTTTGAGCGGGTAAGTGTGCTACCTCATGGAGTGGACTGCAGCCTGTTCCAGCCTCGCAAACGCTGTGCTTCGCTCCGGCAGCAATGGGGAGTGTCGGATGGGCAGCGGGTGTTGCTGTATGTTGGCCGTATAGCGGCGGAAAAAAACATTCCTCTGGCGATTGATGCTTATCAACAGGCTCGACAGGCGCACCCGGATGTTCGTCTGGTGATGGTCGGAGACGGGCCGCTGCGACCGGCTCTGGAGAAAGCGCATCCCGATATTATTTTTGCGGGTGTGCAGACCGGCGAAACACTGGCGCATTATTTTGCCTCTGCCGATGTGTTTGTCTTTCCCAGCCTGACGGAAACCTTTGGTCTGGTTACTCTGGAGGCCATGGCCAGCGGCTTGCCCGTAATCGCGTTTGATATGGCTGCCGCGCACCAATACGTAACGTCGGGTGAACACGGCCTGCTGGCTGAAGTGGATAATCATCAGGCTTTTACGGATGCAGTGAGCGTTGTGCTGGAGGGAGAAGTGGCAAAGCTGGGGCAACAGGCTCGCCAGAAGGCAGAAACGTTAAGCTGGAGCTGTGTGGGTATCTTGCTGATGCAGTTTATTGAAGCCGAACTGGAACGTCATCACAGCGATTCACAAGCTGCTTTGCGCACTTTGGTATAGGCATTGCTTCTCTGTATATATCAAGCATACGGAGAAGACCTCATGGTTGAATTCAATCGTCACAGCATCGCCCTGCTACAGAAGATTCGCCGCACGGCGAAAGAAGAGCAGGGTTGTACCATTCATTACGATTCTCCTACGTTGGAAGATGACCTCAGAAAACTGGTGATGAGCGGGGTCAGTGAGGAGTTACTTTCTCTGATTGAATCGTTCTTGCCAACTCAGGAACCGGCGGCACAAGCGACGCCGAATCGGACGTACCGTGGGGCCAGCCAGTTGATCGATGACCGCTCTCGTATCAGTACGAGCACACGTGTTTATCGGGGCCGCATCGTTTCGGGCTGATTCATTCAGGCAATGTCTTGAATTGGTGCAGCTATAATAACGCAAGGCGGCGTTATTCGATGGAGGCCCCATGAGCAAGACATCGTCCTGGTCTGGTCAGCAGTTCGCCAGAATGACCGGCGTATTGTTGACCTGTCTGCTGGCCTTTCTGGCCTCCTTTAAAAGTCTTCATAACCCCTGGTTTGAGCGTCTTGAACTGTTGTATTACGACTGGCGTTTTACCACGGTGCCGTTGCAGGCAGTATCAACGGCCCTGCCCGAGATAACGGAACACCCCATTGTAATTGTCGATGTGGATGAGGCTTCTCTGAGCGCCGTTGGACAGTGGCCCTGGAGGCGTTCGGTCGTGGCTCGTATGGTGAGCCAATTGACTGATCAAGGCGCGGCGGTGGTGGGGTTTGATGTGGTCTTTGCCGAACCAGAGCTGGGCATTCGGCAATGGTTGCACGATCAAGCCAATAACAATGCGGCGCTCCAGCCGTTGCTCGAAGTCGCGATTGCACACGGTCATATCATCGACGGTGATCAACAACTGGCTCAGGCACTGCAGCAAACCGATACAGTGCTGGGGATGTTTTTTCAGTCAAATTCGGATCTGAAGAGCGGCCAGCTTCTGTCTCCCGTCGCTTCGCTGGCACCAGAACGCCAGAGTGGCTATATCCATATGCCCGGTTACACGTCGGCCATCCCTGCGTTAATGTCAGCCGCGACGATGGGTGGGTTTGTTTCTACTTTTGGAGACGCGGACGGTATTATTCGGCGCTCCCCTCTGGTGATTCGCTATCAGGATGCACTGTATCCGTCCCTGTCGTTATCCATGGTGATGGCCTACTTGCTGGACAGTGGCCTGCAGCGGGATGAAGTCGCAGTGGGAGACTGGTGGGTGCCCCGAGAGCTGGGGCTGAAAGGTCATATGGCTCGAACCGATGCCCAAGGGCAGGTACTGGTGCCGTTTCTCGGAGGGCAGGGCAGTTTTCCATACGTCTCGGCGGCAGATGTGTTGGCAGGCAAGGTTGAAGACGATCGGCTGGAAGGTGCGTTGGTGTTGATTGGCACCTCCGCTCAAGGGTTGAGCGACCTGCGCAGTACGCCGGTCGGGGGGCGTTATCCCGGTGTTGAAGTACACGCCAATATCATTCATGCCTTGTTGGAAGGACGTTTTCCATATCGGCCTGAGTGGGCCTCGGGGGCAACCTTTGTGCTGATGATGGGCGTGGGGCTGGTGTTGTCCTGGCTGCTGCCGGGGGCATCGCCCTTGAGAGTGGTCGTGGCCAGCCTGAGTGTGGTCACTTTGGTGCTGCTGGGGAACTGGTGGCTATGGCACACCCAGTATCTGGACTTGCCGCTGTCAGGCATGTTGATGCTGACGATGGTGCTGGTGGTGTTGAATCTGGCGTACAGCTTTGTGACGGAAAACCATACCCGACGACGTTTAAAAGGCATCTTTGATCAGTACGTTCCCCCGGCGCACATCGAACAGATGATGGAAGAACCCGATGCTTACCACCTGCACGGCGAAAACCGTGAATTGACCGTGCTGTTCAGTGATATTTGTTCGTTTACCAGCATTTCCGAAAATTTGAGTGCGGTGGAGTTAACACAGCTTCTGAATCACTATTTTACTCCGGTAACTCGCACGATTTTTGATCACGATGGCACCATCGACAAATACGTTGGTGATCTGGTGATGGCATTTTGGGGAGCACCCGTCACGGATGTTGAGCATGCTAACAAAGCCGTTGCCGCTGCGCTGGCGCTAACGGAAGTTACTCGTTCCCTGGCCCCGGAATTTCAGCAGCGTGGCTGGCCGGTGATCGATGCTGGCATTGGGCTGAACTCCGGGGAAATGAACGTAGGTGATATGGGTTCTGCCTATCGGCGGGCTTACACGGTGTTGGGGGATGCGGTGAATCTGGGCTCGCGCCTGGAGGGGCTGACCCGCTTCTACGGTGTGCCTGTGCTGGTGGGTGAGCGCACCCGTGAGCTGGCTGATGAGTTTGAATACCAATACATTGATCGTATTCAGGTTAAAGGCAAGGAAAAACCTGTGGATGTGTATGCGCCACTGGGCAGGCTGGGTTCTCTGGATGCTGCCAAAGCGGAGGAGCTGCAAGTCTATCAGCAAGCGCTGGAACAGTACTTTGCTCAACGCTGGCAAGGGGCGGACAAGGCATTTTCAGATTTGCAGCAACGTTACCCGCAGGTGCGTGTTTATCAGGTTTATCAGGCGCGAGTGCAGCATTGGTTGCAACATCCACCGGAACAATGGGACGGCAGTTTTCGGCACACCAGCAAGTAATTCAGGATTCCGGTTTTTCTATGGATCGTTAGAAAAAGGTATCTGCTCCAGTAAGACGGCTCCTGTGGCCGTGTTTTGTTGCTGATCAATCAGGTGAAACCCACCGACAAATCCGGAAGCGTCTTCACCGACCAGAATGCCGTCAAACCGGCTTTGTTCAAGATCCAGACCGGTGTCGTTGTGTTGTCCGTTGAGGATGTCGATATCCACAATGGCGGTGTTGTGCTCACCCGATTGAATAGAGCCATCGAACCCCAGCGCCCAGATGTCCGATGTTTGATCCCCGAAGCTGGCTTCCAGCACACCATTACTGACTGCACCCGACGACAGATTCAGCGTAAATTGCCCTTCTGCTCCAGACAGAGGTGTTCCGGCCTGATTGAAACCAATCGCCTGAGTGCCCGAGAAATGCACAGTGCCACTCAGGTTTTCCAGCTCTGCGCTGCGAGTGGGGGTGCCGGTGAGCCAGAGGGCTTGCTCGGTAATATTCAGATGTTGATCGGAATTGCGCTCGGGATAAATTTGAACGGGTGTTAGATTGGTGCCGCTCCAGATTCCCCACTCGACATCCAGTGACTCGGAAGGTCGCTCCTGAGTGTCGGCTTCTCCCTGAAAGCGAATTACTTCCAGGCTGCGTTCTTCGGTCAGGGTAATAAACAGAGGCTCTTCGCCCTCCTGTACCGCAGCACTTCCGGTACGGAGCTGTCCATCAATGACAATGGCTCCCAGTTTGGCGGAAGTGATGAAGGTGTTGTATTCCTGTGGTGTGAAGCGGCTGTCCGGTGAAAACAGGTCGTTGTCTGGAAAGTCTGGCCCGGTATTATCCAGTTGGCCATTGGATTGGAACGTCGACAGGTGGTCAGCGCCTTCTTCTCGTTCGAGTGGTGTAAGGACGACTTTTTCCTCGCTGCCATCGGATTCCTGTTCGCTGGTGGTTGTTTCGTCGTCGGGTGAGGTTTCTGAATGGGGAATCACGCCTGCGGGTTGCAGGCGTATGGGCGGTTCCAGCAATCCGGTAAAGCCGGTGTGTGTGATGCTGGCAAAGTTGAAATCGGCTCCGGCCCCCAGTGGGTATAAGCCGTGTTGGGTTTCAACCAGAATCTGGCCTTGCCAGGTGCCAAGGAACAGCTCTTCTTCATGTAATAGAGCACTGTACAGCGTGCCGCGAATGCCGATGGTGCCGACCGGGGTTTTGACCTGATAGGCATCTGGCCCTTGCTTGCCCAGTGACCCCGTCAGGGTTCGGAACCCTCCTTCAATTAATTCCATGACCACATCCGGGCCTTGTTCTGAGGGTTGATAACGGGCGACTTGCAAACGGCTGGAAGGCTTGAGTGCAACCAGTCCGCCGTCCTGAAAGCGAATCTGGGCCTTGCCATTGGCTCCGGTGGTGAGTGTGTCTTGCTGAAAAACCGGGGATCGCCGCTTCAGTGCGATTTGTTGCAACGGTTGCTCTCCCTGAGTTCTCAGGGCATTGACGTCACCGAGTGACATGATGACCTGACCTGCACGCTGGTCGTTGGGCGTTGCGCTTGTAACAGCGCTGGCCAGTCCGCTGAACAGCAGAGCCAGCAAAGTGTGGTGGTGAGTGATGTGTGTGGTCATGGTTATGCCCTCAGAACCGGACGCCAAGCCCGGCTTCGACCAGGCTGCGATCATACTGATAAATCGGGATGGTGCTGTGATTGCGGATGTAGCTGAACTGCCCGTGCAGGCTGATATACGACCAGATTTGATACTGATGCTGGATCGATACCTGGGACATATGTTCGGTTCGTGCTTCTCCGGGGGAAAACAGGCTGCTGTCCGGTTGCTTCTCGTTGTAATCCAGCAGGCGATAGCGCAAGAGGAGCTGGGTACGATGCTGTTGTGACGGCTGATACCCCAGCATCAGATCACCGCCATAGGTGTTGCGTGCCAGTGCTTCTTTATCGAGATCATGAGCGGCCAGCAATTTGGCAGAGACCAGCAGCCGTGATGCAACGGTGCGGGATTCCAGTTCCACCTGTGGATACCAGTTGTCCTGCTCGTCATTCAGGCGGTTGTCACGCCCATTGATGGACAAGGCCAGTCGGTGTTGCCAGTAGCTGGAAGGCGAATAATTCACGCCAGAACGCCCTTGCCAGGTGGACTGCAGCCCTTCTCGGCCAAGCCAGTAGAAACGGTAGAATCCTCCGATGAAAATCTGGCTTCGACCGTGTCGGTAGCGATATTCCAGATCACTGGAGACGGTATCAATATCGTATCGGTCGGTGCCGGTATTGTCTTTACGCGCTCCGCTGAGGTTCAGTTCCAATTGATGATTTTTGGAATAGGGCTGCAACAGTCGCCCAGCGCCTGAATAACGGAAATAGCCGGATGCCAAAGACTGCTGTTCTTCGCTCAGAATGGCGGTAAATTGACCATTGAGGACATCGATTTCACGTTCATCAGTGGCGGTGTTGGTATTGGTGTCATATCCGGCGGCGCTGGCCATATGAATTTCCCAAAAAGGGCGCTGCCATCGGGACTGGCGTCGAATCTGCCGCAGATAGCGTTTGACGGCCTGACGGACGTCATCGGGCAGGGTTTGCTGACTCAAATCGGTAAACAATTGTTTGGACTGGGGGAAGTTACCCAGTTGGAAATGACAGCGAGCCAGTTCATAGCGGTAACGCTGGTTGTGCGGTTGCAATGTGTTCAGACGTTCAAAAATAAATAAGGCTTCGTCAGTTTGGCCGCTTTCCAGTGCTGCCAGTCCTAATAGCCAGTCGAATGTTTCGCGGCCTTCCAGTGGTTCCAGGTGTTGATGTGCAAGCTCATACGCCTTGCGGTAGTAACGCTGTTGCAACAAGGCTCTCAGGTTGTTCAGAATTGTGGTTTCGGTTTCAGATATCGGGGAGGGCGGGGAAGAAAATTGTGAAGATTCCGTTGCGATGACCGTTTGGGGCAGGCACCAGAGCAGGGTACACAGCAGTGGTATACCAATACCGGAAGTGTGATGCATAACCCCTCCTGCTCTCATCTCAAGTCAGCTCGGTTCTGATGAGTATGAACTCTGTTTCAGTCTAGTTCAGATGAGCGTGTTCTGTCAGAAAACAGGGGTCTTTTGCGTATTGACTGACGTACTGCTTGAGAAAAGTGTCGTGGTGATTGTTTATAGCGCGTTTGCGGATTCTGATTGATATGAATCAATACTGAATTACATCCGTTAATACAGCAAAAACAGCTTGATATGAATCAACTTAACGATGTCGGGCGCTGCTACAGTGAACCCAACTTAAACGAACTTTAGCTAACCCGTCAGAAGCGCGAGGTAATTGTCATGTTTATGGATGAAGTTGTATTTTCCGGTTTACTTATTGTGGGTCTGACCCTTGCAGTCTTTGGTGGCATGTACATCGCTATCAAGAAAGACATCAGTAAGCACGGTACTGGAGAGTAAGTCTGTTTTTAAGGTGTTTCAGCTTGCTGCCAATTGAAACACCCGCCTGTGACCCAGGCAATTTTTCTGCGTTGAGTACCCCTGCCTCGGATCTATTCTCTTGAATATGGTCCGCTTTTTTGTTTTTCCTGTTTCTCTTTAATATCCGTGTTTAGCTGAGTCTCCGGTCATATGGATGCTGATGGTTAATATCAGATATTTTATTATTCCTTTTTAGTCTTTTAAGTGTTTTCTCAATTAATATATTAGCGCTTGCTAATATTCACTACAGTTGATGAGCAGCCAGTACGGATGTATTGGTCATATTATTTTGTTCCAGCACTTTTAATGTATCTTCAAGCCCCTGAAGGGAAGGAATCGGCCCAATACGCACCTTATGAAGGCGGGTACCGTTCTGTTCTCGTACCTGAACCGTGACAGGCCAATTGGCGGGTTCAATCAAGCGAGCAATGTCTGCACGTTGTTTCCAGGCGGCTTCGCTGCTGGACAAGGCGCTGACCTGAATCCAGCGCTCGGAATGACGCTGCGGAGCAGCCAGCAACGTCATGGTGACAGGGGTCGTACCATCCTTGTCCAGACCGATGCGCTTGGCGGCTACGTAGGACAAGTCGATGATACGCCCTTCATGAAACGGGCCACGGTCATTCACGCGTACCACCACACTCTTGCCGTTGTCTTCTCGCGTGACTTTCACATAGCTGGGAAGCGGTAAGGTTTTGTGAGCGGCTGTGTATTGATACACGTCGTAAATTTCACCATTGGCGGTGGCGTGTCCATGAAACTTCATGCCATACCAGGAAGCGATTCCGCGTTCCTGGAGGTTTTGTTCCGGGTTCAACTGCACCCAATAGGTTTCCCCCATCACACGATAATTGCGCTGATTTCCCGTGACGCTCAAAGGCTCGGAACGAGGCACAGGCTCTGTCGCGTGAGTCTGTGCTGTCGGGTTGGCCGGGCCAAAGTCTTTCGCGTGTTGATAGCGATCACTGCAGGATGCCAGCAGAACCAGCATCAGCAGGACAAGCAGGGATTTCATTCAGCAAGTGCCTCACTGAGCTGGTGAACGGCCATGCCATACAAGCGGCTGTGGTTATAGCGTGTGATGACGTAGAAGTTGTGTTCACCCATCCAGAATTCAGCTCCCTTCTTGCCTTGCAGGCGCATCAGGTTGGCCGGTCTATCCGGATTGCCGCCCGTCTGGCTCAGGGTAACGCCCTTGCTGGTCAATTGTGCGGGTGTCCACTTGGGCTTGCGGTTGTCATTGATGAGTGGCTTGTAAGCACTGCCACTGACACGCACGCGCTGTGTCACTGGTTCGCCATCACGCCAGCCATGACGTTTGAAGTAGTTGGCTACGCTGGCAATGGCATCAGCGGGATTTTTCCATAAGTCACGTTTGCCATCGCCATCGCCATCGACTGCGTAGGCGAGGAAGCTGGTGGGAATGAACTGACCGTAGCCCATGGCTCCGGCATAGGAACCCTTGATCTTGGTTGGGTCGAGATTTTCCTGTTGAGCCATGGCAAAGAAGGCCTTGAGCTGTTTCCAGAACAGGGGACGTTTGGGGTAGTCAAAGGCCAGGGTTGCCAGAGAATCCAGCACCCGATAGCTGCCCTGGCGCGTGCCATAAAAGGTTTCAACACCGATGATGGCGGCAATCACTTCACGTTTGACGCCGTATTTTGCTTCTGCTTTTTGCAGCAAAGCCTGATGTTTTTTCAGGAATTCCTTGCCTTTGAGAATGCGTTTTTTGGTCAGGAAAATGTCCTGATAACGATCCCACTGAAGCGTGCGTTCTGCAGGGCGGGCAATGGCTTTGAGGACGGAATCCAGCTTTTTGGATTGCGCCAGCCACTGTCGAGCTTCGGCTTCAGGAATGTTGTATTCCTTTTCCAGTTCTTGGGCGAACTGTTTGAATTTGGGGTGATTTTCATAGCCAGCCCAGGCTGTTGGCAGATGACCGGCCAGGCAAAACAGCAGAACTGTCACTATACGGAGCGTCATAAAAGGTTCCTTCTGATGGATTCCGGGTTAGCGTTTGTGATGTGTGGTCATGGACATGATCAGACCAAAGGCAACCAGCAGGCTGACAACGGACGTTCCGCCGTAGCTCACCATGGGCAAGGGCACTCCGACTACCGGAAGAATGCCGCTCACCATGCCAATATTGACAAACACATAGGTAAAAAAAGTAGCCGATAAACTGCCTGCCAGCAACCGCCCGAAAAGGGTTTCACTGCGGGCAGAAAGCATCAGGCAACGCACAATGATGGCCAGATACAGCATTAATAATAGCAGTACTCCGATCAGCCCCATCTCTTCTGCGAGGACGGCGATGATGAAGTCCGTATGGCTTTCGGGTAGAAACTCAAGTTGAGATTGAGTTCCCTGAAGATAGCCCTTGCCATCAATTCCCCCTGAGCCAATGGCAATTTTGGATTGAATGATGTTCCAGCCAGAACCCAGAGGGTCGCTTTCCGGGTCAAGAAACGTCAGTACACGCTGTTTTTGATAGTTGTGCATCACAAAGAACCACATCAGCGGTGCTGCAGCGGCTGCCGCTCCTGCCAGGGTGCCAATGATGCGCCAGGACATACCGGAGAAGTAGAGCACCATGATTCCAGAAGCGCTGATCAGCAGTGACGTGCCCAGGTCGGGTTGTTTCAGAATCAGTGCTGTCGGCAGCAAAATAAGGCAGGCCGCCTTGGCCAGTACTCCGATAGGAGGGGGCGTCTGATTGCGTGACATGTACCAGGCAACCATCATGGGAAGTACCAGTTTGACCATTTCGGATGGTTGGAAGCGAGGCAAACCGGGCAGCTCCAGCCAGCGCTGAGCACCTTTGGCACCGACACCCGCCACTAATACTCCGATCAAAGCCAGGCACCCCACCAGATAGCCCCAGGGTGCGAGTAGCTGGAACGTCCGTGGTGGAATCTGGGCGCAAATCAACAAAGCGGTAAAACCAATGCCAAAATGAATGGCCTGACGTTTGACCATGCTCATTTCCTGACCGCTGGCGCTGTACAGAATGGACAGGCCAACACCGGCCAGTGTCAGCAGCATAAAGAACAGCCAAGGGTCGAGATGCAATTGGGCAAACAGGGCTTTGCTGCGGCTGAAGCCCTTGTGCGAGCCTTGCCCCAGCGTGCGGTTGTAGTCAGTGCCTTGCATCAGCCTTTGGCCCCACCGAGATAAAAGTTGATCAATGTCTGGGCGATAGGTGCTGCAGTTCGGCCTGAGGATTCACCATTTTCCACAATCACGGCCATGGCAATTTGTGGATCGTCTATGGGAGCAAAGGCGATAAACAGGGCGTGATCCCGAAGCCGTTCGCGCAGAGCTTTGGAGTCGTATTTGGCATTCTGCTTGATGCCGACCACCTGAGCCGTGCCGGTCTTTCCGGCAATGGGGAATTCCAGCCTGGATTGTAATCCCCGAGCGGTGCCTTTGGGGCTTGAAATCACTTTTCGCATGGCTTCAAACATCTTGTCCCAGTTGGCTGGATCGTTCAGCTGGATATCAGGAATATCGCCGTGAGGGACGTCTTCAGGAATGTTGTTGTGTGAAACGATCAAGCGTGGAATGACCCACTTGCCGCGGTTGGCCATCACGGCTGTTGCGGTGGCCAGTTGCAGTGGTGTGGCCAGCATATAGCCTTGTCCAATCCCGAGGTTCACGGTGTCACCTGCGTACCAGTGAGACTTGTGACGCTGGCGTTTCCAGTCCCGGTCGGGGAGCAAGCCGGTCAGTGCTTCCTTGATGTCCAGCGCCATATTGCGACCAAATCCGAATTGCCCCAGAAAAGGGGAAAGCTGATCCACACCGGTACGAACAGCGGCGTCATAGAAGTAGACATCACAGGATTCAATGATGGCTTTTTCCATATTAACAACACCGTGTCCGCTGCGTTTCCAATCCCGATACACACGCTTGTCATTATCAAGCTGGAACGCACCATAATCCTTGATGCTGTGATTCCAGGTATTGATGCCCAGGTCGACAATCCCGAGACCAATAAACGGTTTGAGCGTTGATGCTGGTGGGTATCGCCCCCGCAGAGGGCGATTGAACAGCGGTAAATCCGGGTTATTACGCAAGGCGTCATAATCGCGGTGCGAAATACCGGTGACGAACAAATTGGGATCGAAGCTGGGGTTGCTGTACAGCGTCAGAATGCCACCGGTTTTGACTTCAATGGCAACAATGGCTCCGCGTCGCCCCTGCATTTGTTGTTTGGCCAGACGCTGCATACGACTGTCGAGATGCAAGGTGATGTCTTCTCCGGGAACCGGAGCTTGCTGCTCCAGAACGCCCAGCGTACGCCCTCGGGCATTGGCTTCGACTTTCTGGTAGCCAACTTGCCCATGCAAGCGGTCTTCATAGTATTTTTCCACTCCCAGCTTGCCGATGTACTGGCTGCCGCTGTAGTTCTTACGGGTTTCCGGGTCGGCATCCAGACGGTGCTGTTCGCGCTGATTGATGCGTCCAACGTAGCCCAGTACGTGCGCAAAGGTGTCGCCTTGCGGATAGTGACGCACCAGTTCTGCTTGTACATCGACGCCCGGTAAATAAACCCGGTTAACCAGAACGCGCGATATATCGTCTTCCGACAGCCGGTGTCGCAGCACGACCGGTTCATAAGGTCGGCGACGAAAACTCATGCGTCGTTCAAACTGTTCTCTGTGCCGTTCGGTAATGCCAATCAGGTTGTCAAGGTAGGTAATGGTGGCGTCCAGGTTGCTGATGCGTTCAGGCACGAGAGTGACGCTGTAGGACGGGATGTTTTCAGCCAGCAGTTCGCCGTTGCGATCAAAAATCAAACCGCGCTTTGGAGCAATCGGGTTGATTTTGATGCGGTTGTTTTCAGACAGGTTTTTATAAGTGTCATAGAGGGTAATTTGCAAATGCCCCATGCGCCAGCCGAGCACCAGCAACAGGGTTAATACAACAAGCCCGAGAACGGCGGCACGCCGCCGGAACAGACTCAGTTCTGCGGTCTTGTCTCGGAAGGCGTGCTCCCACATGCTGGCCTCACTTGTGGTAGGGGTGACCCTGTAGCAGGGTCCAGGCGCGATAAATCTGCTCAGCGACCACCACACGAACAAGAGGGTGCGGCAGTGTCAATGGCGATAATGACCAGCGTTGATGAGCCTTGGCGAGCAAGGTTGGGCTGATGCCGTCCGGGCCACCGATGAGCAAGGCCACATCGCCGCCGTTCATGCGCCAGTCGCCCAGTTGGCCAGACAGCTGTTCCGTTGACCAGGGCTTGCCTTTGACATCCAGTGCCACAATGCGGTCGGAAGGTCGGATAACGCGATTCAATGCGTCGGCTTCCTGTTCCATGGCGCGGGCAGGGCTGGTGCTTTTGCTGCGGTGTCCAGGTGTCACTTCAACCAGTTCCAGGCTGCAGTCACGGGGCAAGCGACGGGCGTATTCCTGATACCCTTCGGTTACCCAGGAGGGCATACGTTGCCCGACGGCCAGCAATCTCAGCTTCATGCGTCGCCTTTGTGCTCCTGTGGCTCTGGTTCGCCCCACAGGCGCTCCAGGTCGTAGAAGTGGCGAGCCTGATCCGTCATGATGTGGACGATCACATCAAACAGGTCGATCAAGACCCAGTCGGATGATGAGCGGCCTTCAGTGCCATTGGGAGTCACGCCAGATTTCTTGATCTTTTCCTCCACGTTGCTGGCCACAGCCGCAACATGGCGACTGGAAGTACCGGTCGCGATGATCATAAAGTCGGTAACAGATGTCCGTCCACGCACGTCCAGAACAGTGATGTTCTGTGCTTTCATGTCGTCGAGGGCGTCAACCACCAGGGTCTTGAGTTGGTTAGTTTGCATTCAGTCGTTTCGATACAGTTGTTGTTGGATAAGATATTCCAATACCGGGTCTGGCGTCAGGAACTTGATATTGTCGCCTTGCTGGATAGCGTGGCGCAAGCCAGTGGCCGAAATATCCAGCCCTGGCCAGGTTTGTTGGCAAATGCGCCCAGCCTGGCTGGATAGCAATTCACCGGGCTCGGCCTGGCGGTTGAGCCACTGCTGCTGTTGCCAATGAGCCATGGTCTGGCGTTCGCCGGGGCGATTGATCACCAGCAAATTGGCCATTTCGAGAATCTGCTCAGCCCGAAACCAGCGGTCGAAGCCAATCCAGGCATCGGTGCCCATGGCCCAGGTGAAACGGGTGTTTGGGTGTTCCTGATGCAAATTTTCCAGCGTAATGGCGCTGTAACTGCAGTCATCCCGGCGCAGCTCGATGTCACTGATTTCAATGCCATCAAGATCCTGTGTCGCCAGCCGCAGCATGGCCAGGCGTTGCTCGGTGGAAGCCTGGGGTGACGGGCGGTGCGGGGGGATGCGATTTGGCATCATCAGTACCCGATCAAACCCGGCTCCGCGCAATTGCAGGGCAATGCGCAGATGACCGATGTGAACCGGGTCGAAGGTGCCGCCCAGAATAGCCCAGTGCGGCTGTTGGCTGGCGCTCATTACTTGCGCACTTCGCCATTGCCAAAGACGACGTACTTCTGGGACGTCAGGCCATGCAGACCAACCGGGCCACGGGCATGAATTTTATCGGTTGAGATACCGATTTCTGCGCCCAGGCCGTATTCAAAGCCATCAGCAAAACGGGTTGACGCGTTGATCATGACGGAACTGGAGTCCACCTCAATCAGGAAGCGCTGCGTATTGCTGTAATTTTCACTGACGATGGTGTCGGTGTGGTGTGAGCCGTGGCGGTTAATGTGCTCGATGGCCTGGTCGATGGACGACACCACGCGAATGGAGAGAATGGGGGCGAGGTATTCGGTATCCCAGTCGGCATCGGTCGCAGCGATCATATCGTTCACGATGGCGCGAGAGGCATCACAACCGCGCAGTTCGACACCCAGAGAACGGTAGGCGTCTGCCAGCTCGGGCAGCATTTCGTTGGCAATTGCTTCGTGTACCAGCAGGGTTTCCATGGTATTGCAGGTGCCGTAACGATGGGTTTTGGCATTGATCGCAATATTGATGGCTTTGGAGGTATCAGCAAATTCGTCGATAAAGACGTGGCAGATGCCATCCAGGTGCTTGATGACCGTGACGCGGGACTCTGCACTGATGCGTTCGATCAGTCCTTTGCCGCCCCGAGGTACGATGACGTCAACGTACTCTGGCATGGTAATCAATTGACCAACGGCGGCACGGTCGGTGGTGTCCACGACCTGCACGACGTTTTCTGGCAAACCGGTGGCCGTCAGACCATTGCGAATGCACCCGGCCAACATGCGATTGCTGGCGATGGATTCCGAACCACCGCGCAAAATAGTGGCATTGCCGGACTTCAGGCACAGGCTGGCGGCTTCAATCGTGACGTTTGGACGGCTTTCATAGATGATACCAATCACACCCAGCGGCACTCGCATCTTGCCAACCTGAATGCCACTTGGGCGACGACTCAAGTCGGTGATTTCACCCACCGGGTCGGGCAAGGCGGCAACCTGATGAAGGCCTTCGATCATGGTGTCGATGCGGCTATCGGTCAGTTCCAGCCGATCAAGTAGTGCGTCATCAAGGCCTTTGGCTTTGCCATTTTCCAGGTCGGTAGCATTGGCCTGGTGAAGCGCACTGCGCTGTTGTTCAATGTCGTTGGCAATGGCAATCAGCGCCTTGTTTTTGTTATCGGTCGATGCACGGGCCACGGCAGTAGCGGATATACGTGCCTGCTGACCGAGCTGTTGCATGTACTGATTTACGTCCATCAAAGGTACCTGGCGAGAGTCTGAACTATGAAAGCAAAGCAGTATACACGATGCTTGCCCCGAGCGAGAGCGATGTCCCGGAGGAGGTCGGCATGATCATGGGAAGACCGGTTCAGGGGTCAATGAAAACGCCTGTGAGCTGGCCGCATTATCTGGCCGGGAGCTTGTTGGTTGCTGTGTTCCTGATGCTGGGAAATCACACACCGGGTTCGTTTCATAACGGCTTGCACTGGCTGATGTTAACGGCATTGCTGGTGATGATTCTGCTGGGCTGCCGATTGTCATTTCGGGTAATGGCCCGCTTGTGGCAAGGCATGACGCTGACCACGGTTGTGCTGGTGCTATACCAATGGCTGGGACAGCAGCTGTTATCTCCACTTGGTTTATTACTGCCGCTATTGCTGGTCATGGTATTGCCCTGGCGCTGGTTGTGGGCCGGGGTACTGGGGTTGGTAGGCGTGTTGCTGCTGGCTTTGATGCGCGGAGCCGAGTCGGGGTTGGGGTGGTCGTATTTGGGTGCTTATGGCTTGTCCAGCTGGATGGCGTTGTTATTGGCTTTCAAGGTGCAAATGATGGATGGCGCGGTCTCGGAAGCCAACAGTGACTACCCACTTTCCGGGGTTTATAACGCACGTCGTCTGGAAGTGGATCTGGGTCGTGAAATCAGCCGTTCTGAGCGCAGTGGAAGTACTCTGGTGGTGATGGTGTTGTCGGCGCTGGACTTTTCTGAAGTATCAGATACCCGAGCGGTGCTGAAGGCGGATTATCTTCAGGCATTGTGTTCCGTTGTGCCTCCTCATTGTGCCGTGTATCGCTGGAATGCCGCGACGCTGGTGGTGTTGATGCCCGCTTGCAGTGTGGATGATGTCGTGCTGTTGAATGCGGATATGTCGGATGTGATGGGACTGCCGTTATCCGGTATTCATGGCGTACCTCTGTTTTATGCGCCGTCATCAGGACAGGCATCCATGAAGCAGGGGCTGGATACGCGCATTACCATGACCATGGACGTGATACGGAGGCTGGCACAATGACTACCGATCAGGAATATTTATTATCCCCATCGCTGCGGGCATTGCTGCTATTGATCTGGTCGGTTGTGTTGGCCATGACAGGATGGGATTTCTATTTGCTGGGCCATTACAGCGGTGTGTTGTGGTTGCTTTTGATGATTCCCATTTGGTTGTTGCAAGGGTTGTGGCTGTTGATTCGACAAGGCAGCGCGCGTTCCTTGTGGCTGGATGCCGTGTGCATTTTCTCCATAGTTATCACGGTTCTGTATCTCTGGTATCTGGCACCGGATATGGCCATGGCACAGGTGGTGGTTCTGCCTGCGATGGTGTTTTTCCTCTTGCCCGGTCAGTACGGCCATCAGATGACGACAGGGTTATCAATGTTCTTGCTGATTGTGGTGGCCTTGATGATGCCTGATGCACTGGAAGTCGCCGTGTGTGTATTAATGATGTCGCTATTTGTGGGTATTGGGCACCGCATGTTGTACGCAGAGCACGAGTATCGCAGTGTACGTTCATTGCGAGATGCACTTTCAGGTGCCTGCAACGCCCGGTTTTTGCGGGAATCCCTGCAGCGTGAAGTGGCTCGTTGTGCTCTGACTGGAGGGGATGTCAGTCTGGTTGGGCTGGCCATTGATGAATACCAGCAGTTGCAGCAATCCCATGCGCCTCATGAATTACAACAGTTGTATCAAGGTATTGTGCGGCAGATTCGTACCCGCATCCGGCGAGTGGATGAGGTATTTCGTCTGGACGACGATATTTGGGTGGTGATGTTGCCAGACTGTCAGGAAGATGCGGAGCTGGTGTTAAGGGAAGCCTTGAGTCGGCAACTGGAAGAAGCCGAGTGGGAACACGTTCAGCAGCTTTCCCTGACGGCTTGCGGGGTGACGTTATCGCCCGGAGAAACACCGGACGATGTCCTGAAGCGCCTGCAAGTACGTTTGAACAAACAAAAGCAAGGGCACATGCAGGCCGCTGCTTTCCGATTGTAACGCCGTAACGCGAACCTGCGCGCGTGTTTACGTTTACCAGGTTACTTTCACGAGTTGTCTTGGCGACCTTCCAGATGACGTATCGTTTTTTGTGCTTCGTTCAACTGATACGTCAGGTCGGCGACTTGCTGACGCAATTGCCGAGTCTCATCCTGATCGGCCTTGTACTGCAGGGCCATCTCATCCAGTGCGCGAGTGGCCTGACGCGCTTCTTCTTTCCAGCGTCGGGTCAGCCACCACCCGGTCAGTCCGCCACCAATAACCAGCCCGGACAGCAGCAATGTGAAAAATGCCATGCAAAACCTCTTGTCGGTTGTATGTTGCTTGTATGTCGATTGTATAAAGCCAATCCGACCATGATAGCGAATCCGGTTTGTCTCTCACAGGTGGTACACTGGCGCTCTTTTTTCTGATGAGCATTCAGTGCTTGTCAGCCAGACCGACAAGACAGTACAGCAGCGGAGCAGCAGGTGACGATTACAAAATTGGTAGCGGCCAGTGGTGCAACACTCAAGGTGTTTGATATGGGGCGTCGTATTCAGGCGATGGACCCCCGAACCTTTCAGCAAATAGAAGGCTTGCGACACCCGTATCCGTCGCCCTATCTCAAGCATGCCTGGTTGGGTTTGCTCAGTTGTCACCCAACACGCCCGGAACAAAATGGCATCTGGTTCCTGAAGTTGCCGTTGGACGAACAGAATCTGCTGGAACCGGCTTCTCGAGATGCGTTTGTGCGTTACTGTGCGGATCGTATGGTATCGGGTGATCAGTCGGATCAGGGCGAAGCCCCATGCAGTTTCAAGCCGGACGCCAATCGCATGGCCTATTTTCATGCCGTGGCCAGCCGGGAACTGGGTGCGGAAAATAGCCGCTTTTATGGAATTGCCCGCGCCTACCTGAGTGGTGATATGGGCTGGGAAAACTGGCAGCAACTGGGATTGCAAGGTCTGGCGGAAGTGGTTGCCGGTCTGGATCGGGATGACAATCAGACACTGCTGGCTCAGGCCATCGGATTTTTGCCATCAGTGCCTTTGAATGTGGTATTGGGCTTTCTGGAAAGTCAGTCTCCGGGTCAGTTGCTGACGTCGGCGATCAACGATCGTTTGGCGGCTGTGATCAAGGGTGGTGCGACTCCTGCGGATCTGGCGGCATTCGCGCGCGCGCTTTCCCATAGCCAGAATATTCAGCAGCGTCGCTTGTTGTTACAGGCGATGTTGCAGCATCACGAAAGTCGTTCCATTGAAGTGCTGGCGGCTATTTCCAGTCGTTGCTGGGCCGACCTGGAAGGGCCGTTATTGCTGGTGTTTCTGGAGGCATTGGCGTGCAACGAACAAGGGCAAGATGCCTTTATCGCGTTGGTTGGGGACATGATGACCTTGCCGGGTATGCGTCATCGGATGCTGGCCGCGTTTGCTGATGAATCTCGCAGTGACACATTAAATGATGCGATTCAGGTGTTACTGAAGATTGCTCAGAGGCATATGCAATGACGCTGTGTGTGTGCCAGAGCGGACGTCACTATTCGGATTGCTGTGCACCCTGGCATCAGGGGCAAATAGCAGACACCGTTGAACAACTGATGCGCAGCCGTTTCAGCGCTTTTGTGCTGGGGCTGAAGGACTACTTGCATCGGACCTGGCATTCACAAACCCGCCCGGAAGAGGTGAATTGTGATAGCGGTCTTGTCTGGGCCGGGCTGGAGATACAGTCCTCCAGTCAATCCGGTGATTGTGGGCAGGTGACTTTTCGAGCGACTTGCGTTCAGTTTTACCCGGACGAAGCCGGGATACCCGGTGAGTGGCACGAGCTGCGGGAAGTATCACAGTTTGTCCGCGAGCAGGGCCAATGGCTGTATACCGAGGGGGATTCCCTGTGGCAGCCATTGGTGACTGGCCGTAATGAAACCTGTCCTTGCGGCAGTGGCAGCAAATTCAAGAAATGCTGCCTGACTGAAAACTCAGCGTTCTTCCGGCGCGCGCGTCAGTCCCTTGAGCATCATGCCCCAGGTCATGGCCAGTGAGCCCAGAATGGAGACCAGCAACGACAGGTTGACCAGCAGGGTGTGGCGCAGATAGAACGTTGCAGGTGTGTCGGCATCCGGGCTGCACTTTCCGGTCTCCGGGTCGTAGGTCAGTTCCTGTGCCAGACAGTCCGAAATAGCGCTCATGTCATTGGAATACACGGCCAATAACAAAATGACGGGCAGGGTGAACAGGATGGAACCGGCTTTAAGCCACATGATGAAGACTCCCAAATAACAAGAGCGCTGCATTCTAATGGAACAACGGCTGTGCATGTCACTCTGCATGATGTTTTTTTGGTTGTTGTGTGGTGCTCGGGTGGTGGCTGGGGAGGCCGACCAGGCGTTGCAGGTTATTCAGGATGATCTGAACGCCGGACGCCTGGACCAGCCGCTGCGTCACAATGCCATGCACCGCATTGAGGCGTTTCGGTCTCAATGGCCCTATGACTATCGGGTTTTGCCACTGGCGTATCAGTGGGGTGAGTCCATGTGGGCACAGGCACAAAACCGTCTGGCTCAGCAGGATTACAAACAGACCCGCCAGATTCTGGAACGTATCTGGTTGCTGGTGCCTCTGACACCGGGGCTGGATGCGTTACAGCAGCAACTGGATCGGTTGTCGCCTGCTGTGGCTGCAACGGCATTACCCGCTGTGGCAGTTCAGCCCATTCTGATGCCGGATTATGTGGCCATGGATGATCAGATACATCGTCAATTTCGAAATCCGGATGAGGACAACTCTCCTCCTCTGGCGCGTTTGTCGTTGCCGGTTGATGCTGTCTCGGATCGGGATGTCGATATAGAAGAGCGTCTGAAACCCTTGTGCCGGTTGGCCATTGATCAGGGTGCGTCGGCCATTATTCACGCGGAAGATCGGGTGGATTACTACTGGTTAACGGTACGCCTGACGTTATGCATTCGTCGTCTTGATCGGGGGTTTCGACTGAGGCACAGTTTTCGACAGGCGGACGGATCACCCATTATCAGCCTGCATCCGGCTCGTGACCTGGGTTCCTCCATCACTCGCAGATAATAGAGGAACTGTTTTGCCATCTTGTGGTCTTCGCTGGAGACTGCAAACTGCGCTGATCGTGGTACAATCCGGCGCTTTCATTCCTACCTTGCTAGCTGAGAATCATGCGTTATTTACTGACCGTCGTTCTATTCCTGTTTTCTGGTTTTTCGATCGCCGCGGCTGTGATTGTGCCTCGCGCACCTGAACTCAATGCCGAAGCCTTTATCCTGATGGATGCTGAGAGTGGCCATGTGCTGGTCGAGAAAAATGCGGACAAGCAATTGCCGCCTGCCAGTCTGACCAAAATGATGACCAGCTACATTGCGGTGCATGAATTGGCGACAGGTAATGTTTCCGATACCACGCAAGTGCCAATCAGTGTTAATGCCTGGAAAAAAGGCGGCTCCAAAATGTGGGTTCGTGAAGGCACAGAAGTGGCCATGATCGACCTGCTGCGCGGCATTATTATTCAGTCTGGTAACGATGCATCGGTGGCGGTGGCAGAATACTTTGCCGGGGCTGAAGGTGCGTTTGCTGACTGGATGAATCAGTACGCCCAGCGTATGGATATGACCAATACACAATTCCGCAACGCCACTGGTTGGCCGGAAGACGGTCATTTCTCCAGTGCTCGGGATCTGGCCAAGCTGGCTCTGCACATTATTAATGATCACCCGGATTACTACGGGGTGTACTCTGAAAAAAGCTTCAAGTTCAACGGTATTGAGCAGCCGAATCGCAACAAATTGTTGTGGCGTGATGACAGTGTGGATGGCCTGAAAACCGGCCATACCGAAGAAGCAGGCTACTGTCTGGCGGCATCGGCTTTGCGTGATGGTACGCGTTTGATTGCCGTCGTCATGGGTACTCGCAGCGAAAACGCTCGTGCTCAGGAAACCCAAAAGCTGCTGGCGTATGGCTTCCGCTACTTCGAAACCCACAAACTGTACAGTGCCCAGGATGCTTTGGGTCAGCGCAAGGTTTGGCTGGGTGAGCAACAGCAAGTGCAACTTGGCGTTGCTGAAGACCTTTATCTTACCCTGCCGCGCGGCACCAAAGGCGATCTGGATGTGGATCTGGTCACCGATGAATATCTGAAGGCTCCGATCACAGCCGGTCAACAGTTGGGTACGTTATCGGTGAGCAAGGATGGGGAAATCATTACCGAGCGTCCATTGATTGCGATTGATGCGGTGCAGGAAGCCGGTTTTGTTGGACGCCTGATTGGTGAAATTGAGTTGTTTTTTGCGAAGTTGATGGGGTAATACCAATGGCATTAATTGGTTCTAATGGACGCGCAGTGTGTGAGAAGGACGCTCCGAAAATTGAATTTCCGTGTGAAAATTACCCGGTCAAAGTGGTGGGTAAAGGCACTGAAGAGTACCAGTCGGTGGTGTTGAGCATTTTTGATCAACACGCGGCCGGTTACGATGTGTCCAAAATTCAGGTGCGTAATAGCAACAAAGGTAACTTTCAGTCACTGACGATCTATATTACGGCCACGGGTGAGCCACAGTTAGCGGCGTTGCACAAATCCTTGAGTGACCACCCTTTGGTTCATATGGTGATCTGATGTCATCCGTTATTGTACGTCACCTTGGATTGATTGATTACCAGACCTGCTACGATCAGATGTTGGAATTTACCCGCACGCGTACAGAAGAAACAGCGGATGAACTGTGGTTCTTGCAGCACCCCAAGGTGTTTACTCAGGGTCAGGCAGGCAAGGCAGAGCACGTACTGATGCCTGGTGATATCCCGATTGTTCAGGCTGACCGGGGCGGGCAGGTGACGTATCACGGTCCGGGACAGCTGGTGGTGTATCTGCTGCTGGATATCAAGCGTTTGTCTTTGGGTGTACGGGAGCTGGTGACTGCGATGGAACATGCCATCATCGCAACGGTTCAGCACTGGGGTGTTGTCTCGGCAGCCAAGCCGGATGCACCGGGTGTCTACGTGGGTGGACGAAAAATTGCGTCACTGGGCTTGAGAATCAAACAGGGAAAAACCTTTCATGGATTGGCGTTGAACGTGGATATGGACATGGAGCCTTTCCTTCGCATCAACCCCTGCGGCTATGCCGGACTGGAAATGACCCAGCTGGTGCGTGAGTCCACGCAACAGTCAGCACCGGATATGGAAACGGTTGCTGATCTTCTGGAAACGCAGTTGGTCACATTGCTGGGTTTTGAATCTGCCATTCGCAAGGCATAATCCCGAGAGTTTCAGTCGGGTTTATTATCCGAATCAGCATTGCGGAGCGTGGCTATCCGCCCAGTTTCTGCAGTGCATCTATCAATATTGGTCGGTCAGTGATCCTGGCTGACACGCTGCCGGGGAAAATCATGAGTGAGAAGAAAAAAGCCGTTCAGGGCGAAAAGCTGCGTGGTGCCGATAAGGTTGCTCGCATTCCAATCAAAGTCATTCCGACAAAAGAAATGCCGCGCAAGCCTGACTGGATTCGTGTTCGCATTCCTGCTACCCCGGCAATCAGCGAGATAAAGCAAAAGCTGCGCAAGCACAAACTGCACACCGTCTGTGAAGAAGCCAGCTGTCCGAATCTGGGCGAATGTTTTGGCGGCGGCACTGCTACCTTCATGATCATGGGTGACATCTGCACGCGTCGTTGTCCGTTCTGTGATGTGGGCCATGGTCGTCCTAATCCTCTGGATGTGGATGAGCCGAAAAACCTGGCGATGGCCATTGCGGACATGGGCCTGAAATACGTGGTGATCACTTCTGTTGACCGTGATGACTTGCGTGATGGTGGTGCCCAGCATTTTGCTGACTGTATTTCCCTGTCTCGTGAGCACAGTCCGAAGCTGGAAATTGAAGTGCTGGTGCCTGATTTCCGTGGGCGCATGGACGTGGCGCTGGATATTCTGGAAACAACGCCACCGGATGTGTTCAACCATAACCTCGAAACAGTGCCGCGTTTGTACAAGAAAAGCCGTCCAGGTTCTGATTACCAATGGTCTCTGGATTTGCTGAAAAATTACAAAGCTCGCTGCCCGGATGTTCCGACCAAATCGGGTCTGATGCTGGGCTTGGGGGAAACCAATGAGGAAGTGATCGAGGTGATGCACGATATGCGCGCTCACAATATTGATCACATTACGCTTGGACAGTATTTACAGCCCAGCCGTGACCATTTGGGTGTTGATCGTTTTGTGACCCCGGAAGAGTTTAAGGAATTGGGTAATATTGCCAAGGAACTGGGCTTCAAGCGTGTTGCCAGTGGCCCGATGGTACGTTCTTCTTACCATGCAGATCTGCAAGCCAAGGGTGAAGAAGTCTCTGGTGTATGGAACGGCTGATACCGTTTCAGCAAATATGACGCAATAAAAAAGGGCTTTATAGCCCTTTTTTATTGCGTGCTCACCGGGTGAAATGCATCACTTTTTCAGCATGGAATACAGTTCATCTTTCAGTTGCAGACGGCGTAGCTTCAGCCCTTCGAGGCGCTCATCTGAAGCTGCTTCTTTCTGTTCTTCAATGCGGCGTACCGTGTGGTCAATGTCATGATATTCATTGAACAGGCGTGCAAAGTGACGGTCATTCATTTTCAGATTGCGGATCTGATCCGTCATCTCCGGGAACTCATGGTGCAGGTCGTGTGCTTCGATACTCATGTAAGTCTCCTTTCAGTGCCATTTCAGAGTAGCGCCTGATGGTCTGAATGAGCTTGATCTGTATCAGCGGATCAGCACCTTGATGAGTGATCAATATCAAGCTTTGCCTAAAGCAGCCTGAATCCATTGAGTGAGTTGATGAGCGGGCAAGGCACCGGACAAACGATCAATCTCCTGGCCATTACGGAACACGATCAGCGTTGGAATACTGCGAATGCCATATTGGGCACTGACTTGCCGGGCGTGCTCGGTATTGACCTTGGCAAAGCGGGCCTGATGCTCCATCTGAGCGGTTGTTTGTTGAAAAACCGGTGCCATGGCCTGGCATGGTCCACACCAGCTGGCCCAGAAATCAACCACAATCGGCAGGTCATTTTTTTCAATAAAACGCGAAAAGTCCTGATCCGTCAGCTCAATGGGTTGGCCGGAAAACAGAGGCGACTGGCAGCGCCCGCATTGGCCGTTCTGATGCTTGTTGTGTTCAGGAATGCGATTAATGGCTGCGCAGGATGGGCAGGTGTAATGCATGGTGAAGTTCTCGACAAAGTGGGTACGAGCAATATATGCGGGTCGAGTTATGAAGAATCAACCCGCGAGTCGCCATTAGCCTTGGCTGGCTTCCTTCACAAACTGGAACAGCTTCTTGGCTGCAGGTGTTGCCAGAGGATTGTCACCACCGGGCTTGCGAGCATTGCGCACCAGATTGCGTAATTGCTGACGGTCAATCTGAGGAAACTGTTCGATAAAGTCGGCCAGTGCCTGATCTTCCTGAAGCAAGCGCGTGCGCCACATCTCAATCTGGCGCTGCTTGCGACCATAAGCCTCACTGGATGGGTCTTTCATATCCAACTGGTGCTGGATGGCCTCGCTGTCTTCTTCACGCATCAGCTTGCCGATGTAGTGCAGGTGCCGTTTTTTGGCTCCGTGTTGTTTGATGCGTTTGGATTCTGCCAGTGCTGCCATCAGGGTGTCGGACAGGTTGAATACACCCCATTGAGCTGCGGGCAGTTCCGTCAGTTTTTCCCCCAGTTTGAGCAAGCGTTCCATCTCCCGCTTCATTTCCGATTTACTGACCAGCTCATATTCCGGTTCGTCGGGGGAAAAATCGTCGTGTTCGTTGTGAGTTGTCATAAGCCGCTTTGCATGTGTGATGAGGGAATCAGATTACAGATAAAACAGGGTTGCCAGTCCAAGGAATGACATAAAACCCACGACATCCGTTACGGTTGTCAGGATAACGCCGCCTGCCAGAGCCGGGTCGATGCCCTTGGCTTTTAATATCATGGGCAGGATTGCACCGGTGACGGCTGCAACCAGCAGATTGATAATAATGGCGGTGGCCATAATAGCAGCGAGACCTTGATCGCCAAACCACAGCCAGGTAATCAAGGCAATGACTGCTGCCCAGAGCACGCCATTCATGGCCGCTACGGCCAGCTCCCGGTTGAAGAGCCAGCGAAAGTTGTTCTGGCCCAGCAAACCAACGGCCTGGCCTCGAATAACCAGCGTCAGAACCTGACTGCCAGCAATACCGCCCATGCTGGCCACGATGGGCATTAAAACGGCCAGTGCCACGACTTTTTCGATGGTTTGATCAAACAAACCGATGACAGCGGACGCCACAAAGGCGGTGATCAGGTTAATACCCAGCCAGACGGCCCGCCGCTTGGCAGTGATCAGAGCCGGAGCAAAAGTATCTTCTTCGTCATCCAGACCTGCCATGCTCATCAGTGAATGATCGGCTGTTTCTCGAATCACATCCACCACGTCATCAATCGTGATGCGACCCAGCAGCATGCCGTGTTCATCCACAACCGGAGCAGAAACCAGGTCATGCCGTTCGAACAGGTCGGCAATGTCGGTTTCGTGTTGGGTCGCCAGAATAATGGTGCCCCCCGTGACCATGACCTCGCGTACCGTTTGTGATGGGTCACTGACCAGCAATTTATTGATGGGTACCTGGCCCACAAATTCATTCTGGCGGTTCACAACCAGCAGGTTGTCCGTCATGTCAGGCAGAGAGGTGTGCCGTCGCAGATAGCGTAAAACCACATCCAGAGTGATGTCGGCTCGAATCGTGATGGTGTCCGTGTCCATCAGGCCGCCAGCACTGTCTTCCGGGTAGCTCAGAACCACCTCGACCCGATCCCGGTCTTGCTGATCCATGGATGACAGGACTTCTTGAGTCACCTGTTCGGGCAACTGCTGCAGAATGTCGGCGATGTCATCGACATCGAGATCGGAAGTGGCGTCAACCACTTCCCTGGCGCTCATGTCGGCGAGGAACTGAACCTGAAGTTCATCGCTCAGGTGCTGAATGATTTCCCCTTCGAGGTCTTTGTCAACCAGCCCCCAGATGACCGCTCGGGATTTTGGGGGGGATGATTCAAGCAGATGGGCGACGTCGGCCGGTGCCAGGCCGGAATTCAGAATGCGCTTAACCCGTGTCATGGCCCCGGATTCCAGGGCCTGATTCAGGCTGGTGAGTCTGGACTTTGCCTGTTTACTGAGTTCTGACATGGGAGGATCCAGAGAATAGGTCAATGACCCGGATTTTATCGGTAAACACAGCGCAAGGCTATGAGGCCAAGAAAGATCTCCGATCTAGAGGCTTGATTTTACTAAAGATTCATTTCCCTTGAATTGAGTTTATTCCTCTTCATCAAAGCGGCGTTGAATCAGGTCGGTGAGTGCTTCGAGCGCACTGGCTTCGTCGTCCCCGGACGCTTCAATCGTGAGCTCTGTTCCCTTGCTGGCAGCCAGCATCATCACGGCCATGATGCTTTTGCCATCCACCATGCGCCCTGAATGCCCCACTTGTATGGTCGCTGCGAACGACGATGCGGTTGCAACAAATTTGGCGGCTGCGCGGGCATGCAGTCCAAGTTTGTTAATAATCTGGATTTCAATGCGGGTCATGACGGGCTCCTGAAAGTGTGGTGAGAGGGAATCAGGGAGATATCTTGGCTCGAACCAATTCACGGTGGCGAATCTGTACGTTATCAAAGTGTTGTTTGAAGTGCTGCGCCAGTCGCTCTGTCATGTAGACCGAGCGGTGCTGTCCGCCGGTGCAGCCGATGGCCACCGTCAAATAGCTACGGTTGTTATCGGACAACTCTGGTAACCAGTTTTCGAGAAAGTGGGTGATGTCCTGAAACATCTTGTGAACCGACTCGCTGTTTTCGAGAAAGTGAATCACTGGCTGATCTTGGCCCGTATAGCCTCTCAGGTCATGGTTCCAGTATGGATTGGGCAAATTACGCACATCAAACACATAGTCTGCATCGGTTGGAATACCGTGTTTGAAACCAAATGACTGAAACAGCACGGCCATGCCTGAGGACTGACGTTCTGCAATTCTGAGTTTGATCAGATTGCGCAACTCATGCACCGACATGTGAGTGGTATCCAGTGTCAGGTCGGCCAGGTTCACAATGGGATCAAGCAGCTTGGTCTCCAGGGTGATGGCTTCGGCCAATGAGGTGTAATCGTCGGTCAGAGGGTGTTTGCGGCGAGTGGAACTGAAACGTTGCAGCAGGCTGTCTTCGCTGGCATCCAGAAAGACAATGTCTACCTGTTCAAATTGTCGAGGCAGCTCAGTCAAGACATGTGTCAGGAGTTCGGTTTCCTGAGGCAGGTTGCGAACATCAATACTGACGGCCAGATTGCGGCTGCGAACACTGCTCTTGGGGGTCATGGCGAGCGAGGGGAGCAGCTCGACCGGCAAATTGTTGATGCAATAAAAGCCCAGGTCTTCGAGTACGTGCAAAGCACTGGACTTTCCTGATCCGGAACGACCGCTGATAACAACCAGGCGCATAGAAATCTCCAGAGGTTAGGCGGATTGACAGACCTGTTGGAACAGGGACTGGTCATCGCTGGCGTCTCTCAGGCGCTGGCAGAAGCCAGATTGACTGAAATTGGTGGCCAGCAACGCGAGGATCTGCAAGTGATCGTCGGTGGCCTCTTCTGGCACGATCAGCGCAAACACCAAATCAACGGGCTGTTTATCCAGTGCATCGTAGTCGATTGACTGGTTCAGACAAAACAGTACTCCGATGACCTGCTGACAATGCTTCAGGCGACAATGTGGAATGGCGATGCCATCGCCCAGTCCGGTGCTGCCAAGGCGTTCTCGTTCCAGCAAGCGGTCGAAGACCTCATCGGGTGTAGTGTCGGATATTTCATCGGCGACCACGTTGGCCAGTTGTTCCAGCAGCTTCTTTTTACTGGACACCTCAACCGCTGTTCTGGATCGTTCCTGTGTCAGGATGTCTTCAATCAATAGGGTCATTCACGGAACCTTGGCACGAGCTCAAACCAGTTGTTTACGTTCATTAGAGGGCGGGATCATCATGGCTTCCCGGTATTTGGCAACGGTGCGGCGGGCAACCTTGATGCCTTTTTCACCCAGAATGGTGGATATTTTATTGTCGCTGTAGGGTTTTCTGGGGTTTTCGTCGGCAATCAGTTTCTTGATCATGGCACGGATTGCCGTGGAGGAGCATTCACCGCCGCTGTCGGTACTGACATGGCTGGAGAAGAAGTACTTCAGCTCGAAAATGCCGCGCGGGGTGTGCATGTATTTCTGTGTTGTCACCCGGGAGATCGTGGATTCATGCATACCAACCGCTTCAGCGATATCGTGCAGCACCAGCGGCTTCATGGCTTCTTCACCTTCTTCGAAAAAGTCCAGTTGGTATTCGACGATCTTGGTGGCGACCTTGAGCAGGGTATCGTTGCGGCTTTGCAAGCTTTTGATAAACCAGCGCGCTTCTTGCAGGTGATCCTTCAAAAAGGTGTTATCGGCACTGTTATCGGCTCGGCGGATTAACGAGGCGTAGTCGGTGTTGACGCGAAGCTTGGGTGCAATATCCGGGTTCAGCTCGACCCGCCATTCGTCGCGGATATTGCGTACCAGAACATCCGGCACAACATATTCCGGCTCTTCCGAGCTGATGCCAGCGCCAGGCTTGGGGTTCAGGGTTTTGATCAGTTCCAGAACCAGCCGCAGTTCGTCCTCGCGAATGCGGGTTTTGCGCATCAGGGTGGTGTAATCATGATTACCCAGAAGCTGAATGTGCTCTGTGACAATGTGTTCGGCTTCCTTGCGCCAAGGGGTGTCTTCCGGCAGTTGCTGCAATTGCAGACGCAGACACTCTGGCAAGTCCCGAGCGAACACTCCGGGTGGGTCGAATTGCTGCAGGCGCTTGAGAACGGCGCATACTTCGTCGTCTTCAACGCCTAGCTCCGGGTCCAGTGCGCCGATAACATCGTCGATGCTGGTGTGCAAATAGCCGTCAGGGTCAACACCATCAATCAGCATGGTGGCAATCTCCATGTCGATTTCGCTCATGGGCGTCAGATTGAGTTGCCACTCAAGGTGTGCCTGAAGGTCATCGGTCGTTGCATGGCGTGCATCGTAGTCGAAATCGTCCGAAGCAGGTTGCGATGAGGTCGGGGCCGCGGTGGTCTGGAAGGTATCGTCCCACTGGCTGTCGAGGGGAAGCTCGTCAGGCATTTTGTCATCTGACCATTGGTCAGACAGCTCCTGGGCTTCGTCGGACGGCACTGGTTCCTGAGAATTCTCAGCGTCGTTGTTCTGAGTGTTCTCAGCAGGCTCGTCGTGGTGGAGTTCTTCTTCTTCCAGCATAGGATTGGAATCCAGCGCTTCCTGGATTTCCTGTTGCAGATCCAGGGTCGAGAGCTGAAGAAGCCGAATGGCCTGTTGCAACTGAGGTGTCATCGTCAGTTGCTGGCCCATCTTTAATTGCAGGGATGCTTTCATACCACTTTATCAGTCACAGGTAGTCGTCAAGTCAACAGGATCGTAATCACTGTAAGGATTGGTCGTTACGTTGATTGCATGATAGCGCCTGATAGCGTGCCATATCAAAGCTGAAAATCATCACCCAGGTAGATTGAGCGCACCTTTTCGTTGGCTAGCACCGTATCGGCGTTGCCTTCTGCGATGATGTGCCCGTCGCCAACAATGTAGGCCTTTTCACAGATCGCCAGGGTTTCCCGGACATTGTGGTCGGTAATCAGAACACCAATGTTACGAGCTTTGAGTTGGCGAATGATGCCCATGATGTCGGCTACTGAAATGGGGTCGACACCGGCAAAGGGTTCATCCAGCAAGATAAAGGACGGTTCGGCAGCCAGTGCTCTGGCAATTTCAACGCGTCGTCGTTCCCCGCCAGAAAGCGCCATACCATGACTGGTGCGGATGTGCTGGATATGAAACTCATCCAATAGCTGTTCCAGCTTTTCCTGGCGTTGGGTTTTATTGAGATCCTTGCGGGTTTCAAGAATGGCCAGAATATTGTCCGCGACGCTGAGCTTGCGGAACACCGAGGCTTCCTGGGGCAAATAGCCAATCCCCTTGCGAGCGCGACCGTGCATGGACAGGTGGGTAATGTCTTCGTCATCAATGCGGACATGGCCCTTGTCGGCTTGCACCAGATTGACAATCATATAAAAACAGGTCGTTTTACCGGCGCCATTGGGGCCAAGAAGGCCGACAATCTGGCCGCTCTGGACTTCCAGGGAGACGTCTTTGACGACTTCCCGGCCGGAGTAGCTTTTGGCCAGGTGCTCAGCTTTGAGTGTCTTGGATGTCTTCATCGTTGGCTCGGTTGGGTTGAATAATAACCTTGATGCGTTGCTTTTTACCGTCTTCACCAGGACTGTTATGACCATCGGAACCGGCGGCATAAACGGTTTCTGACATCACGTCATAACGAATCAGCTCGCCACTGAACTCGTTGTTTTCCTGAATCAGGCGCGCCTGTCCCCGAAATTTTAGCTCTCGCTTGCCCGCAAAATACTCAATGCGCTGGGCGGTTGCCTGGGTGATGGGCTTGCCAGGGTTGACCTGCTGCTGGTAATGCGCCGGACTACCTTCTGCCACTGCTTGCTCCAGTGTGTTGCCGTTGAAGATCAGCAAAATACGGTCAGCGTTGATTTTCAGGCTGCCTTGCAGTAATTCGACGTGGCCGCGATACACCACAATGCCACTTTTTCGGTCAAATTCTGCGGTGTCGGATTCAATGACCAGTTGCTGCTGCCAGTCCTGAGGTAACGCTGAGGCGCTGAGAGGGCCAAGCAGGCACAGCAGCATTAGCCAGTTAATTTTGTTCATAGCGTGTTCTCACATCCGATTTCAATATCAGTCGCTGATTATCGATGTTCATACTGAGGCCTTTGGCGTGGGTTGTGCCTTGTTGGGAACGAATGGTGACCGCCGCGTCGGTGGTCGCTTCTCCCTGACCTGAATGGTAATTGAGCCGATCCGTTTCCAGCAGAAGAAGGTCAGAAGCATCCCCCAGAGAGCTGATTCGCACGTTTTCTTCCAGATAAAGGTGGGTGCTGTTATCGGATAAATGTCCCTTGCGGGCATCAATTTGCCACCCTTCCTGCTTGTCCTGACTGGTGAGTGCCGGTGCGATGAAATGGGTGATTCCGGCAGAAGCGTAGTAGTGGGACTCTTTGGCCGTCAGCGTTTGCTGCAGTTGGCCTTTTTCATCGTACTGACGGTGAATCAATTGTTCACCGTAGTACTCCGCTTCTTCGGTCTCTGTTTCTGGTGTGGTACTGCTGGCAATGGTGCTGGTGTATTGCTCGACCATATGCAGAGCCAAACCAAACGTAAAGACCAGTACCAGAAACAGATAACGCTTACGCATCAGGCAAGGCCTTCTCGAAATAAATCATGCATGCTGAGGACGCCCAGGGTTTTGCCGTTTGCTTGTACTACCAGTGAGTTGACCTGCCGATCTTCCATGACTTGTAACGCATCATAGGCCAGCATGTCTGGAGTGATGGTGTGGCAGTTGCCGGTAATAACATCTGTCATCACTACATTATGAATGTCGACTCCCTGATCAATGGCACGACGTAAATCACCATCAGTAAATACTCCCACCAGTGAGCTGTTTTGATCCTGTACTGTGGTCATGCCCATACCCTGGGTGGTCATGACCAAGAGTGCTTCCGATACCTTGGTTTGTGGTGATACAACTGGTACGCGGGTGCCCTTGTGCATGATGTCTTCAACCTTGAGCAGTAGACGTCGGCCAAGGCTGCCACCCGGATGCGAAGCGGCAAATTCCTCAGAGGTGAAACCTCGTGCTTCCAGCAGGGCAATGGCCAAAGCGTCGCCCATGACAAGGGCAGCGGTAGTAGACGCGGTCGGGGCCAGATCCATCGGGCAAGCTTCTTGTGGTACGCGGGTATTCAGGTGGAAATTAGCGCTGCAGGCCAGGGTCGACTTTGGATTGCCTGTTATGCTGATCAGTGGCGTTTCCAGTCTTTTAAGCAGCCGAAGTAATGAGATTACCTCGGTGGTTTCGCCAGAGTTACTGAGTGCGATCACAACATCTTTGGAGGTGATCATACCCATGTCACCGTGGCTGGCTTCACCTGGATGAACAAAGAAAGCGGGGGTGCCGGTACTGGCGAGGGTGGCGGCAATTTTTTTGCCAATATGCCCCGATTTTCCCATACCAATGACAACGATGCGGCCGGAACAATTCAGAATCAGGCGGCACGAATTAATGAAAGAATCATCCAGATAATTAAATAATTCGGAAACCGCTTTCAGCTCAATATCCAGTGTACGTTGGGCTGAACCAAGGAAGTCAAACTCCATATTTATAGTCATATATCAAATTCCATATTTATAGTCATGTTTTTAGTTTTCGATCAGGTAAAGGGCTGTTAAATAAGTCACGTAGCTTGCTAATAAAACACTACCGCTCACTCGCCCCAGAGTACCTGATTTGCGATTGAGCAAGAACATCATCAGCAACATAAATGTAAGAACCAGCATGACCGGGAAGTCCCGATACAGGGCCATGGGTTCGACATTAATCGTGGCAATTAATCCGGGCACCGGCATAACGGCCAGTAAATTAAAAACGTTGGAGCCAATAACATTACCAATGGCAATGTCATGGTGGCCTTTGCGGGCGCTGGTAATGGAAGCCGCCAATTCGGGCAGGCTGGTGCCGATGGCTACAATGGTCAGGCCGATGATCAGTTCACTGACGCCAAAATAGCGCGCGATGTCTGTTGCTCCCCAAACCAGTATTTTGGAGCTGATCATTAAGAAGACGAGGCCGACGAACAGCCAGAATGTCGCCATCTTCTGACTGGTATTCTCAATGGCTTCCGAGTCGTCATCATCTACAAGACTCTCTCCCGTCTCGCTGGATTCCTGAAACATCAGATACAGCGCAATAATGAGACCCGCCAGAAGAATCACGGAGTCGATGCGGTTCAGTGACATGTCAGAGATAGTCAGGGTAGCCAGTATGCTGACCAGCAGCACCAGCGGGAGTTCTCGGCGTAACAGTTTTTGCTGCAAGGGCAATGGGCTAACCAGTGCCGTAATACCCAGCACCAGCGCAATATTGGTAATGTTGGAGCCAACCGCGTTGCCAATAGCCAGATTCCCGACACCATCGAAGGCGGCAATGGCGGAGACAAACAGCTCAGGGGCGGATGTGCCAATAGAGACAATCGTCAGACCCACCATCAGTGGTGACATGCCCAGATGGCGAGCGGTTGCGGCCGCTCCGATAACAAATTTGTCGGCACTCCATACCAGAATGACCAGTCCAGCCAGGACTGCCAGAGATGCAATCAGCATAATACTCCAGAATTACATGAGGACAGACGGGTGTGTGTGCGGTTTTCTTCCTTATGCACCTGTCAAAGCATGAACAGGGCCAAGGACATGACACAAGGCCAAGCATTGTACCCAACGCAACTGGAGGCGCAATTGGAACGCTGAGTTTTGTGCCATGCTTGGGATGTCTGCCTGCTTGCGTTGGCGAGTCAAGGGCAATCCGCTATGCTTCCGCGCATGAACGGTGTTGATGTGTTCTACAGTATTTATATATAGCGAGCTGACCTTGGCGTAATGATCAAGGTGGCTCTAATGGATGTTGAGCCGGATAGCAGGTAATCCCTGATTTAAAAGCGAGTATTTATGACGGCTGTGCAAAATTATATATCCGTACGTGATTTGTCATTCAGTCGCGGCGAACGGTTGATTTATGACGGTTTGGATGTGGATTTTCCCAAGGGAAAAGTGACGGCTATTATGGGGCCAAGTGGCACGGGGAAAACCACCCTGTTACGCCTCATCGGTGGCCAGTTGCAACCGGACTCCGGCTCCATTGTGGTCGATGGCCAGGAAGTGACGACCCTGAAACGCCAGGATTTATTTCAGCTCCGCAAGGACAAGATGGGCATGCTGTTTCAGACCGGTGCCTTGTTTACGGATCTGTCGGTGTTTGACAACGTGGCGTTCCCTCTGCGCGTGCATACCAAACTGCCGGAATCCGTGATTCGTGACCTTGTGCTGATGAAGCTGGAAGCTGTGGGGCTGCGCGGTGCACGTGATCTGAACCCGGCCGAATTATCGGGTGGTATGGCCCGGCGGGTTGCCTTGGCCCGCTCCATCGCCATGGACCCGGAATTGATTATGTACGATGAGCCATTCACCGGGCTTGATCCCATCTCTATGGGCATGATCGTGAAATTGATTCGCGGTTTGAATCAGGCAATGGGATTAACCAGCTTGCTGGTCTCTCATGATGTGGAAGAGTCTTGCGGGATAGCCGATTACTTATGTCTGGTCTCTGGCGGCAAGGTCATTGGCTTTGGTGCGCCCGAAGAGCTGTTGAATGAAGGCTCTGACGAAGTGCGGCAGTTTTTGCGTGGTGATCCTGATGGCCCTGTGCCTTTCCACTATCCGGCGACCGATTATCGCCAGGACATTCTCTCAGGAGGACGTTGAAGATGCTCGATCGTCTGACACAACTGGGTAAAAGCGGCACCGCAGCCATTGGCTCGCTTGGGCGCGCTTCGCTGCTGTTCTGGAATTCGTTTTTCTGGGGTGGCCCGGGCAGTGCCGGTTTTGGTGATCTGATTCGGCAGCTGTACTCCGTCGGGGTGCGTTCTCTCAGTATTATCCTTGTTGCCGGTTTTTTTGTTGGCATGGTATTGGGCCTTCAGGGCTATACCACGCTAGTGGATTTTGGTTCGGAAAGCGCGTTGGGAACATTGGTGTCTCTGACTCTGCTGAGAGAATTAGGGCCTGTTGTGACGGCCTTGTTGTTTGCAGGGCGTGCCGGTTCGGCTCTGACGGCTGAAATCGGTTTGATGAAAGCCACCGAGCAACTGTCGGCCATGGAAATGATGGGGGTTGATCCGCTCAAGCGTGTCATCACTCCAAGACTTTGGGCCGGTATTCTGGCGATGCCGGTGTTGGCGTTGATTTTCAGTACCGTCGGAGTCTGGGGTGGAGCGTTCGTTGCCATTGATATGCTAGGCATTGATGACGGTGCTTACTGGGGCAATATGCAGGCGTCGGTTGAATTTTATGAAGACGTGATCAAGGGCGTGATTAAAAGTGTGGCTTTTGGGATTGTCGTCACCTGGATCGCTGTCTATCAGGGATATGATTCAATGCCAACGTCTGAAGGTATTGGCAAGGCGACCACCCAAACGGTGGTCATTTCTTCTCTGGCTGTATTAGGGCTGGATTTTGTATTGACTGCCGTGATGTTTGGAGGTGTTTGACTATGCGTATGCGCTATATTGAATTAGCAGTTGGGGTTTTTATGATCATGGGTGTCATTGCCCTGGTGTTGATGGCCTTCCGGGTCAGTGGTTTAACCATGGACGATGCGGGTGAAACCTATACTGTCAAAGCCCGGTTTGAAAACCTGGGTGGTTTGACCGAAAGAGCCAAGGTTTCCATGGCTGGAGTGACGATTGGACGAGTGACTCAGGTGTATCTGGATACCGAGTGGTATTCTGCCGTGGTTGAAATGGAAATTAACAAGTCCATGAGCACCCTGACCAGTGATACCTCGGCGGCTATTCTGACTGCAGGGCTGCTGGGCGAAAAATACATCGGCCTGACGGTTGGGGCGGAAGAAGAGTATCTGGCGGAAGGTGACTGGATCGAAGACACGCAGTCGGCTCTGGTGCTTGAAGAATTGATAGGTCGTTTCTTATTTAATAAAGCTGAAGAAGGTTAAAGGGAAGGAGCTGACATGATCCGGTTTTTGATGCTTGTTTTAGCACTGTTTTCGCCCCTGGCGTCAGCGGTAAATTCTGAAAAACTGGGCGAACAGGCCCATGAGGTGGTCAAGCGCACAACCAACCAGGTGATGGAGCGCATCCACGCTAATCGCAATCTGTACGAAAGTGACAAGGCCAAATTCTATTGGGAACTGGAAGATGTTCTGGGGCCAATGGTGGATTTTCGCCGCCTGACTCGCCTGATTATGGGTGACTACTACTATCAGGCCAGCAAAAACCAGCGCCAGCGCTTTGCTCGGGCATTCAAGCGCAGTTTGCTCAGCTCTTATGCGACGGGGTTGATCGAGTATCGTGATTATGAAGTCAGAATGCTCCCGCCCAACAAGGATTTTGATCATGGTCTGAGAAATACACTGGTTGACCTGGAAGTAGTGACACCCAGTGGCAAGGTGTTCCCGATTACTCAAAGCATGTACTTTCACCATAAAAGCCGTCGCTGGATGGCTCAGAATGTCATCGTGAACGGGATTAACGTGGGCAAACTGTTCAAAGAGCAATTTGCTCAACTGGTGCATAAAAACGATGGCAACATCAGTTTGGCCATTGAAGGCTGGATTGAAAACCTGAAAGAGCAGGGTCGGGAACTGCGTCGATACAAACCTGTGGCGGAAGGCTGAATATGGCGGATTTGATCTCGATTGATGCCAATCAGGCGGCACTGTCAGGCGACTTGTCCTTTGACTCGGTGCCGCCCTTGATGCTCAAGGGTCGTCAGCTTATGGCGGCCTCCGGTGGAGAGTGGTGTGTTGATATGGCACAGGTAACACGCGCTTCATCTGTCGGAATTGCCTTGCTGCTGGATTGGGTTCGTTATGCCAGCCAGGAAGGTATCGACTTTCGGATTCAAGCGATGCCCGAACTGTTGCAACCCATTATCAATATCAGTGACCTGGACGCATTGTTTGCGCCCTTGTTGGTGGCTTAGGCAACCAGCAAGGCGCTAACGGGTTTCCTCATTTCCTAAATCCGCTATCATTGCACGCTTTCCAGCGCGGCAAGACGCAGTCGTCTTTTCTGTTTGATGTCTGAATGCGCGTTCCCTCTCCTTTAAGGCGGTAAGTGATATATGGCTCCAAGTGAGATTCTGGTTTTACTCGAAAAAGATCGCCCCGATATCCAGTGGGTTGTGGATGGTGATGGTTATCAGTATCTGGTCGAAGGCGTAGGGAGTGCGTTTGAAGGGCTTAATCCAGTCAAGCGACAACAGCTTGTCTACAGCGTGCTGAATCCACTGATTGCTGATGGCTCTCTGCATGCCGTCACTATTCGCACGTATACCCCTGCCGAAAAATCTGCTTCCTGAGGCCTCCTGTCTGATCTATGGATAAACTGAGAATTATCGGTGGTAATCGCCTGAACGGTGAAGTACGCATTTCCGGTGCAAAAAATTCTGCGCTCCCGATTCTGGCCTCGACCTTGTTGGCCAATGGTGTGATGCGCATCGGCAATTTGCCACACCTGCACGACATCACAACCATGCTGGAGTTACTGGGATGTATGGGTGTTGAAGTTGCTATCAATGAAGATATGTCGATCGAAACCGACTGTCAGCGTGTTCACAGTCAGGTTGCTCCTTATGATCTGGTTCGTACCATGCGGGCTTCGATTTTGGTGTTGGGGCCACTTTTGGCTCGTTACGGCAAAGCGGAAGTTTCTCTGCCCGGTGGTTGTGCCATTGGCAGTCGCCCGGTTGATTTACACCTGCGTGGAATGGAAGCCATGGGTGCCGAGATTGAGGTGGTTGATGGTTACATCAAAGCCACAGCACCGGGTGGCCGACTGAAAGGTGCCCATATTTTCCTGGATACCGTGACCGTTACCGGTACGGAAAATATTCTGATGGCAGCGGTGCTGGCAGACGGCAAAACCGTGATCGAAAACGCTGCTCGCGAACCGGAAGTGGTGGATCTGGCCAATTGCCTGATCGCCATGGGGGCTAAAATTCAGGGTGCTGGAACGGATACACTGGTGGTAGAAGGTGTTGAAGCTCTTCATGGTTCCGAATATCGGGTTCTGCCTGATCGTATCGAAACCGGCACCTATCTGGTCGCTGCGGCTGTCACAGGTGGCCGGGTCAAAACCAAGGATACGGATCCTTTGCTGCTGGATGCAGTGCTGCATAAACTCGAAGAAGCCGGTGCTGTGATTACCACTGGGCCAGACTGGATTGAGCTGGACATGGAAGGGCGTCGCCCGAAAGCCGTCAGTGTTCGTACTGCGCCACATCCGGCGTTCCCAACCGATATGCAAGCCCAGTTTGTGGTATTGAATGCGGTTTCTGAAGGGACGGGGACAGTGGTTGAAACCGTCTTTGAGAATCGCTTTATGCATGCTCAGGAATTGGTGCGCATGGGTGCGGATATTCATGTTGAAGGCAACACGGCAGTGGTTACTGGCAAGGACTCACTGACCGGTGCGCCAGTGATGGCTACTGACTTGCGAGCGTCAGCTTCTCTGGTCATTGCCGCACTGATTGCTGATGGCAGCACCGATGTTAACCGCATTTACCACATCGACCGTGGCTATGAATGCATTGAAGAAAAATTCCAGCAATTGGGCGCCAACATCCGTCGGGTGCCAGGCCGCTAGTTGCTGATTTCGAGGGGCATTGTTGGCCCCTGTTTTCCATTATCGAGGAACGCATGACACAACCTCTGACGATTGCCCTGTCGAAGGGCCGCATTTTGGACGATACCCTGCCTCTGTTGGCGGCGGCTGATATTCATCCGGCGGAAGACATCAAAAAAAGCCGCAAGCTGATCTTCGACACCAATCATGAGCATATTAAGCTGGTGGTTATCCGGGCAACAGACGTGCCAACCTATGTGGATTATGGCGCTGCTGACCTGGGAGTGTCGGGTAAAGATGTGCTGATGGAATACAACAGCAATAACCTGTGCGAGCCGCTGGATCTGAATATTGCCACGTGCCGATTGATGACCGCCGCCGTGACGGGGTATGAATTGCCTCAGGGGCGTCTGAAGGTTGCGACCAAGTTCACCAATGTTGCGAAGCGCTACTTTGCTGAGCAGGGACGCCAGGTTGATATCATCAAGCTCTACGGTGGGATGGAACTGGCACCCATTATGGGGCTGGCGGATCTGATCGTGGACATTGTGGATACCGGCAATACCCTGAAAGCCAATGGTCTGGAAGCCCGTGACCTGATCGCACCGGTCAGTTCCCGATTGGTTGCCAGCCGAGCGGCCCTTAAGGTCAAACATGCCCAGATTCAACCCATTATTGATGCGTTAAGTGCGGCGGTCGAGCGCCAAAAACAAACGGTTTCAGTGGACTGAGTCGAGGAGCAACAGTTTATGAATATACGTCGTTTTTCATCATCTCAGGCAGACTTTGCCGATCAGCTGGATCAGTTATTGGCATGGGAAGCGGTCTCTGATGCCTCGGTGCAAAAAACGGTATCCGATATCGTTTATCAGGTTCGCACCAACGGCGATAACGCACTGATTGAATTGACCAATCGTCTTGATCGTACGTCAGCCAGCACCATGAAAGATCTGGAATTGAACCAGCAGCAATTGCAGGATGCACTGGATGGTTTGCCAGATGAGACCCGCGCGGCTTTGTTGACAGCGGCTGAACGGGTTCGTGTGTATCACGAACGGCAGAAGCAGGACTCCTGGCAGTATGAAGAAGCCGATGGCACGGTGCTTGGGCAAAAAGTCACACCGATGGATCGGGTGGGCATTTATGTGCCCGGTGGCAAGGCTGCGTATCCTTCTTCGGTTTTGATGAATGCCATTCCTGCGCACGTTGCGGGTGTGGATGAAATCATCATGGTGGTACCGACGCCGGGTGGTGAGTTGAATCAACTGGTGCTTGCCGCTGCTGCGGCTGCGGGTGTGAGCCGGGTTTTCACTGTCGGTGGTGCTCAAGCTGTGGCAGCACTGGCATATGGCACCGAGACCGTGCCCAAAGTCGACAAGATTGTTGGGCCGGGCAACATCTATGTAGCGACTGCCAAGCGCATGGTGTTTGGTGCCGTTGGTATCGATATGATCGCAGGCCCATCTGAGATTCTGGTGGTGTGTGATGGCCAGACCGATCCTGACTGGATTGCCATGGATCTGTTCTCCCAGGCTGAGCACGATGAAGATGCCCAGTCCATTCTGGTGTCCATGGACGCTGATTTTCTGGATCAGGTTCAGGCCAGCATTGAGCGCCTGCTACCAACGATGGAGCGCCAGGACATTATTCGCACCTCCATAGTGGAGCGTGGGGCCATGATTTTGGCACAAGATCAGCAAGATGCTCTGGCTATTATCAATCGGATTGCGCCGGAACACCTGGAGTTGTCGGTTGAAGATCCACAAGCCTGGCTGCCTGAAATTCGCCACGCCGGAGCGATCTTTATGGGTCGTTATACTGCAGAAGCGCTGGGTGATTACTGCGCTGGGCCAAACCACGTTCTGCCAACATCGGGAACTGCTCGGTTTTCCTCGCCATTAGGTGTGTATGATTTCCAGAAGCGTTCTTCACTGATTATGTGTTCGGCTGATGGAGCCTCCGAGCTGGGCAAGGTTGCCTCGGTTCTGGCGCGGGGTGAATTCCTGACCGCGCACGCCCGATCGGCGGAATACCGCATCAAAAACTGACCCTTACTGACTTCAACAGTACAGGATCAGCGGTTCTTCTACGTCAGCGCGCTACAAGTACTTCCCTGTAAGCTCACCGACGGCATCCTTGCCGTCGATGGCTGACTTTAGAAGAACGGCTACTCCTGCCTGTCTAATCGCATTTTCTGAGTACTGGATATGACTTCTTCCTCTTCCGTTTCCACGTTGGTTGAACAACTTATTCGCGATGATATTCGCGCACTTCAGGCGTATCCCGTTGGTGATGCCAGCGGCATGGTCAAGCTTGATGCAATGGAAAACCCCTATCACTGGCCGGAAGAGATGGTGTCACAGTGGCAGCAATTGCTGGCTGAGTGTGCCCTGAATCGTTATCCACACCCCAAAGCCCCGGAAGTCGTGGAAGGCTTGCGCCGTATGATGAACGTGCCCGAGCAATACGAAGTGCTGCTGGGTAACGGTTCGGATGAAATCATTCAGTTGCTGGCGATGGCGGTTGCCAATCCCGGAGCTACGATTCTGGCACCGGAACCTGGCTTTGTGATGTATCGGATGATTGCCACATTTATTGGTTTGAACTACGTGGGCGTGACTCTGAATGAAGATTTTTCCCTTGATACTCCCGCCATGCTGAGTGCGATTGAAGAACACAAACCGGCGCTGGTTTTTCTGGCCCAGCCGAATAACCCAACCGGCAATTTATGGGCCGAAGAAGACTTGCACCAGATTGTTCAGGCCATGAACACTGACAGCCATACAGGACTGGTGGTGATGGACGAAGCCTACCTGCCATTCTCCTGTCGTGATCATTTGTCCTGGCTGGATCAATATCCACACATTCTGGTCATGCGCACGCTGTCAAAAGTGGGCTTGGCGGGCTTGCGACTGGGGTTCATTATTGGTCGCCCGGAATGGCTGAACGAGCTGGATAAGGTACGCATGCCATACAACATCAATGTGTTGACGCAAGCGTCTGCGGCGTTTGCATTGGAGCACTATTCGGTACTGGAGCAACAGTGTCAGACTTTATGTGATCAAAGAACCCGCCTGTATCAGGCGCTTGAAGCGCTGGGGCTGGAGCCATTTGAGTCGCAGGCGAACTTTATTCTGACGCGCATTCCTGCGACGTCTCAGACCACAGCCAGAGCGTTGTTTGAAGCACTGAAAGAGCAGAAGATCCTGGTCAAATGCCTGGATGGCGGCCATCCTCTGCTGAAGGAATGTCTGCGCTTTACCGTCGGCAGTGAAGACGAAAACAGCCAGTTGCTGGCGGCTCTGACCCGAATTCTTCACGCCTGATTGGCGACTATTGGAGCGGGGCTGATTGGCGCTGGCCTGCACTGGCCCGGATGGAGGATTTTTTCCCTTCACGAATGAAGGTCAGCCGAATCTGATCGCCGGGCCGCAAGGCTGCAATCTGGTTCATGGCCCCCCGAGCATTGCTGGCGTCCATCTGGTTGATTTCAACAATGATGTCGCCAACGGTCAGCCCCGCGAGGTCGGCTGGCCCATCTTCGTAGATGCCCGTCACGATTAACCCTCTCAAAGCCAGTGGAAGTCCGAGGGCGGCCAGCAACTTGGGGTTGGCTTCCTGTACCTCAATCCCCAGCCAGCCACGAATCGCGGTGCCGTGTTCGGCGATGTCTTGCAACGTGCGCATGGCCGCATCAATCGGAATCGCAAAACCAATGCCTTCGCTGCCGCCGCTTTGTGAAAAAATGGCGGTGTTTATGCCCACCAGCTCACCGCTTGCATTGACCAGCGCGCCACCAGAGTTGCCCGGATTAATGGCGGCATCCGTCTGGATATAGTCTTCATATAAATTCAGTCCAAGCTGGTTGCGGCCCGTTGCTGAGACAATGCCCATCGTAACCGTTTGACCCACGCCCAGTGGGTTTCCGATGGCCAGCACCACGTCGCCAATGCGCAGATTTCCCGAAGTACTGGTGCTGATGGCGGGCAGGTTGTCGAGGCTGATTTTCAACACCGCGAGATCGGATTCCGGGTCGGCACCGACCAGTACTGCACTGGCTTCGCGTCCATCCCGGAGCGCGACGACAATTTGGTCGGCATTGTTAACAACGTGATGGTTCGTCAGCAGATAACCGTCGCTGGTCATGATCACGCCGGAGCCGAGGCTGGACTGAATGCGCTCGCTGGATTCGGGGTTATTCTGAAAAAAATGCTTCATCAGCGGGTCATCTTGCAAGGGATGACGCTGGCGACGAATCACCGTACGCGTGTAAATATTCACCACGGAAGGGGCCGCAATATCGACGGCTCCTGCATAGCTGTGTACTGGAGACGCTGTGGCAGCACCCCGATGTGCTGAGCCGACCACCCACTCAGGAGCCCATAACAGTAATCCCATGGCAATGCATAACCCGGTCATGGCCGGTAGCACCAGAGGATGCATGGAAATGGGGCGGGACATGGCTGAATACTCCGGTTAATGGCTGAGTAACAAGGGATGCTTGTCAGTAATACGGGGGTGGGGAACAATGGTGCGAAACTCTGACAGCCAAGGCAATGGCCATTCGGCAACACTTTATTTCACGGAGCAACACAGTATGTCCGACGTCTTGGCGTCCAGCCACCCCACGGTTAAGCGCAGTGCCCTGATGCATCACATCAACCAGTTACTGAAGGTTTCAAGCATCCGGGATTATTGCCCGAATGGCCTTCAGGTAGAAGGCAACCCGGATATACGGCATATCGTGACCGGTGTAACGGCCAGTCAGGCACTAATCGATGCCGCCATTGACCTCGGAGCCGATACCTTGCTGGTTCACCATGGCTATTTCTGGAAAGGTGAGAGTGAGCCGGTCGTGGGAATTAAACGTGAGCGTCTGAAAAGCCTCCTGAGCCACGATATCAACCTGCTGGCGTATCACTTGCCGCTGGATGTTCACGAAGAGCTGGGCAACAACATCCAGTTGGCTGAGCTTCTGGATATTCGATTGGAAGGCCCGCTAGACCCGGCGAACCCGACGGCCCCCGGCAATATTGGCAAGCTGCCCCGGCCCATGTCTGCTGCGGATTTCTGTTCCCTGATTGAAGAACGTCTGGAGCGGGCACCGCTGCACATTGGTGAAGAACAGGACGTGATCGAAACCATTGCCTGGTGCACCGGAGCGGCACAGGGTTATTTGCAACAGGCGGTGGACATGGGCGCTGATGCGTTCCTGACCGGTGAAATCAACGAACCAGCGGTGCATCTGGCGCGCGAAACCGGGACGCATTTCATCAGTGCTGGTCATCATGCTACGGAGCGCTGCGGGGTTCAGGCGTTGGGAGGGCATTTGGCTAGTGAATTTGGTATTCGGGTGACCTTTGTAGATATCCATAACCCTGTATAAGTTTGTTTCACTGAGCGAGATTAATTGTTTCTTTTTGGTGTTATTGTCTCGCTGGTAGGTGCAAACTACAGTGTGATTTCAAATTCGTGCAGATGAGTGAAACAACCATGAGTCGTTCCGATACGCTTGATAATCCGACCCTGTATTCTTCAGCCCAGTTTGGGGAGCTGTCATTGAATAACCGGGTGCTGATGGCACCGTTGACGCGCGTGCGTACAGAGTCGGGCCATGTGCCAGGTGAATTGATGGCTGAACACTATGCTCAGCGTGCCAGTGCCGGGCTATTGATTGCAGAAGCGACCATGATCATGGAAGGCAACTCTGCTTTTCGTTTTGAGCCAGGTATTTACTCTGATGAACAAATCGCGGGCTGGCGCAAGGTGACGGATGCGGTTCACGCCAAAGGCGGCCAGATTGTGTTGCAAATCTGGAACGGTGGGCGCGCTTGTCACCCGGATTTGAATAACGGCAAGGTGCCGGTTGCCCCGAGTGCACTGGCCATTACCAACGACATGATTCACACGGCTAACGGCAAGCAACCCTACACCACTCCCCGTGCTTTGAACGACGATGAATTACCCACCATTGTTGAAGGCTTTCGCCAAGCGGCTGTGAATGCCAAAGAGGCCGGTTTTGATGGGGTTGAGGTACACGCGGCCAACGGCTATCTACTCGACAGTTTCCTGCGGGATGGCAGCAACCAGCGTACTGGTGATTACGGTGGTAGCCGGGAAAATCGTGCTCGTCTGCTGTTTGAAGTACTGGATGCGGTGATCGGCGTCTGGGGAAGTCGTCGCGTAGGTGTCCGCACTTCGCCTCTGAACGGTTATAACAGCATGCAAGACAGTGATCCGGTTGGGTTGACCGCCTGGCTGGCCGAACAATTGAATCGTTTTGACCTGGCTTATTGGCACCTGATGCGTGCGGATTTTCTGGGTGAACAGCAAGGTGATGTCGTGACTCCAGCGCGAGAGCTGTATCAGGGTAATCTGATGGTGAATATGGGATACGGTCGTGAAGAGGCAGAACAAACCGTTCAAAGCGGCCTGGCGGATGCCGTCGCCTTTGGTGTGCCTTACATTGCCAACCCGGATCTGGTGGAGCGCTTTGAGCAGAAAGCACCGCTGAATGAGGCCAACCCGGCGACGTTCTATTCTCCCGGTGCAGAAGGCTATACCGATTATCCCACGCTTGCTGAGGTCGCCGAGACCGCTTGAATCGACGGAAATGTCTGAGAGAAACACCGAGCAGGGCTGAGAAATCAGCCCTGTTTTTGTATCAGCTCCCAGTGGTTTTCATTCGACTCAGTATCCAGACGCCGCCAATTACCATGCTCATGCCCACCACGCCGATGGGCGTAAAGGGTTCATCCAGAAACACCACGGCCAATAACGTGGTCGCAACCGGACCAAGTGTGCCGGTCAGACTGGTTGTGGCGGCTCCCAGATGCTTGATCGCGGCACTGACCAGAAATGAAGGCAATACCGTAGCAAATATTGCCAGGCTGATCAGGCCAATCCAAACCGCTGTGGAGTAGTCTGGCAAGGTCAGCATGGAACCCTGAAACTCATCACTGAACGCGTAATGAACAGCAGTAGCAATAGACGCTGACGTCATGGCAATGGCGGTAAACAGCATGCTGCCCAGACGTGCGATGGAGGACTTGCTATAGAGCAGGTACAGCGCAAAGGCGAAGGCACTGCCCAGTACCAGCAGAGTGCCTCGCTGCAAGTCCCGATGACTGCCAGACTCCAGAAAGCTCAGGTCCTGTCCGAACATCAGTGCCAGCCCGGCGTAGGTCAGTACCATCGGAGCCAGCATGCGAATGTGGAACGCATGCCCAAACAGCAGCGCTCCCAGAATCACCACCAGCGTCGGATAGGCGTACAGCAGCAGGCGTTCCAATTGGGCGCTGACGTATTGCAACCCGGACAAGTCCAGCAAAGAGGCCAGGTAGTAGCCCAGCAAACCGGTCAGGGCGGCTTTCAGAATGGCTGTGGCAGAAGCGGGAGTTTCCAGCTTGCACCAGGCGAGCCAGCCGACCACCAGATAGAAGGGGAGCGACAGCAACATACGCAGCCACATCATGGCCAGCACGCCAACTTCCTGACTGTAGAGCCACTTGATCAGAATTGGCTTGGTGGAAAACAGCAGAGCACCGGCCAGAGCCAGTATCAGAGCGTTGCGGTGTTGTTCGGAAGTTGCAGCCACGGGTATCTCCTTGGGTTGAGTGGCGATTGTGGCTGCGGGGATCAGATACCAGGAGATGAAACATCAACTGACGGCGGAGTGTCCGCAGCCAGTCAATAGAACGAGTTAACTGGCCGTTGGCAAAGAAGCCAGCCACCAGTGGGAAGCGTGTATGTTTGTGCATGTATTGATGATAAGCATCAATCGCCTTCCTGTACTCGTTGGATAAAACAGACGTTAGGGCGGTCACAGTGCGTCAAGCTGACTTAAAAGTAAAGCGTGGCCCTGACTGGGATAACTGAGACACCATAACGGCATAAAAAACATCCTTGTTATTGAAGAGGGTGTAGCTTAAGTCAGTGTCATAGCCAAGAAAGCAGATTAATAGCGCAAACAAATTTACCCGCCTTCAGGATTCTGGTAGTCTGCCCTCCCATCTTGAGAGAAGGTTGTTCTCACCTTCCAATCGATTTTTCATCTCTTTTCGCGGATCCTCTATGACACGATTTATCTTCGTCACTGGTGGTGTTGTTTCTTCGTTGGGGAAAGGCATCGCTTCTGCATCTCTGGCTGCCATTCTGGAAGCCCGTGGCCTTAAGGTCACCATGCTCAAGCTTGATCCTTACATCAATGTAGACCCCGGTACCATGAGCCCTTTCCAGCACGGTGAGGTATTTGTGACCGAGGATGGCGCTGAAACTGACCTCGACCTGGGTCATTACGAGCGATTTATCCGTACGACCATGAGTCGTCGCAACAACTTTACTACCGGGCGTATTTACACCGATGTACTGGCCAAGGAACGTCGTGGCGATTACCTCGGCGGTACGGTGCAGGTGATTCCGCATATTACCGACGAAATCAAACGCCGTGTATTCGAAGGTGCAGAAGGCTCTGATGTCGCGCTGGTCGAAATTGGCGGCACGGTAGGGGATATCGAATCCCAGCCATTCCTTGAAGCCGTTCGTCAGATGAAAGTGGAGCTGGGCTCTCGTCGTGCGTTGTCAATGCATCTGACGCTGGTTCCATACATTGCCACAGCCGGTGAAACCAAGACCAAGCCGACCCAGCACTCTGTGAAGGAAATGCGCACCATCGGCTTGCAGCCTGATGTGTTGTTGTGTCGTTCCGATCACAAGATTGAGGCGTCTGCGCTGCGCAAGATTGCTCTGTTCACCAATGTGGAAGAGCGTGCGGTCATTCCGCTGGAAGATGCCGACACTATTTACAAAATTCCGGGGTTGCTGCATCAGGCGGGCCTGGATGATTTGATCGTTGAAAAATTTGATCTGTCCTGCAAAGAAGCCGATCTGGTCGAGTGGGAACAGGTTGCCGATGCCAAACTGAACCCTGAAGGTGAAGTGACCATCGCCATGGTCGGCAAGTACATGGACTTGCTGGATGCTTACAAATCTCTGATTGAAGCCATTGACCACGCTGGTATTCACCATCGCCGCAAGGTTCATATCCGCTACATCGACGCAGAAGATATTGAGCGCAAGGGCACCGGACAACTGGCGGATGTTGACGCCATTCTGGTACCGGGTGGCTTTGGCAACCGGGGTGTGGAAGGCAAGTTGGCGACGGTTAAGTTCGCACGTGAAAACAAGGTGCCTTTCCTGGGCATTTGTTTGGGCATGCAGGCTGCTGTGATCGAATTTGCTCGCAACGTTGTTGGTTGGGAAGACGCACATTCTTCCGAATTCAGCGCGTCAACCGAACACCCGGTTGTGGGTTTGATCACCGAGTGGATCACCGCAGAAGGTGAAACCGAGGTTCGCACTGAAGATTCAGATTTGGGTGGCACCATGCGCCTGGGTGGGCAAGAATGCCGTTTGCAGGCCGACAGCTTGACTGCCAAGGCGTACGGCACAGAAGTCATTACCGAACGTCATCGTCATCGTTACGAAGTGAACTCCTCACTGGTTCCCGCACTGGAAGAAGCCGGTTTGCGAATCGCTGGACGTTCCATGGATGGTGAGCTGGTTGAGGTCGTGGAAGTTGTGGATCATCCCTGGTTTGTGGGTTGTCAGTTCCACCCGGAGTTTACTTCTACACCACGCGATGGCCATGGCTTGTTTGCGGACTTTATCGCGGCTGCTCTGGCACAACAGAATTCAAAATAATCTTATGGGGTGATGCCCCAACTGCTGACTCACGGAGACTTTTTCATCATGGCAAAGATTGTAGACATCAAGGCGCGCGAAGTTCTGGATTCTCGCGGTAACCCAACAATTGAAGCGGATGTTCTGCTGGAAGGCGGATTCTTCGGTACGGCTTGCGCCCCATCGGGTGCATCTACCGGTACTCGTGAAGCGCTGGAATTGCGTGATGGCGACAAAAGCCGTTATTTGGGTAAGGGTGTTCTGAAAGCCGTTGCCAATGTAAATGATCTGATCAAGCCTGAACTGGTTGGTATGGACGCGACCGACCAGAATGCTCTGGATAGCAAGATGCTGGAGCTGGATGGTACGGATAACAAAGCCAAGCTGGGTGCCAATGCCATTCTGGCCGTCTCTCTGGCTGCCGCGAAAGCCGCTGCAACGGCCAAAGGCGTTGAGTTGTACGAGCACATTGCCGATCTCAATGGTACTGCAGGCCAGTACAGCATGCCGGTTCCGATGATGAACATCATCAACGGTGGTGAGCACGCCGACAACAATGTCGATATTCAGGAATTCATGGTTCAGCCAGTTGGCGCTGCCAACTTCGCTGAAGCCTTGCGCGCTGGCGCTGAAATCTTCCACAGCCTGAAGAAAGTTCTGTCTGCACAGGGCCTGAATACTGCTGTGGGCGACGAAGGTGGCTTCGCACCTAACCTGGCATCCAATGCCGACGCTCTGGCAGCGATCAAGGAAGCCGTCAGCAACGCAGGTTATGAGCTGGGCAATGACACCACGCTGGCTCTGGATTGTGCATCTTCCGAGTTCTATGTTGATGGCAAGTACGACCTGAAAGGTGAAGGCAAGGTTTTCTCTGCTGAAGAATTCTCTGACTACCTGGCAGAGCTGTGTGAACAGTATCCAATCGTTTCCATTGAAGACGGTCAGGATGAATCCGATTGGGCTGGCTGGAAATACCAGACTGAAAAGCTGGGTAGCAAGGTGCAATTGGTCGGTGATGATCTGTTCGTTACCAACACCAAGATTCTGGCGGAAGGCATCGAGAAAAGCATCGGTAACTCCATTCTGATCAAGTTCAACCAGATTGGCTCCCTGACCGAAACGCTGGAAGCCATCAAAATGGCCAAAGATGCCGGTTACACCGCTGTGATCTCTCACCGTTCCGGTGAAACCGAAGACACCACGATTGCCGATTTGGCAGTGGGCACCTGTGCGGGCCAGATCAAGACCGGCTCTCTGTGTCGTTCAGACCGTGTTGCCAAGTATAACCGTCTGCTGCGCATTGAAGAGCAGTTGGGTGCGAAAGCGCCTTATAACGGCCTGAAAGAAATCAAGGGCCAGTAAGACCAAGCCCCCTCCGAAATACGGTGTCGTTTGACGGCACCGTACCTCCTTTGACTTCCTGAATACCTGATATGAACAATCGCCTGCACAAGCGCGTCATGTTGGTGCTGGGACTTTCCTTGTTAGGACTGTTTCTGTATCGCATCTGGTTTGATGACAGCGGCTGGCTGGCAAACCAGGCCATGAAGCAGGAAATCGATCACCTGCAACTGGATATTCAGGCACTGGAAGCGTCCAATGCCCAGTATTGGCGGGAAATTCGTGACTTGCGCCATGGCACCGCGATGCTGGAAGAAAAAGCCCGGGAAGATCTGGGGCTGATTCAGGAAGGGGAAGCCTTCATTCTTTTTGTTGAACCTGACTAATCATGACTATCTGGCCCGTTGTTCCCGCCGCTGGTGTCGGCAGCCGCATGCAGGCTGACCGGCCCAAACAGTACTTGACCATTGCTGGTCGCCTGTTAATGGACTACACCTTGTCGGCCTTGTTATCTCATCCGCATGTACATCAACTGATACTGGTGCTGTCGGACGAGGATGAATATTGGCCTGACAGTGACTTTTATCGGGATGAGCGTATTCTGCTGGCATCCGGGGGTGCAGAGCGCAGTGACTCGGTTCTGAACGGTTTACAGCGTTTGTCAGCGCTTGCTTCAGAAGAAGACTGGGTGCTGGTTCACGACGTGGCTCGCCCTTGCCTGACTCACGAGGACATCGATGCCTTGCTGTCTCAGCGTCAGCGACCGGGAGCAATTCTGGCTTCGCCGACACGCGACACCATGAAGCGTGGCAAGCTGGATGAATCTGGCAATGTGTGCATCGAGCATACGGTTGAACGTGAACAGCTCTGGCATGCGCTTACTCCTCAAATGTTCCCTCTTGGGTTGTTGAAACAGGCTTTGGCACACTGTCAGCAGCAGGACATCCCGGTGACGGATGAGGCGTCGGCTCTGGAAGCACTGGGACATTCTCCCCGCTTGATTGCCGGGCGTGCGGACAACATCAAGGTTACTCGCCCGGAAGACCTGGCTCTGGCAGAACTTTTCTTGCAACAGGCTGGCCGATTGGCCTGAGCTTGTCCTTCTGAAAGGAAAAACGATGAGAATTGGACACGGTTTTGATGTACACGCCTTCGATGAAGGTGATTTTGTCATGTTGGGCGGCGTGCGTATCCCGCATAGCCATGGCCTGAAAGCCCACTCTGATGGCGATGTTGCCTTGCATGCCTTGTCTGATGCCCTGCTGGGAGCCGTGGCTCTGGGGGATATTGGCCAACATTTTCCAGATACTGATGCCGCATATGAAGGAGCTGACAGTCGTCAGCTGCTGCGGCATGTGATGGGGCTGGTTAATAAAGAAGGATTTGCTGTTGGTAACGTGGACATCACGATCATTGCCCAGTCCCCCCAAATGTCGCCACATATCGAACGCATGCGTGCTGTGATTGCGGATGATCTGGCGGTGTCTGTAAAAGCGGTGAATGTGAAGGCGACCACGACGGAAAAACTGGGCTATGTTGGGCGCAAGGAAGGCATTGCCGTTCACGCTGTAGCCTTACTCGTTACACAAACAGGTAACAAGCATGACTAATATTCCCCAGCGTCCGCTGGTTGTTGAAAACTGGCCGTGTGCCTATCCGGACACGGGTGCCAGCGCACTGTTTAAATCCGTACCGGAAGACTTTCAGGTGGAAGAGCTGCTGTCTGAAGTTCTGGATGGTGAGGGTGAGCACCTGTGGTTGTGGGTAGAAAAGCGCGGTGCCAATACTGTTTGGGTTGCTGCTCAACTGGCAAAACTGGCGGGCGTGAAAGAGCAGGATGTTGGTTTTGCCGGCATCAAGGATCGCCATGCGGTGACCAAGCAGTGGTTCAGTGTGTATCTGCCAACTCAGGAAACGCCCGATCTGACGCTGGTTGAAAATGAAGAATTCACCGTACTGAAACAACAGCGTCATCGCCGGAAATTGCGACGGGGCGAGCTGGATGGTAATCGTTTCACGATCCGGTTGCGGGATGTGTGCGGTGACCGAGAGCTTTTGGAAAGCAATCTGGCCCAACTGAAAGCGCATGGCTATCCCAACTATTTTGGTGAGCAGCGGTTTGGTCACGATGGCGGCAACCTGGAAGCGGGCATGGCAATGCTGACTGGCAAAAAACGGGTTCGCCAGCGCTCGAAGAAAAGCATCTATTTGTCGGCGGTACGTTCCTGGGTTTTTAATCAGGTATTGGCAGAGCGGGTGCGTCAGAGTAATTGGCTGACCGCGCTGGCAGGAGATCCTGAAGCATTCCCTACAGGCCCGCTCTGGGGACGTGGCCGCACACTGTCCAGCGCTGAAACGGGTGTTCTGGAGCAGGAAATCACACAAACCTGTCAGGCCGTTTGCGATGCGCTTGAGCATGCTGGTTTGTCTCAAGAGCGGCGTGCTCTGGCAGTGACGGCACAGGATCTTCAATGGCAGTGGCTCGAAGGTGACGCGCATGATTTGAATTTGCAGCTCTCCTTTTCATTGGGAGCCGGGTATTATGCGACCTCGTTACTGCGTGAGTTGTTGTCTGTGCAGGAACCCGAACGGAAATTTCCCGGAGACGCCTGATGTCTTGTTTGATGTTATCCAATGATGATGGTGTGCATGCCACAGGCTTGCGAACTCTGGCCCGGTATCTGGGTGATGCGGGCCATGAACTGCATGTGATTGCACCGGACAGAGATCGCAGCGGTGCCAGCAATTCCCTCACGCTGGATCGTCCACTGCATCCTATTGAACTGGATAACGGCGATATTTGCCTGAATGGCACGCCTACCGATTGCGTTCATCTGGGTGTGAATAGCCTCTTTCGGGATCGCTGTGAGCGGGTAATCGCAGGTATTAATGCGGGCGCGAACCTGGGGGATGATGTGCTGTATTCCGGCACCGTGGCTGCAGCAATGGAAGGGCGATTTTTGCCCTGTACACCGATTGCAATTTCTCTGGTGGGCAAACAGCATTTTGATACGGCAGCCAAGGTGTTATTGACCTTGTTACCTCGTTTGGATGCGTTGGCCTTGCCTGCGAATTCGGTCATTAATATCAATGTGCCGGATCTTCCTCTAGAAGCTATAAAAGGATATCGCGTCACGCGATTGGGACACCGACACCGTTCCGACAACCCGGTGCTGACAACTAACCCCCGAGGCAAGCAGTGTTACTGGATTTCGGCAGCGGGTGCGGTGGCAGACTCGGGATCGGGAACCGATTTCGATGCCATTGCCTCCGGCTATGTTTCCATCACACCGATTCAAATGGACATGACACAACACACTGTGCTGGAGAATATGAGCGCAGTTCTGGATAGATAATGGCTGATGTTGATTTGACACGGGAGGGGATCGGTATGACCTCCCAACGAACCCGGAATCGCCTGATCAAGAAATTACGCGATCTGGGAATTAAAAATGAGGCCGTACTGTCGGTGCTCGGCAGTACACCAAGGCATCTGTTTCTTGAATCCGCACTGGCGCATCGTGCCTACGAAGACCAGTCGATACCGATTGGTTATGGGCAGACCATCAGTCGGCCCTATACCGTGGCCCGCATGACCGAATTATTGTTGGGTGATCGCAGCAAACTGGATAATGTGCTGGAAATTGGTACGGGCTGTGGCTATCAATCGGCTGTTTTGAGCCCGTTTGTTGATCAGTTATTCAGTGTTGAGCGAATCGAAGCCCTGCATGTGCGCGCTCGTCGCCAATTGCAGGAGCTGGGTTATCAGAATATTGAGCTGACCCTGTCGGATGGCAGTTGGGGATGGGCTGAGAAAGGGCCATTCGATGGCATTCTGGCAGCGGCGTCACCGGCTGAAGTCCCTCAATCTCTCAAGGACCAACTGGCCGATGGTGGCCGTCTGATTTTACCCGTGGGGCAAGATACACAGGTTTTGACACTGGTCACTCGAGAGGGTGACGAATTTCACACGGAAGTGGTAGAAGAAGCCTTGTTCGTGCCTTTTCTGTCGGGTGTTCAGCGCTAGGGGTTTGCCCAAACATCTTCTTGTGCCCACTCTGTCTGGGCCATTTCTTCTATTCTGCAATATTCAAACGAGGGCCTTTCATGCGCCACATGTGGTTGTTTTTCAAAGGGTTGGCCATGGGGGCCGCGGATGTGGTTCCGGGAGTATCGGGTGGAACAATCGCCTTTGTAACCGGAATTTACGATCAGTTGTTGGGCAGTATTCGCAACGTTGATGCAGCAGCGCTAAAGCTGTTATTTCAACAAGGGCCAAAGGCGGCCTGGGAGCACATTAATGGCACTTTCCTGCTGGTATTGGGAAGTGGCGTACTGGTGGCTTTGTTATCGTTGGCAAAAGGCATCCACTTTCTTTTGTTGCACTATCCTGTCTGGTTGTGGTCATTCTTTTTTGGGTTGATTCTGGCGTCGATTGTTCACGTCGGCAAAGAAATCAAGCACTGGAATCCGGTGTCGATTGCCTTGTTGGTTGCCGGGGCTGTGATTGCAGGCTGGATCAGTACCGCATCTCCAGGGTCGATTGAAGCAACGCCGCTGATCGTGTTTGGAGCGGGCAGCATTGCTATTTGTGCGATGATTTTACCGGGCATTTCGGGCAGTTTTATTCTGCTGTTGATGGGGTTGTACGAGCCGATTCTGGGCGCTTTGAAGAACCTTGATCTGGGCATCATGGCACTGTTCGGCAGTGGTGCGTTAGTGGGGTTGATGGCGTTCTCCCGCATATTGACCTGGTTGCTGGATCACTATCGTTACCAGACATTTTCAGTCCTGACCGGCTTTATGGTGGGATCGTTGCTGAAAGTCTGGCCCTGGAAAGACACCTTGACCACTCGCACCAACAGTCGGGGGGAAACCGTTCCTGTGCATCAGGTGAATATCTTGCCTGATGGGGATATTTCGCTATGGTGGGCACTCTGTCTGATGGTGGCCGGTGCGGCTTTGGTGTTGGCAATGGAATGGTTGGCTAACCGCTCTGAAACCAACTGAAACGAATCTTTACATAATTTCGGAACACTATGGCACGAACTTCTCGATTTTCTCCTATGCTTATCGCAGTTGCTTTGGCGGGGTGTTCCTCCGGAGGCTTTGTATCCGTTGAACGCAAGTTTGGTCATGCGTCTGAGGGAACAGGCAGCCGGGTTGAGCGACAGACTCCGCGAGTGGAGTCTCAACCTGTCAAAGCCGGTTTTCATCGTATCGAGAAAGGCGACACGCTGTACGGTATCGCCTGGCAATATGGCCTGAATCCGATGGATTTGGCAGCCAGCAACAATATTCAAAGCCCGTTTACCATTTTTCCAGGACAGCACATTGATATTCGCAATGTGAGAAGCAAAACGCGCAGCGTGCCAAAACCACCTGTTCAAGCTGCGAAAAAACCGGTTCAACCTGCGAAGAAACCGTCTACACCCAAGCCTTCAGCACCTGTCATTGAAAAAAAATCCAAACCGGTTGTGGTGGCGGTGCCCCCGCCTGTTGTGCCATCGGTTAAACCGCAGCCTGATGTTAAAGAAGTACCGAAACCCAAGCCTGTTGCTGTGAAAAAACCGGCTCCGGCTCCGGTTGCGAAGAAACCGGAAACCTCGGGAAGTGCTCCGGCAGCGGGTCAATGGCTATGGCCTGCGAAGGGAAAACTACTGGCGAAATTCTCATCATCTGAGCCGGTTAACAAAGGCGTTGATTTGGCTGGAAAAAGCGGCGAGCCCATAGTTTCTGCGGCTTCCGGGGCTGTTGTCTATGCCGGGCAAGGTCTCAGAGGCTACGGTAATTTGGTGATTATCAAGCACGATGACGCCTATCTGAGTGCCTACGCTCATGCTCGTAAAATTCTTGTGAAAGAGAGCCAAAGTATCAAAGCTGGCCAAAAGATCGCTGAAATAGGATCTACCGGCACCGATAGTGTCAAACTGCACTTTGAGATCCGGAAAAACGGCAAACCAGTGGACCCGCTCTACTATCTGCCCAAGCGCTGACATCGTTTTGTGGTCGTGTCAGTCCGGTTTTCACCCGTTATGGCACGATAAATGTATCTACCCTGAACAGGCAACTGGCCAAACCAATAAATAACGATAAGGCGGGGGTGAACATGGCTTATCCACTAAGAGATGTCACGGTTCTGTTTGATGAGCAGGCTCAAGGCAATAACTCCAAAAAAAGCAACCAAAACAAAGAATACGAAGCAGGTGAGTCCTCGCACAAGGATATGGATGCAACGCAGCTGTATCTGAACGAGATCGGTTTTTCACCTCTGCTGTCAGCCGAAGAAGAAGTACATTTTGCGCGTCTGGCTCGCAAGGGCGATGAGTCTGGCCGACGCCGCATGATTGAAAGCAACCTGCGACTGGTTGTGAAAATTTGCCGTCGTTATCTGAATCGCGGCATGCCTTTGCTGGATCTGATTGAAGAAGGCAACCTGGGTTTGATTCGGGCGGTTGAGAAATTTGATCCCGAACGCGGCTTCCGTTTTTCGACCTACGCGACCTGGTGGATTCGTCAGACCATTGAACGGGCATTGATGAATCAGACACGTACCATTCGTTTGCCGATTCATGTTGTCAAAGAACTGAATGGCTATTTGCGAGCGGGTCGGGAGCTGGCTCAGATACTGGATCATGAACCGACCGCAGAAGACATAGCCCGCCATGTAGACAAGCCTGTGGCAGATGTTAAACGCTTGTTGAAGCTGAATGAGCGCACGACCTCGCTGGATGTGACTGTTGGAACCGACACCGACCGTACGGTTGTTGATACGGTGGCCGATGAAAACTCTTGTGGCCCGGAACAGGAACTGCAAAACAATGACCTGCACAACAGCCTGAATCGCTGGTTGGATGAACTGCCTGAAAAACAGCGTGAAGTATTGTCTCGCCGTTTCGGTTTGCGAGGACATGAAGTGACTACGCTGGAAAAAGTCGGGAAGGAAATTGGCCTGACTCGTGAGCGTGTACGTCAGATTCAGGTGGATGGATTGAAACGCCTGCGTGTGGTGATGGAAAGCCAGGGCTTGGATGCGACTGCCCTGTTTGCGGCGGAATAAGGGTGTTGGGGGATAAAAACGGCCAGAAGCCTTTCTCGCCGTTTCATCGGAAGGAATGAGCAAAGTAGCGGGGTCGCTGCTTGTGCTCATGAATTTCCTTCTTGATTCAAATGCTCTTATCGTTCCAGCATTTCGATTTTATTGGGTACGCCATCCCACTCTTCGGCATCTGCGGGAGATTCTTTCATTTCGGTGATATTTGGCCAGGTATCGGCTAACTCCGCATTCAACTCAATAAACTGCTCCTGATTAGCAGGCAGCTCGTCTTCTGAGAAGATGGCTTCTACAGGGCACTCCGGCTCACACAGCGCACAATCGATACACTCATCCGGGTGGATTACCAAAAAATTCGGGCCTTCATAAAAACAATCGACTGGACAGACTTCGACACAATCGGTGTGTTTGCATTTAATGCAGTTTTCTCCAACGACAAACGTCATTGCTTCTCTCCTCTCAGAGCGGATTTGCTCGGTGCATAAAAATCACAGTAAAAAATAGCAGAGTACTTTGCTCGGCTTTATTGGTTGCATTCTAGGTGCAGGGCATGCGCCCCGCAACTGGCATAACCTTATAGCTGTTTCATCCTATAGATCAGCTCCAGTGCTTCCCTGGGCGTCAGGTCATCGGGGGTGACCTTCTCCAGCATGACTTCCAGCTTTGAGGGGGGAGCGGCAAACATGTCTGCCTGATGCGGTGGCGAATGAGGCTCCTGAAACACCTGGCTGGTCGGTGGAAGGCTGCCTTGCTCCAGTTTGTTGAGCTGACTGCGCGCTGATTGAATGACGCCATCAGGCACCCCGGCCAACTGAGCCACCTGCAAGCCGTAGCTTTGGCTGGCTGGGCCTGATTCGACGGCATGAAGAAAAATAATACGATCTTCGTGCTCGGTTGCTTTCAGGTGAACATTGACGACATTGTCGTACGAGTCTGGCAAGGCCGTCATTTCAAAATAGTGGGTCGCAAACAGGGTGAAAGCATGAATGTTCTCGGCCAGATGCCCGGCACTGGCCCAGGCCAGCGACAGTCCGTCAAATGTGCTGGTGCCGCGTCCCACCTCATCCATCAGCACCAGACTGTTGGGCGTGGCGTTGTGGAGAATGTTGGCGGTTTCGGTCATCTCGACCATAAACGTTGAGCGTCCGCCTGCAACATCGTCGGATGAACCCATGCGGGTGAAAATGCGATCAACCAGGCTCAGACGACAATAATCGGCTGGAACGTAACTGCCGATGTGGGCCAGCAAGGTAATCAAAGCGACCTGGCGCATATAAGTCGATTTACCGCCCATGTTCGGGCCAGTGATGATTTGCATCCGCGACTGTGGCGTCAGTTCGGTATCGTTGGCCACAAAAGGCGTGTCGATCAACTGCTCTACCACCGGGTGACGTCCCTGACGAATAACAAGGCCGGTTTCATCCGAGAATTCCGGAGCAACCAGCCGTAACGTATCAGCACGTTCCGTCAGGTTGGTGATGGCATCCAGCTGTGCCAACGCCGCCGCAGACGTTTGCAAGGGGTTCAGCGTCAATCCCAAATCCACAACCAGTGTGTCGTACAGGTGCTTTTCACGGCTCAGGGCACGGCTTTTGGCACTCAGAGCCTTGTCTTCAAATTCTTTCAATTCCGGCGTGATGAAACGCTCGGCATTTTTCAGCGTCTGGCGGCGAATGTACTCGGTCGGAGCATCGGCTGACTGTGCTTTGCTGATTTCAATGTAGTAGCCGTGTACCCGGTTGTAGCCGACTTTCAGCGTGGCAATGCCGGTGCGTTCGCGCTCACGGGTTTCCAGTTTGACCAGATAGTCGCCGGCGTTTTCACTCAACTCGCGCAGCGCATCCAGTTCCTCGTCGTAGCCGTTGGCGATTACGCCGCCGTCACGAATCACCACGGGCGGATTCTCGATGATGGCGGCTTGCAGGCGCTGTTGCCATTCCGGGAATTCCTGCACATCGGCCCATAGCTGACGGGCCAGAATGCTGTCCAGCGGTTCCAGTTGTTCACGAACCTGCGGCAGCAAGGTCAGGGCATCGCGCAGACGAGCCAGGTCGCGGGGGCGGGCGGAGCCAATCGCGACACGTGAGAGAATGCGTTCGATATCGCCGATTTGCTTCAGCAGAGGCTGCAAGGTTTCCCAGATGCCGGTATCGGCAAGTTGTTGGATCAACGCCTGGCGCTGTTCGAGAATTGGACGATGGCGCAAAGGGCGATTAAGCCAGCGTTTCAACAAACGGCTGCCCATGGCGGTGGCGGTTTTATCCATCACCCAGGCCAGTGTATGGGCCGTGTCACCCTGCTGATTAACGTCAATTTCCAGATTCCGGCGGCTGGCCGGGTCAATCACGATAGCGTCATCCGGGTGCTCGACCTGGAGAGAGCGCACGTGTGGCAAATCGTTGCGCTGGGTATCGCGGGCGTAATGCAGCAATGCTCCGGCAGCGCAGATGGCCAAGGTCATGTGCTCGCAACCAAAGCCGCGCAAGTCTCGGGTTTTGAGCTGTTGGGTTAACAAACGAAACGCGGTGTCTGAGTCGAAATGCCAGGGTGCCATGCCTCTGGCCCCATCGCGCTCGCGGATAGCGGCTGGTACTGAGTCATTTTCGTTGTACAGCAGTTCAGCCGGTCGCAGTCGTTCAACCTCTGCTAACAGCTCTTCATCGGTGGCGACTTCGACGACGGAGAATCGCCCGCTGCTGACTTCCAGGGTGGCCACTCCCGCCCCTTTGCTGTGATGGCTGACGGCCACCAGCAAGTTGTCACGGCGCTCGTCGAGATAGGCCTCATCGGTCAGAGTGCCCGGTGTGATGACACGAACGACCTTGCGTTCGACCGGGCCTTTGGAGGTCGCCGGATCACCGATCTGTTCGGCAATGGCGATGGACTGCCCGTGCTTGACCAGCCGGGCAATGTAGTTGTCGGCTGAGTGGTAGGGCACACCGGCCATGGGAATGGGTTGCCCTTCACTCTGACCTCGCGCTGTCAGGGTAATGTCCAGCAGGTGCGCCGCTTGTTTTGCATCGTCGAAGAACAGCTCGTAAAAATCCCCCATGCGATAGAACAGCAGGGTGTTCGGGAATTCTGCCTTGATGCCAAGATATTGAGTCATCATCGGCGTTTGCCTGGCGGCCATAGCGGGCTCCTCTGAAGCAGGTGCGCAGTTGCGAGAAAGCCGGGCATTGTATGCCAAGAGCCAATCAAGCTGAATGTTTTCAGAGAGGCTTGAGCGGGGCTGGTTGAATCATCGGGCAGTGCAGCAGTTGGTATTGGCTTGAGCGCAGCAGCTTGAGTTCTGTCCGGTTCAGGTGAAATCGTTGCAGAAGTATGAGTGGTTGTTCTGATGGCGACCGAAACCCATGCTGCTGATAGAACGGCATCAGTTCGGTCGTGCAGATCAGGCTGATGTCGGTGATTGCTGGCTCGCAGTGGGCGCGATGCAGGGTGAGTTCCAGTAAGTGGCTGGCCAGCCCTTGTTGGCGTTGTGCGGGGGCGGTGAATAGATGTCGCAATCGCCAGGTGTTGGGGTGCTGAATCAGGCGCAGCGCACTGACGGGTGTTAGATCGGGCGTGCAGAGCAGGATACCAATATCATCCGGGTGCATTCGGCCTTCATGGTGGTGTTGCTTGTAGAATTGGTTTAGCCGTTGGGCGCTGGCCTGATAGTAACAACAGGTGTGACTCAGCCTGGAGGTCGGGTGAGAAGTTGGGTGAGAAGTTGGGTGAAACGTCAGATTGGAGGTGTTGTCAGGCATGTATGGAGTCGTTCCAATTCAGAGAGTGCTGATTCAATGCCACCTGCTGACATTAATAAGCCAGGGCGATACACCATCAGTAGCCGGTTACTGTATTCCAGAGAGACGTCCGGGTGATTTTGCAGCCAGTCCAGCAGCCCGTTTTGCAATAGGGGCATCAGGTGAGAAGGATGCTCAGACAACAGTTGATGGTGCGATAAAGCAGCGGGTGTCACCCCGGCTGGTAATGGCCGCAGAGCTGCCCGAGCCACGATTTCCTGATCGACAAACGTATCCGTTTGCCAACTGGTGTGCTTGCTGATGTATAAGGCACCGGACGCTAACGTGTGCGTCTCGATCATAATCACCGTTTGTGTTTGAACACCGGAAGGCGTGACCAGGCCATAGTCGAACGCTTTGAAGGGAATTTTCCGATACTGCCCGGATATCTGATGCCGTACCTGAGGGGTTTGCCCGGCGGTGGTCAGGCGAAACCCGGCATGGCGGGTTTCATGATCCAGAGAAGCCAGCGACTGATAATCACAGGCCAGATGTCTGGCCAGGTGCTTCAGCGAAGATTGCCGCTGGCTTTGAGTCAGATACAAAATGGCTGCAATGCCGCCTCCCAGCAAGAGAGTCACCAGCACGGCAGCGAGCAGGGTCAGCATGCGTCGGATTCGTCAAAAGCCGGGGCTGGCTGTTGCAGTTCGATGCCATTCAGGGTCAGCGCTGCATTCGCATCCAGGCCTTGCACAATGGCCAATCCGTATTGACCGGACAAGGCCACCAGCTCCCCGCATTCCTTGCCATTATCAGCTCGAACAATGGGCGTCATGACCGGAGCTTTCTGAGGCTCTGGTAGCTCAAAGCGCACCAGTTGACGTTTGCTTTTACCCAGATACTGCAATCGAGCCACAACTTCCTGGCCGGTGTAACAGCCTTTGTTAAAGCTGATGCCATTCAGGTGCTGCCAGCCAATGTGTTGGGGAATCCAGGCTTCGGTGCTGTCAGCCGTCACCCAGCCAATACCCGCTTGAATATCGGCTTGCGACCAGTGTTGCTCTGGTGCATTGGATTCGGCTTCGCTGTCTGACCAGATTTCGGTGCGGCCATCCGGGAAGGCAAGTTGCCATTCTGTACTGCTTAGCGCGCTGTTTGGGTTGTCCTGATTCACCCGGCGGCATTGACTCCAGTCCAGTGGTTGCAGGCGGGTTTTGAAGAAAACCGCGTATTTGCTCAGGTGTTGCTGCAAAATTGCGACCATGTCGGATGGCAGGCGCAGGACAAAGCGATCACCATCGCGGGCGATGATAAAGTTGGCCACCATGCGGCCTTTGGCCGTGCAGCAGGCACCAAATTGCCACGCTTCTGAAGGCAGGTTGGCAACGTTACAGGTCAGTTGGCCTTGCAGAAAGCGCTCGCTGTCAGGGCCTGCAACTTCCAGCAACCCAAAAGAGGGTGCAGTATTCGCGGTATTGATGGATGAAACCATGTGTTTGCTCAATGAAATGATATGCTTTTTAGTGTAACCGCCGAGGCCGCTTCAGGTTAACCGGGATTTGTTATTCTGAGGGCAAAATACCGTTTTGCTCTCGGGTTGGTATGTCTTTCCATGATTTTTGCACTGGTATAATCTATGGCCTTACCACAGGAGAAAAATGTGACAGACGAAATTGAAGTAAGACGCCTGACATGGCACAGCCGTCGCGGCATGCTGGAGCTGGATGTGCTGTTGAAGCCGTTTATTGAAGAAGCCTACCGTGGCCTTCCTGCCGATGATCAGAAGCGTTACAAGGATTTACTGGACTGCGAAGACGCTGATTTGTTCACCTGGTTTATGGAGCGCATTGAACCGGAAGACCCGGATATGAATCGCATTGTGAATCTTGTGCTGGAACATGCCCGTACCCGAAGCCTGTGAATGGTCGCTGCGTCCGTCCCGGTGGCAAGGCTATCTGGATGGCGCGGCCTTGATGATACCTCTGGGGATCATTGGTTTTCTGGGCATGACTGATAACCTGTTCAGTGTCGCGATGCTGATGGTGCTCGGGGGTGGTGTGCTGCTCTGGCACAAACGGTACGTTTGGCCGGAACAGCGCATTCAGCGCATCGGTCTGGATGCCATGGGCTGGTGGTTGTACAAAGACGGTAACCGGCTGGATGTAAGTTGGCGCTCACATTCTTTAAGGCGCTCCCGTCTGGTGGTCTTGCGTTGGTCAGTCTGGCCTTGGGACGCTCTGGTTCTCAGGGCTGACAGCTTTTCCTCTGAAGAAGAGTTCCGACGGTTTCGAGCCTGCCTGTACGGTCATCTTTGATACCCTGCCGGATGCCATTCCGCACAGGGTAGTTTTTTCATAATCGGGACTGCTCCTGAACGCTCAAAGCTCTCCCAGTTCCTTGAGGTATTTGGCGCTGAGTAAGGTGTCAAAAGCGCGGGGCAAAGGCGCGGGGTAGTCGAGACTGTAATGCAGCCCCCGGCTTTCCTTGCGCTGCAAGGCCGAACGAATGATGATTTCCGCCACGTCCACCAGATTGCGCAGCTCCAGCAGATCGCTGGTCACTTCGTAATGACTGTAAAATTCCTGAATTTCTTGCCGTAGTAGCTTGACCCTGTGTTTAGCTCTGACCAGACGTTTGGTGGTTCTGACGATACCAACGTAATCCCACATAAAGCGCCTGAGTTCGTCCCAGTTGTGGGAAATCACCACGTTTTCATCCGAGTTGGTCACCTGGCTGGCATCCCAGACCGGGATCTCTGGTGCATCCAATTGGCTCAGGTTTTGAGTGATGTGTTCGGCAGCCGAGCGGGCATATACCAGACATTCGAGCAACGAGTTACTGGCCAGTCGGTTGGCACCGTGTAATCCAGTGCAGGCTGTTTCACCAATCGCGTACAGGTGCTCGATATCGGTACGGCCATATTCGTCGGTCACAACACCACCACAGGTATAGTGGGAAGCGGGAACAACCGGGATGGGTTCTTTGGTGATATCAATGCCGAGTTTGAGGCAGCGCTCGTAGATGGTTGGAAAATGCTGTTTCAGAAAATCAGCCGGTTTGTGACTGATGTCGAGATAGAGGCAGTCAGCTCCCAGACGTTTCATTTCATGGTCAATGGCACGGGCAACAATGTCTCGTGGTGCCAGTTCGCCACGCGCATCAAAGCGTTCCATAAAGCGATCACCATCTGGCAGCAGCAGGTGGCCACCTTCGCCCCGTACGGCTTCTGTGATCAAAAAGGATTTGGCCATCGGGTGATACAGGCAAGTTGGATGGAATTGATTGAACTCCATATTGGCGATCCGGCAGCCCGCCCGCCAGGCCATGGCAATACCATCGCCAGAAGCGCCATCGGGGTTGCTGGTATACAGATAGACCTTGCTGGCACCGCCGGTTGCTAATGCAACAGACTTCGCACGAATGGCTTCGACCGACTTGTTCTTCTTGTTCAGGAAATAGGCACCGACGCAGCCACTGCCATCCAGTCCGAGTCTCTCTCGGGTAATCAGATCAATGGCGATGTAATGGTCGAACAGGTGCAGATTGGATTTTTCCTGTGCGCGTTGAATCAGCGTGTCCGAGATGGCAATGCCGGTGGCATCGGCTGCATGGATAATGCGTCGAGCACTATGGCCGCCTTCTCGCGTCAGATGAAAGTGCTCGCCATCTTCGCGGGTAAAGGGCACGCCCTGATCAATCAACCACTGGATTGCGGCCTGTGAGTGGCTGACGGTGAACTTGACGGCCGGTTCATGACACAAGCCTGCACCAGCATCCAGGGTGTCGTCCACATGGGCTTCAACGGTATCGGTTTCATCCAATACGCCAGCGACTCCCCCCTGCGCCCAGCGTGTTGAACCGGCGTCGAGGGCATCTTTGCTGATAATAGCAACGTCCATGCTGTCGGGCAGAGACAGGGCGAGGGTCAGTCCGGCGGCACCGCTGCCGATAATCAGGACATCAAAAGACAAGGGCTGATTCATTGGAATCCGATGTAACAGAGAAATAAACCCGTATAATGCCAGTTACCTCTCCCGGTCAACAATCGATGTGCCTGAAATACTGCGCAAGGTCACTCGGGAACTTCTTGAAAACGGCTGACTCTATCGGAGACCGCCACTATGGAGAGGCCAACGTGAATACGGCAGTATTGTACAAACAACAGCCTGGCAAGGCTTCGGAACAGAACATGACAGACCACCAACAAACCGATCGACAATTGGTTGCCCGAGTTCAGAAAGGCGATCGTCGTGCCTTTGACTTGCTGGTCGTCAAGTATCAACACCGCATCTTGTCTCTGGTGGGACGGTTTATTTCGGATCATGCCGAAGCCCAGGATGTCACTCAGGAAGCGTTTATCAAAGCCTACCGGGCCTTGCCAAACTTCCGTGGTGACAGCGCCTTTTATACCTGGTTGTATCGCATTGCCGTCAATACCGCTAAAAACCATCTGGTCAGCCGGGGCCGCAAGACACCGACTCAGGGAATCGACCCGGAAGATGCCGAGTTCTTCGGTGATCACACGCCAATGAAAGATATTGATACGCCTGATGGCTTGCTGCAGCGGGATCAGTTGCAGAAAGTTGTTTTTGATGCAATTTCAGCATTGCCCGAAGACTTACGCATGGCGATTACCCTGCGTGAAATGGATGGCTTGAGCTACGAAGAAATTGCAGATGTCATGAGTTGCCCAATAGGAACCGTGCGCTCACGAATTTTTCGTGCCAGGGAAGCGATTGAAAAGAAAATGCAGCCTCTTCTGAGTGCCTCCGCGTGATGATGTAAGAAGGTAACCACGATGAATGATCGTATGAAAGAATCCCTGTCCGCACTGGTTGATGGTGAAGCCGACGAGCTGGAAATTCGGCGTCTGTTGAATCAGACCGAACAAGATGATGAATTAAAAGAACAATGGGGCCGGTACCAGTTGATGGGTGCGGTAATGCGTGGTGAACCTGCATCTACAACGGATTTATCCCAGGGCATTATGCAGGCGCTGGATGGTGTCCCAATGGATGATGTCCCGGCCTCCACACATCCCGAAGAGCATGTAGTTAGCAGTGATGTTCAAATTGCAGAGCCAACGTCACAGCGTTCACGCACATTTCACTGGCTGACGTCCGGTGCCGTAGCGGCCTCCGTAACTCTGGCAGTGCTGTTGGGTGCCAGAGTGGTGAATACTCCAGCCATTGATGCATCAGCCCCTGCGGTGGCGGCCATCAGTGGTGGTGCCTCAAGCCAGGTGCCGGTCTCTTCTGCCCCGGTGGCGATTATTCCGGCAGGCCGTGGCGGGCAATTGGTTGCTGCCACGACGGAGTCTCTCCCATATTCGCCTTTGCCGTTGCAAGCCACGGCATCTGATCAGCAGACTTTGTCCGAAGAAGAGTTGCGTCAGGCCCAGGATAAGTTGCGTACTTATGTTATGCAGCACAGCGAGCACGCGGCCTTGAATACCGGGCGAGGGTTGATGCCATTTGCACGGGTATCCAATTTTGAAAATGATGGCCAGCCTTGATGAAACGTGTGTGCTGTCTGCTGTTCAGCTTGCTGAGCTATGCTGCGCTGGCAGCTCCGGTGGCTCCCGATCAGGCGGCTGCATGGCTGGATAAAATGTCTCACGCTGTCAAGGAAACCGATTATCAGGGTGTGCTGGTATTTGGTGACAGTCGGGCCTGGCAGACATTGTCGATTAGCCACATGGTGGTTGAAGGCATTGAGTACGAAAAAATTGTGCATTTGACAGGTGAAGAGCGGGAAATTGTGCGCGTGGGTCATGAAACCACGTGTACGCATCCCGGTGATCACGCTGTTCGTTCCCACGCCCCTTCTGTTGGCAGTCTGGCCAGCGCTGTGCGGGACAATATTTCCCAGATACAAAAACACTATCAATTGGGCATGGCCGGGAAAGGCCGGGTTGCTGGTCGAGCCGTGGTGGTGGTGGATGTCGCTCCCTGGGATCGACACCGTTATGGCCACCGCTTGTGGCTGGACAAAACAAACGGGTTGTTGTTGCGGTCTGATTTGCTGGACGCCCAGCAGCGTGTCCTGGAGCGTTATCAATTCGCCAGTATTGAAGTGGGCAAGCGCCTGCCTTTTTCTGAGTTCGATGCCTCAGGGCGTGGCCATCGTATAGCCCCTCATCTTGAATCTGCTGTGATGCAGCCACTGCCGGACGGTATGAACTGGCGTCCAGGTTGGGTGCCGATTGGATTTGCCCGTACCGGACAAACCTATGACCAGCAGCGTGTCTCGGCGATGTATACCGATGGTTTGGCGGCTTTCTCTGTCTTTGTAGAGGCGGTTACACAGCATTCCATGACAGACGTTGAAAATCGTTGGGGCGCAACGTCGGCGGTGGTGGTGCATCGACAAGAACAGGGACGGGAATACCGCATCACTCTGGTGGGGGAGTTGCCTTTGCCCACGGCTCGGAAAATCGCTCATTCTGTCGCTGTACCAGGAGCTGAATCATGAAAGAACGGGTGCGAGTCACGACCATTGATGCTCAGGGAGTCTGGGTTGAAGGCGTTCAGGCATCAGCCTGTGCTTCTTGTCAGGCCAGATCGGGTTGTGGTCAACAAGCTCTGAAAGAATTGGGTCGTCCAGTATCGCTCTGGGTGCCGATAACCGGGCACTCGCTGCAGGTGGGTGATCAAGTGATGGTGGAGTTACCCGAAGGCGCTGTCGCTCGCAGTGCTCTGGCGTTGTACGGTGTTCCGCTGCTGGGGTTGACTGCGGGTGCCGCTCTGGGGCAGTGGGCCGCCTGGCCAGAATGGCAAATGCTGTTGTCGGCAGGTGTCGGTTTGGTGGTTGGCTTTGTTGCGGCTCGAATGCTGTCTGAGCGTTACCAGCATCAGTGGCAACCCCGCCTGGTGCAAGATGATTCAGCGTGTTCTGCCGTTAATCTGATCTTGTAAGCCTTTCTCTGTTTACTCGAAAATTTCCTCTCTTTATCCTTTTTGTGTCGGAACTGCTGTTGCGGAAACGACTCTTATCCGCTGTGTGAATCATTGTGATTTCAACCGTTCTCACATGCGGATACGGCTGTGACTCAATGTTGGAATCACTTTCAAGACAGGATATGAATATGCGCTTTCTTTTTCGATTCTTATTAATTCTGCCGCTGGTGGTTATCAGCAAGCATACCCTGGCGAGCTTGCCGGATTTTCGGGATCTGGTGAAAGAAACCTCTCCGGCGGTTGTGAACATCAGCACCATTCAGCACAGCAAGGGCAACCCTTATCATCAACAGTTCGGATTGCCGGAAGATGTACCAGAAATCTTCAGACATTTTTTTGGCGTTCCCCAACAGCCTGGTAATCCGGGTGGCGGCAAGGAACATACTTCTCTGGGATCGGGGTTTATTGTGTCCGAAGATGGTTACATCCTGACCAATAATCATGTGATTCAGGATGCGGATGAAATCATCGTGCGTTTAAACGATCGGCGTCAGTTGAATGCTCGTATCATCGGGGCGGACAAAAGCTCGGATTTGGCGGTGCTCAAGGTGGATGCTGACGACTTGCCCACGGTGGAGCTGGGCAGCTCCGAGAAACTGGAAGTGGGGGAGTGGGTTGTCGCGATCGGTTCGCCGTTTGGCTTTGATTACTCGGTGACTGCCGGAATTGTCAGTGCCAAGGGCCGTAGCTTGCCCAATGAAAATTACGTGCCTTTTATTCAGACCGATGTGGCTATTAATCCGGGCAATTCGGGTGGCCCGCTGTTTAATCTGGACGGTGAAGTCGTGGGTATTAATTCCCAGATATACACCCGTTCCGGTGGTTTTATGGGGGTTTCGTTTGCCATTCCAATTGATGTCGCCATGGAGGTCGTGGAGCAGCTTAAGGAAACCGGTGCCGTCAGTCGCGGTTGGCTGGGCGTTGTGATTCAGGAGGTCGATAAAGATCTGGCGGAATCCTTCGGGCTGGATAAAGCCGCAGGTGCGCTAGTGGCTCAGGTTCTGGATGGCAGTCCGGCCAAGGCTGCTGGCTTCCGCACCGGGGATGTGATTCTGGCCTTTGATGGCAAAGACATTCGTATGTCATCGGACTTGCCGCATCATGTTGGACGCGTCAAACCCGGTTCGGTGGTGCGTATGACCATCATGCGTCACGGCAAGCGCAAGGTTTTGAAAGTAACCATTGGGGCCCTGGATGCTCAGAGTGGTCAGGCCAGTGTTCGCACGGCCATCCCCGATGTGATTGAAAATGAGCGTATGGGCATCAAGGTGGCGGCACTGGACAACGCCACAAAAACTGATGCGGGCGCGGAAGGTGTTGTGGTCAAGGCGGTATTACAAGGGCCAGCTTCTGTCTCCGGTATTGTAGTGGGGGATGTCATTACTTCCATTCATGGGCAGACTATTCGCACTCTGAACGATTTTCAGCGAGTGGTTGAAGCGTTACCTGCAAAACGTCGTGTGCCCATGCGCATCGTGCGTCGGGGTGTCGCCATGTTTATTCCGCTGCGGGTGGAATAACAGTCAGGACGGCCTTTCAGGCATTGAATCAGGCACCGAGCCACTGCTTTCACCGGCAGTGGCTTTTTTCTGGCCGTTTGGGTGCGGTAATGCATCAGACCATCGGGATGGCGCTGTCATCAAATAGCCATCCGTTGTGCTTTGAAGTACACTCGCTGTCCATTTGAACCGTCGCCTGGAACTTATCTCGTGAGCCACCTGGACCACATTCGTAACTTCTCCATCATTGCCCATATTGATCATGGTAAATCCACACTGTCGGATCGTTTTATCCAGACGTGTGGCGGATTATCTGATCGTGAAATGCAGCAGCAGGTTCTGGATTCCATGGAACTGGAACGTGAGCGCGGCATTACCATCAAGGCCCAGAGTGTGACACTGGACTATAAAGCACGCGATGGTGAGACCTATCAGCTCAACTTTATTGACACTCCGGGACACGTTGACTTCAGCTATGAAGTATCGCGTTCATTAGCCGCCTGTGAAGGGGCGTTGCTGGTCGTGGATGCCGCTCAGGGTGTGGAAGCCCAATCGGTTGCCAACTGCTATACGGCCATTGAGCAAGGGCTGGAAGTCCTGCCGGTTTTGAACAAAATGGATTTGCCTCAGGCCGACCCGGATCGTGTCGCTCAGGAAATCGAAGATATTATTGGTCTTGATGCTTTGGGGGCTGTGCAGTGCAGTGCCAAGAGTGGCCTGAATATCGAAGAGGTTCTGGAAGATCTGGTGGCCAACATTCCACCACCGGAAGGCAATATTGATGGCCCGTTACAGGCATTGATTATTGATTCCTGGTTTGATCCGTATCTCGGTGTTGTGTCCCTGATTCGTGTGAAAAACGGTGTTATTCGCAAGGGTGACAAGGTTCGCCTTCAGAGTACTGGCCGGGATCATGGCGTAGACAGCGTGGGCATCTTTACACCCAAACGCCACCCTCAGCCGGAATTGCGTACGGGTGAAGTTGGCTATCTGGTGGCCGGTATCAAGGATATTCACGGTGCTCCGGTCGGGGATACGATTGTCAGCAGCCGTCACCCGGATACGGGTTCCTTGCCAGGTTTTCAGAAAGTAAAACCTCAGGTATATGCCGGTTTATTCCCGGTCAGCTCCGATGACTTTGAAAACTTCCGGGATGCCCTCGACAAGCTGTCCCTGAACGACGCGTCATTGTTCTTTGAGCCGGAAAATTCGGATGCCCTGGGCTTTGGATTCCGTTGTGGTTTCCTGGGCATGCTGCACATGGAAATCATTCAGGAACGACTGGAGCGTGAGTACAATCTTGACCTGATCACCACCGCGCCGACGGTGATCTATGAGGTTGTAACCAATAAAGGGGAAACCCTGTCTGTTGATAACCCTTCCAAGCTGCCGGACGTCGGATCCATCAGCGAAATGCACGAACCCATTGCAGAAGCCAATATTCTGGTGCCTGAAGAATACCTGGGTAACGTGATCACCCTGTGTATCGAGAAGCGTGGCGTTCAGATTGATATGCAATACACCGGCAATCAGGTTTCTTTGAAGTATGAGCTGCCGATGGCTGAAGTGGTGATGGACTTCTTTGATCGACTCAAGTCGGCCAGCCGTGGCTTTGCTTCTCTGGATTACAACTTCACCCGTTTTGAAGCAGCGCCTCTGGTGCGTCTGGATGTGTTGGTGAACGGTGAGCGGGTTGACGCACTTGCGGTCATTATGCACCGCGATAATGTCCGTCGTCGTGGAGCTTCTCTGACGGAAAAAATGAAAGAACTGATTCCTCGCCAGATGTTTGATGTGGCGATTCAGGCGGCAATCGGCAATCAGGTGGTTGCACGTACTACCGTGAAAGCATTGCGCAAAAACGTAACAGCCAAGTGTTATGGCGGTGATGTCAGTCGTAAGAAGAAGCTGTTGCAGAAACAGAAAGAAGGCAAGAAGCGGATGAAACAGATTGGTAGCGTTGAGATACCACAATCTGCATTCCTGGCCGTACTCAAAGTGGATGACTGATATGAAAAAACAAGCTGGAACATCGTTTGTTACCGTATTGCTGGTATTAACTCTGGTGGTTTTTTTGGCAAAAATCGGTATGGCCGTTGTGCCTATGTACTGGGATGACAAATTACTGACCAAGATTCTGGAAAATGTCCATGAATCCGGTGAAATCGACTCTCATACTCGCCAAAAGCAATTGAAGGCACTCGTTGAAAAAAGAATGGACTTTAACAGCGTCAATGTTTCAACGGATGGGATGATTGTCACACGCATTCCGGGAGGATTGCTGTTGAAATGGACGTATGAGGTGCGCAGCCCTTTGATTGGCAATGTAGATTTGGTGGGCCGTTTCCATCATGAGGAAGAATTTAACTAGTGAATAACCCCCTACTGAAATTATCTCAACGGTTGGGATATACCTTTACCGATGAAACGCTGGCGACTCTGGCGTTAACCCATCGCAGCCGAGGCGGCAATAATAATGAGCGCCTGGAGTTTCTGGGTGATTCGATTCTGAATTTTGTCATCGCTGAAGAGCTGTATTGTCGGTTTGGTGAAGCGCGTGAGGGCAAACTCAGCCGTTTGCGCGCCCGGATGGTGAAGGGTGAAACTCTGGCCGATGTCGCCCGTGAGTTCAATCTGGGCGAATTTCTGCTATTGGGATCGGGGGAGTTAAAAAGCGGCGGCCATCGACGCGAATCTATTCTGGCGGATGCTGTCGAAGCATTGATCGGCGCTATTTATCTGGATGCCGGGCTGGACATCGCACGTGAGCGCATCCTGTCCTGGTATCAGTCGCGTCTGGATGCTTTGACGCTGGATGACCCGACCAAAGACCCCAAAACCCGCTTGCAGGAATATCAGCAAGGGCGTCATCAGAGCCTGCCGCGTTATGACGTGATTGCCATAGAAGGACCGTCCAACAAGCAAGTGTTTACCGTGACGTGCACGATTCCTGACAGCCCCGTGGTAACAGCCAGTGGTAGCAGTCGACGAAGTGCGGAACAGGCAGCGGCTGAGCAAGTATTGATTGCTCTGGATTTACTGGCGGGAGATGAAACGTGAGTATTAAAACCGGCTTTGTGGCCATTGTTGGACGCCCTAATGTGGGCAAATCGACCTTACTGAATCGTATTCTGGGCCAGAAACTTTCCATTACTTCCCGTAAGCCACAAACAACTCGTCATCAGATTCTGGGTATCAAGACGGAAGAAGATGTGCAGGTTGTGTATGTCGACACACCGGGCATTCATCGCATTCAGGACAAGGCGATCAACCGCTATATGAACAAGGCGGCGACAACGGCAGTCAAAGACGTTGACCTGATCGTGATGGTTGTGGATCGCACCCGCTGGACGGAAGAAGATGACCTGGTTCTGGACGCTGTGAGTCAGCAGCGCGCGCCCGTGGTTCTGGCAGTCAACAAGGTTGACAGTTTGCAAGACAAAGACGTACTGCTGCCGTATATGGAGCGTGTATCCGGTCGCCATTCGTTCGATCAAATCGTTCCTTTGAGTGCCAAAACCGGACGGAACGTGGATCGTCTGGAAAACCTGATCGAAAGCTATTTGCCGGAAGGCCAGCATTTCTACCCGGAAGATCAGATCACTGATCGCAGCTCCCGTTTTCTGGCTGCTGAACTGGTGCGTGAAAAAATCATGCGACAGTTAGGTGATGAATTGCCGTATGCCATGACGGTCGAAATCGAAGAATTTACTCACAATGGCCGCTTGGCTGAAATCAGTGCCTTGATTCTGGTCGAGCGTGCATCCCAGAAACGGATCGTGATTGGTGACGCCGGTTATCGTATCAAACAAATTGGCCGGGAAGCCCGACTGGATATGGAATCCCTGTTTGATTGCAAAGTGATGCTGAATCTTTGGGTCAAGGTGAAATCCGGTTGGTCGGATGACGAGCGTGCGCTTCGCAGCCTGGGTTACACTGACCAGGAATAACCCGGACACCGGAGGATTTCTTGCGTCGGTTGTGTGTGCTTCATCGCCAGCCTCTGGCTGAGTCTGATTGGCTGATCACGGTTTTTTGCCGTGATCTGGGGCGTTTGATGCTGGTTTCATCCCATCGTCGCAAGACCATCGAACCCACTTTGCATTGTGCTTACGAAGCCGATTGGCGTCAGATGGATGACTGGCCAACTCTGTATGCTGTTTCGGAGTCGTGCGCCTGGTCATTGCAGGGCGATCATTTACTCTGCGGCCTGTACATCAACGAGCTGTTGATGCGCTTCTTGAGCAATGCCGATCCGGCCCCCGCACTGTATGACCGTTATGAAGCCACTCTGGCCGCCTTGTCCCGAGGTGATCACCCTGAGCCTTGGCTCAGAATGCTGGAATATCAACTACTGGAACACGCCGGATACGGTTTTGATTGGCATCTGGCGTCGGACGGTTTGCCTTTGCAAGTAGGCAAGCGTTATCAATTTCTGGCCGGTATCGGTCTGGTTCCCTCGGTTTCTGGCGACTTTCTGGCAGAATGGCTATTGCCACTGGCAGGTTCGGGTCAACCGGATTCTGTGAGCTGGGTGTGTGCCAAACGTATATTAAGGATGGCCATCGACCACGCTCTTGACCACCCATTGTCGAGTCGACAACTGTTTTCCTGGAGAAATGAAGTATGAATACCAAGCGAGTGCTGTTAGGCGTGAATATTGATCACGTAGCGACCTTGAGGCAGGCACGAGGAACGCGTTATCCCGATCCGGTACAGGCTGCTTTTATGGCCGAACAGGCGGGTGCTGATGGTATTACGATTCACCCTCGGGAAGACCGTCGTCATATTCAGACGCGTGATGTGTATGTTTTGAAAGAAACGCTGTCGACCAAAATGAATCTTGAAATGGCCGTCACCGAAAGCATGTTGCAACTGGCGGAAGACGTACAGCCTGAATGCTGCTGTCTGGTGCCCGAGAAGCGGGAAGAACTGACGACAGAAGGTGGGCTGGATGTGTGTGGTCAGGAGACCACGATCAGTGCGGCTGTCGATCGTTTGGCCAGAGCCGGAGCGGAGGTATCGTTATTTATTGACCCGGACGTGAATCAGATTGATGCAGCGGTACGCTGCGGTGCTCCTGTGGTGGAACTTCACACGGGGCGATACGCTGACACAACCGGGCAGGCTCAGGCGGATGAACTGGCGCGTATTCACCGGGCGGCTTCCTATGCTCATGCGCAAGGGTTAATTGTGAATGCCGGGCATGGTCTGCACTATCATAATGTCGAAGTTATCGCGGCCATTCCTCATATGAACGAACTGAATATTGGTCATAGCCTGATCGCGCGGGCCTTGTTTGTGGGACTGGACAAGGCAGTCGCTGAGATGCGCAGTCTTCTGGCATCGGCAGGGCATTGTGGTTAATACCATCTCGGGCCTGGAGGACACTCCAGGCGTTGTTGGGATTGGTACTGACCTGCTGGCCGTTGAGCGTATCGAGCCAGTGTGGCAGCGTCACGGGGAGCGTTTTGCTCGTCGGATTCTGACGGAGCCGGAATATCAGCTTTGGCTTCAGCGTCATCGAAGCCTGAATTTCCTGGCCAAGCAGTTTGCTGTTAAAGAGGCGTTGGCCAAGGCGTTAGGAACTGGCATTGCGGCTGGTGTGGGCTTTCAGGAGCTGTGTGTTCTGAGGGACGCTCGTGGCGCACCCTACGCACGTTTGTCAGGGCGGGCACAAGAGCGCATGCTGTTTTTGGGTGGAAAGAGCGCCTCAGTCAGCCTCAGTGATGATGCCGGATTTATCCTGGCCTTTGCTGTGATCGCGAGTTAACACGGCCTGTTGCACCAGCAATCGCCAATCATTGTTATGGCACCATTCTTGTAACTGAATTACATCCTTCATTAACCCTCTGAGGTGATCGGGCACAGCCCGGTGCTGTCCCTGTTTCAGGTCGGATTCAAACCGTTTCAGTCGTTCTTGCAAGGCGGGGACGCCACAGTAACGGCTGGCTCCGTGTAATTTATGTACACAGCTTTGCAGTGTGTCCATGGATTCCATTTCCCAGGCTTCCCTGATTGTGTCCATCTCTGCCTCCAGACTGCCGAGCAGCATGGTCATCATATCGATGGCAATACTGTCTTTATTGCCGGCCACCTGAAGTGCCACAGTCGCGGAGAAAACGGCGGCTTCAGACTCGGGTTTTTGGGAGGCATTGGCGTTGTAAGAGGGTATGGGTATTTGTGTAGATGTAGGTGTAGATGCCGGTGTAGATGTAAACGCCGGGAGCCGGGATGTCTGGCGGTATCCTGTCCACTGTTGTATGTAGCGAGCCAATTGTTCAATGGAGATCGGCTTGGTCTGGTATTCATTCATGCCTTCCCGGAGCAGGCGTTTGCGTTCATCAGCCATGGCATGAGCGGTGAGAGCAATGATAGGAATGCCGGATTTATCGGGCAGCTGACGTATCTTTCGGGTGGCCTCCAGACCATTCATGCCGGGCATCTGAATGTCCATAAAGATAAGATCAACCCGATGGTTTTTCACCGCATTGATGGCCTCAGGCCCTGATGCCGCTTTCAATGGCGTCAACCCCAACTCTTCAATCATCATGGCCACGACTTTCAGGTTGGGTTCGTTGTCATCCACCACCAGAACGGTTGGCTGCTCCGCATGGGCACGAGGCATCGCTTCCTGAGGCGTTGGATAGACACCGGGGGACGATGTCGTTAAACCACTGGAGCCTGCACCAAACTGAAGGCTCAGGCTTTGATGAAGGTGTACGGATTTGGTTGGCAGACTGATGCAATCAGTGGCACCCAGACCCATAAATTCAGCGGTTTGTTGCGGTTGCAGACTGTCAGTCATCACCAGAACCGGAAGTTGATACGGTGTGGCCATATCAACCAGTAAACGAATGGCTTGATCATCCCGGAGTGAAAAACGACTCCAGACCAGAATGCCTCGGCATTGACAGTCTCCCTGAGCCAGCGCTGTTTCCAGTTGGGTCAAAGTATCGAACAGCCGGGGAATGATGTTCCATTCATTCAGGTATTGGCACATATTGGCGGCGATGGCAGCCGGTGCGTTCAATATGGCCAGAGAGAAGGCCTCAAATTCTGCCAGGGGCGGGGCTTCGTCGGAGTTCAGGTCGGCAACAATGTGGAACTGGAAGCAGGAACCCTGGCCGGGTGCGCTGGTGACGGTGATTTCACCGTTCATGTTTTCAACCAGCGCCTTGGAGATCATCAATCCGAGGCCGGTTCCCCCAAACTGTCGGGCTGTGCTGGTGTCGGCCTGACCAAAGGGTTTGAACAAGCGCTTTTGCTGCTCTTCGCTGATACCAATCCCTGAGTCTGTTACCGAAATCTGTATGGTTGCCTGTTGGTCCCGTTGATTGATCAGAGTGATGCGAGTCAGCACTTCACCATCGTGGGTGAACTTGATGGCATTGCTGATCAGGTTACCAAGAACCTGTTTGAGTCGTAATTCATCGCCGACCAGATGCAGGGGCACCTGATCATCCAGTTGGTAATAGAGTGAAATGCCCTTGCGATACGCCGCAGGCGCGGCTGCAACAAGAGCATCCTCAATGACATCGCGCAAGTGATAGGGAATGTGTTCAAGGTGCAGCTTTTCCGCTTCCAGTTTGGATAAATCCAGCAAGTCATCAATGATGCGCAGCAAATCATCGGACTGTTGCTGCATGGTGGCAACGTGCTCGGCCTGCCCGGTACTGAGTGCGCTGCGCTCCAGAATGTTCAGGTAGTTGTAGATGCCCGCCAGTGGTGTGCGCAGTTCATGGCTGACATTGGCCAGAAAGACCGATTTCATCTGACTGGCTTCGATGGCTTCATTTTTGCCCATGGACAGCTGGTGGTTGCGGATTTCCAGTTCATCCACGTTTGCTTGCAAGTCGGTGAGATGCTCTTCAAAACTGCCCTGGGTCTCTTCCGTGCGTTGCTGTATGGAAGCGGCCAGCGAGTTGATATGGCTGGATACCTGACTGAGCTCGCCACTGTTATCGACTCGAACGCGGGCTTCATATCGACCTTCTTTCAATGACAGAAGACCTTGCAAAATATCTTTGATCGGGCTGGTAAAGCGCTTGCTGATACGCAGTGAAACAATGAAACACACCAGTAAGGCAATCAAGACAATACTGACTGAAGACACCATGTCCTGATAGCGTTCCAGTCGGGTGTTGGCATTGGAGAGTTCGAGTTCAGCGAATCCAAGCAGTCGCCCGGTGGTGTCGGCTTCGGCGAAGAACTGCTCGGATAACTGGTCGGCAATCACCAGGTTCTGTTCGTAAATCGGTGTGCGTACCCGAACCGAACCATTGGTGTGCATCAGATGAAGCTTGTCATGGTTCAGGTCAGTGCCGGTGATGAAGTCATCCATCATTTGTGGCCCGGCATGCGCCAGCTTATCCATGTCCTGACTGTAAATACTGACAGAACGAACGTCTTTCTCCTCCAGCATATTGGTCGCGATGTTCTGCAAAATACCAATGTTGCCCGTCATCACGCCGTACTCACAGACAGGAGCCAGTTGTTTGGCCATGGCCAGCGCGCGCTGATCCAGCAAGTCATTCAGATCCTGAAAACGCTGGATGCCAAAATAGCCACCAAGAGCAATAGCCACCATCAACCCGGGCAGTAACCCCATGATGATCAGGCGGTGTTTGAGGTTCCAGTTTTTCATGGTGAGCAGTCGCAATTAGCCAGCATAGAAGGAGGGAATTATATAAAAATCCTGTGAATTTCGGGCAATAATTAACAAGTTATTCGCATTCTGATGGGCTTATGGTCGGTTTGGCGTAATCGTTGGGCGTCAGGCTCGACTGAGGAATATCGTCATTGCGAATTGATATTGTTGAAAACAAGATGAAAACCGTAATATGTATTCCATTAAGTTATATTAAAGGTGCTATATGGGGCATTCAGATTACCCGACCATTGCCGATTGCGTGGGTAACACGCCACTGGTTGGGCTGCAGCGTTTGGGAAAAAATGATCGTGGCAATCAGGTATTGCTGAAACTGGAAGGCAATAATCCAGCGGGATCGGTCAAGGATCGTCCGGCGTTAACCATGATCCAGCAGGCTGCACGACGTGGCGACATTCAGCCGGGTGATCGCTTGATTGAAGCTACCAGTGGCAATACCGGCATCGCTCTGGCCATGGCTGCTGCCATGATGGGTTATCAGATGACTCTGATCATGCCCGACAACGCCACCATGGAACGGCGCTGGGCGATGGAAGCCTACGGAGCCGAGTTGATTCTGGTGACGAAGGAGCAAGGCATGGAAGGTGCTCGGGATCTGGCCCTGACGATGCAGGAACAGGGAGCTGGCAAGGTACTGAACCAGTTTGGCAATCTGGATAACCCGGAAGCGCACTACACCGGGACTGGCCCTGAAATCTGGCGTCAAACCGCTGGGCGCGTTACTCATTTTGTCAGTTCCATGGGAACAACCGGCACGATTATGGGCACTTCCCGTTATCTCAAGGAGCAAAACCCGGACGTACAGATTATCGGTTTGCAGCCTGCAGATGGCGCTTCCATACCGGGTATCCGGCGCTGGCCAGAAGAATACCTGCCCACCATTTTTGATCGCCAGCGGGTTGATCAGGTGATGGACATTGGCCAGCAACAGGCCGAAGAAACCATGAAACAACTGGCTCGCGTTGAAGGTATTTTCTGCGGTGTTTCCTCCGGTGGCGCAGTATCAGCCGCACTGAATCTGGCCCAGTCCCTTGAAAATGCCACAATCGTCGCCATTGTCTGTGACCGGGGCGACCGTTACCTGTCTTCTGGTGTCTACGCCAGTTAAAAGCCGCTTGAAGCAATCCATGCTTATCTGACGCAGCCTTCCAACAGCCGGCATTGCCCGGCTTTCCTGTTCCTGTTTTCAAATGGAGGCTTGCGTGTCCAATCACACCTTGCAATTACAGATTGATGCCATGACATCCGAAGGCCATGGCATTGGTCGCCGTGGTCGGGATGTCTACTTTGTTCCTGGTGCCTTGCCCGGAGAGCAGGTGACAGTGATGCTGAACGGTCGACGCAAGAAAGTCTGGCAAACCCGGCTGGTGTCCATTGATGATGTTTCTGAACAGCGTACAGAGCCACTCTGTCCGCATTATCAGCGATGCGGTGGCTGTGATCTCCAGCATCTGGACTATCAGGCTCAGGTGGATTTCAAACAGCAGCGTATCGAACGGGAGTTCGATCGACAAAAACTGAACGTTGGACACTGGCTTCCTGCCCTGCTTGACCAGCCTTGGCATTACCGCCGCAAGGCCCGCCTGGGCATTCGCTCCAGTAAAGGCCGGGGTGAGATCTACGTTGGATTTCGGGAAGGTCGCAGCGAGCACTTGACCAATATTGACCGCTGTCGGGTTCTGCCAGAGCTACCTGTGCTTGACTGGGCAGCATGGAGAACCTTGCTGGGGTCACTGGACAGCCGTTCGAATCTGACTCAGCTGGAAGTGATCGCGGCAGATAATGCACTGGCATTGGTATTGCAATCACATCGCAGATTGCCTGCCTCTGACATCGAACGCCTCAATCACTGGTTGGCTGAGTGTTCAAATGACGATGATTTGCCGATACAGCTCTGGCTTCGGGAAGGCAAGAACACTCCCGAGCGTCTGGTGTTTCCCGAAGTGGCAGAGCCATTGACCCATCAGGTTCAGGACATGGCACTGCGGCTGCAGCTCAGCGATTTTCTGCAAGTCAATGGTGCAGTGAATCGAGCCATGGTGCAGCAGGCAATGGACTGGTTGAAACCCACGCCGAATTCTGTGGTCTGGGACTTGTTCGCCGGTCACGGCAATTTCAGTATGCCGTTGGCGACACTGACACAACAGGTGGTCGCAGTGGAAGGCCAGCAGAGTATGGTGGACAGTCTGAAACGTCAGGCCGCTGCACTGGCATTGCCACTGGAAACGCGGCGGGCTGATTTGTCGACTCCTCAGGCGCTGGATACTTTGCCACAGCCAGACGCGGTACTGCTGGACCCACCTCGTGCGGGTGCCGCCGCTGTTGTCGAACACCTGATAGAGCGCCGGGTGCCCAAAATACTGTACGTGTCTTGTGATCCGGCCACGCTGGCTCGTGACTTGCAGATACTGTGTAGTGGCGGTTATTTGATTGAACAGGCAGGAATGATGGATATGTTTCCCCAGACTCACCACGTAGAAACCATGGTTCTTCTAGCCCATCCGGAGGCCACCCATGGTTAAGGTTCGACAGGAACACCCGCTCTGGCACGACGGTTCGCTGGATGTTGATCGTTGGCTGGAAAGCATCGAACAGGTGTACGACCTGCGTCATCCAGAGCGTTTGAAAGGTGCTCTGGCACTGGCCAAGCAGTTATCAGACGAAGCCATTGCCAATCAAACCTACTGGACGGTTGATAGTGTCCAGATGGGGTTGGAAATGGCCCAGATTCTGATGGATTTGCGGCTGGATACCGAATCCATCATTGCTGCATTGCTCTATCGTGCGGTGCGGGAAGGGCGTTTGTCGTTACAAAAGGTTGAGCGCGAATTTGGCGAAACCGTGGCGAAGCTGATTGAAGGCGTGCTGCGGATGGCCGCCATCAGTGCGATTCAGAACGCCTCCGGTGAACCGGCGTTGGGCAAGCGTGAAGATCAGGTTGAAAATCTGCGCAAGATGCTGGTCGCCATGGTCGACGATGTGCGTGTGGCGCTGATCAAGCTGGCTGAACGAACCTCCGCCATTCGAGCCGTCAAGGACAGTCCTCCTGACAAGCGACGCAAGGTGGCCGAAGAGGTGTTTCATATTTACGCCCCGCTGGCTCACCGCCTGGGTATTGGTCATCTGAAATGGGAGCTGGAAGATCTGGCATTCCGTTACATGCAGTCCGATTCCTACAAGAAAATCGCAACCTTACTGGATGAAAAACGCCTCGACCGACAGAAGTACATTGATACCGTGGTCTATCGTCTGAAAGACGAGCTTCAGACCACCGGGGTGCGCTGTGATGTGTATGGCCGAGCCAAGCATATTTACAGCATCTGGCGGAAGATGAGCCGCAAAAGTCTGGATTTCAGCCAGATTTATGACATTCGAGCGTTACGTATTCTGGTCGACAGTGTGCCCGATTGTTACCGCGCCATGGGGACAGTGCATGTGCTCTGGCGTCCGATCAGTGGTGAGTTTGATGACTACATCGCCAACCCGAAAGAGAATGGCTATCGCTCTCTGCACACCGCCGTGGTTGGCCCGGAAGGCAAGGTCATCGAAATCCAGATTCGCACCAACGAAATGCACGAAGACGCTGAACTGGGCGTGTGCGCACACTGGTTGTACAAGGGAACAGACACCGGCAGTAGCAAGGATCAGGGCTATGAGCAGAAAATTTCCTGGCTGCGACAAGTGCTGGAATGGCACGAAGAAATTGATGATTTACCTGACCTCGCACAGGAGCTGCGGGCGGATATCAACCCGGACCGGATCTATGTGTTCACACCGGATGGGCACGTGGTCGATTTGCCGCCCGAATCCACGGCGCTGGACTTCGCCTACCGGGTGCATACTGAAATTGGCCACCATTGCCGGGGGGCCAAAATCAATGGCCGCATGGGCACCTTGAGGCGTCAGCTTGAAAATGGTGATCAGGTTGAAGTCCTGACGCATCCGGATGCTCACCCCAGTCGTGACTGGCTGTACCCGGATTCGGGGTATCTGAACACCAGTCGGGCCAGAGCCAAGGTGGCGCAGTGGTTCAAGCGTCAGGCGCGGGATCAGAATCTGGCCGAAGGCCGCCAAATGGTGCTGCGTGAGCTGGATCGGCTGGATTTATCTCAGGCTCCCTTGCAGGGGGTCGCCGAAGCCTTGAACGTCAAATCGACCAATGATCTGTTTGCGGCGGTGGGTGCCGGTGATGTCCGTGTCGGACAAGTGGTGCATACGCTGCTGAAACAAACGGATGGCGATGACCGGCAACAAGAAGATCTGCCGCTGGTGCGTACACCGTCTTCCCAGGCCTCCGGGACAGGCAGTGATGACATTTTTATCGAAGGGGTTGGCAATTTGATGACTCAGATCGCCAACTGTTGTCAGCCTTTGCCCGGCGATCAAATCAGTGGATTTGTCTCCCAGGGGCGTGGCGTGGTTGTGCACCGCAGTGATTGTCCGAACTTGTTGCACATGGAAGCGATTGAACCGAATCGCATCCTGCAAGTGAGCTGGGGAATGCAACCGAGCCAGACCTATCCGGTCGAGATATCCATTCTGGCCTACGATCGAACCGGCTTGCTGCGGGATGTCAGCATGGTCATGGCCAATAAAAAGGTCAATGTGATCGGCGTCAATACCCAATCCAACCGGGGAGACAACACCGCCAGCATGCAGTTGACCGTAGAAATGGACAGCTTGCAAAACCTGTCGACGGTCATTAACGAGGTGGAACAGCTTCCCAATGTGATGTCTGCCCGCCGTATTCGTACAGGAGAAGCCTGATGCACACGCTGGATGACCTTATTTACCTGATGGCCCGTTTGCGCAACCCGGAAACGGGTTGTCCTTGGGATCTGAAGCAGGACTTCGCTTCCATTGTGCCGCACACACTGGAAGAGGCTTACGAAGTGGCCGATGCCATTGAGCGGGCTGACTGGCCACACCTGGAAGAAGAGCTGGGTGACCTGATGTTTCAGGTCATTTTTTATGCCAGGCTGGGAGAGGAGCAGGGCAGCTTCACGCTCGCCAGTGTCATCGACAAGCTGGTACGAAAACTGATTCGACGCCACCCGCACGTATTTCCTGGTCAAGACCTGAACGCTGAGCGTGCGCCCGATGCGGTGCAGGATGACGCACAGATTGTGGCCACCTGGAACGCCATCAAGGCTGAGGAAAAACGTCTGGCAGAAGCCGCAGGCCATGTATCTCCGACGGATTGGCTGGGCGATGTACCGGTCACATTGCCCGGTTTGTCGCGGGCGGTGAAGCTGCAGAAAAAGGCCTCACGTGTGGGGTTTGACTGGGCAGATGCCCGTTTGGTACTGGATAAAATTGAAGAAGAGCTGCAGGAAGTTCGGGTTGAGCTGGCCAGTGGTGATCAACAGCGACTGGAAGCGGAAATTGGTGACTTGCTGTTTGCCGTCACCAATCTGGCTCGCCTGAAAAGCATTGATCCAGAAGTCGCTGTGCGTGGCACCAATCAGCGGTTTCGTTCCCGCTTTGCGCACGTTGAACGGGTTGTGAATGAATATTACGGCGGTTTCGATAACGCCACTCTGGCTCAAATGGAACAGGCCTGGCAAGAAGCCAAACGGCTGGAGAAACAGGGCTTGTTACCTCATTTGTCGTGATGAAGTTGTCATCTCTGGCCTCTGCAACAAAAGTAAGCTGACAACACGACCAAAGTGTCTTTTCTGAATCATGGTTTCCCTGCTTTACTGTTCGGGAGTGTTTGATCGTAGGTGGCTGCGACAGGCCCCGGATCAGGCAGTGTATTCAGCTTCAGAGGAGTATGGGGATGAGTCAACTGGACCCGGTATTACGAGACAAGGTCAAACGCCTTGGCAATATGTTGGGGCAGACCATTGAGAACCAGCATGGGCCGGAAATGCTGGAGCGCATTGAAGCCATTCGACAGCAGGCCAAGCTGGCGTCTGGATCGCATGACCTGGGTGAACGAGACAAGCTGATCGCCCAGCTAAAAGCCTTGTCGGAACACGACTTGCTGCCAGTGGTGCGAGGGTTTAACCAGTTTCTGAATCTGGCCAATATTGCCGATCAACAACACAGCGCCACCTGGCGACGCACAGAAGAACTCAAATCTCTGGCCGATGACATGCTGCCCGACTTGCTTGACCGGTTGCAGCAGCGTGATATCGCCCCCGACACCCTGGGCCAGGCCATCAGTGACCTGAATATTGAGCTGGTTCTGACCGCTCACCCAACTGAAGTGACCCGCCGTACCTTGATCCAGAAATACGACCTGATCGCCCGTCTGTTACAACAACGTGATGACTACCACCCGGAACACCCGCAACTGGCAGCCATCGACCGCCAATTGGCCTCGGTGGTGGAAGAAATCTGGCGCACGGATGAAATTCGGAAGCAACGCCCAACCGCCGTGGATGAAGCTCGCTGGGGCTTTGCTGTGGTTGAAAACTCCTTGTGGGAAGCAATTCCGGCTCTGTTGCGCGATATTGATGATGAACTGCTGCAGCGTGGCGGTAAGCGCTTGTCACTGGATGCTGCGCCGGTTCGGTTTGCGTCCTGGATGGGCGGAGACCGTGATGGCAACCCGAATGTGACAGCGGTTGTGACCCGTGAGGTGTTGTATCTGTCACGCTGGATGGCGGCAGATCTGCTGCTGAAGGACATCGAATGTCTGGGCCAGCAATTATCGATGTCAGCGGCTTCAGCCGAGTTGAAACGAGCATTTCCGCATCAGCGTGATGAGCCATATCGGGCTTGTATGCATCAGTTGCGTCGGCGTCTGCAAGACACCAAAACCTGGGCGGCAGCAGCGACTCGGGGAGAGAGTGTTTCGGACACACTGGCCCCGCTGCAGCATCTGGACGAGATCATGGAGCCGCTGCAGTTGTGTTATCGCAGCTTGCTGGAGCAGGGGCTGGATACGATTGCCAATGGCAATTTGCTGGATACCCTGCGTCGCGTTGCTTGCTTCGGACTGACATTGGTACGGTTGGATGTGCGTCAGGAATCTTCTCGTCACACGGAAGTCCTGACTGAAATTTGCGATTACTACGGTCAGCCCGGTTACGCCGATTGGCCGGAAGAAGAAAAGCAGGCTTTTCTACTCAAGGAGCTGCAGTCACGCCGCCCTCTGATTCCCCGTCACTGGACGCCTTCGGACAACGTTCGTGAAGTGCTCGACACCGTGGCCCTGCTGGCGACGGAAGCCGGTGATGGCGTTACCTGTTACATCATCTCCATGGCCAGTGAACCCTCGGATGTGTTGAGTGTGGCGTTGTTGCTGCAGGATTCCGGCGTGCGAGCGCACTTCCCGGTGGTGCCTCTGTTCGAGACGCTGGATGACCTGCAACAGTCTGCTGCCAGAATGCAGCGTTTGTGGGCCATTGACTGGTATCGAGACTACAGCCAGCAGTGTCAGCAGGTGATGATTGGTTACTCTGATTCTTCCAAAGACGCCGGTCAATTGGCGGCTGTCTGGGCGCAGTATCAAACCCAGGAGCGCTTGCTGGAGGTCGCGGATGAGATGGACATGAAATTGACTCTGTTCCACGGTCGTGGTGGTTCGGTCGGTCGTGGCGGCGGCCCGGCTCATCGGGCGATTCTGGCGCAACCTCCCGGTTCGGTTCAGGCCGGTCTGCGCGTGACCGAGCAGGGCGAGATGATTCGCTTCAAGTTCGGGCTGCCCAGCGTGGCTGAGCGTAATTTGCGGGTTTACGTGGCGTCGGTGCTGGAAGCTAACCTGATTCCACCACAGCCTGCGCGAGATGACTGGCGCGACACCATGCATCAGTTGGCAGAAACAGCGGTGGCTTCGTATCGAGCGGTCGTACGCGATACCCCCGAGTTTGTGCGCTACTTTCGTACAGCGACGCCAGAACAGGAGTTGGGAAAACTGGCGCTGGGCAGTCGTCCGGCCCGCCGCAAAAGTGACGGTGGTATCGAATCCCTGCGCGCCATTCCGTGGATTTTCGCCTGGACGCAAATGCGCTTGATGTTACCGGCCTGGCTGGGAGCTGATGAAGCGCTGACAGCTCAGGCAGAGCAAGGCAATCTGGAACAGTTGCAAGGTATGTATCGGGAATGGCCGTTCTTCCGTACCTACATTGATATGCTGGAAATGGTCAGTTCCAAGGCCGATCCGTCAATCGCTCATTATTACGAATCGCGGCTGGTCGAGCCAGACTTGCAGATGCTGGGTAGCCAGTTGCGTCTGCGTTTGGGGCGTGTTCACAAGCAGGTTCTGGCGGTGAATGGCCAGCAGCAATTGCTGGATGGTATGCCCATTTTGCGCAGTTCCATGGCGGTGCGCGATCCTTATACCGACCCGTTGCACTATTTACAGGCCGAGTTGCTGTATCGGGAGCGTCAGCAGCCGGACATGGTGAGTCATGAAGTGGAACAGGCACTGATGGTCACCATGGCAGGGATTGCTGCCGGGATGCGAAATACCGGTTAAGGCATCAAACCCGGTGGCCACATCTCCAAACCCCCGAGCTTGAGGGCGATGATAGGTGTGGTCATGCTTCTCTGTGGGGAATACAAAAGTATAAGGTGATCTGCAACGATGGCCGGTAATGGGACTTGTACCCGAGTGAAACTACCGAATTGGGAGTGTAAGGGCGTAATTTCTGTATACCAAAGTCGTGCGTTCACGCTGCGGGTTTTTGCTCACAATGGTTGAGTCGAACCAGTGGCCAGAGTAAGGTTTAAATCTGATTTTTCATACTGGTTAAAAAATATACAATAATTTTAACCGGAAGGATTCCATTTCATTACCACGAGGGGTGTACGCATGCGCGTAATTTTGTTGGGGGCACCAGGTGCCGGTAAGGGCACTCAGGCTCAGTATATCTGTGAAAAGTTTGAAATCCCGCAAATCTCTACGGGCGATATGCTGCGTGCAGCGGTTAAGGCTGGAAGCGAGCTGGGCCTGAAAGTGAAAGAGATTATGGAAACCGGTGGTCTGGTTTCTGACGAAATCATCATTGGTCTGGTGAAAGAGCGTATCCAGCAAGACGACTGCAAGAACGGTTTCCTGTTTGATGGCTTCCCTCGCACGATTCCTCAGGCTGAAGCCATGATCGAAGTCGGAGTGGTCATTGACCATGTGGTTGAGATCGATGTAGAAGACGAAGAAATTGTCAAGCGTTTGGGCGGCCGTCGGGTGCACCCGGCTTCCGGTCGTGTTTATCACGTTGTTTACAATCCGCCAAAAGCGGATGGCAAGGATGATGAAACCGGTGAAGACCTGGTTCAGCGTGATGACGACCAGGAAGAAACCATTCGCAAGCGTCTGGCGATCTATCATGAGCAAACCGAACCGCTGGTTGCTTTTTATAAGGGACTGGCCGAGCGTAAAGACGATGCTGCGCCGGTTTACAGCCACATTGAAGGTGTTGGCTCCTTGCAAGACATCGCTGGCAATGTGATGAAAGCACTGGGCTGATCGTGAATTTGGCAGTGTTCACTGCCAGAGTAAAAAAGGGCTTCTGTTGAAGCCCTTTTTTTGTGTCTGTGGTTTATGGGTTGCAGTTATCGGGTACAGAAGCTGGCCCCGATACATGCGGTTGCTATAATCGGCGCTTTTCTCACCGGAGCCGTTTAAGCCATGGCCAATTTGTTGATCGTTGATGCGTCTTCTTCCCTGTGTTCAGTTGCCTTGTCGATGGGTGAACAGGTGATCAGCCTGGAAGAGCATCAACCGCGCCGCCATGCCCAGCGTCTGTTGCCATTGATTGATGAAATCTTGCAACAAGGTGGCATCAGCAAGCAGCAACTGGATGGCATCGCCTTCGGACGTGGCCCCGGTTCGTTCACGGGCATTCGTATTGCGCTCAGTCTGGTTCAGGGAATGACTCTGGGGCTGGGTATTCCGGTTCTGGGAGTGTCCAGTCTGGAGATGCTGGCGGCTGCACGAGCGCACCAGGAAGGAGCTTGTATTGCTGCAGTGATGAATGCGCACATGGGGGAGGTCTTTTGGGGGCGTTATCGCATGGAGAATGGGATGGCGGTTTTGATGGGAAGCGAACGCGTGGGTACGCCCGAGCAATGTGTGCAGGATTTGGCGGGTTTTGACGGTGAGTGGCTGGGCAATGGTGTCGCCCTGTTGCCGTCTGGGGGCGACTCTGCAGAGTCGGTAGTGGACGCAGTTGAACCATTGGCGTCTTTTGTGGTGTCTTCGGTCAGGTCAGCCTGGCAGCAGGGTAAATTCTCTGGTGTCGAGAATCACCCGCCAGTATATTTACGCGACTCTGTCGCCTGGAAGAAACTGGACGAGCAGCCATCCCTGCTCAAACGTTAGAGGATTTATACGTGGGAATTTTTGAAACGCTTGTCTTGGCAATCCTGCAAGGGATTACGGAATTTTTGCCAATTTCCAGTTCAGCGCATCTGATTCTGCCTTCGCAGATTCTGGGGTGGGATGATCAGGGGCTGGCTTTTGATGTGGCCGTTCATTTCGGGACGCTGATTGCGGTCGTTTGGTACTTCCGTTCTGAAATCAGTCGCATGATCGTGGGTTGGCTCAGTACCGGTTTTTCCGCTCAGCCCAATGAAGACGCGCGTTTATCCTGGATGATTGCGATTGCTACTGTTCCTGCCGTGTTGGTTGGGCTGGTCTTTAATGATCTGATTGAGATGCACTTGCGGACGGTTGAGGTGATTGCCGCGACCACCATTGGTTTTGGTATCTTGCTGGGGCTGGCGGATCGCTTCAAGCCATTCCGCTCCGGTCTTGCTGAGATGACTATTATATTGGCGTTGATTATTGGTGTTGCTCAGGCGCTGGCGCTGATTCCCGGTACGTCTCGTTCAGGCATCACCATGTCGGCGGCCTTGCTGGTGGGTTTTGGTCGTTTGGATGCGGCTCGTTTCTCTTTCTATCTGTCGGTGCCTTTGATTCTGGCCGCGACGGGCCTGAAAACCTTCGAGCTGTTGCAGGTGAGTGATAGCGTGGACTGGGAATGGCTGGGCATTGGTATGGCTGTTTCCGGTGTCAGTGCGTGGTTGGGTATTCATTACTTCCTGGCGCTGGTCGATCGTATTGGCATGTTGCCGTTTGTGATTTATCGCCTGTTGTTGGGCGGTGCCTTGTTCTTCTTCTTTGTTTGATGATATGGAAGGGGCGTGTCTGCGTCCCTGCCTTTGATACCTATGTTGACTCCTATGCCTGCTCCTACCCTGACCTGCCTGATACCTGCGCTTAAACATGAAGCTCAGCGCATTGCGGCGACGTATCAACTGACATTGGCTGGTCCTGCGTGCCTGAAGCAGCCGGGCTTTCATTTGTGTCTGGGGGCCGATGGTCTGGTGTTGCAACAAGGTGAGCAGGGCAAGGCACAGGTGAAGGCTGACTTTGTCAGTGGTGCGTTGGCGCATCGCCGCCGTTTTGGCGGAGGTCTTGGGCAGGATATTGCCAAGGCTGTCGGTGTTTCCGGAGCCTATAAACCCACGGTAGTGGACGCAACCGCAGGTCTGGGACGGGATTCGTTTGTGCTGGCCACGCTGGGGTGTCAGGTCTCTGCGGTGGAGCGTAATCCTGTCGTGGCAGCCTTGTTGGAAGATGGCTTGGCTCGGGGTGCCATGCACGCTGATGTTGCAGAAATTGTGGCGCGCATTCAGTTGACGCACCAGAGCAGTCATCAGTATCTGGCTCAGTGCGCTGACTTGCCCGTCAAGTCGGATGTTATTTATCTTGATCCGATGTTTGGAGAAGATGCCAAGGGGTCGGCTCAAGTGAAAAAGGACATGCAGGCGTTTCGTTCGCTGGTTGGACAGGATCAGGACGCGGATGACCTGTTGTCGTTGGCACTGGCAGCCGCGCGCTGTCGAGTTGTTGTCAAGCGAGGCCGTAAGGCCGCACCGCTGGCAGGGAAGGCACCGGGTTATGCACTGACGGGAAAATCCAACCGTTTCGATATTTATCCTCTGGCCAAGGTGCAAGCTCCCGATTCCGATTGAACACCGCTTCCGGTTGATCAGTAATGTGGCGGAGGCGCTTCATCGCCTCCCTGAAGCTGGCCGTCCTGTTTTAGCAACTGCTCAATGCGTGTGTTCATCAACTGCATGGCTTGTCGAGCCAATAAAAAATCATGGCTCAGATTGGCCAATTCTTCATTCAGTTGGTCTACCGTGTCTTCCATAAAGAGCAGGCGTGTTTCCAGCTCGGTGATGCGCGCTTGCTGGCGTTCTTCCTCACTCGCTGAAGAAACAGGTGATTGAGAGGAGTGCTGCTGTGGATTCTGCATGATGTGGAGTTCCGCCGGGAATCAGACTGGTCGTGTTGATTTTTTATATGAAGTGCGTTATTGATCAAAAACAGGGTTTTGCTCTGTTGTCAGATGATCGGGCTGACGGGGTGTTGTTTTATCGCAATGAGATAGCGCCATGGTCATCGATGACATGGGCTCCCTGGCAATTTTGCTTATTTTATCTGCAATGTGTGTTCTGGCCAGTGCTTTCTGAACGGGGTGTTACCACGAGGCAAGTCGGGCTGGAGCAAGCATCATTAGTAACAGGAATATTCATGGTTCGTAAATTGATTATGGCATTGGTGGCGGCGGTTATTGTGCCACTGGTATTTTCGTTTGTATTGACTCTTTCGTTTGGAGATTTGGTGTTGGCTGATGGCTCTCAATTGAGCGATCAGAGTTTTATTGGTGTGCTTTTTGTGTTGGCTCTGTTGAGTTTCGCTGTCAGCATGGCGTCTTCCATATTGGTTCAGGAAGAAGCGATCTTCCGTGGACGGATGTCAGGTACTGCGGTGGAAGTCGATGTGGAAGATGGTAGGGAGCGTGGTGTCGTTAAATGGTTTAACGTCAAAAAAGGTTTTGGTTTTATTACCTGGGATGCGGGTGAGGATGTGTTTGTGCACTTCCGTTCAATACGTGGCCAGGGGCATCGTTCATTATCGGAAGGGCAGCGGGTTAAATTTACCGTTGTTCAGGGCGAAAAAGGCCCTCAGGCAGAAGATGTGACTGCTGTTCGTTAAGTCGTATAAATAGCCCATAAAAAAGCTCACGCAGGTCGTGAGCTTTTTTGTGTCTGGTGCTTGGCAATATTAACTGTTGCGAGCCAGCAGGCTTTTGAGCAGTCGAGGATTGCTGGCCACCAGATTTGCAGGCGTCTTGAATTTCGGAGCGCCAGAAGCATCGGCAATCAGACAACCGGCTTCTGCTGCAATCAATGAACCGGCGGCCAGAGTGAAGTCGTCAACGTTGCTCAGCAGGGCACCCTGGAAGCGATTGGCCGCGACGTAACACAATGACAAAGCATTTGAGCCGATGTTGCGCAAGTCATAACTGCGGTTCATCAGATCGATTGTGCGTTGGTTCTGGTCGAAAGCTGCTTCGGTGTGTCCCATGGCGCGCGTATAGCCAATGATGGCGTCACCCAGGTCATTGAGGTTGCCACAACGAATGCGTCGATTGTTGAGCTGGGCACCACGACCGCGAGAGGCAGTAAACTCATCATCATTCATTGGGTTGAGTACAACGGCGTGTTCAGTTTTGCCATTGATTTTACACGCCACAATGATCGCAAAGGCCGGGATGCCAACACGAAAGTTGGTGATGTCATCAATCACGCAGATGTGCCACTCCGGCTGATCATCCTGACCAGAGGTGTAGCCTGTTTCGCGACCGTTGAAGTTGTGTTCGTCGTAGGATTTTCGCAGTTCGAAAATAATACTTTTTTCCAGGCCGATAGCGCAGTCTGCTATGAATTTGGCCTTTTCCTGATCGGTACTCTGGCTGGCATCGAATCGATCCAGACGCCGGGCCAGATCCTGGCCCGCGTTACGCGCAGCGCGCAACGCCAAGTTCACCATGGGTTGCATTAGTTTGACTATCTCTAGTAAAGAACGAAGTGAACAGGTGATTATAGCATTTGAACACTGGTTGGCGAAGTGCTTGTTGCGCTAGACTGGCGGGCTATTTTTGCGGTCTGAGCGGATACCAAACAATATGATGCTGGAACAGATTCGCATTGTGATGGTGAATACCACGCATGCGGGGAATATCGGGGCAGCCGCCCGAGCGATGAAAAATATGGGCTTGAGCCAGTTGGTGCTGGTTGACCCAATCGCTGAACTGGGCGAAGAGGCCACCAGCCGGGCATCCAGAGCAGACGATGTGCTGGAAAAAGCCCTTGTTGTGGGCACTCTGGAAGAAGCCATCGCCGATTGTCACTGGGTGGTTGGCACCAGTGCGCGCAGCCGTCATATTCCCTGGCCGCTGATCTCCCCCAGAGCGTGTGCGACCAAGGCGCGTCAGTTAAGCGATGTGGGAACCGACGAGGAACAGCCGGTTATCGCGTTGGTATTTGGGCGCGAATCTCGTGGTCTGACCAATGAAGAGCTGCATCTGTGTCATGCCCATGTTCATATTCCGACGGTGGAGTCGTTCTCTTCATTGAATGTGGCTCAGGCAATTCAGGTGTTGTGTTACGAAATGCGACTGGCTGATCTGGAACGTGCGTCAGAGTCGTCTGAACATCTGCCCTGGGGCGTTGAATGGGATCACCCACCGGCCACGCATGAGCAGATGAACGGTATGATCCAGCATCTTGAACAAACCCTGGTTGATATCGGCTTTCTGGATCCCAATACTCCCAAACAGTTGATGACCAGACTGCGGCGGTTGTATCAACGTGCGGCACCGGATCGAATGGAGATCAACATTCTTCGGGGCATGTTGTCAGCCGTGCAGCGGTTATCTCATTCATCCAATACGGCGTCTCGCACTGATTCGAAGGCGTCGCCACATGGAGATTCAGAATCATGATTCGGCAGCTGCGAGAAGATGTCGCTTGCGTGTTTGATCGTGACCCGGCGGCTCGGAATGCCTTTGAGGTTATGACCACCTATCCGGGATTGCATGCGATCCTGCATTACCGTATTGCCAACTGGTTGTGGCGACACGGTTTTAAATGGCTGTCGCGCTTTATCTCAGCCATCAGTCGCTGGATGACGGGCATTGAAATTCATCCGGGTGCGACCATCGGTCGGCGCTTTTTTATTGATCACGGCATGGGCGTTGTGATCGGTGAAACGGCAGACATTGGTGATGATTGTACGCTGTATCATGGCGTGACACTGGGCGGAACCAGTTGGAACAAAGGCAAACGTCATCCAACCTTGCACGCCGGTGTGGTCGTGGGTGCCGGGGCTAAAGTGCTGGGGCCTATTGTAGTGGGTGAAAACGCCCGGATTGGTTCCAATGCTGTTGTCACCAAGGAAGTGCCATCCGGTGCGACGGTGGTGGGCATTCCCGGACGTATTGTGCGCCTGGCGGATGGTAAGGGTGAGATGTCCGATGCCGCGCGCAAAATGGCCGAAAAGTTCGGCTTTGATGCTTACGGCATTTCCGACGGGATGCCAGACCCCATTGCCCGCTCCATTCACCACATGTTTGATCACATGCACGCGGTGGATGACAAAATCGACCGCATGTGTGCTTCTATGAAAGAAGCGGGGATTCGGACGTGTGATGACGCCTTGCCAGAGCTGGAGCGGGAAGAGTTTGTCTCGCTGGAAGATCTGGAGCAAGAGCGCAAAAAACACGTGGCCGCTAATGAAGCCGGGTCATCGTAAGATGACTCTTCAGTGCTGGTCAGAGTCGGTATTAAGTTGACTGGAATGGTCGGAATTAACCATAATGCTCGCCTCTGTTGGAGGTGAGTATGCGGTTAACCACAAAAGGTCGTTATGCAGTAACGGCGATGCTCGACCTGGCAATTCATGCCCGTCATGGGCCTGTCAGTCTGAATGATATTTCCGGTCGCCAGGGCATATCCCTGTCGTATCTTGAGCAGTTGTTTGCCAAATTGCGCCGTTCCGGGCTGGTGGCCAGTGTGCGTGGCCCTGGTGGTGGTTATCACTTGAGCCGTGAACGTCATCTGATCAATGTAGCTGAAATTGTGGATGCGGTGAATGAATCCATGGATGCCACCCGTTGTCAGAAGCGCGGTGATTGCCAGGACGGCGAACAATGTCTGACGCACCACTTGTGGATGGATCTCAGCGATCAGATACATCACTTTCTGGCCAATATTTCACTGCAGCAACTGATCGATCGACGTGATCAGCAGCAGGGTTCTGAACGACCAGAAGACTCTCTGCTGGATCGCATTCCGGTGGTGGAAGATCGCGCGAGTTTCAACTGATTCTCGCGCCGCTTTCGGAACGCCGTTACACTGACCGTTCTGGTCTATTCTGAATTTTGCTCTTCTGGTAACACCATGACTCCCCTCTATCTTGATTATGCCGCCACCACGCCTGTTGACCCTCGAGTTGCTGAGTTGATGGCAAGCTGCCTGACACTGGATGGCAATTTTGCCAATCCGGCTTCCCGTTCACATCGGCTGGGCTGGCGTGCCGAGCAAGCGGTTGAGACAGCACGACGTCAGTTGGCCGATCTTATTAGTGCTGACCCTCGTGAAATCGTCTGGACATCCGGGGCGACGGAAAGCAATAACCTGGCTCTGAAAGGGCGTATTGAATACCTGCGCCAGCAACAACCGGGTCAGCCCCTGCATCTGATTACGTCCTGTATTGAACACAAAGCGATACTGGATACGTGTGCATGGCTGGCATCGACCGGTGTGGAAATCACACATCTGGTGCCGGATGCCGACGGTTTGATTGAACCGGCTCAGGTCGAAGCTGCATTGCGCCCCGAGACGGCACTGGTTTCCCTGATGGCGGTGAATAATGAACTGGGCACTGTGACGGATATTGCCGCCATTGGAGCTTTGCTGGCGGATCATCCGGCCTTGTTGCACGTGGATGCGGCACAGGCTGTGGGCCGGGTGGCTGTTGATGTGTCGCAGTGGCAAGCTGACCTGGTGTCTTTCTCCGCCCACAAAATGTATGGCCCGAAAGGCATGGGTGCGCTGTTTGTACGGCGTCAGCCTCAAGTCAATATTCTGGCCCAGATTCATGGTGGCGGGCACGAGCGTGGTATGCGTTCAGGCACTTTGCCAACTCATCAGATCGCCGGTTTTGGCCTGGCCGCCAGCCTGATTACTGAACACGGTGAAGAAGAGCGGGCGCGTATTGCCCGTTTGCGAGACCGTTTTGAAGACGCCATGCTGGCGCTGGGTGACGTGTACCGTAATGGCTCACAACAGCATCGCGCTTGTGGCCACGCCAATTTGAGTTTTGATGGGGTGGACGGTGAAATCCTGTTGGCCTCGCTGGCGAAGATTGCGGTGTCCTCCGGTTCCGCCTGTACCTCCGCGAGTGTGGAGCCGTCTTACGTGTTAAAAGCCATTGGTCAATCAGACGCCTTGGCCCATGCAGGTTTGCGCTTCAGTTTCGGGCGTTTTACGTCGGAAGCGGACGTTGAGCAGGCGGTGGAGCATGTGTCGCAGATCATTGGCCGCCTGAGGCGCTAACCGGCATTGCATAAAAGCCATTGAGCGCCTGCCTATTTGCTTAAAATATGCGTATAATCCGCCGGATTTTTTACCATACAATACTATTTTTGGAGCATATACATGGCTGTTGAACGCACCCTGTCGATTGTTAAACCTGACGCTGTTGGCAAAAACGTGATCGGTGACATTCTGTCTCGTTTTGAAAAAGCAGGTCTGAGCATTGTTGCCGCTAAAATGGTTCGTCTGAGTGACGAACAGGCTGGCGGTTTTTACGCTGAGCACAAAGAACGTCCTTTCTATAACGACCTGGTTGCTTTCATGACTTCTGGCCCTGTTGTTGTACAGGTTCTGGAAGGTGAAAATGCAATCGCACTGAACCGTGAGCTGATGGGTGCAACCAACCCACAGGAAGCGGCTGAAGGCACTATCCGTGCAGACTTCGCCCAGAGTGTTGACGCGAACGCTGTACACGGTTCCGACTCTCCTGCGTCTGCAGAACGTGAAATCGCTTTCTTCTTCGCTGGCGAAGAAATCTGCGCACGTTAATCGATCCGCAGACGGAGCAAGCTGCTCCGTCTGTTCCCCTGATTGGCTTGGATGCATCTTACCGGTAGCTGATTGATGTCCGATACACCTGAAAAAATAAACCTGTTGGGATTATCTCCTGAGAAAATGGAAGCCTTTTTTGCCGATCTGGGTGAGAAAAAATTCCGTGCCCAGCAGATGCTGAAATGGATTCATCAATTTGGCGAAGCCAATTTCGATAATATGACCAACATGAGCAAGGGGTTGCGAGCCAAAATGGCCGCTGTCTCTGACATTGCCTTGCCTGAAGTGGTCTATGAAGATATCTCTACCGACGGCACCCGTAAATGGGTGATGAAAATGCCGGGCGGCAGTGCGGTTGAAACGGTTTATATCCCTGAAAAAGAGCGCGGCACCTTGTGCGTCAGCTCCCAGATCGGTTGTTCGCTGGATTGCAGTTTTTGTTCAACCGGCAAGCAGGGCTTTAATCGGGATCTGACGGTCGCAGAAATTATTGGCCAGGTATACGTGGCCGCCATGAGTTTTCATGCACCGGGTGAACGGCGTGAACGTCGCATCACCAATGTGGTCATGATGGGCATGGGCGAACCGTTGCTGAATTTTGATAACGTCGTGGATGCAATGCATATCATGATGGACGACAACGCCTACGGACTTTCCAAACGTCGCGTGACGTTGAGTACCTCGGGTGTGGTTCCGATGATCGATAAGCTGGGCGAAGTGACTGATGTGTCCCTGGCGGTTTCATTGCATGCGCCTAATGATGAATTGCGAAACCAGCTGGTGCCCTTGAATCGTAAATATCCGGTTCGTGAACTGATTGCTGCCACCAATCGTTACCTGAGCAAATTGCCAGACCGTCGCAAGGCGACTATCGAATACACATTGATTGACGGTGTGAACGATGATCTGGAACAGGCTCGCGAGCTGTCGGTGCTGCTCAAGCAGGTGCCCTGCAAAATCAATCTGATTCCGTTCAACCCGTTTCCAAATTCGGGTTACAAGCGCCCCAGTAATAATCGGGTCTATCGTTTCCGGGACTATCTGGTGAATGACGGCCATATCGTCACCATTCGTTCAACTCGAGGTGATGATATTGATGCGGCGTGTGGGCAGTTGGTAGGCAAAGTTGCTGATCGTACACGGCGCAGCGAACGTTACATCAAGGCCACACAGATCGACACCTGATAATAATCGACTTCGTACCGGGAATGCTCTATGACCATCAAACTGATCGCGACAGGGATACTGACCATCACGCTGACGGCCTGCGTTACAGTGACTGACAGTCGTTTAACGCGAAAGGCGTCTCCTGAAAAAGCCGTTGAAAATTATACCCAGCTTGGTTTGGGTTACCTGCAGAAGTCACGGCCTGATATGGCCCGGCAGCGCTTGCGCAAAGCTCTGAAAATTGATGAGAACTACGCTCCGGCCAACGATGCCATGGGGTTGGTCTGGCAGGCCGAGGGGGAAATGGATCTGGCTGAAGAAGCCTTCCATCGTGCCATCGCCAATGACAGCGAATTCACAACCGCACGCCACCATCTGGGTCGCTTGTATATGCGCTTGAAGCGCTTTGATGAGGCTGAATCTTCATTAACAGAGGCGGTTGAAGATCGTTTTTACGAATCTCGTCCTTCGGCCTATAACGACCTTGCGTTGAACTATTATCGTATGGAACAGCCTCAGCAGGCGATGAATATGTACCGCCAGGCGTTACGTTTGGCTCCGTACCATGTAGACGCTCTGGTGAATCTGTCAACGTTGCTGTTTGAAGCGCAGCAGTACGATGAGTCACAAAAATATTTTGATCGTCTGGATCGTCTGGCAACCCGTGGTCAGACGCGCCATACCTCTCACAGTTTGTGGCTGGGTATCAAATTGGCGACGATTGATCAAAACCTTGAACGAAGTATTGAGCTGGCGACCACGCTGAAGCAGAATTTCCCGGATTCCAATGAATTCCGTCTGTATCAAGAGTCCCTGACCGGAGTGAAAGACTGATTATGCATTTTGAAAATCCGATCAAACGCCGCACCAGCCGAAAAATCTGGGTTGGGAATGTTCCTGTCGGTGGTGATGCGCCGATCAGTATTCAGACCATGACCAACACTGAAACCACGGATGTGGCAGCAACGGTGGCTCAGATACGTCGAGCTGAAGAAGCCGGTGTGGATATTGTGCGTGTATCTGTACCCTCCATGGATGCTGCAGAAGCCTTCGCCCAGATTCGCCAGCAGGTGAATGCGCCTCTGGTGGCCGATATTCATTTTGACTACCGCATTGCTTTGCGAGTCGCCGAACTGGGTGTGGATTGCTTGCGGATTAACCCCGGTAATATCGGACGAGAAGATCGTATACGAGCGGTAGTGGACGCGGCGCGTGACAAGAATATTCCGATTCGTATCGGCGTGAATGCCGGTTCGCTGGAAAAAGACCTGCAGAAAAAATACGGCGAGCCAACGCCGGCTGCACTGGTTGAATCCGCCATGCGCCACATTGATATTCTGGATCGTCTGGATTTTCAGGAATACAAACTGAGCCTGAAAGCGTCCGATATTTTTATGACGGTTGAAGCCTATCGTCAGATTGCCAGCCAGATTGAACAGCCGTTGCACCTGGGTATCACCGAAGCCGGTGCGTTGCGCGGTGGAACGGTGAAGTCCTCCATTGGCCTCGGATTACTGCTCTGGGACGGTATCGGCGACACCATTCGCGTGTCTCTGGCGGCAGACCCGGTGGAAGAGGTCAAGGTTGGCTGGGACATGCTCAAGTCGCTGAAGCTGCGTTCGCGCGGTATCAATTTCATTGCGTGCCCAAGCTGCTCTCGTCAAAATTTTGATGTCATCAAGACCATGAACGAGCTGGAAACCCGCGTCGAAGATATTCGCACCAATATGGATGTTGCCGTGATCGGCTGTGTCGTTAATGGCCCGGGTGAAGCCAAGGAAGTGGATCTGGGTCTGACGGGTGGTCAGCCTAATCTGGTGTACATTGATGGCAAACCAATGGGCAAGCTGAACAACGATTCGCTGGTGGATGATCTGGAACGCCTGATTCGTGAGCGAGCCGATCAACTGGATGCTGAACGACAACAACTGATTGCAACCGACTGATTCGCAGCCGGTTCCTTAATAACCCGGTATGTAACGCCGGACAGGACGTAAAGATTTTAATATGGCCAAGAAAATTCAAGCCATTCGCGGGATGAACGACATCCTGCCGACTCAAAGCCCGGTGTGGCAATACCTTGAAGGCACTGTCAAAGACGTATTGGCAGCGCATGGATACGCGGAAATTCGTATGCCAGTGGTTGAGCAGACCAATCTGTTCAAACGCTCCATTGGTGAAGTGACCGACATCGTTGAAAAAGAAATGTACACCTTCGAGGATCGCAACGGTGACAGCCTGACCTTGCGCCCGGAAGGTACCGCGAGCTGTGTTCGTGCCTGTGAAGAGCATGGCTTGTTGTACAACCAGACCCAGCGTCTGTGGTACACCGGCCCGATGTTCCGCCACGAGCGCCCTCAAAAAGGCCGTTATCGCCAGTTTTACCAGATTGGTGTCGAGACGTTTGGTATTGCAACCCCGGACATCGACGCTGAACTGATCCTGATGACCGCTGACCTGTGGCGTCAGCTGGGCCTGCAGGATGCCGTCACGTTGCAACTGAATACTCTGGGCAGCAATGAAGCGCGTGCGGAATATCGGGCAGCGCTGGTTGAGTACCTGAGCCAGTTCCACGATCAACTGGATGAAGACAGCCAGCGTCGTCTGGAAAGTAATCCACTGCGGGTGCTGGACAGCAAAAATCCTGACACACAAGCCTTGTTGGTGAATGCTCCCCAGCTACACGATCACCTGGACGACGAGAGCCGCGAGCACTTCAATGCCTTGCGTGCCGTTCTGGATGCGGCGGGTGTGAAGTACGAAATTAATCAGCGTCTGGTGCGTGGCCTGGACTACTACAACAAAACCGTTTTTGAGTGGGTGACGGACAAACTCGGTGCCCAGGGCACGGTGTGTGCCGGTGGTCGCTATGACGGTCTGGTTGAACAGTTGGGTGGCAAGGCGACACCTGCGGTTGGGTTTGCCATGGGTGTTGAGCGTCTGATTTTGATGCTGGAAACCCTGGAAGTAATCCCGGATGCGGTATCCGAGACGGTCGATGTCTACGTGTGCGCGCTGGGTGGCGGAGCCGACCAAGTGGCCTTGCTGTTGAGTCGTCGATTGCGTGAAGAGCACGCTGGCCTGAGAGTACAGACGCACTGCGGTGCGGGCAGCTTCAAGAGCCAGATGAAAAAAGCGGATAAAAGCGGTGCGCGCTTTGCCCTGATCCTGGGTGAGAGCGAACTGGAGAATGGCACGGTGGGTGTCAAGGATTTGCGCGGTCAAGCCGAGCAGGCAACCGTAAGTCAGTCAGACGTCGGCCCGTGGCTGATGGATGCACTGGTCTGAGACGACTGAATTTTCGGAGTAATTAAGCATGAGCGAACTGCGTACGGACGAAGAACAGGCAGAGATGCTGAAACAATGGTGGTCGGAAAACGGAACCAGCTTGTTGGTGAGCGTTGTTCTGGTTGTCGGCGGCTGGTTGGGCTGGAATCAGTATCAGCAGATGGAACAACAGAAGGGCGAAGCAGCATCGGCCCTGTTCTCATCCCTGACGGAGAAGTTCTCCGAATACAGTCAGAATCCGGGCAATGAAGTCCTGCAAGCCGAAGCGGTTGTCATGGCCGAGACGCTGAAGAAAGAATTTTCCGGTTCTACCTACGGTCAGTTTGGCAGCTTGTTTCTGGCCCGTTTTGCAGCCGAGAACAAGGACATCGACAGCGCCGTCAAGGAGCTGAAAGCTCTGACTGCCGAAGCCCAGCCTCCGGTGTTGTATCTGGCTCGGGTGCGTTTGGCCAATCTGTTGATTGATCAGGACAAGACGGCAGAAGCACTGGCTTTGGTGAGCAGCATTGATGATCCGGCTTATGCCCCTCAATATCTGGAAACACGTGGCGATGCCTTGTTCCGCAAGGGCGACAAGTCGGCGGCTCGTGCGGCCTATCTGGAAGCCATTGAAGCGGCAACCGGTTTGGGCATGGATACGCGTTCCTTGAAGCGCAAGGCTGACTTCCTGGTGGCTTCTGAGGGAGCTGAATGATGATGAAGCGCGCCCTGTTTGCTGGCCTGACTGTCATGACACTCTCGGCATGTTCCTTGTGGCCCCAGAGTGCTGAGACAGACTCGTTGGCCAGTGTTGAGCGTGCCTCGATCGATGTGGAATGGCAGACTCGTATTGGTGACGGCACTGGCAGGCATGTGTCACGTCTGACCATGGTGGCTGATGGCGACACAGTGTTTGCTCTGGACCCGAATGGTACCGTCGCAGCGCTGGATTTGAACAGTGGCTCCATTCAGTGGCAGGTTTCGCTGGAGCATACGATTACGGCGGGTTTGACCGTCACAGACGAGCATGTGTTTGTGGCCACGCGAGCTGGTGAATTGCTGGCCCTGAATCGTGATGGCGGTGATACGCACTGGACTGCTCCACTGACCAGTGAAGCGGTTGCCCCGGCCGGTGTTGATGATACTCAGGTGTATGTACACACCGTTGATGGTCGTGTTACAGCCTATGATCTGCAGAATGGCAAGCAGAAATGGTCTTACGAAGCGGCTCTGCCAGTGCTGACGGTACGCGGCACAGGTTCTCCCCGAGTATTGGGCCAGTTGGTTATTACCGGCTTTGCGAATGGCAAGGTGATTGCACTGGATCGTCGTCTGGGCATTCCTCGTTGGGAAAAGCGCCTGGCAATCCCGGAAGGCCGTTCTGAACTGGAACGACTGGTGGACATTGATGGCACGGTGTTGCTGGACGATCAATTGCTGTATGCGGCCAGTTACCACGGCAAGCTGGCAGCGATAACCCCGCGTGGTGAAACCCGTTGGGAAGAAGATGGCTCCAGTTATTACAGCCCGGTAATGGGGTTGGGTAACTTGTATCTGACTCTGGATGACAGTCGTGTTCGGGCTTTTGATGTGGCCACTGGCGGTAGCGTCTGGTTGCAGGATGCCCTGGAAGGTCGCAAATTGGGTGCGCCGGTTGCGTATGACAGCTTTTTGGCCGTGACGGATCTGGAAGGTTATCTTTACCTGATGAATCAGGTTGATGGCAGTCTGGTTGGCAAGCGATTGCTGCGTCCGCACGGTTTGCACATCAACACACCCAACCAGAGTGAAGCAACCAACTGGCGTCGCATGCGCGGCAAGGTGTTTGGTAGCCGAAATCCATTGTTGGCAACCGAGGCCGGTATTCTGGCTTATACCAACGATGGTTCTGTTTTACTGTTGAGCGTCAGCACTGACTGACGTGTATTTGACATAACCCCCTTCTCTTGAGCGGGACCTGTTTGGGTCGCCGCTCTTTTTGCTTATTTGAGGAAAAATCATGGTACCCGTTATCGCGCTGGTCGGGCGACCAAATGTAGGTAAGTCCACCCTGTTTAATCGCTTGACCAAGTCTCGTGACGCTTTGGTGGCGGAAATTGCGGGCTTGACCCGCGACCGTAAATACGGAGAAGGGAAGCTGGGAGATCGGCCATTTATTGTCATTGATACTGGTGGCATCTCCGGTCAGGAAGAAGGCATCGACGAAGCCATGGCCAGCCAGAGTTTTCAGGCTATTCAGGAAGCTGACATCGTCTTCTTTATGGTGGATGCCAATGCTGGCATTACACCGGGGGATCGCATGATTGCGGATCACCTGCGCCGCAATGGCAAGCATGCGTACCTGGTCGCCAACAAAATTGATGGAAAAAACCCGGATGTGGTACTGGGGGAATTCTTCGAGATGGGAATGGGAGAACCCCTGCCCATTGCTGCGGCGCACAACCGTGGTGTCACGGCATTGATCGACTATGTGCTGGATGATTTGCACGGCGTGGAACCAGAGCCTGAGGTCTCGGATGTCGATGATGACTGGAATTTCGTTTGGGAAGATGGCGAAACGCCAGAACCCGAAGCCGTGGTGCATGAAGAGCTGGATGTCAAAGGCGTCAAAATTGCTGTGGTTGGGCGTCCAAACGTGGGCAAGTCAACACTGGTGAATCGCTTCCTGGGCGAAGAGCGAGTAGTGGTGTATGACGAAGCCGGTACGACGCGGGACAGTGTTTATATCCCTTATGAGCGTCATGGTCGTGAATACACCCTGATTGATACCGCTGGGGTGCGCCGCCGTAAAAACATCAGTGAAGCGGCTGAGAAATTCTCAATCATTAAAACCCTGCAGGCCATTCAGGATTGTCATGTCTGTATTCTGGTGCTGGATGCACGCACCGGCATTGTCGAACAGGACCTTCACATGCTCAGCTTTGTGCTAAACGCCGGGCGCGCATTGGTGATTGCGATTAACAAATGGGATGGCATGGATGCCGATGAAAGACAGCGTGTAAAAGACGAATTGGATCGTCGCTTTGACTTTTTAACGTTTGCAGACAAGCACTTTATTTCGGCTTTGCATGGAACCGGAGTGGGCCATCTGTATGAGTCGGTGGACAGTGCGTATGAATCGGCTATGGGGAAATGGCAAACCAATGTCCTGACCCGGATTATGGAAGACGCTGTAGCCAGCCATCAGCCCCCCATGGTTCGCAGTCGTCGACCCAAATTGCGTTATGCCCACCAGGGGGGATCGAACCCTCCGCTGCTGGTCATTCATGGCAATCTGGTCAAAGAGCTGACCGATGATTATAAACGCTACCTGGCGAATACCTTCCGCCGGGTTCTGGATATCAAGGGAACGCCAGTGCGGGTTGAATTCCGTCAGGGTGATAACCCCTTTGCAGAAAAGGACAAGGCAGTTCGTCATAGAACCCGACGCCGTGCAGAAGCGGTGGAAAAAACGGCCAACATTCGACGCAATAAACAGAAAAAAACTACCAAAAAACAGAGCTAGCTAACATTTCGGCTATATGCGCTTCTGTTTTAATAAGGCCGTCACTAATAAGGTGTTGACTGGGGATTTTGATCGCCTGTCAGCATCTGGAATCGATTCAGGATTGTCGGACGAGGGTACGCTTTTGGGACAAGTCCCAAAACCATCGGCCGTGAGTAACAGGAGAAAGGGTGATGTTCTGGAATTCCAGAAAAAAGGGAAATTTTTCTTATGAATCCGCAGGTGCCATGTTGTCACCGGCTGAGCTGTCTTTTTATCAGGTTGTGAGTGCTGCCGTTGGCAAATCAGCCCTGTTGTTTTGCAAGGTCAGCATGGCGAGCATCATCAGACCGCATCATGAATTGAGTGACTCACGCTGGCGTAAGCTTTCCAGGGAAATAGAGTCGCAACAATTGGAATTTGTGTTGATTGATGCTGGTAGCCTGGAACCCTTGTGTGTGCTGGAATTTGAAGATTCTTCTCAGATTGACGATGAACGCCAGGCGCATCAGAAGTTTATTCATGGTGTGTGTGAAGCAGCTTCTATCCCCTGGGTCATGGTGGATGCTCGAGGTGGTTTTGCCATTAATGACATTCGTCAGCAACTGGCTTTTTTATGGTCAGCCGAGAGCGATGGAGTCATTGCATACGAGGAGGTTGCGCGTCAGGACACGGTGGTGAATCATGCTCCACCTGTGGAACCAGAAACGCCGGTAACGTCATCAGAAGAAGATATCTGGTGTTTATCCGGTGATTCAGGCGATGACCATTCAGTGCCTTTGGCGATATCCATGCCTCTGGATGCTGATAACAGTTTGAATTCGGAAATAAGTGTTGCACCTCCAAAGCTTGAGCAAGTGTCTCAGCCATCGGTTGGCAAAACGACAGAAAACGTGGAAAGCACTTCAAAAAGTACGGTGGCTTCGGCCGTGTCTTCGCCAGAGGTGGTTCCGAAAACCCAGAATAAACAAATACCGGAATGTCCAAAATGCCACTCTGGACTGGTTCGCAGGCAACCTAAAACCGGCAAGCTGGCAGGTCAGACTCTCTGGGTCTGTAGTACCTATCCAGCATGTCGCTATCTGGCTCCCTTAAAAGCGCATGATATAGCGAAAAAGCAGCCAGATGCTGTTGCCTAGGAACAAAGGGCAATAGGAAATTGCAAGAAGGGTTCTAATGTTAATCGTTGATGGCCTTTTGAGTGTAAAGCAGAAAAATCGGCATCTTTTATTCCGATTTTTTAAAAAGCTGCTATACCTATGGCTATATGGTTCGGTTAGCAATGTGTAAATATGTTACGGCTGCTGTTTGGCCCATAAAGACCAAATTTCGGCTTTATGCGCTGAGTTTTCAAGCAAAAACGTAATTGTTCGGTTACAATTGGTAAAGAACTGTGATGTAGATCATCAAATAAATAAGAATTCTGGTTTTATAGAAAAACTTGGAATAGTCACTGCTGGTGGCGACCATGGATGGGTTTTGATGATGCAATGTGTATCAACATCCTTGCATGGTGATGCCTTTTGAGGCAGCAATGGATAACAGTCTGTATGTTTACAGATTAAATCGGGGAAGGAATGGGTATTACTCCATATATGTGTGTTCGGGGCAGTGGGTATGGATGTTCTTGAAGTATTAGTGCTGTTAATTGCACTGGTACTAATTGCGTTGGTTGTGGCTGTGGTCCTGGTTGTTGGTCAGGCAATGGCATCAGGTAAAGACGATGAAAATGATGATGCAGATGCTCAGGATGCATCGGATGCCGCATCAGAATCAGACGTGCCTTTGGTGCAACCTGCGGAATCGGTCCCGGCAATTGAAGAAGCCCCCCAGGTTGCAGAAGTAACTGCGACTGCAGCGCCTGAGCCTGTGCAAGCGGCACCGGTAGCTTCTCAGCCAGAACCTCAGCCTGTCCCTCAACCGGCTTATGCAGTGTCTGAGCCGCCGGTATCAGAGGCAATGCACACACAGCAGTTTCAATCCTCTCCCCAGCATAACCAAACTCACAGGGTAAACGAGGAAAGGCCAGTGGACTCTGATCGTCATAATAAACGTGCTCCCCATCACCGGAGCATTGCAGATGATGAAATTCGTCGACCTGCAGTAGAAGCCGGAAATAACAGTGTTTCCGAACAGGACGAAAGCTTCCCTTATATGAGCGGTGGGCCGTTGTTATCGCCCATTGAACGCCTGTTTTATGGCGATCTCAAAACGTCAGTGTCGGAGAAAACAGAAATATTTATCAAGGTTCGGGCATCGGATGTTATTAATCCAAAATCAGACCTGAGCTTTGAAGAAACCCAGTTTGCGGCAGAGCAACTGGCGACCCAGCGTTTTGATTTCGTTCTTTGTGATTCAACAGACTTTTCAGTTCTGTGTGTGATTGAACTTGATGGTCTGAGTGAGCGAGAAGGGCTGCGTCGAATACAACGTGAAATATTGCGCAAGGCAGCCGAGTCCGCCAATGTTCCGGTGTTACTGGTCGATATGAAGCGTGGTTACACGATTAAGGAAATCCGTGATCGGGTAAGCTACTTACTGCCCAAGGAAACGGAAGCCTTCATCGCTGAAAGCTACATTGGCCAGAACAAGCGCAAGATTGCCGACCTGATCACCGAAGTGGATGAGCCGGAAGACGTGCCGCAGAGACAGTTTGCACACGCACACTCCGCTTTTGAAGAAGCAGAAAATAACAGCATTAATCAGTTTGGCAATGCCAGTCATCAGCATCAGCGCCCGACTGAAGCTCCATCGGCGTATCGTGATCATTATGCTCAGCAAGACACGAACTCTCACCAGAATTCGATGGATCAGGGCAATAGTCATTATCAACCTTCCGTTGAGCCTCGAGCAGAGAGACGTGATGTTCCTCCGGTCACGCCTCAACAGCACACGCCTCCACCACGTCCAGCAGAGCCGCGTGTTGAGGCTAACCATACCCAGCATCAGCATACCCAGCCGGGTGCTGGTGCCTTTGCCGAAGCCGCTGAGGGAATGGCAACCAAGTGCCCGCGTTGTGCATCACCTCTGAAGATGAGCATGGCCACTACGGGTGAGTTTGCCGGGCAGTACTTCTGGATTTGTACCAAGCTGCCTGAGTGTCCTTACGTAGCACCCATCAGCCCGCCGCAGTAATGTTTTTCCTCCGACAGGTTTCTCCTGTCGGAGCTTCCTCCTCCTTCTGTTTTATCCAATAGCGCGCAAAACCCCGTACTTCAGTGCGGGGATGTAAGCGCATCGGCAAAGCCGATCAGTGCGGCGTTTGCTGTTGTTCGACATACTGGCGAATAATGTCTATCGGAGCACCGCCACCGCTGGCGGCAAAATAACTCGGACTCCACAAAGCCTACCTGTTCTGTATTCGTTTGATTTGGTCATAGACCAAGCATTAAAATACTCGAATGCAAAAGATAAAAACCCTCAAAGTTCGCGTTAAATACAAACATGCCAAGCGCCTTGGTGACATGGCGCGATCGGTCAATTTTGTCTGGAACTACATCAACGACCTGAGCCAGCGTTCAATCAGAGAGCGTGGTGTGTTTTTGTCGGCGTATGACCTGCATCCCTACACCAGGGGCGCAGGCAAAGAACTTGGCCTGCACAGTCAAACCTTGCAATGTGCGGCTTCCGAATACGTTACCCGCCGGAAGCAGTTTAAAAAATCCCGCTTGAATTGGCGCAAATCGGCTGGCGTTCGCCGGTCACTGGGATGGATACCGGTTAATACGGGTGCCGCTCAATGGAAGCATGGCCAGGTGTTTCACAAGGGTCAGTATTTCAACGTCTGGGACAGCTACGACTTATCTCAATATCGATTCCGGTCTGGCAGCTTCAATGAAGATGCCAGAGGCCGTTGGTATTTCAATGTGGTGGTGAGTGTTGAACCCAAAGCAACCACTGGCACTGGCTCTGTCGGCATTGATCTCGGTTGCAAAGACACGGCGACGGACAGCAATGGCGATCAGGTCAAAGGTCGTGAATACCGCGCCCTGGAAGCGAAACTGGGCATTGCCCAGCGTGCTAACAACAAGCCACGGGTACGCGCGATTCACGCCAAAATAAAACACCGCAGGCAAGATGCGCTGCATAAATACAGTCGCAAGCTCGTCAGGGAGAATGCGGCTATTTTTGTTGGTAACGTATCAAGCCTCAAGCTGGTAAAAACCAAGATGGCCAAATCGGTGCTGGATGCCGGGTGGTCAACGTTAAAAACCATGCTGGAATATAAATGCGATCACGCAGGCATTGTTTTTGAAGAAATCAACGAACGCTACTCCACCCAGACCTGTTCGTGCTGCGGGGCCATCCCCGACAGCAGTGAAAGGTAGAACAGGCCTTGGAATAAGAGAATGGTCTTGCTCAGAGTGCGGAGCTGAGCACCACCGCGATATCAACGCGGCGAGGAACATTCTTGCGGCGGGGCATCGCCGTCTAGCAGTAGGAATCCCCGTCCTTTCGGTCGGGGAGGATGTCAATTCTGAAGAGATGCTATAGTCATCACTTCTCTCGTTGTGATCGTCTTCTGCCTCATGAAAGCACCTTCCATCATTTCTCAAAATCCTCTGGTACGATTCAGCTTGCTGGCGATTGGCTGGTTGAGTGTTGCGCTGGGTGTGATTGGTATTTTTTTGCCCGTACTGCCGACAACTCCTTTCCTGTTGTTATCCGCCGCTTGTTTTGCCCGAAGTTCAGAACGCTTTTACCTCTGGCTGGTGGAGCATCCGCGTCTGGGCCAGTATGTCATGGGTTATCTGGATGGCAGCGGGTTGCCACTCAAGGCCAAGTATTACACCTTGTTGCTGATGTGGAGCAGCTTGCTGATCACCGCGTTTCTGATTGTGGACTCCCCATATCCGAAGGTGATTTTACCGTTAACCGGAATCGGGGTGAGTGTGTATATCTGGCGTTTGCCTACACGTTTGTAATCCATTGGATTCACTCCGCTTTGCTGATGAAACAGCGTATGCTCACGTTTTTCCTTTCTGACTAAAAGGCTTCTCCAGTGTCGAATCTGACCTCTCAGCAGTGGTTGGCGATGGTACGCCGTTACCCCGCATGGTTATTATTTGTTGTATGTTTGCTGATTTTTACAATCTGGCCTGAGCTGGATCTGATAGTCAGTCGCTGGTTTTATGATCCACTGAAAGAAGAATGGATATGGCGTGATCATCCTCTGAATCGTTCGTTATACGCGATATTTCGTTATCTGCCATATTGGTTGGTGCCCTTGTTATTGACGATGACGGCGATCGCCTGGTGGAAAGACAGCCGAATCCGTTCGCGACGTTTTGTATGGACGTTTTTGCTTTCAACCTTGCTGATTGGCCCCGGCATTTTGGTGCATAACGTATTTAAAGAAGGGTTTGAGCGGCCAAGACCCAAGCAAATACAAGAGTTTGGCGGCAGAAGCGGTTTTACCCCTGCCTGGGTTATCTCGGATCAGTGTGCGAGGAAATGCAAGTCGTTTGTGAGTGGTCACTCTGCGATGGGTTTTTATCTGATGGTCTTTGCCTGGGTCTTTCGTCGTCGTGCGTGGCTGTGGGCCGGTATTGGTCTTGGAACGGTTGTCAGTCTGGTCAGGATCAGTCAGGGAGGGCATTTTCTCAGTGATACCGTGTTTGCAGGGCTGGTGTGTTATTTCGTTTATCAACTTCTGGCTTTCTGGCTGCTCGGGAGCAGCCGCATAGTGGAAGAGCCAGAAAGGTAAGCCGGGCAAAACTCCGACTTGCCTTTGTTCTATTTGCCTTTGGGTGAATTATTCGACACTGACCAGGGTGCGGTTCTTGGCAACGGTTTTTTCGCCAATTCCCTTGACGGCCATAATGTCATCAATGGAAGAAAAAGAGCCGTGCTCCTCTCTGAAACGTACAATGGCTTCAGCCTTGATCGGGCCTATGCCTTTCAGGGTGCTTAATTCTGACACCGTTGCCGTATTGATATTAACAAGAGCCTGCTGAACCGCTGTTGGTGGCTCCTGGGCGTGTACGGTGAGGGGGGTGATCAAGCCACCACAAGAAAGGATGGCCAGAGTAATCAGGGGCAGTAAACGTGATTTGATCCGTTTCATCGTATATCTCCTTGTTGTAAGAGATGTCAGACTAGCATTCCGCTACGGAATTTTAGATCGGTCAAAGTTCGGTTTTTTGTGACAAGAAATCTGGTACTAAATCATTAGATCAGACTTCTGTTTGTTCACCGATATGGAGACCATCACGGTGAACAAACAGGGTCAGGCAGAGATCAGGATGTGGTTTTTTTAGCCGCCTTCTTTCGAGGTGCGGCTTTTTTCTTTTGTTCAATAACCCATTTGCCGTCGTTGAACCAGGCGCTCCAGCCCGTTGCCTTGCCTTCTACTTCCGACATGACGTACTGCTCCTTGTTTTTCCGGCTGTAGCGGATCACAGAAGCGTTACCTTGTTCATCAGAACGTGGAGCGTCGAGTAAATAATGGTATTTCTGGGGCAGTTCGGCCTGATGCGCAATCAATTCTGCAACCAGTGGTGGGCGTGTTTCCCGGTTTTTCGGGAACTGGCTGGCCGCCAGAAATAACCCGGATGCTCCGTCTCTGAGGACGTAGGTATCCTCTACTTTGCGACAGGTCAGCTCTGGCATTGGAATCGGGTCCATTTTAGGCGGAGCTGCTTCACCGCTGCGGAGTAACTTACGCGTGTTTTTACACTCGTCGTTGGTACAGCCAAAGTACTTGCCAAAGCGGCCAGATTTGAGCTGCATTTCACTGCCGCACTTGTCGCATTCCAGAGTAGGGCCGTCGTAGCCCTTGATCTTGAATTGACCGGTTTCAACCTCAAAACCTTTGCAGTCCGGGTTGTTACCGCAAATATGAACCTTGCGTTGCTCGTCCAGCAGGTAGCTGTCCATGGCGGCGTCACACAGCTTGCAACGACGCTTTTCCATCAGACGGCGGCTTTCCGCTTCTTCATCGTCATCGGATGAAATCGCCTCTTCGCCCGGTGTCAGATTCATGGTCTGGGTACAGCGTTCTTTCGGCGGCAGGGAATAACCGGAACAGCCCAGGAATACGCCGGTTGAACCATTGCGAATCTGCATGGTTCGACCACACTTTGGACACTCAATGTCGGTATCCGTTGGGGCGTTAGGACGCATGCCATCATCTTGCTCGGCTCGATCCAGCTTGCCCTGAAAATCGTTATAAAACTGATCCAGTACCTGATGCCAGTTCACACCACCATCGGCAATGGTATCCAGCTTTTCTTCCATGCTGGCGGTAAAACCATAGTCCATTAAATCGGTGAAGTTCTCATCCAGTCGAGCAGTAACAATGTCGCCGACTTTTTCAGCATAGAAGCGCTTGCCTTTGAGGCTGGCGTATCCTCGATCCTGAATGGTGGAAATAATAGATGCATAGGTTGATGGGCGACCAATACCGCGTTTTTCCAGCTCCTTGACCAGGGCGGCTTCCGAAAAGCGGGGAGATGGCTTGGTGAAGTGCTGCTTGGGCTGCAATTCACAGAGCTTCAATGCATCGCCTTGAGCCACATCCGGGAGCAAATTGTCATCATCGTTTTTGCTGGATGTTGACAGCACCTTGAGGTGGCCGTCAAAGCGAATCACACGGCCACGGGTTTTGAGTTCAAAGTCACCTGCCTGGGCCAGGATCGTGGTGCTGGTGAATTTGGCATCGGCGGTTTGACACGCCACAAATCGACGCCAGATCAGATCGTATAAACGCTGGGCATCTGGCTCCATGCTGCTGAGTGCGGTGGCTTTCAGCTTGACATCGGAGGGACGAATCGCTTCGTGCGCTTCCTGAGCACCTTCCTTGCTGGAATAAATGCGGGCTTCTTCAGGCAAGTAGTCACTGCCCAGATTGCTGTCAATATAGTCACGAGCGGCTTCAATGGCGTCCTGACTCAGGTTGGTGGAGTCGGTTCGCATGTACGTAATGTAACCGGCTTCATACAGGCGCTGAGCCAGCGTCATGGTCTTCTTGACGCCGAATCCAAGGCGAGTACTGGCCGCCTGCTGCAAGGTAGAAGTAATAAAAGGCGCGGCTGGTCGCGATGATGTTGGGCGATCTTCTCGCTTGCTGACGCTGAAAGACTGTTGTTGCAGCGTATCCATCAAGGCGGTGGTGTCAGTTTCGTTGGTTGGGCGGAATTCCTGCCCCTGATGTTTAACGACCTGAGCACGTATCACTTCGCCAGTATCGGTTCCCAGATTGGCAAAAGCCTCCCAGTATTCTTCTGGAATAAAGGCCCGAATCTCACGCTCACGCTCAACAATCAGCTTGACTGCGACAGATTGAACCCGCCCCGCTGACAGGCCTCGTGCAATCTTGGCCCACAGTAATGGCGAGAGCATAAAGCCGACGACCCGGTCGAGAAAACGGCGCGTTTGCTGCGCATTGACCCGGTTCATATTGAGATGCGATGGCTGATCAAAGGCCTTTTGAATGGCTTTTTTGGTGATCTCGTTGAACACAACCCGACGGTATTGTTGCTCGTCTCCACCAATGATCTCGCGCAGGTGCCAGGCAATGGCTTCTCCTTCGCGATCCAAATCCGTTGCCAGATAAATTTGATCAGCATCGGCGGCCAGGCGCTGCAATTCATCAACCACCTTTTCCTTGCCGGGCAAAATTTGATAGTTGGCTTGCCATTGCTGTTCCGGGTCAATGCCCATGCGATTAATCAGCTGTGCTTTGGCCTTACGCTTTTTGTGCGCCACTTTTTCTTCAGGCGACATTTTGCGCGTCAGCGCCGCCTGTTTGGCGCGTTCCTGTGGTGTGCTGGTCGAGCCAGAGCCAGACGTCGGCAAATCACGAATATGACCGACGCTGGATTTGACGATGAAATCCTTGCCGAGATATTTGTTGATCGTTTTCGCCTTGGCAGGCGACTCCACAATAACCAGTGATTTGCCCATAAAATTGTGCTTAACCTGTAAACAGTAAAAGGTAGCCAGCGCGGTATATGGCGACACTTTATAGGTAGAGCATGGGGTCAGGTCAAGCATGAAAACAAATTGTGGCCTGAAAACATTGACATTTGTGAACAGCATTGAGCGAAAAAATGGGGCTGTTTCGTGGAATTGGAAGAGGGTTTGAAATGAGGATGGCAAAGGATTAGATGATGACTTTCGAGGCGCGTTTGACGTCATTGCTGAACCGGGCTGTAGGGCAGGAGTTTTCAGTTTCAGCGCTACGGCCACCGTTTATACCGTCCTGTTCTCACGGTATGGCTTCCAGTACGGTGGATGTGTTGCGTCTGGATGCTATTCACCCGGTGTTATCCGGGAACAAGTTATTCAAACTGGCGGGCTATCTGGCCGACATAGAGGAAGGAGCCGGATCGTGTCTGATTACACCGGGTGGCGTGTATTCCAATCACCTTCATGCCGTAGCGGCTGCGGGGGCCTGGTTGGGTATTCCAACCGTGGGGTTGGTGCGTGGATATGCGTCTCAGGCCCTGACGCCCACTTTGCAGGATTGTCAGCACTGGGGCATGAAACTGGTCTTCCTTGATCGTAAAACCTATGCCTGCCGGTATGACACTGCCTGGCAGCAACAGCAGGCCAACGCGCATCAGGCTGTCTGGGTCGGGGAAGGGGGAGCAGGGAGTGAAGCGTTTTACGGAGGTCGTTATCTGGCTCAATACTGTGACGGCTATGATGAGGTTTGGCTGGCGGTCGGCAGTGGCACCACCGCGTTTATGTTGCAGCCTTTTCTGAGTGCTCAGACACGTCTGGTGGGGGTGAATGTGGTGGCGGATCAGGGGAAGCAGCAGCGTTTGTGGGAGCAGTCGTTTCCCGCTGAAACGTGGACGTTGATAGAAACCGCATCCTGGGGCCGTTTCGGGCACCTGAATGATGTTGGACGTGTGCTGATACAACAAGCTGATCAGGCCGGTTTACCGCTTGATCCTGTGTACGGCGTACGTCTGTTGCGTGCGTTTCTGGAATACGGCCCTGTGACGCCCGGTGCGCGCTGTCTGTTGATTCATGGCGGTGGTTTACAGGGACGGCGCGGATACGGTCTGGACTGGCCATTGGTTGGGCATCACGAACCAGCGCTCGACTTCCCCCCAGCCATGGGCACCTGATTCCATTCTGCCCAGGCATACCGGGGCTCTCAGATAGCGAAAGTGCAAATCAAGCAGTGACTGCAGCTCGGCGGTGGGAATGGCAATCTGGCTCAAGGCCGGGCTGATCCATTCGTCTTTAGCCAGCAAGTACCAATGTGCCTCGGGCAACAAGGTTTCGGTGTCCTGATAATGGCACCACAATCCGCGCCAGTGGTCGCTGGATACGGCTTCGGGTGCACGTGCGTTCAGCTCCGGATGTGCCGGATACAACAAGCAGCCTCGAAACACCGCTTGAGAATGCAGCTGATGCCAGCCCAATTGCTGGAGGTGTTGCCGGGCGGTGTCGGTCTGGGCAAGGGGCAGTTGACGGGTGCGAGTATGTTTCAGTTTGTCGGCCAGAAAATCCTTACGATTGGGGCCAATCCAGTCGTTTCCCAACCCGGCATAAAACTTCAACGCCAGTTCAATATGTAAGGCGGAGGAGGCGGGTGGTTGCAGCAGTAAATCCAGCTCTCCGAGGGTTCTGTGTTGAGATTGAATCTGAACATTGGCTTGCCATGGGTACCCGGAGTGCTTCAACCAGTGTTGCCATAAATGCTCAAACACCAGCCCTAAGCGAGGGCTGCGGGCTTGGTCGGGTTCCGGGCAAGCCAGTAAATCCGCAAGCTCAGGCAGCCATTCCGGCTGTGCTGGTGACCACTCACACTCCAGTAATGATGGGCCAAGCAGGCTCCAGACCAGGTGACGGTGGCGGGCCGTTGGAAGGGCGAAAAATACATCGTGGGCCGAAGCAGGCGTAATGAGTCGGGACATGAGTCAGGTCAACAAGCCTTTTGCAGGAGGGTGTGTTATAAGTCGGCGACGCTGGCGACAGGAGCACGGATACACAAATGATGTCCGAATTGCCAGTGCTACAACAACAATATAACCATGACTGGCTTATGAGCCGAACACTCTTGCAGTAGGGGTTTTACGCCTGTGGGCGTGATGAGTGTCGGTCGGAGCGGTTTTTTATTTCAGGATGCAATGGGCAGGATGATAACAGGGCCTTCAAGCTGGTGGTGAACCGGTCTGGGAGATGAGTATCCATTGCAGGCACAGATTTTAGCGACCTCGGGGAGAAGTGATCAGATGGCTCAACTCGGATACAGGGTGATGGAAGAGTTTCGTAACATTGGCATTATTGGCCGCCTCAATAGCAACAAGGTCATTGAAACGATCAAGAGGTTGTCCCGTTTCCTGACAGAAGAAGGGCACAATGTGATTCTGGATGATCGCATTGCTGAGGTGATTCCTGGCCACAATATGCAGGTGAGTAACGTCAATCTGCTGGGTGAAATTTGCGATCTGGTCATTGTGGTTGGCGGTGACGGCAGCCTGTTGGGTGCCGCGAGGGCACTGGCCAAATACCACATTCCGGTATTGGGTATTAATCGGGGTCGATTGGGCTTTTTGACCGACATCAGCCCGGACGACAACATGTGCGATGAAGTCATGGCGGTACTGCATGGCGAATACGTCAGCGAACTGCGTTTCCTGCTGGATGCCGAAGTCAAGCGTGATGGCAACCCCATTGGTTCCGCAGCCGCGTTGAACGATGTGGTGTTACACCCTGGAAAGTCGGCTCGCATGATTGCCTTTGACCTGTTTATCGAAGGCCAGCATGTCTATAACCAGCGTTCGGATGGCCTGATTGTCTCGACTCCGACCGGTTCGACAGCGTATTCCCTGTCGGGTGGTGGCCCGATCATGCACCCCAAACTGGATGCGCTGGTGTTGGTGCCGATGTTTCCGCACACGCTGTCGAGTCGCCCGATTGTTGTGGATGGCAAAAGCGAAATCAAAATCCACATTGATGCCAGCCAGGATATCTATCCAACCGTCAGTTGCGACGGCCAGACCCACATTCCTTGTGCTCCCGGTGACACCATTACCATTCGCAAAAAAGCACACAAGCTTAAGTTGATTCACCCCAAGGGCCATAATTTCTATGAAATTTGTCGCACCAAATTGGGCTGGAGCAGTAATCTCGGAGAGTAAGTATGCATCAGGGATACGACCTGATCGGTGATGTTCATGGGTGCGCCAACACCTTAATCAAATTGCTCACACAGATGGGATATAGCAGGGTGAATGGTGTGTATCAGCACCGTCATCGCAAGGCCATCTTTGTTGGGGATCTGGTTGATCGTGGGCCGAATATCCGTCTTACCTGCCACATTGTGCGTGACATGGTAGAAGCCGGTCATGCCGAGTTGTTGATGGGCAATCACGAATACAATGTCGTGACGTATTGCACCGAAGCCCCTGCCGGTATGCGTCAGCCGTATCTTCGCCCACACACCCAGCGCAATACCCGGATTGTTGAACAGACTCTGGAACAGTTTGCGAACTACCCTCACGAATTCAACGAGTTTCTGGACTGGTTTGTCGAGCTGCCTCTGTTTATGGAATGTGATCATTTCCGGGTGGTTCATGCCTGTTGGGATCAGACCATGATTGACGAGTTTATTGCTCGTTATGGTGGCAACCAGATCCAGAAAGACATGCTGGTGGAATCGATTGATACTGATTCGTTTTTGTTCAAATTTCTTGATCGCACACTCCGGGGCACGCAACTGAAGTTGCCTGACGGGCGTTCCATGACGGCGAAGGATGGCTTCATGCGCCAGTTCTTCCGCACCAATTTCTGGACCGAAAACCCCCAACGCTATGATGATGTGATTTTTCAGCCCGATCCATTGCCGGTCGATTTGCAGCACCATCCGTTATCGGATCAGGAAAAGAAAAAATTGCTGCATTATCGGGCGGAAGAAAAGCCGCTGTTCTTCGGTCATTACTGGATGGCTGGCATTCCAGCGCCCGTGACGCCGAACATTGCCTGCCTGGATTACAGTGCAGTCAAGTATGGCCGTCTGGTGGCGTATCGCATGGACACGGAAGCGCACCTGCAGCGCAACAAGTTCACCTGGGTGCGGGTTGAGAAGCAGGAGCGCTGATGGAACCAATCGTTGTGCTGGTGGCCGATCCGCGCGTGGATCTGTCGCCCATCACCCGCCAGCTCTGGGCGCATCGCATCATTCACCGTGTGGTTGTTGAAGACGGCAAGCAATGCTTGCTACTGGCCAATCCGGCGGATGTGGATCAGGTACGACAGTGGGTCGAGGAGTGGAAAGCCGGAACGCTGGTTAAACCGGAATCTGGCCCGGTCGCGGCTGGCACCCTGACGCGCGTCATGATGAATCTGGGGCAGTCGCCGTTTGCGTTCCTGATGATGCTGGTCTGGGGCGGGTTGTATCTGGTTTGGTCACTGCAGCCGGAATGGTTGCTGATGTGGAGTCAGCCCGGAGTCGAATACTGGCCACAGCAGCGCATGGAACCGGACGCCTGGTTCAGTATCGGTCTGGTGGACTTCTGGTTGCCGTGTCTGATCCATTTCTCGGTAACACACATACTGTTCAACCTGTTCTGGTGGTGGGTGATTGCCCGGCCTATTGAACATCGGGACGGTCTGTTGCCTCTGTTACTGTTGATGGTGGTGACGGGATTGGTTGGGAACGGCGTACAATGGTGGTTCTCCGGCCCCGGCTTCGGCGGCGCATCCGGGATTGTGTTTGGCATCATGGGCTGGCTGGGCTGGCGACAATTACGCCGTGTTGCTACCTATGATGTGCCAACGGCGCTGTTGCCATTAATGGCTGGCTGGATGCTACTGACCATCATGGGTGATCAGATGATGGTAGGTTCAAGCGATACCGCTCATGGTGCTCACCTGGGAGGATTGGTCGCAGGTATATTGATGGCCATGATATGGCCACATCGTCAACGAGGTACAGAATGACACTGGAACAACTGATACAGGCGCTGACGCCTGAGGTGTATGAAAATTTGAAAAACGCGGTGGCTACCGGGCGCTGGCCCAACGGTGTTGCCTTGCAGGACGGACAGCGTGAACTCTGTCTGGAGGCCATTTTACGCTATGAAACCACGCACGATATCCCGGAAGAAGAACGCGTTGGTTTTATTGGTGGTGGTTGCAAATCCAGTAAGGATGATGACGATACCCAGACACTGACGTTGCAATAAGGTGGCGCTCTCTGCCATAACTCTGACCGGTGCGCTGCAGAAAATGCAGTCATCGGTCTCTCCCGCTGAGGCACAGGTGCAATACCTGATTCAGCTCTCTGACTCCCAAGCTCTTCATGCTCAATCTACTGATGCCCACTCTCCCGGTGAGCAGCACTCCTGTGTGCTGAATCCGTATATCGGAGGGTCGGTGCAGATTGACTGGACGGGTCGCATCCTCTGCCAGAACTGTCAGCGCCGATCTCGTAAAAGTTACGGGCAAGGCTATTGTTACCCTTGCTTTAGCCGCCTAGCACAGTGCGATACCTGCATGATGGCACCAGAGCGCTGCCATTATCATCTGGGCACTTGTCGTGACAACGACTGGGCCGAGCAGGTCTGTTTTCAGTCGCATTGTGTGTACTTGTCGAATACCTCCGGTCTCAAAGTGGGCATTACCCGTTCGACCCAGCGTCCGGTGCGCTGGCTGGATCAGGGAGCTACTCAGGCCATCCCGCTGCTGTACGTTACCAATCGGCATTTGTCGGGGCTGGTGGAATCTCATCTGAAACAGGAAATGTCCGACCGAACCAACTGGCGACAAATGCTGAAGGGCACCCCGGAGACATTGGATCTGGCGGCTATTCGGTCTGACCTGAAGCGTGACCACGGGGCGGCTTTGCAAGCACTGGCAGAACCGTATGGCGCACAGGCGGTGTGCTGGAGTGACGAGGACATGTACGGATTTGATTACCCGGTGCTGTCTTACCCAACCAAGGTCAGCAGCTTCAATCTGGATAAAACCGCTCAAATTTGTGGACGCTTGATGGGAATCAAGGGCCAGTATTTGCTTTTGGACGGCGGCGTGATTAACCTGCGCCGGTTTTCTGGCTATGAAGTGTCATTAAAGCTTCAGCCACCTGCAACGGAATATTGATAATAACAACAGGGTCACATACCTCAGGAGCCGTCATGCGCGACGTACAACCCAGTCCCATTTCTCTGAAAGATTACCAACAACCGGCGTACTGGATTGACCAGACCGAATTGACTTTCCAGCTCGAAGAAACACACACCCTGGTGACATCACGGCTGAGCTTGCGTCGAAATCAGACGCAGCCAGATACCGGCACACTGATTCTGAACGGTCAGGAACTGGAGCTGGTCAGCCTCTCTCTCGACGGTGGCGAGCTGGCAGCGGATCGTTATCAATGCGATGCCGAAACCCTGACCTTGTCGGGTCTGCAGGATGCGCACACGCTGGACATTGTGACTCGTATTTTCCCGGACAAAAATACCGCACTGGAAGGCCTGTACCGTTCTGGCGGCATGTACTGTACGCAATGTGAGGCCGAAGGCTTCCGCCGCATTACCTATTATCTGGATCGCCCGGATGTGATGTCGGTGTTCACCACTCATATCATTGCGCCAGTGGGTGCGTATCCGGTGATGCTCTCAAACGGCAACTGCCTGACTGATGAAGCGCTGGAGCACGGGCTGCGCAAAGTCACCTGGCACGATCCGCATCCGAAACCGGCGTACCTGTTTGCGCTGGTGGCGGGCGATCTGGTCAAGCACGAAGACCGGTTTGTGACCATGAACGGTCGGGATGTGTCGCTGCAGATTTTTGTGGAAGCCCGTAATGCCGATAAAACGGCTTATGCTCTGGATGCCCTGAAGCGTTCCATGCGTTGGGATGAAGAAGTGTATGGCCGTGAATACGATCTGGATATTTTCATGATCGTGGCCGTAGACGACTTCAACATGGGCGCGATGGAAAACAAGGGCCTGAATATCTTCAACTCTTCCTGCGTGCTGGCGAATCCGGCCACGGCTACGGACACGGCTTATCAGCGTATTGAAGCCATTGTCGCGCATGAATATTTTCACAACTGGTCAGGCAACCGCGTGACCTGTCGTGACTGGTTCCAGCTCAGTCTGAAAGAAGGCTTTACCGTTTTCCGGGACGCCTGTTTCTCGGCGGATATGAACTCGGCTCCGGTAAAACGCATTGAAGACGCCAACCTCATGCGCACGGTTCAATTTGCCGAAGACGGTGGCCCAATGGCACACCCGGTGCAGCCGGATTCTTTCATTGAAATCTCCAACTTCTACACCGTCACCATCTATGAAAAAGGTGCTGAAGTGGTGGGCATGTTGCACAAGATTCTTGGGGCAGACGGCTTCCGTAAAGGCTCTGACCTGTATTTTGAGCGTCATGATGGTCAGGCCGTCACGATTTACGATTTTGTCTGCGCCATGGAAGACGCCAACAAGGTGGATTTGTCGCTGTTTACGCGCTGGTACAAGCAAGCCGGAACGCCAGTGGTATCGGTTTTCAGTGAGTATTCCAGTGCTGAACAAACCCTGTCATTGACGCTGAAACAGCACAGCCCGAATACGCCAGGGCAGTCCGATAAGTTGCCGTTGTGGATTCCGGTGCAACTGGGTCTGATTGGCTCGGATGGCAAAGATTTGCCGGTGCTGCCTGAGGCAACCGACGGCAAAGCGGTTGACGCAATCTGGTCAGAGGACAGCCAGGTCTTGCACCTGACGGAAGCGGAGCAAACGTTTGTGTTCCGCAATCTGGAGCAAGCGCCGATTCTGTCACTGTTCCGCGACTTCTCGGCTCCGGTCAAGGTGGAGCAGAAGCAGTCCAACGATGAGCTGCTGTTCCTGCTGCAACATGATAACGATGGCTTCAACCGCTGGGATGCTGGTCAACGTTTGATGCTGAACTGGATGCGTGAGGCTCAGGCTGACGAATTCGAGCTGCCAGAAGCGGCCATTGACGCCTTTGCCGCCCTGCTGGCGGATAAAACTCTGGACCCGGCGATGGTGGCGTATTTACTAGCGCTGCCATCGGAATCCTACATGGCTGAATTCAGTGACGTCGTTGATCCTCATGCCATTCACTTGGGTCGCAAGCGCGTCAAGATGGCGATGGCGATGGCGTTGTCCGATGAATTTTCCGCGTGCTATCAACGACTGGTTTCAACCCAGCCTTATCAGCCGAAACCGGCACAGATGGCGCGTCGCTCACTCAAGAACCTGGCCTTGCAGTACTGGAGCCAGGCCACGGCTGAGGGCTTGAAAGCCGCTCGCCGCCAGTTTGATCTTGCCGATAATATGACGGATCAGATGGCTGCCCTGACAGCTCTGGTGAACAGTGGCGAGCATGAACTGGCGGATGATTGTCTGAAGGATTTCTATCAGGAATGGAAGCACGATAATCTGGTTGTGGATCAGTGGTTGTCCGTGCAGGCTGGTTCCTGTGAGTTGGGTGCGCTGGAGCGTATCGAACACTTGTTGCAGCATGAATCCTTTGACTGGCGTAACCCGAACAAGATCCGTTCTGTGCTGGGTGCTTTTGCCAATCAGGCGTTGTGTTTCTTCCATCAGAAAGATGCCGCAGGCTACCGTGTGCTGGCCGATGCGGTGATTCGCCTGAATGCATCAAACCCTCAAATGGCCTCTCGTTTGTTGATGCCTTTGACCAAATGGCGTCGCCTGATGCCGGAGTTGAGCGAGGCCATGCGCGCCGAGCTGGAACGTATTGCCGCCGCTCCTGATTTATCGCGTGATGTCTACGAGGTCGTGACCAAGGCGCTGGCCTGATCTCTCGTTGATTCGCGGGGTTGCTGATGTCAGGCCGACGGCTGGTTTGTCATCTTTACCTGACGCTGTTATGCAGCACTGCAGGGGCCGCTGATCTGTACCAGGACGGCGAATCACAGGTACAACAGGCACAACGCCTGACTCGTGAACTGACACCGCTGGGGGCGGAGCGTGCTGGCAACGGTACGGACATACCGCCCTGGCGTGGTGGCTTGTCGATGCCACCCTTGTCATATTCCGGGCCGGGTCATGCCCGCCCCGATCCGTTTGAGCACGATGTGCCCCTGACGCGTATTACTTCCTCCAATGTGCAGCACTTCCGGGATGTGTTGCCCTCTGGTTTTCAATCCCTGTTGGCGGGTGCCGACTTCACGCTCTCTGTATACCCAAGCCGCCGCACCGCTGCCGCACCGAATGACTGGTACGAACAAACCTATCTGAATGTCTTGCAGCAACCTGATCGCCTTGAGCAGATGGCCGGTGGCGTTCCTTACCCGATGCCTTCTCGGGGTTCTGAGGTCTTGAGCAATGCCACGTTGCGCTGGCAAGGCAGGCATTATTATGGCTTTGAGCGTTTGTTTCAGGTGCGTCAGGGTGGCATTGAATCCTGGCCGCTGGCGAGTTGGTCGGTGTTTCCATGGGCCAGCCCAAGGCAATTATCCTGGCCCGAGCGTGTGGCCGAGTGGGAGCAGCAGCGGCGAGAGTCGTTGGCGGCATCTGGTGATGTGTTCGGTGGTGTGCCCGGTGGCGTGTCTGTTGCGCTGTGGCATTCCTGGCGAGAGCGTGAGTTGGATGGTGCTTTTCATCAGCAACAGATCATTTCCCTGGCATCGACAGAGCTGTCGTTAAAACGGTTGGCAGAAGGCAATCGGCCTGCTCCGAATATCCTGTCTCCGACCTTGTTGTCTGGGCAGCCTGAGCAATACCACTGGCAATTGCTGGGCAAACGAGAGTTACTCATTCCCTATAATAATTATCGCCTGAGCAACCCCGAGTCAGGTGATCCGACGTTTCTGACCACCGGGTTGCCGGATTTTTCACGCGTTCGTTTTGAGAAGCACCGGGTGTGGGTTATCGATGGCGTACTCAAAGGCAGAGAAAAAGCCGTGTACGGCAAGCAAGTGTTGTACATCGATGAAGATTCCTGGGCGGTCGTCATGGCTGATCGTTATTCAACAGCAGGCAAGCTGACATCGGTTGCCATGGCCTTGCTGACAACGGCGTATGAAGTGCCTGCGATTGTGGCGGAATATCAGTTGGAGTTTGATCGGAGCGAGGGAGAATACTGGTTTCATACACTGGATGACCGGATCAGTCGGTCGCGTGATTATTCCCGAATGCCGGTGCCTGTGAATTTGATATCTTCAAGCCCCAGCCAATGACCGCACTTGATGGCGGGAGAGTTTTATTTGGCATTCCGGGGAAGTCCATGCATTATGTTTACCTGCAGGACAAACACTTGTGCTTGAGGTTCAGTAATCATTGGTGAAATGCACGCTTTGATGCGTGTGGGTGGATGTTACCCACCGAAGTTCGATCTTACCTGAAGCGAGTGTGATTCCGTAGAACTATTATTATAATAAATCGGAGTGTTTCATGATTTCCATTCTGGAATGTTTCTCTCGGGAACCAACGCGAGCCGTGACTGGTCGTGTCGTTTTATCTGGTCAGGGCGGCTTTATTGGCCTGATGATTTTCTTGGCGGTGATGATGTCCCCCGGCGCACTGGCTGGCTGGACAGATCCGCTCAATACCCCGGCCAGCCCTTCCAATAAAGCCGATCAGGCGTTGCTGCTGGATGTTACCCAGGCCGGAAATCGTCTGGTCGCGGTGGGGGCGTACGGACACATTGTGTATTCCGATAACGCCGGTCAACGCTGGCAGCAGGGTACGGTGCCGGTCAGTGTCACGCTAACCGCTGTGGACTTTGTCGATGAACAACACGGCTGGGCCGTGGGTCATGACGGCATCATTCTCGCCAGTCGTGATGGCGGTGTGTCGTGGCAAAAACAGTTTGATGGCTTTCAGGCCAATCAGGCGTTAGCCGATGCGATTAAAACGCAGATTACCGAACTGGAACAGCAGCAATCAGCCGCAGCTAATGCCGGTAACCGTCAAAAAGAAGAAGACCTTGAATACGAGCTGGAAAATGTCCGCTTTGCTCTGGACGATGCTCTGTTTGACATTGAAAAAGGCTCGACCAAGCCATTTCTGGGCGTCACATTTTTTAGCCGGAACGACGGCTTTGCTGTCGGTGCCTATGGCATGTTGTTTCGCACCCGCGATGGTGGTGAGCAGTGGGACTATGCCGCCACACTATTTCCCAATCCTGATCGTATGCACCTGAGCCAGTTCCATATTCTGCAGTCGGGAGGCTGGCTGGTGGTCGGTGAAATGGGGCTGGTTGCCCTGTCTCAGGATTATGGTCAAAGCTGGGAGCGACTGGCTCTGCCGTATGACGGCTCGTTGTTCGGCGCTTTGGAATCCGGTCAGGAATGGCTGGTGTTTGGCTTACGTGGCCATGTGTTTGCCTCCTCTGATCAGGGGCAGAGCTGGCGTGAATTACACACTGGCAGTGAACAGACATTGCTGTCAGGAACTGTGACGGATACTGGTCGGGTAACGCTGGTGGGTAACGCCGGGACGGTATTGACGATTGATCGAACCCCGGATTCCGGCACGCCAATGGTGAATATCCACACCTTGAAAGGGCGTACCGGTCTGGCGGCTGCAGCGCCAGTATCGGATGGTTGGCTGCTGGTGGGAGAAACTGGCGCACGTCGTATGACGCAAGCAGAACTTAAACAGGCGGCAGGGGAATAACATCATGGCTGAGCAAAAACATCATTATTCCTCCGAGCCGGAGCATTACATTCTGTCGCCGGAAACCGAGCCGTTTCTGGAACGAGTGCTCTTTAATAATCGTCAGGTAGTGGTAGCCATTCTGGCGCTGCTGACGCTGGTGTTTGCCTGGGGGCTGACGCAGATTCGGCTGGATTCCAGCATTGAAAAATACATTCCCCTGCAGCATGAATACGTCCAGAACTACCTGGTACACAAAGACGATTTGAACAGTGGCATTGCCAATATCAAGGTTGCGGTGGAAGCGGTGCAGGGCGATATCTTTACTCGGGAATATATGGAAACCCTGAGCAAGATGAACGATGAAATCTTTTTTATTCCCGGTGTGGATCGCTCCGGGATGCAGTCGTTGTGGACGCCCAATACGCGCTGGACAGAAGTGACTGAAGAGGGCTTTCAGGGCGGCCCTGTGATTCCATCCACGTACGATGGTGGCGAGCAGAGCCTGCAACAGGTTCGTGAAAATGTTCTGAAGTCCGGGCAAGTCGGGCGTCTGGTGGCCAATAACTTCTCTTCCTCCATCATTAATGTACCGCTGATTGAGCGTGATCCCCAGACCGGAGAAAAACTGAACTATCAGGCTTTTTCTCATCAGGTGGAGCAGCGTGTTCGTGAGCAGTACGGTAATGACAGTATTCGTATTTACGTAACGGGTACGCCCAAAAAGCTGGGTGACTTGCTGGATGGTGCGGTCTCCATTGGCTATTTCTTCCTGGCGGCGATTGCCATGACGGCGATTCTGCTGTTTTGGTATTCGCGCTGTGTTCGCGGCACGATTGTTCCGATTGTGGCTTCCCTGATCGCTGTTGTGTGGCAATTGGGTGCGTTGGCATTGCTGGGATTCAGCATTGATTTGTATTCGGTGCTGGTGCCATTTCTGGTGTTTGCTATTGGTATCAGCCACGGTGTCCAGATTATCAATGGCATTGCGATTGAGTCGGGCAAAGGCGCGAACGAAGTGCAAGCCGCACGCCATGCGTTCCGAGGTTTGTATGTACCGGGCATGTTGGCATTGCTGAGTGATGCCATGGGCTTCTTTACGCTGCTGTTTATTGATATCGGCGTGATTCAGGAGCTGGCCATTGCCGCTTCAGTGGGCGTTGCCATGATCATTGTTACTAATCTGGTGTTGCTGCCGATTGCCATGTCATGGCTGGGTATCAGTCGTTCCGGTGTTGTGCATGCCGAGCGTTCGGAGCAGGCTGACCCGGTTCACTGGCGCTGGTTGTCCGGCTTTGCTGCTCGCAAACCGGCGGCTGTGGTGTTGCTTATTGCGGTGGCTCTGGGGGCATTCGGTGTCCATTACAGTCAGGATTTGAAAATTGGTGATCTGGACAAGGGTGCTCCCGAGTTAAGAGCCGACTCACGCTACAACCTCGACAACGATTTTATGGTGTCGAATTATTCCACCAGTTCCGATGTGCTGGTGGTGATGGTCGAAACGCCGGTCGAGATGTGTAATAGCTTCAAGGCGATGGACATCATGGACCGCTTTATGTGGCACATGGAAAATCAGCCCGGTGTGCAATCGGCGGTGTCGCTGGTGACGGTGTCCAAACTGGTAACCAAGGCCATGAATGAGGGCAATCTGAATTGGTATTCCCTGTCTCGTAATCAGACCATTCTGAATACGTCCATCCAGCGCGCTCCCGGCAGTCTGCTGAATTCTGACTGTTCCATGGCGCCGGTTGTGGTGTATCTCAACGACCACAAGGCGGAAACGCTGCAGACAGCAGTGACGGCTGCTGAGCAGTTCAAGTCTCAATACGATGATCGGGTGGATGATGTTTATTTCGGTGCCAAGGCGGAAGTGATTGAAGCAGCCATTGCTGACGGCAAGCTGGATTCGGTGCCCGTTCGTTTGCAACTGGCGTCCGGGAATGCCGGGATCGAAGCCGCTACCAATCAGGTGATCGAAGCGGCGCAGGACACCATGCTGATTTTCGTTTATGTGGTGGTGTTCTCGCTGTGTTTGCTGACGTTCCGTTCCTTGACGGCGGTGGCCTGTATTTTGTTGCCGCTGGCTCTGACATCAATTCTGGGACAAGCGCTGATGACTGCATTGGGCATTGGCGTGAAGGTGGCGACCTTGCCGGTGATTGCTCTGGGTGTGGGCATTGGTGTGGATTACGGCATTTACATCTATAACCGCATGGAGGCTATGATCATCGCAGGTCACGAGCTTAAGGACGCTTACTGGCGCACTTTGCGCTCAACCGGCAAGGCGGTGAGTTTTACCGGTGTGACGCTGGCCATTGGTGTGGCAACCTGGATTCTGTCGCCCATCAAGTTCCAGGCTGATATGGGGATTCTGCTGACCTTTATGTTCCTTTGGAACATGTTGGGGGCGCTGATCCTGCTGCCTGCGCTGGCTTCTTTCCTGTTGAACCCGGACGCGATTCGACGTCGTCACAGCAAAAAGCACGGCGACGTTCCTCCAGCAGTCTGAGGTTGTGATCGGGTGGCGACTCAGGGAAGAGTCGCTATACTGCCGCATTGCGTTTATCCCTGACACTCATTGCGTAATCACAGGACGTTCTCTATGAAAACCCGCCTTGGGCTGGATGCCAATCTGCCCGTCACCGATATTGTTTCCGAAGCCATCAAGCTGATCTGGTTGCAAAGTGGCTTTGTCTTATCACGCTTCTTTCCTTTTATGCTGGCGTTAGCACTGATTGACTGGCTGGGGAAGGTGCTGTTTCCAGAACAGGCCGGTTTGATGCCCATGGTCTTTATGTTGTTGTCCATGTTACTGGGTGTGGTCTTCGCGATTGCCTGTCACCGTTTTGCACTGGCAGATCAGGACGTGCCCATCCAGTTCAAGTGGAGTCGTGACCATTGGCGCTATCTCTGGCGTGGTGTGCAAATTGGTTTGGTGGGTGGCCTGGTGCTGATGGTCGCTCTGATTGGATTTGGCATGGTGGCTCCGGGGTTGTTGAGTGCTCAGGGAGGCGCTGAGGCTCAGTTATCAGGCCCGGCTATTGGGATTGCACTCGTAGGCTTGATGCTCATGTTGTACGTCACCTCTCGCCTGTCTGTGACTTTGCCTGAAATAGCGATAGGCCGTCCCAGCTCACTCAAGCGGGCCTGGAAATTGTCGAACGGCAATGGTTCGCGTCTGGTGGTGGTGGTCTGGATTGTACCGATTGTACTGGCGTTGCCTTTTATGGCGGCTTATTTGCTGGAATCCAGCCTGATGCTGTTTGTGGCAGGGATGGGAGCCTACATTGCCACGCTGATCTCTCTGATCACGTTGTCGTTGTCGTATCGTTTTCTGGTGGATCTGGAGCGTGAATCCAGCCCTGAAAAAACAGACGGTGATGATTCCGGGTTCAGTGCCTGATCGTTTCGGGGTGTTTATTCTGAGGTGCGCTATTTATGGTGCACCCGATTCGGGAATGCCTGAAATCGGTGCTTTGCGGATGATAGGCCGATAAGTCTGGTTGGACAGGTTTGATAAAAAGAAAGAAGGGAATTGGACTGCCAGGAGAGGCTGGCAGTCGCCACAATGTATCGTTTACTACTTACATTTCTACTGCATCGTCTACGTCGTCATCATGATCGTCGTACATAACATCGAGAAGTTCGTCGGTATAGTCAGTCATTACTGCCTCCTTGTTTATTGTGTTGTGTGTTGCGCAATGCTTTTGAAGCATCTTGCGTGCCATCCTTCTGGCACATTGATCAGACACCTGAATCGTCAATAGGTTCTCAATCCCTGTGAGTGGAGCCAAGATAGTAGGGCTCTGTGACAAGCGAGTGACTCCGTTGTACAGATTCAGATCTGATTCGGTTTTTTTATTCTATCTGGTATTGATAATTATTTTCAAATAAGGGTTTTGAAAATGAGAAGCTGTCGAACCTGGAAGGGTTTCGGGTAATCCAGCAGATGGTGTTGGTTGTGGGTGATGAAATGAGCGATATGTTGAATCGGTAAGGTGGTGTTCAGGGTATAATTTGATCAATTTTTTGTGAGTACGAAATAAAAAGTAAGAGATGTATCGAATGGAAGCAAGAATGGAGTTTCAGAAAAATCACAGAGTTACTTCAGAAAGACAATAATGGCGGACTGGACGGGACTCGAACCCGCGACCCCCGGCGTGACAGGCCGGTATTCTAACCAACTGAACTACCAGTCCACATTGTCTTGATGTTCAAACCACATCAAAAAGGTTTGGTGGGTGATGACGGGATCGAACCGCCGACCCTCTGCTTGTAAGGCAGATGCTCTCCCGGCTGAGCTAATCACCCAAGCGATTATCGCCCTGCCAGTCGTTTGGAAACCCATGTTGCCGAACGTCTGGAGCAATAAAACAATCTCGTTTTACATCTGAGAAAAGATGGCGGACTGGACGGGACTCGAACCCGCGACCCCCGGCGTGACAGGCCGGTATTCTAACCAACTGAACTACCAGTCCACATTGTCTTGATGTTCAAACCACATCAAAAAGGTTTGGTGGGTGATGACGGGATCGAACCGCCGACCCTCTGCTTGTAAGGCAGATGCTCTCCCAGCTGAGCTAATCACCCAAATTTTCAGAAGCAAGATGGCGGACTGGACGGGACTCGAACCCGCGACCCCCGGCGTGACAGGCCGGTATTCTAACCAACTGAACTACCAGTCCATCGTGCTGCTGTCGCTATTTTACGCTGGTGGGTGATGACGGGATCGAACCGCCGACCCTCTGCTTGTAAGGCAGATGCTCTCCCAGCTGAGCTAATCACCCTTGTGCGTAAAAGCGAGTGGGCATTCTACTTACGAATGCCCGGCTGTCAAACATTTTTTTAAACTTTTTTATAAAATTCAGTGGCTTGAGCGTTTTTTGAACAAAAAAGCTGTTTTTTCCTTGGCTATTGTGAGTTTAGCCGGTGTTCGCGCGGCCAGAACCAGCAAGCAGGGCGTCAGAATCAGTGTCAGAACCGTGGCAAAGGTCAATCCACCGGCAATGGCGGTGGAAAGTTGTGTCCACCACTGAGATGACGGCGCTCCGATGCTGGTATGCCGGTGAATCAGGTCGATGTTCCATTGCATCACCATTGGCACCAGCCCCAATACGGTAGTGACGGCGGTGAGCAGAACCGGTCGCAAGCGTTGTTCGCCGGTCGTCAGAGCCGCCTGGTAAGCCTCCATGCCTTCCTGGCGCAGACGATTGTAGGTGTCGATCAGAACGATGTTGTTGTTGACCACAATCCCCGCCAGGGCGATTACACCCACGCCGCTCATCACAATGCTGAAGGCTTCTCCCCGTATCAGCAGCCCCATCAGTACGCCAACCAGTGAGAGCACAATCGCGCTCATGATCAGCAGCGCCTGATAAATGCTGTTGAACTGAGTCACCAGAATGATGGCCATCATGAAAATGGCGATGCCGAACGCGCTGACCAGAAATTGTCCTGTTTCGGCCATTTGCTCGAAGTCGCCCCTAAAACGTGGTTCAACACCGGCTTCTCGCCAGTTCATGTCCTTCATTTGCTCACTGAGCTGCTGAATTTTAGCGGTGACGTTCACGCCCTCCTGAACGTTGGCCGTCAGTCGATAGCGGCGTTTGCCGTCAATGCGCATCAGATCACCGGAGCGCTGAATCGGTGTTTGCTCCATAAACTGGGTGACGGGCACCAGACCGGCAGTGGTGGTCATGCTGAACGCGTCGAGGCTGGTAATGGTGCGCTGGTTTTGCGGAAAGCGCAGCAAGATATCAATCTCATCGTCACTGAAATCGGGCTGGAAAGCGCCGACTTTCTGGCCGCCCGTCAGCATACGGATCATGGCCCCGGTTTCAGCGATGCTGCTGCCGTAGCGGGTAGCCTGCTCACGGTTGATGGTGAGCTGCCAGTCGATGCCTTCCAATGGACGGTCATCCCGGATGTCTTTCAACTCCGGGTCAGCTTCCATGATGGCTCGCATCTGGTTCATGAGTGGCAAAATCGCATCGCCATTACGCGCCGTAAGCTGTAACTGAATGTCGGCCCCGGACGGTGGCCCACCCTGTTTCTTCTGGGTTTCGACAATGGTGCCGGGAATGTCGCTATTGCGTTTTTCAATGTCGGCCAGTATCTGGTTGGCGCTGCGGCGTTGCTCCCAGTCAACCAGCTCAATCTGAATGCGGCCAATCAGATCCGGGGCTGCGTCATTGGGCGGCTTGGCGTAGGCACTGGTGTAAATATTTTTGATTTCATCCATGTCCAGCAGGCGTGATTCTACTTCCCGCACCAATTGGTCACGCTCCTGAATGGACAGGTTGCCACGGGCGCGAATATCAACCAGGCCAATGTCCGAATCCACATCCGGGAAGAACTCGACCCCATGGCCGAAGCGCTCGTACACCTGGAAGGAAATAGCCAGCGATAGCAAGGCCAGCAGCACAACCTTGATCGGGTTGTTCAGGGCGTGTGACAAAACCACCAGGTAGCCTCGGGTAAAGCGAGAAGGCTGCTCTGGCTGTTTCTGGACAGCGGTTACGCCTGAGTGAGTAACGGCACCAATGGTAGGAACCACAATCAGAGCCATCACCAGCGAAGCCGTCAGGGTATACAACAGCGTTAGCGGCAGATATTTCATGAAGTCGCCCGTGGTGCCGGGCCAGAACAGCAGCGGCAGGAACACTGCTAATGTGGTGGCAGTGGATGCCGTGATCGGCCAGGCCATGCGCTTGGCGGCTTCGGCGTAGGCTTTGCGCGGTGGCAAGCCCAGTGCGAGTTGACGTTCGGCGTATTCCGTTACCACAATGGCTCCGTCAACCAGCATGCCGATGGACAGAATCAGGGCAAACAGCACCACCATATTCATGGTATTGCCAGTGCTGCTGAGCCAGATCAGCCCCATCAAAAAGGCACCAGGAATGGTGATACCAACCAGCGAGGCATTGCGAATCCCGAGGCTGATCAGCACCAGCACCATCACCATCAAAGTAGCAACCAGCACGTTGTTGAACAGCTCGTTGAGCATGGTGCGGATTTCACGGGAACCGTCCTGAATAATCCCGGCTTGTATGCCTTCAGGCCAGTAAGGTTTGACGGTATCAATCACGTCCTGAACCTGTTCCATGGTCTCAATGATATTGGCCCCGATGCGTTTCTTGATTTCCAGCGTGACGGCTGGCCGACCATCAATCCAGGCGGTGCTGCTTCTGTCTTTGTAGGACAAGCGGCCAACGGCAATGTCACGAAATAACACCACGGTATCGCCATCGACCTTGACCGGCATTTCAAGGATGTCATTCAGTTCCTCGACCCGACCGGGAATACGCACACCAAAGCGTCCGGCAGTGCTTTGCAGATCTTCACTGGCGACCAGTGTGCTGTTATTGCTGACCAGATTGGCAAGGCTGGTGAGTGACAGCCCGTAGTTGTCCATGCGAGAAGGGTCAACGACGATTTCAGCAATCTCCTCACGCTTGCCCTTAACGTCGGCTTCCAATACGCCGGGCAGAGCCTCCAGGCGATCCTGCAGATCTTCAGCAACCAGATACAGTTCCTGTTCGCTGACGTTACCGGATAGGGTGACAACGGCAATCGGGAACAGGGCGACGTTGATTTCCATCACCCGTGGTTCCTCACTCTCCTGAGGCAATTCGCCCTTGGCGTCATCGACTTTCTGGCGCACATCCAGCAGCGCCTGATCAATATCAACGTCGGTGTAAAACTCCAGCGTTACCGACAAATGCCCTGAGCTGGCGATGGACACCATTTCTTTCAGGCCGTCCAAACCGCGCAGTTCACGTTCCAGCGGCTTGTACAGCAGAGCGTCGGCGTCTTCTGGAGAAATGCCGTCATGAGCAACCGAAACGTACACAAACGGCACGGTTACGTCCGGGGCGCTTTCTTTGGGAATGGTGTTTAACACTGAGATGCCAACCAGCATCATCAGAGTGAAGAGCATCAAGACCGTGCGTGAACGATCCAGTGCCGCATCAATCAGTGCGTGCATGTTTATTGTTCCTCGTTGGCCATCACAGGCGTGTTCTGCAACTTGGCATCCGATTGGGAAGCGATGCTGACGGTATCGCCCAGACCAACATAGCCCTGACCCCGTGTGATGATCTGAGCGTTGGCGGGAATGCCACTGAGCCAGGCTCCGGTTTGGTCGGCTCCGGCCAGTTCCGCAGGCAGAAAGACCACGTGTTGCTGGTTGTTGACGGCTTTCAGGCCCATGCGGCCATCATCGTCGAGCACCAGTAATGCCGGGGAGACGTGATGCAAACGTTGCTCGCCCAGTGGCAACATCAATTTTGCGCTGGCACCGGACGCCAGAGCGCGCTGGTCAGGGTTGGCGACTTCCAGTTCGAGGCGGAAAGTGCGGGTGGATTCATTGGCGGCACGTGAAACGTAACGAATATGGCCCTCAACAGTGTGTCCATCGGCGAAGCGAGCCTGGGCTTTCATGCCAACACGGGCGTGGCGTAACTGCTGTTCGGGAAGTTGGGCACGAATGACCAGAGGATCAAGGTCGAGGACTTCAGCCACCTGTGCGCCGTCTTGCAGGAAGTCGCCAACCTCGACAAAGCGGTCGTTCAAAATGCCGTCAAACGGTGCCCGGATCGCACTGGCGGCCAGTTGCAGCTCTGCATTTTTCAGCTCGGCTCTGGCGTTAGCCACGGTTGTCGCGGCCTGAGCTTCCTGGGCATCGTTACCCAGTCCTCGTTTGCGCAGGGCCTGAACACTTTGCTGCTCAAGCTGCCGCTGATGCAGGTTGGCTTTGGCCTGTCGCACCCGGTCGGGCCAGTCACGCTGATCCAGCGTCACCAGCAAATCGCCGCGCTTGACCGTTTCGCCCCGGCGTTTATGCAGGCCAATCACGCGGGCACGAATCTCTGATTTCAGTACCACGGTGCGGTTGGGTTCTGATTGACCGGATAAATCAATACTGCGATTCAATACGCGGGATCTGGGTGTTTCAACGGCCACCTGAGGCACCGCTTGTGTGGCGGTTGTGCGCTGCTGGCTGGGAACTCCCTGCTCTGGCGAGGGTGGCATGACGTAGATAGAGGCCATCCATCCTGTGACTGTCAGAACAATAAGACCGGCCAGCCAATAACTGACGTGGGAGGAATGACTCGGGTTTGGCATGGTGTGCTTCCTGGCGCTGTGCAAGCGATGGTCAATGAATAAATGGGACTAAATACCACTTAAAAATGGGTTACAAGTGTTAATTCAGTGATGCTGTGTTCGAGTGACAGAACAAAACACCGTTTCGCAGGCATTGGAGGTGATTCAGGAGAAAACGGTGACGGCGCTGGCAGAGACCGTCGGGGCTGGCTACACTGGCCCGATTTGTTATCGGCAACCTGAGGTTGCCTCTGGTTTCTGGACAGTAATTATGGTGTTAGCGAGTCTCAAACAGGCCGAACTGGCGTTCGGTGATCATGTTCTGCTCGATAAGGTTGAGCTGGACGTCCACTCTGGCGAACGCATTTGTATCGTGGGTCGTAACGGCGAAGGCAAATCCACTCTGCTGAAAGTCATTCTGGGCGAGATGGCGCTGGACGATGGCGCTGTGCAGCGTCGCGACTTGTTACGCATGTCGAATTTGCAGCAGGAATTGCCCGCTCGCGTGGACATTCCCGTCTACGACGTGGTGGCCGAAGGGCTGGGGGATCTCGGTCATGCCATTGCGCAATACCATGATGAGACGGCCAAGGGTGCCGATGCGGATATGGCGGTGCTGGAGCGTCTTCAAACCCTCATTGAAGCAAACGATGGCTGGAGCTGGCAGCAGAAAGTGGATGCCATTATCCAGCGTCTGAACCTGCCAGGTGAACAGAGTTTTGCCGAGCTGTCCGGTGGTTGGCAACGTCGGGTGATGTTGGCCCGAGCGCTGGTGGTGGAGCCGGAATTGCTGATTCTGGACGAACCAACCAACCACATGGACATCAGTACCATTCAGTGGCTGGAAGAGCAGTTGAAGCAATTCAACGGCGCATTGATCTTCATCAGTCACGACCGGGCCTTCGTGCAAAGCCTGGCCACGCGGATTGTCGAACTGGATCGTGGCCATTTGTACAACTGGCAGGGCGATTACCACAGCTTTATTGAATACCGCGAAAAACGTCTGGAAGACGAAGCGACCCAAAATGCCTTGTTTGACAAGCGTCTGGCGGAAGAGGAAAAGTGGATTCGCCAAGGGGTTAAGGCCCGTCGTACCCGTAATGAAGGCCGGGTCGAACGTCTCAAGGAAATGCGCAAGGATCGCAAGGCACGCCGCGAACGTCAGGGTTCTGCCAACATCAACATGGGCAGCGCAGAGTCCTCTGGCAAGCAGGTCTTTGAACTGAAGAATGTCAGCTACTCCTGGAAGGATCAGCCTCAGGTTGACGACTTCTCCACCATTGTTCAGCGCGGTGATCGCATTGGTCTGGTTGGCCCTAACGGGGTCGGCAAAAGTACCTTGCTGAAACTGTTGCTGGGCACGATGGAACCGCAGTCAGGTTCGATGAAAACTGGCACCAAGCTGGACGTTGCGTATTTCGATCAGTCGCGCCATATGCTGGACGATGACAAGTCGATTGCGGACAACGTGGCGGATGGCAAGGATCACGTCGAAGTGAATGGCCAGAGCCGCCATGTGATCGGCTATCTGGGCGACTTCCTGTTTCCAGCCGTGCGTGCCCGGACGCCGGTAAAAGCCCTGTCGGGCGGCGAGCGCAACCGGGTGTTACTGGCCAAACTGTTCCTCAAGCCCTGTAACTTGCTGGTGATGGATGAGCCGACCAACGACCTGGATGTGGAAACCCTGGAGCTGCTGGAAGAACGCCTGATGGAATATCAGGGCACCTTGCTGCTGGTGAGTCACGACCGGGAATTCCTCGATAATGTGGTCACACACCTGTGGGTGTTTGAAGGTGAAGGCAAGATCGACGAGCAGGTCGGTGGCTATTCCGATTGGCAAGAACGCCTGCAAGCCCAGGCCGCCCGTCAGGCGGTGCCGCAACCGGCGAATAAATCGACCGCCAAACCGGCATCGACCACTCCCGCCGCTGAACCAAAACCCCCCGCCAAAAAGCTGTCGTACAAGCTGCAGCGAGAGCTGGACGCCTTGCCGGATCAGATTGCCGAAGTAGAAGCGCAGCGTGATGCGCTGGCCGAGCAATCCAACGCCCCGGATTTTTACGCCGGTAATCAGGAAACCGTACAGAACGTGCTGGCTCAGCAGGCGGCGCTGGAAGAAAAGCTGGAAGCACTGGAAGAGCGCTGGATGGAGCTGGAGGACATGGCGTCATGACCTGGCTGATTTTTGTTTTTGCCGGATTGGTGATTTTCGGGTCGGTGTACTGGCTCAAGCCCAGTCCTCGGGATACGCGCCTGGCCAACTTGCGTCTGGATGCGATCAAGCTGGGGCTGCAGGTGCGCCAGCAAACGTTCAAGGTCGATGCGGCCAAAACCGGTGTGCGGGATGATATTACGGCGACGTCCTATACGCTGATGCGCCCACTGAAGCACTCAGACAAGCAGGGCGATGGTCTGAAATTCCGACTGGTTGGACAGCCCGGCTGGGAAACCGATGGCTTGCCAGAAGGGCTGGCCTGGCACGACTGGCCAGCGAAAGGGCTGGAGCGGGAAACTCCGGCCTGGCATCAGGCCAATCAGGCGGTGGCTGATCAGGTTCTGCCACTGCTGGAGGCGCTACAGGACGATTTGCTGCTGCTGGAAGTGTTCGATAATCGCGCTACCTTGATGGTGGCAGAACGCAAGGCGGCGTCGGCAGAGGGGTATCAGACCCTGCTCAACACGTTATTGTCGGCCTCTGGCTCGTTCAAATAATTCGGCAAGGCCAACAACTGGTGTAACGGCATGGGTTTGGCGAAGCCAAAACCCTGGCCGAAATCGCAATGAATCTGACGCAACAGTGCCGCTTGCGGTTGCGTTTCGATGCCTTCGGCAATCACTCGAATGCCGAGTTTTTGGGCCATCACCGTGATGGCCTGACACAGCGCATAGGCATCCGATTCGGGTGTCAGGTTGGCAACAAACGAGCGGTCAATCTTGAGAAAATCAATCTGGTACTGGTGGATGTAAGACAGGGACGAAAAGCCGGTACCAAAATCGTCCAGGGCGAGTTGCAGCCCGGCGCGTTGTAGCTCGGCCAGTTGCTGCCGAATCTGTTCCGAACTTTCCATCATCACGCCTTCGGTGATTTCTACAATCAAATTCGAGCCATCAATGTTTTGTTGCCGCAGGGTTTCTGACCAGAAACTGAGCGGGTTGTCCGGGCCACTGAACTGGACGGGTGAAACATTGAAGCTGATCTGAATATGGGCACCGAAGTGTTTCTGTATTCGGGGTAAATCTCGCAGCACCTGCTGGAATACCCAATGGCCGATGCCGTGAATCAGGCGGGTTTCTTCCGCCAGTGGGATAAACACTCCGGGGCTGATCAGGCCAGACTGCGGGTGTTGCCAGCGAATCAGAGCTTCCAGCTTGATGACCTTGCCGTGTTCAAGATCCACCACCGGCTGGTAATGCAGCAGGAATTGCCGAGCCTCCAGCGCATTGTGCAGATCGTTAATGATTCTGACGCGTCTGACTGCCTGTTGCTGCATGGCGGCGGTGAAATAGTGGTGACAATTTTTGCCATTGGCTTTGGCGGCGTACATCGCCTGGTCGGCGGCTCGCAATAATTCTTCCGGTGTCTGGGCATCGTCAGGATACAGCGCAATGCCAATGCTGGCGGTGACGTACGCGCGCTGTTCGCCAAGCTGAAATGGCTGGGCAATGCTGGTCAGGATGCGTTGACTGATGTTCTCGACGCTGCTCAGGCGTTCCAGGTCGGGCAGCAGCAGGGTGAATTCATCGCCGCCCTGACGTGCCAGCGTATCTTCTTTCCGTAAACATGTTCGCAGCCGTTGGGCTGCCTCGATCAGTAACTGATCCCCAAGGTCGTGTCCGAGTGAGTCGTTTACTTCCTTGAAGTGGTCCAGATCGATAAACAACACGGCCAGAGTGCGGTGTTTGCGTTTGGAGCGGCGTACTTCCTTGACCAGTTGATCGTACAGCATGCTGCGATTGGGCAGTTGGGTCAGGCTGTCAAAGTGGGCTTGATGCCAGATCAGTTCATCGGCTTCTTTTTGTTGAGTGATGTCCCGAATCACAATGGCAAAGTGCTCGGTGCCCTGAATCCGGTTCAGCCGGGCTTCGTAACTGCGCAGACGCTGGCCGATTCTGAGCTGGTATTGCCAGTGGGTGATCTTGCCGGTTTGCAGATGCCGGGCCAGGTGCTGCTTGAAACTTTGGTGAATATTGTCGGGCATCAGGTTGGTGATGGAACGTTGCAGAAACTCACCGGGAGACAAATACAGCTCTGTTTCGGGCGCGCCGCGATAGTCCAGAATTTTCCCATGATTATCTACCCGAAAATACAAATCGGGCAGGGAGTTAAAGACTGCTGTCAGTTCCTCATGGTGTTGATGAATGGTTTGTTCGGCCTGCAGGCGAGTGGTCGCCATATTCAGAAAGCGTTGCTCCAGTGCGCGCAGCTCGGTGACACCGTTGGGTGTTTGCCGGAAGTCAATCTGGCCGCGTTCAAACTGGCGGGTGGCTTCGGTGAGACGGGTCAATGGCTGCAACACACTGACGGTGACGCCACGGGTGACAATCAGGGCGAGGAGAACCATCACCAGGCCGTACAGCAACAACAGATCTATAAAGTGTGCCTGTGCCTGTGCAATGGCGGCATCGATGGGCAAGCCAATACTGATGGTGACTGGCTTGCTGTTGGGTGGTTCGTACAGACGAGCATGGGCAAACAGCCGCTGTATATTCCGATTGTCAGTTACTCGCTCGGTGGTCAAATCCTGAAAATCCGGTGCCATGCCCTGGAAGCCGAACTGCCGAGCTGACTGGCCCAGAACTTCTTCATCAGGTGGGTAAGCTGCGACGACTGAATCGTTCATATCCGTGATGATAGCGATGCTTCCGGGTGGTAACTCCAGTGTGGCCAACTGGCTGCTCCACCAGTTCAGAGACACTACCGCCACCGCTGTGCCAGCAACCTCATGGCTGTCAGGTGAATACACCGGGTAAGCAAAGTTGACGCTGGTGGTATGAGTCGCGCGATCATACAGCAGGCTGCTCATGCTGAAGCGCTGTTGCCGGATAGCCGTCTGAATGTATTTTCGATCGGCGACATTGATGCGTTCGCTTATGGGAAGTGCATTGCAACGCAATTCGCCGTTGGCATCTGGCACGCCAAGATTAATAAACGTGGTGTCCAGCTTCAGAATGGACGCCAGAAAATCACTGCATGCCTGGCTGGCTGGGCGTTGTACTGCAGGCTGGTGTGAGAGTTGTTCCAGATAGTTGCGAACATCGTGAATAATATCGCGCTGGCGCAAGGCAATCTGATGAGTGTATTGGCGGGCCTGCTGGCTGATTTGTTCAATAATGCTTTCGCGCTCGGCGCGGGCGTGCTGATAAATCACCAGAATCCCCGGAAGGGCGACAATCACCAGCAATAGAATCAGGCGGCACTTGAGAGAGCAGGGCATGAGAATACAAAATCCATACACAGGGGCGACGCATCACCCGGTTCAGGTCTGCCAGCACGCACAGAGCATGGAAGCGCGTTACGTAACAGGCGGTAGTATGGAACAGAACGTAGAAAAACGGGAATGATCTGGCTGCTGAAAACTCATTTTTATGTATTGTTAGGCTTCAAGGGAAAAGAGTAGCGCCCTGTATTTAAAACCTTGTCTTATTTATCAGTTTAACAGCAATGCTTTAAATTGGATGGCTATCCATGTAGGAGTGGGCTTGCCCACGAATATAGATGGCATTCTATCGGCCGCCTGTTTGAATATCTGGTAAAATTGATGTGTTGGAGTTGTGAGGCTGAAATAGTACAACCTGGTTGGTAATAAATGGTTTATTTCTCTACCAATGGATTTGATCTGAGTTAGTTTGTTTTAGTACTTTAAATAAGGATCTCCTTTGACCTTTTATTAAGAATTTTCTCATTCTTCTAAATTCTGTGCGAGAGTGGATGTGTGAATATAAGTTTATGTGAAATTCAGATCCGTTTTCTTTAGATTTGGCTGTGATTTTGATTGCTGCCCCAATTATAATTACATCGTCAATTGTTATGTCGCTTCCTTTAAATCGGACTACTTTTAAACTTGACGAACACTCTGCAAGTACTTTGTTGATTTGTAATAGTCTTGAAATTATAGATGTTAGTTTGTTTAGGTTGACAAGGAATAATTCACTTTCTTCAAGGGAAAGATAGATTCCGCTAGAATATCCTATGTCTCTATGGAATAAAATCATATCGTTGAGGCTGTATTTACTTGGGTATCTATCAGTTTTCATATCTAAATGTTGGCTTTTGAATAACGGTTCTTTTGCGATATTAACAAGATCGTTATTTAGTTCGTTGAAAGATTTTTGGGCAAGTTCCATTTGCAGTAATAGCCTTTCTTTTTCTAAGTCATCACCTCTGATTTTCCTGTCTCTTTTGATGTTTTCCAATAGTAAGTAAATTGAATAAAAGCTCAGTATTGGGCCGAGAACACCTCCAGTATATGCGCCAAATTTACCCCAATCTTGTGGGTCTTTTGACCAGTCAAAACCTAATGCAAGATAAAAGTAAGCTGGATATGCACCAAAGACTAAAATTAAAATCACTCCTAGATAGATTGTTTTTTTTGCCTCTCTTTTTTCTCCACCCCAAATGATATCTCTGATGAATTTCTTTCTGGTGGATGGTTTTTTTAAATTGAAGGGTTGGTTGATTTTGAGCATTTTAGCCTCCTTGCTAGATTGTGTTTAAAATTATTTCGCATTTTTTAAAGGTTGATAGGGTAGAGGTTTTGGGATTGTTTCTATTGAAGGTTTGATTGATGTAATGAAAAATTAATACTCATGTTCTTACGTTATCAAGCGTTGGGGAAACGAGCAACTTTTTCTGGGGGAGCGAGTGCAACAGCCCGCCTGCTTGTCTGCGGGCTGTTTTCTCATCAATGATCGCGGCAACCCTGCGTATTACCGTCGTAACGCCCGAGTGGCTTCTGCGGTGGTCAGGACGCCATTGGCAATCATGCTGTAATTCACCAGCGCAGCTTTATAGGCATCTTCTCCCGGCGCACCGACAGCATCCTTGACGACATACACCTTGAAGCCGTTTTCCATCAGGGCGCGCATGTGCGAGTCCACACATAAATTGGCAACCATGCCGCCAAGTACCACGGTATCAATGCCACGATTGCGCAACTGGTAGATCAGGTCGTTGCTTTCCGGGCCGTACATCTTGTGTGGGGCGGCAATGATGGTTTTGCCATCGTGAATATAGGGTTTGTAGCGGGCGAAGAAGTCGGCCCCTGAATCTTCAAAGTCCGTCTGATTGCTCTGGCTTTTGCGATGCAGGGCTTTCATTTCCAGCAGTTGTTTCTGCAAGGCACCGGAGTTGACCCAGTTGCCATCCAGCGCGGTATAGACCAGCGGATCAACAGCCAGAGCAACGCCGGTTTTCTTGGCCGTTTTCATCAGCTCTTCGATGTTGTCGATGGTATCGAGCTTCTTCAGATTGTCCTTCAGCAGACCGTACAGTTTGCCGTCTTCGTGCAGAAAATCATTCTGTGGGTCGGTGATCAGAACAGCGGTGCGCTGCTTGTCGAGGTTGGGTAGTGGGGTGGCCAGACTGGTCAGGCTCGCCAGTCCCATGCCCAGTCCGATGACGACTGGAAAAATCGTGGTTTTCAGAAAAGAAGGTGTCATGGCTATGTCTCCAGTGAATGAATAGCGCTGATGTTGATCAGCTGGCGACATGCTGGCCCAGAGCGGTTCGGGCTTCTGTAGCAAAAGCTACACAAGCTATTTTCTTTGGCAAAAAACAGCTGCGTAACTTTGGTTACATAGCTTCGGAATGACGCTGGTTAAGGTAGTGAGTTCCGATAAGTCGATGCAAAGAGTGATACATGTCGTTATCCGAATCGAAGGTGCCCGTATCTACCTTTGGCAATCCATTTCGCCGGGTATTGGCCGCCGGGGTGCTGTTCACTGTGCTGATGTTTTTAGTAAAACTGGCGGCTGCGACCCTGATTGAAGGCGAGCAACTACAGCCACTGCTGCAATGGCTCGGGCGTTCAACCGAAGCCAGCACCGGGTTACAACCGGCCTTGCCTGCGACGCCGGGTGCCAGCGATGCCACGACGCCCCGCATGGCTCCGCGCTATCAATGGCAGGCCTTGCCAATAACGGCTCCAAACCCAATTTCGAACCCCTGGACACCTGCAAAAGCCCAGTTGGGAAAACGGCTGTTTTTTGATGCCAATTTATCGCTGGATCGCAGCCTTTCCTGCGCTTCCTGTCACGACAATGACCGCTTTGCCGGTGCCGACGGGCGAGCCACTGCCGTGGGCGTGGGGAATCAGAGCGGCCCGAGAAACAGCCCGACGGTCTGGAATACAGCCTTTCAGCGCTGGCTGTTCTGGGATGGCCGGGCGGCTTCGCTGGAAGAACAGGCTCTGGGGCCATTACTGAATCCGATTGAAATGGCGATGCCGTCTGCTGATGCTGTGGTTGAACGTGTGCAAGAACAGGTGTTGTATCAGGCTGCTTTTCAGCAAGCGTTTGCTGAAGAGAAAAAGACAGATTCTGTGATCACTATTGAACGCATTCTGGACGCCATTGCGGCCTATGAACGTACTCTGATTACGCCGGACAGCCCCTATGATCGCTACGTTCGAGGTGATGCCAGTGCGTTATCTCGACAGCAATTACACGGCATGGCTCTGTTTGAGGAGCTGGGCTGCGTGAATTGTCACTCTGGCCCCAATTTCAGTGGTGCGGGCGTGCTGGCTCATAATACGCCCTGGCGTATTTTCCCGGCGCTGGACACGCCGTTTGAGCAGCAATATCGCCTGACGGATGACGTTGGCAAGGCTCCGGCGGGCAGTCGCAAAGGGGTGTGGCGCATTCCTTCGTTGCGTAATGTGGCGGATACCGCGCCGTATTTTCATAACGGTTCGGTAACGGAGTTGGCTGAAGCAGTCAGGATCATGGCCAGTGCGCAATTGGGGTATCGCATTGAAGGTGTGGATGATGCAGCTCAGGCTCAAGGCAACGCGTACGTCTGGTCGCCACAGGCCAATACCCTGGCGACGATACAGCCCCGACAATTGAGCGAGGACGATATTCAGTCAATCGTTGCTTTTCTACAGGCCCTGAGTGGTGAACCGACCTCCAGCATGGACTTCTGAGGTACACTGGCGGCTTGTTTTCCAGCCCTATCACTTGACGGATTGCCGCATGTCATCAGCCTCGTTTGTCCACCTCCGGGTTCATTCCGAATTTTCCCTGTACGACAGTACTGTTCGGGTAAAAAAGCTGATTGGCAAAGTCGCAGAGCTGGACATGCCTGCCGTGGCGTTGACCGACCAGACCAATATGTTTGCTCTGGTGAAGTTTTATAAAGGCTGCCTGGGTGCCGGTGTCAAACCCATTCTGGGCGCGGACATCTGGCTGGAAAACCCGGAAGATGTTCATGAGCCTTTTCGGCTGACCCTACTGTGTCAAACCCAGCAGGGATACCTCAATTTACGTGAGCTGATTTCCCAGGGCTTTCTGGAGAATCAGCACCATGACAAGGCACTGATCAAAAAGTCGTGGTTGTTTGCCCAGCACGACGGCCTGATTGTGCTCTCCGGCGCCCGCGATGGTGACATTGGTCAGCGCATTCTCAAGGGCAAACTGGATGCGGCAGAAAGTCTGTTGCGCGACTATCAAGCAGTCTTTGGTGACCGTTTTTATCTGGAGCTGCAACGCACCGGGCGTCCGGGGGATGAGGCGATCATCAAGGCATCCTTGCCGCTGGCGTCTTCTTGCGGTGTGCCTGTGGTGGCCACCAACGATGTGCGTTTTCTGCAGGAGGATGACTTTGAGGCGCATGAAACGCGGGTGTCCATCGGTCAGGGGTACGCGCTGGAAGACAGCCGCCGTCCGCGTGAGTACAGCGAACAGCAATATCTGCGTTCACCGTCCGAAATGGCCGAGTTGTTCCGGGATGTGCCATCGGCCCTCGAAAACACCGTGGAAGTGGCTCGCCGTTGCTCGGTTGAAGTGCTGCTGGGCAAATACTTTCTGCCGGACTTCCCGCTGCCGGACGATATGGACGAAGATGACTTCTTCCGCAAAATTTCAGAAGTCGGCCTGAACGACCGGCTGGATGTGATTCTGGCCGATGTGCCGAAAGACTCACCGGAGTACGCCGAAAAGCGCAAACCCTACGATGACCGCCTCAAGTTCGAGCTCGATATCATCATTCAGATGGGATTCCCTGGCTACTTCCTGATTGTGATGGACTTTATCCAGTGGGCCAAGGATCACGACATTCCAGTCGGGCCGGGACGGGGTTCCGGTGCCGGGTCGCTGGTGGCCTATGCGCAGCAAATTACCGATCTTGATCCATTGGAATACGATCTGCTGTTTGAGCGATTTCTGAACCCGGAACGGGTCTCCATGCCCGATTTCGACATCGACTTCTGTATGGAAGATCGAGAAAAAGTGATCGCTTACGTGGCCGATACCTACGGCCGTCAGGCGGTTTCCCAGATTGTGACCTTCGGCACCATGGCGGCGCGTGCGGTGGTGCGGGACGTTGCCCGAGCCCAAGGCAAACCGTTCGGCCTGGCTGATCGGCTCTCGAAGCTGATTCCGGGTGATCCCGGAATGACACTGGAAAAAGCGGTTGCTGTGGAAGAGCCGCTGAAAGAGTTCCTGGAAGAGGATGAAGAGGCCCAGGAAATCTGGGAGATGGCGCTCAAGCTGGAAGGCCTGGCACGTCAAACCGGCAAGCACGCCGGGGGGGTGGTGATTGCGCCGACCAAGCTGACCGACTTTGCGCCGACGGCCTGTGAGCCGGGTGGGGCTGGTCTGGTGACTCAGTTCGACAAAAACGATGTGGAAGAAGCCGGACTGGTGAAGTTCGACTTTCTGGGGTTGCGTACCCTGACCATCATCGACTGGGCACTGAAGATGATCAATGCCCGCCGACGTGAGGAAGGGCAAGATGATATCGACATCAACCAGATACCTCTGGATGATTCCGATTCCTACAAGCTCTTGAAAGAAGCCCGCACCACCGCTGTATTCCAGTTGGAATCGCGGGGTATGAAAGACCTGATCCGACGCCTGCAGCCGGATGACATCGAAGACATGATTGCACTGGTGGCACTGTTTCGTCCGGGGCCACTGGAATCGGGCATGGTGGATGATTTCATCAACCGGAAACACGGTCGCGCCGAAGTGGCGTACCCGCACCCGGATTTCCAGCACGAGAATCTGAAGGAGATTCTGGAACCGACCTACGGCGTCATTGTGTACCAGGAACAGGTGATGCAGATTGCTCAGGCGCTGGCCGGTTACACCCTGGGTGGTGCCGACATGTTGCGGCGGGCGATGGGTAAGAAAAAGCCGGAAGAAATGGCCAAGCAGCGTGAGTTTTTCCGCACCGGTGCCGTGGATGAAGGCGTTGATCCTGATCTGGCAATGAAAATCTTCGATCTGGTGGAAAAGTTTGCCGGTTACGGATTCAACAAGTCTCACTCGGCTGCGTATGCCGTGGTGTCGTATCAGACTCTGTGGCTAAAAACGCATTATCCAGCGCCGTTTATGGCGGCGGTACTGACCTCCGATATGCAGAACACCGACAAAGTGGTGATCTTTATTGAAGAATGTCGGGAAATGGAAATCGAGCTGATCTTGCCGGATGTGAATCAGTCCATTTTCCAGTTCACGGTCAATCGTGACAACGCCATCGTCTACGGTTTGGGTGCGGTTAAAGGCGTGGGTGAAGGGCCGATTGAAGCCATCATTGAAGCTCGCTCCGAGGGTGAGCCGTTTCAGGATCTGTTTGATTTTTGTCAGCGTGTGGATGGCAAGAAACTCAACAAACGGGTGATGGAAGCGCTGGTGCGATGTGGAGCTTTTGACAACCTTCCCGTATCCGCGCCCCGTGCGGTCTTGATGGCCAGTATTGAGGATGCAATCAAGAGCGCCGGTCAGACCGCCGCCAATGAAGCCGCCGGTATGGTGGATTTGTTTGGTGAAGTCATGGCCGAAGAGGCGGTGGATGCCGATCCTTACGAGCGTCATCGTTCCCAGCGCAATTGGTCGTTAAAAGAGCGCCTGCAGGGTGAGAAAGACACGCTGGGCTTGTTTGTAACCGGCCACCCGTTCGATGAGTACGAAGTGGAAGCGCGCCAGTTCGCTCCAACGCGACTGGTGAACCTGCAAGACAGCAAGAAGCCGCAAAAGCTCGCTGGTCTGGTGGTGGATATGCGAGTGATGAAAAACAAGCGCGGCGACAACATGTGTTTTGTCACGCTGGATGATCGTTCAGGGCGGATGGAAGTATCGCTGTTCTCGGATGTGTATGAGCAGGTACGCGAGGTGGTGGCCAAGGACAAGGTGCTGGTGGTTGAAGCCCAGATCAGCCATGACTCTTATTCTGGTGGCCTGAAAGCGATTGGCCGCAAGGCGATGGAAATCAGTCAGGCGCGGCTGTCGTTTGCCAGTGCCCTGAACATTCAGGTATCTGAACCGGCGAACCCGGATGCCTTTATTCAGCGCTTGATGCAACTGTTGCAGCCATTGGAAGACGGTTGTCCGGTGGTGCTGCAATATCGCAACGAGAACGCACGCTGTGATATTCGTTTGGGCGACGAGTGGCGAGTGAATCCAACCGATGAGCAGTTGCAGGAATTGCGCTACGAATACGGTGAACAGGCGGTGGCATTGAACTTTGGCTGATCACACACTCGATCAGGTCGTGTATCAGGTTCTGGCGGATGCACCGATGCAGCGTCTGGTGGTGGCATTCAGTGGTGGTATGGACTCGTCGGTCTTGCTGCACGCCGCAAAGCGCTGGCTACAACGGCATCGACCCGAACTGAGCATGTTGGCCGTGCATGTGCATCACGGTTTGTCGCCACAAGCGGATGGTTGGGCTAACTTCTGCCAGCAACAATGCCAGGAGTGGCAAGTGCCGCTGGAGGTTCATCGGGTTGCGGTGGCAACCGCCACAGGCAGTCTGGAGCAAGCCGCCCGACAAGCCCGATATCAGGTGTTTGGCGCGGTGTGTGAACCGGGTGATGTGCTGTTGCAAGGGCATCATGGCGATGACCAACTGGAAACCCGCCTGATGCGGATGACCCGAGGCAGTGGTCTGGCTGGCCTGACCGGAATCCCGCTTTCACGTCCACTATCACACGATTCTGACGTGCTGATTCAGCGGCCTTTTTTGTCATTACGACGTCAGGAGTTGGCGAATTACGCTGCGTTTCATGGACTGGACTGGATCGAAGACGAATCGAATCAGGACACCCGTTTTGAACGCAACTGGTGGCGGCAAGATGTTCTGCCGCGCATCGAACAGCGCTTTCCCGGACGCCTGAATGCAATGCTGGCAAGCACCGAGGCGTTGCGTTCGGATGCCGATGCGTTGTCGTATCTGTTGCAGCCTCTGCTGACACAATGCGTGCGGCCCTGTGAGTGGCCATTGGCGACGCCTGACCGCCTGTCGATCACGGCGTTGTTGCAACAACCGACTGTGCTGCAAAACAGTCTGCTGCGGAGTTGGCTGTTGTCTCAAGGCGTTCAGGCTCCAAGCCTTCGACAATTGCAGCAATTGTTTCACGGGGTGATTCATACCGCTGCCGATGCAATGCCGTCACTCAGATTGGGCACCGAGGTGATTCGGCGTTACCGCGACTGGCTGGTGGTGTGTGTGCCTGATCAGTCAGAGGTGCCGCAACCTGAGCCCCTGTCGCTGTCGTCAGCTTCCGGGTTGAACTGGCTCGGACAACACTGGTCGCTGGATGGCATTGTGGAGGGTGAGTATCTGGTGACGTGTCTGGATCAGTCACCGGAGTGTGCTCGCATGACACTGACGCCTGCCGGTCGACCTGGTAAGCGCCTCAAGGCCTTGTGGCAAGAGGCGGGCATTCCTCCCTGGTTGCGCCCTCTCTGGCCGTTACTGCTGCAACAACAAACGTTGCGAGCCATTCCACAGGTGGCTGTGGATGCTCGCAATGCTGCTTAACTGATTACCGTTCCCAGTAACAAGACAGCGCCATAGCCCAGGCTGTAGGCGATCAGCAGGGGAATGATGTAGCGCAAATAGCTGCCAAACGTCAGCTCGGTGATCTTGCTCATGGCAACAATACCGGCCGCTGAACCAATGATCAGCAGTGAACCTCCCACACCCACGGCGTAAGTCAGCGACAGCCATTCGGCCAGCGACATGGTGACGTCGGCTTTCAGCAAGGCGGCGGTCAGAGGCACGTTATCAATCAGCGCGGACAGCAAACCCATCAGGTAGTTGGCGAACCAGGCGGGCAACAGGTCGTACATGTGGACGAAGGTATCGAGTGCATGAATTTCCTTCAGTGCGCCAACCAGCAGCAGAATGCCGAGGAAGAACATCAGGGTGTCGAACTCGATGTGGCGGATGTAATTCAGAATCGGGTGATTTTCAGTGTCTTCCCCGAATGCTCGGGCCAGCAGAAACATCACGGACAAACCGGTCAAAAAGCTCAGAACGGGAGGAATACCAAACATCACATTGCCAAAAATGGTGCTGATGATCGTCAGCAAGAAGACCGCTGCAATCGCCAGATCAACGGTTTGTGTGGGCTGGCGAGTGCCTTCGATTACGATGGTTTCTGTCAATGGTCGCGACAACATCAGGGCCAGGGCTGCTACGGCCAGAGCCGATGGCAAGGACAACATCAGCAAATGGGTGATGCTGACTTTTTCAGCCAGGAAGATCATCAGGGTGGTGACGTCGCCGGTAATCATGGCAACACCGCCAGAGTTCACGGCAAACACCACCAGGGTGGCAAAACGCAGGGTTTTGCGCGTCGACAGGTTGAGCGACAGGATCAGGGCGATGGAAATCAGGGTGGCGGTGATGTTATCGGCCAAAGAGGAGAAAACAAACGCAAAACCACCAGTCAGGAACAGCAACTGGCGTTCGCTCATGCGGCTGGGCAGCAAGCGATAAATCAGGCTTTCAATCATCCCTTTTTTGTTCAAATAGACCACGAACGTCATTGCGGCCAGTAAAAACAGCCATAACCCGGCAATCTCACCGATATTTTCTTGTAAACCCGTAGCGACATCGTGTGTGTTCGGGTCTGAATAGATAAACAGCAGTACCCAGGAAAGGCAGCCGAAAAATAGCACAGACTGTGCCTTGTTGACGTGAATGACTTCTTCCAGAACGACGGAGGCAAGTCCCAGAAGGGCCAGGATAATCAGGGTGATATCAAGCAGATGTTCCATAGTAATCCTTGGGGTTGTTGGAGTGGCTGCGACAGCCGGTGGCCAGATCCCTATAGTATTTTGCAAAAAAAAACCAGCGGCTATTGCCCCGAAGGTGGAAGTTGGTGCCTGAATAGCGGAACTTTGGTGGGTGTTCTGTTTCTCTACAAAACGTCATAATCGGGAAGGGGTAAATGGTTGAGGTAGCATTATGTGGATCATAGCGACCGCGAGCAAAAACACCGGAGTGCGTAACGGTACTGTGGTTGTGTTGCTAGGCGCTGGTTTGTGGGGGATGGGTGGCTGTTCTGACTCTGACGCCCCCATTCTTCGCAGTCGTCAGTCTCCTGTGGTCGAAACTACAGTGCCACCGACTGAAAGTGTTGAAGCGCCAAAATCTGTGTCGCGGGCTGTCGAGGCTCTTTCAACGACGGCTATCGTGCCATCCAATCTGCCTTCCAGAGCGGTGTCTTTGCCGATTGAAGAGAAGACCGCGCCTTATCTGGGTGAAACTCCTGTATCCGTCCCGCTTCCGGTGTCGGGGGGGAATATCTCCAGTGCTTATCCGGCAACCGATGTTGAGTATTTGGCCCCCACGCCGGTGATTGACTGGAGCTTGCCTCATGATAATTGGGTGGCGGATAGTGCGTCGGATTGGTCTGAAGGACAGTCCTTGCAGTTACATCAGGGGATTTTGCAGGTGTTTTTAGCGTCTTCCGAGAATGAGAAAGAATCGGTGGAGTGGTCAGGGCGTTTGCATTGGGACGAATCCGAGCAAGGGCTGGAGAAGCCCCTGATGGATTCCGTCACCGGAGCAGAACTGGAGATTCGCTTTCGCTTGCCCTGACCTGAATAGTGGCGGTTGATACTGGAACATTAACGTTCCGCGATAGCACCGCTTTCATTCCAGTCGCACAGCAGTTGTGCCAGTGCATGTGCCTGTTGATGCAGAGCCTGCAGTTCTTCCTGCGTTCCTCTGGGTTTGGTGATCAGCGGCACTTTACGCAGCTCGGCCACCAGAGGGTGATCTGGGTTGGCGAAGCGATTCTTTTCCAGATTCCAGCGAACGTTGGCATTCAGCATGCGGAAGAAGCTCAGCTTGGTGTCCAGTGAAAACATGCTGTGATCGTGCAGATCATCAAAGTGGCTGTAGTCGATACCGGCCAGTAAGGCGGTGCGACTGTTCACTTTCAGCGATGCTGAGCGGGTACTGTTCAGAACCATGGCCATGACGCCGAGGATTTCTCCGGCGGTGATCAGGTTCAGAGCGTTGTTACTGACATCGGATTGCAGCACACTCAGCTCGCCCTTGAGCAGGAAGTACAGCACCTCTGCAGACTCGCCCTTGTGCAAGATGACTTCACCCTGATCCGCTGATGTGAAGCGAGTGACCGACATCAGCAGTTCAAATTGCTCGGGATTGGTACTGAGCAAATCTTTGAAAAACGTGACGCCCCGCAGCAAGCGCTGCAGTGTATCGGGTGGGTATTCCTCTCGGTCAAGACCGCGCATAGTTAATCCTGTAAACCGTAATGCAAGAAATGCGCACTATATCACGGCGAATATGTGATGAAAGCCGCGTTTGTGCCGTATGTTTGCCCGTACAGGCAGAATGTTGATATTCCACAACAGAGTAGATGTCTTGGCCTTATTTGCCGTGAACAGAGTCGAAAATTTCCTGTAGTGCACATAATGAAGGATAAAAGCGTTGCGCTGGCTGCAAATTGGTGGGGCAGGTTTTACACTATAGGCTTGATTGAAACAGAGTGATACTCATGTCCGAATACCTGATTGCCCCGTCCATCCTCTCCGCTGACTTTGCACGTTTGGGAGAAGACGTTCTGGATGTTCTGCACGCCGGTGCCGATGTTGTCCACTTTGATGTCATGGACAACCACTACGTCCCCAACCTGACCATCGGCCCGATGGTGTGTCGAGCACTGCGTGATCATCTGGATCGGGCGGGAAACAAGGCACCCATTGATGTGCACCTGATGGTGTCGCCGGTTGATCACCTGATTGGTGAGTTCGCGGATGCTGGAGCCAGTTATATTACGTTTCACCCGGAAGCGTCCGATCACGTTGATCGCAGCCTGCAGTTGATTCGGGATCGTGGCTGCAAAGCCGGGCTGGTGTTTAATCCGGCAACGCCTTTGCATCATCTGGATTACGTCATGGACAAGCTGGATGTGATTTTGCTGATGTCAGTGAATCCGGGTTTTGGTGGTCAATCATTTATTCCGGGGACATTGAACAAGTTGCGTCAGGTTCGTGAACGAATTGACGCCTCTGGTCTGGATATTCGTCTGGAAATCGATGGCGGCGTTAAGGTGGATAATATCCGCGAGATTGCCGCTGCCGGAGCCGATATGTTTGTGGCGGGTTCTGCTGTTTTTAATGCGCCGGATTATGCCGACGTTATTACTGCCATGCGGCAGGAGCTGTCACAGGCTTGAGTGAGTGAAGTGAACTGCGATGGAGAGCAAACGATTAATAACCAAGAGGGGCGGTGTATGAAACATACCAAGAACTGGGCGACTGATATTCGAGCTCGTTTCCTGACGCCCTGGTCGGCCTTGCCCGATCATAACTCCCTGACGCTGGGGCCGGAGCTGGTGCTGTTCGATCTGGATGGCACCCTGATCGACAGCGTGCCGGATCTGGCGGCCGCTATTGATTACATGCTGCGTCAGTTGGGTCGGGACGAAGCCGGTGTTGAACGGGTTGCTACCTGGGTTGGCAACGGTGCTGATAAGCTGGTACGCCGGGCATTGGCAGAGGGCGATGAGTGGTTAGCTCAGCGTCTCGACAGTCAGGAGGTGGCTGCTGCCCGGCAGCATTTTGATCAGGCTTATCTGGAGCATTTGCATCACGCGACTGGTGTGTATGACGGCGTTGAAGCCTTGTTGCAAGAATTACAGAGTGGCTTGAGCCGCCATCTGGCTTTGGTGACGAACAAGCCCCGGATGTTTACCGAGCCTTTGCTGGTGTCTTTAGGCTGGCAAGACCTGTTTGATCAGGTGGTGTGTGGCGATGATCTGGATGAAAAGAAACCCTCTCCCAAGCCCTTGCTGCATATTTGTCAGCAATTGGGCATTGAACCTGCTCAGACTCTGATGATTGGCGATTCCCGGAACGATGTCATGGCCGCACGGCTGGCAGGGATTCCGATTGTGGCAGTGAGTTACGGCTACAACCATGGCGAAGATATCGTTCACAGTGAACCGGACTGGGTTGTTCAGAGTTTGCCAGAGTTGTTTGAGGAATAACCGCATGTGGAAATGGGTGGTAGCAGTTGCTCTCTGGATGACAGCGGCTGCTACTGCGCTGGCGGATACTCCGTTGTTTGTTGATTTCTCCGTTGGGCAAACCTTCTTTTATATTCCTGAACGTACTTCTGATACTCCCTCTTCTTTTTCTTCCAGCGAATCTGATTCAGAAACTGCGGCCGCACGAAGTTTGCGCCTGGGCAGTGGTTTGTCGTTGGGCAAGGTGATGGATGTTGGAGTATCGCTGTGGGTTTGGGGCGATTCGGATTTACTCAAGGACAATAAATCTCGTTCGGATGATGACCCTGAGGATGAACCCGAGGGTGAGCCTCCCGAATTGTGGGGTGTGGGTACGGATGTCTTTGCCCGGCTGAGTTTGCCCTTGCCCCGTGTGGGCAGTGGGCCTTTTGTGGAATATGGACGTTTGTGCTGGGCCGCAGACATTAGCAACCTGTCCTATGACTGGCATCGTTCGGGATGTTCCATTCGCCGCAGTGCCGGTTTGATCGTGCGGAATGATCCCAAAACGGATTCAGACGAACCGATGGCGGTGCGTTTCGCAGTGGACTGGGTCGACTTCGATGAGGTTGAGCTGTATCAGTTGATGATCAATGCCCAGATTTCATTTTGACCGATGCTTCAGACGATTTCTGAACAGTGATTCTTCCGTTGGTGCTGCTTGCTGCTAAACTGCGCGGCTTTTCCTGAATCAAGAAGGTACTGGAGTCGAATGACAGACCGCGATGATCTTTATCAGCATGTGCAACCGGAAACCTCTGGCTTTCGTTTTGATGAGGCGGTCGCCCGTGTTTTCCCCGATATGATCCGCCGTTCCGTGCCCGGTTATGCCGAGTCGGTGGCCATGTCGGGCGTGATTGCCAGTCGTTATGCCCAGCCAGACAGTCGTTTGTACGATCTGGGGTGCTCGCTGGGGGCGGTTACGCTGGCGTTGCGTCATGGTGTGAAACAGCCCGGCTGCACGGTGATTGGGGTCGATAACTCGGAAGCCATGCTGGAGCAAGCGCGTCACTATATTGCGATTGATGATCATACCCTGGCCGGTGATGCGGTTCCGGTTGATCTGATTTGTGCGGATATCTGCGATGTTCATCCTGAAAATGCGTCCGTGTCCGCTTTAAACTACGTGTTGCAATTCATTGAACCCGACAAACGTTTGCCATTACTGAAAACCATTGCTGATGGCACATTACCCGGTGGTGTCTTGATTCTGTCAGAAAAACTGTGCTTTGAGCCGCAGGAGCAGGCAGTTCAGGATCATTTGCATCTGGATTTCAAACGCGCCAACGGGTATTCCGATCTGGAAATTGCCCGCAAGCGCAGCGCGATTGAACATGTGTTGATTCCCGAGTCGGAAGAATGTCATCGGCAGCGCTTGCTGGATGCGGGGTTCACTCGAGTCGTTCGCTGGTATCAATGCTTTAATTTTGTATCTTTGCTGGCCATTAAATAAACCAAGGGAATTCCTACGATGACATACGCTGCATCTGCTGTTACTGCGATTGAGCCGGAACGCCCGGAATCCCTGTTGTCCTGGTTTGATAACCTGCAAGCGGCGATGGCCGAGCCGGGCAGCGGTCTGGAACCCTGGGCGGCGGTTTTGCGCGAGCAATTGATGGATATTCTGGTGACGCATGAGCATGGTGATCAGCGTCGCTGGGCGCAGGCGTTGAAGCACTTGCCTGAAGTTGAGGGGGTGCGTTGTGATCTGAACTCAGACCATTTGCACATTCATGCTCCCTCTGAGCTGGATAATCTGACGGTCAGTCAAATACACGCTGGCCTGGAAGGTCTGATTCCCTGGCGCAAGGGGCCTTTTCATGTATTTGATACCTTTATTGATACCGAGTGGCGCTCTGACTGGAAATGGCAGCGTGTGGTTCCACACCTTTCCTCAATGGAGGGACGCCGGGTGTTGGATGTCGGTTGTGGTTCGGGGTATCACATCTGGAGAATGCTGGGAGAAGGCGCTCGTCAGGTGATCGGTGTTGATCCGTCACGATTATTCTTGATGCAGTTTCAGGCCATTAAGTTCTATGTCGAGCAGGTGCTTGGCCCGGTGCCCGCTCACTTGTTGCCACTGAAAATGGAAGATGTTCCTCCTCGTTTGAAAGCCTTTGATACGGTGTTCAGTATGGGCGTGCTGTACCACCGCAAGTCACCCATTGAGCATCTGGAAGAGTTAAAAGGTGCCTTGCGCCCTGGCGGTGAGCTGGTGCTGGAAACTCTGGTGATAGAAGGGCCATTGGGGCAAGTGCTGATGCCAGAAGACCGCTACGCCATGATGCGCAACGTCTGGTATATCCCTTCGCCAGAAACCCTGTTGCTGTGGTGTCGTCGGGTTGGGTTCCGTAACCCGCGAGTGGTCGATCTGAATCAGACCTCTCTGGATGAACAACGCACGACTGAGTGGATGAAGTTTAATTCCCTGAATGACTTCCTTGATCCAAACGACCCAACCCGCACAACTGAAGGCTATCCAGCGCCGTTACGTGCGGTGGTGATTGCGGATACCTGAACCTGTTCTGCTACTGTTGGTTGCCTTGGCTCTGCTCAGTCAGAGCCTGCTCCAACGCTCCGAAAAAACTCTCCCGCTCCCGGTAGGTACGCACGGCATGGAAAACCTGCTTCATTTCTGCGGAATGCATGGAAAAATAATGCAGCCACTGCTTTAGGCGATCGGTCAGGATTTTGTCGGTCAGGTCGTGCAGTTGCTCTGCCAGATCGACAAATAAACGCATGTAGTCCTGGAACTGATAGTCGGTGTGTTGAATCAGCCCGTGATCTCGTTTGATCTGACAAGCCAGATCGGGTGTGGCAACCAGACCTCTTCCAATCATCAGTAAATTTGCGCCGCTGTGCTGTTGGCATAAAGCAGCGTCATCGGGCGTCCAGATTTCGCCATTGGCGAGAACCGGAATCTGGACAGCGCTTTGGATACGATGAATCCATTCCCAGTGTGCCGGGGGTTTGTAGCCTTCGGTTTTTGTTCGGGCATGAACTGTGAGCCATTGAATGCCGGCTGCTTCCAGTGCGCTTGCATTCTCCAGTGCCAGGGATTTATCGGTATAGCCCAGACGCATTTTGGCACTGACTGGAATGTCTTTTGGGACGGCCTGGCGGACGGCGGCGGTGATGCGATTCAAGACTTCCGGGTATTGCAGCAGTACTGCGCCTCCCTGACTGCGATTCACCGTTTTGGCGGGACAACCAAAATTCAGATCAATTGCCGGAGCACCCAACTCTGCCGCTTTGGCCGCATTTTCGGCCATGCAAACCGGGTCGCTTCCCAATAACTGAATGTGAACAGGGGTGCCTGAGCGGGTTTTCCCCTGATTGTCCAGCTCCGGGCAATAGCGATGAAACACTCTGGCTGGATACAATTGCTGGTTGACCCGAACAAATTCAGTGACGCAGTGATCCACGCCCCCGACCGATGTAATCAACTCACGCAGATGGAAATCCATCAGTCCTTCCATGGGAGCCAGCGCAATATAAGGGGATTGTTGGGTGTGCTGGTCGGGGCGGCCAGGTGTTGTACCGGTCATGCGTTTGCTCTTGGGTGAAAAAGTGCCAAGGGTAGCATTGTTGTCAAGGCGGACGAGTATGCGCGTTTTGTTCTGTGTGCTTGTTGTGTATCTATAAAGAAGCAATACGCTTCTGGATTGTTCAATCTCCTACTTTATTACGACTAAGGTCATGTGGCATCAGTAAAACTTTGTGATGAATTTGGCAGCCTCATTCATTGGGTCGTCACATTGAGCGGGGACAAATCGACCCATCGAGTCTATCCAGTGGGTAAATTTTGACCTGTGGCAGTTGAAAGGGAACAGTGTTTTCAGTAGTCTGGCTCAGTTTTTCTGCATTCAGGGAACAGCATTCTTGCCCTGTATTCAGTGAACTCTTGCTAAATGCAAAACAACCATATGAATAGGAGCCACTTGCATGTCAGAGCCAGGACTCGTCACGCAAGGTTTGGAACTGATGTTTTTCGGCATGGCAACCGTATTTGTCTTTTTGACAATGTTGGTTTTCATTACCGATCAGATGTCCAAGCTGGTCAGTAAATATGCTCCCGAAGAAGTGGTAGAGCCGCAACAGCCGGTTCGCCAGCCATCTTCTCAAGGAGTTGATCCGCAATTGCTGAAGGTCTTGTCAGCAGCGGTCAAGGAACATCGTTCACGCCAAAAGTAGTGAGCGAATCATAATAACCAAGACGTTTACAACGTTATCGGAAGAAAAGGCCATCATCCATGACCGATTCTAAAAAACTCGGAATTACCGATGTCGTATTGCGCGACGCCCACCAGTCTATTCTGGCAACCCGTATGCGCATCGACGACATGCTTCCCATCGCTGAAAAGCTGGATCAAGTAGGCTACTGGTCTCTTGAATCCTGGGGCGGCGCAACCTTCGACTCTTGCATTCGCTTCCTCGGTGAAGATCCATGGGATCGTATCCGTGAATTCAAGAAAGCCATGCCAAAGACACCGCACCAGATGTTGCTGCGTGGTCAGAACCTGCTTGGCTACCGCCACTATGCTGATGATGTAGTGGATAAATTTGTCGAGCGCGCTGCAACCAATGGCGTAGATGTTTTTCGTGTCTTTGATGCGATGAACGATCCACGCAATCTGGAAACTGCGTTAAAAGCCGTCAAGAAACAAGGCAAGCACGCTCAGGGAACTCTGTCGTTTACGACCAGCCCGGTACACACCATGGAAGCATGGGTGTCTTTGGCAAAGCAGATCGAAGACATGGGTGCAGACTCCATCGCCATTAAAGATATGGCCGGTGTTCTGACTCCTTACGATGCTTTTGAACTGGTCAGCAAGCTGAAAGCCCAGACTGATCTGGAAGTTCAGTTGCACGCCCATGCGACTTCTGGTCTGTCTGATATGACCATTCTGAAGGCCGTTGAAGCGGGTATTGACCGTGTTGATACCGCCATCTCTTCCATGTCCATGACGTATGGTCACACGGCAACCGAATCGGTTGTTGCTGCTTTGGCAGGTACTGATCGTGACACCGGCATTGATTTGTTGCTGCTGGAAGAAATCGCCGCTTACTTCCGTGATGTTCGCAAGAAGTACTCGAAGTTTGAAGGCGCTCTGAGAGGCACTGATTCTCGTATTCTGGTTGCTCAGGTACCTGGTGGCATGTTGACCAACATGGAAAACCAGCTGCGCGAGCAGGGTGCTTCAGACAAGTTTGATGATGTACTGAAAGAAATTCCTCGTGTACGCGAAGATTTGGGCTTCATCCCTCTGGTAACGCCAACGTCCCAGATTGTGGGAACTCAGGCAGTACTGAATGTACTGACTGGCGAGCGTTACAAGTCTATCTCGAAGGAAACCCAGGGTATCCTGAAAGGCGAATACGGTGCAGCTCCTGCTCCGATGAATGCAGAGCTTCAGGCTCGTGTTCTGGATGGTAAAGAAGTCATTACCTGTCGCCCGGCTGACCTGATTGACAATGAGATGGACAAAATCGTTGCTGATGTTGACAAGTTGGCTGCTGAAAAAGGCTTCAAGCTGGCAGCAGACAAGATTGACGATGCACTGACTTACGCCCTGTTCCCTCAGATTGCTCCGAAGTTCCTGGAAAATCGTGGCAACCCTGATGCCTTTGAGCCAGCACCTAAAGGTGATGCAGAAGATACCTTTACTGTGACGGTTGATGGCAATGAATATGTCGTTAAGGTTGATGACGGTGGCGATGTTACCCAATTGGCTCCAGTAAATGGCGCTCCTGTCAGTCTGGGTGGTTCTGCTCCGGCAGCCGGTGCGGCACCTGTTGCAGCCGGTGGTGGTGATCCGATTAGTGCTCCTCTGGCCGGTAATATCTGGAAAGTCATGGTGGCACCGGGTGCTCAGGTGGCGGAAGGTGATGTTGTGCTGATTCTGGAAGCCATGAAGATGGAAACAGAGGTTCGTGCTCCACGTGCTGGTACCGTCGGCAGTATTGCTGTAAATGAAGGTGCTGCGGTGAAAGTTGGCGACACCCTGTATACCCTGGCGTAAGGAGTGTCGACATGCAAAGCTTGATTAATCTCTGGCAGGACACCGGCTTTTACCAAATGGAGTTTGGCCAGTTGGCTATGATTCTGGTTGGTATTGGGCTGCTGTATCTTGCCATCAAAAAAGGCTTTGAGCCTTTACTGCTGCTGCCAATTGCGGTTGGTACTATCTTCGTTAATATCCCGGGGGCAGGCTTCTATGCTGACCCGATTTACGATGCAGCCGGGCATTTGGAAGCTCCTGCAGGTCTGCTGTGGTACATCTACCATGCAGGTATTGAAACCGGTTTGTTCCCACTGCTGATCTTTATGGGTGTGGGTGCCATGACCGATTTCGGGCCTTTGCTGGCGAATCCGAAGACGTTGCTGCTGGGTGCTGCCGCTCAGTTTGGTATCTTTGGAACCCTGTTTGGTGCTGTGTTCTTTTCGGATATCGGTGTGATGGACTTCACCATTCAGCAGGCATCGGCAATTGGTATTATTGGTGGTGCTGATGGTCCGACTTCCATCTTTATTGCCTCCAAGCTTGCCCCTGAACTGTTAGGTGCTATCGCGGTTGCGGCTTATTCGTATATGGCTTTGGTGCCAATGATTCAGCCGCCTATCATGAAGTACTTCACCACAGAAGAAGAGCGCAAGATCCAGATGTCGCAGTTGCGCACTGTGAGCCAGGCTGAAAAAATCGTGTTCCCAATTACGATTCTGGTTCTGGTTGCCTTGTTGTTGCCATCGGCAGCACCTCTGCTGGGCATGTTCTGCTTCGGTAACCTGATGAAGGAATCCGGCGTGGTTGAGCGTCTGAGTGATACTGCTCAGAATGCCTTGATTAACGTTGTGACCATCTTCCTAGGTTTGGGTGTTGGTTCCAAGATGAGTGCAGACCAATTCCTGAACTGGGATACTCTGAGTATCCTGTTCCTGGGTCTGGCAGCATTCTGTGTGGGTACGGCAACGGGTGTCATCATGGCGAAAATCATGAACAAGTACACCAAAGAGCCTATCAACCCATTGATTGGTTCTGCAGGCGTGTCGGCTGTACCAATGGCTGCGCGTGTTTCCAATAAGGTCGGTCTGGAAGCTAATCCTCAGAACTTCCTGTTGATGCATGCCATGGGGCCAAACGTAGCGGGTGTGATCGGTTCTGCTGTTGCAGCCGGTGTCATGTTGAGCTTCTTTGGTTAACCAATAGCGTCGATAAAAAAAGCAGCCATTTGGCTGTAATGCCGATCAGTTAAGCACTGATCGGCATCCTTTTCGTCTGGTCGGATACTTCTGCGGCCTCGCTTTGACCACTCTCGGATACGCCCTCTCTCGTCGGCCTGGCAGAAGACAAAAC
>JAILXU010000001.1:0-361469 GCA_045430275.1 Oceanobacter sp. | reverse complement strand
CTATCTCAGTCCGTTAGAGTACGAGGCAAAGAATGGATAATACAAATGTGTCCGCAAAAGCGGGGCAAGATCAGGAGCTACAAGCATCATCATTGTCTCTTCTGGAGACAGAGTCTCAATATGGAAAAATGAGAGCCTATAAGAAACCTCACAAAAAACCCCTAAAAAATAGAGCTTATACTGAACTGAATCACCGTATTTACCAAGCCAGAACCAACAAACAGAAAATATAAAAAAATCGTATAAAATCATATTTCAGCACCTGGGAACATCTATCCAATTTTTACTAGCTATAAAAGTGATCACTCTCAGCAGAAAAACAGCGGGTAATAGCTCACATACAGGCCGTTACTGTGCTTTTTTGCTGAAAACGTCTCAAGGCCCCGATTAAATAAATACTCTCCATACCATCGAATACTTCCTGAGAGATAATCAAATATAAAGACCTAAACTAATGATTAACTTAACAACCACCATAGACCACCCCGAATAGCATTAACTGACACCCTACTCTGCTTGGTTGGACATATTCCTTAATGTATTAAAGAGCAAAAAATTTATATGACTTCGGCCTATGCGAAGTCACATAAGAATAGATCAACTTACAACCCTTTAAAAGACCATATTAGACCCAAAAACCCCAAGCACGACCTACTTCACAAACCTGGAGCGCAAATTGTCCAAAACACTGACACAAGCCAATTTTCATGCAGATTCAACTATGCACATTGCTCTTCACTGAACCGACCGGTATTTTTCCACTCCGATGTTGTTTGTGGAGTTTCTTATGCCATTTTTGAATCGATGCCTGTTTCTATGCTGTCTTTTGTTCACCTCCTCCACCTTCAGCCTGACCACAGGTCAACCCGCTACTAACTTCACACTGCCGGATTTACGCGATACCAACACACAACAGCAGCTATCCCAATATCGTGGCAAGGTCGTTCTGGTGGATTTCTGGGCCGCCTGGTGTGGCCCGTGCAGGAAGTCGTTACCAATGCTGGAGACGCTTTATCAGGAACTGGAACCGGAAGGCTTCACCATTCTCGCCATCAGTCTGGATGACAGCATCGAAGCGGCCCGAGCGTTTTCCAATCAGTTTTCATTGTCGTATCCCTTGCTGCTGGATACCGATGCGGCGGTTGCGGATCAATACGGCGTAATAGGAATGCCGACGTCTTATCTGATTGGACGCGATGGCACCTTGCTCTGGACACATCAGGGGTTTAAGCCAGCCGACATAGAAACGATTCGCCAGTACGTGAACAGGGCGCTCGCTCTTTAGCCCTGTCTCTTTTGTGCTTTAAGAGTGGTTTGATCGCCTGATACAAAAAAGCCGCGCTGGCGACCACCAGCACGGCTTTTATTGTTTGGCTTGAGGCTCAGCGGCCTTCTTCAATCAGGCTTTGTGCTCACGCGCCAGATAGTCGTGCGATTGCATTTCCAACATCCGTGACGTTGTGCGCTGGAATTCAAACTCCAGCTTGCCGCCTTCATAAATATCCGGGATAGCCGCATCCGCTGACATCACGACTTTGACACCACGATCGTAGAATTCATCGATCAGGTTAATAAAGCGACGCGCCAGATCATCGTTCTTGATACTCATCTTCGGTACGTCCGAAATCAGCACCGCGTGGAACAGCTTGCCCAATTCAATGTAGTCATTCTGGGAGCGCGGCCCATCGCACAAGGCATAGAAGTCGAACCAGGCCACGTCATCACAAACTGCCTTGGCTGGAATATCACGTCCCAGCACTTCCACATTCACGTTCAGATCAACGTGGCGGATATCGGGAATCAACCCTTCAAAGCTCTTCTTCAGGCTCACTTCAGCACCATCATCCAGCGGGAAGTGGTACAGCTCGGCCTGTTCCAGTGTCCGTAGACGGTAATCCACACCGCTATCGACGTTCACAATCTCGGTGTACTTGTTCAGCAGTTTGATCGCCGGAATAAAACGGTCACGCTGCAAGCCGTCTTTGTACAAGCCATCCGGCACAATATTGGAAGTGGCCACCAGCGTCACACCACGATCAAACAGCTCTTGCATCAGGCCGCCCAGAATCATGGCATCGCCGATGTCAGACACGAAGAACTCATCAAAGCAGATCACTCGCGCTTCTTCTGCAATGCTGTCCGCCACAATTTCCAGTGGATTTTTTTCGCCCGTCAAACGGGTTAAGTCGCCGTGAACGCGTTGCATAAAGCGGTGAAAGTGCGTGCGCATCTTACGTTCAAACGGCAGCGCATCGTAGAAGGTATCCACCAGATAGGTCTTACCGCGACCCACGCCGCCCCAGAAATACAGGCCCATTTCCGGCTCTGGTTTTTTCTTGTTCAGGCGACTGCTCAAGCGTCCAAACAGTCCACTTGGCTGGGAGCGTTGCTCCTCCGCTGCAATCAGGTCATCAAACAGGCGCTGGAGGTGTTTAACCGCCATTTCTTGCGCCGCATCGTAAGAGAAATCATCACGTTGCAAATCGGCTTGATACAGCTCCCATGGGGTTGACACAGGCATTCTCCGTCGAGGGGGTAGAAAGATGGACGCGAAATGTATCCGACCGTGCTGGAAACATCAAATCGACTATTTTCCAATATCCGTCGAGCGCGCTTTTCTCCCCTCAAAAATGAGCCTATTCGTGCACCAGGCGACTGATAATTCCCATCTCCAACCAGCTCTGAAAGGCCCCAAGCACCTGAGCCGGTGTCTCATTGGCCTCAAAGGTATCCAGCAAGACATCACATTGTTCGGCGAGATTGCTACCACCCAGAAAACCCTGTATCAGCCGATACTGCCAAAACGATAGCGATATAAACTCCGTTACCCGGCTGCGGTTACGCCACAACAACCAGTAATGCGCTTGCCCCCAATAGGGTTCCGGCGGCGCTATTCCCCGCTTGAGCGCCTGCCAGCTTTCTACGGCATTACTCTGGAACTCACAAAGCTGTACACTGGGATGGAAGCGCACGCCCATGCCGGGCCATTGCTGCGGTGGAATCTGCTCCAAAACGGCTTGTTCAGCGCGCTCACCTTCTGCGGCATCAAACGCATCAAACAAACGCCGCTCAAAACGGGCCAGATCACTCAGAATCGGGTATTGGGAGAAGAAAGGGTCTTGATGCAGAAACTCTGGCAAGCGATCACAATATTGGCGCAAAGAGGTATAGGACGACTGATACGCTGTCAGATAACCACTCACCATTTGCTCGAACAGATCGTCACCCAGATACAGCCCCAGCATTTCGTGATCGGTATCGATCACTTCACGCAATCGCGCTTTGTAAGCATTGGCATAAATATTCAGACGCTGTGGTGCCGCCAGACCGTGTTGATCATCAACCCACTGCAGGCAGTCGGCTTCGTGACCGGCGTCCGGCTGCAGCAGATAACGCATCATGGTTTCTTGCAGGCGCTCCAGTTCAGACACGAGCCACCTCCTGAGCGATTTGCTGAGCACTTGCAATCTGGTGTCGTTTCGAGGCTGGAATGGCTTGCACTCCCAATACCTCATCAGCAATTGTACGGGCTTGCCCCAACTCGTCGTACAACGCATCAAAAGCAGGAATGTTGCCATCTCGTTCGATCATACTGCTGACAGGCCCCAGGCGCTTCAGGGTTTCACGATACAAATCCCAGACGGCGTTAGGCACATCGTGGTCATGCGTATCAATGACATAGTCGCCATAATCGCTGTGCCCGGCCAGGTGAATCTGTTGCACCCGACGAGGATTCACCACATCCAGATATTCCAGCGGGTCAAACCCATGATTGCGGGCGCTGACGTAAATATTGTTCACATCGAGCAGAATCAGGCAGTCGGCCTCGTCACAGACGGCGTTCAGAAATTCCCACTCGTTCATCTCGCTGTTGCGATACGACAGATAACTGGAGACGTTTTCCAGCAAGAGGCGGCGGCCCAGAAAATCCTGAACCTGCTTCACCCGTTCGGCCACGTGGCGAACCGTCTCCCAGGTATAGGGCAAAGGCAACAAGTCATGACTGTTGACGCCATGAATCGACGTCCAGCAAATGTGATCGGAAATCCAGCGCGGATTCACCGCATTGGCCAACGCCTTGAGAGAGCGCAGATATTCCATATTCAGAGGATCGGTGCTGCCAATCGACATCGACACACCGTGCATCACCAGCGGATAACGCTCACCAATGGCTTCCAGGTAATATCTGGGTTTGCCACCCGCCACCATGTAGTTTTCTGACAGCACCTCAAACCAGTCCACGTCCGGCTGCTCCTGAAGCACCTGTTCATAATGCGGCGTACGTAGCCCCAGCCCAAAGCCCAGATAGGGCGATAACAGCGTGTCAGTGGTGGAATCCGATGGTTGCATCAGCGTCTCCTGCGGTTAATAAAACAATCTTTGCTGGCCGAAACAAAGCCATCTCGACCAGCAACGTATTCAGTGTGTTCAGGACACACCGAACGACTGATCAGGCACCCACTGTGCCACCGATATCACCGCACGACTTGGCAGAAGTGCTGACAAAACCGGTGCCTTTGCAGGAAGCCTGACCGGCACAACTGTTATCGGCTGTGCCACAATCGTTATGACCTTTACACACATTCACGCCGTAGCAATGCACCAGATCGGCCTTATCAACCTGACCAACCCACTCGTCCTTGATCTTGCCGCCTACATCACCACACGCTTTGGAAGGCATGGCGACAAAGCCAGTGCCATTACAGGATGCATGACCCGCACAGTTATTGGTTGCCGTTCCACAGTCGTTATGACCTTTACACACATTGACGCCGTAACAATGCACCAGATCGGTCGTACCACCGGCTGCAGCCGGTGCTGCTGCGCTGTCAGACGAACCGCTGTAACTGGCACAACCCACCATGCTGGCGACTGCCAATGCCAATGCTGCACCTGGAAGAACTTTTTGAGTCTTGTTGCTCATGAGTAGATACCCCGTTTTGATCGTTATAAATAAAAAATGCTGGAGTGTTACCCAGAAAGAACAGAGTGTTCCGAATAACGTTCCCATGAGGTCTGTCGAGGCAAGCAAGATTTTCTTACAACAAAAATTCACATCGTCTCAGACGAGGCAGCGAACTCTATTATTAGAACAAAATGATATTAAAGACGCCTTCTTATATGCCAGATGCCTTGATATAGTCCCAGCCATTGTAGTATTCGGGTATATTCTGGCCCGACTATTCCGGCCCAGGTGATATGGCCTACCCTCCAACACCAGGCATCGACTTTTACATACGTTTGAGAATCCTGTCCCATGATCAGTGACTACCATCTCACGCATCTGAAACAGCTGGAGGCCGAGAGCATCCAGATCATCCGCGAAGTAGCTGCCGAGTTCGACAACCCGGTCATGATGTACTCCGTTGGTAAAGACTCTGCTGTGATGCTTCATCTGGCGCGCAAGGCCTTTTATCCTGGCAAGCCCCCCTTCCCGCTGCTGCACGTGGATACGACGTGGAAGTTCAAGGAAATGATCGAATTCCGCGACAAGATGGCAAAAGAAGTGGGCATGGAGCTGCTGGTTCATATCAACCAGGACGGTGTTGAGCAAGGCATTGGCCCGTTCACACACGGCTCGTCCAAGCATACCGACGTGATGAAAACCGCCGGTCTCAAGCAAGCGCTGGACAAATACGGTTTTGACGCTGCCTTTGGGGGTGCCCGTCGTGACGAGGAAAAATCCCGCGCCAAGGAACGTGTCTATTCTTTCCGCGACAGCAAGCACCGCTGGGACCCGAAAAATCAGCGCCCCGAGCTGTGGAGCATTTATAACGGCAAGGTCAACAAGGGCGAAAGCATTCGTGTTTTCCCGCTCTCCAACTGGACGGAGCTGGATATCTGGCAGTACATCTATCTGGAAGACATCCCCATTGTGCCTCTGTACTTTGCGGCCAAACGTCCGGTCGTTGAACGTGACGGCATGATGATCATGGTGGACGATGAACGCATGCCTTTGGAAGACGGTGAAACCCCGGAAATGAAATCGGTGCGCTTCCGGACACTGGGCTGCTACCCACTGACCGGCGCGGTGGAATCCGAAGCGGCCACACTGCCTGAAATCATTCAGGAAATGCTGCTGACCACCACGTCCGAGCGCCAGGGCCGCGCCATTGATCACGACTCTTCCGGTTCCATGGAGAAGAAGAAGCAAGAGGGGTACTTCTAAATGTCTCATCAATCCGACCTGATCGCTTCCGATATCCTGGAATACCTGAAGCAACATGAAAACAAAGAGCTGCTGCGCTTTCTGACGTGCGGCAACGTCGATGATGGCAAATCCACCCTGATTGGCCGTTTGCTGTACGACTCCAAAATGATCTATGAAGATCAGTTGGCATCCGTCACCAAAGACAGCGCCAAAGTCGGCACCACAGGCGAAAGGCCCGACCTGGCTTTGCTGGTTGATGGCCTGGCGGCCGAGCGTGAGCAAGGCATCACCATTGACGTCGCTTACCGTTATTTTTCAACGGCCAAGCGCAAGTTCATCATTGCCGATACACCGGGACACGAGCAGTACACCCGCAACATGGCGACCGGCGCTTCGACCTGTCAGTTGGCCATTATTCTGATTGATGCTCGTTATGGTGTTCAGACCCAGACCAAACGTCACAGCTTCATTGCTTCCCTGCTGGGCATCAAGCACGTCGTGGTTGCTGTGAACAAAATGGATTTGATGGACTTTGATCAGGGCCGCTTTGAGCAAATTCGTGACGACTATCTGGAGTTCGCCAAAGACCTCAACCTGACCGATATCCACTGCGTACCGATGTCCGCTCTGGAGGGTGACAACGTGGTGGATCGTTCTGAACGTTCCGCCTGGTACACCGGCCAGACATTGATGGAAATTCTGGAAACGGTAGAAGTTGCCAACGACCGCAATCTGGACAACTTTCGTTTACCCGTACAGTACGTCAACCGTCCAAATCTGGACTTCCGAGGCTTCTGCGGCACCATCGCCGGGGGCAAGGTACGTCCGGGCGACACCATCATGGCGCTGCCGTCCCAGAAAACCAGCAAGGTCAAACGCATTGTGACCTTTGACGGTGATCTGGACGAAGCCTTTGTTGGGCAAGCCGTGACGCTGACGCTGGACGACGAGATCGACATCAGTCGCGGTGATGTGATTGTCAAAATCGACGATCAACCCGTGGTCAGCAACAAGCTGAACGCCGACATCGTCTGGATGACCGAATCCTCTCTGGTGCCGGGCAAACCTTACGACATCAAATTCGCTTCCAGCTCAACGGCAGGTTCTGTCAGTCGCATCCATCACCTGACCGATGTGAACACCATGGAGCAGAGTCAGGCTGACAAGGTTGAACTGAACGAGATTGCACTGGTTGAATTGTCACTGGATAAAGCCGTGCCATTCGATCCGTACCAGCGCATTCCGGGCACTGGCGCATTCATCATCATCGACCGCCTGACCAACGTCACCATTGGCGCGGGCATGATCGTCGGTGAAGCGACAGAAGATTCTCACCTGGGTGCCGTGACGGCTGAAGAAAAAGCCCGTCGTTTCAATCAGAAACCAGCGGTCATTGCCATCAATGCAGTCGATGCTGACACTCTGGTGAATGCACTGGATCGTCGCCTGTTTGAGATGGGCCGTGTCGCTGCCATTGGCGAAGCCGAGACAGCAACGGTATTGAAAGAAGCCGGATTGGTCGTACTGGTTGCAGGTGGTGCTGACGGTGCTGATATCAGCCTGGCAGCCGATAACCTGGACGTTGATGCGGTTCTGGCTGAACTGCAAGATCTGGGGATTATCTGATTCCCTAACGCAACACACCCGCTATCCTGGCGGGTGTGTTATGTCTGGATCAATGAGCGACTTCTTCCTCGTCGTCATCTTCCATCAAGCTCAGCTCCATCAGCGAGTCACCTGATTTACCTTCCTCAGTCGCTTCATCCTCAAACTTGCCATCGTTTTCAGACAGTTTGATCCGCAAACGCAGGTTGTTGGGGGAATCCGCATTTTTCAGCGCTTCTTCCAAAGAAATTCTGTCCTGCTTGTAGAGCTTGAACAAAGCCGCATCGAAGGTTTGCATGCCGAGGTTTTCAGACTTTTCCATCACTTCCTTGATACCGGGAAAATCCCCTCTCATGACCATGTCTTCAATGGTTTTGGTGCCCAGCATGACTTCTACCGCCGCACAACGTTTGCCATCGACGGTGCGCAGCAAACGCTGGGATACAAACGCCCGCAGATTCTGCCCCAGGCCCATCAACAATTGCTGACGACGTTCTTCCGGGAACATGTTAATAATCCGCTCCAACGCCTGGTTGGCGTTATTGGCGTGCAGGGTTGAGATCGCCAGGTGACCGGTTTCAGCAAAGGCCAATGCGTGCTCCATGGTCTCACGGTCACGAATCTCACCAATCAGAATCACATCCGGGGCCTGACGCAGAGTATTCTTCAGCGCAGCATGGAAGCTCTTGGTATCCGTGCCCACTTCACGCTGGTTCACAATGCACTTTTTGTGTTTGTGAACAAATTCAACCGGGTCTTCAATGGTGATGATATGGCCACCCGAACTCGCATTGCGGTGATCAATCAAGGCCGCCAGCGAGGTGGATTTACCAGAACCGGTGCCACCAACAAACAGAATCAAGCCGCGCTTGGCCATCACCACTTCCTTCAGAATGGGCGGCAGATTCAGCTTCTCGATATTCGGAATTTCGGTGTTGATGTTACGCGCCACAATCGAGACTTCGTGACGCTGCTTGAAGATATTAATCCGGAAGCGCCCGCCTCCCGTGGTGATTGCCAGATTCATTTCCAGCTCGCGGTTGAACTCTTCCTGCTGCTCTTCATTCATCAGCTCATTGGCGATAGCAGAAATCACACCCGGCTTGAGCGCTTCCTTGGCAACAGGTTTCAAACTGCCCTGAAACTTGGCACAAGGCGGCGCTCCGGTGCTCAGATACAAATCCGAACCGTCATTAGCAGCCAACAGGTTGAGCCATTTTTCTATGATCATGCCACGTCTCTTTTATTCCGTTTTTCGTTAGCACAAGATTGTATTCCCAAGTTGTGACGGACATGACGAATTGACCGCACAAAATACGTAATGGATCACAAAATCAGAAGATTTGAGCCAATAAGCAGCAATCTGATGGCCTTTGAGGTCGTATAATTTCCTGTGATAAATCTTAATAAAACGTATTTACAAAAGGACGTACCATGTACATTGCCATGAACCGTTTTCGCATCAAGCTCGGCCACGAGCAGGACTTTATTGATATCTGGAAGAATCGGGAAACCTATCTGGATGAAGTACCAGGCTTTATCAACTTCAATCTGCTACAAGGTGCCACCAACGACGAGTTCACACTGTTCAGCTCCCACGCGGTCTGGGAGAGCAAAGAAGCCTTTGAAGGCTGGACAAAGTCCGAAGCGTTCCGCAAGGCACACGCCAACGCAGGCGCTCGCAGAGACATTCATGCTGGCCCGCCACAACTGGAATGTTTCGAAGCGGTCATCTGATCTCAGCCCGGCGTTTCCCAGCGATGCGGCCTCACAGCGGGCCGCAAATCCCATTCAGGGCGCTCGTACAGCACCTCCAGAATGTAGAAAGTCTGCTCACCTTTGGGCAATTGCACACTGACTTCATCATCCAGTGACTTGCCCAATAACCCCCGCGCCAGTGGCGCATCAATGCTGATGTAACCGTACTCCAGATCCAGCTCGTCCTCCCCCACCAGACGATAACGCGACAGGACTTCCTGTTCGTCTTCCAGCACCACCCAGGCACCAAAATACACCCGCTCGGGATCAGCAGGCACCTGATTCACAACCGTCAGATGCTCCAGACGCTTGAGCAGGAAGCGAATGCGACTGTCGATCTGCCGCAAACGACGCTTGCCGTAGATATATTCCGCATTTTCGGAACGATCACCCAGCTTGGCTGCGTCCGATACCTCCTGCGTCACACGTGGTCGCTCCTGACGCCAGAGGAAATCGTATTCACGACGCAGCGCCTGTTCACCTTCGGGCGTGATCAGCATACTGCGCTTCGGCAAGGGCTTTTTTTCGTTATTGGGCGTATTCATAATTCAGATTCGATGGGGTTTCGACAACGATGCCGACAGATTCACACATACGCAACATGTCCATGACAACGTTACGTATCTGAAACCTTGATGGCTGAACACAATATGATCAAACGCAGTGCCAAGGCCGTTGCCGGAACCTTTCTGGTGGTTATCGGCATTATTGTGACACCGCTGCCCATTCCCTTTGGCGTCATCATGATAATAATCGGGTTGTCATTACTGGCCAGCTCCGTCCCTCGGGTTCGGGAATATCTGATCACACTGCGTCGTCGTTATAGGGATGCGTCCGGCAGACTGAATCAGGTCAAAAACCGATTACCCACTTTTGCCCGCCAACTGATCGAAGAGACCGATCCGGAACGCTCCTGATGTGATACCTTGTCGCCATGCTGAATTTGAACCTGGACGACCTCACCCCACCCGACGAAACCTTGGAAACATTGCAACAATTGCTGGCGAGCCGGTTGCTGGATGGTGATGTTTATACCGAATACGAACTCATTGCCTGGCTCAAGCAACCCGACCCCGGCATATTCAAGGCTAACGCCCTGCGTGATTCCCTGACCCTGTTTCGATGCCATTTTCTGGTAATGCACTGCCTGTATCGGCTGCGCCTGCACTGGCTGGGCAAAGAAGCGGGGTGGCTCAAGATCGAGGCGCTGGAAATTTGCCTGTGCCCCTGGGATTCCGAGCACGCTACCGATAACCAGCAAGTGTGTGCGTCCGATCCTCTGGCCCGCTACTACCTCGACCTGTCGCATCTCAGCACCGACCGGGAAACCGTCGATAAACTGCTGCGCGGCATCTGGCAACAAGCCTTGACCCCGGATCAGCGCAGAGCCGATCTGGCGCTGCTGGAGTTGTCTGACCCGGCATCGGAAGCCGATATTCGTCATCAATATCGACGCCTGGCCATGCGTCATCACCCGGACAGAGGCGGCGACATCGAGCACTTTCAGGCATTGCTGGCCGCCTATCAACGATTGCAGTCCTGAACGGTTGCACGCTACAGCAACTGACGTCCGGCTTCATCCAGCAAACGCTCGCGTTGACGCCAGTCGGGCAAGTGCTGCGACATCAACTGCTGAAATCCCGTGCCGTGATCCTGATAACGGATATGGCACAGCTCATGAACCACCACCAGTTCCAGCAATTCCGGGCTGGCCTGAGTGAGCGCCAGATTCAAATTGATATAACCCCGCGAAGACAAACTCCCCCAACGCGTGCGCATCTTCTTGACTCGCAACACTGGCCGGGCAACACCATAGCCCCGAAACGCAGGCCACCAGCGATCAATCTGGCGGTTAAATTCGGCCTTGGCAAAAGCCCGACGCCATCTTTCCATCGCACTCAGCTGTTTCGGTTCACTCCAGTCCTGGGGGATCATCACAACGTCATCACTCACGTTTAATACCGAACCGGAATAACACTCCACCGGCAGCGACTTCCCCGCATGCATAAACGTCGCCAGACGCTGCTGATGCTTTTGGGAAACCTGAGACAGACGCTGGGCCAACCAGTCATGATGTCCAGCCAGAAACGCGTTCACATCGGCCTGCCGACATCCCGCCGGGACACGTACCTCCACCTCTCCTTGCTCTGTCACGCTCAAGCGCAGGCTTTTTCGTTTCATCACTCGGATATGCACCGGTACACGTTGATCATTGATGAGGATTTGATGATTTTGCCGGGGATTCGGAGACTGTTTCATACCCTGTTTCTGCCTGCTACTCCGCCACATGGAGTACGTTTGACTGTGTTAGCATAGCGCTCCCATTCAGGAGTGAACGCATGACCGACCTCAATAGTATCCCCGCCTTGAGCGAAGACGAACTTGAAACCCTGGGCATTCTGCTGGAAGACGAAGCAGAGCGTCAGGACAGCTTTGACTTTTTCGCCATTCACGGCCTGATCACTGCTTTTCTGACCGGCCCTACGCCGTTCGATATGGACGACGTTCGCGGCTGTGCCTTTGATGAAAAAACCGGCTTTACAGCCGAGCAACAAACGCAAGTGGCGTCATTACTGTCGCAACTTGGCAAGGAAATTCAGGCCTGGCTGGATTCCGGGGCCGACTTCCCCGTGCCCGCTGATCTGACCCTGATCGACGAAGACGAAGAACCCCCGTTGGAAAGCTGGGCCATTGGCTTTATGACCGGCGTTATGCTGCACGAAGAGCAGTGGTATGCCCGCGATGAAGAACGTGTTGCCGAGGCATTGTTCTCCATTATGTACGCCAGCGGTCTGTTTGCAGCGGAAGACGACATGTCTGACATCGACAACGATGTTGATTTGTCCAACCAGGTCTGCGGCGGCATCCCGGCGGCCGTGATTGATTTGTATCTGATGTTTCACGCTCAAGGCTGATTCAACGCTCTCTGACGCAAACAAAAAAACCGGTGCTATCAACGACAGCAGCGGTTTTTTTATGCTCGATTCGTTCGATTCAAAGGTTACGAATTGTCTTTCACCCAAACTTCAACCCGACGGTTTTTCGTCCGGCCTTCTTCACGATTCGCCGAGGCCACTGGCAAATATTCGCCGTAGCCAATGGATTCCTTCGGGTAGATGCCATTGCGCACCAACTCCCGGCGAACGGCCATTGCCCGTAATTTCGACAGAAGCTGTGAGCGACGCTCGGTGCGCTTTTTGTCCCCAAAGCCAATCAGAACAATTTCGGTAGTACGTTGCTGCTGCAGGTAATCCACCAAACGATCAATGTCCTGCAGCGCTTTGTTATCCAGCTTTGCACTGCCCTTTTCAAAGCGGAAGTTGATCGTCAGGCGACGCGCACTGTCGGTAATCGCACGAAATGTTTCTGGTAACTCCGCATAGAATTCAGGCTTCACCGCCTTGAGTTCCTGAGAGATAAAGCCACTGTCTGCAACGACTTTCTGACCCGAATTACTCAGGGCAAACTGGATAAACTCCGCCACATGGGGATTCTGAATATCATCATCAGTGTACATATACAGTCGGCGTGAGAGTGCATAATCCTCTGTTGCCACCGTCAGTTTATTGGGTTTGAGCGCCTTGGCGCTGCCATCCGACACTGCCACCAGCTTGGCGTCCTTCACCGATGCCAGGCCGACAAAACCAATACCGTTAGGGTCTGCCATCACCTTATCTGACAATTTATCATTAGATTCAAAGCGACGCGTATTGGGAATCAACCGGTGCTTCTTGCCCAGCACCATGCCCTTGAAGCTGTCCCAGGTACCGGAGTTTTCATCACGAGCGTAGACCGTAATTGGGCCAGGTTTACCGCCCAGTTCTGACCAGTCGCGATAACCGCCGGAGAAAATTTCAGCAATGTCATCAACACTGAGTTCGCTGACCGGATTGGCGGCATTCACGATGATTGCCAGACCATCAATCCCCACCACATGTTCACTGTCGGCGCTGCGAATTTTGGCGAATGAACGAAGCTGTTCCACTTCCTTGAGTTTGACGGGGCGAGAAGCAGCGGCAATGTCTGCACTCTTGTTCAGCAATCCTTTAAAGCCGGTTCCTGAGCCATGAGCGGCAATGCGAACAGACAACCGTGTTCGTGTTGGCTTGAAAAAACCGGTAACCAGTTTTTCATTTGGAGCAAAAGGACTGATATGAACTTCAGAAGCGCCTTTGGCTTTCAGATAGTCAACCACCAGAGCTGGGGCCATGGCTGCGCCAATCGTATTGGAACCCTGAATATCAAATAAACGAACCTTGCCATCCGTATCCAGATTGGCAAAGGGTTCCAACTGCTGTTCGGCATGGACAAACGAACACAGCAGAGTCACGAGCAACACAGAAAAAGCGCGTAATAATGTCATAGTTCAGGTTTTGTCTTCGTAGAAGGTAATGTTTGGGCGCGATTCTATGAAGACTCAATGACAATTGCGTTACATCAAGTAAATATTAACGCTCGTTCATCAAATATTCATATTACTGATGAGCACCTTGGCAGGATGGTGAAGCAGGAACCGATGCAGTCTCCCACTCCTCCGCAGTAAACAGGTGTAATGACAGCGCATGCACCGGCCCGGCCAATTCATCACGCAGCAAGCCATAGACTTTTTGATGTCGCTGCACAGCACGCAACCCGACAAACGTTTCGGAAACCACAGTCAACTTGAAATGCGAGTCAATGGCAGGCCCGGCGTGCATATGACTTTCGTTCAGGATATCCACATGGGAAGGTGACAAGGCTGACAGCTTGTCACGGATCAGCGTTTCAGTGTTCATTCGACCACCCTATTAAAAACGACAAGGGGAACAGCCCCCTCTCTGCCTCGTCTATATGATGGCAAAGACCATAAAATCAAGCGACCTGCACTCTGCTACGCAGGCCCGAATATCATGATTCGTCTTCTTGCTGGAAGAAGTTACTTACGCCACAAACGCAGCTCCCTGAACTCGCCAGGGCCAGCCTCCATCCAGAGAATCTCGGCAGAATCGGAAAATACAAATTTATTACCAAGCAGAAAGCCGGAACGACGGCGACCCGATACGGTGGCCGATGCTTGTCTTCCTTGTCTCTTGGCGCTGTTCGCAAACTCATCAGGCAAATAGTCCATAACGATCATCTCCAAACTGACGGCTCCAGTGTTTCAAAGACCTCAGTCAGATTAGCCAGCGATTATGACAGTCAAATGGCGCAGCCATATAGGATATAGTTGCTCTTGACTGGCGCTTCTATACAATGTGCCGCCCCTTTTTTTCCTGGTCAATCGGATTACAGAATGTCAGTTCACTGGTTTCCCGGACACATGAACAAGGCTCGCAAAAAAATTAGCGAAGCCATGCCTCAGATTGATCTGGTTATTGAAGTACTCGACGCCCGCCTCCCCTATTCCAGCACCAACCCCATGGTGAATGAATTACGCAGCAGCAAGCCCGTAATCAAGGTGCTGAATAAACAGGATCTGGCCGACCCCACGATAACCCGACACTGGGTCAACTACTTTGATGCACAGCACAACACCCAGGCTTTGCCGCTGGTTGCAGAAGACCGCAAACAGCTCAAGCGCCTGATTGCCCTGTGCAAACAACTGGGTCATGCTCGCATAGAACGCAAACAAGCGGTTCGGATCATGATCATGGGAATTCCCAATGTGGGCAAATCGACCCTGATCAATGGCCTCGCTGGCCGTTATATCGCCAAAACCGGCAACGAACCGGCGGTGACCAAAGCCAATCAGATGATTGATTTGAAAAACGGCATGGTGCTTTCCGATACTCCCGGCATTTTATGGCCACGCTTTGAAAACGAGCGCAGCGGCTATCGTCTGGCCGCCAGTGGTGCGGTGCGAGATACCGCGATTGAGTATCAGGACATCGCCTTGTTCACTCTGGAGTTTTTGCTGCAGCACTACCCCGACGCCCTGTGTCAGCGCTTCAAACTGAAAGCACTGCCAGAGTCACCGTTACAGGCGCTTGAAGCCATTGGCCGCAAGCGCGGCTGCTTGCGGCCTGGCAATGTGATAGACCTGCACAAGGCGGCTGAACTGTGTCTGCATGAGTTGCGAGCCGGGAAGCTGGGGCGGATTACACTGGAAACGCCCGATATGGTGACTGAGGAGTTGGCTGAACTGGAAGCAGAACGCTTGCGACAAGAAGAATTAGCCGCAGAACAGGCAGCGGCTGAACAGCAAAAGAGAAGACGGCCACGCCCGGACGCCCCGACAGAGCCGGAAGACTGAACAGCCGTATCGGAACAGTCCGGGGTTACTCTAACCCCGGAGGTTCTACTGTCTTAACACCGCTTCTGCCTCAACACCGCTTATTGCAAAAGCAGTCTTACGAAATCGGCTTTACAGAAAATTCAGTGGCAGCTTCAGATACGCCACGCCATTACTTTCCTTATCGGGCAATGCTCCCGCCCGAATATTCACCTGCAACGATGGCAGGATCAAACGCGGTACATCCAGAGACGCATCACGGGTCTCACGCATTTCAATAAATTTGTGGCTACTGATGCCAGCCCGCATATGAATATTGTGTTTCTTTTGATCCAGTACCGTCACAGCACTACTCAGGTCACGACCGGTTGGCGGATAGTCGTGACACAAATGCATGACCACCTCGTCCCCCAGTGATAACAAGCGCTGTACCGACTGATACAGGGTACTGGCATCACCACCTGGAAAATCACAGCGAGCCGAGCCAACGTCCGGCATAAATATGGTATCGCCGACGAACAAATCCGTACCATTCAGGAAGTAGCTGACACACGCCGGGGTGTGTCCGGGCGTCGCCAATACCTGAAAACAGCTCTCTCCCAGTGCAACGTGATCACCTTCTGTCACCAAACGATCAAACTGATGACCATCCGCACGGAACTCCGGGCCTTCATGAAACAGGTTGGCAAAGGTTTCCTGCACCTGAACGATGGGCTTGCCAATCACAATACTGGCCCCGGTCTGACTGCGCACATAATCACCGGCCGACAAATGATCCGCATGAGCGTGTGTTTCCAGCACCAGCACCACGCTAGCCCCAACCGCCTCAAGCTGCTCCAGAATCGGGTCCATGAACGTTGTCTTGGTACGACCTGACTTCTGGTCAAAATCCAGCACCGGGTCGATCAGGGCAACCTGGCCTGTGGCCACATCCTGAACACAGTGAGTGAACGTGGAAGTCTCTTCATGAAAAAATGTCTGAACCGTTGCCGCCATACCGGAATCCCCTGTTAGTCAAGCCGGAGTATTAGTATATTCTTATTTAGGAATACTTGATATACACTATCGATCACCCACATTCAATGCCAATCCAGTGACCCGGACAATGTCGACCGACGCCTTCAACTTTTCCAAACCCAACGCCGTTCGCATGCTCAAGGCTCTGGCCAACGAGCACCGGCTCTCCATTCTGTGTCGCTTGCGCGATGGTGAAGTCTCTGTCACTGAACTGAGCCAGCAATTGCCACTCAGCCAATCCGCCTTGTCACAGCATCTGGCCTGGCTCAGAGCCGAGCAACTGGTTCAATACCGTCGTGAAGGGCAAAGCGTTTTTTACCGTCTCAGTGATGCTCGCACCATCCAGGTCCTGCATCTTCTTAATCAATTGTATGAGCAAGAAGGAAACGCCGGTGATTCCGTTTAAAACCCTGAAAGGCTATCAACGCGAGTGGTTCTCTTCCGATCTTTCTGCCGGTCTGATCGTTGCTATCCTGCTGGTGCCTCAAGGCATTGCGTATGCCTTTTTGGCCGGGATGCCGCCCCAAGCCGGGCTATACGCCGCCATGCTGCCCATTCTCGCCTACGCTATTCTGGGCACCAGCCCGTCTCTTGCCGTTGGCCCGGTTGCCATCGTGTCACTGATGACCATGGAAGCGCTGCTTCCGATTGCCGCTCCAGGCACCCCTCTGTTTGCTCAACACGCGGCGGCACTGGCGTTGTTAACCGGTGGTTTTTTATTGGTGTTTTATGTCATTGGTTTGGGAAAATGGACGGCTTTCATCAGTCACTCGGTCATTTCAGGATTTTCCAGCGCGGCGGCCATTGTCATCATTCTCAATCAGCTTAAATATTTGACGGCGCTGCCCATTCCCAGAGAGGGCAGTAATCATGAACCTCTGCTTTATATTGCCGGACACTGGCAGCAAGTTGGCTTGTCGGCACTGAGTATTGGCCTGGCTTCCATCCTGTTACTGAAAGCCTGGCCCCACATGATCAAGAGACTCTCAAAGCAGGTCTCACTACCCGACATGGCCACCGAATTTATGGCTAAAAGCGGCCCATTAGCAGTGGTGGTCGCGGGAATTCTGGTGTCTGTAGCCATCATTCCAGAGAATCTGAATCTGGCTACGGTGGGGCGCATTCCTTCAGGCTTGCCAGATCTGGTGTTACCGGATTTCTCGCAACTGCAATGGCAAGCCCTGCTGCCGTCAGCCGGACTGATTGCCCTGATCGGTTATCTGGAGAGCCTGTCGGTGGCGACCGCCATGGCCGCTGGCGATCGTCGTAAAACTCTGGAACCCAATCAGGAATTACTGGCTCTGGGCATTGCCAACAGCGCGGCTGCTCTGACGCAAGCCTACCCGGTCGCAGGCGGTTTTGGCCGCAGTATGGTGAACCTCAGCGCCGGGGCGAAAACCCAACTGGCGTCCTTGATCACGTTGATTGGCGTCTCGCTGGTGGTGGTGTTTGCCACCGACTGGTTTACCGAACTGCCCAAGACCTCATTGGGTGCCATCATCATTGTGGCAGTGCTGCCCCTGATCAAATTCAGCGATGGCTGGCACGCCTGGAAATTCCAGCGGAGTGATGGTCTGGTCTGGCTGGCGACCTTTCTGACTGTTCTGGCCACGGATGCCGAGCATGGTATTGCCATGGGCATGCTCATTTCCCTGATTATTTACCTGCGCCGCACCAGTGAACCGCACATTGCCGAAGTTGGGCGCTACGGCTGCAGTGACCACTTTCGCAATATCCAGCGCCATCAGGTAACGACCTGCCCGGAAGTGCTGATGATCCGTATTGATGAAAATCTGTACTTTGCCAACAGTCGTTATCTGGAAGACTTTGTACTGCAGAAAACCCGCGCTAATCCGGCGATCAAACACGTCATCCTGATCGGCAGCGCTATTAATCACATCGATTTCAGCGGCTACGAATGCTTGCTGGATATTCAGCAGCAATTAACCGAACAATCCATCACCTTGCATCTGGCCGAGTTCAAGGGGCCAGTAATGGATCAACTGGAAGGCACCGACTTGATGGAACAGTTGCAACCTGGCAAGGTCTTTTTTACCGCCAGCGATGCTTTAAAAGAATTGGGTGGGCTATGACACAGGCGACGACACAGAAAAACGCACAAGCCGATATACATTCGGACAGCTCGTCACCATGCACCGATTCAGAAACCGCTGCCCCAAAACGGCAAGAAAGCTATCAGGTCACCAGTGGCCGGGGGAAAGCTCGCTTCCGCGTGCAGTATAAAGAAGGCACGCTGACAAACACCGGCTGCCGCCTGTGCCAATAAAATAAATCGACAGGGCGCGCGCAGTGCTTAACTTGACCGAAGTCAGGGTTTACTATGCTTCTCCAGAATTGTTAACCCAGAATCAAGTGAGCATAGATGAACAGCGTGCAATTACTGGTGATCGGTGCCGGTGTCCTGATTATTGCAGGACTGGCCTGGTACGCCTGGTCACTGACCCGTCAAGTCAAGACCATCGAAAAGCAGCGACTGGAAGAAGAAACACTGGCCGCAACCAACCTCAGAAAGCATCAACAAGAGCTGGTTGGGGACATTCATTTTGTTGCTCGCTCCGTCCTGGCCGAGCAATGTGAAATTACCGAGGGCATTCTACGCCTTCATTACCTGATCAATGCCCTCGACCCGGACACCTGGGCACTGGATCAACTGCGCATTTGCCGCACACACCACGGTGCTGTTTGCGACATGCCCATTCTTGAGGCTTATCAGAAACTCTCTAAAAAAGAGCAATTTCGACTCGACAGACAACGCTGGCAGCTTGAAGAAACCCATAAACCGGATATTTCAAAAGAACTGCAATGGCTTGTTGATCACTCTTTCCCTAACATCACGCTTTTACACTAACCCTCAAGGAACACCATCATGAATCTGTCTCGCCTCGCCCTGCTCCCAATGATGATGGCGGCGTCTGCCGCAATGGCCGAATGGACACTGGCCCCGGAATCGCGCCTGACTTTCCAGAGCACCAAAAATATCCACAAGACGGAAACCCACCATTTTTCTTCCGTGAGTGGTGTGGTGAAAAACAACGGTTCTGCCACCGTCAAGATTGATCTGACCAGTGTGAAAACCGGTATTCAGATTCGTGATCAACGCATGCAGGAGCACCTGTTCGAGGCCGGCAAGTTTGCCACTGCGACTCTGCAAAGCAGTGTGCCTCGCTCCATCATGAAGCGCCTGGCCACTGGCAAAACCCAGTCATTTGATTTGTCCGGTAGCATTGCCTTGCATGGCAAGCGCATTGCGTTCAAAACACCGGTAATGGCAACACCTGCCAAAGATGGCTCTCTGGTTGTGTCTTCTCTGGCTCCCTTGATGCTGGATGCCCGCAAGTTTGCCCTGGACGGTGGTGTCGATACGCTGAAAAACATCGCCAAGCTGAACAACATTGGCTACAACGTACCGGTCAATTTCACGCTGGTGTTCAAGCCTGAATAACATTCTGCTGATTCTGTAAATAGCCCATACAAAAACGCCCGAACACAGATTCGGGCGTTTGCTATCAAGCGATCAGAGGTGATCAGGCGGCGTCAATCATACGCTTCTTCGCCTGACTGATAACACCTTCCAGGTCTGCTACCGTTTTCTCAAGCGCATCACTTACCTGAGTGCTCAGTGCCGACTCAATCATCATCTCAAGGTTGCCAAAGCCCAGCTCTCCAATAGAGGCCTGAACTTCATCTGACAATTCATTGCGAAAATCCTGCACGATGCGTCTGGCATGTACGCGACTGATGTGCTGTTCCATACAATTTCCTTTATGTGCTTTGAATGATCTTTGGATCTGGTCTCAAATCCAGATGTTCGGATTTATTGTCATAAGGCAATTCGGTCAGGATGTGGCGCATCGCATTCACTCGTGCACGTTTCTTGTCATCCGAACGAACAATGACCCAAGGCGCATCTTCATGACTGGTGCGCTTGAACATTTCACGCTTCGCCTGAGAGTAATCATCCCACTTGTCCAGAGAGGCCAAATCAATTGGGCTCAGCTTCCACTGTTTCAGCGGATCAACCTGACGTTTCTGGAAACGTCGCAACTGCTCAGCACGGCTCACCGAGAACCACAGCTTGAACAGACGAATACCGGAGTCGACCCACATTTTTTCCAGGGTAGCCACATGAGAGACAAACTGCTGATACTCTTCATCGGTACAGAAACCCATCACCCGTTCAACACCGGTACGGTTGTACCAGGAACGGTCAAACATGACGATTTCACCTTCCGCTGGCAGGTGTTCGATGTAACGCTGGAAGTACCACTGCCCACGTTCCCGCTCGGTTGGCTTTTCAAGCGCCACAACCTGAGCACCACGAGGGTTCATATGCTCCATAAAACGCTTGATGGCTCCCCCTTTACCCGCCGCATCACGGCCTTCAAACAGAATCACCACACGCTGGCCCGTTTGCTTGACCCAGCTTTGCATTTTCAGCAATTCAATCTGCAGCGTCTGCTTTTCCAGTTCATAATCCGCAACCGACATGCGCTTGGGATAAGGACGGTGTTTGGTGGAATGAACAGCACCGGCTTCGGTTAACAGAGCCAGGCGCCGCTTGGGGGAAATAGCCTCATCAGGTTTTGACAGAGAGTTGATTTCATTCATAGGTGTAGCGCCTCCTTGTTTAATGAAAATGTCATGCGCTTACTATAAAGAACCTTGTCAAAACTGCGTTGATCAATGTCACCGAAAGCCTGTCTGAGCACCACTTTCTTCTGCTAAACTGCGCCGCTTGGCCACCACAAACCGACTATGAAACCATCCGTACTAATCTTCGACTCCGGCGCAGGTGGGCTGAGCATTGCCAGTGAAATCCACGGGCTACTTCCCACGGTTCCCATTCACTATCTCATGGACGATGCGGCCTTCCCCTATGGCACCTGTCACGATGACTGGCTTGCCCGGCGTATCGTGTCTCTCTGCACTCAGGCGCAGCAACACATCCATGCCAGTATTCTGGTCGTCGCCTGCAATACCGCCAGTACCCTGGCCCTGAATCCGCTCAGAGAGCGTTTGAGCATTCCGGTCGTTGGCGTTGTGCCAGCCATTAAAACAGCCGCACAACGAACACAAACTGGCCATATTGGCTTGTTGGCTACTCCCGCCACGATTGGGCGCACCTACACAAGCCGCCTGATTCACGACTTTGCCAGCCATTGCACCGTGCGCCTGAAGGGTTCCGTCGAGCTGGTACACTGGGCCGAAGAACACATCGCAGGCAAAACCGTCTCCGATGCCTTGTTTCAGCACCTGAACCACTGGCTGACACAACCACTGCCCCTGGATTATGTGGTGCTAGGCTGCACGCACTTTCCTCTGCTGCGTCCTGAACTGGAACAACTCTGGCCCGACATTCGCTGGGTAGACTCTGGCTCCGCCATTGCCAGACGCGTTGCTTACTGTTTAGAGCAACAGCAACAACGACTTCCCAGTGCCCCCGCCTGTACATGGCTCTGGTGGACATCCTCGGCGCAGCAGCACTGGAACATTCAGTGTTATCTGGAGCGTTTAGGGCCGTTACAAGCACACACATCCCTGTCTGACATCATTGCTGAATTGGGCTAACCCAAGGCGCTATGCGTTTACATACACCCTTTGTATAAGAACATCTAAACCCACTATACTGCTTGGGTATTTACCACATTAAGCGAACACGACACATGCCAAAGCTGGAAGATCTGTACCAACAGGTACTGGTAGAACTGGGAGAAGACACTAACCGAGAAGGACTTCTGGACACTCCGAAACGCGCCGCCAAAGCCATGCAATTCTTGACCAGCGGTTATACAACGTCGGTGGATGACGTCGTCAATGGCGCGGTATTTTCAAGTGATAACGACGAGATGGTGGTTGTTCAGGGAATCGAATTCTACTCCTTGTGCGAACATCACATGCTGCCTTTCATCGGACGTTGCCATATTGGTTACCTTCCCGATGGCAAGGTACTGGGACTGTCCAAGTTTGCCCGAATTGTCGATGTGTTCGCACGCCGCCTGCAGATTCAGGAAAATATGACCAAGCAAATTGCAGAAACCGTTCAGGAAGTAACGGGATGCCGGGGTGTCGGTGTGATTATGGAAGCCAAGCACATGTGCATGATGATGCGAGGCGTACAGAAACAGAATTCCATGATGCGCACTTCCGTCATGATGGGTGACTTCCGTGAAAATCAGGCAACCCGCCAGGAATTCATGCGCTTGGTCGAGATGAAATCCTGACCCTCAATCTCTCGATGGACATTGACACACAATGTCCATTTCGCTTTCCCATTCTTTCCAGCATCCTGTTTGTGTGACATATCTCACCCCATAAAACGACTTTTCAAACAGACATATTCGTCAATCTTGTCCCATTTATCCCCCCGGTAACGCGTTCACAAGCTATATTTTGAGGCGTAAAGTGTTGTTAACACAGGGAAAAAATAATGAACCAAGGGAGAGAGAGGATGAAATACGCTGTACTTGCATTAACCATTGCGTTCTCTGCGACGTCTCAGGCTGTGGAACTGAATGGTCTTCAGATTGCTGACACACTGCCTGCTTCCGAACAACAAGCCGAGTTAAAGCTGGTGGATGTAGCGTCACAAAACTACTACTACCTCAACGATGCCTACGTCGGGGCGGTGTATCAATCCAGCCATCACTCACACCCTGAACGGGTTGAGTTCATTATCAATTCAATGCGACTGAGTGGCCGAGCCCTGGGCATTCAACTCTATGAAACCATGGCTAATCAACTGGATTGGGAACAGTACAAGGCACTTGAGCCTCAAATGAGTACGCTGGTAAAGATGCTGAATACGCGCCTGGAGAAAGGTGATCGGATCATAATGCATTACTCGGAACAAGGCGGAGCCGAGATTTTTGTGAAGGATAAATACAAGGGTTCCATAGCCAGCCCGGAGTTCTTTGAACTTGCAACATCCGCCTGGTTACAAAACCAGTCTCCGATGAGTACTGCTGTACTGGCGCAGAACCACCGTCATCCCTATAACGCCAATGCCAATGTCCTGGAACCCATCGATTACTTCAAGTAACGGACACAAAAAAGCCGCTGATAAACAGCGGCTTTTGGCATCATGGTCAGTCAAGCAGAGTGATTACAAACCGAACTTGTAACCGACACCTACAAACAGAACGGTTGGGTCGATTTCAACTTCAAGACCATCAGCATCACCACCCTTAACTTCAGTATCAATATCCATTTTCCAGACAGCAGCATTGATCAGCCAATCTTCGTTAATGTCGTAATTAACACCCAGAGAGTATGCCAGACCCCAGCTAGGCTTCAGACCTTTAGAATTGATCACACCCGTATCGTCTTCGTCAAAGAAGAAAGTATGGTTAACACCCAAACCAACGTATGGCTGGATGGGTGAAGCAGAATCCATAAAGTAGTACTGGGCAGATACAGTGGGTGGCAAATGCTTGGTTGTCAGAATTTCAGCTCCATCTGCACCACCACCATCGATTTCTGCAGTATGCTCAAATGGTGTAGCAGCCAGAACTTCAACACCGATTTTAGGAGTAACCATATAGGTCAATGTCAGACCCAACTGGGTATCACTATCAATATCCAGTTCACTTTTATCTGGTGCACCAACCTTAATAGTTGTTACAGGACTGGTATCAGCATTACCGTCTTTAGGTGTCACCTGAACAGCGCCCACCTTAACCATAATATCGCCTGCTTCATAAGCCATTGCAGGTACAGCACTTACAGCGACAGCAGTTGCCAACAGGGTCTTCAACAGTTTCATCAGGCACTCCTTAACGTGCATTTCAAGATGGCGCCAGAATAGAGGTCTTACGGAGTACACATTTGATGCAAATCAACCCGAACTGGCTCCACAAACACTTTGGCAACCCTTTATTGTGTCAAGTCAAGCCAGCCTTCGCTTTGGATTCGGACAAACAAACATGGCACGCTTTTTTCTTTTCGATTCAACACCTTAAATCCGAACACATATTGGCGTGCTGCATCCGGGAACGTAGAATGCGCCCAACATCACCCAGCAGGTCTCCTTATGTCATACCCTCATTTTATTGCGATTGATGCCAGCTCCCACGAAGACACAGCCCACCCTATTGCCATTGCCTGGTCCATGGCCGATGGTCAGATTAAAACCACTCTGATCCAGCCAGAAGATGACTGGCAGGACTGGGATTATGGTCTGGAAGACCTGCACGGTATCAGCCAGGAAACCCTGTACCAGCGCGGTGAAACCTGCTGGTCGGTGATTCGGGAACTGGAAAATGATCTGGATGAAAGTTATCTGCGTACTGATAATGCTGAAGGCACCGCGCAATTACTGGAACAAATCTACGAGGCTTGCGACAAAGAGTTGAGTTTGGAGACAGGTCATTACAGCGAAGAGATTGAGTCGAGTGAACATCGCCAGGAAATACAGGAACAACTTTACAGCTCTCCGCTCCCCTGTGATGAACGGGTATTAATCATGCTGAAAGGCTGGGTCAGCGCCAATCACTGACCCACTCTTTCAAAGCGGGTATTGAATCAGGGTTGTTCAAGCTTGAGTTTGGTACCCAGATACTTTTCCAGGTCAGGTACAGCAAACGCATCGTTTTCGGAAATAAGGCTCAGGGAAACGCCCTTGGCTCCCGCTCGGCCTGTCCGGCCAATACGATGCACATAATCTTCCGAATCGTCGGGCAGCGTGTAATTGATCACATGAGAGACGCCATCAACGTGAATTCCACGCCCGGCGACATCGGTAGCCACCATCAGATTCACTTGTCCTTCCCGGAAACGCTCCAGCGTTTTAATACGCTTCTGCTGATTGACTTCACCCGATAGCAGAACAGCCTTGTGATTTTTCTTGTTCAATCGCTCACACAACGTGCGCGTCAGATCACGACGGTTGGCAAAAATAATGCACCGCTCTGGTTTCTGTTCAGCCAGGAACTGCTCCAGAATGCCAAACTTGTCACTTTCCTGTACCAGCAGGAATTTCTGATCAACCCGATCCGTAGCCACTTGTTCCGGCTCAATTTCAACCTTGATGGGATCGGTTGTCCACTGATCAATCAGGATGCGCACATCAAAATTAAAGGTCGCTGAAAACAGCAAGGTCTGACGAATGTGTTTTGGTGGCGTAGAGCGAACAATGCGGCGTACATCTGGAATGAAACCCATGTCCAGCATTCGATCCGCTTCATCCAGAACCAGAACTTCGACCTGATCCAGATACACATCCTGGCTGCGCATAAAGTCGATCAAGCGCCCCGGAGTGGCCACCAGAATATCCACCACACCATCACGTAATTGCTTGCGCTGTTCTTCGTAATGCATGCCACCCACAACGGTCACAACCGTCAGCCCGCTATGACGTGCCAACCCCTCTGCATCCTTGCCAATCTGCATCGCCAATTCACGAGTGGGTGCAATGATCAGGGCACGAGGCTCACTGGCATAACGTTCCTTCGGCTTGATGGTCAGCAAACGATTCAGAATGGTCAGCAGGAAAGCCGCCGATTTACCGGTGCCTGTTTGCGCCTGACCAATGGTGTCACGACCACGTAAGGCAGCGGGCAAACTTTCCGCCTGAATCGGGGTGCAATACTGGAAACCCAGATCATGAATCGCATGCATCACAGGTTCGGGTAAATCCAGATCATGAAAACGGGTTTTGTCCGGCACCGCTTCAACATGAAAGTCCTTGAGTGACCAGCTCGCTTGCTCGACAACGTCAGCAGGTCGTTTATCGTGGGAGCGCTTTTTCTGACCTCCCCGTGCTGTTTTATGCTTGGCCGGTTTACCAGCAGTCTGGCTTTTTGGTGCAGGGTTCTTTTGAGTAGGTGCTGGAGAGGGTCGACCAGCCGCTTGCTTCGGTGCTGTTTTCTTACCTGTCACCGATCCGATAATTCGCTTGAACAAAAATCACTCCAGTCAGAGTTGTTCCAGCCCGAACAGGTGTTCCGAGAACATATCCTGGCGCTGGTAAAATTCCAGAAATGCTGCTTTTAGCAGCTCCGCACGCGGAGGCAAACCTTCACGTAAATATTGGTGAGCCTGGGCATGTACACGCTGGGCAAAGACACGCCGTCCGGCCTCCACTGCTTCCGGGTCACCATCCAGATTATCAGTGCTGATGTGAAAACGCCTGCCGCATGCCACCGACAATAACCATTCGACGGCCTGAGGTTTGACTTCGACCAGCTCGAATGCCCGCTGCTGTTCTGCACTGCGACCATCCGGCACGTACCAATAACCAAAGTCCACCTGTTTGCGGCGTTCAGGCCCTGCAATGCACCAGTGGCTGATTTCATGCAGCGCCGATTCGAAAAAACCATGTGCAAAGATCACCCGATTAAAGGGCACAGCGTCATCGGCGGGCAGGTATATCGGTTCATCATCGCCACTGACTAACCGGGTGTTGGTTGAGCTTAAAAAGAGCTGATCAAACAATGGGATCAAATCAGCGGTACATAAAGGCTTCACAGATGGATCAATAACTCGAAAGGCGCGTACTGGTAAATACCAGAATGTGTATTCTGGCCAGTTGAAAGGCCAAGTATTCTACACAAGCGCTGGTTGATTACCAAATAACCAATGGATAGCCACACGTCCAGATGACCATAATCAGTAAAACTGGCTATTGGCAACCGGTTGCAGGCACAATGCGCGCCTCTCCGAAACGACAATGAACACCACACTCTATGTCCAACCCTGCCTCCAATACGCGCTATGAAACGCGACAACTGCTGATGCTGACATTGCCGATCATGGCAACGCAACTGGCTCAGATTGGCATGGGAACCGTGGACACCGTGATGTCAGGCTATATCAGTACGCGAGACTTGGCCGCTGTTGCAATCGGCACCAGCCTCTGGATGCCTGCCTGGCTGTTTCTGGCTGGTATTCTGGTGGCACTGTCACCGCTGGTATCCGGCCTGGCGGCCCAGTCAGAGCAACCGCATCAATGCAATCGATTACCTCCCCTGCTGGGTGCTGCACTCTGGGTCGGTATTGCAACAGCGATTGTCAGCGCCCTGGGGTTAAACGCGGCCTCCATGCTGATCCCGATGCTGGTGGATGATGCACAAACAGCCAACATCGCTTCCCGTTACCTCATGGCCATTGCGGTGGGGTTTCCGGCTATCGGAGTGTTTCTGGCGTTTCGCTTTTATGCCGAAGCGATGAATCAGGCCACCCACGTTACCCGGATTATGCTCAGCGGGCTGGCGCTGAATATTCCAGCCAATGGTTTATTTGTGTATGGCTGGTTTGGTTTGCCCGAGCTGGGCGGTGTCGGTTGTGGCATTGGCAGCAGTCTGGTGTTTCTTTACATGGCCATCGCCATGGCCTGGGATACCCGAACATTCCGCTTGCCCGCCGCAACGCCATTGCTGCGCTTTACCCGCTCACCCGATTGGGCGCTGGTGAAAAAGATCTACATCATTGGTGTTCCCATCGGCTTGGCCATCTTCTTTGAGGTCAGCCTGTTCAGTGTGGTCGCCCTGTTTTTGACGAAATTTGGCCCCGCTATCGTGGCGGGGCATCAGGTCGCTATTAACGTTTCTTCGATGACCTTTATGGTGCCCTTGAGCCTTGGCATGGCTCTGACGGTGCGCGTCGGTCATTACATCGGTAAAGACCAAGTCAGCATTGCCCGTCAGGTATCCTGGATGGGTGTACGGCTGAATCTGGCCATTGGTGTCATCAACGCCCTGCTAATGACCACCTTTGCGGCCACTATTGCCGCTCTGTACTCCCCTGACCCGGAAGTGATTGCGGTGGGTGCCAGCCTGTTGCTGTACGCGGCTATTTTTCAGTTATCGGATGCAACCCAGGTCTCCTGTGCCGGAGCTTTACGGGGCTTTCAGGATACCTTCGCGGTCATGGTCGTGACGTTTATCGCTTACTGGGGTCTGGGACTGGGCAGCGGTTATTGGCTGGCGTTTCATGGTCTGGCTGAATTCGGGCTGGAACCCATGGGTGCCGAAGGGCTCTGGACAGGATTGATCATTGGGTTGAGCGGTGCAGCCGTCGCCTTGATCGTACGGCTGCGTTATATCAGTCAGAAGCACTCAGCGTGAGTGCCTCTGCTGGCTGATGCTGGCCGGATTACAATTACGGACACGGATTGCTGTTGGCGTGATGAATCGCATTGATGCGTTTTAGCACCTCTTCCGACAATTCGACCTCGGCAGAGGCCAGATTTTCATCCAGTTGCACCAGGGTCGTTGCACCTATGATATTGGACGTCACAAACGCTTGCTGAGTGACAAACGCCAGTGCCAGCGTGGTCGGCGACATGCCCAGTTCATTGGCCAGATCAACGTACTGCTGCACAGCCGTTTCAGCTTCCGGGCTGGTATAGCGGGTAAAACGATCATACAAGGTCAGGCGTGCCTTCTCCGGGCGAGCACCATTCAGGTATTTACCCGTCAATACGCCAAATGCCAGAGGTGAATAAGCCAGTAAACCGGCCTGTTCACGCAGAGACACTTCAGCCATGCCCACTTCATAAGTACGATTGAGCAAACTGTACGGATTCTGAACCGATACCGGGCGTGGCCAGCCATGCTGATCGGCAATGTGTATCGCCTTCATGGTGCCCCAGGGTGTCTCATTCGACAGCCCGTAATGACGAATCTTGCCCTGTTTAACCAGATCGGCCATCACTTCCAGCGTTTCTTCCATCGGCGTGCGATCTTTTTCTGGCTGGTGGGTATACCCCAATTGACCAAAGAAATTGGTTGCCCGAGCTGGCCAGTGAATCTGATACACGTCCAGATAGTCGGTTTGCAAGCGCTTCAGGCTGGCGTCCAGTGCAGCCTCAATGTGCCGACGATCCAGCTCAGGGCCTTCGCGCAAGTAGTTCATCCACTCCGCCGGGCCTGCCACCTTGGACGCCAGAATGACCTGATCCCGCTTGCCACGACTGGCAAACCAGCTGCCAATGTACTGCTCGGTCAAGCCCTGGGTTTCAGGCATGGGCGGCACCGGGTACATTTCAGCGGTATCAAAGAAATTCACCCCGGCGGCCAGCGCTCTGTCCATTTGGGCATGGGCTTCAGCTTCAGTGTTCTGCTCGCCCCAGGTCATCGTGCCCAGGCACAGCTTGGAAACCATCAGATCCGTTGCACCTAACCGACGTCGCAGCATCGTTTTCTCCTGTTAAACAGTCATTCGATTTATGGAGCATGATTATGAGGCCTTGCAGCCAGCCAATACCACTGGCCTGCCTGGATTTAAAAAATCAGCCGTTGGAACAAACGCTCTTGCGGCGGTTGATCACCGGCTTCATTCAACTCCTTTGGCCTGCGCCAACTCGACCTCCAATAGCAAACGACTAAACAGCAGGCGGGTCATCTGCTGTTTGACAGCGGAGTGTAAATCCAGCACAGCCTGCAACTCCTCCTCATTGCCATCCTGCAATGGAAAGGAATACTCAAACTGATGCTCGTCCCAGACAGCTTTCATACGAGTGCTGACATGCTCTGACAACGCATCAGAAGCGCCACGACTGGCCAGTGCTTCATGGATGATTTTTTCCAGCATTTGCCATTCGGCTTCAGGTTCAACCGGAATATTAAAAGGAATGTGCATAGGGGCCTCAACGTAATGGATGTCATCTGATCCTAACCAGCCAGCCTGCGGGCCGCAAACTTCATTCCGTCCAACCCCTCACTTTTCCGACAGGCATAAAAAAGCCGGTCAAGAAGACCGGCAAAACAAAGTGATGCAAACGAAAGCAGGCCTCACAACGACAAAGGCCTGTCGGAACATGCTGGCAGTGCCATGTTCCTGGCAGCTCAGGCTGCCTGACCCGACCAGTCCAGCTGGGTCATTCCAGCATTTTCGATGTAACAGCAGGAAACATCGAAAATGATGAAACTGTGTGAGCTGCCAAGGCAGCTCACGGTCACGCGTTACAGCAGGATGCGACGAAGATCAGCGATCATGCCCACCAGCGTAGTAAAGAAGCGGCCACAATCCGCACCATTAATGGCCCGATGATCGTAGGAAACCGCCAGTGGCAACATGTTGCGAGGAACAAACTCGCTGCCGTTCCATTTCGGTTTCATTTCCGCTTTGGAGACACCCAGAATGGCCACTTCTGGCGCATTCACGATCGGCGTAAAGCCGGTGCCGCCCATCGCTCCAAGGCTGGAGATCGTGAAACAACCGCCCTGCATATCTCTTGGCTTGAGCTTGCCATCACGCGCGGCCTTGATCAGGTCGTTGGCTTCCCGTGCAATCTGATAAATGCCTTTTTTATCGACATCTCGCAGAACCGGAACCATCAAACCATTTGGCGTATCGCAAGCAATACCAATGTGCACGTAGTCCTTCTGAACAATGTGCTCACCGTCATGATGCAATGACACATTGAAGCTTGGCTCGGCACGCAGTGCCATGGCAGCCGCTTTGATCAGGAATGGCAGTGGCGTCAGTTTCACACCCTGTTTTTCCGCTTCCGCTTTCATCGACTTGCGGAATACGTCCAGATCGGTGATGTCAGCTTCATCAAACTGAGTCACATGCGGTACGTTCAACCAGGCACGGGACATGTTCGCCGCTGTGATCTTTTTGATCTTGGACATCTTGACCATTTCGATGTCACCGAACTGGCTGAAGTCCACCGCAGGAATTGGCGGAATGCCAGAACCACCCGTTACCGGAGCAGAAGCTGGCGCTTTTTCAGCCTGTTCCAACACCGATTTCACGTAGGCACGGATATCGTCCTTGGTGATACGGCCACGAGTACCGGTGCCTTTCACCTTGGTCAGGTTCACACCCAATTGGCGTGCCAGACGACGGGAAGATGGCCCAGCGTACACTTCGGTCGGCTTGGCTTCTTGCTCACCCAAACCGTCTTTCTTGGCCGCAGGTGCAGCCGGTGCTGATGCTGGTGTTTCGGCTTTAGCCGGAGCAGCAGTCGGAGCCGGAGCAGCGGCAGTTACTACCGGAGCAGCCGCAGCCGTTGCAGGTTTGAAGATGGCGTACAAGTCACCTTCACTAACCTTGTCACCTTCTTTAATCTTGAAGCCAACCAGCACGCCGTCTTCCGGGGCCGGGACATCCATGGAAGCCTTGTCAGTTTCCAGGACAATCAAGGAATCATCCGCGCTGACGGCTGTGCCCGGAGCCACGCACAGCTCGATCACAGTGACGTCATCTACGCCACCCAGATCTGGCAACGGCAGCTCAATTTCTGCGGCAGGTGCAGGCGCAGCAGCAACAGGAGCCGGTGCTGGCTCTGCAGAGGCGACTGGTGCAGGGGCTGCCGCCGGTGCAGATTCAGCCGCACCAGCCACTTCCATGACGGCGTAGACATCGCCTTCTTTCACTTTACTGTCCACCGCAATGGTGAACTTGACCAGCGTCCCGGACTCCGGTGCAGGAACGTCCATGGATGCCTTGTCGGTTTCCAGGACCAGCATGGAGTCATCCGCCGCTACGTCACTGCCTGGCTCAACGCACAGTTCAATAACGGTCACTTCGTCTGCACCACCCAGGTCAGGAATGGTCAGCTCAACGGTTTTGCTCGCACCGGCTGCCGGAGCAGGCGCTGCTGCAACCGCTGGAGCCGTCTCAGCAACAGGAGCCGGGGCCTCAGCCGCAGCGCTGCCACTATCAGCGCCAGCCGCATCGGTTTCGACGATCACAATCGCAGTGCCTTCCGACACCTTGCCACCGGCTTCAACCAGCACTTCAACCACTTTTCCAGCGGCTGATGCAGGCACTTCCATGGACGCCTTGTCAGTTTCCAGAACCATCAGATCCTGTTCCAGTTCAATCATGTCGCCGACGGCTACGTTGACTTCAATGACATCAACGTCGTCAAAGCCACCAATATCCGGTACTTCAATCGTTACTTTGCTCATGTCTCAGTCTCCGTTTAAACCGTGGTTGGATCGGCTTTGTTCTCGTCAATGCCCAGTTTCTGGCGCACTTTCGGCAACTCGGCAGCATCAAACTTGCCTTGCTTGGCCAGCTCAGTCAGTGCTGACAGAACCACGAAGGAGCGATCGACTTCGAAGAAGTGACGCAGTTTCTTACGAGTATCAGAGCGACCGAAGCCGTCAGTACCCAGCACTTTAAAGTCGCCTGGAATATACGCGCGCAGTTGCTCGCCATAGGACTTGATGTAGTCCGTAGACAGAATGACCGGGCCATCCTGATCCGCCAGTTGCTGCGTAATGTACGGCACCTTGGCTTCTTTCTCTGAATTGATCAGATTCCAGCGCTCGCACGCCTGACCATCACGAGCCAGTTCGTTCACACTGGTGACGCTCCAGACATTGGATTCGACACCATACTCATCACGCAGAATTTCAGCGGCCACTTCCACTTCGCGCAAGATCGTACCAGCACCCATCAGTTGCACACGTGGGGTCGACTTCTTGCCTTTTTTGCCTTCTTTCAGCAGGTAAACACCTTTGATGATGCCTTCTTCAGCACCTTGCGGCATTTCCGGGTGAACGTAGTTTTCGTTCATGGTGGTGATGTAGTAGAAGCAGTTTTCCTTGTCTTCATACATCCGTTTCAGGCCGTCCTGAATAATCACCGCCAGTTCAAAACCGTAGGTTGGATCGTAGGAAATACAGTTCGGAATAGTGTGAGCCATCAGGTGGCTGTGACCATCCTGATGCTGCAAACCTTCACCGTTCAGCGTGGTACGACCCGCGGTTGCGCCAATCAGGAAACCACGTGCCTGGATGTCACCGGCCAGCCAGGACAAGTCGCCCACGCGCTGGAAACCAAACATGGAATAGAAGATGTAGAACGGCACCATGGCGCAGTCGCTGTTGCTGTAAGCCGTGGCCAACGCCACCCATGCTGACATCGCACCTGCTTCGTTAATCCCTTCTTCCAGAATCTGGCCTTTCTTGTCTTCCTTGTAGTACATGATCTGGTTGGAATCGTGCGGCGTGTATTTCTGACCCGCCGAGGAATAGATACCCAACTGACGGAACATGCCTTCCATACCGAAGGTACGGGCTTCATCCGGAACGATCGGCACAATGCGCTGACCAATCTCCTTGTCTTTCACCAGTTGTGACAACACCCGGACAAAAGACATGGTGGATGACATCTCACGCTCACCAGAACCGGTCAACTGACCTTTAAAGGCTTCCAGTGTCGGGATGTTCAGAGCGTCAAAGTCGGTACGACGAGAAGGCACGACACCGTTCAGCTTGTCACGGCGCTCTTTCATGTACTTCATTTCCGGGCTGTCTGGAGCCGGGCGATAGTACGGAACGTTTTTCAGGTCGTCATCGGACAAAGGAATGCCAAAGCGATCACGGAACTGACGCAGAGAAGCCGTATCCAGTTTCTTGACCGAGTGCGTCGGGTTCACTGCCTCACCCGCTTCACCCAGGCCATACCCTTTAACGGTTTGAGCCAGGATCACAGTTGGTGAACCCTTGTTTTCCATCGCATTGGCGTAGGCAGCGTAAACCTTGAACGGGTCATGACCGCCTCGGTTCAGCTTGACAATTTCATCATCACTCATGTCCTTCACCAGCTCCAGCAACTCCGGATATTTACCGAAGAAGTGTTCGCGGGTGTAAGCACCACCGTTGGCTTTGTAGTTCTGCAACTCACCGTCACAGACTTCATCCATACGTTTCTGCAACAGGCCAGAAGTGTCTTTTTCCAGCAGGATGTCCCAGTGACGTCCCCAGACCACCTTGATCACGTTCCAGCCAGCGCCACGGAATACGCCTTCCAATTCCTGCATGATCTTGCCGTTACCACGAACCGGGCCGTCCAGACGCTGGAGGTTACAGTTGACCACGAAGATCAGGTTTTCCAACTGCTCACGACCTGCCAGAGAAATAGCACCCAGAGTTTCTGGCTCATCACACTCACCGTCACCCAGGAACGCCCAGACCTTGCGATCACCACGCGGTGACAGTTCACGCGCGGACAGGTAACGCATCACGTGCGCCTGATAAATCGCCTGAATCGGGCCAAGACCCATGGAAACGGTTGGGAACTGCCAGTAATCCGGCATCAACCAGGGATGCGGGTAAGAAGACAGGCCGTTGCCATCCACTTCGCGGCGGAAGCTGTCCAGTTGTTCTTCATCAAAACGCCCTTCCAGGTACGAACGGGCGTAAATACCAGGAGCAGAGTGGCCCTGGAAGTAAATCAAATCACCCAGATGACCGTCTTCGTTACCTCGGAAGAAGTAGTTGAAACCAATGTCGTACAGGGTTGCAGCGGAAGAGAATGAGGCAATGTGACCGCCAAGACCTTCGTCATTGTCATTAGCACGCATCACCATCGCCAGAGCATTCCAGCGAACCAGGGAACGAATACGACGCTCCATGAACAGATCACCCGGCATCCGCTTTTCTTTGCTCACCGCAATGGTATTGCGGTACGGGGTGGTGATTGCAGAAGGTAACTCGACACCTTTTTCGGTCGCGTTATCAAATAATGCTTTCAGCAAAAAGGCTGCACGTTCAGGGCCTGCATGGCGAATGGTAGCGCGCAGGGAATCAAGCCATTCCTGAGTTTCTTGGATATCGACATCTTGTGTCATACGGAACTCCCACTGTCTTCTTATTAAGCGCCTGGATAAGGCGCGGTTATGGCCTTGTGAGCCAGTTTGCTGCTATGCGTTTTTACCTATTGCCCCTTTTGCTGTTTATTCGCAAGTGACAATAACTAAACCCATTTAGCGCAAATCCATTGCTCAGGGCCTTCCTGTTGCTCTGGCGACAACGTTCAACCATCAGGTGTATTTCTACTGTGAACTGTGTCCGAAAAACACCACCTGATTGAACTCGACCTACTTCAATCCGGCACAGTCTGACCTGACTCTTTACAGAAAACAATCCATTCTTGTAGTTTTTTTACAAAAAAGAAGAATTAAACACATTCATACAAACCACCTGAAAAGCGCCCTGAAACCCGCTACAACCCCTGATGCACCGGGCTTATTGGATTTTTCCACCCACATTCCAAGCGACCAAAACAGTAGGTAGACCATCGTCCAAACTACCGAATTACTACATAAATAAGTAAAAACACCTACGGAATGGTAAATAATTTACCTCGAACTTTACGCCGATACTCTCCAGGGGTTTGCCCAGCCAATCGTTTGAAAACCCGAATGAAATAAGCCGCATCTGCAAATCCCACCGACGCTCCCACTTCAGCCACGCTCAAATTGGAGTCCTGCAACAATTCGCGGGCAGCACTGCACCGTTGAGTGTGTTGATAGCCAATGGGAGTTTGACCTGTTACCTGCCGAAAGCGACGATGAAACTGGCGCACACTCAGGCCCGCCGTACTGGCCAACTCGGGCAACACCAGAGGTTCCGTCAGCTTTTGCCGAATCACCGATTGCGCCATGGCAATGTCCTCATCGGCATGCGGAGTGCCCGCACTGGATTCATCGTGGGAATAGATGTGTTTATTGAAGGGGTTGCGAACTTCCGGGGAAAACTGCTGCTCAATCTGCAAGGCCAGATCCCGGCCATATAACTGGCTGATAAAGTGGATCACCATATCAGCCCCTGAGTTCACACTGGCCGCGCAGTACACACCACGAGATTGGGTCAGAAGGTAACGCCGCTGGAGATTCACTTTCGGGTAACTGCGCGCGAATTGATCCAGGTAGTGCCAGTGCGTCGTGGCGGGCTTGCCATTCAAGATGCCCGATTCAGCCACCAGACACACACCAGTGCCCACTGACATAATGGTTGCACCACGACGATATTGCTCGGCAATCCAGCGAACAACCGCTTCCGAACGCTGCACTTGAGGTTCCGGGTTACGCCACAATGCCGGAACAACAATCAGGCACGTGCGCCCCACCTCTTCCAGGGTCGCATCGGGAGAGATAGTCAACCCTCCCAACGCTTTCAGCGGCTCTGGGTTCTGAGCCACAACCTCCATACAAAAGCCGGGATCACGCCGCTGCTGCACTCTTGAACGCGCCCGTACAGCCTCCAGCATCTCCATCGGAATCGTAATACTGGAGGCCAACATGCCCTCCACCGCCAGTACACTCACGTGCTGCAACATATTGTCTCCAATGCGCAACCAATAGACGTCTTTTTAATATCATGAAACGTCTTTTATGTACTACTTGACTTGAATCAGCCCCGCTACCATGTAAGAAAATTTCCGGGCTTACTTCATAATGAAAAATCTAGCAGTGATTACTGGTTTTGGTGGCATCAATGCCGCTGGCCGCAGCAGTGGCAACCACGCTTTTCGCCGTATCGTCTACGATGCACTGAACGCTGAGCAGCAAGCCACCACCCGCCAAAGTCTGGCCACGCTCATGGGCCTGTCTCCCGAACAGGAACAGGAAATTCTGGATGGCACTCTGGTACGCGGCTGGGATAACACCACCTTTGACCCAGAAGCTGTGCCATTCCACAAACCGTTCAAGGATGCGGACGGTAACGATTGCTATCAGATCACCGCACGTCGCATGAATGTTCAAAGTGGCGGCCAACTGCCCAAAGGGTTTGATCCCGCCAACGAATACCGCTCTCGCCACCACCCACGCGGCCTGCAAATGGCCATTTACGCCGCCAGCGATGCGCTTGGCTCACTGGGCATTGAGTGGGAAACACTCTGCCAGCACCTGTCACCGGATCAAATTGGCGTGTACGCCGGCTCCGCCATGGGACAACTGGATACAGCCGGACACGGTGGCATGATTCAGGCAGCCATGACCGGCAAGCGCACCAGCTCTAAACAGTGCCCTCTGGGCCTGAGTGAAATGCCAGCCGATTTTGTCAATGCGTATGTGCTCGGCAACCTTGGCTCTACTGGCAGCATGGTCGGCGCGTGCGCGACGTTTTTGTACAATCTGAGACTGGCCAAGGAAGACATTGAATCCGGTCGCCGTCGCCTGGTCGTTGTGGGCAATGCAGAAGCGCCACTTAACCCGGAAATCATTGAAGGCTACAACGCCATGACAGCGCTGGTAACAGAACCGCGCTTGCGTGAGCTGGATGGCTGCGGTGAAGGTGAAGCACCGGATTTCCGTCGCGCCAGTCGCCCATTTGGTGAGAACGCAGGTTTCACTTTGTCCGAGTCGGCCCAGTTCTTTGTGATCACTGATGATGAACTGGCTCTGGAGCTGGGGCTGAACATTCTTGGTTCAGTGGGCGACGTTTTTGTCCACGCGGATGGCTACAAGAAATCCATTTCCAATCCTGGTGTCGGCAATTATCTGACTATGGGTAAAGCCATGGCTGCAGTACGCCGTCAACTGGGCGAAGACAGCCTGAAACACCGCAGCTATATTCATGCCCATGGCAGCAGCACACCCCAAAACCGCACCACTGAGTCACACATTTATCAGGAACTGGCGGGGGCTTTCGGCATCAAGAATTGGCCGGTAACGGCTGCAAAAGCTCACTTGGGGCACTCTCTCGCCGCCGCATCAGCGGATCAGACCATGATGGCACTGGGGGGTTGGGTAGATAACATTTTGCCTGGCATCACCACCACTCACGCCATTGCAGACGACGTATATACAGAAGGCGTTGATTACCGTCTGACGCATCGAACCATGGAGCCTGGTGAGCTGGACGTTACCTTTATCAACTCCAAGGGGTTTGGCGGCAACAATGCTTCTGGCACATTATTATCCCCTCAAATAACCCGAAAGCTTCTAACTGAAAAACACAGCCAGAAAGCACTCGACAAGCATCAGGATTTGAATGAGGGTATTCAGGAGCAGGCGCAACGGTATGACGCTGAAATGAGTTCAGGCACCCGCAAGCCGCGTTATCACTTTGGTGTCGGTGTGCTGGAGCCTGAAAATCTTCAGGTAACCGACACGTACATCAAAATCGACGGCTGGGACAAGGTCGTGCCACTCTAAGCACATTCTTCCCTGTCGTTTTTGAACGGGCCACTCTACCAGTCACAGTGGCCCAACCTCCATTCAGTTCATGATGCCCTTCCTGCAATCCCTTCTGACACCCAACACCCCCATATACTACAAAATTATGAAGATTTTATTGATCTGGACTGGCAAATCTAAAAAAGCAGGCTATTATCAAAACTCATAACAAGAAAAGAGAACCAGAGCACATTTTTTATCTTAAAACACTGCTCTGTTTTGATTAGCCAGGCTCAAGCCAGATAACGAACGAGAGAATACCTATGACTCAGCCAGTAACTCACACACCTACCACAACCAGGACAGTGGCAGAGGTACTGATCGGATCACTTGAAAATGCTCGTCAAGGAAAAGCGGACGTTGTACTAACAGCTTCTTTAGGTCAGTCCGTCAGCATTTCCAATGGTTTCACTCAATTCTCCATGCCCGGTTCCAGCGACTGGCTGGCAAACCCGGCAAACGATGCTGACAGCATTGCTTGCAACAAAACTCATAACCAGTCTGGTGACGCCCAACGTCCCATTGATGAACTGCTGTGGACACTGGGCTACTACTCTTTTAACGGCAGCCTGTCTTTCGGTTGCCGCCGTGACGACGTTGTAAAAATGGTTCGCTGGCCAAACTATACCCGTCTGCCACACGACTCCAGCTTTCATCGCATCAGTGCCCTGCTGACCAGTCGACCAACATCCATTGTACTGACCTCCAAGTTACTGAACATTCCAGAGGAAGAGGTTTACCGTTTCTACAATGCTGCACGCTACGCGGGCTATGTCAAAGCCATCAACCGTCCAGATAGCGAGATACCAACACCTCGCAAGCACAAGCACCAGTCTTTAATTCAGCGCCTGTTTAAACACATGTCACGTTCGTCCTGAGTTAACAGCAGCACGCGATTCAAACAGCAGTCATTAGAAACAGCCAATGACTGCTCTTTTTTCTCTTATATATCCACACAAAAAACCTGATTTCTACAGCTACTCCCATCCTGTCTAAGACAATCGTCGCTCATACAAAAACATATTTGCGATTTCTGCCCCTCCCCCTTCCTGCGCTCGTGGCTATTACTAAATACAAATCATTGCCAGACACAAAAATGTCATATACATTCAAGCCCCCAAAATCAGGGTTTTGATAATTAGATCAACTTAGAAACAAAACTTGTTCAAAAACCTGACACAAATCAAAAGTGATTGTAGGACAATCAGATACTCCTTCATCTATGATTAACGTGAAACCCGATAATGGTCACAAAAGGGAGCATTCATGATGAGCAACGTGATCCAGTCAACAGAAGGCAGCTTCGTTTATCAGTTAAAAAGAGCAACGGATAACAAGCAGGACATACTCATTCATTTTTCAGCATCCAAGTTTGTCACCGTTTTGGGCAGCCATGGCAAATGCCATGTTCAGAATATGCTTGTTGATGAACTGAGTAGAGCAACTCCAAAGGATTACAGAGTGATCATATTGCAACCAGGCAGCTCTGAAGTTAGCAATGCACTCTCTCAGGGACGCCCCTTACAGGAACTCATCTGGATGAGTGCCTACTTGATATCTGATGGCAAGTTACTGCCCGGTTGCCAACGAGATGATGTGATTCAGCTGAATATGTGGCCCAACCTGACACGCCTGGTTCGTTCACCAAATATGTGTCGTATCGCTGCTTTATTTTCAGCCAGACCAACTTCTATTGAATTGGCCGCTCGTATTCTCGCAGTACCATTGGAAGAAATGTTTCAATTTTATAGTGCGGCATCGTATGCTGGCTACACAACGGCAATTAACCGACCCACGGAAACCTTGCGATTAAAGCCACACCGCCGACAATCGCTAATCAAAAAATTAATGGTACGACTTACTCAGACAGGCTGACTTGATCGATGGATTACAAAATCATTTTTGGTGGACAGGTAGGAGCAGGTAAAACAACTGCAATCCAGACTATCAGCGACATACCGGTTGCCACGACCGAAGCCAAAGCCACGGATGATGTCGCAAAAAGAAAAAGCCGGACCACCGTTGCCATGGACTATGGCATGCTCAAGCTGGAAGGCGGGGAAAAGGTTCACCTATTTGGCACACCCGGACAACAACGATTCAGTTACATGTGGGACGTTCTCACAATTGGCGGACTGGGGTTGGTTCTCCTGATCGACAACCATCAACCAGATCCTGTCGCCGATATGGTTTTTTACCTTGATGCATTCAAGGATTTCATCAATAAAAATGCCGTTGTTATTGGCATTACACGAATGGATCTCAGCCCACAACCACCTCTGACCGATTACATCAACCAACTAAAAGAATTGGGAATTAATGCACCCGTTTACGAAGTTGATGCTCGCCGTACGGAAGATGTGGAAGTACTATTGATGAGCATGCTATCCATTCTGGAATTAGGCTTACAGTAAACCTCATGCCAGACACAACACAAAACACACCGGATTCTTTAACCCTTGTCCTCAAAGAATTCGGCGTCAGTGCTGCCGAAAAAATCATTCTCGGCAGTATTTCTCTTGATATCCCGGATAAAGAAGTCACCTGCCTCATAGGCCCCAGCGGCACTGGCAAATCAACGTTACTGCGCACACTGGCTGGCCACAACAGCACCAACCCGAACATGCACACCTGGGGCAGCGCTACCTATTGTGGCGCTCCTTTGGGTGAATCAGACCGCTACCCCCGTCTGGTTATGCAAAGTACTCGCTTGTTAATGTCCAGCCTGCAAGAAAACCTGATTCATGACTTACCCGAGCGCAGCTCCCTGAACATTGCCCAACAACGAGACTTGTCTACCCGCATGCTGCAGGAAGCGGGTATAGCCCAGTATAGCGACCACCTCAGCAAACCCGTGATTGACCTTCCGCTTGCCATTCAGCGACTGGTTGCCATCATCCGACTCTGCGCCACTGGAACACGCCTGCTCTGTCTGGATGAGCCAACAGCCAACCTGGATGAGTCAGACTCCGACCTGATTATCCGTTATATCCAGAAGCAAAAAAAACGTCGAGCTATTCTGATCACACTGCACAACCTCGCCCAGGCCCAACGCTTGGGTGGCCAAACGGCCCTGCTGGCAGGCGGCAATATTCAGGAAGTGGCCCCCTCCGATCATTTCTTTAACCAGCCTGAAACACCGCCAGCCAAACAATTTGTTCGTACTGGCTCTTGCGCGACCCCCTCTCCGGATGCGAAGCCAGAGGAGTTGGCCCCTGGTGTCAAACCACCGCCACCACTCCCTAAAGAAGCCCGCAAATACCTGTCAGACAGCTTTGGCCCCAGAGGATTTCTATGGCTCCTGCCCGGCTTACTGGCAGGCACTCCCATGCCAGGCATTTTTTTTGAAGCTGATTACGACTTAAAGGCCCTCCATAGGGTTGGAGTCAGGCACCTTATTTCCCTAATGGAAACACCACCGGCAACCGAGACCAATGCCTCCCATGGCATTACAACCAGCTGGTTCAGTGTGATTGATATGGAAGCCCCAAATCTGGAGCAAGCTCGACAAATTTGCGAGCACATTGATCAGTGCCTGCAAGAAGAAAAACCAACAGCTGTTCATTGCCGGGCCGGAATGGGGAGAACAGGCACGATCATGGCGGCTTACTTGATCTGGCAAGGCAAACACGCCCTGACTGCCCTGGAAGAAGCCAGAGCGATTGAACCCCGCTGGGTCCAATCTCAGATACAGGTATCTTTTCTGGAGGAGTTTGAAACCTTCCTGAAATCCATCAAAACCAAGAGTAAATTGACCTAAGTCATTGATTTTTTAAAAACCCCAATGCGGTATTTTTTAATGCGCATCTTGACAACAACACAAACCCAGCCAATGCTTAGTGTGCCTGATGCACCGTAATAAAAAAGTCTTGGGAACCAAGCTTTAATACTTGTAACCGGCATAATCCCTTGATGAATAACATTGGAGAACACCATGTCAGATCTTAATGCAGCCTTACAAAAAGCCACCGCCAGCGTTCCAGAGTGCGTTGCGGCAGGCTATGTTGACCTGTCCAGCGGTATGCTGCTGGGCATCAAAACCGTTGACTCCCACCCCAACGATGTTCTGGATCTTTTGGCTGCAGCAACTGCCGACCTGTTTCAGGGTTCAAATGTCACAACGATCGAGCAAATATTCAAGCGTGCACGCGGCCTGAAAGAAGGCGAAGCTGATTACCATTATTTTCAGGAAATCATCGTTAACTCCGAAAACCTGATTCACGTATTTATCCGCAGCAAATCCTACCCCGATCACGTTGCCTGCTTTGTATGCCGACTGACGGCTAACCTGGGCATGGTTCTGAGCAAGTCCCGCACTGCAATGCCAAGCATTGAAGCAACCATCTGATCATATGCTCTGACACGGTATCAAGCTCACACCTCATGGCTTGATACCGTATAACCAGCAGAAATCGTATACAATCTTGATATAAGTTAATCTGTGTTCGCTGCAATCAATCACACTCTCCACACTTGAATTCGAGATATACCAATGGAAGATTCTCCACACCCAAAGGCCAGCCAGACACGATCCATTCTGCGAGGATTAATTGCCTCATCAAATGGCATGATTGAGGCTTCTGCCGCCATGACAACTGACGGTTTGATTATTGGCTCGGCTTTGCGTGACGATATGGATCAGGATTTATTCGCTGCCATGAATGCATCCCTGCTTGTGTTAGCTGAAAAAGCCTCTGGTGAAGTCGATATTGGCAACCTGAAGCAAGTAATGGTCATGGGAGACAAAGGCCTGATGCTGCTGACTCACGTGGGTCACGATGCCGTACTGGCACTGGCAACCGACCCCAAAGCCAATCTGGGTAAAATTCTTCTGGACACCAATAAAACGGTCGCAAAACTGAAGGAACTCTTGTCATAATCAGGACTTGATGCAGGCATCACACCTGCTGGGCAGCAGTCTTTATATGCATGACTGCTTTTTTCATACAACACACAACAGGGTAGCCATATGATTAAGGTATTGATTGACCGACAAATTGCCGAAGGCATGGAATCCACGTATGAGGAAGCCATCAAGCAAACCCTGAGCGCCATTGTTTCTGCTCAGGGCTATGTTTCAGGTGCATCCTATAAAGATTGTTCTGATTCAAATCGCAGAATCATTATTACCAACTGGCGCACACTGGAAGACTGGCAACGCTGGAATCATTCTCTGGAGCGCAAGAATGTTATTGCCTCTATCCAGCCAATTTTGATGCGCGAAGAACGCTTCACTATTTTATCGGCCTGATTTTGTGACACAGCGCATAAACGCGCTGTGTACTTATCCACAATTCGAAGAAGTAACTCTGCGACATTGTGTGACTTGAGACCCACATCAAGGCTTCATCTCTCTGGCACTTTATTATTAAAGACACCATCACAGGATTAGGTGGCTGCCTCACAGGATCAAAGATAGACATGAGACAGCATGCAAGCAGGATGCAGCACTGACAAAAAAACGCCAGGAGACTGTCCATGCAATACGCTAACAATCGCTACGCCAATGCCGAAATGATCGCTGCCACTCTGAAACGATTGGTAAAATCTGCTGATGGAACCATTATGTCTGCAGCGGCCATGACAACAGACGGTTTTATTATCGGTTCTGCGCTTCGAGAAAATACCAACCAGGATACGTTTGCAGCCATGAACGCTTCTTTATTGGTACTGGCCCAGAAAACCTCCGAAGAAGTTGCTATTGGTGAGCTCAAGCAAGTCATGGTTCAGGGAACCCAAGGCGTTATGCACCTGACTCATATCGGCAATGATGCCGTTTTAGCCATTGCCACTGATCCATCTGCCAATATGGGAAGAATCCTGCTTGAGACTCGCAGTATTTCTGTACGCATTCAGGAATATCTGGAAGCTGGCAAAAAAGACACCGAAGAAGCATCAGAGAAAACAGCCGCTGGTCAGAACTGATCCTGATGACTTTCCTGGCGTATAAAATCAGCAGCTACTGCAGCCATTTTTTGCAGTAGTTGCTGTTGTGTTACACCACTTCGCTTCAGGGTTTTGAAATCGTGATCACCGTGTTCAAACCAATGCAGCTGCACATGCTCTGGCAGTGATAACACATCAATATCCGGCTTGAACGCCAAACTGTCACGAGTTCCCTGACAAATTAGTACGCGTTTCTGCACGGATGAAAGGTGCTCAACCCTCAACTGAGAACGCTTGCCAACGGGATGAAAGGGGTAACCGAAAACCACACCTCCCCGCACATGGGGAATAGAACCTTCAGCCATCATCATCGTTGCCACACGACCTCCCATGGACTTCCCTCCTATCAGACAAGGCCTGTCCAGCCATTCAATCACTCGCCGATACTCTTCTTGCAACACAGACATTCGAGCAGGAGGCCGCCTCACCCCCGTCGCTTGTATAGACTGCATGTATTCGAAATTGAACCGAGCAACACAAATGCCTTGGGCAAGCAGCGCTTCTGCCAAGTGACACATCACAGATGACCCCTGCCCCGCTCCCGCACCATGCGCCAATACCAGCATTGGATTGGATTCTTTGCCATCAATCTGAACTTTCATTAATACCACCGGTCTGTCTTTACGGATTCCATGCTCTGTTTTTCACCGAAGTTTCAATCACTCCGCAAGATAGCCAGATGCTATTGCGCTACATCAATGCCATTGTCGCCATGCACTTTATTATGTGCTGACTGATAGATTCGCTGAGATTTTATCAGGTTGATCTGGCGTTCAACATTGCTAGCAACCGCCAAATGGTTACAGCACTGGAACAACCAGGAAAAATTTGGCGCTATTGCAAGATAAAAAACTCGTAATAACAACAACTTATTCAGCTCAGGTTTGCAAACGCATGCTTCAGCGCTGATAATGTGTCGCCAAAATTTTTAACCCTCAATCCTCGCTGTTTAATGGAATCCAATCATGAGCACAGCATTTGACCATCCCGAGTACAACTATAAGGTGGTAAGACAATTTGCCATCATGACTGTTGTTTGGGGCATTGTCGGCATGGCTGTCGGCGTACTGATCGCCTCTCAGCTGGCCTGGCCTGCACTGAACTTTGATACCCCATGGCTGTCCTTCGGACGCTTGCGTCCACTGCATACCAACGCAGTTATTTTCGCCTTTGGTGGTAGCGCACTGTTTGCAACCTCTTATTACATCGTACAGCGCACCTGTCGCACCCGACTGTTCTCAGATGCTCTCGCCAGCTTCACATTCTGGGGATGGAACCTGGTCGTCGTACTGGCAGCGATTACACTGCCTCTGGGTATGACTTCGACCAAGGAATACGCAGAGCTGGAATGGCCAATCGATATTCTGGTTGCTCTTGTCTGGGTTGCTTACGTGGTCAATTTCCTGGGCACAGTTGCTATCCGTAAAGAAAGCCACATCTATGTTGCCAACTGGTTCTTTGCTGCTTTCATGATCATGATTGCCATTCTGTACATCGGTAACAATCTGGCAGTACCCGTTTCTCTGACCAAGTCTTACTCTATTTATGCAGGTACTGTTGACGCCATGATTCAGTGGTGGTGGGGTCACAATGCGGTTGGTTTCTTCCTGACGGCTGGCTTCCTGGGCATCATGTATTACTTCGTTCCGAAGCAGGCTGGACGCCCGGTTTACTCTTACCGTTTGTCCATTGTTCACTTCTGGGCACTGATTTCTATCTACGTATGGGCTGGTGGTCACCACTTGCACTACTCTGCTCTGCCAGATTGGGCACAGACTGCTGCGATGGTTATGTCTCTGATTCTGTTGGCACCTTCCTGGGGCGGCATGATCAACGGTATGATGACGCTGTCTGGCGCATGGCACAAACTGCGCACCGATCCAATCCTGCGCTTCCTGGTTGTTTCCCTGTCCTTCTACGGTATGTCTACCTTTGAAGGCCCGATGATGTCCATCAAGACCGTTAACGCCCTGTCACACAACACTGACTGGACAATTGGTCACGTACACTCTGGTGCTCTGGGCTGGGTTGCCATGGTATCCATTGGTGCTCTGTACCACCTGATTCCAATTATGTATGGCCGCAAAGCCGGTGAAATGCACTCTATCTCTCTGATCAACACTCACTTCTGGCTGGCTACTATCGGTACAGTACTGTACATCGCCTCCATGTGGGTAAACGGCATCATGCAAGGTCTGATGTGGCGTGCAGTTAACGCTGACGGCACCCTGACTTACAGCTTTGTCGAAAGTGTTGAAGCCTCTATCCCAGGCTACATTGTTCGTGTATTGGGTGGTGCTCTCTTCCTGATCGGCATGTTCATCATGGCATATAACGTGTTCATGACAGTACGTGCTGCCAAGAAAGCAGAAGCCGCTGGCACTTTGGCACCTCAGGCGTAAGGAGATCTGAAACATGATTAATCACGATACTATTGAAAAGAACTTGCCTCTGATGGTGGTTCTGATTGTTGTCGCTCTGAGCTGGGGTGGACTGGTTGAAATCGTTCCATTGTTCTTCCATGAAGACACCAACAAGCCAGTTGAAGGCCTCAAGCCTTTGAACGCATTGCAATTGGAAGGCCGTGACATCTACATCCGTGAAGGTTGTCACGTCTGTCACACCCAGATGGTTCGTCCATTCCGTGCAGAAACTGAGCGTTATGGCCCTTACTCTGTCTCTGGCGAACACGTTTATGAACACCCATTCCTGTGGGGTTCCAAGCGTACTGGCCCAGACCTGGCTCGCCTGGGTGGCCGTTACTCCGACGAATGGCACCGCGCTCACATGTACAACCCACGTGACGTAGTACCAGAGTCCATCATGCCGTCTTACCCTTGGTTGTTTGACAACACCATCGATGGCCGCGATACGCCGAAAAAGATGAAAGCCCTGCGCATGGTTGGTGTTCCTTATACCAATGAGGACATTGAAGGTGCCAAGACTTCTGTCGATGGCAAGCGTGAAATCGAAGCTCTTGTTGCATACCTGCAGCAACTGGGCACAGTGATCACTAAACGGTAATTCCATGGACATCAACGACGTACGCGGGCTAAGCACCCTTGTTGCACTGACAGCCTTCATCTCCATCATCTGGTGGGCTTATGGGTCTAACCGCAAGAAGCGTTTTGAGGAAGATGCAGAAATCCCCTTCCTTGATAATGATGATCAGCCCGTGGACGACGAAAAAGATCGGAGTAAGTAATAATGTTAAGTACTTTCTGGCAAGTCTGGATCACCGTCATCGTACTGGGATCCATTATCGGGTGTGGTGTACTAATCATGTACACCAGCCGCGGCATGAAAAAAGAAGAAACCACTGAAACCACCGGTCACGACTACGATGGTATTCAGGAAATTGATAACCCGCTGCCACGCTGGTGGGTATTCATGTTCTGGGGAACCATCGTTTTTGGGTTCGGCTATCTGGGTGCTTACGGCCTGGGTAACTTCAATGGCTTCCTGACGGTTGAAGTAGACGGCGAACAGGTTACCTGGTCTGCTGCCAACCAGTGGAAAGCCGAGGTACAGGCATTTGACAAGGAAATTGCTCCTTTGTATGCCAAGTACTCTGCAACACCAGTAGAACAGTTGGCTAACGATCAGGAAGCTCTGCAGACAGGTCAGCGCCTGTTCAAAAGCAACTGCTCTGTGTGTCATGGCACAACTGCCAAAGGCGCATTGGGCTTCCCGAACCTGACCGATACCGACTGGTTGTACGGTGGCACTCCAGCCAACATCAAACACACCATCACTCATGGTCGTCAGGGTGCAATGCCAGCCTGGGAAGCCGTGTTGGGTAACGAAGGCGTTCAGGAAATGACCGCTTACGTACGCCAACTCGGTGGCCTGAAGCATGATGCAGCCAAGGCAACTGCCGGTTCTGCCAAGTTCATGCAGAACTGTGCTGTTTGTCACGGCGCAGATGGTAAAGGCAACCAGTTAATGGGTGCACCTAACCTGACTGATGACGTTTGGCTGTACGGTGGTTCAAGCAAACAGATTGAATTCACTTTGCGCAATGGTCGTAACGGCAACATGCCAGCACACAATGAAATTCTGGGCAGCAATGCTGAAGCCAAAATTCATTTGCTGACAACTTATGTTTACTCCCTGTCCAAGGGCAAGTAAACGTCTTACATGCCTATACTGCAACGACTTGTCAAGCAGAGCATAGGTTGAGATAAGACAATAAAAACCAAAAAAGCGGCCCCCGGGCCGCTTTTTTCGTTAGGGATCTGGTGCAGGAGCTATATAATTGCGGCGTTATATAGAGTCAGGACGGATGAAAGAGAGAGCATCCAGACGTTAACCTTTGCTATTGGCCAAAGACTGAATTAGTGTTCATTCGTTCAGTTAACACCCGTAGCACCTACCTGACATCACCACATCGCTTCAACAAGGTGAGCAGCCGTTATGAGTAATATTCCGGTCAAAGACGTAACACCCAAATCTCAAAGCATGTATGAAAAACGAGCCAAGATTTACGTACGAGAAATTCTTGGCTACTTTCAGAGTTTGCGAACGTATACCCTCTGGGCACTGATGCTGGCCTATTACGGCGCAGTGTGGTTCAACTGGGAAGGGCGTCAAGCGATCTACTTTGACCTTCCAGCCCGTCAGTTTCACATTCTTGGCGTCACCTTCTGGCCTCAGGATTTCATGTTGCTGTCCTGGGCATTGATTATTTCCGCTTTTGCTCTGTTTACCGTCACGAATCTGGCCGGGCGTCTCTGGTGTGGCTACACCTGCCCCCAATCTGCCTGGTCATTTCTGTTCATGTGGGTAGAGGAAAAAGCAGAAGGAACCCGAAACCAGCGAATCAAGCTGGACAAAGAACCCATGTCTGCCACCAAGTTTCGAAAGAAAGCCATCAAACATGGAGCCTGGGTTTTCATTGCTTTCATGACCGGCCTGACCTTTGTCGGTTACTTTTCCCCTATCCGCGAACTGGTACCGAGCTTATTGCAGTTTGAAGTGGGTGGCTGGGCCGCTTTCTGGATCGGCATGTTTACCGTAGGCACCTACGTCAATGCAGGCTGGATGCGTGAACAGGTTTGTATCTACATGTGCCCATACGCACGTTTCCAGTCTGTCATGTACGACAGCGATACACTGGCGGTTTCTTATGATGTAAATCGTGGTGAGCCACGCGGAAAACGCAGCAAGAAAGCCAAGGAAGCAGGTAATACCGAACAACTCGGTGATTGCGTCGATTGTTCTTTGTGCGTACAGGTTTGTCCCACCGGGATCGACATCCGTGATGGTATGCAATACCAGTGCATTGGTTGCGCACTCTGTATCGACGCTTGTGATTCCATCATGGATAAACTGAACAAGCCACGCGGCTTAGTACGTTACACCACAGAAAACGAACTGGAAGGCCAAAAAACGCACTTCTTCCGCCCTCGTCTGGTCGGTTACGCCGTTGTATTGAGCGTTATGATCGGTGCTTTCGCCTACGCCATGATCACTCGTACACCATTTGAGCTGGACATTGAACGAGACCGAAGCAGTCTGTATCAGATGACCGTCAATGACACTATTCAAAATGCCTACACCCTGAAGATGATGAACATGTCTCAGCAGCCTCATACCTATGAGCTGCGAGTCGAAGGGCAAGAAGGGCTGAGCATGGATGTCACCAACCTCTATGACCTGAACGTCAACGAAATGAAAGAGATCTCTCTGAACCTGGAACTCGACCCGGAAGCAACCAAACTGACCTCCAGCAAGATGAATATCGAATTCGTTATCATTGATACCGCGACGGGTGAAGAGATTGCCAGAGAGGAAAGCCGCTTCATTGCACCGCGTAGCTGATACACCTGACTGAGACAAGTCAACCTGCTGCGTCAAAATGTCGCAATGGCTAGAGCACAGCCGTCCAAGCCGTTAAACTTGGGCGGCTTTTTTATTCCTGTTTCTGATCGACCGTTCATTGAGATATCTATGACTATTGACAAGCAAGACTCTCGTCCCTGGCACAAAGAACCTCTGGTTTGGCTGATCCTTGGCATTCCCATGCTTTCTGTGTTCTGGGGTGTGGTAATGATCACCCTGGCCGTTGACAGTAAAGACTCCCTGGTCAGTGACAGCTACTACAAGGATGGTGTCAACTACACCGAAAACGTCAACATGGATAACAAGGCCAAACGTCTGCAACTCAGCGCCACGCTGGTATTTGTCGATGACATGGCACGTCTGGTACTGGACGGTTATCTGGATGAAGAACCCAACAGCCTGGTGCTTAATCTGATTCACCCAACCTTGCAAGAGCAGGACAGCAGCATCTTCTTGCAACGAACCGAAGAAAGTACCTACACCGGTGTCAGTGAGATCACCCTGCCCGCACGTCGTCGTCTCTGGTTACAAAGCCCGGAACAAGGTTGGCGTCTTCGCTCATCCGGGCACATCAATGCCAATCAGGTCATACAACTGAAAGCCCAATGACAGAGTTAACACATTGCTTTCACTGCGGTGAAACGACTCAGGAAGGGGAGCGCTGGGCAACGTCGATTGACGGAAAACAGCAACCAATGTGCTGTCCCGGTTGTAAAGCCATTGCTGAAACCATTGTCAGTAGTGGCCTGAAGGATTATTACAAACACCGCACGGAGCTTCCTGAGCTATCGCCATCTGAATTCGACGACTCAGAACTGACCGCTCGTGAAACTCTGATCCTGTACGACAGTGATGCAATGCAACGGCGCTTTGTTGCACGCTCAGTCAATTCCGATGGTCAGAAAATAGCCGAAGCAACACTGGTTATTGATGGAATCAGTTGTGCCGCCTGTGCCTGGTTGATCGAACATCGCCTAAAAGCACTGCCTGCCGTCGAAGAAGCTGTTCTGAATCTCTCCAATCATCGCCTGGTACTTAAATGGTACGACGATGACATTCAGGTCTCCGGGCTGATGGAAGCCATCTACCGGCTCGGGTACAAGGCATCGCCGTTTTCAGCCACCAGCGAAGAAAACCAGCGTATCGTTGAAAGCAAGCACGCCATTCGTCGGCTGGCGGTTGCTGGCATTGGTATGATGCAAGTCATGATGATCGCCGTTCCCCTTTATGTGGGCATGGCGACCCAATACGAATTTTTTATGCGCCTGGCCTCCATGGTGCTTGCCCTGCCCGTTGTTTTATACAGCGCTCGTCCATTTTTTGAAGCCGCCATCCGTGATCTCAAAACCCGTCACCTGACGATGGATGTGCCGGTATCACTGGCCATCATTCTGGCTTTTTGTGCCAGCATCTGGAGCACCTTCAATCAAGGCAGTGACGTCTATTTTGACTCCGTGTGCATGTTCACGTTCTTCCTGTTGTTTGGGCGCTTTCTGGAAATGCGCACTCGTCACAAGATGGGTAAATCCGGCAACAACATGCTGACTCTGCTGCCCAACATCGCCCTGCGTCTCAGTGGCAACAGCAACACCGATCACGACATTATCGCAACCGAAGAAATCCAGGTTGGGAATCGGCTACTGATCAAGCCGGGTCATGCCATACCCGCTGATGGCGTCGTTCTGACCGGCAACAGCTCTGTCGATGAAGCCGCTCTTACGGGTGAATACCTCCCTGTACAGAAAACAACCGGGTCTACACTGATTGGCGGCACCATCAATGTCGACAGCCCTTTAACCATGCAGGTCACAGCAACCGGTGCAGAAGCTCAGTTATCGACCATCGTCCGCCTGATGGATCGAGCCCAGCAAGAAAAACCCCGAGTCGCCCTGATTGCCGACCAGATTGCCAGCTACTTTGTGGCCGCCGTACTGATCGTCGCCACCTCCGTGTTTTCTTTCTGGTGGCTTCAAGGCAGCGAAGAAGCGTTTTTCATTGCCCTGTCCGTACTGGTTGTCACCTGCCCGTGCGCCCTGTCTCTGGCGACGCCGACTGCGCTGACAGCGGCCACTGCAGCCCTGCGAGAAGCAGGCTTGCTCATCAGCAAGGGTCATGTTCTGGAAACCCTGAACCAGATTGACCGGGTTGTTTTTGATAAAACCGGCACCCTGACCCAAGGCAAACTGGCCATAGAAAAAGTCCTGCCACTCACAACAATCTCTGAACAACAGATCATGTCCTGGGCGGCGGGGCTGGAGCAAAACAGCAGCCACCCGATTTCTCGTGCATTCCGACACATTAATCCCGAACCCATTTCAGACCACATGCAGCACACTGGATTGGGCGTTGAAGGGACGCTGATCGCATCGCAGCGGACATTACGACTGGGAAGGCCCGATTTCGCCTGGCCTGAAACAAGCTTGCCACTTCCCGACCAGCAGGCTGGACAATGGTTGCTGCTGGCTGATGACAACCAGCCGCTGGGCTGGATTCTACTAAGCGATACATTGCGCAAATCCGCTCCGGCCCTGATTCAGGGTTTACACCAACGACGTATCAAAACAGCGTTATTGACCGGCGACCCCAGTGGCTCTGGGCAGCAAATTGCCGATCAACTGGGTATTCATGAGGTGCGAGTCGGTATCTCTCCAGAGCAAAAGCTGGCTCAGGTACGCACCTGGCAAAGTGAGGGTGAGCGTATCCTGATGATCGGTGATGGTATTAACGATGTCCCCGTACTGGCAGGTGCAGACATTGCTCTGGCCGTCAGTGAAGCGACCGATTTGGCCAAAACCAACGCAGATACCCTGCTGACCAGCGGTCGACTGGATGCGGTCTTGAGCGCCTTGGATACCGCCCGAAAAACCCGGCGAGTTATTTACCAGAATATTGGCTGGGCCTTATTGTACAACTTGCTGGCACTGCCCATTGCTGCCATGGGGTATGTTCCCCCCTGGGCGGCAGCGATTGGAATGTCATTCAGTTCTTTATTGGTTGTGACCAATGCCTTGCGTCTCGCAAAGCTCAAATCAACCAATCACTCCTGATTTTCAACGAGGCTTCCTGTGGATATTATTTATGTATTGGTTCCCCTGTCGATTGTATTAATCGGCATCGCCACACTGGTTTTTTTCTGGGCTGTACGCAGTGGCCAATTCGATGACATGGATTCTCCAGCACATAAGATCCTGTTCGACGATGACGAGCACGGCTCCCCATCAACCTCCACCACAACCGCCACAGATCAACAAAAAAAGACAGGCACTCCTGAGTAATGATGGAGCCTCTGTCGTTCATCACCGCTCTGTTTCTCGGGTTATTCGGTTCCAGTCACTGCTTGTTAATGTGCGGAGGTATTTCTGCCGCCCTGAGTACGCAGGTTGCCAGAGAAACCGGCGCGTCCGTCACCTTGAGTACGCTTGCATTCAATCTGGGTCGGATTACCAGCTATGGTCTTGCCGGGCTGCTGGTTGCCACACTGGGATTATGGTTACAGGGTATTAATGACGTACTGCTGCAAGTGATGCGCACGCTGGCCGCTGTGTTGCTCATTTTAATGGGCTTATACATTGCCCGCTGGGCCACCTGGCTAACTCGTCTGGAACAACTCGGGCAATCTCTTTGGCGACATATACAGCCCCTCACGACAGGCCTGATCCATCAGGGCAGCCTGGCCAAACGTTACCAACTGGGCCTGCTTTGGGGCTGGCTACCTTGTGGTCTCGTGTACAGCACCTTGAGCTGGGCTGCGACATCCGGCCAACCCTTACAAGGAGCAGCCATTATGATCGTCTTTGGCCTGGGCACATTACCAGCCTTGTTTGCCAGCAGTCTGGCGGCTGGGAGCCTGATGCAACTCCTGAATCATCAATGCTCTCGAACCATTGCCGGTGTGCTGCTAATTTGCTTTGGCATCTGGACAGCAATGAGCGTCTGGTGGCCATCACACCATTTGTCAACTTGACATAGATCATCAGTCAGCAGACCATATTACCCAACTTACATGTACCACACGCTGTTTGTCAGCCCACTCTGGTAGCGCTCTATGAAAACAACTCCAGCAGCACCTTCCCCAATTCGGGGAACTCAACCGCACTGCCAAACTTGTTCCTTGAATGCATTGTGCTTGCCTCTGTCTTTAAACGATCAGGATATGGAGCGTCTGGACGACATCATTCGTCGTGGCCGTCCGATCCAGAAAGGGCAGCTGTTATTCCAGCAAGGTGAAGAGTTTCAATCCGTTTTTGCTGTCAGAACCGGGGCATTAAAAACCTTTACATTGGCCAGCAATGGCGAAGAACAGATCACAGGCTTCCACCTTGCCAGTGAACTGATTGGTTTGTCTGGCTATGACGCCGGAAATTACCCCCTGACGGCCAAGGCACTGGAAACCACCACCGTCTGTGAAATTCCGGTGCATCAACTGGAAACCCTCACGGATGAACTGCCCGACTTGCGCAAGCAGCTCATGCGCACCATGGGCAATGAGATTCGTCATGACCAGAACATGATGTTATTACTGAGCAAGAAAAATGCTGAAGAGCGCGTCGCCTCTTTCTTGCTGGACATTTCCAACCGCTACGCCCGTCGTGGCTTCAGCGCGACGCATTTCCGCCTGCCCATGTCACGGGTCGATATTTCCAACTATCTGGGGCTGGCCGTTGAAACCATCAGCCGGGTATTCACACGCTTCCAGAAGAACGAATTGATCGAAACCCAGGGTAAGGAAGTCATCATTCAGGATATGGACACGCTGTACGATATGGCAGGTCTGAATTCCAATGATGAGTGTGAGCACAGCGAATAAATAACCGCAGTACGCCTGGCTGTCATCAAGGATGACCTCACGACAGCTAGGTGATTTTTGATGTAAATTCCCCCCTCTTTTTTCTCATCGTGTATAAAAGGACTCATCGATGATGCATTCCCGACTTTCCATAACAACACTCCTTACCTGCTCTGTCTTGTTAACGGCCTGTGGCGGCGGCGGTGGCTCTATTGAAGGCGTTGGTACAACCAGTGACGACCCTGACCTCAAACGTATATCTGGTGTTTATAATACGTCTCGTATAGATGACGAAAGCTATCTATACATTACGGAGCAAGGCAAGATCATCGTGTACGATTACGAAGGGGATGACCAGGGATCGGGGCAGAACTGCTATTCACAAGCAACACACATCAGTCAAACCAACTACCACTTCAATGGCAAAAACGTCACTTATTCGGGTACTACCAAGTACTACACCATCAATACCGATAATGCCGTTGTCATGTTCAAATACGACATCAAAAAAGGTATAGAAAACCTTCTATTGAATTACAAATTCAACCACGATCAGGATCTTGATTTGAAGGAAGGCATTCTGAATATCCGCATTGGTGGCGGTGGTTCCCTGAACTTGCCCAGCACGCGTATTCAGATCGAAAACATCACTGCAATCCTGTGCAAGTAGTACCTGTGCAAACAGTAAAGCTCACGCCTAGTCTCTAAAAGCATCTCAGTCTTTCTGAACTCTCCTGATCAGGAAGACTTCCCAAACTCTCCCACATTTATTCCCGACTCAACGCAGGAAATATCCTGACATTTGCGGGAATAGCGCTGTATTGCTCCCAAGGCGTATTTTCAACAATAGGAACAGCAACCCCAAACAACAACAACCAAGGGTGACTCTTCTATGAAATCGCTTTCTGGATCTTCTCTCCATCAGAGCATACGCCTTGCGGCCCTGACTCTGGCTCTGGGACTTTCGTCCGAAGCCGCCATGGCCAAATCCAGCACCGTCAGCTGGGATGACATTGTCAACGACGCCAAAACCCCTGAAGACGTTCTGGGCTACGGAATTGGCCCCAAAGCCCAGCGTTACAGCACGCTGACCACCATCAACGAGAAGAACGTTCACAAGCTAACACCGGCTTGGTCATACTCGTTTGGTGACGAAAAACAACGCGGCCAGGAAAGTCAGGCACTGGTTCATGATGGCACCATTTATGTCACTGGTTCTTACTCTCGCGTATTTGCCATTGACGCCAAAACCGGCAAGCGCAAGTGGAGCTACACCGCCCGTCTGCCAGAAGGCATCCGCCCTTGCTGTGACGTGGTTAACCGTGGTGCTGCGATTTACGGCGACAAGATTTTCTTCGGTACATTGGACGCCGGTATTGTCGCCCTGAACAAAGATACCGGTAAAAAAGTCTGGAAAAAGCGTTTCGGTGACTACGAAGCGGGTTACACCATGACTGGCGCACCCACGCTGGTGAAAGACAAGAAGAGCGGCAAGGTACTGCTGATTCACGGCTCTTCCGGTGATGAATTCGGTGTAGTCGGCAAACTGTTTGCCCGAGACCCGGACACAGGTAAAGAAGTCTGGATGCGTCCGTTTGTTGAAGGCCACTACGGTCGCCTGAATGGCAAAAAGAGCACACCAACCGGTGATGTCAAAGCGCCAAGCTGGCCGGACGATCCCAACTCACCAACCGGCAAGGCAGAAGCCTGGAGCCACGGTGGCGGCGCGCCCTGGCAGAGCGCCAGCTACGACGTTGAAACCAACACCATCATCGTCGGGGCGGGTAATCCTGCGCCCTGGAACGGCTGGGCACGCACAGCAGAAGGCGGCGAACCCAAAGACTTCGACAGCCTATACACCTCCGGTCAGGTCGGTGTTGACCCAACCACCGGGGAAGTGAAATGGTTCTACCAGCACACACCCAATGATGCCTGGGATTTCTCCGGCAACAACGAGCTGGTGCTGTTCGAATACAAAGACAAGGGCAAGACCGTCAAGGCAACGGCTCACGCCGACCGTAATGGCTTCTTCTACGTAGTTGACCGTAAAGACGGCAGCTTCATCCGTGGCTTCCCATTCGTCGATAACATCACCTGGGCCAAAGGCATCGACCCGAAAACCGGGCGTCCAATCGAAGTGGAAGGCCAACGTCCACCCAAGCCAGCAGCCGGTGAGAGCCGAGGAAAATCAGTCGAGGTATCTCCTCCGTTCCTGGGCGGTAAAAACTGGAACCCCATGGCGTACAGCCAGGATACCGGCCTGTTCTATGTGCCAGGTAATCATTGGAAAGAAGATTACTGGGCCGAGCGGGCCACGTATAAAAAAGGCGCAGCCTATTTGGGCATGGGCTTCCGTATTCGCAAGATGTACGACGACCACGTCGGCATCCTGCGTGCCATGGACCCAAAAACCGGCAAAGTAGCCTGGGAACACAAAGAGAAACTGCCTCTGTGGGCCGGTGTACTGGCCACCAAGGGGAACCTGGTCTTTACCGGAACCAGCGATGGTTACTTAAAAGCCTTCAATGCCAAGAACGGCAAAGAGGTTTGGAAATTCCAGACCGGTTCCGGCATCATCGCGCCGCCCATCACCTGGGAACAGGATGGCGAGCAGTACATCGGTGTGACTTCCGGTTACGGTGGTGCGGTGCCTCTGTGGGGCGGCGACATGGCTGACCTGACCAAGCCAGTACCGCAAGGTGGCTCTTTCTGGGTCTTCAAACTGCCAAGCTGGGATGTGGCTTCCAAGTAAGCACCTACCCACTCAGACAGCGGCTTCGGTCGCTGTTTGTTCTTTTACCGGTAATTGGAGAATTTCCATGTCTGTTCCCACCTCAACACTTGGCTCAGCCATACTGATGTGCGGTCTTGCCACGGCTGCCCCACATGTCATGGCTGACGACGACTATCAGGCACCACAAATCAATGGCTGTGTCATCGAACCTGAAGCTCAATGTCCTGGCGCTGATTTACGTGGTGCAAACCTCAGCAATATGGATTTGTCCCGCGCCAATCTCAGCGGTGCAAATCTGAGCGGGGCCAACCTGACTCACGCCCGTTTGATGGACACCAATCTCAGTAAAGCTACGCTGGATCAGGCCGATCTGACCCGTGCGGATTTACGTCATGCCAACCTGCGCGGTGCCAGTATCAGGAATGCACGTCTGGTCGCCGCTAATGCCTACACCGCCTTTGCTCAGGTGGCCGACTTCAGTGGCTCTGATATGACGGGTATTAACTTTGAATTTGCTCGGGTCAGCAAAGCGCACTTTATTGGAGCAACGCTGGATGCGGCCAACTTCGAGATGGCCTGGGCCACCAAGATCAATATGAAAGATGCCTCACTGAAGCAGGCTAACCTGCAAGAAGCCAAGCTGTCCGGCTCCAATTTTGATGGTGTGGACATGCGTGGTGCACGTCGTCACTATGCCAACTTTATGGATATCAATATGGAGAACTGTCAGGGCTGTCCACTTGACTGGCAGAAGTGATTTCCGTTATGCGTTTATGGCTCAGGGCGAGAGGCAACACCTGGCTGAATCACACCATACTGAATCGCCAGGTGAACCAGTTCACCGGATGAACGAACGCCCAGCTTGTTTTTCAGCAATGCGGAATAATTGGAAATGGTCTTGCTACTCAACGACAAGGTCTTGGCAATCTGTCCTACCGACTCTCCCTTCGCCAATAACACAAATACCTCAAATTCACGCTGGGTCATATCTGGCAAGGCATGACTGTACCCCGAACAGGCACCAGGCCGCCGAAACGCCAGTTGCATCGACAGTTCGTGTTCAATATAGCGCCGACCGGATGCTACAGAACGGGCTGCTTTCAACAACACCGATGGCTCACAGCGTTTGGAAACGTACCCCAAAGCACCGGTATCCAGTGCCTGCTGTACCATAGAAGTTTCTTCATGCATGGAAAAAAACAGCACTGACAACCCCGGTTGCTTGCGCAGCAGGCGGGCTGTCAGTTCCAGCCCGGATGCACCCGGCAAGTTAGCGTCTACCACCACCAGATCGAAATGATTCAATCGAAAACAGACATAAGCCGCTTCAGCGGAGTCCGCTTCCTCGATACAGGCTCCCTTGAACGCCGTTTGTAACAGCCCGGCACAGCCCTGGCGCAGCATGGCGTGGTCATCGACGATCAGAATATTCATGAGCTTCACCAACAGAGAGATCGACTCAAAAGTATGAGAAGCCCATAAAAAAACGACCATTCCACTGCTGCCACAAAGCAACGTCGAATGGTCGTTCGTCAGGAGTATGGGGAAACTGTCCCGAAGGTGCTTCCCCAGTGGTTCCTGCCTTGCCTGTTAGCGTGCTGCCATTTCGTGACGCTTGGGCAATTTGAAGGTCCAGACGGTACCACCCTGGTTCAGGTGCTTGACGCGCTTGGCGACTTCACCACCCCACAGAGGGACCGCACCACCCCAACCGGACACAACCGCAATGTACTGTTCACCGTCCTGATCCCAGGTGATGGGCGTACCAACGATGCCAGAGCCGGTGTTGAACTTGTACACCATCTCACCGGTCTTGGCGTCAAATGCCATCAGGTAGCCTTCAGGATTACCCGTGAACACCAGACCACCAGCGGTCGTCATCACACCACCCCACAGCGGGGCGTTGTTCTCGTAGCGCCATACTTCCTTGCCGTTTTTAGGATCAATGGCTCGCAGAACACCGATGTAATCTTCATTGATCGGCTTGATGGTGAAGCCAGCACCCAGGTAAGCCGCGCCTTTCTTATAGGCGGTTGGCTCATTCCAGATGTCCATTTCCCATTCGTTAGAAGGAACGTAGAACAGACCGGTGTCCTGAGAGAACGCCATTGGCATCCAGTTTTTGCCACCCAGGAAAGATGGTGCCGCTAAAACGGTTTTGCCCTTCTTGCCATCTTTAGCGCTGGCAGGATTACCGGGACGACCGTCGCTCGTAAAAATGGGGCGACCATTTTTATCCAGACCCTTGGCCCAGGAGATCTTGTCTACGAATGGGAAACCCCGGATGAAATCACCGTCAGTCCGATCCAGAACGTAGAAGAAACCGTTACGGTCAGCCGTGGCAGCCGCCTTGATGGTTTTGCCTTTTTCCTTATAGTCGAAGGAGATCAGCTCGTTAACACCGTCGTAATCCCAGCCATCGTGTGGTGTGGTCTGGAAGTGCCATTTGATGGAACCGTCATCCGGGTCAATTGCAACGCGGGAAGAGGAGAACAAGTTGTCACCAGGGCGCAGATGCGAGTTCCATGGAGCCGGGTTACCGGTACCGAACATCAGCAAGTCCTGATCCGCATCGTAAGTGCCGCCTAACCAGGTTGCTGCACCACCGGACTTCCACAGGTCGCCAGGCCAGGTTTTGCCCGCTGCACCACCGGAAATGCCGCTTTCGACTTTCTTGCCGTTTTTCCAGACATAGCCCATGTGGCCTTCAACCGTTGGTCGAGTCCATGCCAGCTTGCCAGTTTTGGCATCGTACGCTTCAACTTTACCGACGATACCGAATTCACCACCGGAAACACCGGTAATGACTTTGCCTTTCACCACGATTGGCGCAGCAGAGATGGAGTAACCGGCTTTGTAGTCAGCGACTTTTTTCTTCCAGACGGTTTTACCCGTTTTGTTGTTCAGAGCCACCAGCTTGGCGTCCAGAGTACCGAAGATCACCAGATCACCGTACAGGGCAACACCCCGGTTGATCACGTCACAACAAGGCATGATGTTTTCTGGAAGACGTGCATCGTACTGCCACAACTCTTCACCGGTTTTGATGTCGATAGCAAACACACGGGAATATGACGCCGTCACATACATGACGCCATCTTTCACCATTGGCTGGGATTCCTGGCCGCGCTGCTTCTCACCACCGAATGAGAAACCCCATACCGGCGTCAAATCCTGAACAGTCTTGGCATTCACTTTATCCAATGGACTGTAGCGCTGACCACGCAGACCCATACCATAACTGACAACATCGCCAGTGGTTTTCTGGTCATTCAGAATATCGTTATCGGTAACACCCGCCTGCACAGAGCCGACCGTTGAGATGGCGGCAAAGAGTGTGGACAGTGCCAGACCCTTCAAACCAAGTGCGGTAGTTTTCATTGCGTTCTCCTTTGATCAGGATTTTTTTATTCGTGATAAAGCCCGCGCCGAACCGCACCGTTGGCAGCCTCGGGAGGCGAATTCTTGGCAGTAACCGGAGAATCTGGCCCTTCTCCTCCAGATACACGATTATTGTTGGCTCAGGCACGAAACCGTCCTATTCCTCCGGAGTTGGTTTTTCCTAGTCCCTTGGTAGCAATCCCCATACCTCCGTAGTACAAACTCGGCATATCACCCACGATTAACCGTCATTTCCCTTTATTCACCTGCCCCTCACTCACCGATCACCGACCTTCGTGGTCAACTCTGATTTCAGCCATTCCCTTATTTTTTTCATCACATCCAACAGAGACCGGTTTCTGGCCAGAAATGACACAGTTTTAACCTTTTCAAGGCTCAAAATGAGTCAGGTCTTGGCGCTCGCACAGAAGCTGTCGTAGAGTTACGCCCCTGTGACTTATTCATCCAGGATTCAGGAAAAATGAAGCAAACCAAGATATTGCTGCCAGAAACCGAGATGCCGACCCACTGGTATAACGTGGTCGCTGATCTGAACAACCCGCCCGCGCCTCCCATGGGGCCAGATGGCAAGATTCTCGACCCATCCGCCATGTCCGCCATTTTTGCCGACCCGATTGTCGAGCAGGAAATGTCAGCACAACGCTGGATTGAAATTCCTGAACCCGTCCGAGAGATCTACCAGCAGTGGCGTCCAACTCCGATGTTCCGCGCCCATCGTCTGGAAGAAGCGCTGGGTACACCTGCCAAGATTTACTACAAATACGAAGGCATCAGCCCAGCCGGTTCACACAAACTGAACTCGGCGGTTCCTCAGGCGTACTACAACAAGAAAGCAGGCATCAACCGTCTGACCACCGAGACCGGTGCAGGCCAGTGGGGTTCTTCCATTTCATTGGCGGGACACATGTTTGGTATCGACGTGCGCGTCTTTATGGTGAAGGTCAGCTATGAACAGAAGCCGTTCCGTCGCTCCATGATGCAAACCTGGGGGGGTGAAGTTCTGGCCAGCCCGACCAACATCACCGAGACCGGGCGTCGCATTCTGGCCGAAGACCCCAATAACCAGGGTTCACTCGGCATCGCCATTTCAGAAGCAGTGGAAGAAGCGGTTGGCCGTGAAGACACCAAGTACAGCCTGGGTTCGGTACTGAACCACGTCTTGTTGCACCAGACCATCATCGGTATGGAAGCCCAGAAGCAGTTTGCGATGGTGGGTGACTCTCCCGATATGATCTTTGCACCGTGCGGTGGCGGTTCCAACTTCGGTGGCGTGGCATTCCCATTCTTTGCCGACGAAGCTGCCGGTGGCAAAGCCACGCGTCTGGTGGCGGTCGAACCAACCTCTTGCCCGACTCTGACCAAAGGCCACTACGCCTATGATTTCGGTGATACCGTTGGTCACACGCCAATGACACTGCAATACACGCTGGGTCACGACTTTATGCCACCGGGCATCCATGCGGGTGGTCTGCGTTACCACGGAGCATCCCAGTTGGTGTCCCAGATGTACCACGAGAAACTGATTGAAGCGGTTGCCGTACCTCAGGTAGCAACCTTTGAAGCAGGCGTTCAGTTCGCCCGTGCAGAAGGGATTATTCCAGCACCGGAATCCAACCACGCCATTCGCGCCTGTATCGACGAAGCGCTGCGTTGTAAAGAATCTGGCGAAGAGAAGACGCTGTTCTTCAACCTGTCAGGTCACGGCCACTTCGATATGGTCTCCTACGACAAGTACTTCAGCGAACAGCTGGAAGATTACGAATACCCGCAGTCAGAAATCGACGCTGCTCTGGAGCGTCTGCCCAAGGTGAAAGCCTGATCTGACACACGCCAGCAGCCAACACTCTGTGGTGGTGGCTGGCGTGGTTTAACAACTCAGGATCAGCTCTTCTTACCCGCCCCTTCAGCAATACGTTTGACCACGCGTGAAGCAGCGACAAAACCGAACGTGCCCGTCACCATGGTCGCAGCGCCAAATCCCGATGCACAATCCAAACGCGTACTATCGCCCGCAAAAGACTTGGTCTGACACACACTGCCGTCACTTTGCGGATAGCTCAATTGCTCGGTTGAAAACACACAGGGCACCGAATAATTACGACTGGCATTGCGCGAGAAACCGTACTCACGACGCAGCAAGGAACGCACTTTGCGCGCCAGCGGATCATTGAAGGTTTTGTTCAGATCACCAATCTGGATCTGGGTTGGATCACTCTGACCACCAGCCGCTCCGGTGGTCACAATGCGAATCTTGTTACGCTTGCAGTGAGCAATAAGGGCAGCCTTGTTCTTCACGCTGTCGATGCAATCCACCACATAATCGTAGCCTGTGTGCTCATCAGACGGGCCGAGTAAGTCACGCATATTGCTGGCTGTGAGAAAATCCACCACGGCGTTCACATTGCAGTCCGGATTAATCTCCAACAGCCGCTGCGCGACCGCTTCGACCTTGAGTTGGCCAACTGTGTGCTTAAGTGCATGAATCTGCCGATTGGTATTAGTGACACAGATATCATCCAGATCAATCAGCGTAATCGAGCCAACACCAGAACGAGCCAGTGCTTCTGCCGCCCAGGAACCCACACCGCCAATGCCAATGACACACACCCTGGCCTGATACAGCCGTTCAAGGCCTTCAACGCCATACAAGCGTCCAATGCCACCGAAGCGATCCAGATAATCTTTATTCACGCACAGCCCCTTTATTTGAATCGAGAAGGGAGTGCGTCAGAGGAAGGAAAAACAACGAACTCCGGGAAATGCCCGGAGTATAGCGAAGAGATCAGAGTTGAGAGAACTGGGTTTTGGATGGGAAGCGCAACCAGCGGGAAGTTTCGCTGATACGTTGCAAGGAAATGTCTTCCTGACGAAACGCTTTGCCCAGTTGCTTCTGTTTATCAGCGCTGAATTCACCCAGCAGACCTTGCTTGACACCCGGAATCGGAGCGATGCGAGCAGTCAGTGACTGCACCATCATTTCCAAGAAACCGTGCGCCAAGTTGGCGTGCTCGTAGTGGTTGATCATCACAGAAACACCGGCTTCAGTACGCTCAAAACCAACAATATCGCCTTTTTTCAGGGGAGCTTTTACCAGATGAAAGAAAGTATCCAGTTCGTGTGCGTAGGTGGCCCAAGTGGCCTCACCTTGTGCAACGGCCATGGCGTCCAGCCACATCTGGCGGAAACGGCGAGGGGAAATTTTGTCAGTAACAACTTTCATTTCAAGGCGAGTGCCATTGCGCACACCCAAACCACCAGCAATATCATCAGAGTTGGTCAGACCAACCAGGAACCAGGTTTTGCCAAGTACTTCAAACTCACCAACACGCGGTGCGCTGGCTGCGTAACTATTCACAGCGATCAAGCAAATTAATAAGGTGATGATATGTTTCATGGTACAGCCCCTGGTATCGTCCAATACCAAAAATTCCGTGATGTCGATGTCGAATTGTCAAACGACTGTTTCAGTCTACTCAACGAGACAGAAAGTTATCGAACGCGCATCACAAAACGGAACGGAACATCAAATTCTAATTCATTGCCATCCAGAACTTTCGGAAGAGGCGGATACGGTGCAGCGCTTTGTGCTGCCTTCAGGGCGGCTTTATCCAGAGCCGGGTGCTCGGACGTTTCACTGATCTGTGCAGCGGTCAGATTACCTTCCCGATCCAGCACCATATTAATGCGTGTTACCCCTTGCAGCTGACGCTTCAGGGCACTGCGCGGGTATTTCACATTGCCGTTGGCGACACTCAGCACATTGCGATAGTAAGCACTTTCAGCCAGTTGTTGCTCAACGCGACGCATCTGCTCCTGTCGCTCTCGTTCTGCTTCTTCTGCAGCCGCTCTGACTTGTGCTTCTGCAGCCAAACGCTGCGCTTCCAGCTCTTCGGCAGAAGGGCCTTCCTGCTGTATTGTTTCTGGAGTCGGTTCTTCTGGAGTTGTTGTTTCTGGAGTTGTTGTTTCTGGAAGTGTCGCCTCTGGGGCTTCTGACACAACCACAGACGGTGCGACACTCACAGTACTGGCTACAGCCGGGGCAGATACTGGTGCTGGCTCTTTTGCCGTGTTGACTGGAGCGGCTTTTTTCTTTTTCGGTTTTTTCCAGGATTCGATCACAGCCACACGTTCAGGCTGCCATTGCGCACCCATCAGACGTTTTTTCATCGCCGAACGATCCGAACCCGACATATTGATCAGACGTTCTTTAAACTGCTGAGACCTTGGGTACTTGCCAATCCAGGCTTTTAGCAACGACTGCACCATGCCTGGTTTCTCAACCATCAACAGCTCGACACCATTAACCGTGACGCGGGTTTCTCCGGTCTCATTACTGATCGCAACCTCATCCCCTTCCACCAGATTGTCTTTCAACACGTACATAAAGCGCGTCAGCTCATCGACCTGTTCATTCATCTGCCGCTGGCTCAGGTTAATCGCCAGGCCCTCATTCCACAGACGGGAAAAACGTCGGGGAGACAGCGACTCGGCCAGAATGTGCATTTCCAGCGTTAAAGGCGCACGGGAATTTAGCCAGGCTCGACTATCGCTGTTACCGCTGTGAATCGACGCAATATAAACGTCATTATTCAGCCGCTGGTACACCGCAGCGCCCTGTAGCTCCAGAGCAGATGCTGAAGGGGCAACAACCGAACACAGAAAGCAAACAACCGCCAGAATACGCATATCAAACAGGCTCGGAAACAAAACAATCCGCGAGTGTAAACTGACTTGATGACAGATTTTTTAGAAGAAAACGTCAGAGGGAAAAGAAAGGATCAACCCAGATCAAGAAGGGGAATAAGGTCACCGTTTTGCCAGCTCTGGGTAAAGCGTGCAAGCGACTCAGGGTCACGAATATCCGCCAGCGAAATCGACGCCAGCAAGCGTGAGATAATCTGGTTAATACCGCCCCAATGGCCAGAGAGTGAACAACTGTCGGTAATCTCACACGCGTCGTCTTGCGAACTGCATTCAGTGAGATACAAGGTGCCTTCAAAGGCCTCAACAATATGCAACAGGGAAATTTGCCCCGGACTGCGATTCAAACGATAACCACCGTGCGCCCCCCGTCGAGCTGACACCAGCCCGCTGTCCACCAGAATTTTTAACACCTTGCGCACCGTTGGCACCGACAACGATAACGCCCTGGAAATGTCATCCGTTGACTGTTTCGCACCTCCAACATCCGACAAATGATTCAGAACCAGAATGCCATAATCGGTCATTTTGCTGATTTTCATGCGGCATCCACTCTTTCTATGACGACTTGCAAAGCATACCAAACTGGTGATGATTCTGGTAATCGTAGCATTACCCTAGTAGAATGCTTGGGATTAAAAACGATTTGAGACAAGAGGCCAGCAGCTCAATACCGAAGACGCTCGTTCTTCGGTCAATCGGCCTCCCCAACCGACCTGATGAGAACACGCCCATGACCGATGCCGTGACCAGCAACGACGAAATCCATGAGCAAATTCGCAAGGAATATGCCGCAGGATTCGTCAGTGATATCGAATCTGACACCATCGAACCCGGCCTGAATGAAGACGTTATCCGTTTTATTTCGGCCAAAAAAGGCGAGCCAGAGTGGATGACCGACTGGCGTCTGAAAGCGTTCGCGGCGTGGCAGGAAATGGAAGAACCCGATTGGGCACACGTGGACTATGAAAAGCCCGATTTTCAGGCGCTGTCCTATTACTCCGCTCCCAAGAGCATGGCCGACGGCCCCAAAAGTCTTGACGAAGTCGATCCCAAATTACTGGAAACCTACGACAAGCTCGGCATTCCACTGCACGAGCAAATGGCGCTGGCCGGTATCGCCGTTGACGCCGTTTTCGACTCGGTCTCTGTTGCTACCACCTTCCGCGAGAAACTGGCCGAAGCGGGTGTTATTTTCATGCCGATTTCTGAAGCCGTTCACGAACACCCGGAGCTGGTGAAAAAGTACCTCGGCACGGTGGTTCCCCAGCGCGATAACTTCTACTCAGCGCTGAACTCTGCCGTCTTCTCTGACGGTTCCTTTGTGTACATTCCCAAGGGCGTTCGCTGCCCGATGGAGCTGTCCACCTACTTCCGAATCAACGAAGCCAAAACCGGCCAGTTTGAACGTACCCTGATCATTGCCGACGAAGGCTCCCACGTTTCCTATCTGGAAGGTTGCACCGCGCCCATGCGCGATGAGAATCAGCTTCATGCCGCCGTGGTCGAACTGATTGTGCTTGATGACGCCGAAATCAAATACAGCACCGTTCAGAACTGGTATCCAGGCGATGAAGAAGGCAAAGGTGGCATCTACAACTTCGTCACCAAACGTGCCGTCGCTCACACCAACGCCAAGGTTAGCTGGACTCAGGTTGAAACCGGTTCCGCCGTCACCTGGAAATACCCAAGCTGTATCCTGAAAGGCGACAACTCCGTCGGCGAATTCTACTCCGTTGCGCTGACCAACAACTTCCAGCAAGCCGACACTGGCACCAAGATGATTCATCTGGGCAAAAACACCAAGTCCACCATCATCTCCAAGGGCATCTCGGCAGGCAAAAGTCAGAACGCCTATCGTGGCCTGGTGCGCATGAATCCGAATGCTGAAGGCGCACGTAACTACACCCAGTGCGATTCACTGCTGATCGGCGATCAGTGCGGCGCGCACACTTTCCCGTACATCGAAAGCAAGCACCCGTCTGCCGTGGTAGAACACGAGGCAACGACCTCTACCGTCAGCGACGACCAGTTATTCTTGTGTCGCCAGCGTGGTATCGATACCGAAAAAGCCGTTTCCATGATCGTCAACGGTTTCTGTAAAGAGGTGTTTAAAGAGCTGCCGATGGAATTCGCGGTTGAAGCCGGAAAGCTGTTGGAAATCTCACTGGAAGGTTCCGTCGGCTAAGCCAATCATCAGACCTTGATTCTGGTTCCCACGCTCCTGCGTGGGAACCATCACCGAATTTACATTCCCGCGCAGGAGCGTGGGAACGAGAAAAGATTAAAAGGCAAACACAACCATGATTAGCATCCAAAACCTGCAAGCCAACGTCGAAGAAAAAAACATCCTCAAAGGCCTGAGCCTGGACATCAAACCCGGCGAAGTACACGCCATCATGGGCCCAAATGGTGCCGGTAAAAGCACCTTGGGCAACGTACTGGCCGGTCGTGACGGTTACGAAGTGACGGGTGGCAGCGCGACCCTGAACGGCAAAGATATTCTGGATATGGAAGCCGAAGAACGCGCCCGCGAAGGTCTGTTCCTGGCGTTCCAGTACCCGGTTGAAATTCCGGGCGTTTCCAACCTCGAATTCCTCAAGGCGTCCGTGGATGCCGTGCGTGAACATCAAGGCAAAGACGCACTGGATTCCGTGCAATTCCTGAAGCTCGCACGTGAAAAGTGCAAGGCCGTCAATCTGGATCAAAGCTTCCTCAAGCGTGGCGTCAACGAAGGTTTCTCCGGCGGTGAGAAAAAGCGCAACGAACTGATGCAAATGATGCTGCTGGAGCCGTCCCTGTGCATTCTCGATGAAACCGACTCCGGTCTCGACATCGACGCGCTGCAAGTCGTCGCCAATGGCGTCAACGCCATGCGCGATCCCAACCGTTCTTTTATCGTTGTGACTCACTATCAGCGCCTGCTTGATTACATCGTCCCCGACTACGTACACGTACTGGCTGACGGCAAAATCGTCAAATCCGGCGGCAAGGAACTGGCGCTGGAGCTGGAAGAAAAAGGCTATAGCTGGCTGGACACCACCACTGGAGCGCAGTGATATGAGCGAAACTCACACCATGTCCAAATTCCAGCAAGCTCAGTTGAATGCTCTGGCTGAATCGACTCAAGGTTGGCTTGGCGATCTGAACAGCGCTGGCCGTGAAGCCTTTGAACAAGCGCCATGGCCGACGCGAAAAACCGAAGCCTTCAAATACTGCTCGCTGAAAACACTGGCCGACAACCCACGCGCAGCAGCCGCGCCCGTGGCGACTGCCAGCACCGAAGCGATTCGCGCCGCAGCCAATATTCCGCACTTCGACGGCTATCAACTGGTGCTGGTGAACGGCCAGGTGAATACCGAGCTGTCCGACGCACTGGCTCTGGAACAGGTCACTCTGTTGTCTCAGGCCAGCACAGAACAGCAAGCACTGGCGAAAGAGTATCTGGGTAAATCACTGGGCAAAACCGTGGCCGGTGACATCGACCCGAGCCATCTGTTTAACCAGCTCAACAACGCGGTGCTGCAAGACGGTGTGCTGATCGAGATCAAGCGCAACAACCGCCTCGACAAGCCACTGCAGCTTTGCTACCTGAACACTGAAGCCGACGCCGGTTTTACCGTCAACAGCCGGGTTCTGGTGATGCTGGAAACCGGTGCCGAGCTGGAACTGGTTGAGCACTATGCTTCGCTGGATGGCGAAAGTGGCAATGGCAGTAACAGCGACAACAGCAGTGATACCAGCTTCACCAACGCCATGACCGAAGTGGTCGTGGGCGACAATGCCCGTCTGATTCACTATCGCCTGCAACTGATGCACAATGATGCCGCTCACATTGGTAGCGTCTGGGTCAACCTCAAGCGCGATGCCAACTATCAAGCGTTTCATCTGGCGCTGGGTAGCCAGCTAACCCGTAATGACATCGTCGTTCATCACAGTGTTGGCGGTTCCCACAGCGACATCAACGGCGTGTACGTGCCTCAGGGCAAGCAACTGGTGGACTTCCACACCTGCATCGAACACGCCGCAGCCCATTGCACCAGCAACGAAATTTTCCGTGGCATCATCAACGATCAGGCCAAGGCCGTCTTTAATGGCCGCATTCATATTCACAAGGATGCCCAGAAGACACTGGCTGAGCTGAGCAACAAGAACCTGCTGCTTACCAATAAAGCCGAGATCAACACCAAGCCTGAGCTGGAAATCTACGCCGACGACGTCAAATGTGCCCACGGTGCGACTGTCGCGCAGCTCGATGACAAGGCACGCTTCTATCTGCAAAGTCGTGGCATCAGCGAAGACGAGGCACAGGTGATGCTGAGCTTTGGCTTTATCAACGAACTGCTCGACGCAATGCCAGACAAAGCCATTGGCCACTGGTTGCGCCCGATTCTGGCCAAGCGTTTTGGTCGTGAACAATCCTTCGATGAAGATCTGGTAGAGAGCGTGTTATGACCACAACAGCCGACTACATTCAGCAAATTCGTAACGACTTCCCGGCCTTGCATCAGGAAGTCAATGGCAAGCCGCTGATCTACCTCGACAACGGCGCAACCACGCACAAGCCGAATGCGGTGATCGAGGCCGAGGCCGAGTTCTACCGCACCGTTAATTCCAACGTGCATCGGGGCGCTCACAAGCTGAGCGACCTGGCGACCGAGCAATTTGAAAACGCTCGCCGCACCGTGCAGGAGTTTATCGGCGCGATCAAACCAGAAGAAATCGTCTGGACACGTGGTACCACCGAGAGCATCAATCTCGTCGCTGCAACCTGGGGCCGCAAGAACCTGTCCAAAGGTGATCGCATTCTGGTCAGCGGCATGGAGCATCACTCCAACATCGTGCCGTGGCAGATGCTGTGCGAACAAACCGGCGCTGAGCTGGTGGTGATTCCGGTACTGGATAACGGCGAGCTGGATCTCAACGGCTTTGCCGAGCTGATGGAGCCTCGCGTCAAACTGATTGCCGTGACTCATGTTTCCAACGCACTGGGCACCGTCAACCCGATCCCGGACATCGTGCGCATGGCGCGCATCAACGAGTCAGTGGTACTGGTCGATGGCGCTCAGGCCGTCGCCCACTTCGATGTCGATGTGCTGCAACTGGACGTGGATTTCTACGTCTTTTCTTCCCACAAACTGTTCGGCCCAACCGGTATGGGTGTGCTATACGGCAAGGAAGAATTGCTCAACGAGATGCCTCCGTACCAGGGTGGTGGCGAAATGATCGAGCACTGCTCCTTCGATGGCACCACCTACAATGCCCTGCCGTACAAGTTTGAAGCCGGTACCCCGAACATTGCCGGAGCCATTGGCCTGGCAACGGCCATCGACTACATCCGTGGACTGGATCGAAAACTGCTGATCAAACACGAAGAATCACTGATTCAGCACGCGCATCAGTTGGCGGCTGAGCTGGGTGGCATTCGCATCATTGGCGAAGCCCCGAAAAAAGCCTCGGTATTCAGCTTCCTGCTGGAAGGCGCGCACCCGGCGGATGTCGGCACCCTGCTCGATCAGCAAGGCATTGCCGTTCGCACCGGCCACCACTGCACCATGCCGCTGATGGCCAGATTCGACGTGCCTGGCACGGTTCGCGCGTCCATGTCGATCTACAATACGCTGGACGAAGTGGACGCACTGTTCAAAGGCTTGGAAAAAGCCAAAATGTTTCTGCTGTGAGTCTCTTTTATCATGAGCTTTCGGGTTCACTCACAATGCTTGGAGTCAAACGGAGATTCTGAAGATGACTATCGAAACCTATGATCCCCATGCTTCAACCAACGTCAGCATGACCGACGCCGCCATCACGCACATTCGCAAGATGCTGGGCAAACAGGACAGCAAGCAAGGTGTGCGTCTGGGTGTCAAAAAGAGTGGCTGTTCAGGCTTCAAGTACGAAATTGAGCTGGTTGATCAGCCCGACAACGATGATCAAAGCATTCAGGTTGCCGACGATCTGACGTTGTTTATTGCAGCCGATGCTCAAGCGTATGTGCGCGGCACCGTGATCGACTTCACCCGAGAAGGCCTGAACAGCACCATCAAGTTTGATAATCCCAATGCCAAAGATTTGTGTGGCTGCGGTGAGTCATTCTCGGTATAAATGCGGTCGCCAACGCGGCTGGATTTGAAAAACAACACAGTAATATTCCCTGACTGTTATATAGTCCGCCCCAACCCCTCACACTACGGAGCAAGGGATGGACGCAGCGGCACTTGAACAGTCCAGGGAAACCGTCATCAACCTGTACCAGACCCAATTTTTGCGACAGCACATCGGCCTGACTCAACGGCCTGACATCTGCCTGACGCTGGAATTTCTGGTCTGGCTGAAAACCAATCACCCAACCGTGCTGACCTTCAGCCCCTCACAAAGCGACGTGTTTCACACCGTCCGGGTCTGGTTGGGTCTGCAGCTCGACGATTAGGTTAACAGTCAGTAATCCGAGAACAGAAACTATGGAAAAACGTATGGTCGTTTCGCAGGCTGAATGCCCGGCGAGACAGGTTCCAAGTGGTGTTCCTGCCATTATCCAACCCGGTGTGTTTGTCACGGTAAATCAGGCTCTGGGCGGCAATTACACCGTCACCGTCAATGGCAATATGATGCGCGTTGACGGCACCGATGCCGCTGCTCTGGGTCTGGAAGCTGAGGAAATCACCTTTGAAGACAAGGGCGATGGCCAGGTTCATCAGGAACAGGTGGAACAGGCCCTGCGCACCATTTATGACCCGGAAATCCCCATCAACCTGCTCGACCTGGGGTTGATTTACGGCATCGACATTGACCAGACTCGCGTCAATATCCGCATGACTCTGACCGCTCCAACCTGCGGTATGGGCCCGGTTTTGATTTCTGATGTCAAGTATCGTGTCGCCAAGGTACCGAATGTCACAGCAGTGGCTGTTGAGCTGGTGTTTGATCCACCCTGGAGCCGCGACATGATGACCGAAGAAGCCCAGTTGGAAGCGGGCCTGTTTTTCTGACGGAAACATTATGAATCTGATTGAAACACCGGAACACGTCACTCTTGAGCCGGAACTCCCGGCCAATGCCTGCCTGATCTGGTTACACGGCCTGGGCGCTGACGGCTATGACTTTGTCTCCTTGATGCCGCACATTGGCAAACGCACCGACATTCGCTCGCTGCGCTGTATCTTCCCTCATGCACCTGTTCGCCCGGTGACGATGTCGGGCGGTATGGAGATGCGCTCCTGGTACGATATTTTTGCCATGACACCCAAACGTCAGGTCTCCGAGCCACAACTGCTGGCTTCGGTTGAGCGTATTCAGGCCCTGATTCAAGAGCAACAGGATGCCGGTATTCCTTCAGAACGCATCTTGCTGGCCGGATTCTCACAGGGCGGAGCCATTGCCTACCAGACCGCCGCCGATTGTCCTTCACCACTGGGCGGCCTGATTTGCCTCTCGACCTACATTGCTGAATTGCCCGGAAAACCGTTTCAGTTTCAGCCTGCGAACCAAAGCCTCTCAATCATGATTGGCCACGGCACCCGCGATGCCGTCGTCCCCATTATGATGGCCGAATCGGCTCGTCAGACACTGGAACACATGGGCTTCACACCCGATTGGCAAAGCTACCCGATTCAGCATGAAGTCTGCTTTGAAGAAGCCGATGACATCGCGGCTTTTATTCACCGCCGAATTGGCATGCTCCAGCCTCATTAAATGGCAGTCACCGGGCCAGACCGTGAAGCCTGAGCCCGGGTTTGCTATGCTCTGCCACCTTCTTATTTTCGCCCATTGGATACCAGCACATGACCACTCTGTATGGCATTCCCAACTGCGACACCATGAAAAAAGCCCGCAAGTGGCTGGATGAAGCCGGTGTTGAGTATCAGTTTCACAATTACAAAAAAGACGGCCTTGATCCTACTCTGGCCGAGCAATGGCTGTCAGAGTTGGGCTGGGAAGCGCTGATCAACAAACGCGGTACCACCTGGCGCGCGCTGACGGACGAGCAAAAAACCAATATGGACAACCAGAACGCATTGGCCGTGATGCTCGATAATCCGTCGATCATCAAACGTCCGCTGCTGGATACCGGCAGTACCAAAACGCTGGGCTTCAAGGCCGAGCAGTACGAATCCCTGTTCACATAACCCCGGCCCCGGTTCAGGGGTCTGAATTCAAGGAAACATCATGAGTAACGCATTTGCACTGGCTATCGGTGTTGGTACCAAAAACGCTAACGGTGAGTGGCTGGAAGTTTTCTACTCTCAACCACTGCTGAACCCGGCGGATGCCCTGATTGAAGCGGCTAAAACCACATTGGGCTATGAAGGTGGTAACGAAGCGCTGGAAGCCGACGGCGGCGAACTGACCGCGTTCGCCGATGCCATCGCAGCCGCTGACGAAACTCAAGCCGGTCTGGCCCGTGCCTGCATCGAAAGCGACAAGCCTGTTGTCATCACCGTTCTGGCCAGCGACGAACAGTCCACCAGCACGCCAGAGGTGTACCTGAAGCTGCACCTGCTGTCTCACCGTCTGGTCAAGCCACACGGTCTGAACCTGGCCGGAATGTTCGGCTTGCTGCCAAACGTTGCCTGGACCAACAAGGGCGCGATTGATCTGGCAGAACTGCCAGCGGCACAACTGGACGCCCGCCTGAACGGTGAGCTGCTGTCGGTGAACAGTGTCGACAAGTTCCCGCGCATGACCGATTACGTGGTGCCAGCGGGCATTCGTATTGCTGCTACGTCTCGCGTTCGTCTGGGTGCCTACATTGGTGAAGGCACCACCATCATGCACGAAGGTTTCGTTAACTTTAACGCCGGTACCGAAGGCGTTTCCATGGTGGAAGGCCGTATCTCTGCGGGCGTTGTGGTCGGTAACGGCTCTGACCTCGGCGGCGGTTGTTCCACCATGGGCACTCTGTCCGGTGGCGGCAACATCATCATCTCCGTGGGCGAGAACTGCCTGATCGGTGCCAACGCCGGTATCGGCATCCCTATGGGTGACCGTTGTACCGTTGAAGCTGGCCTGTACATCACCGCTGGCACCAAGGTTCAGGTACTGGACGACCAGAAAGAACTGGTTGAAACCGTGAAAGGCCGCGACCTGGCTGGCAAATCTGACCTGCTGTTCCGCCGTGACTCTATCTCCGGTGCAGTTCAGTGCGTGACCAACAAGTCCGCGATTGAACTGAACGAAGAGCTGCACGCACACAACTGAGTGTTGCCTGCATCCACAAAAAAAGCCGCTTGATGCGGCTTTTTTTGTGCGTGTACAACAGCGCAGGACTTACTGCTTGGCTGCGTTACCCGCTGTATTGCCCAGTGACGACTGCCATGTCTGAATCGGCACTGTAGATAGGCTGTTTTTCGGAGAGCCGTCAACCAGCTTGTCGGAGTACACCAGATAGATCAGCGTATTACGCTTCTGATCCATAAAACGCACCACCTGCATGCTCTTGAACAGGATTGAGGTGCGCTTGTTAAACACTTTCTCGCCATCCTTGAATTTTTCCTTGATGCGGATCGGGCCAATCTGACGACAAGCGATGGACGCATCAGACGTGTCTTCTGCCAGCCCCAGAGAACCGCTGATACCGCCTTTCTTGGCGCGGCTCAGATGACAGGTTACGCCGTCAATTTTCGGGTCATCAAAGGCTTCGATCACGATCTTGTGGTTCGAACCAATCAGCTTGAAGGCGGTATCCACTTCAGCAATCGTTTCTGCACCGGCAGGCAATGCCATGCCCAGAGACGCCAGACCCACCGCACACAGTGCCGCACTTTTTCGGATGATATTCATAACACTACTCTTGTTCATAAAATAACGAAGGCAGAGCCTATATCGGGTCGATGACGGTTGTTTACAACCACGCCACCGGCACCGCAAATATGTAGCCCGCTCCATAAACGGTCTTGATGATACGCGGTTCTTTCGGGTCTGCTTCGAGTTTTTTACGCAACCGCGACATACGGGAATCAATACTGCGGTCATAGGGAATGGTCTGATCACCCAACAAGCGATCACGCGAGAGAATGTGCTGCGGGCTTCGAAGCAGAGTGCCCAGCAAATCGCCTTCGGCGGCACTGAGGGTTTGCTCCTCGCCGGAATCACGCAACAAGGTCAGCGTTGCCGGATTAAAATGCCAGTCCGCAAAGCGGGCCTGTCGGGGCTCTGTCTCATCACGCTCGGCCTGACCCATGCGCCGTTGCACGCTGTGAACGCGCGCGATCAGCTCACGAGGCTCGAACGGCTTGGTGATGTAATCATCCGCACCCAGCTCCAACCCCATCACCCGATCCGGCAAGCTGCCACGCCCGGACAAAATCAGCACCCCGACCCGCGCCTGTGGCCCCAACGCCCGCACCAGCGACATACCGTCCATATCCGGCAGTCCGAGATCAATGATGCACAAACGCGGAGGCTGTCGCCGGATTGCCTGCAAGGCTTGCTGGCCGGTATGGAAGACACTGACATCAAAGCCAAATCCGCCCAGTTCGCGGGCAATCAGATCACAGACATCCTGATCGTCATCGACCACATAGATTTGTTCACACGACGTCATGATTTCGGCTCCTGCTGCCAATAAGAGGGGTGTTCTGAACGAGCCTGATCAATGGCAATGGCCAGGGAGTGTCGATCAAAGGGTTTGTGCAAAATCTGCCAGCCCCGATTCTCCCCGGTTTGCTGATACCGGGGATTGCCGCTGATCAGCACCACCGTCGCGGAGGGCTGCTGTGCTCTCATGCGTTCAGCCAGACCAAAGCCATCCAGGCGGCCCGGCATATCAATATCGGTGATCAGACCATCAAGCTCTGGCAAGCTACTGATCAGTTGCTCGGCTTCGTCGGCGTCCGAGGCCTCCAGCAAAGTGTGCCCCAATGCAATCAACTGATCACGAATCACAGCGCGGACATCGCGGTCGTCTTCCACCAGCAACAAAAGCTGGTTTTGCGGGGCTTCGGACATGGCAAGCCCGGATTCGGAAGCATCTGGCAATGCCATATCTGCGACCTTGACGGGCAACAGCAAAGACACACTGGCACCGCCTTCGGGTCGATTCACAATACCGATATAACCGCGCGACTGCTTGATAAAGCCATACACCATGCTCAACCCCAACCCGGAGCCTTTGCCCACCCGTTTGGTGGTAAAGAACGGCTCAAACGCCTGTGCCAGCGCGTCGTCACTGAAACCCTCTCCGGTATCACGCACCTGAATTTCAATGTAATCGCCATCCTGTACTGGCTCGTCAAAACCGTCGGCCTGATCGGCGTGAATCCGGCGCAAATAAAATTCAACCTGCCCCCCGGCGGGCATGGCGTCGCGGGCATTAAAAGCCAGATTCACCAGTGCGTTTTCGAGTTGTCCCGGATCGACAAACAGACACGCCTGAATCTCAACCTGCTGGCGAATGCTGATGTCACAAGGCAACGAATTGGACAGCAAATCCACCGTGTCCTGCAGCAAGGCCGATAGATTCACACACGACGGCATCAGCGCCTGACGACGGGAAAAAGCCAGCAAGCGCGAGGTAATATCCGCACCGCGACGCGATGCCCGAATCGCCGGAGCCAGATAACGCGCCAGCTCATCGGTGTCGGCGAAGCGCTCTTCCGCCGCCACCAGATTGCCGAGAATCACCGCCAACAGATTATTGAAGTCATGCGCCAATCCACCCGCCAGTTGACCGGCAGCACTAATGCGCTGGGCTTCGGTCAGGCGGCGCTCGGATTCTTTTTCGGCGGTAATGTCCAGCGACAGATTCAGCACGCCGATCAGCTCGCCATCGGCGTTGATGTCCGGCAACAAGGTGCGTTTGGTGATCAGCTCCTTGCCATCGCGCTCGAAGCGGTATTCAAAACTGACCTCTTCACCGGCCAGACAGCGCGTGATCCACGGCTGAATCATATCGAGCATATCCGGCTCAATGATGTTGTGAATGTGCTGACCAATCAGGCGTTCCTTATCGCCGCCAAATAAATCGGCATAGCCCTGATTCACAAACTGGTAATACAACGCCGCATCCAGATAAGCGATCTGCGCGGGCAAAGCATCGAGAATCAGGCGCTGACGTTCTTCCAGCCGCGCCAGCTCGTGGGTGCGCGCCTGCACCTTGGTATCGAGGTGTTCAATATTACCGTGCAAGCGCTGCACCATGGTGTCAAAGGTGTGAGCCAGAATGCCCAGTTCGTCGTCACGTCGAATGCCACTGCGAGCGGTCAGATCACCGCCGCGTACACGCTCGGCGGTGCTCGCCAGTTGCTTGACCGGCTCAATAATACGGTTGATAAACACCATCGCCAGCACCAGAGCCAGCACAATCGAGATCACCGCAATGGTCAGAATCCGCTGACTCAGCACCAGCGAGCTGTGCCGCAATTCATCCACGTACACCGACGAGCAGATGTACCAGCCAAAGCCTTCCATCGAGCGCACCAGCGAGATTTTGTCGTAGACATAGTTGCCCGGATCAGCCGGGCTGTCCCACTTGTAATGCAGCTCCTGATCCGTATCGGCAATGTCGATCAACTCGCGAATAATAGGTCGCCCCGACGACGGATTGATCAGGCTCATGGCATTGGTCTGATCGATATTGGGGTTGGGGTGGGCCAACAAGTGCCCTTCGGAATCAAACACATAAAGATAGCCGGTTTTGGCCACCCGAATTTCACTCAGCGCCTGGCGGACTTCCTGAATCGCAGTTTGCTTGCGGCTTTGAACATCGGCTTCCAGATCATCCAGATACAAGCCGCTGCCAATCACAAAGCCCCACTGCGGAAAATTTTTGACGTAAGAGAGCTTGTCCACCACATCTCCTTGCCGCAATCGTTGCCATTGATACTGGTAGAAGCCTTCGCCGTCCCGAATGGCAGAATCAATCACGCCACGCACCGTCAGGCTCTGGTCACGATTGTCCGTCTGGGAAATCTCAAACCCTTGAAAGCGCGGATCCGGGTGAGAAAGCAACGTTGCGTGATGATCGGCAATCCAGACGTACCCATCCTCGTTGTACTGGAAACGCCGAAGCTGCCGAAACAGCCTGGCCAACGCCTGATCGACAGGAATGCCGTCCAGTGCTGCCTGCTCCAGTGAGGTATGGATATGGGATTCCGTTAACGCCACCACGGCCTGCAAACGGCGCTTGTGAGCCTCCAGTGCCTGGGTGCGATAACTCTCCAGGTTGGAATACATCTTATTGGCCAACTGGGACACATTGTGCAGCGCCAGACGGGCAGAATTGCGCTCAATTTCATACACATGACTCTGAATCAGAGGCACAGAATAGAGATATACGGCCACAAACATCACCGCAATGGTCATCAGAATCACCCAGAAAAAGCGACTCACCAGGCGGGTACCGGACATCATTCAACAACTTCTCCCCAAGGCTTTATCGCAGTCTAAAGCCTGTCCAGCGGGAAATCTGCCCATGCGTACATTTCGGTGCATTTGTGGCAAATCCTGGTGAGATTTGTGCGCTTGACTGGTCGTCACAACAGCCGTTAACGCGCTGTGGCAATAACAATAACAACATGACTTCTGGAGAATGACTCTCATGACCAAACCTTCCCTGCTTCTGAGCGCTGCGATTTCCATGGCAATGACGGCTTCGTTTGCACAAGCCAAGGGCATTTCTGACAACAAGGTCAAAATTGGTGTGCTCGGTGATATGGGTGGCGTATATGCCGATGTCTGCGGCCCCGGCTGTGTCACCGCCGCCGAAATGGCGATTGAGGATTTCGGTGGCAAGGTACTGGGCAAGCCGATTGAACTGGTCAGCGCTGACGATCAGAACAAGCCGGATGTCGGTTCTGCCAAGGTGCGTGAATGGGTGGAGAATCAGGAAGTCGACGCCGTCACCGGTCTGGTGGCGTCGTCAGTGACGGGAGCGGTCACCAAGGTGCTGGGCGATACCAAAAAACTGGCTTTAATCAGTGGTTCTGCTTCCCACGCGTTCACCACTAAAGCCTGCAGTCCGTACAACGCGCACTGGACATATAACGTGGTGGCTCTGGCTCAGGGCACCGTGTTGCCGATGGTGAAATCCGGCAAGAAAAACTGGTTCTTTATCACCGCCGACTACGCCTTTGGTCACGCACTGGAAAAAGTGGCCACTGGCGTCATCGACAAAAACGGCGGCAAGGTCGTCGGTTCAGTTCGGGTGCCACTGGGCACCACAGACTTCTCTTCCTACATTCTGCAGGCGCAATCGTCCGGTGCTGATGTCGTGGCGCTGGCCAACGCCGGTGGCGACTTCGTCAATTCGCTGAAAACCGCGTCCGAGTTTGGTCTCACCGAGATGATGGACGTGGCCGGTTTGCTGGTGTTTATCCAGAACGCCAAGGCACTCGACCCGGCCATTGCTGCCGGTATGAAACTGACCACCGGCTTCTACTGGAACCGTGACGAAGCCACCCGTCAGTGGTCAGCCCGTTTCAAGGAGCGTCATGGCAGCGTGCCATCCATGGCCCATGCTGGTGTCTACTCCGTCACCACACACTATCTGAACGCCATCAAGAGCACCGGCACCGACAATGCCGACACAGTCATGGCAGCCATGAAACAAACCCGCCCGGATGATTTCTTCGCCCGTAATGCCACCCTGCGTGCCGATGGCCGCATGGTTCACGACATGTATCAGGTGCGCATCAAGGCCGCCAACGAGCGTAAGAATGACGACGATGTCTTTGCCATCGAACAGGTGATTCCGGGCGATCAGGCATTCAACCCGATGATGCCGCAGTGTGAATTCAAGTAAGAGCGCTCAACGAGCCGTATTTGCAGGTAAATTGCTATGAAAACCAAGATTCTTCCATCCGCCAACAGCGCCTATCAGTATCCTTTGCTGATCAAGAGCCTGTTGTTGTCCGGTGCCCGTTACGAGCCAAACCGTGAAATCGTCTACGGCGATCACATGCGCTACGACTACCGCACGCTGAACCAGCGTATTCGCAAGCTCGCCAACGTGCTCACCGAAGCCGGTATTGGCGCGGGCGATACCGTTGCCGTGATGGACTGGGACAGCCACCGCTATCTCGAAGCCTACTTTGCTGTGCCCATGATCGGCGCGGTGCTGCACCACGTGAATATCCGCCTCAGCCCGGATCAGATCGCCTACACCATGCAGCACGCCGAAGACAATCTGGTGCTGGTACACAGCGACTTTCAGGCCCTGGCCGAGTCACTCGCCGACAAGGTGCCCAGTTGCAAAAACTATATCCAACTGGTGGATGAAGGCGACGCCAGCGACACCACGCTGCCGTGTCTGGGGGAATACGAGAGCCTGCTGGCCAACGCCAGTGATGAATACGATTTCCCGGATTTCGACGAGAATTCCATCGCCACCACCTTCTACACCACCGGCACCACTGGCAATCCGAAGGGCGTGTACTTCAGCCATCGCCAACTGGTGTTGCATACTCTGAACATGGCGTCGACGCTGGGGGCTTACGAAGGGCTGCCACTGCTGCGCTCGGATGATGTCTACATGCCGATGACGCCGATGTTCCACGTACACGCCTGGGGCGTTCCGTACGCGGCCACCATGATGGGCGTGAAGCAGGTGTATCCGGGCCGTTACGAGCCAAACAAGCTGGTGCGTCTGTTCCGCGAGGAAAAAGTCACTTTCTCACACGGTGTCCCCACGGTACTGCAGATGATCCTGCTGTGCGAAGAAGCTCAGACCACCGACCTGACCGGCTGGAAGCTGCTCACCGGTGGCAGTGCACCCACACTGGGGCTGGCGAAAGAAATGGCCCAACGCGGCATCCAGTTCCACACTGCTTACGGCATGTCGGAAACCTGTCCGCTGCTGACCGCCACCTATCTGCACACCGATGAGCGTGAGCTGTCGATGGACGATCAAATGCCATTGCGCATCAAGACCGGCGTTCCCTGCGGCATGGTGAACTTACGCATCGTTGATCCCAACGGCAACGACGTACCTCACGACGGCGAGGCCATGGGCGAAGTCGTGGTGCGTGCACCGTGGCTGACTCAGGGCTACAACAAGGAACCGGAAAAAGGCGAAGAACTGTGGGCCGATGGCTGGCTGCACACCGGTGACGTTGGCTCCATCGACGACAAGGGCGTGCTGCAAATCAAGGATCGCATCAAGGACGTGATCAAAACTGGCGGTGAGTGGATTTCCTCACTCGAACTGGAAAGCCTGATCAGCCAATACCCAAGCATCAGCGAAGTGGCGGTGATTGGTGTACCCGACGATAAGTGGGACGAGCGCCCGATGGCCATGGTTGTGCCCATCAAAGGCGAAATTCTGGAAGTGGCGGCGATTCAGGAGCATCTGAAGCAGTTTGTGGAATCTGGCCGCATCAACAAATGGGCCATACCCCAGGACATTCGTATTGTTGTGGAAATTCCGAAAACCAGCGTTGGCAAGATCAACAAGAAATGGATTCGGGAGCAGGATCAACAGGCTCGTGAAGCCTGATTTGTACATCGTTTAACTCTCCCCTCTGACACTGTCATTCCAGTGATCAGAGGTCTGTTGCACTCGCCGTTGTGCATGCCAGCCGGAGCAGTCCGGCTGGGTTTTTTGGCTCGTTGTATTTAGAAACTATCGCCCTCAACGCCCAAGGGTTACTTCCAGACTGGCAACCAATGACTGGTAATCAACCGGTTTCCCATCCAAACCCTTCACGCCTTTCAGCCACCGGGCCACATGTTCCGGGTTCTGGTGCATCCACATTCGAACAGCTCGGTTGACCGGCACAAATTCATTGCTGATTTTGTCCATGATGGCTTCTTCGAGTGGTGCTTCAAAGACGAGGTTATTCAGGAAACGAGCCAGATTCGGGCAGTTCTGATCCAGCCCTTTGCGGATGCTGGTGTTTACCGTTGCCTTGCCATATTCCGGCCCGAAGAATTCATCCCCGCCGCTGAGGTATTTGAGCGAAAAGTTCTGGTTCATCGGGTGTGGTGCCCAGCCCAGAAATACGATCCACTCTCCTTTACGTACCCGGCCTTTCACCTGTGCCAACATCAGGCGCTCTGAGGTTTGAATCAGTTCAAACTGCTGTAAATCGAAGGCATTGCTGCTGATCATTTTCAATACAGCCGCGTTGCCACTGCTGCCTTTTTCCAGACCGTATATACGGCCTCCGAACTTGTCGTGGTATTTGGCAATGTCGGCAAAATCCCGCACGCCTTGTTCATAGACATAATCGGGCACCGCCAGCGTCCAGCGGGCATCGTCCAGATTGGCCGTCAGGGTTTTAACGCTCCCGGAACCATAAAACGGCCCGGCGATATCAATCATGGCCGGTGTCCAATACCCCAGAAAGGCATCGATATGGCCGCCCTGCATTTGCTCGAATACCTGAGGTGTTGCCGGTTGATCACTCAACTCGACGCTATAGCCAATACGTTCAAGCAGCTCCTTGGCAATGCCATTGGCAATGTGTAAGTCCGTCCAGTCCACCGCCCCCAGGCGTACATCCCGGCAATGTGACTCCGATTGAGCCTGTGCCCCCACTGGCAGAACCAGACAGATCAACAGCACATAACGTACAACTGCGTTCATAAAGTACCTCGCATAGCATTATTAGTTATGCAATGAGCTTAGAAACAACATCGATTGGCTTCATTACCCTGATAGGGAGACTACCATTAGAGTTACTCCTTCAGAGGTAATGCTGCGTTTTAGGCTCAAAATAGCCAATTTGCCTGCAGATAGCTGTACACCGCCTGCTCTGGCACCGGCTCAGCACGGACGTTACCGGCGGCCTCGCTGGCCTTGCGGGCGTAGCTTCCCAGGTTCAGCCAGGCCGCTCCAGTTTCAATCTGAAACGCCTCACTAACCGACCAGCGCCAGCGAAACTCGGGTTGATTGCCCACATCGTCCCCGGATTTTCCACTGACATCCTGATAGCCCGAACCCACCCAAGCGTCTTTTTCGGAGGCCAGTCGATACCAACGCCAGACCAACATCAAATCAGTTGAGGGGGTCGGTTTCAGGCTGATGCGCAGCGCCGGGGAAACGATATTAGCGCGGGCCATGCTGCCGAAAATGCCGGTTGGGCCGAAGTCAAAACGGCGCGCACCATAGAGAGTATCAAAGCGATTGTTTTCCTCGTCATCAGGTTTGCTGTCGCCACTGGCGTAATCGTATTGGGCCAGTATTTGCCATTGTCGTTGAGAGCGGAAGCGGTATCCCAGCTCGAGATGATAAAACCGGGCCTTATGGTCAAGGTCGGTATGATCGGTTTCGTCTGTGCTGGCTCGGGAACGCCCGGTCTGATGCATCAGCTCCAGATCAAAACTCCAGCGCCCGGCTTTGGGCGGCACATACAAACGCCCGGCCAGCGTGTGGAGGTTGCGGTTTCGACTGCCCAGACGATGGGTGTCGGATTCTCGCAATTTGAGCCACTGCAAGGCTCCGCGAATACGCCCCGCCAGTACATAACCATCAGCACTCAACCCCAGTAATTGCACCTGCAGTGATGATTTATCAGCTTCGTGTTGATTGTTGTCCAGGTCTTCTCGCTCAACCGGATAACGCGTCACCGGATAAAACACCAGCCCCTCGATGCGGGCATCGCTGTAGCGCAGCTTCGAGATTGCGTGCAGGCCATCAAAGGTATTCAGCGTATTGCGGTAACGATTGCGGGCGACCAGACGACGAGAACCCAAATCCAGTGTCTGGCGACCAATATTGAGACGATGATCCCCACCTTGCCAGGGCAGCAAATCAGAATGCAGTGATACCCGCGCCTGTACCAGCTCCAGCGTATTGACCGTTGAAGTTGTCAATGTGGTGTCATCATTGGCTGAAAACTGGCGTGAGTCCATCACTTCCAGCACCACATCACTGCCTTTCCGAAAGCGCGTCATGGGGATGGTGAACTTCAAATCGGTACGCACCGCCAGAACCTGATCCGTGCCTGCACCCGTGGCACGATATTGGTCATCCAGTGATTCAATACGCCCGCGCAGATGACCGTCAAAATAGACGGAACCCGGCATCAATAATGGCCAATTGGTCAGTCCATCGGCGGCTGTGAGAAAACTGCAGGAACCCAGAATTGCGCCCGCCACCATGGCTGGCCAGGAAACCGATAACCGTTTGACAGGGAACATAAGCAACTCCGTTACCAGAACAAGATAACCGGAGTGTAACCAATAGAAAGGAAGGCTGGCGACGGTTTTACAACGAATCCGTCACCAGTAGGAGGCATCGATCAAGGCAGTGTGCGCCCGGATACAATTACAAGGTCTTGCCATAACGAAAAGCAAGGGCTTACTCAGCGGCCAGTGCCTGATTTTTCACCATCCGTGCTTTTTCGATGGTTTCCAGATTACTGATGTTCTGATACCCCAGATAATCCAGCGCCTTCACGGCAATGGCGGAGCGACGACCGGAACGTCCGTACAGATAAATGGTGGAATTCTTGTCGATATCCAGCTTTTCCATATAGCCTTCCACGTCTGTGTAAGGAACGTGTTGTGCGCCTTCAATGTGTCCATCCTTGTACTCTGACAGCGTCCGAACATCAATCCAGACTGGCTCTGCCATAGCTCCGGCAGCAAAGAACACGACTAATGATCCCAGCAGATACTTGAACTTCATAATGACACTCCTCAATAGGAACAAACTTGATTAACCCTGCTCACTCAGTCTCGCTGAGCGGCGAAAAATTACTCAATCCTGTGGAACACGCTGTGCTATGACATAGCAGGCCAGTCAGGACATTTCGGCCAAAATTTTGCAGTAAGGGAAATTGGTCATTGACTGGCGTTCACACTACAGCCATTCGAAATGAAAGTTTATTGACACAAGTCGTCAAAGCAGACGAACGGTATCAAACACGTACAATTCGCCTGTCAGAGTGGATACTTTTCATCCAGAGCCCAAACCACACAGCATGTTGGACAAAGTGCTTGATAGGGCTGATATTCTAAACCAAACCCACTAATAAAAACAATTATCATTTAGATTTGATGAATTTCATTAATGAACAATTGTTCACATCTGTCTATTTCATAATCAGACACGTCTGCCAGCCAGACAATCACGCCATGTTATGATCAGAGACAGCAACCAATACACGTTTGACCTGAGGGTGATCCATGAACGAAAAACCGCTCCCGCCAGGGGACTTTGAATGTTGTGAAAGCGGCTGTAGCCGCTGTGTATGGGATGTCTATCTGGAAGATTTGCAAGAATGGAAACAGCAGCAACAACAGCAGCAGCAACAACAGCAGCCGAAACAACAACAATCAAAGACCCAAACTGCTGATGTGTCTCAATCAGCCTCTACAAACGAGGTTCAACAATAGCTTTTGGATGATTCAGGCCGTATAGCCTTATACAGTAAACGACTGTAAAGCCCGATTATTCCTTAATCTCTGCGCCAGCAAATCAATAAAGACCCGGTTCTTGCTCGCCCCCAGGCGGTCTTCCCGATGCACAATATGGATTGGCCGCGCCGGGCACTCATACTCGGGCAACAGAATCTCCAGCTTCCCTGCCAGCACCGGTTCACTGACCTGATAGGAATTGATCCGGGTGATTCCCACACCGGCTTGCACCGCTTCAATCGCGGCATCATTGGTGGTCACCACCAGTCTGGGCTGAATGCCCACCCGCATATCCTGACGATGGGCCTGATTGCGGAAATACCAATACGAACCAGAACCCGCGCCCGCCGTTGACGCCACCAGCTCATGTTGCTCCAGATCGTCTGGTGCAGACGGATATCCCTGGCGTTGCAGATACTCCGGCGAGGCCACCAGCAAGGAGCGAATCTCCCCCACTGGCAAGGCTCTCAGACTGGAGTCCGGCAAATGGCCGATGCGTACCGCCACATCGATGCCTTCTTCCACCAGCCCGACCACCCGATCCAGAAACAGCGCATTGACCGTCACATCCGGGTAACGCGACAAGTACTCTGCAATCACCGGCATCACATGCATGCGACCAAACAACACCGGAGCCGTGACCGTCAGGGTGCCACGTGGGGTGGTGTTATTCCCCATCGCCGATTCATCCGCCGCCTCCAGCGCTGCCAGCACCCGCCGGGCATCATCCAGATAACGCTGGCCCACATCCGTCATGCGCACATAACGGGTGGTGCGCTGCAACAGTTTGACACCCAGCGACTGCTCCAGTGCGGCAATCGCCCGCGTCACCGCCGGAGGTGACATGTTCAAACGCCGGGCCGCAGCGGCAAATCCGGCCTCCTCTGCCACGGCAACAAACACCTGTAGCTGGTGAAAACGATCCATATGTATTCCATTTTTCGAAACAATGAATTGATTAATATAGAGATTCCTGATGCTCAGAAGAATACGCATAGTGTGAAACATTCACTCGCCGTAATCAGGAGCCTGACATGTCACACCGTTACGCCGACATTGCCTTTACCCCGACGATACGTGCCCTGCAGGAACACATGGGCAGCCGCGAGCTGTACGCCCGGCTGGACACCATTCCCGATAAATTTCATCGTTTCCGGGAGCGTGAGATCGACTTTCTCCGCCAGCGTGACAGCTTCTATATGGCGACCGTCACGGAAGACGGCTGGCCTTATATTCAGCATCGTGGCGGCCCGGCGGGCTTTATCAAGGTACTGGATGACCAGACACTGGGGTTCGCCGACTATTCCGGCAATCGTCAGTACATCACCACAGGTAACCTGATCAACAACGCTAGGGTATCGCTGTTTTTTATGGACTACCCGCAGCGCAAACGTATGAAGTTGCTGGGGCGGGCGGAAACCCTGACGTTGGAAGACGAACGGCTGGCACAACTGGCAGACCCGGATTATGACGCCCGGATTGAACGCGGTTTTTTGATCCATCTGGCGGCATTCGACTGGAACTGCCCCCAACACATCACTCCCCGTTATACCGAACAGGATGTTCAGCAACGCATCAATCAGGCCGTTCAGGACGCACTGGCCAAACAATCCCATGACTGAATAAGGAGCTTATATGACCCCATCAACCCGTCCACCGTGCCCGCCTTTTACCGAAGCAACCGCCCACCAGAAAGTGCGACTGGCCGAAGATGGCTGGAACAGCCGCGACCCACACAAGGTCAGTCTGGCTTACACCTCTGACAGCCAATGGCGTAATCGCCACCAGTTTCCACAAGGCAGGGATGAGATTGTCCTCTTCCTGACCGAAAAATGGCAACGGGAACAGCAATATCGGCTGATCAAGGAACTGTGGGCCTTCACCGATAACCGCATTGCAGTGCGCTTTGCCTACGAGTGGCACGACCAGACAGGACAATGGTTTCGCAGTTACGGCAATGAAAACTGGGAATTCAACGCCGATGGCCTGATGCAAGCACGTCACGCCAGCATCAATGACCTGGCCATCACCGAACAGGAACGCCTGTTTCACTGGCCACAGGGGCCACGTCCGGTAGATCATCCCGGCTTGTCAGAACTGGGCTTGTAACGTCGGAGACGGAGGTGTAGCCGCCAGCCAGAGACAGCGCTACCATGCGGCCAGAGCCAACGTCAGGCTCGCCGAGAAGGAATCCGCCGCATGTCATCCCACGCTCTGGAACAACTGCCCCTGTTCAAGAAACTCACCCCCGCAGGTCAGCAAGCCCTGCGTCAGGGTGCCGCCTACGCCGACTGTTTGCCCGCCGACGTGATCCTCCATCAGGGGCAACAAACCTCGGGGGCTTACATCGTGTTGCAAGGACGACTGCGGGTGTATTCGATGTGCCCCAACGGCAACGAAGCCACGCTATACACCATCGAACCCGGCGAGACCTGCGTACTGGCACTCAATTGCCTGTTTAACGACCTGCTCTATCCGGCCTGGGTCGAATCGGAAGCCGACACACGTGTGATGGTGATTCCCGGCCCGCTGTACCGCTCCCTGTTCAACAGCGAAACCGAAATTCAGGATATGACGGTACAGACCCTGTCAACGCTGGTCTTCCGGCTGATGGGCGAACTCAACAACGTCCATGGGCTCACCGTGCGTCAACGTCTGGCGCGCTTTCTGCTGACCCGAGCCAATCAGCAAGGCGTCCTGAAGATGACGCAACAACAACTGGCCCAGCACCTCAGTACCAGCCGGGAAGTGGTGGCGCGGCAACTGCTGGAACTGGCAGCCCGGCAACTGATTCAGACCGGACGCGGGCAACTCACCCTGCTCGATACCGATGGCCTGCGTGACATCGCTACCGGCGCGGAACCATCCGAAACGACATAAAAAATCCCGGCTTCTGTAACCAAAGTTACAGAACCACCGTGTCTGCGCCGCTAGTCTGGATGGTGATCATTCACATGGAGCAAGACACATGAAAGCCTTTGTTCAATTTATGGCATCCACCGCCGGACGTGCCCTGCGCGTGGTCGCCGGTCTCGGACTGATCGCCTTTGGCCTGCTGGGCATGGAAGGCAGCAGCAGCTATATCACCGCCGCCATCGGCGTTGTTCCCCTGCTGACCGGCCTGCTCGACATCTGTGTTTTCGGCCCGCTGTTTGGCTGTCCGCTGTCCGGCAACAAGGTGCGCAGCGAAGCCTGATCAGGCGGCCCGGTTCCAGGGCAAGGTGGTGGCGAATTCCACCAGTCGGTCAACTTCCTGCTGACGTTCTCCCGGTTGCCATTGGAACCCCACCACCCGCTGACTGCTGTCCTCTTGCAAAGGCACGGCCACCAGCGGGTGCGGCACATAGTGGTGTGGCAGAATACTGATGCCCACGCCTTCCTTGACCAGCGCCAGTGCTCGATCATCCTGATTGGTGACATAGGCCAGATTCAGACGCACGCCATGCTGTTTCAGCAATCCCTGCATCACCGGGCGATGCTCGCAATGTGAGCGGGCGATGAACGGCTCTTTGTCCAGGTCGCGAATGCTGATCGATGGACTTCGGCTCAAATGACACTCTGGCAGCATGGCCACCACATACGGTTCCCGAAACAGCTCCCGCATTTCCATTCCTGACAGCGGCGTGATGGTTGCCGTTGCAGCAGGCACCACACCCAGCACCGTCAATGCCAGATCCACATGCCCATCACGCTGCAAGCGGGCCATGTCCTCTTCCGGCGCGTCGATCACATCCAGTTGCAAATCCGGGTTGGCTTGCCGGTACTGCTCAATCAGACGCGCCACCCAGACAATCGACAGGGTATTGATCACTCCCAGACGCAGATGACGCTGCACATCGTGTTGCCTCAGCTCCTCTCTGGCCTTGGCACACTCCCCCACAATCGACTTGGCCCGCTTCAGCAGCTTGCGACCGGCAGGCGTCAGCACAACTTGACGCTTGTTGCGCACAAACAAGCGCGTGCCCAGTTCGTTCTCCAGCTTGGAAATCGATGCCGACAGCGCCGGTTGTGACACAAAAGCCCGCTCGGCTCCGCGCGTAAAACTGCCGGTATCCGCCGCAGCGATAAACAATCGCAGTTGTTGCAACTCCATAACGATAAACACCAGTTATTGTTTTAATCCAGATTATCGATTGTATTTATCCAAAAGCAATCATTAGAGTAATCTCATTGCCCTTCAGGAGAGTGCGTTATGACCGACCAGCCCATTGCCTTGATCATCGGAGCCGGAGACCACCTCGGTTCCGCCATTGCTCGGCGCTTTGCCAAAGAAGGATTTCATATCGTGGCCACCCGACGTCGAGGGGATCTTTCACAACTGGAGCAAGACGTCACCGCACTGGGCGCTGGCATCACGGCCATTCACTCCGATGCCCGCGAAGAAGATCAGGTGATGCAACTGATTGAAGACGTGGAATCCCGGCTCGGGCCAATCGAAGTGTGCGTATTCAACATCGGCGGTAATGTGCGTTACGGCATCACCGAAACCAGCGCGCAGGTGTATCGAAAAGTCTGGGAAATGTGCAGCTTTGCCGGATTTCTGATTGGCCGCGAAGTCAGCAAACGCATGCTGACCCGACAGCGAGGCAGTATTCTGTTTACCGGCGCGTCTGCCAGCCTGCGTGGCAGTGCCGGATTCTCGGCCTTCGCCGGAGGCAAACACGCCCTGCGTGCGCTCGCACAGAGCATGGCGCGGGAGCTGGGGCCACAAGGCATCCACGTTGGCCATATTGTGGTTGATGGCATCATCGACAATCGCAATACCGAAGCCGTCATGCCCGAGCTGTTTGCCAGCAAAGGCCCGGGCGGCGTCATTCAGCCGGATGATCTGGCCGAGCTGTACTGGCAATTGCACCGGCAACCGCGCAGCGCCTGGACATTTGAACTGGATGCTCGACCTTATAAAGAGACCTGGTGACAGGCGATACAACCATCACAAGAACCATCACAAGAACCATCACAAGAACAACCACAAGAACAACAACCGCACGAGGACACACCATGAAAACAGTGGATTTCTACTACGACTTTATCAGCCCGGCTTCGTATCTGGCCTGGACACAACTGCCAGCCCTGTGCAAGAAATACGATGCCCAAATACACTACAAGCCCATGCTACTGGGCGGCGTATTCAAGGCAACGGGGGCCACTCCACCGGTCGGTATCCCGAGCAAATTTGCCTGGATACAAGCCGACTTCGCGCGCTACGCCAAGCACTACGGCGTCCCGTTCCAGACCAACCCGCACTTTATTTTCAACACCGTCAACGCCATGCGCGGTGCCATCTGGGCGCAGGAAAATGGCTGCATCGAAGAATACAATCAGGCCATGTATCAAGCCGCCTGGGCCAACGCCCAGAACCTGGGTGACAAGGACGTGATGGCCGAATTGCTCAATAACGCCGGGCTGGATGCAGCACTCATTCAGGAAGCCATCAGCCAACCAGAAATCAAGGCAGCCCTGATACAAGCCACCGACGATGCGGTTGAAAACGGTGTCTTCGGCGCGCCGACCATGGTCGTCAACGGTGAGCTGCACTTCGGACAAGACAGACTGGAATGGATTGAACGGGCACTGGCGGAATAACACCAGAACCGTTTGGCGTGATGCGTCACCCTGCTTGTGTGGTGATGCAATCCGGGTTCCTTAATCTCTCAACCTCACCCCTTCTTCTTCGCCCGATGAGCCGCTGCCTTGGCGCGGCTTCCGGACACTTGCATTGAACACCAGCGGCGTTTTTTGTTTTTAACTCCCAAATGCCATTCTGCGCTGGATGGGCGTTCAGGATCATCAGGACTTGGGTGAGCGTGAGGTTAAAGACAATGCTCTGGCAGTGGCTGCGCCGGTTGGGCGCGGCATCTCCATGCCAATGCCGGGCAAGCCAGGTCAGCCGGGCGGGAAAGGTAATCATGGCGACTCAGGTGGAAACGGAAGCAGAGACGGGGAAAGCAAAAAAGATGCCGGAGTGGATAACTCCGGCGGAGGGCAGAGGGATGAGAACAGCCTTGATGGATAGCATGTACTATTTAACGAAGCCTGAATTGACAACACCACTCAAAACACCGGATGGCATAAGACCAGCGCCTTCCTTGCGGTATTCGGTCGCTTTCTCACCCGTCCCGATATGTACGCCGTACACGTTGGCAATCATGGCTCCGACGAGGTAGCGGTTCAGACACAGGTCAGGAAAGGCTGAACGAATGGCTTTTTCGCTGGGGTATGGGCGTTTTTGGGCTTTGGAGATACCGTAGCGAACGTGTTTTTGCCAGAACACGTAACGCTTTTGTTCAAACTCGGCGCGGGCTTCTTCGCCGGTTTCCGGGTTCATGGCCTTATCGATGGTCTTGAAATACTGTTGCGCATTATAGGCGTAAAAATTCAGGAGCTTCTTGTTGCGAATGTGTGCATTGCTCTCAGACGGCTTCAGGAACGCCATGATCACATGAAAGCCGAAACGGGCCATGTCCATGGAGTGGCGGCAGTAGTCAATCCACTCGGCGCGGCACAGCAGTCTCAGGTTAATTCCCTTGATGCTTTCCAGGGTCAGGCCGTCATAGACCGCATCCTTATCCGGCAGGGTTCCCCAGGGAAGGGTGTAGCTTGGCATGTTCACATTGCTTCGGGTGTATTTCTTCACCAGCTCTTGACCATAAACGAGAAGATCGGTGGCAGGGTTGTTGGTGTACCCGGTGACGGTATTGCCTTCAGTTGCCTCTCTGGTGGCCAGGGCATTTTCCTCCGCCATCTCCACCACGGCTTCGAGGCGACCCACCTTGTTCTTCAGACGACGGTTTTCAGCCACAAGGTCATCAATGATGTCGTTCAGACGATAGACTTCCTGCTGCAGGTTGTTGGCATTGCTGGCATGGGCGCGAGCCGCAGCGATGGCCTGATAGTCTGTATTTCCTGGCTTAAACATCTGATAATTTCCTTCACTTTGACCAGTTTTTTATTCTGCTGGATGGATTACAACACAGCCCTGAATAGGATCTGTAGTACTGAATTTTCTCTCAGACAGACTGGAATGGATTGAACGGACACTGGCGGAATAACACCAGAACCGTTTGGCGTGATGCGTCACCATGCTTGTGTGGTGACGCGGTCTGGGTTCAGGTATTCAGAACGATATCGGTAATTGAAGTACCAAAACGTTGGCTGGTTGCAGTGAAGAAGTTACTCAAACGGCTATTGGTTGGGATTAGATCAATGCTGGCCAGGCTTTCCAAACACATATCATTTTCCAAATGCTCGTCAATGAAGGCATCAATTTCATCAATCCATTCTTTGCGCAGAGCAACCAGCATGGGGTGATTCAGGTTGAGTACATCAATGGTGTATTGGGTTCTTTGTTGATCACTTTCAGAACCCAACGGGTGAGCCACAACACGACCATCAGAAAGATAAAGGTAATAATCGTTATGTGGATATTCTTGCAAAGGTGATAAAAACAGTTCCGCGTTGAATGTACTTTTCTTGGCATGACCACCAAAATAATAACTGCCCATCGGCTCTGATTCACTTTCCTCCGTGTTGTCACCGTATTCGGTCTTTAAGGCATTAAGGTCTTGGCTGGAAAGTGCAGAAAGAACCAGATTGTGATGATCAAAGGTTTGAGCGGGGTATTTGCTTTTGGGCTTTACATGCTCAACATGAAAGCCAAGTTCATGTTCATCTGGCCGAATCTCGGAGTAAGCACACAGTCCGTATTGTTCTTCCAACAACAAGTCAAACAGCAGTCCAGATTCCCGTTTGCCAACAAATTGACCCCACTTACGCCGCGCTTCCTTTGCAGAGGCCGGAGGATGATCATGACGGTCATGAATACAGTCTGGTTGCCCTTTCCTTTTGGCGATATATTTCATCGTTTCAAGGCTTCCATTCTACGTATTGAGCGTTGCAGACGCAGAATCTGTGGATGCTGAGCACCGAGTCTTTCTATCAGAGCTTTTAACAGTTGCTGGGATTGCTGACTCTGGTACTGGCCGCTTTCAATCAACGTCGTGAGCTGGTCAAGATCATCTTTCTCTGCAACCGGTGGCTGTGGGTCAACATCCATAATTCCCTGCAACGTGTTTTGGCTTTCCATGCCGTATGAATTCATCAGAGGTATTTCTGCCCGAGCCTGACCACCTTCGCCAATAATTAATTTGCGAATGGATTCTTTCGATACCGTTGTCAGCACCTGTGGGCTATGCGTGGTAACAATCAGTTGAAGCTTGGGAAATGCCCGTTGCAATGAGCCAATCACTCGTTGCTGCCAAACTGGATGCAGGAACATATCGACTTCATCAATCAGCACAACGCCACTTGTCTTACCAGTGGCCTCTTTTCCATATTGTGGATTGAGTCGAACACATCGAAAGGCGATATCCGCCACCAGAATGACGATATTACGCAAGCCATCACTGAGCATATTCAGCGGCATAAAGCCTTGCTCATCATGCTCCATTACCAACTTTTGTCCCTGAGACTGACGATATTGCAGATTTTTCCAACCCGTGACCGATTCCGTTACTTCATTAACGGCTCGTTGAACCGCTTCAACGGATTGTTTATACCGATCCAGCTCTTGCTCATTATGAAGGTTGGGATTTTCCAATGTAGCGATTTGCAGTTCGCGATAGCTCTTGAATAACCAGCCATACCAGTTTTCAAACTGTTTGTAGCCAGACGTAGGGGTCAAGCAATTTTCGTATCCCCAAATACGGGAATACATTTGTTGTTCCAGCTGTTTATCATCAACCTTGGACGTGAAGCGCCCCTGATACCACAAGCGCCCGGTTCCCTGATACAAAATCAACGGCAGCTCTGTGTCGTCGCTGGTCTGTTCCTGCTGGGACTGTTGCTGAAGCTTTCTGGCCACTGAAGTGATGTGGTCATATGTCTGGTCACGAGACATTTTCGTGCTGCTTTCGACCGACTTTCGCTCCGCTTGCCAGGTCCTGATGTCCGTTTCATGTGTACTGAGAATGCCGTCGGCTACGATTCTGGAAGGCCTTTGAGGCTCCATGCTGCCTGAGGGCATTTTTTTCAGCCGCACATCATCCGGTATGATATTGGCCAAAACATGTGGCCGGGCAGAACTGACATCGATGCCCTTGATAAACGATGATAAAGCCACTTTGGCAGCATCCAGTACCGTGGTTTTACCCGCTCCATTAGGGGCAATCAGCACCGTAAGCTGTTCATGAAAATCAATTTCCAGTTCTGCAAAGCAGCGAAAGTTCTTCAGCGTCAGTCGTTTCAGTTTCATCGAAGTAATTCTGCCATCAATAGATAGATAATCGTTCCCGTATGAAAGCAATACTCTCGAATGAACGGGCCTCTTATGCAATAACGATCATCATACTGCTCCACGTCGCCAAGCACGATCTTCACCCAGCTTACTTTACCCCTTCTTCTTCGCCCGATGAGCCGCCGCCTTGGCGCGGTTGCCGCACACCTGCATCGAACACCAGCGGCGTTTTTTGTTTTTGGTGATGTCGAGGAACCACAACGTACAGGGTGGCCATTCGCAGTTTCTGACGTTCACCAGTTGTGGCGAGCACAAAATATCGGCCATTTTTTCGACCAGAGGCGCGAGCAATTGCTCGGGCTTTTCCCAGTCGCGCTGCCAGCGCAGTTCAATGCCTTCGCCATTTTCGGTTTCAACCACGTCCATGTATTGCCGGTCTTTGAGCAATTGCTCGCGAATTTTCGCAAGGTCAGCCAGTGCATCCGGCGTCAGTGGTGCTCCGGCGTAGCGGCTGATCAGTTCCCGAAAATGTTCTCGCAGGTCTTTGGCCTGATCCGCTATTTGATCCAACGCCTGAGCCGAGCACCGTTCGTGCAAGGTATCGATCACATCCTGATTGATTAAGTCGGCAGCCAGCATCCAGTCCATCAGGCTTTCGCCGTTATCCCACCATTCGATGTCATTTCCCCAGGGCGCACAGCGGCTATTCAGCGCATCCAGAGCCGGGTGTTCTGCGACCAGAAAGGGGGCTGGCCGAGTGTTGTCCGGGGCAGTTTCGTTATCTGTCACGTCGTTTTGGTCTTTTTCTGTTTGAGTCATTTATTAAAAGTAACCCCTAAAAAAACATTTGACAAGTTACCCTCCGAGCAAATAACCTTTAAAACACACTTTAGATGGTTACTTACCGGAGAGATTGACATGACTAAACTGCTGCACATCATTGCCTCACCACGTGACGAAGATTCTCACTCCAATGCACTCGCCAAGGCGTACATCGAATCGCGCAAATCGATCGATCCTTCCCTGGAAGTCGAAACCCTGCATCTGTGGAAAGCCAACCTGCCTGAATTTGATGGTGACAAAGCCGCTGCGAAAATGACGTTCTTTGGCGTTGGTGAAATGGACGCTACCCGCAAGAGCGCCTGGGATCAGGTGGTGGCCATCACCGAGCAGTTCACTTCAGCGGATGAATACGCGTTTGCAGTACCGATGTGGAACGGCGGTGTGCCGTACAAGCTGAAGCAGTACATCGACATCATCACCCAGCCGGGTCTGACGTTCGGCTTCGATCCTGAGCGCGGCTACTTCGGTTTGCTGGAAAACAAGAAAGCGGCTGTGTTCTACACCGCTGGTGTGTTTGCACCGGGTGCGGATGCCAAGTACGGCGCGGACTATCATTCCACGTACCTGACCTGGTGGCTGAACACCATCGGTATTCAGGATATTGATAACGTGCGCCTGCAGCCTTCGCTGCTGACACCGACGCCGGAAGACGATCAGAGCGCTGCAGTCGATCGCGCTATTACGCTGGCTCACAAATAACCTGAACCGAACTTTCCGAACCAACAGGAGAAACGTGTTATGCCGTTAATCGAAGTGAAGGTATTTAAGGACGAATTGAGCAACGATCAGTCTGCAGAGCTGATCTCACGGATCACCGACGCGGTGGCTGAAACCACCAGCGAAAAGCTGCGCGATGTCACCTGGGTGATTGTGAATGAAGTGAACGACGGCCACTGGGGCGTGGGCGGCAATGCCCTGAGTCTGGACGATGTGAAGAAGATAATGGCCAGCTAGGCCGTTATCTGGGTAATCCTGTCGGGTTGCCCAGATAACGCGATTATTGATTGGAGATTTCCTGCAGGGAATGCAGGAATAAATCAAAGAACTACCGCCCTGCCCGGCTCCTGAGCACTGCCATCAGCGCCGCAAAGGCCGTCACCAACAGTGACAAACCCACCACCAGCCCCAGCAAAATCGGATTGGCCAGCGTCAACAGGTCGGTACTGATTCGCAGCCCGAAGCTGGACGCCAGCATATCTTCAAACCCGTTCAGAATGGCAAACAGCGACACCACGCCCAGCACACAGGCCGACAAGCTGATCAACAAGGTTTCCAGCTCAATCAACAGCACCAGATACCAGGGCGATGCACCGATCACGCGCAGCAAGGTCATCTCTGGCTGACGCTCCCGAATCGAGGCAATCAACATCGAGGCCAATCCCATCAGGGCTGCCAGCAGCACCAGCGCCGAGACAAACCGCAGTGTGTCTTCCAGCACGCTCATCATCTGCCACAGCTCCGACAAGGCCACGCCGGGCAAAATCGCCATCAGAGGCTCAGCACGATAATTGTTGATATCACGCTGCACCCGAAACACCGCCATGCGGGATTTCAGCCCCAGCATAAAGGCCGTGATGTTGTCCGGCGTCAGCGCCTGAAGCGTGGCCTGATCCGGTTTCGGCATCCGGCCCGCCCGATTCATATTCACCCCTTGCTGCCAGTTCAGGTGAATGGCTTCAATGCCTTGCAAGCTGACGTGCAAAGTCTGGTCAACCGGCGTGCCGGTCGGCTCCAGAATGCCGGAAACCCTGAATGGATTGTCGTCGTGTTTGCTGAAGCTGGTGGCAGCCACACCGTGAGCCAGTACCAGCTTGTCCCCGAGCTGGTAATTCAGGCGCTTGGCCACCTCGTAGCCGAGCACCACGTCGAATACATCGTCAAACGGCTTGCCGGATTCAAACATCAGCTTGCGTTTGGCACCGTAGCTGAAGTGTGTAAAGTAATCCGTCGTTGTCCCTAACACGCGATAGCCTTTATGGGAATCGCCCAGCGACATCGGCACCGCCCAATCCACCTTGGGGTTGCTGGCGATTTTTTCATAGGTGTGCCATTGAATGTTATTGGTCGGATTACCAATGTGAAACACGCTGTACAGCAGCAGATTCAGGCTGCCGGTTCTGGCCCCTACCACCAGATCCACGCCGGACACCGTGTTACTGAAATTCTCGCGGGTTTGCTGGCGAATGTGCTCAACGCCCAGCATTACAAACACGCTGACGCTGATGGCCAAAATAGTCAGAATCACCGAACCCTTGCGGCTCAGCAGACTTTTCAGAGCGAGTCGAAAAAACATCTCAGCGACCTCCTGCCCGGTTGATGCCTGACAGGCGTTCAACCCGCTTGAAGTGGTGTTCCAGAGTGCGATCATGGCTGACGAAAATCAGCGTGATCCCGTCGCGCTCAACGCGCTTCATCAGCACCTGCATAAAGTTGTCGCGGTTTTCCTGATCCAGTGAGGAAGTAGGCTCGTCGGCAATCAGCACTTCCGGTTGATTCACCAGCGCTCGCGCAATCGCCACTCGCTGCTGCTGTCCGATACTCAGATGTGAGGCCGGTTTGCTCCAGTCCGTTTCCGACAGTTGCAGATCATCCAGCAGCGCCTGAATCTCTGACAGGGGCCGTTCCGGCGACTGCTTGCGGCTGGAAAACCGATTGGCCAGTCGAATGTTGTCCAGCGCATCCAGATACGGCACCAGATTGAACTGCTGAAACACATAGCCGATGTGATTGGCCCGGAACCGATCGCGCTGGCTGCCACTCATAGCATCCAGTCGCTGCCCCAGCACCGAGACTTCTCCCGTCGCACCCGAAAGCACGCCACTGATCAGGTTCAACAAGGTGGATTTGCCCGTGCCAGACTGGCCCTGAAGAAAGACCGCCTCGCCAGAATTCACGGCCCAGTGGTCGATTTCAAGCGTGGCCAGACGGGAACCAGGATAAGAAAAATGCAGGTTATTCAGAATGACAGACATATAAGACTTGCAGTGGAATGCACAGAGTGACTAAAGTCGAAATAATATAACATCACATAGCCAACCGGCGTATGACAGGTCTTTGATTGTGAACAATCCCTTTGTAATTCCAGGCGTTATCCGCCTGTGCTCGCTCGGTCTCGCCGCAGTATTATTGGCAGGCTGTGGCGATTCGTCATCCATCTCCTCCCACTCGCCGGGCCTGTTTGCCAAGGCCGTTGCAGCGGTTCAGCCGACCGAGTTCAACACCATCGACTGGACGGATCTGATGCCCGAGGATGACCTCGATGCCTTGTTGAATCCGCCGGAATACATCAACGACATTCAAGATGGTTCGGCAGAGGATCAACTCAGCAGCCAGATTCGCGCTGCCGTTGCCCAGGCCCACGAAGATCCCTATCAGCAAGCACTGGTTTCCACGCGCGTGGTTGAAGACATGAACGGCCAGGCCATTCGTCTGGCGGGCTTTATTGTGCCGCTGGAATTCGACGATGACCGGGTGATCACGCAATTCTTCCTGGTGCCTTTCTTCGGTGCCTGTATTCACGTACCGCCGCCGCCGCCAAACCAGATTATTCTGGTCAACGCACCCGATGGTTTGACGCTTGAAGCGCTGTACGATCCCTTCTGGGTTTCTGGCGTACTGGAAACCACACTGACAGAAAATGAAGTGGCTACCTCAGCTTACACTCTGACCATGGACAGCTTCGAGCCTTACACCGAAGAAGACGAACCAAAAGACGAGTAACACCGCCGCCTATTCGTGGCAGCGGCAATCCTGCTCGCGGCACAGTCTCTGGTTCAGATAATGGGCCAGAGCGATCACCGACGCACCCAGCACCGTCAGCATCTTTTCCCCCGCATCGCCCAGCCAGTCATGGCCCAGCAGCACCGCCAGTATCATCACCAGCAATCCCAGACTCCCAATTACCAGCACCGGGTAACTGTTGTGCTTGCGGTATCCCACCGCCAGCGCAAATCCGCTGATTGGCACAACTGCAACCAGCATCCAGAGGTGAAACGCTTCATTGTCCAGCGACAAAGCCGTCAGTGACGGCACCACCGCCAACAATACCGGCAGCGCCAGACAATGCAGGGTACAAAGAAATGACAGGCTGATTGCCATGCGATCCGTAAGCGTTTGATGATTCATACCCACCCTCAATTAACGAAATTCAATGGTTCGCTGCGAACCGGTGAGCTGGCTTTTATTCAGCGTCATGGCTCCCTGAGCTTTCTCGTTGATCCAGGCAACCGACAGGGATTCAATGGCCGGAAAATGCTGCCCGAGATTCACGGTCAGAGTACGGATCTGGTCAGCATTCTGGCACTTGAAGTGATAGTGCGCGCTGACTTCGCCATGAGAAGAACCCTGCTCTTTTTGATCGTGAGCTTCTTCGTGCTCATCATGATCGTGTTTGTGCTCATCATGATGCTTCTCATGATGATGATCGTCGTCCTGCTGTTCGTGGTCATGGTGCTGTTCGTGCGCTTCCGGCTCCACCGCATCCATATTCAGCTCCAGCTCGCTAACCTGACACTGCCCTCCCAGAGAAAACAGCGTCAGCGGTTGCTTCAGCAAGGCTTCGGCCTGCTCAACCGCTGCAATCTGCTCTGCCGAGGTGGCCTTGTGCTCAAAACCCACGATATTCGCAGCCGGAGATTCCAGCATGATCTCAACCGAGTCACCTTCCAGCGCCACCATCAACTCGGCAGCACCATGAACGTGGCTGTGCTGACCATCATGGTCAGAGCTGAAAGCAGTACTTGCCAGCAGGGTCATCAACACACCAGCGGTGTGAGAACGGCGAAACAACATAAACAATCAACTCCAGTAATTTGACATTCAGTCAGCAAAATCCAGCGTCATCAACAGACGTTTCTCACCCGGTTTGACGGAAGGAGAACGATGCACCACACCCCGATTCTCATTCCCAATCCAGCGTTCTCCCTTGATCAGAGCCACATCACCCAGCGTCATTTGCTGAATATCCCGATCATCATCATACAATTTGAAATGCTCGGCTCCGGCACCCAGGCCATCCCGATTCAACACGTCATTCGGTAGCCATTCTGTTCCTGGCCCGGTCAACGTCGTCACCAGACGACAAGGCACCTTGTCCACATGGAACTTCGGACACATCGCCCCTTCCAGTGTGGTCAGGCGCAACCCGGCACGTTCCAGATCAAACAGGCAGCAGAACATTTCCACCATGTCGGCCAGCATATTGGCCAAATCTGTACCGCAACTCACGGGGGACAGCGCGGCCTTTAACGTCTCCGCCGCATCCTTGGGGGAAAGTGATAAGGACAACCGGATGGAGTGAGATTTTTGTAAATGCTGTTGCAATGCCAGTACCAGGTCAGGCGGCAGGATACGCCGCCAAACCACGATGTTTTTGTCTTCAAGGTAAATATCCGTCAAGACATCGGGCAAAAATGACTCCGACAACTGACCCAACGATGTGTCCTGCGACACAGCCAATGCACCCATGGCGTTTACCTCTCTCTAATGATTACTGCCAAAATACGTTATAACATAACAAAAACAGAGAGTCAGTGTAGATAGAAGGCGACCACTTGAGTTCCTTTCCTATCACTCCCCTACGCACTTTTACGCATTGAGCCACGGTGGTTGCACGCGTAGGTTATCGTCCTCTTCTGCCGTGAGCCTGATGATGCTGATTCTTTCGAAAATCCTGGTGACGTTTCTAACCGTTGTTCTGCTGGCCAGAGTGGCCGAACGCATGAGTCCGCGTCATGCGGGCTTGCTGGCGGGCTTCCCGCTGGGCACCGGCATTGCGCTGTACTTTTTTGGCTGGCAACAAGGCGCGCAGTTCGCCGCTGACAGTGCTGTGTATGCCTTGTCCGGGCTGAGTGCCTCGGCGGCGCTGGCGTGGGGCTATGCACAGGTAATTGTGCGCCGTGGCAAGGTGGCGTTTATGCCGCTGGCGATCATCGCCGGTCTGGTCACGTTTTTTGTCTGTAATCTGCTGTTGCAGCAGTTGCCGGGCTATCGCTGGGTCAGCCTGATGGTTGTGGTGGCGGCGATTGTGCTGTTTCGCACCTTGTTGAAGCCCATTCCTGAAGTGCCCGTTGCTGCCGCATCTCAACAAACAGCCCCTGATAGCGTTTGGCGTCACTGGCTGAGCAGCAAGACTGGCAGTCTGATTTTCCGGGCCAGTATGGCGTCTCTGACGATTCTGATGATCACTGGCCTGAGTGCGCTGCTGGGGCCGGAACGAGCAGGATTGCTGGCCGCTTTCCCGGTCAGTTTCTTTCCGCTGATGCTGATTCTGCACCTGACTTACGGTGCGGATGTGCTGGCGACCACCATCAAGCATTACCCGGATGGGCTGGGGTCGCTGGTGGTGTACACGCTGGCGGTGAGTTTTCTCTATCCAGTACTGGGGATTCACTGGGGCACGTTGGTGTGTCTGTTGCTGGCCGCCGCCTATTTGGTGCTGTATGGAGCGATCCGCCAGTACAGGATCAATCGTCAGAGCGCACCAGATTAACCTGCCCGATCAGCACCGCCATCTGAATCAGATCGGCCAGTGAGGATGCAGCCATTTTCTTCATCACATTGGCACGATGACCTTCGACCGTTTTGCGACTGACAGCCAGATCGTCCGCCACTTCCTGATTGGCCAGACCGTTGATAATGCGATCAAACACCTGCTTTTCACGCCGGGTCAGGCCGTTATAGCGGTGCTGAATCTGCTGCTGTTGCTGACGCCCGGCGCAACGCTGGCGGTCGGTATCCAGTGCGGTCTGAACCTGATCCAGCAATAGTTGATCATTAAACGGCTTTTCCAGAAACGTCTGTGCGCCCTGGGTCATGGCGGTAACGGCCATATCAATATCGCCGTGGGCCGACATCATGATCAGCGGAATGCAGATCTGATGCTCCGGCAAACGCTGCTGGGCACTGAGGCCACTGAGGCCCGGCATACGCACGTCCATAATCACACAGCCACTTTGTTCCGGCGGACAGGTCTCGATAAATGCCAGCGCCGACTCACAAGCCACGACATTCAGACCGATGGACTCCAAAAGCCAGGTGAGTGAATCCCGCACATCGGCGTCATCGTCCACCACGTACACAATCTGATCGATTTCGTTCTCCATACCGCCTGTCAGTCTCGCTTGCTGTCTTCTGTTGATGGGGCGGCGGTTATATCAGGCGCAAGGCGCAGACTGAAGCTGAAAACCGCCCCGCCAGTGGATTTTGTCCTGGCTTGCAGCGTGCCACCATGAACTTCCACCAGCGCCCGGCTGATGGCCAACCCCATGCCCAGCCCTTCGGGCTTGGTGGTGTAAAACGGTTCCAGCAAGGGCACCAGGCCGGTTTCTGGCAGACCACAGCCCTGATCGTGTACCTCTATCTGAACCCGACCGGCCTCGGTATTGGCATCTTGTACGACAGTCACCCACACCCGCCCCGGTTGGGCGAGTGACGCCAGAGTGCAGGCTTCGATGGCATTCAGCAGCAAGTTCAGCAACACCTGCTCCAGTTGCACCCGATCGGCCCAGACGTACAAGGGCGATGACAACTGCGGAGGTTCCAGCATGACATGATGCTGATGCGCGCTGCGACTGCAAAAGTCGAACACATCCAGAATCAGATTTTCCAGCGCCAGTTGCTGTTGTCTCGGAGGTCGTTTGCGACTGAAATCCATCATGCGGCGAATAATGCTGCCCGCTCGCAAGGCCGTGGCTCGAATACGCTGCAGTGGCGGCAACAAGGTCGCCACCTCAACCTGTTCCTTGCCTTGAATGCGACGCTCAAGGCCACTGACGTAATTGACCACCGCTGTCAGCGGCTGATTCAGTTCATGCGCCAGCCCGGACGCCATTTCGCCCACCGTCACCAGGCGGCTGGCTCTCGCCACATCAGCCTGATATTGCGCCCGCTCCTGCTCCATTGCCTGTTGTGCAGTCATATCCCGTGCCACCAGCGACAAGTATTCCATGTCGCCAGACAAGGTTTGGTGAGCCAGAATTTCCAGCAGCACCGGAATCACATCGCCGTTCTGGGCCATCATGTCAGCACTGCCGCGCCAATGGCCGGACTGCTGCACACCGACCAATCCCTTTTCATGCAGATGCTGATAACTGACGGGATGAAACAGGTCTTTCAACATCAAAGCGGGACACGCCATCGGCACAATGGCCAGGCGCTGACGAGCGGCTTCGTTCATATCGCTAACCCGATGCTCGGCATCAAGGAAGATCACCAGATCGCTGCTGCTTTCCAGCACTCTGGCCAAACGCCGGTTGGCATGCTCGGCTTCGATACGACGGCTGACATCCCGCGAGACCACCAGAATTTCTTTTAACGCCCCGGTTTGCGGGTCACGAATCGAACGACTGGTGCTTTCCAGCCAGGTGTACCGTCCGTCCTTGCAACGAAAGCGGTAGGTATGAGTGTAAAGACCACGGTCGTAGATGACGCTGGGCGCACGGCGCTGAAAGTCTTCCGCATCATCCGGGTGATACAGCGCATACGCCGACACCCCGATGATTTCCTCGACCGTATAACCCAGAAGATGAGTAATCGCGGGCGAGACATAGATAAAACGCCAGTCGTCCGGGGTATGACGCGAGATCATATCCGTTGACTGCTCCGCCATCTCGGCCAACAGACGCCCCTGTTCTGCCGACACACCGTCAGAACCTTGTACTGACACGCTGCCTGATGCCCGCTTCAATCGGGTAATTACTGCAGGAAGCGCTTGCTGAACTCGCGGAACTCCGGCGCATCGGAACGGCGTACCCATTCAAAGCCCACCATTTCACGCGTCACCATGGTCACACCGGCGGCTTGCATGCGCTGGATGGCGGCTTCGGTGTCGTGTGGCTGACGGGCTGAAATGGCATCGGTCACTACATACACCTGCTTGCCTTGTTGCTGCAGTTTCATCGCCGTTTGCAATACGCACACGTGTGCTTCCATGCCGCAGATCACTACCTGTGGGCAATCAAGCTTGTTCAGTTGACTCATGCAGGCTTCGGAGTCGGCGCAGGAGAACCAGGTTTTGGCCACCACGGATTCCTCTTTGATCAGCTCACGTAGAGCCGGAGCGGTTGGGCCAACACCTTGAGGGTACTGTTCGGACGCCATCACAGGCACCCCCATCAACTCAGCCGCTTCAATCAACCAACGGCAGTTCTCCACCAGTTTTTCATGTTCGTGTACGCCCGGCAGCAGCTTGTCCTGTACATCAATCACCAGCAGTGCGGATTCTGTCTTATCAATCAACATCGGTGCTCTCCATTGGAAATTTGTGAAGTCACACTAACGCCACCCTTCCTAAAAACCAAGTAAAAACCCAGAAAAAACCATCAAGCCAACGACATAAACCAAGTAAAAACCCTTGGTTTTATTCAAGGCTCTTGTTAATTTGCCAACATAGACCACACTTTTATCAGGGAGCGCTCTCAATGAGCAGAACCTCCCAAGCCGCTGTTTGAGCCGGAGAATGACATGAGTGATCAGATCAGAACCAACTTGCTGAATCGCACCCTGAACCACGTTCGCAACGTCTGGCAGGACGTGTCTGGCAGCGCTTTTCAGAAACACCTGAAGCTGTCGCCCAGTCTCCCGGATGACGAAATCCCGCAACTCAAGGACTGGATCAACAGTTGTCTGAATCACCCCGGTGGTGAAGTGACCGCTCGCCAGCACACCGCCCAGTTGGGCAGTAATTATCTGGACATGGACACCGATGGCCGCTTGCGCTTCTTGCAATTGCTCAGCCGCGACTACGATGTGGATAACAACATCATTGAAGCGGCGATTGAACAATGGCGTGAGGCCAGCCCGGAACAGCGCCCCGCCGCTCGCATTACCTTGCGCGACAGCCTCGACCCACCGCGCCAGCGACTGCTGACCCAGTTCACCGAATTGCCTGACGGGGTGAAGTTTCTGGTCGATATGCGCGCCGAACTGCTGCATCAACTCAGACACCAGCCGGAGCTGGTCACACTGGAAGCCGACCTGAAACGCGTGCTGGTCAACTGGTTTGATATTGGCCTGTTGCGGCTGGAGCAAATCACCTGGCAGTCCAGTGCCCAGATTCTGGAAAAGCTGATCGCCTACGAGGCCGTTCATGCGATTCAAAGCTGGGACGACCTGAAAAACCGGCTGGAATCCGACCGTCGCTGCTTTGCTTTCTTCCATCCCAATATGCCGGATGAGCCGCTGATTTTTGTTGAAGTGGCGCTGGTGCAAGGGCTGGCTGACAACGTCCAAACCCTGCTCGATGAACAGGCTCCAGTGCTGGATTTGAGTCAGGCTGATACGGCGATTTTTTATTCGATATCCAATGCCCAGAAAGGGCTGGCGGGCATCAGTTTTGGCAACTTCCTGATCAAGCAGGTGGTGCGCAAACTGCAGCAGGACTTCCCCGGCCTGAAGCAATTCTCGACTCTATCACCCATTCCCGGCTTCACCCGCTGGCTGTCCCGACAGGACGATGAACAGCTCGCTGCAATACCCGGAGGCGCTGCCTGGATACAAATACGACAGCCACAGTGGGCATCAGAATGGACATTTGGCTGGCAACAACAGGAGGCCATCGAACGCAGTTACCGCGAACCACTGCTGCAACTGGCTGCACATTATCTGGTGGTGGAAAAACGACGCGGCGAGACCGCGCTCGATCCGGTATCACATTTTCATCTCAGTAACGGTGCAGAAGTGGCGCGCATCAACTGGCTGGCCGACTGTTCCGATAACGGCCTGAAGCAATCTGCCGGAATGATGGTGAACTACCTCTATAACCTCGACAAGATCACTCAGCGAGTACAGGACTACAGTGCCGAAGGCGATGTGGCAATGAGCAGCGCTGTCAAAGCACTGCTCAAAGTCTAACGTTCACAGAAGAACAGAACGTTGGAGCGGAGCTTCAGGATTTGGTGCGAGGCTCGCGCGCCATGGTGTAGAACTCACGGTTGGCCTGCATCGCCGTCACAATCGCCATGCGGTTGGATAACCCGAAGAACGCGGTAATACCAGCAATGTCCCAGATATCATCGTCGGTATAATCCTGTTCATACAGCGTCTGATAGTCCGCTTCAGACACCAGCTCCGGGGAGCGTGACAGCTTCAGGGCAAACGCCAGCATGGCTTTCTGACGCTCGGTCAGAGGCGCGTGCAGGTAGTTCACCGCAATCTGATCCGCCAACAATGGCTCCTTGGCGAAAATCCGCAGCAAGGCACCGTGGGCCACGACGCAATACTGACAGCCGTTCGCGGCGCTGGTGGCGACAATGATCATTTCCTTTTCTGCCGGGGTCAGCGTGCTTTCCTCACGCTCCATCAGCGCATCATGATAAGCAAAGAAGGCCCGGAATTCCGCCGGACGGTGCGCCAGTACCAAAAATACATTGGGAATAAACCCGGCTTTCTCCTGCACATCCAGCATGCGAGTGCGAATATCATCCGGCAACTCGGCCAGTTCAGGGATCGGGTAACGGCCAATTTCAGTATCAGACATAACAACCTCGTGTGCGTCAGCCCAACGGCGGGATTGCCGTGAGCACCATCAACCATTGCTATGCTAGCAACCCGCAAGAAGCAGATTCAGACACAAACTCGCCATATAGCGTGCAAAACCGGACAGACTCGGCTTATAACCCTGCGAAATTGACCGCAATCCTTCTATCATCAGAGCATCATCACCGACAGGAGTACGGCATGCGTACCGTTCTGGGACTGGTTTTCGAGGGCTTTCAGTCGTCCGGCATCTTTGGCCCGCTGGATGTATTTAACGTCCTGAACACCCTGTGGAAGCAACAGGGCAATCACGAGCCGCTGTATCAATGCCAACTGGTGGCGCGGGACATCGGCCCGGTGACGGCGTCCAACGGCACTCGGGTGCTGGCCGATGCCAGCTTGCGGGATATTGAACAACAAGCCAGCCAGGGCACTCTGCCCGATGTGGTGCTGATTCCCGGCATTCATCACACCGGGCTGGAAGATCTGATTCAGAAGCTGACCCGCCTGAGGCCGGAGATGCGCTGGTTGCAGTCGTTGCATCAGCAAGGCGTGGTGATTTCCGCCAACTGCAGCGGCGTGTTTCTGCTCGCCGAAGCCGGGCTGATCAAGGATGGCGAAGCCACCACCGCCTGGTGGCTCAGCACGTTGTTCCAGCAACGTTACCCGAATATTCAACTCGATACCCAGCGCCAGATTATCCAGCGAGGACGGCTCTACTGCACCGGAGCCATGAGTGCCAACATCAGCGCCATGCTGCAGATTGCCGAGTCTCATACCGGACGCCAACTGGTGATTGATTGCGCCCGCACCATGCTGATCGACGCCAATCAGGATCACATGGCCCCCTACCTGTTCCTGCAATCCCAGAGCGACCATCAGGACACCTTGATTCTGTCGGTCGAAAGCTGGATGCAACGCCATATCAGCCAGCCACTGGATCTGAAAACCCTCGCCACAGCACATCACGTCAGCGAACGAACGCTGTCACGCCGTTTTCAGGCCGCTCACCAGATCAGCCCCGGCCAGTACCTGCAGCAATTGCGCATTCGACACGCCAGTTTGTTGCTACAAAACACCAACCTGTCGCTGGAACGCGTGGGTGAACGCGCCGGTTATGGCAGTGCCAGTACGTTCAGACGCCTGTTCAAACAGGCCACCGGACAGACACCCAAAGCCTATCGCCAGCTCAGGCAGACGCCTGATTCATTGCCCACCCAATCGCCGCTGCCAGAGTAAGATAAAAAACACCGTTTATACTGCCTACCGACACCAGAACTGGAAAAACACGCCATGCATCGCGGTGATGCGGCAGGTGCTGACTCGCCTGACCGATACCGACCACGTTCCCGAAGCGCTGCGACTGGCGTATCTGATCGGGTCAGCCATCATGACCGGACAAAGCAGCAACCGGGCCTGAAGAACCTTTTGCCCGCCGTCCGTACTAAACTCTGCAGTCCGTGCCAAACAGCCTTATTTTCATGTGTTCGATTGATATTCTGGAGTCGTTATGTCGTCTGTTACTCAACGTTCGCTGGTCGGCTCAATGATCACTTTACTGATGGCGACGGCCAGCCAGGCCGACGTGATTGTGAACGACAGTCGCAGCGATTACGTCATTAACGCCAGTACATCGGTCGAACTCAGTCAGGCCCTGCGCCGGGCCAATCACCAAACCGAACAGGGGCTGACAGAAGTTGCCCTGACCACTTCTCGCCTCAGCGTACAAATGCGCGCCAAAGGGCATCAGGCAGGCTGTCGCATCGACTCCGTCACCATCACCGCGGATATTGAAATCCGCATGCCAACGCTGCAGACCCAGTCCGACTACTTGAAGTATCAGTGGCGGGCTTACTACCCCAAACTGCTGGAACATGAGATGCAACACCGGGCCATCACACTCGACCAGGCCCACAAGATCGAACAGGAAATTCTGGCACTGCCCGACCAGAACACCTGCGAAGACATGATGGCAGACGCCGAATACACCTTTGAGCAATTGAATCAGGATGGTCAGCGTCAGCAACGCTTGTTTGACGAAGCGGAATACGCCAGCGGCTATTTAAATCTGAAGCACTTTTTTAAACCGCAGCAGCGTTGAGCTTGGAAGGATTTCCAGAGACTTTTCGTACTCATCAGGTACAGGTCATAATTAGTTGCTACTGATAAATAGCAATTCAATATGAGAGAAGAAAGTTTTACCATTCAAAGTAAGACATTTCATTATAAGTAACTATCCTGATACCGAGCGATATCGTTGATTCGCCTTTCTGTAAAAAGCAATGTTAAAGGAATATCTATCCATGAAGACCAAATACTTTCTTGTTTCAGGCCTGGCTTTGGCTGTGATGAGCGGCTGCTCAACTCAACCTGCAAAAAATGCTTCCTCAACCACACTGGAAAACTCTCCAGAGTACCAGGCCCTGCTCAAAAGCAAGTCTGATCTGGAAATGCAAAACAAAGATCTGCGTGATGCACTGGAGAAGAAACAAGCGACAGTGTCAGGTACAACAGCCGATGCGCCGATTGCAGAAAACAACTCCGTTATCGTTGAGAGTTCTTCATCCAGCTCAATGGTGTCCGACCTGCTTCCCCCGAATGCAGTTCCCGGTCATTGCTATGCCCGCGTTGTCATCCCGGAGCAATATGAAACCCAGCTGAAAAAAGTACAGGTTTCTCCTGAACTGCAAACCGTTGAAGTAAACCCGGCAGAATACGAACAGGTGACTAATGAGGTTCTGGTCAGCGAAGAGTGGGAAGAACTGATCGTTGTACCAGCTACTTACACGACTGTCGAAGAACAAGTCATCGTTAAAGAAGCCTCTACCAAGCTGGTCAAGCTACCCGCCGAGTACGAAACAGTAGAAGAAAAAGTGGTTCTTCGTCCTGCGTACACCGCCTGGAAAAAAGGCCGTGGACCCATTGAAAAGCTGGATGAAGCTACCGGCGAAATCATGTGCCTTGTAGAGGTCCCAGAAGAATCCAAAGTCGTTAAGAAGACCATCCTGGTTAAACCGGAACGTACCGAAGAAACGACTATCCCGGCTGAATACAAAACGATTACCAAACAGGTTGTCGATGTTCCAGCTCACACCAAAACGGTTCTGCACCCAGCCGTTTATGAAACCATTCAGATTGAAAAAATGGTTAAGGCTCCAGAAGAAATCAAGCAAACCATCCCAGCTGAGTTCAAAGAACTGGAACAAACTGTCAAAGTGGCTGACGCCAATATGGAGTGGCGTGAGATTTTGTGTGAAACCAACACAACTTCCGGTGTTGTAGCAGAGCTGCAAAAAGCGCTGACTGAAAAAGGATTTGAACCAGGCCCAGCCGACGGTGTATACGGCTGGCGTACAATGAACGCTGTTTCTCGTTATCAGAAAGCCAATGAACTGGCGACAGGTCAGCTTACCATTCAAACGCTTAAGCACCTGGGCGTTGCAAACTGGAATTAATCTGCAGTAATTCAAACTCGACCAGACAGTCACCAGCGTCAATTGGCGTGACTGTCCGGTCGGGTTCAATCTAAACCCGCTTCCCAACCAGCACTGCCATTTTCTGAACTTCGGTATTGCTGTGGTCCCTTGACGTGTGCGGCGATGTAATTCCAGATCAGAACGTACATCTTCCCCTTCCCCCTGCTATTTCAACGCCTGAATTGCGTGGCTTATCCCACCTGAATGGTGCCTGATAAATACTCAACACAGTGGCCAGACAGCACCACACGGTTGTCACCGGGCCAGAAACAGTAAACATCGCCGCACCGTTTGGACACCTGACGGCCATGCAGAACCGGTGATTGCAGTTGCTGCGACCAGTACGGCATCAGAGCGCAGAAGGCTGAGCCTGTCACCGGGTCTTCGTTAATGCCGGAAGCCGGAGCAAAGAAGCGGCAGACAAAGTCAGTCTCATCGCCACGAGCCGTCACGATGATGCCACGGGCCGGAAATTCCGCCAGCGCATTGAAGTCCGGCTGGCACGCCAGTACATCGGCTTCGCTGTCGAGCACCAGCATCAGGTCTTCTCCGGCGTGATAGCTGGCGCTGACCTTATCTGCTCCAACCGCTTTGACCAGATCATCGGCGGTCGGGTACTCGGTCACTTCCGTTGCGGGCATGGTCAGAGCGATGCGCTCTCCCTGACGAGTGGCCGTCAGAATGCCGCTGCGGGTACTAAAACGCACCTGCCTGGCATCCGGGTTGGCGTGAGTGAAGTACCAGAACGCACTGGCCAGCGTGGCGTGGCCACAGAGGTTGACCTCCACGGTCGGTGTAAACCAGCGCAGCTGGAAGTCGGACGCCGCATCGTCAGGCTGCGGCACCAGAAAGGCGGTTTCAGCCAGATTGTTTTCCGCCGCAATCTGTTGCATGAGTGCGTCTTCCAGCCAGCTCTCCAGCGGGCATACCGCCGCCGGATTGCCACGAAAGCGCTGATCACTGAAAGCATCCATCTGATACAGGGGAAGCATGGTTGGTGTGGTCATAAATCGAAGTTCCCAAACAAAGAATGCCGGTTTGTCACCGGCATTCTGTTGAAGTTTCTATTAAGGCTATTATTAACTTTCCTGTCAATTATGCCGATTCATCCGCCGCACTGTCCGTAGCGGAAGCGCACTCCGGCTCCGGCAAACTGGCGTTGGCCAGATCCAGCAAGTCACGCAAGGCCACAGCGACCATGGAGAACTCCATGACTTCCGCCCCTTGCAGTTCTGCCAGCATGTTGTTCCAACGCTCGATCAGCGGTGCCTGCTGTTCTTCCCAACGTGCCAATGCGTCTCCGAACGACTCATCCGGCTGTTGGATGCTCAGCACACCCATGGTCAGCGAGCGCTGTTGGGAGTCGAGATCGTCACGCAGGGTTTCCCGCGCCAGCGCATTCCAGTGACTGGCGGCTGGCAGTGTGTTGATCTGCTCGGCAAACCAGCTCAACGACAGCGCTTCTCCCAGTTCAAAGTACGCCGCCGCAACATCGGCGACCGGATGACCGGTCTCATTGGCCACCTCGATAATGCCCAGCGATGAGTACAGGTTGATCGCACCGGCGCTGTAGGCCGCCAGTGGTTGTGGCACGCCCTGATCAATGCGCTCTTCATAAGTGCTGCGCCAGCGCTGCAGAGCGTCACCGCGCAGAGTACTGCCAAGGTTGCTGGAAATATCCTGCACTGCACCCCGGAAGCGTTCAATTTCGTCCTCGGTGTTGATACCGGCCCGGCGGTTACGCAGGAACCAGCGTGAGGTACGACGCACCAGACGCATCAGATCAGACATCATCGTTTCTTGCAGACCGGTACTGATGTGGTAATCCATTTCGGTGATGGCTTCCCAGTAGTCCGCCAGCGAGAAAATATCCCGCGCCGCCACGTAAGCACAGGCAATATCGGCCATGGAAGCCCCGGTCGATTTGTGCAGACGATGCACAAAAATGATACCCATGTAGTTGACCAGATCGTTGGCCAGTTGGGTGGCGATGATTTCACGGCGCAGACGATGCTGCATTAACTGGTCTTCAAAGCGCTGACTCAGGGCATCCGGGAAGGCGGTGGTCAGGATACTGGCGACGTATGGGTTGTCGTAAATCAGCGGCTCGTTGAGCTGCTCTTTCAGATCGGCCTTGATGTAGGAAATCAGCACCGACAGTTCAGGACGCGTCAAACCTTCACCGGCGTTCTTGCGTTCGGTCAGCAGCTCGTCATCGGGCAGGAATTCCAGCGAGCGATTGAGCTTGCCGTCGCTTTCGTAGGCTTTCATCAGACGAATGTATTCGTCCAGACGGGTGCGACAATCGCTGTAAGACAGAGCAATGGCCTGGGTCTGATGATAGTTGTTGCTCAGCACCAGTGAGGCCACGTCATCGGTCAGGCTCATAAAGATTTCGTTGCGCTGTTTGCGGGTCAGATCGCCGTTATCAATGACCTCATTCAGCATGATCTTGATGTTGACCTCGTGGTCGGAGCAGTCCACACCACCGGCGTTGTCGATAAAGTCGGTGTAGCTGGCACCGCCGTTTTGGGCAAACTCGATTCGGCCCAACTGGGTCATACCCAGGTTACCGCCCTCGCCCACGACTTTTGCGCGCAGCTCGTTGCCGTTAACGCGCAGGCTATCGTTGGCCTTGTCGCCGACCTGGGAGTCCCACTCATCACTGGCCTTGACGTAGGTGCCAATGCCACCGTTCCAGATCAGATCCACAGGCGCTTTCAGCACCGCCTGAATCAGATCACTCGGGGCCAGACGATCATCGGTAATGCCGAAGCACTGCTTCATTTCCAGTGAAATCGGCACACTTTTGGCCGAACGCGAGAAGATGCCACCACCACGGGAAATCAGCGCTTTGTTGTAGTCTTCCCAGGATGAACGCGGCAGTTCAAACAAACGCTTGCGCTCGGCGAAGCTGGCCGCGGCATCCGGGTTCGGGTCGATAAAGATGTGCAGGTGGTTAAAGGCCGCCACCAGACAAATATGCTCGGACTGCAACATGCCGTTACCGAACACGTCACCGCCCATATCACCCACACCCACCACCGAGAAATCGGTGGTCTGGACATTGTGTCCCTGCTCGCGGAAATGGCGTTGTACCGACACCCAGGCTCCGCGCGCGGTAATGCCCATTTTCTTGTGGTCGTAACCAATGGAACCGCCAGAAGCGAAGGCATCGCCCATCCAGAAGCCGCGTTCCACCGCAATGGCGTTGGCAATGTCCGAGAAGGTCGCGGTGCCCTTGTCCGCCGCCACCACCAGATAGGTATCGTCCGGGTCATGGCGCACCACACCCGCAGGCGGCACCACCTGGCCTTCGGCCAAATTGTCAGTGACGTCCAGCAAGGCACTGATAAAGGTCTGATAGCAACCAATACCTTCCGCCATAAAGGCGTCCCGGCCCCCGGTGGTCGGAAGCTGCTTGGCGACAAAACCGCCCTTGGCACCGACCGGCACAATCACCGCGTTCTTAACCTGCTGCGCTTTCACCAGACCCAGCACCTCGGTGCGGAAGTCATCCGTCCGGTCTGACCAGCGCAAGCCGCCACGTGCGACCTTGCCACCACGCAGGTGAACACCTTCAACGCGCGGCGAGTAGACGAAGATTTCAAACATGGGCCGTGGCAACGGCATATCGGAAATAACGGAAGGGTCAATCTTGAGCGAGATATAGGACTTGGTGTCACCCTGCTCATCGCACTGGAAGAAGTTGGTGCGCAGCGTGGCTTTCATCAGTTCCAGATAGCGACGGATGGTACGGTCTTCGTTCAACTGGGTGACATCGTCCAGCGATGCCAGCAGTTGTTGCTCCAGCTCGGCAAAGCGCTCTGCCCGTTCTTCGTCCGTTTGGGGTTCCAGACCAAACCGGGTATGGAAGAGCTTCACCAACAAGGCACTGACCGGAACGTAACGCGCCAGCGTGGCGGCAATGTAGGTTTCGGAAATGCCAAACCGGATCTGCTTCATATAACGCGCGTAAGCACGCAACAGCGCGATGTCTTTCCAGCTCAGCTGTCCGCCCAGTACCAGGCGGTTGAAGGCGTCGTTCTCGGCCTGTCCTTGCCAGATGGCTTTGAAGGAATCCTGGAACAGGCTCTTCACTTCAGCAATCGATACCTGATCGGCCAGGGTGTATTCCAACAGGAAGTTGTGAATCCAGATCACCTGGCCATCGCTGCGGGTGATTTCATACGGGTGCTCACCCAGCACCCGCAGGCCAAGGTTTTCCAGCACCGGAATCACATCCGACAGTGGCAGAATGTTATCGAGGTTGAACAGCTTGAAGCGCAGTTGATTGCTGCTTTCTTCCAGCTCCCGATAGAAGCTCATCGCCAACTGGCCCGGTTCGCTCTGGTTCAACGACTCCATATGCTGAATATCGGCCACGGCGGTGCGGGCCACAAACGTTTCCCGATACCCTGCCGGGAACGCCCCGCGATATTGGTGGAACTGGCGGTTGCCACGCTCTTCACCGACTTGCTCAACCAGTGCGGTGTGAAGCTCATCGCCCCAGGAACGCACCACCTGACGAATCTTGTGTTCGACCAGCCCTTCATCAAAATCCACTGGCTGATTCGGATCGAGGCGCACGGTGTACTGGGCACGGGCCAGTACCGACTCCGAGAAATGCGTGGTGGATTCAATATCCAGTGGCGAGAATTCGCTCACCAGTACGTTTTCGATGCGCTGGCGCAGCTCGGTGTTGTAAATATCCCGAGGCACGTAGGCAAGACAGGAAACAAACTTGCTGTACGGATCTTTGCGCAGATACACCCGCGTCTGACGGCGTTCCTGAATGTTCAGAATGCTGATGGCAGTGCGATACAGATGATCCACTGGTGACTGGAACAACTCATCACGCGGGTACACTTCCAGAATCCGGTTCAGCTCCTTGCCATTGTGGCTGAAGGCATCAAACCCGGCGCGGTCGCGCACGGCGGTCAGCTTGTCACGCACAATCGGAATATTGTTCGGAGTTTCGATGTACACCAGCGAGGTGAACAGGCCCATGAAACGCACACCACCAATGGCCTTGCCCTGATCGTCGTAACGCTTCACCACCACATAATCCGGGTAGGCTGGACGATGTACCCGGCTGCGAATGCCCGATTTCATAAAGCTGACCGGCTGGGAGCGGGTAATAAACTGGCGAATTTCCTCGGCCAGATCTTGCAACTTCAGACGGTCACGGGCCGCCGGTTGATAACGGAAGACGCCCAGATCGCGTTCCACATCCCGCACCACATAATCGGCATCGCCATCGTTTTCAAAATGGAATTCATCCGAAGCCAGGAAGGTAAAATGGTTGTTCATCAACCAGCGCAGGAACGACTCGGCCTCGCGGGCACCATCGACCGTCGCCGCCGACAACTCATCCGCCACAATGGCCACTCGTTCGGTGATCGGCTCAAAGTCTTCCACGCAGCAACGCACTTCGTCGATCACCTGCACCAGACTGTCGCTCAATTCATTCAGTAATTGCTGGTCAGAGTGGTGATCAAATTCAATGTAGATAATGGCTTCAGGCGTGGTGTCTGGTGATGGCTCGTGCCAGTTAAGGTCACTGCACAACTGGTGTTTATCATCTCGACTGGCGTGAAGCACCGCGTAATGAATCGCATGCAGCGACATCTGACGGGCGTTCAGTTGAAGCCGGATGGAGTCCACCAGAAACGGCATATCCTCACACACAATTTCAACCACGGTATGCAACGACTGCCAGCCATGATTTTCATGATCCGGGTTAAACACCCGCACTTTGGCTTCCTGCGGTCGCCTTTCCTGCACAAAATGCCAGCTCGACAGGGTTGCCCCGTACAGATCTGATACCGGCCGCAGCAGCAGTTCATCCATCGGAGCGTTGGCGTAATACATATCGGCAAAACGACTGAGCAGGTTAGCCTGAGCGTCGGAATTCCGTTCCATAATAATATCGTGCAAAGCGGTGAGCATAATGTCTGATCTCTTGGCAAATGGTTATCAAACGTGCCTTCCATCATTCCACTCTCATAAAAAAATCGCCACCACAAACCCATTACCATGGCTTGAACTTTCTTATTACGCCCATACTCTCAGCGAAGGAAATTGGCCCGCTGATGCGAGCCGCTCTGAATCCGTTAACCATGCATCAGGAAACGCGAATGACTCAGCAACAGGGATTCCAGCAGTTACGCACTGCACTTCAGGCTCGTATTATTGGTCAGCCGCATCTGGTCGATCGTCTGTTAGTGTCACTGCTCAGTGACGGACACCTGCTGGTGGAAGGTGCGCCGGGCCTGGCCAAAACCAAAGCCATCAACGCCTTGGCAGCTTGCCTTGAAGGCGATTTCAAACGTATCCAGTTCACCCCGGACTTGCTGCCCGGCGATATTACCGGTACCGAAGTGTACCGCCCCGAACAGCAGGAATTTGCCTTCCAGCCGGGGCCGATTTTCCACAATCTGATTCTGGCGGACGAAATCAACCGTGCCCCAGCCAAGGTACAAAGCGCACTGCTGGAAGCCATGGCCGAGCGTCAGACCACCGTCGGTGGCGTTACCCGCCCGCTGCCAGAGCTGTTTATGGTCATGGCGACCCAAAACCCGATTGAACAGGAAGGTACTTACCCGCTGCCGGAAGCCCAGCTTGACCGCTTTATCATGCACGTCCGCATTGGCTACCCGGATGCCGACGCCGAGCTGCAAATTCTGCGACTGGTGCGCGGTGAAGCCTTGCAACAAACCGCTGACAACACTGTTAACCTGACTCAGGAAGACATCTTTGCGGCCCGTCAGCAATCCCTGCAACTGCACTTGAGCGAAGCGGTTGAGCAATACATCGTGCAGTTGGTCATGGCCACCCGCCGCCCTCAGGATTACTCCCCGGAGTTGGCCAACTGGATTGAATACGGTGCCAGTCCGCGTGGCACTCTGGCGCTGGAACGCTGTGCACGCTCTCATGCCTGGCTGGCCGGGCGCGATTACGTCAGCCCGGACGATGTTCAGGCCATTGCCCACGACGTGTTGCGTCATCGACTGTTGCTGAGCTTCGAGGCTGAAGCCAGTGGCGTCACCACCGATCAGGTGATTGATACGCTGCTGCAACAGGTGGCTGTGATCTGATCATGAAACAGTCCAGCGCTCACTCCACACATTCCGGTTCTGAGGTGCCCGCCGCGTTTTCCAGTGGCGGCGAAGTACAGACTGCGGCTCTGGTCGGACTGCAAAAGCTGGCCAGCCAGTTGCCCCTGCGCAAGCAGCGCAAGGTATTGAGCACGCTGGCAGGCACTCACATTTCCCGCACTCGAGGCCGTGGCATCGACTTTTCGGAAGTCCGCCAGTATCAACCGGGGGATGATATTCGCACCATGGACTGGCGCGTGACCGCACGCACCAGCCAGCCACACATCAAGGTGTTTCAGGAAGAAAAGGAACGTCCGATCTTGTTGGTCTGTGACCTGCGAGCCGGAATGCGTTTTGGCACTCGTCGGGCGCTGAAACAGGTACTGGCCGCCGATCTGTGTGCCCTGCTGGGCTGGTCAGCGCTGAACGAAGGCGATCGTATCGGGGCGCTGGTGTTTGATGACCAGCAGGAAATTGATCTGCGCCCGGCCACTGGTGCGCGGCAGGTCTTGCATCTGATTCAGGCTTTGTCCAAACAGGCCAATGAGTCGGTTCAGCCATCGGCTCCCGGCCCACGGCTGGAAGCGGTGTGTCAGCATCTGCGACGCATTGCCCGCCCCGGCACAGCCGTTTATTTTGTCAGTGATTTTCAGGGCTGGTCAGATGCGGCCTTTCGACAACTGCATCAGGTCACACGTCATTGTGACATCACAGCGATTCAGGTCTTCGATGCCATGGAAGCCGAGCTGCCACCACCGGGCCTGTACGACATGACTGACGGCCAGCAACGCGCTCGTCTGAACACCCATTCGACCACGTTACGCAGTGCCCACCGTCAGGCCTTTGAGCAATTCAGCCAACAACTGGAGCAGGACACTCGTCGTCTGGGCGTGCCACTGATTCGCATTGCCACGGATCAGAATCCATTGATCTGCCTGCGCGATGGCATGGGCATCAGCCGTCAGAGGAAGAACGTATGAGCACTGCAACGACGCCGACTCTCCCAACAACGCCTACTGCCCCAACAACGCCCACCTCTCCAGCAGCATCGACTCTGCAACTGGAAGACATTCACCTGCCCGACCCGGTCTCTTTTTGGCCGCTGGCACCGGGCTGGTGGCTTTTGCTGATTGCGCTGTTGTTACTCAGTGGCGTAATCCTGTACCAGTATCGACACACCATTACTCACTGGTTTCAGAGCCGCCGCTTGAAACACGAGCTGATCGATGCACTGGAAGAGTGTCATCAGGAATGGCAGCAGCATCATCATAAAAACGCCCTGTTATGTGCCAACCTCAACGCCCAGCTCAAGCGCTATTGCCGCCGCTGTGAACCCCAGGTTCTAAGCCTGTCGGGGGACGCCTGGGTTGATTGGCTGGAATCCCGCAGTGGCCAGACGTTTTCAGCCGACCATCGTCAGGCACTGGCACACGGCCCTTATCAGGTTCAATCCACGCTGACGGAATCCGTCCTGACAGATTTGTACGAGCAATGTGTCGACTGGGTGAATCAGGTATCACGGCACCCTGCCCCACAAGGAGGTTCTCACTGATGGAATGGCATTGGCCCTGGGTATTTCTACTCCTACCGCTGCCCTGGCTGGTTCGCTGGTTACTGCCCGCGACCGGGCGGGAAAAAGCAGCCCTGAAAGTCCCGAACTTATCGGTCTGGCAACAACAGGCCGAGACCCTGACACCAACTCACCAACAGGGCTGGCTGCCCTGGACACTGCCGCTGTTGATGTGGGTGTGCCTGGTGGTGGCACTGGCACGGCCTTATTCGCTTGGCGATGAAGTCGAGCTGCCCACCAGTGGCCGGGACATGCTATTGGCTGTCGATATTTCCGGCAGTATGGCGCAGGAAGACATGGTCATCGAAGGCCGCAGAGCGACTCGTTTACAAGCCATCAAGCACGTTCTGGATGGCTTTATCAGCCAGCGTCAGGGCGACCGTCTTGGACTGGTGTTATTTGGCAGCAACGCTTACATGCAATCGCCATTGACGTTCGATCTGGAGACCATTCGGACGTATCTTGATGAAGCGCAGATTGGCCTTGCGGGAAAAGAGACAGCCATTGGTGATGCCATTGGTCTGAGCATCAAACGGCTGGCCAAAAATCCGGCCGACAGTCGAGTGGTGATTCTGCTCACAGACGGTGCCAACACCGCTGGGGAAGTCAGCCCGGATGAAGCCGCCAAACTGGCGGCGGAAAACGACGTCAAAATCTACACCATCGGGCTGGGTGCCGAGGTGATGGAAGTGTCCGGCATGTTCGGATTTGGCACCCGTCGAATCAACCCGTCACGCGACCTCGACGAAGCGTTGCTGCAACGCATCGCCACCGAGACCAGCGGTGCGTTTTTTCGTGCTCGTAATCTTGAAGAACTCTCGGGTATCTATCAGATGATCGATACGCTGGAAGCCAACGAAAAAGACCCGGAAATATTCCGACCCCAGCGCAACCTGTTCCACGTGCCCTTGATAGCCGCTCTGGTGTTCAGTTTCCTGATTGCCCTGTTTCGGGTGGTTCCGGGCCTGACGCTGCCCCGGTTTCCGCAATTTGATCGCATTGTCTCTCGCTTCGGCAGCAACAATGGATAACGGCTAACAAAAGATAACGGTATAAAATGGAACTACTGAATCAATTTCACTTCCTGCGTCCGATATGGCTGCTGGCTCTGGTACCAGCGGTTCTGCTGTTTGTATTATTACTCTCAGCCCGAGCCGGACGCAGCCAATGGCACCAGGTCATTGACCCGGCCCTGCAACCTTTCATGCTGGATCACACCGCTGGCCCACAAGACAAACAGGCGCTCTGGTGGTTATTACTGGGCTGGTTATTGGTGAGTCTGGCATTGGCTGGCCCAACCTGGCAGCAGCTACCGCAGCCGGTGGTCAAAAACCAGCAAGCACTGGTGATTCTCGGTGACATGTCGTATTCCATGGCGGCGGAAGACGTCAAACCTTCCCGTTATCAGCAGGTGAACCACAAGATCACCGACATTCTGCGCGCCCGCCGCGACGGCCTGACAGCGATGATCAGCTACGCCGGAGCCGCACACACGGTGACACCGCTGACCGATGACACCGACACCATCACCAACCTGCTACCGTCTCTGTCACCCTACATCATGCCCAAACCCGGCAGCCGCCCGGACAAGGCCATTGAACTGGCCCAGACGCTGGTGAAAAACAGCGGCCTGAACAAGGCTGACCTGTTGCTGGTCACAGACGGTATTCAGCCCAAGGACATCGAACGCATTCAGGCGGTGCTGGACACCGAGCATTTCACCTTGTCGATACTGGCGGTCGGTACGCCCACCGGCGCTCCTATTCCGTTACCCAAAGGCGGTTTTCTGAAAGACGGCAATGGCACTGTGGTGCTGCCACAACTGGACACCCGCCCCATTGAACAACTGTCCAGCCAACTGGGGCTGCGTTGGCAGCGGCTGTCACTGACCGATGCTGACTGGCAATACTTGCTGGACAGCAAGCCGGATGTTGCAGCGAACGCCGGGGAAGCCGAAACCGACGACCAGCGCCGTTTCGATTTATGGCAGGACGAAGGCTACTGGCTGCTGTTGCTGGTTGTACCCATCGTCTTGCTATCTTTCCGGCGTGGCGTGCTGTTTTCAGTGGCAGGCCCGGCGGTTGTTCTGGCATGGGGTTTGTTACAGCCTGTTCCGGCCTATGCTCTGAGCTGGGACGATTTGTGGCAGACCCCGGATCAACAAGGGGCCGAGTTGATGGAAACCGACCCGGCCACGGCGGCCCAACGTTTTGAGTCGCCACAATGGCAAGGCAGTGCCGCCTATCGTGCCGGTGACTATCAAAATGCCATTGAAGCGTTCGGTCAGGACAAGACAGCCAACGGCCATTACAACCGGGGCAATGCGCTGGCCCAGTCCGGGAAATTACCGGAAGCGATCCGTGCTTATGATGAAGCGCTGGCGCTGGAGCCAGACATGCAGGACGCCCTGACCAATCGTCAGCGCGTTGAAGAAGCTCTCAAGGAACAGCAAAGCCAGCAGCAGGATTCTGAACAGCAGCAGGATTCCGATCAGCAGCAGGATTCTGAACAGCAGCAGGATTCTGAACAGCAGCAGGATTCCGAGCAGCAACAGGATTCTGACCAGCAACAGGATTCTGACCAGCAACAGGATTCTGACCAGCAACAGGATTCTGAGCAGCAGGATTCCGAGCAGCAACAGGATTCTGATCAGCAGCAGAATTCCGAACAGCAGCAGGATTCCGAACAGCAACAGGACTCTGAACAGCAACAGGATTCTGATCAGCAGCAGGGCTCCGAGCAGCAGCCTATCCCCGACCAAGAGATCAACGATCAACCGTTGGATCAGGAACAGCAAACCCGCCTCAAGCAGTGGCTAAATCGGGTGCCGGATCAGCCCGGCAAACTGCTGGAGCGCAAATTCCTGTATCAGTATCAACAACAATACCGTCAATCTGAACCCCAAGAACCTGAGGATGTATTATGGTGAGCAGACACTCACATACAGACCCGGTCACGCCTCATTTATGGCTCAAAACCGCACTTTGGTTGCTTCTGAGCATCCTGTCGGCTCCCGCATGGGCAGACAGTTTTACCGCCAGTGTTGACCGCTCGGAACTGACCGACCAGGAAACCTTTCAGCTCACGCTGACCTACAGCCCTCAGGTTCTGATGGGCAGCCCGGACACCGACGCACTGAATCAGGACTTTGACATCCTCAGCGGCCCACGCCGGATGAACAGCTTTCAATCCATTAATGGGCAGAGTGAGTCCCGAACCGAATGGACGTTTCTGTTGCTGCCCAAACGACGGGGCGACCTGACCATTCCCGCGCTGACGTTCGAGGGGCAAACCACCCAGCCAATCGCCGTGAGCGTGACCGAAGTGCCGCAGTCGGTGCAGCAGCAGAAAGACAAGGATGCGTTCTTTGACGTCAAGGTGAGCGAACAAAACCCGTATTACATTCAGGGGCAAATCCTGTACGTCGAAAAGCTCTACTACCGGGTGAATCATCAGGACGCCAACCTGACCTCACTGGAGGTGGAAGGTGCTCGGGTGGAAGAACTGCAGGAACCCAAGCGCTATACCACCGTGGTCAATGACCAGCGACTGGGCGTGTACGAACGCCGTTTTGCCATCTTCCCGGAAGAGCCTGGCACACTGGTAATTCCGGGACAGCGGTTTCAGGCCCTTGCCATATCACGCGATTTTAATAGCTGGTCGGGGCGCACATCGTCACTGTCCGCCGTCTCCCGCCCCATTACTCTCGACGTGCAACCTGTTCCTGGCAATTACCCGGTTTCTCCCTGGCTTCCGGCCACCAATCTGAAACTGTCAGAAGTCTGGTCAGACGATTTGAACCACTGGCAGGCCGGAAACCCGATCACCCGCACGATTCGGGTCGAGGCCGAAGGTCTGGCAGCCAGCCAGATTGTGCTGCCCGACACCGCCTTGCCAGCCAGCATCAAACAATACCCGGATCAAACCCGCTACGACGACCATAAAAATGATCGTGGAATTATCGGTGTCTTTACCCAACCTGTGGCACTGGTGCCAACCGAATCTGGCGAGTTGATTGTTCCCCGATTGCGCATTCCCTGGTGGAACACCCGCACCAACAAACTGGAGTACGCCACGCTGGCGGAACGCACCATCACCATCAAGCCACAACCAGGACAGACAACCGCTACTCCCGCAGCCAACGGCGTGAACCGCTCGGCTCCCGAGGCAGGCAACGCCACCAGCAACAGCAATACCAGCACCGAAGCCAGCGCCCCAGCCAGCGGCGTGTGGATGCTGATTTCGGCCCTGCTTCTGATCAGCAATTTTGTCACCGGCTACCTGTTATGGCGTCGCATTCAAGCCCCGCAAACGGCTGACTCCCACACCGAAACGTCACCCACAGAGACCCAGCAATGGCGACTGTTGCGTAAAGCTTGCCAGCAGCAAACTCCAGCGGATATCCGCCAGGCTCTGATTCAATGGGCCAGCACACTGGCGCTTGTGAATGGCAACAGCCAAGGCCAGATCACACTGGCGACATTGCGTGAACACATCGCAGCCGATGACCTGAAACTGGCGGCATTACTGGATCGTCTCGACCAGAGCCTGTTTGATACTTCCGGTCATCATCACTTCACGCCTGAAGATGGCCAGAGCCTGCTGACGCTGCTGGAACCCTGGCGCAAGGCCAACACCAGCCAGAGTGCTTTATTCAAAGCCTCAAATGCCTTGCCGGATTTATACGGAGCAGCGCGATAAAGCACCGTCATTCAGCGCCATACAGCACGCCCACCGGAAAGCCGACACGGACAGTCACGGCTTTCCGGCCTTGATGTTCTCCAGCAACTCGGTGCATATTCCAGCGGTTACTCATTTCTGGAATCAATATGGATATGCATCCAATCGCTTTGTTGCTGGTCAGCACACTTGTCCTGACCGCTTGCGCCAGCCGCCCCGCCTCAACCTGTGTTGACCGGGCACAAGGGCTGTCCAGTCAGAAACCCTGCTGGCTGATCAATAAACCGAAAGAAGGCATTACGCTGAAAGGCAGCCGCACCAGTTGGGATAACGATGGCTGGTTCAAGGCTCAACAGAAGCTGTTCAAGCAAGCCATCGCCACTTTTGGCCAGCAACGCATCAGCAGTGAAGTGACCACGTCTGCCGTGGTAGAAACCCGAACACACGTCAACAGCAATGAGGGAGCCAGCGGTGCGCGGGAAACCGTTACCCGACAGGTCAGGGTTCAGGACACCACTGAGATTTCCCAGACCGACACGGCAGTGACTGTCCGGGCAAGCCTGAAGGACTATTACTACTACCCGCCCACCGAAAGTGTGTATATCTGGGCAGTAGAAGAGGACTGAATTACTTGTCCGGTGGTGACAAGCGTTGGGTAGCCACCGCCAGTAAATGCGGGTAGCCGGTGAGCTTTTGGTTGAGGATCTTGTCCGTGCCATTCACCACCAGGGTGGGTGTCGAGGCGATCTGATAATGCCCCGCCAGTCGTTTGGCACGTTCAACAGCTGCCTCGGCCGAAGGGCTGGTAAGCCCCTGGGCAATCGTTTCCAGCGACAGGTCTTGCTGTTGCAACCACTCAATCAGTGAGTCCCGGCGTTGTTCCAGTGGCGTCTGACGATCAAACGCTACCACCTGTTCAAACATTCCCTGATGCAAGGTGTCAAAGTTGCTCTGGCTGCGAATCAGATAGAAAAACCGGGCATACAATTCTGTACCGGCATTCCAGGCAACCGGTATGTATTCAACCGGGGTAGATTGCTGCTTCGCCCAGTCCGCAATCAGAGGCGCAAACGCCTGACAGTGGCCACAACCGTAGCTGAAAAACTCCACTGCCCCCCGTTGCTGCTGCAAGGCGGGCGAGCGCGGAAAAAGCTCAACATGTTCCGGGGCAATAACAGCGTGTGCGCCCGGTACAGTGCTTGCTGTCGTCGAGGGCGCTTCCCGCTCACCACAACCCGACAAAACCAGTGCCAGAACCATTGCACTGGCTGTTCTCAAAAACGTCATGTTCAACCGTTAGCCGTTAGCCGTTAGCCGTTAGCCGTTAGCATGCTGTTCCAACAAAGCTTGTAAGCCCGCTTCGTCCATCACATCGACACCCAGACTCTGCGCCTTGGCCAGTTTGGAACCGGCTTTTTCACCCGCCACCAGCAAATCTGTCTTGCTGGAGACACTGCCAGACACCTTGGCTCCCAGCGCTTGCAAAGAGCGCTTGGCCTCGTCTCGGCTCATCTGATGCAGTGTTCCAGTAATCACCACGACTTTACCGTCAAGTGGCCGCTCTTCCTGCGGCTCTGATGCCCGTTCAGCCGGATCAAACTCATCCCAGCTCACACCAGCAGCTTGCAAGCCGGTAATAACCTGCTGATTATGAGGTTCACCAAAGAAGTTCACCACGTGGCGAGCCACAATCTCTCCGACATCTGGCACAGTTTTCAGAGACTCGATATCCGCTGCGATCAGGGCTGATAAACGTCCATAATGTGCGGCCAGATTCTCGGCGGTAGACACCCCCACTTCCCGAATGCCCAACGCGTACAGAAACCGCGCCAGCGTGGTGTGTTTGGCCTTGTCCAGCGCTGCCAATACGTTGTGTGCCGACTTGTCGCCCATGCGCTCCAGAGCCGTCAGTTGTTCGTGCTGCAAATGGAACAGGTCAGCGATGGTATTCACCAGTCCGGCATCGACCAGCTGTTCAATCAGTTTGCTGCCCAGACCTTCCACATCCAGCGCTTTACGGGAAGCAAAGTGCTTGATGGCTTCCTTACGCTGCGCTGAACACACCAGACCGCCGGTACAGCGAGCCACGGCTTCACCTTCCACACGCTCCACCATGGAGTCACACACCGGACAGGTGTCAGGCATGGTAATTTGAGTCGCATCACCTGGGCGCTTATCAGCAACCACGGCCACAATCTGGGGGATCACATCACCGGCCCGACGGATGATCACAGTGTCGCCGATGCGTACATCCAGCCGTTCGACTTCATCCATATTGTGCAAGGTAGCATTGCTGACCACCACGCCAGCAACATTGACTGGCTCAAGCCGCGCAACGGGTGTCACAGCACCGGTACGCCCAACCTGAAAGTCCACGCCCAACAAGCGTGTCATTTGTTCAACAGCCGGGAACTTATAGGCAATGGCCCAACGCGGCGCTCGCGAGACAAAACCCAGCGCCCGTTGCTGGGACAGGTCGTTGACCTTGAATACCGAGCCGTCAATCTCATAGCCCAACTGATGCCGTTTGGCCGCCAGATCGTCGTACCAGACAATGGCATCAGCCAATCCGGTGACGACGCGCATTTCAGCGTTAATGCTCAATCCCCATTTTTGCAGGCGTTGCAGCATGTCGCTGTGCGTATCGGGCAGGCCCACCTCATCCGATACAACACCAATACTATAGGCACAGAAGGCTAACGGGCGTGTGGCAGTAATCCGGGAATCCAGTTGTCGCAGCGATCCGGCGGCGGCATTGCGCGGATTGGCAAATACCTTATTACCCGCCTGGCGGGCTTTCTCGTTGTAGGCTTCAAACCCTGCCAGCGGCATGTACACCTCACCCCGAACTTCCAGACGTTCGGGGTAGCCTTCACCCATCAATTTCAGCGGCACATTACGAATGGTGCGCACATTGGCAGTCACATTTTCACCGGTTTGGCCATCACCACGAGTGGCGGCCCTGACCAGAATTCCGGCCTCATACAACAAGCTAATGGCCAACCCATCCAGCTTCGGTTCACAGGCGTATTCAATATCGGTGCTGGCATTCAGACGTTCCAGACAACGCTTGTCGAATGCCTCGAATTCATCACGATCCATGGCGTTATTCAAAGACAACATGGGTTGTTCGTGCTGAACCTCATCAAAAGCTTCCAGAGCGGGAGCACCGACTTTTTGCGTCGGTGAATCATCACTTTGTAACGCTGGCCAGGCCTCTTCCAGGGCATTCAACTCACGCATTAAACGATCGTATTCAGCATCCGGGATCACCGGAGTATCCGACACATAATAGTGATGATTATGCTGCTGCAAGACATCCCTTAATTCCGTGATGTGCTGCTGTGCCTGCTCCAATGTCATGACGACCATATTCATTCCCCTATAAACAAAGAAGCCACCAGTGCGCAGAGCACTGATGGCTTCTTAAATCTTCTATCCATTAATACTAACGACGCGTGGCGGCCACTTTTCTGGCTAACTGCTGCTGTCGCTCATAATCCATAATTTGCTGACGATAGTGTTCCAGCGTTTGTTCACCCAGAACGCTGTGTGAATCGTCTTTCAATTCGGCTCCCAGATACTGCGCCATGAACTGCGCCAATTCAGACATCGCCCGGAACGCATCCATCGACTGACGAGGGCCTGGCAGCCCCATAAAGAATGTCAGTCCGACAAAATGCTGTTCTTCCATCATATTGGGATCAAATACACCAGGTTCAACCATTTGGGCAATGGAGAACTGGATAGGGCCACGCCCTTTGGCTTCTTCGTAACGATGAAAGATACCTTCCTGGCCGTAACGCAAATCGCATTCTTTGAACAGTCGTAAGAGTTTGGGGCCGTAGAATCCGGTGGGGTCTTTTGACAACACATGAATGACCAACACCACACTGGTCTCTGAGCGATCGGACAAACGTTCGGCATTATCATCTGCGAACAACACCAAATCAGAAGACTTGCGAGGCGCAGCATCCTCTGTCTGGACATCTTCTAATTCAACGACTTCTTCTGAAACAGGCGCTTCATAAGCAATCACCACGTCTTGATCTGCAGCTTCATCCAATGCGTCGACAATGGGTTCTGACTCATAAGCAGGTTCTTCTACAGCGACAGTGTCCATCACATCTGGAATCACCAAATCGTCCGAAGCACGCAGAGGCTCCATGGCAGCCTCGGCCTCCTCGCACCCCAACTGTTCAACACTCATCAGTACCGGTACGTCACGATCAAGACAAGCGGAAGCTTGCTGGGGTTGAGACTGAGGCTGGGGTTGGGACTGAAGCTGGGCTTGGGACTGAGACTCCTGTGCCTTGCCAACCTGAGGGCGGCGGGTCACTTTTTTCTTGCTGGCAACGGCTTTCTTCTGCTTGGGTGCATCAACAGCAGGCGCAGCCTGAGCGGGCGAAGAAGACGCTTGTGATGTCGCCATTTGATCTGAAAAACTGGCCCCTAATTCCGGGTCCAATAATGAACCACTCGCATTACCTGCTTTTTCAGCGGTAAAAAAGGGTTCTGCGCGATAATCTGGTAATTCGGGCAATAATGAATCCACGTCCTGATTCGTATCGGGAAGATCAACCGCCATATCCGGTTTCTTCTTATCGCTACGAACCGGGGATGCCATGGGTGTATCCGACTCAGAAACCACACGAGATCCCCCGGAAGGAAACTCTGAACGTCTGTCAGTGGACGGAAATTTGAAATCTTTTTTGATATCAAGCCGCAAGGATGCATCACGGTTCCTGCGCATACGGCGCAAACCATCAAATACAATAATTACGACAGTCATGATTCCCAGAAGAAGCATGACAGTACGCCAAGTGAATTCCATAAAAGCCTCTGAACAATAAACAATACCGGCGATTGCACGATGTCAGAACCTGGATAGCCAACTGGCCAACCAGACTCTCCGGTTAATGGTCAATACGATTGACCAAAAGAATAATTATATCTTACTAATATTAAAGCTGTTTTTCCGGTTCTTTGTGACCATAAGCGTCATTTTTAGACGGGCTTCATACTCTTTCTGTCCAAAAATCAAACACCACCCCAATTAGATGTCAGAAAAGCGTCATTATTGACAAAATTTGACACCCTTCTTCATGCACAAGCATAGACAATTTTCAAATCACCGCAGGTAAAACGTCCATATTTTTACACATTGCCAAAAACACTATTCATCAACCATTTCTGCGGCCTCTTCCACATTAACGGATACCAGACGGGATACACCCGGTTCCTGCATGGTAACCCCCATTAACTGTGAGGCCATCTCCATGGCGATTTTATTGTGGGTAATATAAATAAACTGCACTCGATCGGACATGGCTTTAACCAGTCGACCATAACGTCCGACATTCGCATCATCCAGAGGTGCATCCACTTCATCCAACATACAAAACGGGGCTGGATTCAATTGAAAGATCGAGAATACCAGTGCAATAGCCGTCAGTGCTTTTTCACCACCAGATAACAGGTGAATGGTGCTGTTTTTCTTACCCGGTGGACGCGCCATAATAGCCACACCGGTTGTTAACAGATCATCCCCGGTTAATTCCAGACGGGCATTGCCACCACCGAATACTTTCGGGAACAAATCCATCAACCCCTGGTTAATCTCATCAAACGTCTGGCTGAAACGAGTACGGGTTTCCTGATCAATACGAACAATGGCACCTTCCAGCGTATTCAGGGCCGTCAATAAGTCCTCATACTGGGCATCCAGGTATTCTTTTCGCTCACCTTGCTGTTGGCATTCTTCAATGGCCGCCAGATTGATATTTCCGAGGCGCTGTATGCGTGCGCCCAAACTCACCAGCTCACGCTGCCATTCATCCACTGAGGCTTGATCAGACAGGTGTTCGATAACATCCTTCAACACCAGCCCATCCTCTGACAACTGTTCGATCAGAGTTTGACGGCGTATATCCAACGCCTGAGATTCCATCCGCGCCGCTTCCCATTGCGTCCGAACGGCGTAAACCGCCTGCTCGGCAGTCTGGCGTTTCTCTCCCAGTTCAGACAGTAAACTTTCGACCTGTTCCAGTGCCTGACGCCGCAGTTGCAGCTCGCCTTCAGCACTCTGACGCTGCTCCAGCAAAGTGTGCAACTCCGCCTGCATCCGATCCCGCTCTGAATGATGATCCTGCTGCTGGCTGTTTTTGACATCTTGCTGGCGCACATGCAAGGATTCTTGCTCATGCAACAAGCGAGATCGAGCTTGCTCCAGACCTTCCAGGCGACTTTGCAATTGCTGTTGACGCAATTGTTCCTGATGACATTGCTTTTGAATATCACCCGCATCCGTCCGGGCATGATCCCGTGCAGACTGTATTTCTGCACGTTCGTTCTGTAATTGACTGCGTTCTAACTCAAAAGCCTCCAGCAAGACAAGCGCTTCTTGCTCATCTATTCGAGCTTCTTCCAGTTCTTCCTGCAACATCTGTTGTTGTTCAGCAGCATCCTGAAGCTCTCGCTCCAGCGACTGGCGTTGCTGATATCGCTGCCCCTGAGCCGCTTTCAGATGAGCAACCTTGATGGTTGATTCGGATACGGCTTGCTGACGCTGATTGACCTCTCGCTCCAGTTGTTCCTGATTTTGCTCTCGTGTGTGAATCTGCAACTGCAACGCTTCCAGGTCAGCGGCTTTTTCTTCAACATCCATGTCCAGCAAGTCCCACTCTTCCGTCACCTGTTCCAGAGCTTGCTGGCGCTGCAGCAAACCAGTGGCTTCACCGACGTCTGAGTCTATCGCAGCAGGCACCCGAATCCAGTCTCGACCTATCCAGGTGCCATCAGCCAACACAACCGATTCAGTTCCTTCCAATTGCTTGCGCATGGCCAGAGCCTGCTCCAGATCAGCCGCTACCCGAACTTCTGCCAAGACAGAATCCAGCGGCACATCACTGCGCACATGGGCCAGTAAGGTATCGGAAGCCGATGTTGCCAATGCTGTCGCGGAGTTTGACGGTGAGCGTTCCCAAAAATCCAGGGCGCTACCCGCACGAACATCCAGACGAGGTTGCAAGGCTTCCAGTGTTTCGACAACAACGGCGGTCAAGCGCTGTCCCAGCACCGTCTCTACCGCCAGTTCCCACCCGGCATCAACCGTTAACATATTGGCCAGGCGAGGGTGTCGGGCCAGTTGCCGGGTCTCCAACCAATGACCAACCGTTTCGTCATCCACAGCCATCGCGGCTTGCTGCAAGGCTTCCAGAGTTGCTTTGCGCTGCACCAGTTGCGTCAAATGACGACGTTCCTGTTCAAGACTGGAGCGCCCTTGAGACAAGCGATTTCGAGACTGACTCAGCGTTTCTTTCTCGGTCTCAAACGCCTCTTGTGCGGTTTCCAGAAGCAGTGCCAGTTCACTCACTTCTTCTTCCAGAATCAGAAGCTCGGTTTCGTTATCTTCGGCCTTGATTGCATCCAGCTCTTGTTGACGACGCTGCTGATGAGCATGCGCTCGCTCCAATTGTTGCTGACAAGACTGAATGCGCACTTTACAGGATTCACTTTGGCGAGCGGGTTCGCCTGCTTTATCAGTGAACTGGTTCCAGCTTTCTTGCCAATGACCCCAGCGCTCTTCGGCCTGTTCGGCGTATTGTTCTCGTTCTTCCTGCTGCAATACCAGAATCGCAACGTCTTCGCTGACAATTTCAAGCTGCCCTCGGGTACTTTGCAAGTCCGCTTCATCCGCTTGCAAGGCACGCTGGTTGTCACCCAGGGCCTGCTCAACCTGACGCAGACTGTGTTCCAATTGTTGCGCCAATTGGCTCTGGTGCTCCAGCTTTTGTTCTTGCCGGGCAATGTGAGTACCGATGTCATAGAACGCTGCTTGTGACACCTGAAAAGCGTCATTGCATTCGACAACCTGCAACCGGGTGATTTCAATCTGGCTTTCCAGATGTGTCTGATTCGCCACACCGGCTTCAATGCGTGTGGCCAGTTCCGAGACCCGAGTTTCATTGTGGCTGAAGTCGGTATCCAGTAGCTGCCATTTCAGGGCGGTCAATTCGGCTTTTTTGGTTTTCTCTTCGGTTTTAAGCGCTTTGTATTTCTCGGCGGCTTCTGCCTGTTTCTGTAAATGAACCAGTTGGCGGGATAACTCCTCCCGAATATCTTCCAGTCGTTCCAGATTCTCTCGTGTCCGCCGCATACGATTTTCGGTTTCCCGGCGGCGATCCTTGTAACGGGAGATACCGGCGGCTTCTTCGACATACACACGCAGTTCGTCCGGCTTGGCTTCAATCAACCGGGAAATCATGCCTTGTTCAATAATGGCGTACGAACGAGGCCCGAGGCCGGTGCCCAAAAACAGGTCGGTGATATCACGACGGCGACAGCGGCTGCCATTCAGAAAATATTGCGACTGACCTTCCCGAGTCACCTGGCGACGTACGCTGATGTCGGTATACGCTGCGTATTCGCCACGCAACGTGTGATCTGAGTTATCGAATTGAAGTTCGACACTGGCTTTGCCTACTGGCTTGCGCTCGGTAGAGCCGTTGAAAATGACGTCCGTCATGGCATCGCCACGCAGGTATTTGGCAGAGCTTTCTCCCATCACCCAACGCACGGCATCAATCGTGTTGGATTTGCCACAACCGTTCGGCCCCACAATACCGGTCATATTGGTGGCAAACGATACCGTGGTGGGATCAACAAAAGACTTGAATCCAGACAGTTTGATCGCTTTCAGACGCATGAGAATCAGTAATTACCGAAAAATTTCAGGCATCATACGTCAAGATATCGCCAGTTTGGATACAAGCCTTCAGATCAGTAGAAAATCAGGAAGAAAGAGGATTGATGGCATCAATAGCCAGGTAGGAATGACGCTTGCAATACACATTAACCAGTTCGGACACACGCTCCATCTGACCAGTCATTGAACATTCAATCAGAGAACGAATAAAGATCGAGGTGGCTTTCATTTCATCCGGTGTTTTCTGAATGATGGCCATAAGCGCACGATGCAAGGGAGGACGCAGGTTTTCCAACGCATCCTTAAGATATTCATTACCGGCACAAGCAGCGGCGATGGAAATCAGTTCGAAGTTGTCTTCAATAAAACGTGGACGGTCGTGTTCATTCGCCGAAGTACCCAAACGACTGATCAGATGATCCAGACGGGCCTTATGCTCCGGCGTTCCACTCCAGGACAGTTTTTCCGCCAACATTTCAAGCAAGTTACCGTACAACCGATACAAACCCCGGATGCGTTCGTCGGTCAACTCGGTAACGAAGGCACCACGTCGGGGCAAAATCGTAACCAGATGTCGACGTTCCAGAATCAGCAAGGCTTCCCGCACGGAACCGCGACTGACTTCCAGTTCAGAAACTATACGCGCTTCTTGCAAGCGCTCTGCTCCCAGTAACTCACCATTGATGATGCGTTCTGCCAAATGGTTGGCAATTTGCTCTGCCAAACTTTCAGCGGCGACAAAGGCCATGCTTCCTCCCACTCACTCTTACCGGCTTTGTGGCCGTTTCCCAATCACTGGAATAACTTTAGCTCATCAGCAGCACCTTGGAGAGTGTCACCTTGAGTACTCCCCTGTCTGCCAATCCAATTAACGCCCCAAAGGCAGCTCTGGCGAACAATGTCTACATCCGATGAACACATCGCAAGGCAAATTCCAGCGCCCAAATTGAACCCGGTAGAATCTGTCATTACGAAACTAAGACATTGATCAATATCAATAAATACCCAGTTCAAACGCTCGTCTGTGGGCACTTTGCAGCATCATGTCCACCAAATGCCTATGCTTGCATAGATAGCTTAAAATCCGTTTAAAAAACGGGACACTTGTCTACTTTCAGGCCAAAACCATTCAAATCTGACCAACAACGACCACCTTTCTTCGACAAACAACGTTGATCGCCGTTACCCTTCAGAGGTAACGCACTTTTATTTTAAAAGGATTACTATGGCTGATTTTACCGACAGGCGGTGGATGCCATTACATGAGTCACTGATTCCAGAAAAACCATCGAAGCACCCATATACTAGATACGCATAGCAGATAAGCCAACTTATTATTGTTCTATCAGACAATAAGTCAACTTTTGATACCAGGTGACGCGACACACTGTACAAAACCTGGGTGTCAGCCAACACAACGAGAACGCCCAAATGGGACTTGAATACCAACTTTGACGTAACAATCCTGCACACAACGGACTTTAACCCCAATACGAGTCAATTCAGAAGCCTGTTATGACCACACACAATCACCCTTCCACTTCATCTGATTATCTCCAGAGCCTGGGGCAGCGCATTGCCAAAGTTGCCTCATTGGTTGGCGGGAAAAGGCGCTTGGCTGAGCATGCTGGCATCTCTGAATCTCACTTGTATCGATGCATTCGAGGCACCAGTGCGACGACGATAGAACCGCTCCTGTCCATTGCCAAAACCGCCAACATCTCACTTGATTGGCTACTAACAGGCGAAGGTGACATGCGCCTCTCCGGTACTTCAACATCCGAACCACACCTCATCACGGTACCGCCCCTGCTTCTCAAGGGCGATGCCACCAAAGAAGCACTGGTTCTGTCGGACTGGTGGCTAAGCCAGAATCATCTCCCTGATACCGGTCTAAAGTATTGCATATCTGACAGCATCTGCATGTCACCCACTATTACACTTGGTAGTGTCCTGTTCATCGACACCCAGGATCAGCAACTGACTGAAGGCGCTATTTATGCTTTTCGCCATCAAGGCAGCTTGATGATTCGACGATTGCAATGGACAGGAACTGATTCTATTTGGTTGCTGGCCGATAATCCGGCGTTTCAAGCCACATTAATGGACACCTTGCACCTGCAAAAATCGGAGGTACTTGGTCGTTTGGTCAGTTCGTTTCAACACCTTTAGTTTCAACACCTTTAAAAGCCCACTATCCGGGTACCAGAGCGCGATTCAGCAAGGATATGCTTTACCCCATAGCAAAATTCTAGTCTGATACACCACACGATAATCAGCATAATCATGCACTCAAAAAAACAGGAGTTCACACCATGGCCGGGCTGCTTCCCGAGATTGATCCAGAAGGCTTGCTGGAGTATTCCGTTGTGTTTACTGACCGCTCCTTGAACCATATGTCCAAACATTTTCAAGCGATCATGAACGATATTTCCACAACCTTACAGTCGGTTTATAACGCCGATGCCGTTGTTGTTGTACCCGGTGGCGGCACCTATGGCATGGAAGCGGTTGCCCGCCAATTTGCCCAGAATCAGCATTGTCTGGTGATTCGCAATGGCTGGTTCAGCTACCGCTGGACACAAATTTTCGAGATGGGCGACATCCCTGCCAGCAGCACCGTCTGTCAAGCCCGCCGCCTTTCTGATGCTCCACAAGCAGCGTTTGAACCGGCCCCCATTGAGGAAGTAACCGCGACCATTCGAGCCGAAAAGCCAGGTCTGGTATTCGCACCGCATGTTGAAACCGCTTCTGGCATGCTGTTGCCAGATGACTACCTGAAGCAGGTGGCCGATGCGGTACATGAAGTCGGTGGGCTGTTTGTGCTCGACTGCGTTGCCTCCGGTACGCTTTGGGTCGACATGAAAGACCTCGGTATTGACGTGCTGATCAGCGCTCCTCAAAAAGGCTGGAGTGCTTCGCCTTGCGCTGCCCTCGTGATGCTGAATGATCGAGCACTGGAAGTCATGCAAGACACCACCAGCAACAGTTTTGCCACCAACCTGAAACAGTGGCATCAAATCATGCAAGCCTACGAAAACGGCGGCCATGCTTACCACGCAACCATGCCTACGGATGCCCTGACTCGCTTTCGGGATACCATGCTGGAAACGCAGGAATACGGTTTCGACAAGGTTCGGGAAGAACAACTGGAACTGGGGCGTCGTGTGCGCGAGATGTTTGAGAGTCGTGGCATTGCCAGTGTCGCTGCTGAAGGTTTCCAGGCACCCGGCGTTGTAGTCAGCTACACACAAGACCCGAACGTACAAAACGGCAGCAAGTTCGCCGCCCAGGGCATACAGGCCGCCGCCGGTGTACCACTGCAATGTGATGAAGGGCCAGACTACCGGTCATTCCGTATCGGACTGTTTGGACTGGACAAGCTACACAATATCGACCGCACAGTTAACCATCTGGAACAGGTACTGGGTCAGGTCTTGTCCCCGGTCGAATAACGCCAGAAATCAGGCAGTTGTATCAGAGTGTTCGGGCGAATCATCGCCCACTCTGGCACGCTGCTTGATCGTCTGATAATACGCCTGAAATACCTCTACCATCTCCGGGTCAAACTGCGTCCCCGATTGCTCGGAAAGATAATCCAGCACCCGACGCTCTGACCACGCCTGCTTGTAAACCCGATTGTGACTGAGTGCATCCCAGGTATCTACAATCGCAAACAGGCGAGCGGCTACTGGGATTCGCTGACCTGACAAACCGTATGGATAACCTTGCCCATTCCAGTGCTCATGGTGATACAAGGGGATATCCATACTGGGCCGGAGAAAATGAACCCGCTGCAGAATATCCGCTGCTATTTTGGGGTGTTGACGAATCAAGGCCATTTCTTCCTCGTTCAGCCTTCCCGGCTTGGTCAGTACCTGATCAGGAATTCCCACCTTGCCAATATCATGCAAGATGGCACCGCGTTCAATGCGCTGCAATTCGACGTCGTCTGTAATGCCATAACAGCGGGCAAACTCCAGCATCACACGTGTGACACGAACGGTATGATCCCGTGTCTCTTTGTGGCGCACATCCATCACATGAATCCAGCCACGAATGGTTTCATCATAGCTGTCCAGTAATTGCTGATGTTTGGACTCGTTTGCCAAAACAGCCTGTCGCACCAGCAGAAATAACAGCCCTGCTGTCACCACAATAAACAGCCAACCCTTGATGTTCTGCGCCAGCATCAAGGCTTCTTTGCTCTCAAACAAGCTATCGACCCACTGATCAGAAAAAAACACCCATAACACACCCACACATAGATAGGTCAGGCTAATTCGATACTGTGGTTTCATATCCATTCACCCACCCAGTGGAAGTACAACCATGGATTCATACACAAACGGCCTGTTAACAAGACTAGCGCTCCAATTTGCGAGTAACCAGTCAACCGCTAAAAATGCTCGAATGCCAAGGTCATGACACTCACCAATAGCGGGCCAATATGATCTCTATTTACACCATTGAAAACCTCGCAGCCCAACGGTACGGCAGCCATGAAGCCTTGACCAGACGCCTGTCACGCCCACTCACAGCCAAAAAGATTACACAGCCGGATGATACGCGCTGGTTATCCGAAATGACTCGAATGATTTTCCAGGCAGGGTTTAACTGGCGTTTGATAGACAACAAATGGCCAGATTTTGAACAAGCGTTCGATGGCTTCGACCTGCTCGGCTGTGCTCACGTGTCTGACGAAGCACTGGAGCAAAAAACGCTGGAATCATTGATGGGCCATTGAAATCCAGCCGCGCCTGGCAACAGGTTCAAGAGGCACTGGATTATTGGCAGCAGGAATCTGGCTACTCACCGACGGAGATTAAGCCAGATTCTGGGGCTGCCTTTCGGTCAGATCAATGATCGGCTACCGTGATATGGAAACAGTGGTGAATATTCGGGCGACGGGCAAAATCCTGCGGCACCGAATGCTTGCTGACATTCTTGATCTGCAACCCCTCAAGCGCTGTTTCATCCATGGCGAATTTGCGCAAATTGGTTGAGAAAATCAGGGTTCCTCCCGGTGCCAGGCAAGCGATGGCATCCTGAATCAGCTCCACATGATCGCGCTGAATATCCAACACCCCTTCCATACGTTTGGAATTGGAAAACGTTGGCGGGTCCATAAAGATCAGATCGTACTGCTGTGTACACTGCTTCAACCATTGCAGACAATCTGCCTGAATAAACTCATGCTGTGCCGCTTCCAGACCGTTCAGAGTGAAATTGTCACGACTCCAGTTCAAATAGGTTCTGGACATATCGACACTGCAACACTGCGCTCCCGCCATAGCCGCATGAACACTGGCCGTCGCGGTATAACAAAACAGGTTCAGAAAGCGCATGGATGGTTGTTTTGAAGCCCGGCTTGCAATCTCCAGACGTGTCGGACGATGATCCAGAAACAGGCCAGTATCCAGATAATCTTTCAGATTGACCTGCACACGCACGGCACCTTCCTGAACCGGAAACACATGGCGCTCTTCATGGTTGGAAGACTGCTTCTGGTACTGCTTGCGGCCACTTTGACGCTCACGACGCTTGAGCAAAATATGCTCAGCCGGAACACCCGTAACTTCTGGCAGAACGGCCAGCACATCCAGTAAACGTCGTTCCGCCTTGGCTTCATCAATCGACTTGGGCGCGGCGTATTCCTGCACGTGCAACCAGACCGCATCACTGTCGGCGGCCTCGTAACGATCAATCGCAACGGCGTACTCCGGCAGATCCTGATCATAAATGCGATAGGCCCGAACGTTTTCCCGACGCACCCACTTCTGCAAAGGCTTCAGGTTTTTGCGCAAACGATTGGCAAAGGCCTCTACCGGCCCACGAATCGCACTGCCTCTGGGCTGCTCCGAACGAGCGTCCGCCGCACCAAAGACCAACAGCTTTGTGGCAATCTGGCCATTCAGCAAGTTATATTGCTTGTCTAACGGTCGTCTGATGGCTTTGGCAAGATCGGTATTGCCCGTAAAAACCGCCAGTTTCCATTCAGGCAATTGCATGGTGGCATCGTGAAACTGCTGATACAGCGGGGCCAGTTGTGGTAATTCGCTCAAACGCTCGCCGTATGGCGGATTACAAACCACCAGTCCACCCGCAGAAATGACGGCTTTTTGAACCCGCAACTGATCCACCGGGCGGCGCTCAAGGTGAATATTGCCAGACAACCCGGAACGAGACAGGTTGGCCGTTGCTGCCTCTAACTGCCGGGCATCAATATCAAAGCCGTACAAGCGGCTATTCATGGCATCAAGACCCACGCTGCGGCGCTGGCGAGCCTCTTCCAGGTGTTCCATCCACTGTTTTCGATCATGGCCTAACCAGTGTTCAAAACCATGTTCCTGGCGATTCAGGCCCGGTGCCATATCAGCCGCCATCATGCCCGCTTCAATCAGCAAGGTGCCCGATCCACACATGGGATCAACCAGGTGCTTCCCAGCCTTCGCCAGTTCCGGCCAGCCCGCCCGAATCAATACGGCAGCAGCCAGAGTTTCTTTCAAGGGAGCCAAACCCGGTTGCAGACGATAACCACGTTTGTGCATGGCCGAACCACTGAAGTTCAGATACAAAGACAGTTTGCCTTTTCTTAACTGCGCCTCAATTCTCAAGGCTGCTTGCTTGTCCACCCCTGGCCGAACACCCGTTTCATCACGAAAACAGTCAACAATGGCATCCTTGATTTTTTGCGCACCGAATTGGGTGTTATTGATAAAAGGAGTGCGCCCAAAAAAATCCACACGAAAAGCCGAAGATGACCGAAAGACCTCTGGCCAGGCAATTTGTCTCGCTTGTTCATACATTTCATCCACACTGTTGACCGGGCTTTCAAGCAACGGTAACAGCAAACGACTGGCCAGACGCGACCACAAACACACTCGATAAGCGACGTCCAAAGAGCCTGTCCAGATGACGCCAAGGTGGGTTTCTTTCTCAACTTTCCCGCCTAACTGACTGATTTCATTAGCTAACAGGGATTCAATACCTTTAGCACAGGTGGCTAGCCAGGTCGTGGATTCATTCACTTGAAATGGTTTCATAAGGCCTCGTGGCTCCCCTTTTCAAATAACGTTTGGTTACAAGGAGGTTTCAATTTAGTTAAAAATATTCATTCACATGGCGCGCAAATACAGGTTACATAGATGGCGGCAGCTACGAATGATCGTCATGACAGACGACACTGGCTGCCATCTGGTTAATCAACGCGAGGATGCATCGTATGAGAAAACAGAAACGCAACCTGCAAGAGCGCGCTTTTTCACGTGGCTATCGTGCAGGTGTCGAACGTCGATCGAAAGATCTTGCTCCCGATGAAGGGACGTTACGAGAATCCTGGTTAGCAGGATGGCGTTCAGGACGCTCCGATCATTGGGATGGTTATACCGGCGTTTCTGGTCTTCATCGAATGGTAGTTTGAACGGAACAAACAGAATTTACTGATACCTAATCAGCGCATACGCTGATCTATCAAACCTCCCTACCCAGGAGGTCAAGCCCCGCCAGACGGGGCTTTTTATTGCCCGATTAACGCACTGAACTGAGTGCATCCACGGCTTCGCGAATCAGCCCCGGCCCACGATAGATAAACCCGCTATAAACCTGCACCAGATCTGCACCGGCTTTTTTCTTTTCTACCGCACCGGCTCCGCTGCTGATCCCACCAACACCAATGACAGGCAATTTGCCGTCCAGTGCTTTGCACAGGGTTTCCAGCACCTCGGTGGACTTTTCTTCCACCGGTGCGCCACTCAAACCGCCTTGTTCCCGTGCGTGCTCACAGCCCTGAACCCCTTCACGATCCAGGGTGGTATTGGTGGCAATCACACCATCCATACCGCATTCCACCAGAGTGCTGGCGACCATCTCAACTTCTTCTTCCGTCATATCCGGGGCAATTTTGACGAAGATGGGCTTGTATCCCCAGCTTTCGGCCAATTCCAGTTGACGCTGTTTGAGAGGCTCCAGCAATTCTTTCAGGGAATCACCGTACTGCAGAGTACGCAGTCCCGGCGTGTTGGGAGAGGAAATATTGACCGTGATGTAGGTAGCATACTGATACACCTTTTCCAGGCAAATCAGATAATCAGAGGCTGCGTCTTCAACGGGTGTATCAAAGTTTTTACCAATATTGATCCCCAACACACCCTTGTAACGAGCGGCTTTAACGCGCTCAATCAGGTAATCCACACCCTGGTTGTTAAAGCCCATGCGATTAATAATCGCCTGACGCTCGGGAATACGGAACATGCGCGGCTTTGGATTACCGGGCTGAGGACGCGGTGTGATAGTGCCGATTTCAATAAAGCCAAACCCAAGGCGCGCTAACGCATCAATGTAGTCCCCATTTTTGTCCAGTCCCGCTGCCAGGCCGACCGGGTTGGGAAATTCAATTCCTGCAACCGTGACCGGAAAATCTTCAACCTGCGGCACCATCAGCGGCAGCAACCGCAAACGCTCCAGTGCCCCTAACATATCCAGGCTGAATTCATGGGCAGTTTCAGCATTCATGGAAAACAGGACAGGGCGAGCAGCGCGGTACCAATCCATAACAATCCTCGTGGGGTCATCGGCGTGAAGGGCAGCGGAGTGATCCGCCATAAATCAGGGCGGCGATTATACGGCGCGTTCCCGATCAGGTATAGCGGCAGTGATCGAATCAATGCAACAGCTTAAACAATTCTCTGCGCCACCGATTGGCCAGTTGGGCATCCGGGCACGTATTGATTAACGCCACCAGCGACGTTTTAACTTCCGCTGCATCCACATCGGAACCAGGCTGGCGAAGAATGCGCATCATGCTCCCCAGTGCTTCGTCATAGTGCTCCTGAACTGCCAATGCCTGAGCGTATTCAAAAGCAGACTGCCCCGTCGGATTTTGCCGTGCAGATACCTGAAGTGCTGCCAGATCCTGCGCCAGCACTCCTACCGCCTGTGATAACAAGGCATAGCGTGAGCGGGCTTTCTGTATCAAGGGATCACGCTCCAGTAGCAAGGCCATCGCCTGCAAACGCTCACCGGTTTCGGTGAGTAAGGGTGGCTGATCTGCACAGGCATCCATCAAAGCCGACAACAGTGCGCTCTGAACATCGACACTGCCCGGTGCGAGCACAGCGGCTGAACGCAAGTCATCCAGGCCCGCTAAATCTCCGGCAGCCAGGCGTTTCACACCGGCCTCTTTCAAACAGTCATGCTCCTGCTCGATATAAGGAGCCAGAAATTCCCGAAGCTGCTTCTCGGGCAAGGCTCCCTGACATTGGTCCACCAGTTTTTCAGCCTGAAACAGCAAAACAGTGGGCAGGCTGCGCACACCTAACCGGGCGGTGATGTTCGGGCACTCATCGGCATTCACCTTGACCAGCATCACCTGACCATCTAGCTCAAACACCAGCTTTTCCAGCACGGGCATCAAGGCCCGACAGGGCGCGCACCACTCTGCCCAGACGTCCACCAGCACCAGGTGCTGTGCCGATGCCTTGATGACGTCTCTTTCAAAATGTTCGTCCGTGGTGCTCATCACATGATCGGTCATATCGCACTCCCCTTTCTGCGTTCAGAACCGGTAAGATGCGGGCATCGTATCCGCGCTTCAAGCACTGGCTCCCAAAGGAACGTCTACATGTCACAAACGCATTCATCCCGTCACATCATCATGGGCATGGTGGTTGTTCTCTGGATCAGCCTGACGGCCATCGGCCTATGGTGGTTTCAGGACAATACCGTACGCCCGTTTCTGGGGCCGTCGGACAACCCCCAACAGGTGCAAACCCGTTATCTGACCGACGCGCTGACACCTGTGCTGGAGCAAGTAGCCACTTCCGAACCTGTCGCCATGATTCATTTCTGGAACCCGGATTGCCTCTGCAATCAGGTGAGTCGCCGCCACTTTCAGGGGCTGATCAACAGTCAGCCAGCCAACGTGATGAAACGCATTGTGGTCACACCTAACAGCACCACAGATGCCCAGATACACGACTTTAAAACCCTGAATCCGAATATGGATGCACAGGTGGTGCGACTGTCGGCTGATGCCTTGTCCATTCCAGCCAGTCCAGCGGTCGCTTTGTTTCAGCATACGAAGGATCAGGGCTATCGACTCAGTTATTTCGGGGCTTATGGATTTGGGGCCTTGTGCACGCTGTCCGATGACAACTTTTTCCCCAATATGATTGAGAAAATGCTGGCAGGACGGTACGGCCCCTTTATCAATGTGGCAGGAAGTGGGTGCTTCTGTGGCTGGCCGGGTCAGTGAGTAGCCGCCTGACGGCGCGCCTGTTTACGTACCAAGCGCGTCAGCACATGAATTTGCTTCAGCAACTGAGCGTCCCTCTCCGCATTCTGCTCGGCTTCGATATACAAAGACTCATCCATACGATTGGCCAACGCCGTCAGTGAAGGTCGTAACTCTGGCAAACGTTCTGCCAGACGCATCAACCAGACCCGACTGGTATCGCCGGGAGAAGACGGCATATTCAACGGTGCCGCCGCCTGCTGTAGTTTGTGCCAGCGCTTGAGTAACGGCGAAGCACGATGGCGTGGCTGCCGAATCAACAGCAACACTCCCATCGCCAGAAACAGAGCAACAATCCCTCCGGCCAGCCAGCTCAACATATCCTTGTAGCTGGCGCTGTTAAACCAGTTCCCCAACACACTTTTTTGCCGGTCTTTGTCATAAGACAGCACCCAGCGGTGCCAGAGGTAATTCAGTGAATCCATTTTCAGACGCAGTGAATTAATCCAGTCGATCCCGCGAAAGCGATGAGCCGACAGTGGATTGTCCTGCAAGAAAGAGGCTTCATCCTGTAGCGCCGCTTCCAGCCCTAGTTCGATGCGTTCCGGTGCCACCGCTGCCGTCGGGTCAACTCTGGCCCAGCCTTTGCCATCAATCCAGATTTCAGTCCAGGCATGAGCATCAAACTGACGCACCGTGAGGTACTTTTCTTCAGAGTGCCATTCTCCGCCCTGATACCCGGCAACCACTCGGGCTGGAATGCCAACCGAACGGGCCATAAACACCAGCGCCCCGGCATAGTGCGCACAGAAACCCCGACGCGTATCAAACAAAAAAGCATCAATATCATCACTGCCCAGCTCGGGTGGGCTGAGTGTGTAAAAGTATTGTTGCTGATTGAAATGATTCAGCAGCCGATGAATAAAATCCATGGAATCGGTGCTGGCCTGATGCTGTTCTTGCGCCCAGGCTCTGGCTCTGGGATTCACGTTATCGGGCAATGCCAGATTATGACCTCGCTGCCAGGAACTTAACGAACCCAGCACCGGATTGTATGGATCAACCACGCCTCGATAGCGTTTGCGTTGATGCACAGGACGCTTGCTCAACACCAAGCCGGTACTGCTCAGACCAACACCGCGTTCCAGCGCAGTGCCGTGTTTCATCGTAAAGAGCCAATGTTCAGCGGTTGGCTCCTGAATGACCTCGTAATAACGAGTTTCCTGATTATTCGGATGCGGTGAATGGGCGGATGGAAACCAGGAGACAGAGCGATCGTGCTTGGAAAAACGCCAGGTGCGACCATCGTAACGATCCAGAATCACACCGCGCCAGTACAAATCTTTCCGAGCTGGTTGCTGGCCGTCATCAAACGTCACCCGAAACGCCAACTCATCGCTGCGGCTTAACGAAGCAATGTCTCCCGGACTCATTTCTCCCGACAAACCGGTATATGCCTTGTTGGACTGCAAGGTCATGCTCCACAAAGGCGACAGACGTGGGAAGAAGAGATAAAACACCAGCATCAGAGGCAGAGCCGCCAACAACATCACCGTTGCATAACGACTGGCAATCGCACTGCTGTTCTTGCCAGTATCCAGCAGTTGTAACGACACCAGCGCGGCGGTAATCACCCAGATGACGGCAACCCCATAAAGCCCTTGCAGCACCCCTTGCTCAAACAAAAACCCGGCAGCCAGCAGGAAATACGACAGGAAGACAATCACGTAACCATCGCGTCGTGCCTTCATTTCCAACAGTTTCAACAGAGAGGCCGTCACAAAGAAGGCCACCGCACTTTCCAGGGAAAACTGGTTTTTGAACACCACCGCAATACCCAGACAGCCCAGAACGACTGCAATGGTCTTGGCGACTTTACCTGGATACGGCAAACGCCCCTGATGCATCAACCAACGCCATCCCAGAGCCAACAGCGCCAGCAGCACAAAGCCCCATGGTAAGTGGGTGGCATGGGGCAATAAGGCCAGCACCAGAGCAGCCAGCAACCACAACAAGGCGGTACGAGGTAATTGCGTCATGAATTGGATTCCCCAGTCTCATCACCAAATAAAGCCAGATGCTGCAAACAGCGGCGCAAGTGAACCTCATTATGTTCTGGTGCCGCCTCCAGACCAGGCATACGAACGCCGTACATCAAGCCTTCTTCGTGGGCCTGCAGAATCCAGCCACACATGCGTTGCAAACGCTGTTCGGTATCACCCGCCAGATTGTTCCAGTCCAACCAGCAACTGGCTCCCTGATCACTGTCAAAATCCTTGCTGACCAGCCCCTTGCCTCTGGCCATTTGCTTCCAGGCAATTTGTTTCATGGAATCGCCAGGCTGATACGGTCGTAAACCTCTGAAATCCTGATCGCCGGTTGCGTCCAGAGTGGCCCCTTCCAGTTCACCGTCACTTTCCTTGCCGGTCGATAAAACATAAGGCGTCCATTCCGGTGCCGGATAGACCAGTGAACCCACTTCCAGATCCACATAACTCCAGGCTCGATACAACCCCAGCGGGAAACGCGTCTCCAGCTTCAAGCGCCCCGGTCTCAAGCGACCCCGTGTGTGGGTGCGATAGGCCAGCGTCACTTCGATTTCGGTTTCAGACGTCACAGACACCACTTTTGCCGGATTCTCATCCTCATCGTTTGGATAGGCCATCCACAGGGCAAAATGCGAGCGCCGGGGGGCGCTGTCCAGGCGCACAGGAATGTCCACCGCTTCTCCAACAAAGCAGGGAACGGCTTCCCGTGCCGATAATGTCAGCTCTTTCAGGTTACGAAAGGTAAAATACATGCCCCCCATGGCCATGCTGAACAACCAGAAGCACACGCCATAAATCAGACTGTTTTGATAGTTAATCGCCGTCACCAGCAACAACAGCAACAGCACACCAAAGACCAGCCCCGTCGAGGTCGGCACGATGAAAATGGAACGATGCCCCAGTTCTACTGAACGGGATAAGGGAATGCGACGATCCAGCCAACCATTCAAACGGCGCTGAAATCGCTGCCGAAACACACCCAGCATGACTACACCAGAACCGGGACGGTATTCAGAATACGTCCTGACGGCGAATGAGCACCACCACCCGAGGCATCGGCCAAACGGTGATCCACCACGGCTGGCAAAACCGTCTGGATGTCTTCGGGCAACAAGTGTTGCCGCCCGTCAACCAACGCCCAGGCACGCGCGGCCCGTAACAAGGCCTGAGCACCACGAGGAGACAAGCCATAAGCGTAACCGGCTTCGTAACGGGTAAAGGCAATAATGCGCTGCAAATAATCCAGTACGGAACTGGATGCTTTCACGGCGTCCACCTGCGCCTGCAGTTGTTTCAGCTCTTCACTACCGAGCACCGCCGCTAACTGCTCAACCATGTCCCGGCGATTGCGCCCTTCCAGCAAGGTGCGTTCAGCCGCTTCACTGGGATACCCCAGGGAAATTCGCATCAAAAAACGATCCAGTTGGGATTCAGGCAATGGGAAGGTGCCCGACTGATTCACCGGGTTCTGGGTTGCGATGACAAAGAAAGGTTCCGGCAAAGCGCGGGTCTCGCCCTCAACAGTTACCTGGCGTTCTTCCATGGCTTCCAGAAGAGCACTTTGAGATTTGGGCGTGGCCCGGTTAATTTCATCGGCCAACAATAACTGGCTGAATACCGGCCCGGGGTGAAAACGAAAACGCCCTAAATCGGTTCCCGCCTCCTTCTCAAAAATACTCACTCCAAGAACGTCCGCGGGCAGCAAGTCCGACGTAAACTGAATACGATTGTATGTCAGTCCCAGAACCGCTCCCAAAGCGTGAGACAAGGTGGTTTTGCCCATACCGGGCAAGTCTTCTATCAGCAGATGGCCTCCGGCCAACAAGCAACTGACGGCCATTTTCAGTTGTTCTTCTTTACCAAGAATCACTTGATTCAGTTGCTGCAGTGCTTCACTCAGCGCACGACTCATGGGGAATATCTCCAGCGAATGCTGTGTATGGATCATTCGGGACACTACGCCATTTCGCCACGCCACCCTCTGGATGGCATGACCCGGAATCATGATAGGCCCGAGATTAACAAGAACAGGGTTGTATCATATTCCAACCCAAAAGCCCTTGTTCAAACCACGCAATTCAATAAACCAGTCACTGAACAACAGCGTCATGGATGAGCAGCGCCATGTATGGAGAGAGGAAACGCCTAAACGTTCAATAGAACAGAAAGTCGATGGCCCAATGAGTATCAGGCCATCATGAAGAAAGAAAAATCAGCTTGCCGCGAGTGCATCCAGACCCAGAGCCAGGTCACGTTGAATATCGCGTACATTTTCAATACCCACCGCGACGCGCATCAGTCCCTGGGAAATCCCGGCAGCGTCACGTTCGGCGTCAGTCAAACGACCATGCGTCGTACTGGCTGGGTGCGTAATGGTGGTTTTGGTATCACCCAAATTGGCGGTAATAGAGATCATTTGAGTCGCATCCACCACCGACCAGGCGGCCTCACGACCACCATGAACCTCAAACGATAACACCCCACCCGGCAGCGATTGTTGCTTCTGAATCAAAGCACGCTGAGGGTGACTGTCCAGACCGCAGAAGTTCACCTTGGCAACCGCAGGGTGCTGCTCCAGCCACAGAGCCAGCGCCATGGCATTGTCACTGTGGGCTTTCATGCGCAGGCTGAGCGTCTCCAGCCCTTTGGTGAACACCCAGGCATTGAACGGACTCATGGTTGGGCCAGCAGAGCGCAGCACACCAATCACAGGCTCGATCAACTCGGCTGAGCCAACAATGGCCCCACCCAGACAGCGGCCCTGACCATCAATGTATTTGGTCGCGGAATGCACCACCAAATCCGCGCCCAGCGACAAAGGCTGCTGGATAACGGGAGTACAGAAACAGTTATCCACCACCAGCAAGGCCTGATTGTCACGGGCAATCACAGACAAGGCTTCAATGTCAGCCACTTCCAGCATCGGGTTGGAAGGCGACTCCAGAAAAAACAGGCGTGTTTCAGGGCGACACTGTTGACGCCAGTCATCACAGTCAATGGGATCAACGTAATCAACATCCACGCCAAATTTACGCAGAAATTTTTCCATCAAAACGATGCTGCTGCCAAACACACTGCGAGAGCAAAGGAGGTGATCACCGCTTTTCAGGTGCCCCATGCACACAGCATAAATAGCAGCCATCCCAGAAGATGTGGCCGCACAGGCTTCACCGCCTTCCATCGCTGCCAGACGCTCTTCAAATCCCTGCACTGTCGGGTTGGTATAACGGGAATAGACATTGCCATCATCATCGCCCGAAAATCGCGCAGCGGCCTCAGCCGCAGACGCAAAGATAAAGCTGCTGGTTGGATAAATGGCTTCAGCGTGTTCATTGAACTGGCTACGATGCTGGCCAGCCCTGACAGCCAAGGTCTCCAGAGCGGCATTCTCCAACTCGGATTCAAATGGCTGGGAAGTGGCTAGAGGTTTCTTCATCAGTAATAACCTTGAAACAGATTCATTCAGGACTCTGCTTCATTGTGTAGATCAATTCCGACATTTTCGACAGCAGCATTGGCGGCATTGGCACTGTTGCCTCTCAATGTGGACAATCGGGTGAAATAGCCCTCATCAACATCTCCGGTCACGTACTGACCATCAAAGACGGAGCTGTCGAAGCTGGTTGCTGTCGTCTTGCTGCCTTCCAGACAAGCAGCCTGAAGATCTTCAAGATCCTGATAAATCAGCTTGTCAGCACCGATCGCTTCGGCAATCTCTTCTGTCGTGCGATCGTGTGCAATAAAGTCTTCTTTGACAGGCATGTCGATGCCATACACATTCGGATACCGAACTGCCGGAGCAGCCGATGCGAAGTACACGTTGTTAGCACCGGCATCACGGGCCATCTGGATAATCTGCTCACACGTGGTGCCCCGAACAATGGAGTCATCCACCAACAACACATTTTTGCCACGAAATTCCAGATCCAGTGCATTCAGCTTCTGACGAACCGACTTCTTGCGCTGTTGCTGGCCCGGCATGATGAATGTCCGGCCAATGTAGCGGTTTTTCATGAAGCCTTCGCGGTACTTCACGCCCAGGCGATTCGCCAGTTCCAACGCTGAAGTACGACTGGTATCCGGGATTGGGATCACCACATCAATGTCGTGGTTCTGCCATTCACGCAAGATTTTTTCGGCCAGTTTTTCACCCATCCGCAAACGGGCTTTATAAACCGCGATGCCATCAATGATGGAGTCAGGACGTGCAAAATAGACTTGCTCAAACAGGCACGGAGTCAGACGAGTCTGCTCGGCGCACTGCTGGGTGAAGATCTCACCTTCTTCCGTGATCACCAAAGCCTCACCTGGGGCCAAATCACGCTCCAGTGTAAAACCAAGGGCATCCAGAGCAACCGACTCGGATGCGATCATGTACTCGTCACCCTGATCCGTCGTGCGCTTCCCAAAGACCACAGGGCGAATACCATGCGGGTCACGGAACGCCACAATGCCATAGCCACAAATCATGGAAACAACGGCATAGCCACCACGAATACGCTTGTGAACATGCTCAATCGCCTTGAAGATCATTTCTGGCGATGGCTTGAGCTGTTTCTGCTCCTGCAGCTCATGGGCGAAGATATTCAGCAACACTTCCGAGTCGGAAGTGGTGTTGATATGACGCAAATCTTCCCGGTAGATGTCCTGGCTCAACTCAACGGTATTGGTCAGATTACCGTTGTGAGCCAAGGTAATCCCATACGGCGAGTTCACATAAAAAGGCTGGGCTTCAGCCGAACTGGAACTGCCCGCCGTTGGGTAGCGGACATGACCGATCCCCATTTTCCCGACCAGCCTCCGCATGTGTCGGGTACGAAATACATCGCCAACCAGACCATTGTCCTTACGCAGGAAAAACTTTCCATGATCGCTGGTGACAATACCAGCGGCATCCTGTCCACGATGTTGCAATACAGTCAAGGCATCATAAATTGACTGATTGACATGGGTTTTGGCAACGATACCCACAATTCCGCACATGCGCGTACTACCTCGTAAGCTGACGAGTTATTTGGAAAAAGACATCACCTGATCTGCAGCGCCGGGCAAGGTTTTTCTGGCCCAGTCTGCAAGCACTTCCAGATGAGGAATGATTTGAGATTCCTGCCACCAGGCATCCTGGGGCAACATGGTAAACTGCGCGCCGTAGACCAGAGCGACCAGAACAATAACGCCCCGGAACGCTCCGAAAATCATGCCTAAAAGCCGGTCAGTTCCGCTCAGGCCAGTCATACGGACAAATTCAACGATCAGATGAGTCACCATGGAACCGATAACAACGGTGCCTAAAAACAGGATGACAAAGGCAGCCATCCATCGAACGGAGTCGGTTGCAATCTGTTCTTCCAGCAGGGTAGCAAGATTGCCACTGAACATGCGCGCCAGAATGAACGCACCAGCCCAAACTGCCAACGACAATGCTTCACGAACAAATCCTCGCTGCAAGCTGATGAGCCCGGACACGGCCAGAACCCCGAGGATTACCCAATCAACAACTGCCATGGAACCAACTCCGAGAGGAAACAGCAAAACGCGCAGTATAGGTTTTGTCTTTGCTGCTAGCAACTCATGGAATCAGCTCAACTACCGCGCCCGATAACGCTTGATCGGCAGGTTGTCATTATCCAGCAGCAGCACCAGGCGCTGGCGCAGGGATTCAGCCTCATCCCGCTTCAGTTCAGGCCCCGCGTACACCCGTGTCAGACCATCAATCTGGGTATTGGTATACGCTTTAAAACCTTGTTGACGCAAGGAGTCCCGAAATTCACGGGCGTTCACATCATTCGCAAAAGCGCCAAGCTGGACGACCCAGGCGTATGGCAAGTCGTTGTCATCCAATTGCGGTACATTGGAAAAATCCGGCTTGGGCGGTACCGCCGGTTTGGTCACAGCAGCAGGCGGTGTTTTGGATACAACCTGCGGCACAGGTGTTTTGACCGGAGCAGGAACAGGGGCTGCAATTACCTTCTGCGGCACCGGATCATCCGCTGGACTGGTATCCATCGGCGGTGGCTGCAAATGATTGGCGGCATCACCACTGGCCAGTTTTTCCAGATCAATACGGATGCGTTTCTGGTTCTCGACTTCGGCCCACTCCGGCATCGGCGGCATGGGTGGTATGTCCTCATCCAGCGTCAAACGCTGACGAGAGCCATCAATAATAACCGGCAGGGTAATCGCAACCGCCATCACAGTCACGACCGCCCCGACGATCCGTTTTTTCAGATGCTTTTCCATTCCGAATGATCAGCCTCTATCACATTAAGCGCGGCTTCTACTGTAAAGAAAGAACCAACAATCAACCAGTGCTCTCCGGCTGTTGCAATGGACTGCACCAACTGAATGCCATCCGATACCGTGTCTGCCTGCAATACCTCAAACGGCTCTGTCATTCCTTGCTGCAGATGCTCTTCCAGCTCAACAGCCGACAAACCGCGAGCACACGACAAGCCTGCAGCAATCACGCGATTCCGTTTGGGCAAGGCTCTCAGCACATCTGCCGGTGACTTGTCTTCCAGCATCGCCAGGACAATACCATCCACACGCCCCATACGCTGAGCCAGATACGTCGCAGCCTGAGGATTATGAGCAACGTCCAGTGTGACGGTTAATGGCTCATCAGAACCCTCTGTCACAGACTCCCACGACTGCATTCTTCCTCGAACCGAGAGCTTGTCCAGTGTTCGAGCAACACTTTGCTCCGGGAGCAGGTGATCCATCAATGCCAGGGCTTGCAACCCGGTTGCAATGTTGGGCGTTGGAATGGCTCCCAATGGTAATTGCCAGTGCATGGTAATATCCGATGCGACCTCAGGTCGGAAAGACACATGGCAAACCGAGGCCGCCGTATCTTCCTGCACATCAAACTGCTCCCCACGTCCAACCCAGATTCCCCCTCGCTCAGCAACCACCTGTCGGGCATTGGCCGGAGGCTCAGGTTCTCCAGACACCAGACAGACGCCCTGACGTGCAATCGCGTATTTTTCACCGGCGATGGCCTCCCGTGAATCCCCCAGCCAGGACTGATGATCCAGGCCAACACTGGTGACGATGCACAAGTCGGCCTCAGCGATATTCACCGCGTCCAGTCGCCCGCCCAAGCCGATTTCAAGAATACAGACATCCAGAGGCTGCGTTTTTAACCAGCTCAATGCCGCCAGGGTTCCAAACTCAAAGTACGTCAGCGGTGTATCACCTCGCGCCTCTTCCACCAGGGCGAAAGACCGACACAAGTCTGCATCCGTAATGTCCACACCATTGACACTGACACGTTCGTTATAGCGTTGTATATGCGGAGAGTTATAACACCCGACACGCAACCCTTGACGCTGTAACAAGGCAGATAGCCAGGCTGTTGTTGTGCCTTTGCCATTGGTGCCAGCAATCAGCACCACAAAGGGTGCCGGACGCAAGCAATCAAGCGACAGAGCAACTTTCCTGACGCGCTCCAGCCCCAGTTCAATATCAGCGGCATGTAACGATTCAAGGTGTTCAAGCCAGCGTGTAACCGTTCCCGGCTTATCTGCCAATGTCATTCAGATTATCTCCTCAGGCGTCCATCGCCGTACGCATGTCGGCCACCAGCTCCGTCACCTGACGACGTGCTTCTGCCGGATTATCGGCATTGGCTGCAATCCGATTCACAATAGCACTGCCGACAATCACACCATCAGCAATGTCAGCAACAGCGGCAGCGGTCTGGCCATCCTGAATACCAAAGCCAACACCAACCGGAATCGAAACGTGCTGACGAATGCGCTCCAGATTGCGCGCTACGTCATCCACATCCAGTGCTTTGGAGCCTGTCACACCCTTCAGGGAGACGTAATACACGTAACCGCTGCCCGCATTGCCAATGGCTTCGATGCGCTCATCCGTTGTCGTCGGTGCAATCAGGTAGATCATATCCAGACCTGCCTGCTTGAAAATACTGTCAACATCGCTGGCTTCTTCTGGTGGCAAATCCACCATCAGAACACCATCAACACCCGCTGCCACGGCTTCAGTAACGAACGTTTCATAACCCATGGCTTCTACAGGGTTTAAATACCCCATCAGCACAACCGGAGTCTGGTTATCCTGCTGACGAAACTCCCGAACCATCGCCAATACATCGCGTAACGATGTGTTGTGCTTCAAAGCCCGCTCACATGCCAACTGAATGGTTGGACCATCGGCCATCGGGTCTGAAAAAGGCACCCCCACTTCAATCAGATCAGCACCTGCTTCAACCAGTGCATGCATCATGGGCACAGTTGTCTGGGGAGCCGGATCTCCTGCGGTGATATAAGGGATCAAGGCAGAACGTGACTGCTCTTTCAGAGCCGTCAATTGTGTTTGTATACGTGTCATCTTGTATCAATCCTGTCGTGGCCCAACCAGAGGTCAGGCCAGAAAAGTAAACCCAATTCAGGCAGTGACGCCATCCAGCGCGGCTACCGTATGAATATCCTTATCTCCCCGACCGGAAAGATTCACCACGATCACGTCATCTTTGCTCATGGATGCTGCAAGCTTCATCCCGTGGGCCACGGCATGAGAACTCTCCAGTGCTGGCATAATGCCTTCCAGCAAGGTCAGCTTACGGAAGGCATCCATGGCCTCGTCATCGGTTGCGGCAACGTATTGGGCACGATCAATATCTTTCAACCAGGCGTGCTCTGGCCCAACACCAGGATAATCCAGACCGGCAGAGATCGAATGAGTGCCCATGATCTGGCCATTCTCATCTTCCATCAGATAAGTACGGTTGCCATGCAAAACACCTGGACGTCCTTTGCTCAAGGGCGCAGCGTGCTGATCACCATCAAGACCCAGTCCACCGGCCTCAACGCCGTACAAGGCAACATCTGTCTTGCTGATATAAGGGTAAAACATACCAATGGCATTGGAGCCACCGCCCACACACGCCACCAGAGCATCAGGTTGACGGCCCAACTGCTCTTCACATTGACGCTGGGTTTCACGGCCAATCACGCTCTGGAAATCACGCACCAGCATCGGATAAGGGTGAGGCCCTGCCGCCGTACCAATGATGTAGAACGTGTCATCAACGTGCGTAACCCAATGGCGCATGGCTTCGTTCATCGCATCTTTCAGGGTTTTTGTGCCCGACTCAACCGACTCAACACTCGCACCCAGCAGTTTCATGCGGTAAACATTCAGTTTTTGGCGTTCAACATCCGTCGACCCCATGAAAACCTTACATTCCAGACCAAAACGCGCGGCAACGGTGGCAGATGCCACGCCATGCTGACCAGCTCCGGTCTCAGCGATCACCTTTTTCTTACCCATAAAACGAGCAAGCAGGGCCTGACCAATGGTGTTATTAATCTTGTGAGCACCAGTATGGTTCAAGTCTTCTCGCTTGAGATAGATTTTGGCACCACCGCAATGACTGGTCAGGCGTTCAGCAAAATACAGCGGTGACGGACGCCCCACGTAGTGGGCCAGATCGTCATCAAATGCTTTCTGGAAATCCGGGTCTTCTCGCAATTGTGTATACGTACTCTGTAGTTCATCCAGAGCATGAGTCAGTGTTTCAGAAACAAAGCGTCCGCCAAAAATACCAAAATGGCCACGTTCATCCGGTAACGTCATATCAATCGTGCTGTTATCAGCCACAGTACACCTCTCGAATAAAGGCTTCGATCTTGCTGGCATCTTTAATGCCCTTGGCCATCTCAACACCGCCGCTGACATCAACAGCAAACGGTTTGAGCAAGCGAATCGCATCCGCAACATTGGCCGATTCAAGGCCACCAGCAAGAATAATGGGTTTGTTCAGGTTGGTTGGAACCAGTGACCAGTCAAACGTCTCACCGGTTCCGCCAGGGATACCTGGCTTGTAACTGTCTAACAGAAGAGACAAGGCACCTGGGAAGCGCACGCACGCCTCCACCATATCCGACGCTTGCCGGACACGAATGGCCTTGATGTAGGGTTTTTGAAACTGACGGCAGAAACCATCGTCCTCGTCACCGTGGAATTGTAATAAGTCAATTCTAGCGCCATCCAGAACGCTTTGCACTTCCTCAACAGTGGGATTCACAAACAGGGCTGTTACCGTCACAAACGCAGGTACTCTGGCGGTTAGCGCCTGAGCCTGCTCCAGATTGACAGCACGAGGGCTGGGGGGATAAAAAACAAAGCCAAGAGCATCCGCGCCCAGTCTGACTGCGGCATCCACATCTTCATTTCGAGTCAAGCCACAAATTTTGATGCGAGTCCGATACTGAGCCAACGCTTGCATGGGAGTAACCTTTGGAAAATAGTCGGGAGGATAAACAGAAGTAAGCCAGCCTGATCATTCAACCCGCTGGCTTTGACAATATGATGGGTTACTGGCCAAGAACCGGCTCAAGCAACAGAGGCCCATATGGCTGGGACGGGATATCGAATTGTTCAGGGAAACGTACACCGACAAAATGCAAGCCATCTCCAGGAGCCGTCACACCGGCTGCTGAACGAGCACGGCTATCCAGCACTTCCTGCATCCACTCAACCGGCTGATTGCCCTCACCTATTGGAATAAGGACACCCATAATATTTCGAACCATATGGTAGAGAAATGCACTGGATTCCAATTCCACCATCACCAGTTTCCCCCAACGACGAACCTGAATACGATGCATGGTTTTGATCGGGCTTTTGGCTTGGCAATCTTTCGCCCGAAAAGCAGAAAAATCATGCTCACCAAGCAAGATATCCGCCGCCTCCTGCATTTTCTCGACATCCAGATCGTATTTCCACCAGGTTAACTGGTCATGCTGCAAGGCCTGGCGAAAGCGGGAGTTATTAATCAGATAACGATAACAACGAGCCTGAGCCTTGAACCGGGCATGGAAATCACCATCCACCTCGCGTATCCATTGAATAGACACGGAAGGCGGAGTGTTGGTATTAATCCCCATAATCCAGCCATAATCAGAGCGCTGGGCATCGGTATCAAAGTGAATAACCTGGCGGGTCGCATGAACCCCGGCATCGGTTCGGCCAGCGCATACAATCTCGACAGGTTGATTGGCAACTTTGGAAATGGCTGCTTCAAGAGCAGCCTGAACCGTCGGCTCATCGTGGTGTTTTTGCTTCTGCCAACCATGAAAGTCAGCGCCGTTGTATTCAACAATGGCGGCATAGCGCCGCCTCAGGGATTCATTCATTGCTTAGGCAAAAGTATCCAATAGCTCTCTGGCTTGCTTGACTTGAGCATCTGTTCCTTCAGAAACCACTTCACTGAGCAATTCCCTCGCACCGTCTTCATCATCCATATTCAGGTATTCCTGAGCCAGCTCCAACTTGGTATCGCATTCATCAGTGCCTGACAAGAAGTCAAATTCATCATCGGACTGAGCCAACGCATCAAGATCAATATCATTGGTTTTGGTCGCTGCAACAGCGGCAACAGTCGCAGCAGCTGCAACAACCGCTGCTTCAGGTTCCAGCTCGGGCAAGGGTTCCAGATCATTCAATTCTGGCAAAGCATTGTCAGCAACCGGACTATCAATCGATTCGGTTAATGGCTCCAACTTTGGCAAGGCTTCAAGTTCATCCAGGCTCTCTAGATCATCCAGTTCTGGCAGAGCTTCCAGTGTTTCTTCGGAGTCGCTCAGAGCGGTATCCAGAGCAGCCAGGTCATCATCCGCGCCTTCAACTGACGCCAACTCTGGCAGGGCTTCCAGATCATCCAGACTCTCTAGATCATCCAGTTCCGGCAGAGCTTCCAGTGTTTCTTCGGAGTCGCTCAGAGCGGTATCCAAAGCAGCCAGGTCATCATCCGCGCCTTCAACTAACGCCAACTCTGGCAAGGCTTCAAGTTCATCCAGACTCTCTAAATCATCCAGACCTTCTAGTTCTTCAAGTTCTGGCAGAGCTTCCAGTGTTTCTTCGGAATCACTCAGAGCGGTATCCAAAGCAGCCAAGTCATCATCCGCGCCTTCAACTGACGCCAACTCTGGCAAGGCTTCAAGTTCATCCAGACTCTCTAAATCATCCAGACCTTCTAGCTCATCCAGTTCTGGCAAAGCTTCCAGTGTTTCTTCGGAATCACTCAGAGCGGTATCCAAAGCAGCCAGGTCATCATCTGCACTTTCAACTGATGCCAACTCTGGCAAGGCTTCAAGCTCCTCCAGACTCTCTAAATCATCCAGACTCTCTAAATCATCCAGACTTTCTAGTTCATCCAGTTCTGGCAGAGCTTCCAGCGATTCTTCGGAATCATCCAGAGCAGCCAGGTCATCACTCTCAACGTCGACTGATTCCAGTTCTGGCAAGGCTTCAAGCTCATCCAGACTCTCTAAATCATCCAGACTTTCCAGCTCATCCAGTTCTGGCAGAGCCTCCAGCGTTTCTTCGGAATCGCTCAGAGCGGAATCCAAAGCAGCCAAGTCATCATCCGCATCTTCGACTGATTCCAGTTCTGGCAAGACTTCAAGTTCATCCAGACTCTCTAAATCATCCAGGCTTTCCAGCTCATCCAGTTCTGGCAGAGCTTCCAGTGTTTCTTCGGAATCGCTCAGTGCTACATCCAGAGCAGCTAGGTCATCATCCGCATCTTCGACTGATTCCAGTTCTGGCAAGGCTTCAAGCTCATCCAGACTTTCTAGCTCTTCCAGTTCTGGCAGAGCTTCCAGCGTTTCTTCGGAATCGCTCAGAGCGGTATCCAGAGCAGCCAGGTCATCATCCGCATCTTCGACTGATTCCAGTTCTGGCAAGGCTTCAAGCGCATCCAGACTCTCTAAATCGTCCAGATCATCCAGACTTTCTAGCTCTTCCAGTTCTGGCAGAGCTTCCAGCGTTTCTTCGGAATCGCTCAGAGCGGAATCCAAAGCAGCCAAGTCATCTAACGATTCCAGATTACCCAACAATGTAGCTTCTTCTACATCACCATCCGCGGTGTACTCACTTTGCAAACCGGCCAGATCAAACTCACCATGCTCATCACCATCAGCATCCATTAAGGCTTCCAGACTGTCTTCTGCCTCTGCCAAGGAGTCCAGTGATGTTTCTTCTAACACTTCTTCAGTTGATTCGCCCTGAACAGGCTTATCATCCGTATCGACAGACAGCTCTTCCAGCTCTGAATCCAACTCTCCCAGATCAAAATCAACCTGACTGTCTTCATCAAAATCCAGAGTCTCATTCGACACTGTGGAGTCATTGTCTGTCGTATCAGAAACAACGTCTTCCGCTTCAAATTCAAGCAAGTTGTCCGGTACGTCTTCTACATCATCCAGGACATCTTCAGATGCACCCACCGTAGAGTCTTCCAGACCACTCAGATCAAACTCCATGGTGTTTTCGTCATCTTCAAGAGCTGTTGACTCTTCTGCCACATCCTCCTCGGACGGCAGGCTAAGCTCTGCCACATCGAAGTCCATCGCATTGTCATCATCGCCAGGAACCGCTGGCTCTTCTGCAGCGTCATCTTCTGACGGAAGGCTGAGTTCAGCGACATCGAAGTCCATGGAGCTTTCTTCGTCAAACAAATCTTCAGAATCGGCAGATTCTTCAACAGGCGCTTCTTCCAGCTCTTCAAACGCTTCCAGATCAAAGTCCATCAGATTGTCATCATCAAGAGTGTCTTCCTCTTGTGGCAACTCTTCTACAGACTCTTCATCATCCAGCTGCTCGGCAAGAGAGGAGAGATCAAATTCAACTTGCTCACCTTCCTGTTCTTCATCTACATCAGAAGCACTGGCACTTTCAAAGTCCTCTTCCAGTTCTGCTTCAAGAGAATCCAGATCCGGTAACTCATCATCCGAGGCCGTTACGGTATCAGCAGAGTCACTACCCTCTTCTTCAAAATCGAAATCACCCGCTTGTGGGTCGTTATCCGAAATATCCAATGCATCGCCAAATGCAACACCGTCGTCTAGGTCTCCGCCCATCTGATCAATAGAAATATCGATATCAGAGGCGACATCATGAGCTGCAGCACCCATAGCCGCAGCTCCTACAACCGCAGCCCCCATGGCAGCAGGAGCCAGAGCCGTTGGTTCAACAGGGTCACTCAGCAACTGCCTCAAATCAGAAGCCTGCTGAGTCAATTCAGGATCACCACTTTCGATGACTGCATTTTCTTGTTCAACAAAGCGATCGGCATCACCCATTTCAACCAGCAATTCAAGCAATCGCAGGCGTACATCTGAACGTCCTGACTGTATCTCCAATGCCCCTTGCAAGCGCTCAACGGCATCATCAAAGCGACCATAGGCAACGTCCAGATCGACCAGTTCAAACAGGTCATCTTCTTCGTCGCCAAAGTCCAGACCACTGACATCAACACCATCATCCTCGATGTCAGCAGCAGGCTCCGCAACGTTCAGGTTATCGACATTCACAGCGGTTGGGTCAGCGAACAGGTCTCCGCCCAAATCCACATCAGCCATCAAATCATTGTTTTCACTGCCTTCAACCTCAGTATCAAAGTCGAAGTTATTCAAGTCATTAAAGCCTTGTTCATCTGGCGCTGCTGCACGTTCCGGAGACTCGGCATCATCCAGAGAGATAGGTTCAGCAATGGCTGATTCATCAACCGAGCTGGTGTCATCGGCATCAGCCTCTTTGCGTTTACGCAGATACAGCACACTCAAACCTGCCAACAGCAACAATGCAGCTAAACCACCCGCCAAAGTAACGGTATCTGCCAGTAGTGAATCGATAAAGCTTGGTGGTGGCGGAGGCGGTGGTGGCGGTACAAATTTACGTGGAGCAGGCTGTGGTTCAACCGGCTTTGGCTCGACAGCCGCCACAGGAGCTGATGCCGATTCGCCAACGGCTGCAGAGTCAACCGTAGCTGTCGCTGGTGTCGCAGTTTCTACAGAAGAAGAGGCAACGGTTTCAGGTGTAACAGTCTCAGGGACAGCGCTCCCTTCAACTTGTTGATTTTGTTGTGCGGTTGTCGCCTGCATACTGGCCAGCTGACTGTCTTTCAGTGAAATCAGACGCTGCATACCATCAATCTGTTCACTTAAGTCAGCCAATCGTTCGCGCAATTCTTTATTTTCACGCTGGGACTTATCCAGATTTTCAAGGCTAATCGCCAACTCGTTTTCCAGAGCTTCCTGACGTCCACCACTACCTCGGGTAACATCACCGCTTGCACCTGCCGAACGAGCTTCCCGAGCCTGCGCGGACACCAGTTTTATTTCACCACCGGATTGTTCGGACTGATCAGGGCCGGTTGAGAAATCACGACCAGTTGCATCCAGTTGAGCACCACCCAAACCGGCATCCTGGTTTTGGCGAGCCACTTCACTGACGGCACTTTCAAATGAAACACCTGAAACCCGATCCTGCTCTGGTATACGCAGTACATGATGAGTTTTCAGACGATTGATATTACCGGCAATGAAGGCATCCGGGTTTTCACCCTGAATGGCCACCATCATTTGCTGTGGTGTCACACGGGACGAAGGACGCGTCCTCAGAGCAATGCTCCACAAGGTATCGTTAGGCTTGACCTGATAGGTTTCCTGCCCGGCTTCGTTGACTTCAACATCACGATGAGCGGGAGCAGCACTGGTGCGTGCGCCTGGTGCGGGTGGAATCTGACGCTGGCGAGGAGCGCTATAAGGCTTATTGTTGCCACCCTGAAATTCCGTAGTTTGCATTGGGGTCGAGGACGGTGCTGTAGCCAATGGCTGATAGTTGTCTTCTGCAAACGTGGGAGGATCAAGCAATACCGTGTATTCACGAAGCACTCGGCCCGATGGCCAGTTCAGCTCGATCAGAAAATTTAAAAACGGTTCAGTAACCGGGTCTTTGGTCGTCAGGCGAATGCTTTCACCCTCAACCTTGAAGCGCATTTTGGTCAGAAAGTAAGGACGTTCTACACCTGCTCGCTCGAATGCGACACTGCTTGCCAGAAAAGGCTTGATTTCCCATTGGGAGAGACCTTCTGCATCAACCAATTCGATTTCGGCATCCAATGGCTGGTTAAGTGCGGAGTGCAGTTTTAGCTCTCCCAGTCCCAGTGCCAGTAACTGAGTTGAAATGGTCAGGCATCCGACCAGCATCAAGACCTTCGCAAATAAGCGCATCATTGGTGCTTCCTTGGTTATTTCTTGGCGAGCATGTCACCTTGGAGTAGGAAAACTTGCAGGCTATTTGAATTGTGATAATGCCACATCAATCGAGAAACCGCCGAGTCTGTCACATGAATAACATGTGTATCTGAATGAACTTCTGGCTTTTCTGCCTGTTCCAAGAGATGACCGCTGATGTCGAATGATGCAATATAAATCACGAGTAAAGTTCAAAAAAACCACAATCGTAATCAGGCATAAGTATCAGGGATAAGCGGGGTTGAAGCAATATACGTAAGAAGCGTAAGAGAGATAAAAGTCTTGTAAGTGAACAAGTTATGACACATTTCCTAGAATTGAAGTCAAAAAGCGGAGTCCATTCCGCTTTTGAATAGCGTTTCTATGAACGGCTTAACAAAATGCGCAACATACGACGCAAAGGCTCGGCCGCTCCCCACAATAGCTGGTCTCCAACCGTAAAGGCAGAGATATACTCTGGCCCCATATTCAGCTTGCGGATACGACCAACCGGAATATTCAGGGTTCCGGTTACGACAGCCGGTGTCAATTGCTCCATGCTGGCTTCACGATCATTCGGCACAACCGAAACCCATTCATTATGAGCATCAAGAATCGCTTCAATCTCCGAAACTGGCAGATCCTGCTTCAACTTGATCGTCATCGCTTGGCTATGACTACGCATGGCACCCACACGCACACACAAGCCATCAACAGGAACCGGCGCATCCGACTGGCCCAGAATTTTGTTAGCTTCTACTTCAGCTTTCCATTCTTCCCGACTCTGTCCACTGTCCAACTGGGAGTCGATATAAGGAATCAGACTGCCCGCCAGAGGCACACCAAAGTTATCCTTGGGATACTCATCACTGCGAATGAAGTCGGATACTTTACGATCAATATCCAGAATAGCGGCGGCCGGGTTGTCCAGTTCAGCTTTGACATCCGCATGAATAGCGCCCATCTGGCCAATCAACTCACGCATATTCTGAGCACCAGCACCGGAAGCAGCTTGGTAGGTCATGGGCGAAACCCACTCGACCAGACCCTTCTCAAACAGGCCACCCAACGCCAACAACATCAGGCTAACAGTGCAGTTACCACCGACATAGGTTTTAACGCCACTGTCCAGGCCCTGACCAATGACATCGGCATTCACCGGGTCCAGCACGATGATGGCATCATCCGCCATACGCAGACTGGAAGCCGCATCAATCCAGTAACCGTTCCAGCCTGCATCACGCAATTTGGAATAAACGGCTTTGGTGTAATCACCACCCTGACAGGTAATAACGACATCTTGCTCGGCCAGTTTTTCAATATCAAACGCATCTTCCAGCAGGCCAGCGTCCTTTCCACCCAATGCAGGGGCAGGCTTGCCTTTCTGGGACGTGGTAAAAAAGGTCGGTTGAATCAGGTCAAAATCCTGTTCTTCTTCCATACGTTGCATCAGTACGGAACCCACCATACCCCGCCAACCGACCAGTCCTGTTTTCATCATAAATTTGTTACCTTACTGCAGTGCATTGATGACAGCGTCGCCCATATCAGACGTGCTGACGCGAGTCATGCCCTCAGAGAAAATATCAGCAGTACGCAAGCCCTGATCCAGAACCTGGCTTACAGCCGTTTCAATCGCATCGGCGGCATCACCTTCATTGAGGGAATAACGCAACATCATACTGGCCGAGAGAATCGTTGCCAGTGGATTGGCCAGACCTTGGCCAGCGATATCCGGTGCAGAGCCGTGACAAGGCTCATACATACCCTTGTTATTCACGTCCAGTGACGCCGATGGCAGCATACCAATCGAGCCAGTCAGCATCGCCGCGGCATCAGACAAGATGTCACCAAACATGTTGCCCGTTACCAGAACATCAAACTGCTTTGGAGCACGAACCAGTTGCATGGCCGCATTATCCACGTACATGTGAGACAACTCGACGTCCGGGTATTCCTTCGCCAGGTCTTCCATGATTTCACGCCAGAGCACAGTGACTTCCAGCACGTTGGCCTTATCCACGGAACACAGCTTGCCGTTGCGTTTGCGCGCCGATTCAAAAGCAACGCGGCCAATACGGCGAATTTCAGATTCGTTATAAACGTAGGTGTTGTAACCCTCACGTTCACCGTTTTCCAGGGTGCGAATGCCACGTGGTTGGCCAAAATAGATACCACCGGTCAACTCACGCACGATCAGAATATCCAGACCCGAAACCACTTCCGGTTTCAACGTCGACGCACCCACCAGTTGTGGATACAGAATGGCAGGACGCAGATTACCAAACAAACCCAGCTTGGAACGAATATCCAGCAACCCTTGCTCCGGGCGCTTGGAACGGTCTTCCAGTTTGTCCCACTTCGGGCCACCAACAGCACCCAGCAAAATAGCATCGGCTGCTTTGGCTTTTTCCAGGCTGTCTTCCGGCAGAGGAGAACCGGTCTCATCGTAGGCGGTGCCGCCGACCAGACCTTCGTTAATCTCCAGACCCAATGCGAACTTGTCATTCACGCAGTTCAGAACCTTGACTGCTTCTGCCACGATTTCCGGGCCAATGCCATCACCTGGCAATACCAGAATATTTTTACTCATTGATTTTTCCTTGAAAGCAAACGAACTGCGCCAACCGACACAGTTCGGGAACAGATATTAACAAACGTAAGTGGATCAGGCCGAACCGAACAGCCATGGAGCCGATTGGCGACGCGCCGCTTCATAAGAACGAATGTCCTCGGCATCCTGCAACGTCAAACCAATGTCATCCAGGCCGTTCAGCAAGCAATGCTGGCGAAACGCATCCACATCAAAGGCTATTTCTTCCCCGTCCGAAGTCACAACTACCTTGCGTTCCAGGTTGATGGTCAGACGATAACCGTCCTGAGCTTCCACCGCCTGAAACAGGCGATCCACAATGGCTTCATCCAGTGTGATGGGCAACAAGCCATTTTTGAAACAGTTATTGTAAAAAATATCAGCAAAGCTCGGGGCAATCACAGTGCGAAAGCCAAAGTCTTCCAATGCCCAGGGCGCGTGCTCACGACTGGAACCACAGCCAAAGTTTTCACGGGCAATCAGAACAGAAGCTCCCTGATAACGCGCCTGGTTCAATATAAAATCCGGGTTCAGAGGACGGCCACTGTTATCAGCATCCGGCTGACCTTCGTCCAGATAACGCAACTCATCAAACAGATTCGGGCCAAAGCCACTGCGCTTGATGGATTTCAGAAACTGCTTCGGGATGATCATGTCGGTATCGACATTGGCGCGATCCATTGGGGCAACCAATCCTTCGTGTACAGTAAATGCTTGCATGATGTATTTCTCCCGGAATTAGCTGAAATCGCGTACGTCAACAAAATGGCCAGCAATCGCCGCCGCTGCCGCCATTGAAGGGCTAACCAGATGCGTGCGACCACCGTATCCCTGACGACCTTCAAAATTGCGATTGGACGTCGAGGCACAATGCTCACCACTGCCCAGTTTGTCGGCATTCATGGCCAAACACATGGAACAACCTGGCTCACGCCATTCAAACCCAGCGGCAATGAACACCTTGTCCAGACCTTCTGCTTCCGCTTGGGCTTTCACCAGCCCAGAGCCTGGCACAACCAGCGCTTCTTTCAGTGATGCCGAAACCTGACGCCCTTTAGCAACATCCGCTGCCGCACGCAGATCTTCAATACGGCTGTTGGTACAAGAACCAATAAAGACCCGATCCAGTTTGATATCGGTAATGTTCTGCCCTGGCTCCAGCCCCATGTAGTCGTACGCACGCTCAAAGGCTGAACGCTCAACATCGTCACGCGCATCGGCCAGCACAGGCACGGTCGCGTCAACGGTCGTTACCATTTCAGGTGAGGTTCCCCAGGTCACCTGCGGCTTGATGTCTTCGGCACGAATCTCAACAACCTTGTCGAATTCAGCATCCGCATCAGACACCAGATCACTCCAGGCGGCAACGGCCTGTTCCCAGTGGGCATCGGATGGTGCAAATGGACGGCCTTTGACGTATTCCGCTGTGATTTCATCAAACGCCACCATGCCCACACGAGCACCGGCCTCGATCGCCATGTTACACATGGTCATACGACCTTCCATGCTCATGGAGCGCATGGCAGAACCACCGAACTCCATCGCATAGCCAGTACCACCTGCGGTACCGATCAGGCCAATCACATGCAGAACAACGTCCTTGCCAGTGATGCCCTGACCCAGTTCACCATCAATACGGATCAGCAGGTTTTTCATCTTGCGCTGAATCAGACACTGGGTCGCCAGCACATGCTCAACTTCAGATGTACCGATGCCATGAGCCAGAGCTGCAAACGCACCATGAGTCGCCGTATGTGAGTCACCACACACCACCGTCATACCCGGCAACGTTGCCCCCTGCTCCGGGCCAACCACATGCACAATGCCCTGACGCTGATCCTGCATCTTGAATTCGGTGATGCCGAATTCATCGCAGTTGTTATCCAGCGTGACGACTTGAATACGGGATACTGGATCGACAATGCCATCCACACCGGATTCACGCTCTTTGCTGGTTGTCGGAACATTGTGATCCGGCGTCGCCAGGTTGGCATCCAGACGCCACGGCTGACGGCCAGCCAGACGCAGCCCTTCAAACGCCTGAGGAGAAGTCACTTCATGCAGCAACTGACGATCGATATAAATCAGGGCCGTGCCGTCTTCACGTTCTTTGACGACGTGCTGCTCCCAGAGCTTGTCATAGAGAGTTTTTCCACTCATCGAAGGACTCCTTTTTAAGGCTAATCATGGTTGTAATAACGATAACAGCCCCTCATCAAAGGCTGTTTTCAGCAAACCCGGTTTATAGCTGAGTACACCCCGAATTGGCTTACCAAGAATACGCTTGCATTCACCACAACTCCAATTCATTCTTTTTCTAGTTTTAATTCCATAATGGAATGTCAAAACAGGACAACCCCAATGGATAGCCAACTTCTCAAAGCCTTCGTGATTGTCGAAAAGCATCGTTCTTTTTCTGCCGCCGGAGATGCTCTGTTCCTGACCCAATCGGCGGTCAGCAAGCGCATTCAGCAACTGGAACACCATTTGGGCATGCTGCTCTTTGAACGCCACAACCGCTCCATCAGCCTGACCGAAGCTGGCGCACAGCTCCTTCCCCGAGCTCACCACATTCTGGATCTGATCCAGGACACCGAACAGGAAATCAGCAACACTCACCAACGCATTCAGGGGCATCTGGACATTGTGACCAGCCACCACATTGGCTTGCACCGACTCCCGCCAGTACTGCGAGAATTTGTGCGGCGCTATCCCGATGTCACCATCAACCTTGAATTTATGGGCTCGGAGCGCGCTTATGAAGCCGTTCGTAAAAGAGATGCCGAATTGGCCCTGACAACCCTCGATCCACATCAGCCCAAACATTTTTATAGCCAGCCACTCTGGACGGACTCGTTAACCTGCGTCTGTGGCCCCGAGCACCAACTGCTGGAGCAGCCCGTCACCCTCGCACTCCTTGCCAACACCCCTGCCATATTGCCGGATCACAAAACCATCACGTATCAACTGGTAGACGATGCGTTTCAACAGCATGGCCTGAAACTCCATACGCCCATTCCAACCAACTATCTGGAAACCATTAAAATGATGGTCTCTGTCGGATTGGGCTGGAGCTTGCTGCCATCAGGCATGGTGGATGAATCGGTCAGAGAACTCTCCTGGCCGCTGCCGACACTAAAGCGCCACCTGGGTATTGCTCGCTTGCAGGGACGCGTTCAAAGTAACGCTTGTCGGACATTTCTGGAGTTGATAAATCAGCCAACGTTTCGTTGATCCAAAACATGGATGATCAGGGGATCTGACATACACTGAGAATAAGCTAGAGAACAAGGGGATCTATCATGCTGGACATCAATCACATACTGGTCGTACTGGATCACGACCATGCGGAACACATAGCACTCGATAAAGCACTCTGGCTGGCCAGCACTGTTCAGGCAGACCTGACTCTGATGACCTCCGTTTTCGAGCCTCACTGCGACGACGCTACCAGCCTGGAACAGGAGACTCGCAACCTGATTCACGACTCCAGCATCAACAAGGCAACAGAATGGCTGGAGCAGCTCGCTCAGGATGCTGTATCAGCCGGATTGACCGTGCACAAGCAGGTCTGCTGGGACAAGCATCTGTACGATGCCATCATGGGTGTCATGAATCAGAACGACTTTGATCTGGTGATCAAAGGTACACATCAGCATCATTTGGTGGATCGCATATTCACTCACACCGACTGGAACATGATCCGTCACTGCCCAGCTCCGGTAATGCTGGTAAAAAGTGCAACGCCCTGGCAACACAACCGGGTACTGGCTTCTATTGACGCCACTTCCATGGATGCCAGCCATCAGCGGATCAATGACAACATTCTGGCCTTTGCCGAGCACCTGTCAGACCATTTCGAAACCGATTTGCATTTGGTCAATGCCTACCCGGATGTTGATGTTGCCTTCGCCATGGTGCCTGAAATCAATGCGCCAGATGACGTGCAGAAACACATTTCTGCTCAGCATCACGAGGCCTGCAACACACTGGCTTCACGCTACAGCATTCAGCCAAATCACATCCACATCATGGAAGGTGATACAACTGATATTGTGCCGGACATTGCCACAGCCATTGAAGCGGATCTGGTGGTTGCAGGCACTGTCGGGCGCGACGGCTTGACCGGAGTGATTGTCGGCAACACAGCAGAAGAGCTGGTTGATAAAGTGGCCTGCGATATCGTTGTACTCAAGCCATCCGATGGCATTGATATCAACGCTGATGCTGAATAGCTCATCAGAGCAGGCATAAAAAAACCGGACTTTTTCAAGTCCGGTTTTTTGTTTAACCGTTCAACGCATCAATCGACTCAGACACCCTTGTCTTTCAGGGTCTGCTCAATCTCTTCCAGACACGCTGGATCATCGATGGTTGATGGTGCTACGTACTCTTCACCGTTGGCAATGTTACGCAGTACCTTACGCAGAATCTTGCCGGAACGGGTTTTTGGCAAACGCTGTACTACTACGGCATTCTTGAAGGAAGCAACGGCACCAATCTGAGAGCGAACACGCTGAACCAGCTCTTTCTTCAGAGCTTCTTCATCAACATCGACCCCATCTTTCAGCAATACCAGACCGAGAGGCTCTTCGCCTTTCAGATCACTGCGCTGACCAATCACAGCACACTCTGCTACCGCCGCATGGCCTGCAACCACTTCTTCCATTTCACCCGTAGACAGACGATGGCCTGCTACGTTGATGATATCGTCGGTACGACCCAGAACGAACAGGTAGTTGTCATCATCCAGGTAACCGCCGTCACCAGTGACGTAGTAACCGTCATAAGTGCCCAGGTAACCATTCACGAAACGATCGTGGTTTGCCCAAATCGTTGGCAGGCAGCCAGGAGGCAGAGGCAATTTAATGGCGATACTGCCTTGCTCATTAGCGGCAACCGGATTGCCTTTGGAATCCAGAATCTGAACGTTGTAGCCCGGTGATGGACGAGTCACAGAACCCGCTTTCACTTCGCCTGGCTCCAGACCCATGTGGTTACCGGCAATTGCCCAACCGGTTTCAGTCTGCCACCAGTGGTCAACAATCGGACGCTGAATGTGCTCGGCAACCCACTCGTAAGTAGGAGGATCCAGACGCTCACCGGCCATAAAGATGGTTTTCAGCTTGCTAAGATCGTATTTGGCTGCCAGCTCACACTCAGGGTCTTCCTTACGAACCGCACGGAACGCAGTCGGAGCAGCGAACAAACCTTTAACACCATACTCTTCACACACACGCCAGAAAGCGCCTGCATCCGGAGTACGAACCGGCTTGCCTTCATAAAATACAGTGGTACAGCCAGCCAGCAGAGGTGCGTATACGATGTACGAGTGACCCACAACCCAGCCAACATCCGAAGCTGCCCAGAAAACATCACCCACTTCCATGTCGTACACAACGTCCATGGAATATTTCATCGCGACAGCATGGCCGCCATTATCACGTACAACACCTTTTGGCTTGCCCGTGGTGCCAGACGTGTACAGCACGTACAAAGGATCGGTGGACTTCACGTGTGCACAAGGAGCAGGTTCTGCTGCTGCCACGGCGTCCTTCCAATCAACATCGCGCCCTTCAATCAGATCACAAGTTTGCTGCTCACGCTGCAAAATCACACAACTGGCGGGCTTGTGCTCCGCAATCTCAATGGCTTCATCCAGAATTGGCTTGTAAGCAATGACACGACTGATCTCGATACCGCAGGAAGCAGAAACAATTGCTTTCGGTGCTGCATCATCAATACGTATAGCCAATTCGTGGGCTGCAAAGCCACCAAATACGACAGAATGAACCGCACCCAAACGCGCACAAGCCAACATGGCAATGGCCGCTTCAGGAACCATAGGCATATAGACGACAACGCGATCGCCCTTTTCAACACCTTGAGACGCCAGCACACCCGCAAAACGGGCAACGGCATCGGTCAGCTCACTGTAGGTATAGGTTGTTTTGCTATCCGCTACCGGAGAATCATAAATCAGGGCGAGCTGATCGCCACGTCCCTGTTCAACATGATAGTCCAAGGCCAGATAAGCCGTGTTCAATTCACCATCGGCATACCAGCGATCGACACCATTGTCGTCCTTGCTCAGGATCGTTTCAGGCTGCTTGAACCATTCAATGCGATTGGCCTGCTGCGCCCAGAACTCTGCTGGATTATTAATCGATAATTCGTATTGTTCTTTGTAGCTCATACTAAATCCCCACTTAGATGAGCGCTCACCATAGGGGAAACTATCAATTTGTAACAATTCGACCAAGGGTCATCAAACTTTTGTCTAATAGAACCAAACTAAAACCAACTGGACGAATAAAGCGATCGCTGAACGTAACCGCCAGACACAAAAAAGCCCACGATCAACGCGGGCTTTTTTGATCTACATCAGGAAACTTACCAGCCGGTTTTTTCCTTCAGAGCCTTACCGATGTCTGCCAGACTGCGTACAGTCGCAACACCAGCGTCCTGCAGAGCAGCAAACTTATCATCAGCAGTACCTTTACCACCGGAGATAATAGCGCCTGCATGGCCCATACGCTTACCTGCAGGTGCAGTAACACCGGCAATGTAAGAAACAACTGGCTTGGTGACATTTTCTTTGATGTACGCTGCTGCTTCTTCTTCAGCAGTACCACCGATTTCACCGATCATAACGATCGCTTCAGTCTGTGGATCGTTCTGGAACATTTCCAGAACGTCAATGAAGTTGGTGCCTGGGATTGGGTCACCGCCAATACCAACACAGGTAGACTGACCGAAACCAGCATCGGTAGTCTGCTTAACCGCTTCATAGGTCAGGGTACCGGAACGAGATACGATACCAACCTTGCCTGGCAAGTGAATGTGACCTGGCATGATGCCGATCTTGCATTCTCCAGGAGTGATCACACCTGGGCAGTTAGGGCCAATCAGGCGAACACCCAGATTGTCACAAACCACTTTCGCATCCAGCATATCCAGTGTTGGAATGCCTTCTGTGATACAAACGATCAGCTTGATGCCGCCGTTCGCAGCTTCCAGGATAGAATCCTTACAGAAAGGCGCTGGTACGTAGATAACAGAAGCGTCTGCACCTGTTGCATCAACAGCTTCAGCAACCGTGTTGAATACTGGCAGGCCCAGGTGAGTCTGACCACCTTTACCCGGCGTTACACCACCAACCATGTTAGTGCCATAAGCGATCGCTTGCTCAGAGTGGAAAGTACCCTGTGCACCAGTGAAACCTTGACAGATTACCTTGGTGTCCTTGTTGATCAAAACGCTCATTATTTGGCCTCCGCAGCTTTAACTACCGCTTGTGCCGCTTCGGTCAGGTCGGTGGCGGCAATGATGTTCAGTCCACTCTTCTCGAGTACTTCAGCACCTACTTCTGCGTTGTTACCTTGCAGGCGAACAACAACTGGTACTTTAACGCCTACTTCTTCAACTGCGCCGATAACGCCTTCTGCGATCATGTCGCAGCGAACGATACCGCCGAAGATGTTGATCAGAACAGCGCTAACGTTATCGTCAGACAGAATGATCTTGAAGGCTTCAACAACGCGCTCTTTGGTTGCGCCGCCGCCCACGTCCAGGAAGTTGGCTGGCTCACCACCGTGCAGTTTAACGATGTCCATGGTGCCCATGGCCAGGCCTGCGCCGTTAACCATACAACCAATGTTACCGTCCAGTGCAACGTAGTTCAGTTCCCACTGGGCAGCGTGTGCTTCACGCTCGTCTTCCTGAGACGGATCGTGCATTTCCTGCAGATCCTTGTGACGGTATACCGCATTGCTGTCGATGCCGATTTTGGCATCCAGGCAGTGCAGGTTGCCTTCGTCAGTGATGACCAGCGGGTTGATTTCCAGCAGCGCCAGATCCTTATCAACAAACAGCTGTGCCAGACCCATGAAGATCTTGGTGAACTGCTTGACCTGAGTCGGATTCAAACCCAGCTTGAACGCCAGATCACGAGCCTGGTATGGCTGTGCGCCAACCAGTGGATCAATGGTCGCTTTCAGGATTTTTTCAGGCGTTTCTTCTGCTACTTTTTCAATCTCAACACCGCCTTCGGTAGACGCCATAAAGACGACACGACGGGTTGAACGGTCTACAACCGCACCCAGGTACAATTCCTGAGCAATATCAGTGCAAGTCTCAACCAGAATACGGCTAACAGGCTGACCTTTTTCGTCTGTCTGGTAAGTCACCAGATTTTTGCCCAGCCACTGTTCTGCAAATGCTTTAACTTCTTCTTTTGAAGAAACCAGCTTTACACCACCGGCCTTACCACGGCCACCGGCGTGTACCTGAGCCTTAACTACCCAGCGGTCACCACCGATGGTGTCCACTGCCTCAACAGCTTCCTCAGCAGTTTTCGCAGCCACACCCTTGGAGACTGGTAAACCGTACTGAGCAAAAAGCTGTTTACCCTGATATTCGTGAAGGTTCATCGCTTTCGTCCTGTTTCTTTTTTGTTGGTCAGACCAACAGTCGTTGTTAACCGAGCACTCCCCCCAGAGTTTGCGCCCGGCAATATAAGCAAAGGCCCGGAAGACCGGGCCAATGTTTTACTTCTGTCTTACTTCTTCTTCGGGCGTCGGTTGGCTTTGTGAATCGCCTGGTTATTAACCGCCAATGCTGCCTCATGGACGGCTTCCGATACGGTTGGGTGAGCAAACACCATCATGCCGATATCTTCAGCGCTGGAGCCAAACTCCATTGCAACAACCACTTGCTGACACAGATCACCGGCATTCGGGCCAACAATGCTGGCACCCAGAATACGATCGGTTTCTGCGTGAGCAACAACCTTGACGAAGCCATCCGTATCAGCACCTGCCATTGCACGGCCATTAGCCGCAAATGGGAACATGCCAACGTTGTATGGCTCGCCTTCTGCCTTGACGTCATCTTCTGTCTTACCGACCCAGGCAATTTCCGGGTGAGTATAAATAACAGAAGGGATTACGTCATAGTTCATTTGTGCTTTATGGCCTGCAATACGCTCTGCAACCATCACACCTTCTTCAGATGCCTTGTGCGCCAGCATTGGGCCGCGAACAACGTCACCAATCGCCCAGATACCTGGTGCGGAAGTCTGACAGGTTTCGTCAACATGAACGAAGCCACGCTCATCCATGTTCACACCTGAGTCACCGGCCAACAAGCTCTCAGTGAATGGACGACGACCAACAGCAACAATCAGCTTGTCGAAAACTTCTGATTTCTCTTCACCGCCTTCCTGGAAAGTAACCGTTACCTTGCCATCCTTCAGCTCGGAACCCGTAACACGAGCACCTAGACGGATGTCCATGCCCTGCTTGGTGAACAGCTTCTGAGCTTCCTTGGAAACCGCAGAATCGGCAACGTGCAGGAACTTGTCCTGAGCTTCCAGAACGGTTACCTGAGAGCCCAGACGACCCCATACAGAACCCAGTTCCAGGCCGATCACACCAGCACCAATGACGCCCAGACGCTCTGGTACTTCGGTGAATTCCAGCGCGCCGGTTGAATCAACGATAATACCGTCTTCATCCAGTGGCGTTGGTGGGATGTTGACTGGCACAGAGCCCGTCGCAATGATCACGTTTCCGGCTTCCAGAGTTTCAGCTTCACCACCATTTGGAGTGAACTCAACTTTTTTGCCAGCCAGAACCTTACCAAAACCTTCCAGTGCTTCGACACCGTTTGCCTTGAACAGACCCGCAACACCCATGGTCAGATTCTTAACAATCTGATCCTTGCGCTTCAGCATGGTGGAAATATCGATCTTGACATCACCCGTGCTGATGCCGTGCATATCGAAGTGCTTTTGGGCTTCTTCGTACTTGTGAGACGTATCCAGCAATGCCTTGGATGGGATACAACCAACATTCAGACAGGTGCCACCAAAAACGCCATTGCCTTCCTTGCCGATCCACTTGTCGATACAAGCGGTCTTCAGGCCTAACTGTGCACAGCGAATAGCAGCTACATAACCAGCAGGACCACCGCCAATGACGACTACATCAAATTTCTTACTCATTTTGATTCCTTTGGATTAACGGTTATACGTCAAGCAACAAGCGAGCAGGATCTTCCAGCAAATCCTTGATCGTTACCAGGAATTGTACTGCTTCCTTACCGTCAATCATACGGTGGTCATATGACAGCGCCAAATACATCATCGGAAGGATTTCAACCTGACCATTCACAGCCATTGGGCGATCCTGGATCTTGTGCATCCCCATAATGGCAGTCTGTGGTGGGTTCAGAATCGGCGTTGACATCAGGGAACCAAATACACCGCCATTAGTGATGGTGAAAGTACCACCCTGCATCTCATTCATACCCAGCTTGCCATCACGGCCACGCTTGGCGAAATCACCGATGCTACCTTCGATCTCAGCCAGGCTCATGCTGTCTGTGTCACGCAGAACCGGCACAACCAGGCCACGCTCGGTTGACACTGCAACACCGATGTCCTGATAACCGTGGTAAACCATGTCGTTACCATCAAGAGAGGCGTTCACGCCAGGGAAGCGCTTCAGAGCTTCGGTTGATGCCTTAACAAACAGGGACATAAAGCCCAGCTTCACACCGTGTACTTTCTCGAACTGATCCTTGTACTTCTTACGCAGATCCATCACTGGCTTCATGTTCACTTCGTTGTACGTCGTGAGCATGGCAGCGTCTTGCTGGGCAGCCACCAGGCGCTTGGCGATTGTTGCACGCATACGCGTCATTGGAACACGCTTCTCGATACGCTCACCGGTTGGTACTGGCGCAACAGGAGCCGCTGCTGCAGGCGCAGGAGCCGCTGCAGGCTTGGCAGCACCACCAGATTTCAGGTGATTCAAAACGTCTTCTTTGGTGATACGACCGTCTTTACCAGTCGCTGCAACATCCGCTGCATTCAGGCCATTTTCTTCGATCAGCTTGCGAGCAGCCGGGTTAACCGATGCATCTTCACCTGCTGGTGCAGCCGCTTCTGCTGCTGGCGCTGCTTCAGCTGCCGGTGCAGCCGCAACATCACCTTCAACGAACACAGCCAGAACTTCATCGCTCAGTACGGTCGCGTCTTCTTCTTTGAAGATTTCCTTCAGGGAACCGTTAGCTGGCGCTACAACTTCCAGTACGACTTTGTCCGTTTCAATATCAACCAGCAATTCGTCACGTTCTACCGCTTCACCAGGCTGCTTGTGCCAGGTTGCAACAGTGCCATCAGCGACTGATTCAGGAAAAGTGGGGGCCTTGATTTCGATGCTCATTTGTTGTTTTCCTTAGATGTTCCTGCGTTTAACTAACCCTGAATCTTCAGAGCGTCACGAATGAATGTTTCAAGCTGTTCCAGGTGCAATGCCATGTAACCAGCCGCTGGGGAAGCAGAGGCATCACGCCCTGCGTAGCTCAGAGAAGCCTCAGGCTTCACAATGGTCAGAATGCGATCCATGTGGTGCTGACTGTTGTACCAGACACCCATGTTCTTCGGCTCTTCCTGAACCCATACCATTTCTTTCAGGTTTGGATAACGAGACAGCTCTTCGGTCAGCTGGTCTTCCGGGAATGGATACAGCTGCTCGATACGAACAATCGCAATATCGTCAATTTCTTCAGCGCGACGACGCTCCAGCAAGTCGTAATAGACCTTGCCAGCACACAGCAATACACGCTCAACTTTCTCAGGAGCAACATTATCGGTTTCACCAATAATGGTCTGGAAGCTGCCATCAGCCAGTTCTTCCAGTGTGCTGGTCGCCAGTTTATGACGCAGCAAGCTCTTCGGAGACATCACAACCAGCGGCTTGCGCAGCGGGCGAATGGCCTGACGACGCAGCATGTGGAACACCTGCGCAGGCGTGGAAGGAACACAAATCTGAACGTTGTGCTCTGCACACAACTGCAAATAGCGCTCCAGACGAGCAGATGAATGCTCTGGGCCCTGACCTTCATAACCGTGTGGCAACAACATGGTCAAACCACACAGACGGCCCCACTTGTGCTCACCACTGGAGATGAACTGGTCAAATACAACCTGTGCACCGTTGGCGAAGTCACCAAACTGCGCTTCCCAGATCACCAAGGAACCTGGCGTGGTCGTCGAATAACCATACTCAAACGCCAGAACGGCTTCTTCAGACAGCAAAGAATCGTAGATATCCAGCGGTGGCTGATCTTCACTGATATTCGCTAGTGGAATATAAACCGATGCGTCTTTCTGACTGTGCAGAACAGCGTGACGGTGAGAGAACGTGCCACGACCAACATCCTGACCGGTGATACGCACCGGATAACCATCATCCAGCAAAGTCGCATACGCCATGGTTTCAGCAAAGCCCCAATTAATCGGCGTTGCACCAGCCGCCATGCGGGTACGATCTTCGAGAATTTTGCCAACCTGACGCTGTACCGCAAAACCATCGGGAGTTTCAGACAGCTTGGCCGCCAATTCCTGCATGCGCTTCAAGTCGCAACCTGTGTCAGCGTAAGCCGTCCACTCATGACCCAAATACGGCGTCCAATCAACGAACAGCTCTGAATTAGGCTCTTTCACCAGGCTTTTAACAACGTGACGGCCTTCGTCCAGTGACTTGCGATAATCTTCTTCAAGCGCCTTGGATGCTTCTTTATCCAACACACCTTCTTCAATCAGGCGGTTAGAGTACAGCTCACGGGTCGTCTTTTGCTTCTTGATCTGGGCATACATCATCGGCTGGGTGCCGGATGGCTCATCCGCTTCGTTGTGACCACGACGACGGTAACAAACCAAATCAATAACAACGTCTTTCTTGAATTCACGACGGTAATCTGCAGCCAACTGGGTAACGAACAGAACCGCTTCAGGGTCATCGCCATTCACGTGCAGAATTGGCGCTTCAATAACCTTGGCCACATCGGTGCAGTATTCGGTTGAACGAATATCTTCACGCTTGGAGGTGGTAAAACCAACCTGGTTGTTAATCACCAGATGAACCGTACCGCCCGTTTTGTAAGCACGAGTCTGGGACAGCTGGAAGGTTTCCATCACAACACCCTGACCTGCAAATGCAGAGTCACCGTGCATGATCACCGGAACAACCATTTCGCCCTGATCATCGCCACGACGATCCTGACGAGCACGTACCGAACCTTCAACAACAGGCGCAACAATTTCCAGGTGAGACGGGTTGAACGCCAGCGCCAGGTGAACTTCACCACCGGGAGTCATCACATTGGAAGAGAAACCCTGGTGGTATTTCACATCACCATGAGACTCGTATTCGGCTTTGCCATCAAACTCATCAAACAAGTCGGATGTCTTTTTGCCCAATGTGTTAATCAGGGTGTTCAAACGACCACGGTGCGCCATACCAATGACGATTTCCTTGGCACCGTACGCTCCGCAACGCTGAATCAGTTCATCCATCAGCGGAATCAGGCTTTCACCACCTTCCAGACCGAAGCGCTTCACACCCGGATAACGGGAGCCCAGGTATTTTTCCAGGCCTTCCGCCGCTGTCAGACGCTCCAGCAGGTGCATCTTGACTTCGTTGCTGTAATTCGGATGAGAACGTGCACTTTCCAGACGCTGCTGGAACCAGCGCTGTTCCGCTGTATTAACGATGTGCATGAATTCAGCACCCACTGTGCCACAGTAAGTGGACTCCAGTGCGCTGACGATCTCTTTCAGCGTGGCTTCTTCTTTGCCAATGAACAGGGAGCCTGTCTGGAAGGTCGTATCCAGATCAGCCTTCGACAAATCATGGAAATGAATATCCAGATCGGGAACGGTTTCCCGCTCCATCAGATTCAGCGGATCCAGTTTCGCATGCTGATGACCCCGCCCGCGGTAAGCACTGATCAACTGCTGAACGTTCACCTGCTTGCGTTCATGTTCAGTGCTAACAGAAGAACCCGATGCCGGGCGCGCCCGACGCTGATTTTTGGCAATCAGAAGGAACTGTTCACGAATAGGAGAATGAGGAGTGTCGACGGTGACACTTTCGTCAGCTCGTGGGAGCTGATCAAAGTAGCTGCGCCATTCTTCCGAGACCTGACCGGGATCTCTGAGGTAAATTTCATAGAGCTCTTCTATGTAAGCAACGTTACCGCCCGCTAGCTGGGAAGTGCTCCACAGTTGCTCCATTGTCTGCTCGTGCATGTACGATCACCCTGTTCAAGAAAAAACCGAGGATAACCACCCACAGAGTGTATGCACCGACTCTAGCACTGCCAGGCGAGATAGAGGGTCGATCAATAGATCGCAAGGCCTCTGAGGCGATTCAGGAGTACCCTGTTCCCTCAATTCCGTATATTTATTTGATTGATAAAACCACGCCTTGTAAGCGCGATTTCCAGAAAAATTTTTAACGAAAATGGGCTGTATGTCCAGCCCACTTACGTCTAATTCTTATGCTTGGCAAGCAAATAAGAATTTCTTTATATCTGCTGACTCAGCAACATATTACGAATATGACCAATAGCACGCGTCGGGTTCAGACCCTTCGGACACACATTGACACAATTCATAATACCGCGGCAGCGGAAAACACTGAACGGATCACTCAGCTCAGACAAGCGCTCTTCAGTCGCCTGATCACGGCTATCCGCCAGGAAGCGGTAAGCCTGCAGCAAGCCGGATGGGCCGACAAACTTGTCAGGATTCCACCAGAAAGACGGGCAAGACGTTGAACAACAAGCACACAGAATACACTCGTACAGTCCATCCAGCTTGGCACGTTCTTCCTGAGTCTGCAGACGCTCAATCGCCGGAGTCGGCGTATCATTCTGCAGGAACGGCTTGATCTTCTCATATTGCTTGTAGAACAAGCTCATATCGATGACCAGGTCACGAATGACAGGCAGGCCAGGCAGCGGGCGCAAAACCAGCTTATCCATTTTGCCATCAGTCGCTTCTGAAATTGGCGTAATACAAGCCAGGCCGTTTTTGCCATTAATGCTCATACCATCCGAACCACACACACCTTCACGGCACGAACGACGATACGCCAAGGATGAATCCTGCTCTTTTACCAGAGCAAGCACATCAAGAATCATCACGTCCTTATTACCAGGAACTGTGATGTCGTAATCCTGCATATAAGGAGCAGAATCTTTTTCTGGATTGTAACGATATACACTTACCAGCATGACTTACCTCCCCTTAATAGGTACGTATTTTAGGTGGGAACGCTTTCATGGTTTTCGGTGCGAAGTTCACTGCACGCTTACCAATGGTCTGGGTCTGCGGGAAGTACAGGGAATGACACAACCAGTTTTCATCATCACGCTCAGTGAAGTCATTACGAGCATGCGCACCGCGAGACTCCTTACGCTCTTCCGCAGCAACGGCAGTGGCGTAAGCGGTTTCAAACAGGTTATCCAGTTCCAGCGCTTCGATACGGGCTGTGTTAAAGGCACCGCTCTTGTCTTCAAGAACAGTATTCTTCACACGCTCACCGATTTCCTTCAGCAGGCCAAGGCCTTTTTCCATGCTTGGGCCTTCGCGGAATACGCCGAAGTACAACTGCATGGTTTTCTGAAGGTCTGCACGGACGTCTGCAACGCTTTCGCCAGTGGTGCTGTTGTTCAAGCGATTCAGGCGAGCCATGGCCGCGTCGATATCAGCCTCAGATGCATCAACAGACTCGAAGCCAGCCTTGAAGCTTTCTTCAATCTGCAGACCAACTGCACGACCGAATACAACCAGGTCAAGCAAGGAGTTACCACCCAGACGGTTGGCACCGTGTACGGATACACACGCCATTTCACCTGCGGCGTATAACCCTTCGATGATCACGTCATTGCCGTTTTCATCCTGAGTCAGCGCCTGACCACCGATGTTCGTTGGAATACCGCCCATCATGTAGTGACAGGTTGGAACAACCGGAATCGGTTCTTTAACCGGATCAGCGTGTGCGAAGGTGCGGGACAGTTCCAGAATACCTGGCAGCTTGGCATTCAGAGTTTCTTCACCCAAATGATCCAGCTTCAGGAATACGTGGTCGCCATCTTCACCACAACCACGGCCACCCAGAATTTCCAGAACCATGGAACGCGCAACAACATCACGACCCGCAAGGTCTTTGGCATTCGGAGCATAACGCTCCATGAAACGCTCGCCGTCCTTGTTGACCAGATAACCACCTTCACCACGGCAGCCTTCAGTCACCAGTACACCCGCACCGGCAATACCCGTTGGGTGGAACTGCCACATTTCCATATCCTGCATCGGAACACCGGCACGCAGGGCCATGCCCACGCCGTCACCTGTGTTGATCAGGGCATTGGTTGTGGACTGATAGATACGACCGGCACCACCGGTTGCCAGAACAGTTGCTTTCGCCTTGATATAAACAGTCTCACCAGACTCGATATCAATGGCGATAACGCCTGCAATCTGACCTTCAGCATTTTTCACCAGATCAACGGCATACCATTCGTTCAGGAAGGTAGTACCACCTTTCAGGTTGCCCTGGTACAGCGCGTGCAACAGTGCGTGACCGGTACGGTCAGCCGCAGCACAGGTACGAGCAGCCTGAGTCGGGTTATCAGGGCCTTTGGACTGGCCGCCGAAAGGACGCTGATAAATACGACCTTCTTCAGTACGAGAGAACGGCAGACCCATATGCTCCAGCTCAAATACCGCCTGAGGGCCTACGGAACACATGTACTCGATCGCGTCCTGGTCACCGATGTAATCGGAACCTTTAACGGTGTCGTACATGTGCCAGCGCCAATCGTCATTCGGATCAGCAGAGGCAATCGCACAGGTAATACCACCCTGAGCGGATACAGTGTGCGAACGCGTTGGGAAAACCTTGGTGACACAAGCGGTTTTGATACCGGCTTCTGTCAATTGCAGTGCAGCACGCATACCTGCACCACCACCACCAATTACGATGGCATCAAAAGACATGGTTCTGATAGATGACATGACTTACACACTCCAGAGGATATCAATACCCCAAACCAGGTACACGAACAGGAAAAAACCACACACTAACTGGAACACATAACGCACGATGGCGTTCTTCAGATAGTCTGTAGAAATTGTCCACATACCAACCCAGGCGTGGGCACAAAGCGATACCAGTGCAGCCATGCTGAAAACTTTCATCCAGGTCTGCGAGAACAGACCTGCCCACTCTGCGTATTGCAGATCGGACGAGCCGGCCAGGAAGCCCACAAGAAATAATGTATAAAGGGCAAGAACCACCGCGCTCAGACGCTGGACTACCCAATCAGAGAGCCCACTACGGCCCAAATTCGTAACACTTGCTACCATACCCATACTCCTGACAGAACAACGACGATCACGCCACCAACCAGAGTAATCATGGCTCCGGTATGACCGCTTTCTTTGTCTTCACCAATTCCCATATCCATCAACAGGTGCTTAACGCCAGCAATGAAGTGATACCCCAATGCAGACACAATGCCCCAGGCAATGAACTTGACCAATCCATTATCAAAAACCGACATCAGCTCTTTAAAGCTCTCGGCCGACTCCAGTGACGCTGCCAGTGCTGCCAACATAAAGGCGACAGCGAAAAACAGAATAAATCCGGAAACACGGTGAATGATGGATGCTTTGGCGGGAAGTGGGAGCTCAATAGTAGAAAGATCTAAGTTTGTAGGTCTATTGCTATTCACGGCTCTTTACACTCTCTTATGGGCTCGATATCTGATATTCCAGAACCGAGCACGGGCTCAAGAAGAACGCCCCGGCTCCTTGTACAACTCTTGCACAAGTTTGAAGGCGCGAGAAATTATAGTCCTGCACCCCTCGTTTTACAAATGTAACTCATCAGAATTGTGCTACTGCGGTAGCGATAAACTACCGCCTTCGAGGGATGAGGCAGTGCAATATACTAAAGTCCTACCGTCTGATATGCACGACTGCCGGATAATTGACAATCGAGTCTTTCAACCTATAGTGAGGCCCCTTAAGTTGAGGTAATGCCTTATTTTTGAGGCTTAATTTTAACAGCAGGAGGCCTATCCATGGCTGATAAAAAAGCAACCCTGAAAGTCGACGGCATCGAAGACACTCTTGAACTTCCGGTTTATGAGGGTACTTTGGGGCAGGATGTTGTCGACGTTCGCAGTCTGACCGGGAGAGGCCTATTCACCTACGACCCCGGCTTTGTTTCGACGGCAGCGACCGAATCAAAGATCACCTACATTGATGGCGCCAACGGTGTGTTACTGCATCGCGGCTACCCTATCGAACAACTGGCAGAAAAATCCGATTACCTGGAAACCTGCTTCTTGCTGCTGCATGGCGAACTGCCAACAGCAGAAGAAAAGCTTGAGTTTGTGACCACAATCAAGAACCACACCATGGTTCATGAGCAGCTGAGCCACTTCTTCAATGGTTTCCGCCGTGACGCTCACCCAATGGCAGTGATGTGTGGCGTGGTTGGTGCATTGTCTGCGTTCTATCACGATTCCCTGGACATCCATGATGAAAAGCATCGTGTGATTTCCGCACATCGTCTGATTGCGAAAATGCCAACCCTGGCCGCAATGGTTTACAAGTACTCGATTGGACAACCTTTCGTTTACCCGCGTAACAACCTGAGCTACTCCGAAAACTTCCTCCACATGATGTTCAACACACCGTGTGAAGAGAAAGAAATCAGCCCGGTTCTGGCCAAAGCCATGGATCGCATCTTCTTGCTCCACGCTGATCACGAGCAGAATGCATCCACGTCAACCGTACGTCTGGCCGGTTCTACCGGTGCCAACCCGTTCGCGTGTATCGCAGCGGGTATCGCCGCTCTGTGGGGCCCGGCTCACGGTGGTGCCAACGAAGCGGTACTGCGCATGCTGGCTGAAATTGGCGATGAATCCAACATCGACAAGTTTGTTGCCAAAGCCAAAGACAAGGATGATCCGTTCCGTCTGATGGGCTTCGGTCACCGTGTTTACAAGAACTTCGATCCTCGCGCACGGGTTATGAAACAAACCTGCGACGAAGTTCTGGCTGAACTGGGCATGGAAGACGACCCAATGCTGAAGATCGCCATGAAACTGGAGAAGATCGCCACTGAAGACGAGTACTTCGTCAAGCGCGGCCTGTATCCAAACGTTGACTTCTATTCCGGCATCATCCTGAAAGCCATCGGTATTCCAACCGAGATGTTCACGGTAATGTTCGCAACTGGCCGTACTCCAGGCTGGATTGCACACTGGAACGAGATGATCAGCGGTGACTACCGCATCGGTCGTCCACGTCAGCTGTACACAGGTCACCCAAAGCGTGACTACCCAGGCTGATCACTCAGCTCTGTTGAAAAGGCCGCATCTGCGGCCTTTTTTGTGCCTGACACACGCTAGACAGACTGGCCAAAGTGGACAAAAACACACAATATCTATCCCGTGAATACCAATCAGAATGAGAACAACAACATGACAAAGATGGCATTTATTGGTCTGGGCACCATGGGGTATCCCATGGCAGGACACCTGGCAAACGCAGGCAACCAGGTATCGGTCTACAACCGTACCACCAGCAAAGCCACAGCATGGGCTGACGAATACAATGGACAGGCAGCCAGCACACTGGCCGATGCCGTCAAAGACGCTGATGCCGTCATGATTTGTGCCGGGCGCGATGCCGATGTTGAGAGCCTGATGACTCGTGAAGACGGCATCCTGGACAACGTCAAACCGGGTACTCTGATCATTGACCACACCACCACGTCTGCCCTGCTGGCTGAAAACATGGCCGAAGCCGCCACCCAGGCTGGAGCCGTGTTTATTGATGCCCCGGTTTCCGGCGGTGAACAGGGCGCTATCAATGGCCAGCTCAGCGTTATGGTCGGCTGTCGCGAAAACGACTATGACACCATGAAAAACGCCACTGTGTCCTACACCAAGTCTATCGCCCGCATGGGTGACGTTGGTTGCGGCCAGAAAGCCAAGATGGTGAATCAGATTTGTATTGCCGGACTGGTACAGGGGCTGTCAGAAGGTCTGAACTTCGCCATGGAAAACGGCCTTGATCCTCATCAGGTCATTGATGTGATTCAAAACGGCGCGGCGGGAAGTTGGCAAATGGTCAACCGTCACGAAACCATGGTCGCGGACGAATACGATCACGGCTTTGCCATCGACTGGATGAGAAAAGATCTGGGCATCTGTCTGGATCAGGCAAACCGCTCGGGTGTTGCCTTGCCGGTAACGGCACTGGTTGATCAGTTCTATGCCGAAACCCAGCAAATGGGCGGCGGACGCTGGGACACCTCCGCACTGCTCAAACGCCTGCAGCGCTTCAATGCCGACAGCGAGTAATCGCTTCAGGGGAGCGCTTGCCAGCGACTCCCCACCACAATCTCTTCAACGTCCCTCAACAGAGCATTCTGCCCAAAAATAATTTCCTTCCCGATACGGCAATGCTGCTTCAACAGCTCGGTTACATCCGCTTCGCGTTCCAGTGTTTGTGGGTTACGCAGTGGAATCACACAGCGCGTACAGGGCTTGACCAAATGCATCGATGACGCCCCCTGCTCAGCCTGAAGCGTTTTCCACTGCAATTCATCGAATGCCTCACCTCCCGAGACCACCACATTAGGGCGAAATCGCATCATCGCCAGCTCTCGCTGCAATTGATCCGACAAAAAGTCTGCCGAGGCCTGATGCGTCACCAGCACCGGAAAGCCATCGGCAAATCCCACGCGGTCATTGGCTTGTGCGTAATCAGGATCAACCGGACGCACCACCTCGCCCGGCATGTACACCAGTCGCACAGCCTGACCCAGTGCCGCTTCCAGCCACGCTGCAACCTCGTTGCCACAATCAAGACCTCGTGTTTGATCCTTCCAGACCTGACACTCCCGCCACTGTTGATGATCCGGCTGTTTCAGCTCACACGTGCCCAGTTCTGGCTGCCCGGCCATATGAAGCACCAATCCGGCATCCGTCAGCGCCGGAGTGACGCGAGCCATCAAAGGCAACTGCCGCTGCGTCAGAAAACGACCATCAGGTCGCACCACCATATAGCGACGATCATTCACCGGGCCAATGGCATCAAACACTAATCGATCAACCTCCAGACCGGCACAGGACTTGATCGGATAAATCGCCAGCCGCGATACAGTGACCCAAGGTGCTACCGTGCTCATAGAAACCACCTGTTATTGTTGATCGAACAACGATGAACCAGCGTTCAAACGCTGACTGACTTCAGAGAATACCCGTTCAGGGTCAATCGACCGATAACACGGCGGCTGAATATCACCCGACTCTGATCGCTGACAAGTGCGGGACAAACAAGGCGCACACTCCAGCGAACTGCTCAGCACCGTCATGGCAGGCCCCAAAGCACCGGTCAGAACCGCATCCGTTGCGCCATAAATCGCCACTGCCGGAACCTCCAGAGCTGCGGCAACATGGCTCAGTCCGGTATCCACCCCGACAATGGCCTGAGCGTGCGCCAGCCACGCGGTCAGTTCATCCAGCGACAAACGCGGCAATACCTGAACGCCGTCCAATCCTTCGGCAATGCGAATGGCCCGTTGATGCTCTTCTTCATTACCCCAAGGCAACACCACCTGCCTGCCGCTGGCAATCGCTTGCTGCGCCAACTGACGCCAATAGGCTTCGGGCCACAGCTTGGTATCCCAAGTGGTGCCATGCAGAAACAACCAATAAGGAGATTGGGTATTCGGTGCTTCCCATCGCGAGCGTGTAACGCCATAGGAAAAAACTGCGGGCACATCATAATCCAGTGCCTGAGCAAACAAATTCCTCAGTCGATGAATCGCATGTTCACCCTTGGGAACTGTGATGTGCTTCTGGTAAAAACGAGCCGCGAGCGGTTCCCGACAACTGTCCCGACACAACCCCATTCGTGGGCCGCGAGCCAGCTTTGCCATCAGTGCACTTTTTACCAATCCCTGCGCATCCAGAACCAGATCGTATTGCTCGGCTTGAATCCGATCCCGAAACTCGCGCATTTCCGCACGGTTCTGCTTGCTCAGCACATTCTTGCGCCAGCGTCGCCAGGCCACCGGAATCACATGATTCACCGCCGGGTGCCAGGCTGGAATCGCCTTGAAGGCTTCTTCCACCACCCAGTCAACCTGCAAACCGGGCACGCAGGAACGGGCATCTTCCAACGCTGGCAAGGTATGAAAAACATCACCCAGAGACGAGGTTTTGATCAGCAAGATTTTCACAGACACTCCGGCACAACAAACAATGAAATCGCTTTGACAGCAGCCGCGACGGTAAACCCTGAGGGTAGCAGATGCAACTTGACAAGCCCTCAATTGACGTGAAATAACGCCGCCTGATTCAAGGCTCACACCCCACCCGAGAGGCGCACAGCATGCTGACACACTGGAAATTCTGGCTTGGGCTGGCTCTGTTGGCTGGATTGCTGTGGCTGGTCGAAGATCAATACGGTTGGCAAGCGGTGCTGTCCGCCTGGCAGGCTATTTCACCAATAGCGGTGGCCGGAGCCGTAAGTCTGATGCTGGTCAGCTATGTTCTGCGGGCCATTCGATTTTATGACTTCTTTAAAGTGTATTGTCAGGGCCAATTTGCCTTGCTATTACGCATTACTGTCTTGCACAACTTTTTCAACAATCTACTGCCCATGCGCAGTGGCGAAGCGGCCTTTCCAGTATTAATGAAGCAGCACTTCCAGTTACGTATCAGTCACAGCGGCCCGGCTCTACTGTGGTTACGGCTGCTGGATTTGTACGCTCTGGTGGCACTGGCGGGCATCAGCCTCAGCGGCCAGTTATCACTGTCACTGGTTACCAAAGCCCTGCTGGCACTGGCACTGCTCACCGCACCACTGTTATTGCTGCCACTGCAAAACCATATTCGTCGCTATCTGTCCCAGCACAGTTCCAGCAAGGTTCAAAAGTTATCGGATTTGATGGCCGCCCTGCCCGACTCGCCTGCTGCCTATTCCCGAGCGCTGTTCTGGACGCTGACCAACTGGGCACTCAAGCTGGCGGTGTACGCCTGGCTGCTGGCACAGTTTGTTCCACTGACCTGGCCACAAGCCTGGACGGGCGTTAGCGGTGGCGAACTCAGCAGCGTCTTGCCCATCCACGGCTTTGCCGGAGCCGGTACGTATGAAGCCGGAATCGTTGCGGCCTTGTTACCCTGGCCACTGAATACCGCTGACGTACTGGCGGCCGCCGTCAATTTGCACCTGTTCGTATTAGGCACCACGCTGGTGTTAACCGGACTGATCGCAGCCGTGATCAGACCGGCTTCCCCCAAGCCTGAATAGCGCTCCAAGCCACTCGCCCCGGTTGACACGGCGGTTTGATCACCTTGCGGATTTGGGTATGATCCTCCCAAATTTTCCAGCATCCGAGTGGTAGCCCGCCGTGCCTGATAACAAGCCGTCCCTGTCCATTGTTATTCCCATGTTCAATGAGATTGACAACGTCTCACCCATGGTTGCCCGAGTACATGAAGGACTCGCTCACTACCAGGGAGCATGGGAACTGCTGGTTGTCGATGACGGCAGCACCGATGGCACGCCTCAGGCGCTGAATCAGGAAGCCGAGAAATACGGCACCCATGTTCGGGTGGTTGAGCTGCGTCGCAACTTCGGCCAAACCGCTGCCATGCAGGCCGGTATTGATGAAGCACGCGGTGAACTGATCGCGACTCTGGATGGCGACCTGCAAAACGATCCGGCGGACATTCCACGTATGGTCGATCACCTGCTGGAGAAAGATCTGGATCTTTTGACCGGCTGGCGCAAGAACCGCAAGGATGATCTGGTGATGCGCAAGATTCCCTCTCGCATCGCCAACCGCCTGATCGGCAAGATCACGGGCGTGCGCATCAATGACTATGGCTGCTCACTGAAAATTTATCGTTCCTCTGTGATCAAGCAAGTTCGCCTGTACGGTGAAATGCACCGCTTTATTCCAGCCTGGGTTGCCGCCGTCGTTCCTCCCAGCCGTATTGGTGAAGTCGAAGTGCATCACAACGCCCGTCTGGCGGGTGAATCCAAGTACGGCATCTCACGGACGTTTCGGGTGATTCTCGACTTGCTGTCGGTGTATTTCTTCATGCGCTACAAGGCACGTCCTGGCCACTTTTTTGGCATGATCGGACTGGGCATGGGTTCCATTGGCACTCTGTTGCTGGGGTATCTCGCCATCATCAAATTCGGACTGGGTGAAGACATTGGCAGCCGCCCGCTCTTCCTGATTGCCATCGTCTTTGTAATCGCCGCCCTGCAGTTCCTGACCACTGGCGTAATGTCAGAATTGATCTCCCGAACCTATTTTGAAAGCTCTGCCGAAACCCGACAGTACGTGATTTACCATCGCAATGAGCAGCATTCCGACACGTCACCAACCCCGGAAGCGGGTTGGGCCGTTGCCGATCAACTGCCAGAAACCACACCAGACTCTACTCCAACGCCTACGGCTTCCTGATGATGGCTCTGGTGCGAGGTATGCCCATCTGGCTGGCTGTGTTTGTTGTGGCCATGATGGCGATGAATCTGGGTGGTTTCCTGCTGTTTGACCACGACGAAGGGGCATTCAGCGAAGCCACGCGCGGTATGTTTGAGCGGGGTGATTTTATTACCACCTGGTTGAATGATCGCGTCCGCTTTGACAAGCCTATTTTAATCTATTGGCTGCAAGCGGCTTCGGTTTCCCTGTTTGGCACCGAAGTCTGGGCCTTCCGACTGCCGTCGGTTCTGGCCGGAATTGGCTGGGTGATTGGTATCTATGCCTTTGCTCGCTATTACATCAGTCAGAACAGCGCCATCGCCGCCGCCTTGATCGCCACCAGCGCTCTTGGCATTAATATGATCTCGCACGTTGCCACCGCCGACGCACTGCTGAACTGCTTGCTATCCGGCACCTTGCTGGCAATTTATCATTACAGCCAAACGCCGTCAGAGCGCACCCTGTTTCTGGTTTATGCCCTGATGGGGTTGGGGCTGCTGACCAAAGGCCCGGTTGCCGTGGCCATTCCCCTGTTGGCCGCCGTGCCTTTTTACTTGTCCATGAAGAAACAGCAAGCATTGATGACCGCTCTGCTTTTCTTTCCGGGTTGGGGATTGCTGCTGGCCATTGCGGCCCCCTGGTACATTGCTGAATACCTGGCACAGGGTCAGGATTTTATTGACGGCTTCTTTCTGAAGCACAACGTCAATCGCTTTAATAACGCCATGGAAGGACACGATGGCGGTTTCCTGTTTTACCCGCTCGTACTGCCCTTCTTACTGGCCCCATTTGGCGCTCTGTTACTGAGAAGTCTGAGCAGTGCCAAAAGCGCCATGACGGGCGACCCTCTGAATCGTTTTTTGTGGATCTGGTTTCTGGTTGTTCTGGTGTTGTTCTCTCTCGCCAGCACCAAGCTGCCACATTACATTCTGTACGGCTGCACACCGCTGGTGTTGCTGATGGCCCGCTACCGTTACCAGTTGGCCAATCGCTGGTTTGCCGTACTGTTCCCGGTGCTGTTTTTTGGCCTGTTTGCCGCCTTCCCGTTGTTGATTCCGACGATCAAGGCCGGGCTGACCAACCCGATTGAAATCGCTACCGCCGACCGGGCCGCTGTCTATATCAATACCGACTTCGCGATTCTGGCGGCTCTCGCCGGAGCAGTCGCCGTTGCGCTGGTACTCTGGAAACGTCTGCCCGTCTGGCAAGGACTGGTCACTACAGCCGTCGTACAGGCTCTGTTTGTCTGGCATGTATTTGTGCCCGCATTCAGCGAAGCGCAACAGCGTCCGGTATGGGAGGCAGCACAATTCATGCGCACACTCGGCCAGCCTGTGGTGACCCAATCCATCGATACGCCCAGCTTTAATGTCTATCTCGACAAGGTGACACCTCGTCGCGCGCTGAAGCCTGGCGAAATTGGCTATGGCCGTGTTGACCGCATTAAAAATCTGGACAGCTACCAATTGCTGTTTGAAAGCGGCCCCATTGTGATTATCCGTCGTCCACTGACCGAGGAAGCCAAGCCATGACCCCCCCTTCTTTGTCGACCCGGGCGCTGTTGCCGCTGTTTTACGTCAGCGGTTTGTTGATCGTGACCGCCATTGTGGTGATTTTCACGGGCACCAATGCGGTGCTGTTTGTCCATCTGAACGACATGTTCAGCCAGCTTCCAGACCCTCTCTGGGCCAACCTGACGTTTACCGCGGACACGCTGTTTGTTATGGCCCTGCTGGGCGCGATTGCGGCGCGTCAGCATCAACTGTTTGCACCCGCACTGGTCTTGCTGTTATTGGGAACACTGTTTGTACATAGCGGCAAAAATCTCTTTGATGCCGCACGCCCCGCCGCTCTGTTGGCCACCGACAGCTTTCATCTGATTGGCCCAAAAATGAAGAACCACAGCTTTCCGTCGGGTCACTCATTCACCATTTTCGCGGCTCTGACCCTGATTATTCTGTACAGCAAACGCTGCTGGATGATGCCTCTGCTTGTCTGGGCTTTACTGGGGGCTTTCAGCCGCGTCGCAGTCGGCGCTCACTGGCCGCTGGATGTACTGGTCGGCTCAGCCGGGGGGATTCTCATCGCCATTCTGACCGTCTGGCTGCAGCAACGCTTTACCGTTCTGCAAGCTCCCGGCTGGCTCTATTCCAGTGCGGTATTACTGACCATTGCTGCTGTTTATCTGCCGTTTTTTGACAGCCGCTACCCTGACACCCAGGGACTGGCCATCGCGCTTGCACTGATTGCCCTGGCACTGCTGGGACGATTTTTCTGGTGGCCACTGAGAAATTACAACGGCTGACCTGGCGCATTGCCGATTCTGGTTCAAGAATATTTTTCTTTATCCATTTTTGCCCTGTGCTATATAGTGAGGCTCATATTCGCTGCCTCAGGCGCTTTTTCAGCCTGATTAGGGCGATTTGGAACAATAATTCAATGTGAGCCTCATACTGAGTACTCACAGACAATAAAGAAACGATTCAGAGATAAAACTATGCGTCGAGTGGTGGTTACAGGTATTGGTATCGTCGGTTGCCTCGGAAACAACAAAGAGGAAGTACTGACATCGTTGCGTGAACAGCGTTCTGGCATCAGCCGTATTCCAGAATACGAAGAGCTGGGTATGCGTAGCCACGTGGCAGGTCGCCCGAACATTGATCTCGACGAGCATATTGATCGCAAGTTGAAGCGCTTTATGGGCGATTCAGCGGCGTACTCCTATTTGTCGATGAAAGAAGCCATCGCTGATGCGGGCCTGGCCGATGATCTGGTCAGCAACCCACGCACCGGTCTGGTTGCCGGTTCCGGTGGTGCATCCACCAGCGACATCGTTGAATCCGTTGATATCGTGCGCTCCAAGGGCATTCGTCGTGTTGGCCCTTACCGTGTGACTCGCACCATGGGCTCCACCGTCTCCGCCAACCTGGCAACGCCATTCAGCATCAAGGGCGTGAACTACTCCATGACCTCAGCCTGTGCCACCAGCGCACACTGTATTGGTCATGCGATGGAACTGATCCAGTGGGGCAAACAAGACATCATCTTCGCCGGTGGTGGTGAAGAAGAGCACTGGTCTCTGTCTCTGCAGTTCGACGCCATGGGCGCACTGTCTTCCAAGTACAACGACAGCCCTGAAACCGCTTCCCGTGCCTACGATGCAACCCGTGATGGTTTCGTTATCGCTGGCGGTGGCGGTATGGTCGTACTGGAAGAGTACGAACACGCGGTGGCTCGTGGTGCCAAGATCTACGCAGAAGTCATTGGTTACTCTGCAACGTCCGACGGTGCCGACATGGTTGCTCCTTCCGGTGAAGGCGCGATTCGCTGTATGCGTGATGCCCTGGACATGGCTGGCAACCCGGTCATTGACTACCTGAACACTCACGGCACCAGCACACCGGCCGGTGACGTCACCGAACTGGGCGCTGTTGGCGAAGCCTTTGGCGATTCCGTGCCACCGATCAGCTCGACCAAGTCGCTGACCGGCCACTCACTGGGCGCAGCAGGCGTTCAGGAAGCCATTTACTCTCTGCTGATGATGGAAAACGGTTTCATCACTGGCAGCGCCAACATCACTGAACTGGACGAAGGCGCTAGCGATTACCCGATCGTACGCGAAAACCGCGACGCCGAACTGAAAACAGTCATGTCCAACAGCTTCGGTTTTGGTGGCACCAACGCTACCCTGATTTTCAAAGCACTGTAAACCGAATGTAAGGTGCTGATCAGCCATTGATTCAGTGCCAACAACATGGCCCTGCCTCGTTCCGCCTGCCGGATACGTTGCGGGGCCGTGGCCCATATAGACACGCTACACTGGGGCCACAACAACCTCGGCATAATACGGAACCAACCCCTCATGTCAGAACAAACACCCAAACAAGTCGATCACCTGTTCCAGATCGCAGAACAACTGTCCGCGGATTTTTCACTGTTCCCGGACTACGAAGAAAATGCGGTCGACCAGACGGTCAAAGGGCTGATCTCTCCAGAACAATGCAACACCGAGCTGGCGAATCTGAAAGAGCTGAACATTGACGAATACATTCAGCAAGTTGTCTCCCCCAGTGAAAGCAATGCCCGTCCTGGTGCCAAAACAGTTGTCCAACACCTGATACTGCGCGTCATTACCGAAGTCGATGACGGGCCTTTGTATTGCGCCGAAGCTGATATGGATTTCAATGGCAAGATTCGCCGGGTTGGCTTTATCTGTCAGAATCGCGAGCACGCCAATGGTGCCTGGGGGCCAAGCCACCACAACCGTGCGGCTCAACTGGTGCGCGAATACGCCCGTCGTGCCATGCCCATTGTTACCTTCATTGACACACCGGGAGCCGAGGCAGGCGAAGACGCCAACGCCAACAACCAGGCGCATTCCATCTCTCACCTGATCACCGAAATGGCCAATAACGACGTGCCAACACTCGGGATTATCTGGGGTGCCGGTTACTCCGGTGGCGCGATTCCACTGGCAGCCACTAATATTCTGTTGAGTGTTCGTGATGGTATTTTCAACACCATCCAGCCTCAGGGTCTGGCCAGCATTGCCCGCAAGTACAATTTGTCATGGCAGGAATGCGCCAAGTACGTTGGCGTTTCCGGTTACGAGTTGCGCAAGGCCGGTATCATTGACGGCATTATTGACTACGCGCCAACCGATGCCGATGAAAAGCGCATCAACCTGCACGACGCCGTTGTCAGCGGCATTCAGTCCATCGAGTTGGATGCAGCCGAATTTGCCCGCAACAACCCGTACCTGAAAGAACACTACCAGCAGGCGATTGAGCGTTTTCTGTCACCGTCTGACAAACTGGCCAAGCTGGAAAAAGAATCCAATTTTTTCCTCGCCAGCACCCCTACCGAACACAACAACCTGTTCGGCCTGACCTATCGCTACTTGCGTTATCTCACCATGCGCCGCCGGATTCATTCCAGCAGTGTTGAGAACTATGGCCGCCTGGCTGAAAAAGAAGTCCCTGAAGGCCAGTTGCAGCAGCGCATGGAGCGTGAAGCCCAGCGTAAATTCCAGGGTTGGTTACAAGCACCTGAGAAGATCGTTTACGACGATACCCTGCACCGCAGCTGGAAAAACTTCTGGGCCAAGTACGAAGACCGCGACGAAAGCCGCTCCACCATCGCCAAGCTGTTCTTTGGTGAGCCAAAGGACAACTACGTCAAGTCCAAGCAAGAGCTGTGCTTCAACCTCGGCCTGTACCTGTTCAACCGCTGGAAATCCGACGCTTCCGTCAACTTCCAGGGCCTGTTGAACTACCTCGACGACTACAAGCAAACCCGTTTCCTGCTGCGTGCCAATGACATTCTGGACACCGCTGCGGTTGCTGATTTTATCGAGAACAACCAGCACCCTCTGGCAGGCTATATCCGTGAACAGTTGCCGCACGACGTGCGTCAGGAACTGACTCAGGATATGGAAAAAGAGCAGTCTCGCGGCTCTCTGAAGCAAACGCTGGCGTCTGCTCTGAACGCCATTCTGAAAGACACCACCATCCCGGATGAGGTGTTGTCCGAGCTGAAACTGTCAAGCCGCACCGAGTCTCTGATCAACAGCGTGGCCAGCGCCAAGATCGAAGCCAACCGTCGCGTGATGGAAGAGTCTCTGGCACCGTACATCCAGTTCCGTCAGGAAAGCATTCAGGACCCGGCTCACCCGGACATCACCATTCTGGACGCCATCCTGCACGACGAGCTGCGCATTGAGTTCACGCAGGTGTGTCACAACATGCTGGTATTCGGCCAGCTGTACGACAACTTCATTGCCAACCTGGCCAACGTTGCTCAGGAAGCCAACGCTTCCCGCAGTCTGTCGGAAGAAGCGCTCAAAACCCTGCTGGAAAAATCTCTGTCTGAAGCGACCGATGGTGACAGCTACACCGAGCAGGAGCTGGAGTCCTTCAACCACTGGCTGAGCTACTTTATCGCCAGCACTCAACGTGGTGACTTCCTCAAGTCAGTTGAAGAGTGGAAGAAGCTGGCGTTCCCGCGTCTGTCTGACACCCTGTTTGTTGTCATCACCTTTATCTTTGAGAAGCTGTTACCGGAGTATCACGCCGCTCAACAGGATGGCAAAACCTACAATGGCCACATCAATCCGGTTTCCATCGGTCGTCGCAAAGACTTCTGGAACCGTTTGACCATGGCCTACCACGACCTGCAAATCCAGCAGGTTCTGGATGACACCAAGCGCCAGAAGAAAACGTCAGCCAGTGCCGTTATTGAACGCTTCTTCAGTGATTTCGAAGAATTCAACAGCAACATGATGTCTGCCGACCCGGTCAGCTTTCCGGGCTTCCGTAGCTCCATCGAAAGCGCCCTGAAAAAAGACGTCAAACCCTGTGGTGTCATCACCGGTATCGGCACTATTCGCATTGGTGAGCGTGAACAGCAAGTCGGTGCTCTGGTGTCCAACCTCGACTTCCAGGCCGGTGCCTTCGACATGGCCTCAGCCGAGAAATTCGCCAAACTGATGGTCGAGTGTGCGCGTCAGCAATTGCCGATTGTGTGTTTTGTATCGTCCGGTGGCATGCAAACCAAAGAAGGGGCAGCGGCGCTGTTCTCCATGGCCGTCACCAACGACCGTATCACCCGTTTTGTGCGTGATAACGATCTGCCAATGGTGATCTTCGGCTTTGGTGACTGTACCGGTGGTGCTCAGGCCAGCTTCGTAACACACCCACTGGCACAGACCTACTACTTCTCCGGCACCAACATGCCGTTCGCAGGCCAGATTGTTGTGCCGTCTTACCTGCCAAGCACCTGTACGTTGTCGAACTATCTGTCCGTATCACCAAAATCCATGGACGGCCTGGTTCAGCATCCGTTCTTCCCGGATCTGGATGACCGCCTGCGCGCCATCGACCCGGACATGCCGGTTGCCCGCCATACCGTGGACAATGTACTGGATCGTGTCCTGCAAGGTTACGTGAATGCCGAGCGCCTGACGCCAGATACTGGTAAAGGCGTAACAGCGGCCAAGAAATTTGGCTCAATCGACAAAGTACTGGTACACGCTCGTGGTTGTACCGCTGTGAAGCTGATCCGCAAGGCTCAGGAAAGCGATATCAAGGTCGTACTGGTTCAGTCTGACCCGGATATGGATTCCGTACCCGTGGATATGCTTGGCCCTGAAGATCGCGTCGTGTGTATCGGTGGTAACACACCGGACGAGTCCTACCTGAATGCCAAATCGGTATTGCGTGTCGCGCACCACGAAAACGTGGATGCCCTGCACCCGGGTATTGGCTTCCTGTCCGAGAGCAGCCAGTTTGCCGCTCTGTGTGGCAATCACGACATCAACTTCGTTGGCCCGGCTGTGACGTCCATGGAAACCATGGGCAACAAATCCAACGCCATTAACACCGCCATGCGCGTAGAAGTACCGGTTGTACCGGGTTCTCACGGCATTCTGACCAGTTCGGCCAATGCCGCAGCGATTGCCGATGAAATTGGTTATCCGGTGCTGTTGAAAGCGGTACATGGCGGCGGTGGTAAAGGCATTCAGGTGGTGCATTCTTCCGACAAGATGCACACCCTGTTCCACCAGATTTCCACGGAAGCCAAAGCCGCCTTTGGTAACGGCGATGTGTATCTGGAGAAGTTTGTAACGTCTCTGCGTCACATTGAAATTCAGGTGCTGCGCGACAGCCACGGCAACACCAAGATCCTGGGGCTGCGTGACTGTTCCGTACAGCGTAACAACCAGAAAATCTTTGAAGAATCCGGCTCCACCATGCTGCCACGCAAGCTGGAACAGGGCGCTTACGATTACGCCACTAAACTGGCGGATGCGGTTGATTACGTTGGTGCAGGCACGGTTGAATTCATCTTCGACCTGTCTTCCAACGCCATCTACTTCATGGAAATGAACACTCGTCTGCAGGTTGAACACCCGGTCACCGAGCTGGTATCTGGTATTGATATCGTCTCGACCCAGTTCAAGATTGCCGCTGGTGAATCCATTGAAGACCTGAAACCCAAGCAGAACGGTTACGCGATTGAAGTGCGTATCAACGCCGAGAAGCCGGTTATCAAGGGTGATGAACTGCAGTTCGTGCCAACGCCAGGCACGATTCAGGAATGCATACTGCCAGAAGAAGATCACATTGATCTGATTTCCATGGCGGGTGCAGGTAAGCAGGTATCGCCGTTCTACGACAGCATGATTGTTCAGATCATCTGTTACGGCAAAGATCGTGAAGACACCGTCGCCAAGCTGCGTGAGTATCTGGAGCGCGTCAAGATCACTGGCGTCTGTACCAACATTCCATTGGCCAAACGCGTCCTGGATGACGAAGTTTTCCAGAACGGTGTTTACGATACCGGCTACCTGCCGAAATTCCTGGATCGCATCGACCTGGATGAGCTGATCAAGGATGTTGATACTGCAGCTGATCTGGCGGCCAATGCCGTGGATGCAGAAGCACTGCGCATTGAAGGTTCGGATGAACTGAAAGTGTTGTCCCCATCTACCGCCATTTTCTATGGCTCGTCATCACCATCAGAACCGGCCTTTGTCAAGGAAGGGGACGTCATTGATGTCGAACACACTCTGTGTTTGATGGAAGCCATGAAGATGTTCACCCCGCTGAGCCTGAAGCAATTCAACCGGGCGGGAGCAGAACTGTATCCTGCGGATCAGAAGTTCAAGGTCACTCGCATCATGAACACGGATGGTCAGCAAGTGAATCAGGGCGACCTTCTGTTTGTGGTCAAACCAGTTTCTGAAGACTGATTTCAAGATATCCCTCCTCAATTCCCGGCGCATCCAGCGCCGGGAATGCCTTTCATAATTGCCAGTTAATCGGCACCTCTCCTCGTTCGATCAAATACTGATTAATGGACGAAAACTGTTTCTGTCCGAAAAAGCCACGATGCGCTGATAACGGTGACGGATGTGGAGAACGCAATACTCGATGTCGGCTCTCGTCAATCACTGCGCCTTTCTTTTGGGCATAGCTGCCCCACAAGACAAACACCAGCCCTTCCCGATGATCATTAAGTGCCTGAATAGCGGCATCCGTAAATGTTTCCCAGCCTTTCTTCTGGTGTGACCCGGCCTTGGCCTGTTCAACCGTCAGCATCGCATTCAGTAACAGCACGCCCTGATCTGCCCATGGCGTCAAATCACCACTACCGCTCATTTTCAGCCCCAGATCACTCTCAATCTCCTTGAAAATGTTCACCAGCGAGGGAGGCACCCTGACCCCTTGCTGCACCGAGAAACTCAAGCCATGGGCCTGTCCGGGGCCGTGATACGGGTCTTGCCCGATGATCACCACACGTACCTGATCAAACGGGGTGTGATTAAAAGCGTTGAAGATTTGCGGCCCCGGCGGAAAGATCACTTTTCCAGCCGCTTTTTCGGCCTGTAAAAATGCTTTCAGTTGCTGCATATAGGGCTGTTCCAACTCCTGGCCAATCATCTGCTGCCAGGATGGGTGAAGGGAACCGGATTTTGACATAAGAGGCTATTCTTGTTTTCTATATATGAGGGAATACCATATCAGTAATGGTTAAAATTCGATATTAAAAAATGCATCCCACCGGATTATTATAAACAACAGATATTCAACAAACTTTTTTCAGGAAATAAAATTACATCCATTAATAAAAACACAGCTCTCCCATAAAATAAAAACAACCTTTGAAAACATCGATACAATAAAAATGGCCATTGCAAAAAAACAAAAAAACAAACAAACAAACAAACACAAGTCAACAATATCCAAACCCAAGATATTGAAAATCATATAGACCTGCATAGCAAATCAGATATCTTTATAAACAAGCAAGAGACAGCCACACACCTCAACCCAGAGCGCAGAAAAAAGGGCAGGCACATGCACGTAAAAACACCTGACACACGGAGATAAAAGGCTTCCAGCTCACTTGAAACGACCCAAGCTCACCTTGAAATTCACTCTGAAAACCTGATCGTATAACGAAAACACGCACTAAAACACGAATAAAAATGGTTATCATAGGAATCAAAACCAACAGAAAGATTAACCCAACACAAGATAAAAACGGCAAATGTATTGATAATAATTATCATAAAAAATAATAATATCAACAAGTAAATATATAAAAATAAACTTGCACTAATAACAACGCACTCATAAAATAAAAACCATGATCCAAATCACTAAATAACTCTCTGGTTATTTATAACGATCAATACGAATTATCAGGAGCACGTCCCATGAAAGGCGACCCGATTGTTATCGAGCAACTCAACAAGGTACTCACCCTTGAGCTGACATCCATCAACCAGTATTTCCTGCATGCTCGCATGTTCAAGAACTGGGGCTTCGGTGAGCTGAACAGCAAGAGCTACAAGAAGTCCATCAAGGACATGAAACAGGCAGATGAGCTGATTGAACGTATTTTACTGCTGGAAGGACTGCCAAACCTGCAGAAGCTGAACATGATCCGCATCGGTGAAGCACCGCAGGAAATGCTGCAGTGCGATATGGATCAGATCAATGAACAACTGGTCGCCCTGAAAGACGCCATTGCCATTTGTGAAACCCAGAAAGATTTTGTCAGCCGCGAAATGCTGGAAGAGATTCTGGAATACGAAGAAGAATACCTCGACTGGATTGAAACCCAGCAACACCTGATTGCCTCCACCGGCATCGAAAACTACCTGCAATCCATGATGTAAGGAGCCCGACATGAAAGGCAATCAACAAGTAATCGAAAAGCTGAACGAACTGCTGGCGGGCGAACTGAGCGCCATGGATCAGTACTTTATCCACTCCCGTATATATCAGGACTGGGGACTGGAAAAGCTGTATGAGCGCATCGACCACGAATTCGATGATGAAAAACAACACGCAGCAGCTCTGATCGAACGCATTCTGTTTCTGGAAGGCAGCCCTGACATGGTGACTCGCGTTCCCATCAAGGTGGGCAACGACGTCCCATCCATGCTGCAGAACGATCTGGATCTGGAATACAAGGTCGTTGATGACTTGCGCGACGTAATGGCGCTGTGTGAATCCGTTCAGGACTACGTTACCCGTGACATCCTGCTGAAGATGCTGGACGATACGGAAGAAGACCACGCTTACTGGCTGGAACAGCAACTGGGCCTGATCAAGCGCATTGGCCTGCAGAACTACCTGCAATCGCAGATGTAAGCCCCCTGCTTTGCACAAGGCGCTGTAGAGATCAGGAAGCGGATTTCCGTCTCTGCAGAGAGCAACGCCACAGCACCCCAAACAACAACGCCCTGCAATTGCAGGGCGTTGTTGTTTTTGTCAGTCACTCGCAGTGATTACATATTCGGATAGTTCGGGCCACCGCCGCCTTCAGGCGTTACCCAATTGATGTTCTGGGCTGGGTCCTTGATGTCACAGGTCTTGCAGTGCAAACAGTTCTGACCGTTGATCTGCAGCTTCTGCTCGCCCTCGGCCTCTACCACTTCGTACACGCCCGCCGGGCAGTAACGCTGCGCTGGTTCGGCAAACTTCGGCATGTTCAACGCCATCGGAATGGTGTCATCTGCCAACTTCAGGTGACACGGTTGATCTTCTTCGTGATAGGTGTTGGACAGGAACACAGACGTCAACTTGTCGAAGCTCAGCACACCATCCGGTTTCGGATATTCGATCTGCTTACTGTCGCTGGCCGGTTTCATCTGCTGGTAATCCACCTTGGTGTCACGCAGTGTGAACGGCAGTTTGCCACCAAAAATGTTCTGATCGACAAAGTTGAACGCGCCACCCACAAAGGGGCCGAACTTGTGCAGGGCCGGGCCAAAATTACGGCTACTGTACAGCTCTTCGTACACCCAGGAGTGCTTGAAGCGATCGGCAAAACCCGCCAGATCCTTGCCTTTCTCTTCGCCTTCTGCCGCCACCAGCGCACCAAAGATTTCTTCGGCCGCCAACATGCCGGTCTTCATCGCGGTATGGGTGCCCTTGATCTTGGAGAAATTCAGAGCACCGGCATTACAGCCGCTGATCAGGCCGCCAGGGAAGTGCATTTTCGGCAATGCATTGTAGCCACCCTTGGTGATCGCACGAGCACCGTAGGAAACGCGTTTGCCACCTGCCAGATGCTTGGCCAGCACCGGGTGATGCTTGAGTTGCTGGAACTCATCGTACGGACTCAGGTGCGGGTTCTGATAGTTCAGATCCACGATCAGACCCACAACCACCTGATTGTTCTCAGCGTGGTAGAGGAAGAAACCACCGCCAGTGTGTTCTTTACCCGGCAGATTCAGAGGCCAACCGGCACCGTGAACCACCAAACCCGGCTGATGCTGTTCCGCCGGGATGTCCCACAACTCCTTGATGCCCAGTGCGTAATGCTGAGGATCAGAATCCTTATCCAGCTCAAACTTCTGGTACAACTGCTTGCCCAGATGGCCACGACAGCCTTCTGCAAAGATGGTGTATTTGGCCAACAAGTCCATGCCCGGTGTGTACATACCCTCTTTCGGCTCGCCGTTCATGTCCACGCCCATATCGCCCGTGGCCACACCAATCACAGTACCGTCTTCATCTTGCAAAATATCACTGGCCGGAAAACCCGGATAAATCTCTACACCCAGCGCTTCGGCTTGCTCAGCCAGCCAGCGACACACGTTGCCGACGCTGACAATATAATTACTCAGACCATGACCGGTATTGTGCATGGTCTTGGGAATCGCCATATCCGGCAACAGCGTTGCTTTCTCGGCGTCCTTCAACAAGTACAGTTCGTCTTTGACAACCGGAGTATTCAGCGGCGCACCGCGCTCTTTCCAGTCCGGGAACAACTCGTCCATGGCACGGCTTTCAATCACCGCGCCGGACAAAATGTGAGCACCGACCTCAGAACCTTTTTCGACCACACAAATGGTCAGCTCCTGCTTGTTTTCCTGCGCCAACTGAGCCAGACGACAAGCAGCTGACAAGCCAGATGGCCCGGCACCGACAATAACGACGTCAAACGCCATGGATTCACGTTCTGTCATGATTACCTCATCACATGTTGCCCCCGGACAGCTCTCTCCAGCCATCCGAAGTTTGTACTTATTAGAATGAAAAAACCCCGCGGCCGGGCCAGGCCCGACAGGCAGTCTACGCGGGGAAAAACCAGGACCGCCAGTCCCGGCAGGTGATCCGGACAGGGTAAGAACCGGCCACCAAAAACGGTTGGCTACTGCACCGTTATCCGGCACAGCAGCCTGTTGATCAGAACTGATCGTTATCCAGAGCCATCACACTGTCACTGCCTGCTTCGACAGCAATCGCGTGTGCCTGAGAACGTGGCAGCATGTGTTCACAGAAGAAACGAGCCGTTACCAGCTTGCCGTTCAGGAAGGAAGGATCACCTTCACCAGCTTCCAGCTTGGCTTTGGCTGCCAGCGCAGCACGTACCATCAACCAGCCACCGGTCAGATAACCGAACTGCATCAGGAAGTTCACGCTCGCAGCACCGGCCAGATTGCGGTCTTCAGACGCGCCAGCCAGAATCGCTTCACGCGTGCTGTTGCCCAATGCCAGCGCCAGATCAAACTGCTTCAGCGCCAGCTCAGACAACACACCGGCTTCTTTGGCAGCCGCAGCGGTTTCGTTCATATCAGCCAGCAAGCCAGCCAGAACTTCACCCTTGTTCACCAGCATCTTGCGACCGACGAAGTCCAGAGCCTGAATGCCCGTAGTGCCTTCATAGATCGGCAGGATACGCGCATCACGATAGTGCTGAGCCGCACCGGTTTCTTCGATAAAGCCCATACCGCCGTGAACCTGCACACCCAGAGAGGTCATCTCAATGGACATTTCAGTACACCAGCCTTTTACGATTGGCGTCAGCAACTCGGCACGTGCCATATTGGTTGCGGCATCATCACTATCGACGTGTGCCAGATCCAGCGCCGCAGAACCCACCAGTGCAACCGCACGCATGGCTTCCGTCGTACTCTTCATGGCGGTCAGCATGCGACGGATGTCCGGGTGCTCGATGATGGCAATACGGCTGCCATCACGCAGGGTGCCCTGAATACGATCCTTGGAGTATTGAACGGCCAACTGGTAAGCACGCTCAGAGATAGAAACACCCTGCAGGCCAACGCCCTGACGCGCGTCGTTCATCATGGTGAACATGTAAGACAAGCCATTGTGTGGCTCACCCACCAGATAGCCTTCGGCATTGTCGAATTCCATCACACAGGTCGGGCTGCTGTGGATGCCCAGCTTGTGCTCAAGTGACAGTGCCTTGACGGTGTTCAGGTTGGTCGTGGCTTCGCCTTGCTCGTCGAGCAGGAACTTCGGCACGATGAACAGGGAAATACCCTTCACACCCGCTGGCGCATCCGGCAAACGCGCCAGTACCAGATGAACGATATTATCGGTCATCTGGTGGTCACCCCAAGTGATGAAGATTTTGGTTCCGCTGATGCGGTACACATCGCCATCCGGAACCGCTTTGGACTTGATCGCTGCCAGATCAGAACCTGCATCAGGCTCAGTCAGGTTCATGGTGCCAGTCCACTCACCCGAGACCATTTTCGGCAAATAAGCATTTTTCAGCTCATCGCTGCCGTGGAACGTCAGTGCTTCGATCGCGCCTTGACTCAACAAAGGGCACAGGGCAAAGCCCATATTGGCCGAATGCCAGATCTCGTTCACCGCCGTACTCAGGACTTTGGGCAAGCCCTGGCCACCGAACTCTTCCGCCGCACTCAGCGACAGCCAGCCACCTTCGGCCAACTGCTGATAAGCTTCCTTGAAACCTGGACTTTGCTGAACGCCCTGTTCATTGATGGTGGCACCGTTCTGGTCGCCTTCCCAGTTCAGGGGGGCCAGTACACCAGAACCCAGCTTCCCGGCTTCTTCCACAACCGTGGCGGCCAACTCCATGTTCACGCCTTCCAGGTTCATCGACTCGCATAACGCATCGAAGTTAACCAGGTTGTCCAGAACAAATTCAGTATCTTTATACGGATGAGTGTATTCGCTCATGCTTGGTCTCTCTTGGTGGTTCGTTTCAGGTTAACTACTCAGAAAAAAGTCTTGCCGTTAGCGGCCATGTCACGAACGCCATCGGTCAGGACATACAAGGGGCCTTGCGCGGCGTGTGCTTCTACCTGGGCTGCAAACGTCGCCGCACCCACGGTGTCGATGTGACGCAGCGCACCACCACGGAAACGTGGGAAGCCCAGACCCATGATCAGGCCCATATCCGCTTCGGCAGCGGTGTCCACAATGCCTTCTTCCAGACAGAGAGCGGTTTCGAGACACATTGGGATCATCATACGTTCGATGATTTCAGCGTCGGTCACTTCCACGTTGCGGCTCACGCGCTGCTCCAGAATCGCAGAGACTTTCTCGGAGCGACGCTTGAAGCGCTTGCCGTTTTCGTCCTTGCCGTATTCGTAGAAACCAACGCCGTTCTTCTGGCCCAGAGCGCCTTGCTCCAGCAGGGTTTCGATCACAGGACGGTCGGTGTGACCCATGCGCTCTGGGAAGCCTTCTTCCAGTACGCGATCCGCGTGAACCATGGTGTCCAGACCGATAACGTCAGCCAGGTACGCCGGGCCCATTGGCCAGCCGAACTGTTCCATCACCGCGTCAATGCGCTCAAAATCCACACCGTCCATCAGCAAGCGGTTGAAGCCGTTGAAGTATGGGAACAACACGCGGTTCACCAGGAACCCTGGGCAGTCGCGCACAACAATCGGGGTTTTGCCCAGAGAGGCGGCGTACGCCACTGTGGTTGCAATGGTCTCTTCGCTGGTCTTTGTGCCGCGAATGATTTCCACCAGCTGCATGGCGTGAACCGGGTTAAAGAAGTGCATGCCACAGAACTGTTCCGGGCGAGCCAGGGTTTCTGCCAGCAGATCAATAGAAATGGTGGACGTATTGGACGCCACGATGCTGGAAGCCGGTACTTTCTGTTCCACTTCAGACAGCACCGCACGCTTCACGTCTACACGCTCAACAACCGCTTCCACCACGTAATCAACGCTGTCAAAACCTTCATAAGTCAGGCTTGGCTCAATAACAGACAGGATCTTCTCTTTGCCTTCTTCAGTCATGCGACCTCGGCTGATGGAACGATCCAGAATGCTGCCAGCGGTGCTCATGCCCAGATCCAGTGCTTCCTGGGTGATGTCCTTCATGCGGATACCAATGCCGCTCAACGCCGACTGGTAAGAAATACCGCCACCCATGATGCCAGCACCCAGCGTAGCCGCCTGCTTCACGTCAGCACCTTGCTTGGCCCAGTTACGGGTCTTCTTCTTCACCACCTGATCGCTCAGGAACAGGCCAACCAGATTCTTGGCTTCAAAGCCAATCGCCAGCTCGCTGAAGCAACGGGCCTCAATCGCAATGGCATCGGCAAATGGCTTGTCCATCGCCTCGGTGACGCTGTTCAGAATAGATGGTGCAGCCGGGTAGCGTGGGTCAAGACGCTTGCCAAATTGGGAACGGGCAGCGGCCATCGCAGCAGCCGTTTCTTCACCAGCTTCCATTGCAGCCTGCTTGGCGTTGCGGCGAGCCATGTAATCACGCTCACCATCAATGGCTTGCTGCAATACCGCACGGGCTTCTGCCATCAGGTTTTCCGGTTCGGCAACCGCATCAACAGCGCCTTGTTCCAGCGCAACCGCTGCTTTCACAGGTTTGCCGGTCAGCATCCAGCTCAGGCCCGCTTCAGCACCAACCAGACGTGCCAGGCGAACGGTGCCGCCCCAGCCCGGACAAATGCCCAGATTCACTTCAGGCAAGCCCAGCTTTGCCTTGCTGTCGGTGACGCGCAGGTCAGTCGAGAGCGCCAGCTCCATACCACCGCCCAGTGCCATACCATTCACAACGGCAACACTTGGGTATGGCAGGTTTTCAATGGTGTCCAGAAGGGTGTGAACACGACCGGCCCATTCGATGATGGCGTCGGTGTCCAGATCAAATAACGCGGTAAATTCAGTGATGTCCGCTCCCAGTACAAACGCGGACTTGGCGCTGCTCAACAACAGACCTTTCACACCTTCAGCCGCCGTCAGAACCGCCAGAGCCTGGCCCAGTTCATCCTGCAGATGGGTATTCATAACATTTACAGACGCTTCTGAAGCGTTCAAAACCAGTTCAGCAACGCCGTTTTCGGCCAGAGTCAGGGTGACGGATTTTCCTGCGTACATGAGAGCTTTCCTTCAATTTGGGTGAAACAACCAGCGGAGACCATCTCCGCCCGGTTCATACATTCAGTGAAAACAGGTCAGCCCCAACGGAGCCAACCTGTGCAGTCAAACAGAGTCAGAGAGAATCAGGCGCGTTCGAACAAGGCAGCGATGCCCTGGCCACCGCCAATACAGAGGCTGACCATGGCGTAACGACCACCGACACGCTCCAGCTCATGCAGAGCCTTCACGGTGATGATTGCGCCGGTTGCACCGATCGGATGACCCAGCGCAATGCCGCTGCCGTTCGGGTTCAAACGTTCGGCGGGCAGTTCCAGTTGACGAGCGACAGCCAATGCCTGAGCAGCGAAGGCTTCGTTGACTTCATAGACGTCGATGTCGTTCACACCCAGACCCTGACGCTTCAGAATCTGCTGAATCACCGGCACTGGGCCAATGCCCATGATCTTCGGATCAACACCGTGAACGGCGTAATCGACCAGGCGACCCATAATCGGCAAACCCTTGGCTTCAGCCGCAGAGCGCTCCATCATCACCAGTGCCGCCGCACCGTCGTTCAGACCAGATGCATTACCAGCGGTGACCGTGCCATCTTTCTTGAAGACAGGACGCAGCTTGGTCATATCGCCAAGCTCACAATCGAAACGCACGTGCTCGTCTTGCTTGAATTCCACCGAACCTTTACGGGATTTCAGCTCAATCGGCATGATTTGACTGTCGAAGCGGCCACTCTCAATGGCTTTCTGAGCGCGCTGATGACCTTCGGCCGCGTAGGCATCCTGATCTTCACGAGACACGCCGTACTTTTCCGCCACGTTTTCAGCCGTCACACCCATGTGAATGTGGTTGAAAGGACACGTCAGAGCCGAGACCATTGGGTCAATCATGGCACCGTCACCCATACGCTGACCGAAGCGAGCTGTTGGCAAGTGGTAAGGCGCGCGGCTCATGCTTTCAGCACCACCGGCAACAACCGTCTCACACACACCCAACTGAATCTGCTGAGCCGCCGAAATAACAGCCTGCAAGCCACTGCCGCACAAGCGGTTCAACGTCAAGGCCGGAGCCTGTTCAGCAACACCACCGTTCAACGCTGCTACACGCGCGACATACATATCTTGTGGCTCGGAATGAATCACGTTGCCAAACACCACCTGGCCTACGTCTTCACCGGTAATTTGAGCGCGTTTCAGGGCTTCTGCAGTCACCTGTGCGGCCATGTCCGTCACAGCAACGCCTTTCAGGCTGCCACCGTAAGTACCTACTGCTGTACGTACGCCACTGACTACTACCACTTCTTTCATGTCGAACCTCCGTTTATTTTTTGTTGTGCACCGCCATACTGACGCTTCTCTACAGACTGCGCGAGACTCCATTCCGGCCAAACTGCAAGGCATTGAATGAAGCAGACGGTTGTTGCGTTCGATGAGAACTATTTACGCTTATTCGACCCGTATTCGCCCATTGCTGATACAGTCGATTGCTTAACATTTTCGGACAAGGCCCTTACTATTAGCATCAAACCTGAATCAACCACTCCAACGAACACCAGGCCCTGACAGACTACGCTGCTGCTGATTGCAGTTTTGTGGCGCGCCCCGTTCGAACGCCGAGAGCTTGATACAAGACAATGCCATCGCCCGAGCTTCAGAGAGCCAGCCCCCATGTTTCGTGAACGCTCCTCCATCTCCATGCACTTTGCCTGCTGCATTGCCGACTCGGCCCGACGCAATGGTGTGGATGCCGATGCCCTGATCCAGCAGGCCGGTATCGACCCGGCTCTGTGCCAGCGTCACTATTGCGATACCCGGCAACCGGATCAGCACTTGCGCATTTCATCCGAACAATTTGCCGCCCTGTTACTGGGCTACTGGATGATGGCCGACGATGAGTTTCTCGGCATGACAGCTTCCGGCAGCAAGCACGGCACCTTTGCCCTGATGGCCAGACAAGCCGTGACACTGAAAGACCTGGGGGCGGTCTATCGTCATCTGAGCCGGTTTTATCGCCTGTTTACCGACGCTTTTGCCCTGCGGCTGGAAGAAAATGGCACCGAAGCCCGTTTGATCATGGAAATGCACCAGCCAGAACTCGACCCCGACCACATGTTTGCCGACTTCTTCCTGCTGCTGTGGCATCGTTTTCCTGGCTGGCTGATTGGCCGTTTTACACCCCTGAGAGCGGTACACCTGACCATTCCCAAACCGGCCCATGCACAAGAATACGCACTGATATTCCCCGGCCCGGTGCTTTATGAGCAAAAAGAACTGGCGCTGGTGTTCGACGCCGAGTTGCTACGCGAACCCGTGGTGCAAACCCAGGAAACACTGGGCGTTCATCTGGACAACGCCCCGCATGTCTGGGTCAGCAAGCCGAACATATTTCCGCACTACACCCGCCGGGTGAAAAACTACCTCGACAACTGCTCGGATCTTGGAGCCGCCGATATGGAAAGCGCCGCCGCCCAGTTGCACGTCACCAGCCGCACACTCAGACGCAAGCTGACGCAGGAGAAAACCTCGTTTCAGGCTTTAAAAGACAAGGCCCGGCAGGATCTGGCGATCAAATACCTCAACCAGCCGGATATGACGCTGGCGCAGATATCCCAGCAACTGGGATTTTCCGACCCCGCGGCCTTTTCACGTGCGTTCAAACAATGGATGGGCGTTGCACCCAGCCACTACCGGCGCGGATAATGACCCGCTGAATATCATCAAAAACAGCAACATTCCCACGCAGAACGTGGGTATGAGTAACAAAAACACCTTCGTAGATTCCCCGCACCTCGTTCCCATGCTCTGCGTGGGAACGCGGCGTAACCCACACTGTTTACCACCATCAAATACATCACTGATTTAACGTAACAAAGTCACATTTATGACGGTTTATTGTCTGATTTTTGAAGAACAAACCGTTCACTCATCAGACACTGTCCTTCTTGATCAAACTCAAGTCACCGCCCTGATGCTTTGCCTAATCTGAGATTCTCTATCGTCAACTTGCAAGGAATTGCGGCAATGACAGATCAGGAAAAACCAGCGGCCAACTGGCACGCCAAAGCGATTGATCAGGTGCTGGCAGAGGTCGAAAGCACACCTGACGGATTATCCAGCCAGGCGGCTCAACAACGCCTGGAAACAAACGGCCCCAACCGTTTGACGCCTCCCAAGCAGCGCAGTCCTCTGATGCGTTTTCTACTCCAGTTTCACAATATTCTGATTTACGTCCTGCTGGGTGCAGCACTGCTGACCATTGGTCTCGGCCACTATACCGATGCGGCAGTGATTGGTGCCGTGGTGGTACTGAACGCCATTATCGGCTTTATTCAGGAAGGCAAGGCCGAGCGCGCTCTGGAAGCCATCAGCCAGATGCTTTCGCCTCAGGCACAGGCCACTCGTGATGGCCAGAAGCACACATTGGCGGCAGAAGATCTGGTGGTCGGTGACATCGTTCACCTCAACCCCGGCGACAAGGTTCCTGCGGACATTCGCCTGCTCGATATTACTGCCCTGCGCGTCGATGAAGCGCTGCTGACCGGCGAATCAGTACCCGCCACCAAAGGCACTGAAGCCGTTACCCCGGACGCCGTACTGGGTGATCACCGCTGCATGTTGTACTCCGGCTCGCTGGTCACCTCCGGCATGGGAACCGGCGTGGTTGTGGCCACCGGCGATGACACCGAAATTGGCCGCATCAGCGCCATTCTCGGCAAGGTCGAGCACATCACCACACCGCTGCTGCAACAAATGGATCGCTTTGGTCGCCAGCTCACCGCCGGTATCGTGGTTCTGGCTGCGCTCACCATGCTGTTCGGGATTCTGGTGCGTGACTACACCATGGCTGAGATGTTTCTGGCCGCCGTGGGCCTTGCGGTTGCGGCGATCCCGGAAGGGCTGCCTGCCATCATGACCATCACACTGGCGCTGGGCGTGCAGCGCATGGTGCAACGCAACGCCATTGTGCGACGCTTGCCCGCCGTGGAAACCCTCGGTTCCGTCACCGTGATTTGCTCCGATAAAACCGGCACCCTGACCCGCAATGAAATGACCGCTCAGTCGGTATGCACTCTGGAAGGCTGCTTTGCCGTCAGCGGGGTTGGCTATGAACCCGATGGCCAGATTCGCCATAACGAGCAGGAGGCAACCCAGGAAAACAGCGCCGATCTGTACTCCCTTCTGCAAGCGGGCTTGCTGTGTAATGACGCGGTTCTGCAGCAGGAATCGCAAGGCTGGACAACACAGGGCGACCCAACCGAAATTGCGTTACTGACACTGGCATACAAAGCAGGTTTTAACAGCGCTCAATGTGCTCAGAGCTTCCCGCGTGAAGATGCGATTCCGTTCGAGTCTGAACACAAGTTTATGGCCACGCTGCATCACGACGGCCTGGGCCATCACTTTATCTACGTCAAAGGCGCACCCGAACGCGTGCTCGATATGTGCATCCACCAGCGCTCATCAGGACAAGATCAACCCATCGAACACAACTACTGGCAGCAACAGATGCAGCGCATGGCCAGCCAGGGGAAACGCGTATTGGCCATTGCTGAACGCGTGATGGACAAGGCACCGGCTGATGGTCTCCATTACGGCGAGTTAAACCACGAACTCACCCTGCTGGGGCTGGTCGGCATTATTGACCCACCGCGAACCGAGGCCATCAGCGCCGTCGAGGCCTGTCACAACGCTGGAATCCGCGTCAAGATGATCACTGGCGACCACGCCCTGACGGCCGTTTCCATCGGCAAGCAACTGGGCATCGGCGATGGCCATACCGTCATCACCGGCCAGCAAATCGACGATATGAGCGAAGCGGAACTGCAGCAGAAAGTGATGTCGATAGACGTGTTTGCCCGCACCTCTCCTGAGCACAAGCTGCAACTGGTGCAGGCACTGCAGGCCGAAGGCCAGGTGCTGGCCATGACCGGCGATGGCGTCAACGATGCGCCGTCACTGAAGCAGGCTAATATCGGCATTGCGATGGGCAATAACGGCACTGAAGTGGCCAAGGAAGCCTCAGAAATGGTGCTGACCGACGACAACTTCGCCACCATCGCCAGTGCCGTTGGCGAAGGCCGGACGGTGTATGACAACCTGAAAAAGTCCATTCTGTTTATTCTGCCCACCAACGGCGGCGAAGCCCTGACCCTGATGGCGGCTATTCTGCTTGGCTTTTCATTACCGATCACGCCGGTTCAGATTCTCTGGGTCAATATGATCACGGCGGTGACACTGGCGCTGGCGTTTGCGTTCGAGCCACCAGAAACCGATGTCATGAGCCGACGGCCACGCGATCCATCCGAAGCGATTCTGTCGTCCATGCTGATCTGGCGCGTCGTGTTTGTGTCTTTCATTCTGGTGTGCGGCACCTTCGGGCTGTTCTACTACTACCACGAAGCCGGGGAATCACTGGCGCTGGCGCGCACAGTTGCGGTGAATACGCTGGTGACTTTTGAGATTTTCTACCTCTTTAACACCCGCTCCATCTTCGGGCCAGTGCTCAACCGTGAGGGCATGTTAGGCAATCCGGTCGCACTCTACGCTATTGGCGTGCTGGTGTTGTTCCAGATGGCGTTTACCTACGCGCCGCCCATGCAGGCATTATTTGCCACCGAAGCCATGTCACTGGCGCAATGGGGCATTGTGGTACTGGTCGCCTCTTCCGTGCTCTGGCTGGTTGAGCTGGAAAAATGGCTGACCCGGCGGAAACAGAGCCAGCCAGAGCCGGAGTCACCGACTCAACAGGATGCGGATTCTGTGAATGTGCATCATTGATGAGTTATCTGTTAGGGTAAACGCATAAGCAGTTACCCTAACAATAACAATCATTGAGGAGTTCCCATGACGGATTCCATCCTGCTGCGCCATCACGACAATGGCGTTGAAACCCTGACTCTGAACCGCCCACAGCAGCGCAATGCTCTGTCGGTGGACTTGATGGCAGCGCTGCAAACCGCGCTGGACGATATTCGTAACGATGCCAATATCAAAGTCGTTGTTATTGCCGCCAACGGCCCCGCTTTCTGTGCCGGTCACGATCTGCGTGAAGTACGCGAAAACACCGGCTCCCGTGAGTTCTACAGCAATCTGTTCAACCAGTGTGCTCGCATGATGACCAGCATCGTGCGGTTGCCACAACCGGTGATTGCCAGCGTACAAGGCATGGCCACCGCTGCCGGGTGTCAGCTGGTCGCCAGTTGTGATCTGGCCATTGCTGCCGAAGGTTCCCGCTTTGCAACACCAGGTGTGAACATCGGTCTGTTCTGTTCCACTCCCATGGTCGCCCTGTCTCGTAACGTTCCACGTAAAGTCGCCATGGATATGTTACTGACCGGTGAGCCAATTGGCACCGACGCAGCGCTGACATACGGCCTTATCAGTCGCGTCGCCGTGCCAGAAGCATTGGAGACGACCGTAGATGCGCTTGCCAAGGGCATCGCAGCCCGCTCCCCTCTGACGCTGAAAATCGGCAAGGAAGCCTTTTACAAGCAGGCAGAAATGACTCTGGATGAAGCCTACGAATTTACCGCTCAAGTCATGACCGACAACATGCTGGCCCGTGATGCCGAAGAAGGTGTCGACGCCTTTATTAATAAACGTGAACCCATCTGGCGAGGAGAATAGTGAATGACCGTGTCGGATCAAACCATCAGAGCTGTACTTGAACAGACACGAACCATCGCATTGATTGGTGCATCCCCAAAGCCGGAGCGGCCCAGTTATCGGGTGATGCGTTTTTTGCTGGATCAGGGCTATACCGTGTACCCGGTGAATCCGGGACAGGCTGGCAATCAGTTACACAGCCAGATGGTATACGCCTCATTGGCGGATATTCCCGAACCGATCGATATGGTGGATATCTTCCGCCGTAGCGAAGATGTCGGCCCCATTGTTGAACAGGCCCAGGCAATCAAGGCCAAGACCATCTGGATGCAACTGGGCGTCAGTAATGACACCGCAGCGTCTACTGCCCGGGCTTCGGGCATGACGGTGGTGATGAATCGCTGCCCGGCCATCGAGCTGCCGCGCCTGAAAGCAGCCTATTCCGACGGCCAGTAAACCCCGCTACAGTCTGCACAGTCTGCTCCATCACCCAGGTGATGCGGGCAGCGCTACGTCCATTCGCTTGCTTTTTTGGATGTCGGCCAGCAAGCGCGTATAGTCCCGCCACCTGATTCTGTCACAGAGGAAGACATCGTTATGCCAAAAGCGAGTGAAATCAAAAAGAACGCAGCGGTCGAGTTCAATGGTCGTGTGTATTTCATCAAGGATATTGAGCGTTCCGTTCCCCAGGGCCGCGCCGGTGGCAGCCTGTACCGCATGCGAATGTACGATGTGGTGACGGGCCAGAAGCTGGATGAAACCTTCAAGGATTCTGACATGCTGAACTTTGCTGACCTGACCCGTCGCAATGCCGCCTTCTCTTATATGGATGGCGAGGCTTACGTCTTCATGGACAGTGAAGACTACACACCTTATCACCTCGATAAGGAAGCCATCGCCGATGAAGCACTGTTCATCAACGAACAGACGGAAGGCTTGCAGGTGATTGTGCTGGAAGAACAGCCCGTTGGCGTGGTGCTGCCATCCACGGTAGAGCTGGAAATTACCGAATGCGAACCATCGGTGAAAGGTAACTCGGCCACAGCACGCACCAAGCCTGCCAGTATGAGCACCGGCTTGGTGATTCAGGTGCCGGAGCATATCTCTCAGGGTGATGTGATTCGTATCAACGTTGAAGAACGCAAGTTCCTGGGCCGTGCAACGGGCAAATAAGCCCATTTTGCTTCACAGCCTATGCCCGGTGTTCAATCAGCGGGCATCAACGCCGCCCGATGTGCCTGAATATTCAGTATCCTGAACGGCGCAACAGACTTTCCTTACACAACACGGCATCTCCGCCAATTCTCCCCGACAAGCTACTGAAAAAGCGCTACAATTGCGCCCATTTTTTAATCTAGCGTTTCGCTGTCCAACCGCTTATCAGCAGGAAAACACCTTGATCTCCACAGCCAATATCACCATGCAGTTCGGCGCCAAGCCACTGTTTGAAAACATTTCCATCAAGTTCGGCGACGGCAACCGTTACGGCCTGATCGGTGCCAACGGTTGTGGTAAATCCACATTCATGAAAATTCTGGATGGTTCACTGGAGCCAACCGCTGGCTCTGTGTCTGTCACTCCCAATGAGCGTCTGGGCAAGCTGAGCCAGGATCAGTTCGCGTTCGAAGAATACAGCGTGCTCGACACCGTAATGATGGGCAACCGTGAAATGTGGGCCATCAAGGCTGAGCGTGATGCCATTTACTCCAACCCGGAAGCCACCGAAGAAGACTACATGCGAGCGGCAGAGCTCGAAGGCGAATTCGGCGAGCTGGGCGGCTACATGGCGGAATCCAAAGCCGGTGAACTGCTTCTGGGGGCAGGCATCGACACAGAACTGCACAGTGGCCCAATGAGCGAAGTGGCTCCAGGCTGGAAACTGCGGGTGCTGCTGGCACAGGCACTGTTCTCTGACCCGGACATTCTGCTGCTGGACGAACCAACCAACAACCTCGACATCAACACCATTCGTTGGCTCGAAGGTATTATCAACAACATGAAGTGTACGATGATCATCATCTCGCACGATCGTCACTTCCTGAACTCGGTGTGTACGCACATGGCCGATATTGACTACGGCCAGGTCAAGATTTACCCAGGCACCTACGACGACTTCATGATTGCTTCCACCGCCGTCCGCGAACGCATGCAGTCAGAAAATGCCAAGAAAAAAGCCCAGATTGCCGAACTGCAGCAGTTTGTATCGCGCTTTTCCGCCAACGCCTCCAAGGCCAAACAGGCGACTTCCCGAGCCAAGCAGATCGACAAGATCAAACTGGACGACATCAAGCCTTCCAGCCGTCAAAGCCCGTTTATTCGCTTTACACAAGAGAAGAAGCTGCATCGTCAGGCTGTGGAAATCAACAGCCTGTCTCACGCCTATGACGGTGAGTCACCCCTGTTCGCCAACACCGACCTGATGATTGAAGCCGGTGAAAAAATTGCAGTCATCGGCGCCAACGGCGTGGGTAAAACCACCTTCCTGAAGTGTCTGGTGGATCATGTTTCCCCAAGCTCCGGTACCATCAAGTGGGCCGAAAATGCCGACACGGGTTACTACGCACAGGATCACGAATACGAATTCGAAAGTAACATGACCCTGTACGACTGGATGAGCCAGTGGAAAACCGAAGAGCAGGACGAAACGGCTGTACGCGGTTCTCTGGGGCGTTTGCTGTTTAATGCTGATGCGATCAAGAAAAACATCAAAGTCTGCTCTGGTGGCGAGAAGGGCCGTCTGCTGTTCGGAAAACTGATGATGGGGAACCATAACGTTCTGATCATGGACGAACCCACCAACCACATGGACATGGAATCCATCGAGTCCCTTAACCTGTCACTGGAAATGTACGAAGGCACCTTGATCTTTGTTTCTCACGACCGTGAATTTGTCTCGTCTCTGGCTACCCGAATCCTGGAAATTCGTGACAATCAGATCGTGGATTTCCACGGCACTTACGACGAATACCTGAAGTCTCAGGGCGTCGAATAAGTCTCATTGCAGTTCTTGTTCTGCTGGTGCGGATTCTGCACTAGCAGTACTTTATGACATCTCCATGACTTTTTTATTTCACTCCCGGATTCAGGCGAAAAAAAGCGCTATTTCGTTGATTTTTCTGGGTATCAAGTGCCTCTTGGTCGCTCTTCAGGGGTCTCAAGCCCCCTCTTTCAGTCCAGAATTATTACCGACTGTAATAATACTGTCACATTTATGACGAAGGATGCCCGCTACCTGAATTGAATCAGGACACCCTCTCATTCTTTCTGGATTCAAGATGCCGCTATGAACGATACAACTGTAACGAATGCTGCCAGCGAGAAACCGCTGTCACCTTATGCAAGCTGGATTAACTGGTTCAAAATTGCCGGTTTGGTTTATCTGCTTCTGGTTGCAGTGTCGACCATTGGTGGTGGTTTCAAACTCGCAGCCGGTGATCATGCCAAAGAGCTGTTTGCTTTCGCCAGCAACCCGCTGACGGGCCTGATCGTTGGTACTGTTGCAACCGCCCTGATTCAATCGTCCAGTACCGTAACGTCTATTATCGTTGGCCTTGTGGCTGGCGGCCTGCCTGTTCAAATCGCCATCCCGATGATCATGGGTGCCAACATCGGCACCACCATCACCAACACCATTGTGAGCCTGGGCCACATTCGTGCCGGTGAAGAGTTCCGACGCGCCTTCTCTGCTGCGACCGTGCATGATTTCTTCAACCTGCTGGCAGTGGTGATCTTCCTGCCATTAGAAGTCATGTTTGGCATCCTGGAAAAAGTCGGTGGCTGGATGGCAACGGCTCTGGCTGGCGGTGATTCCATGTCAATGAAGGGGCTGAATTTCATCAAACCCCTGGTCAAACCTCCGGTTAAATTCGTTCAACAACAGCTTGAAAATATCGCACCAGATGCGGCTGTCGGTGCCATCATGGTTGTACTGGGTGTGACCACCATCTTCCTGGTGATCACTCTGATTGGTAAATTGCTGCGCAATCTGATGGTTGGTAAAGCCAAAGAGGTCCTGCATTCTGCGGTAGGCCGAGGCCCGGTTTCCGGTATCACCTCCGGTGCTGTCATCACCGTTTTGGTGCAGTCCAGCTCGACCACCACCAGCCTGATCGTACCGTTAGCAGGAAGTGGCGTTTTCAGTCTGCGTCAGATTTATCCATTTACACTGGGTGCCAATATTGGTACTTGTATTACAGCATTATTGGCAGCAACAGCCATCACAGGTGAAAATGCAGTCTTTGCACTTCAGGTCGCCCTGGTGCATCTGATTTATAACCTGTCTGCTGTGGTTGTGATTTACAGCCTGCCATTCCTGCGAGAAATCCCTCTGTGGTCTGCCGAAAAACTGGCTGGCGCTGCCGTTGATAACAAACTGTACGCTGCTGGCTACATCCTGACGATCTTCTTCGTCCTGCCACTGGTTCTGATTGGTGGTAGCCAGGCCATGGGGGTCTGACCCTGATAGACCGATGGTGACCGCGTTTTGTGCGGTCACCTCTTTGGAGATACCGAATGATCGATAGCAAAGTCGAACTGGAGCGCAAGATTGAAGTGCTCGAAACCCGTTTGGCTGAACTGAAAAGTCGCCTGCAAGAAATCCAAACCGCCGAACAACACGAAGCCATTGACCACCTGGATGAGCATTTGCAATCCATCGATCAGGAATACGAAGTCATTCGTAACTTCTGGCCCATGGTTGTTCGAGAGTTGAAGGAACTGATCAAGTCCCCGAAACTCTGAACCCAGCTTGCCGAGCTATCCGCTCGGCAGCTCCTTCACCCGAACGCCCCGCTTCCGACAAAATATAAGCCGCCGCCTCTCCACGACTCAACCCAAACCTCCCGGGGCTGTTAAACATTCCCCATCTGCAAGGCCGCCAACGGCTGACTGACGCCTTTTCGAGAGACAATCACCCTTCCACTGCGAATCAGATAAAACACCGCTCCAGCATCGTTTCCACGGATAATGACATTGCTCTGATTAACGTGCTGTTCCTTGAAGTATCAAGCCAGCATCTGGATGCAATCGTGCCGTTCCCGACACAGAGGCACTCACCTCTTCCAGCAAGGTATTTGGCATTTCTTCAAAGGGGATTGAGACAGAAAGGCAACAGGCTGACCCGGCTTTCGAGATCCAAAACAATGCCAGCCCGTAGAGACAAAAAACAACAGGAACGAACTACTCCTGAGCTGCCACCGCACGAATATGGGCCGCCAGGCGCGCCAGGTCTTCATCATCAGCGCGACGACTGTCGTGAGACGAAAGGTAGCCTTCATACTGCTCAAAGAACTTTTCCGAGACAGTTTCTACCGCCTGAAAATGAGAGTTATTCCCGGTGCCGTGCATGGGTGACAGTTTACTGTGCAAATGATCAACGCCATAGCCTTCAAAGAACATCCCGGTACGAGCCACGTTATCGAACGACTGATCCAGCAATAAAGCGACCTTACGCGTCGCCAGCACCAGATCACTGAGCACCTCTTCTGGCTGATCAAACGCATAACTGCTGTAATGCTCCTTGGGAATAACCACCGTAAAGCCTCGGGTATTGGGAAAAATCGACAGAAATGCCAGGTGCTTTTCATCTTCCCAGACTTTATGACACGGAGCCTTGCCCGCAACAATGTCACAAAAAATACAACTCATGATTCGTCTTCCTCTGCTTGATTCTGATGCGGCTGAACGTCTTCAGAGCCACCAGCATTACTGACTGGTGTCACCTCGGGCATGACTTCCTGATTGGCCAGATACCCCAGATAACGGTCTCGAATCTGGCGCACATAAGTCACGGGTTCAGACCCGCGCACATATCCAAATCGGGCACGCTTGTAATATTTGGGCTGAGATAACTTCAGCATCGCCTTTTCAACCTGGCCAAACCAACGATTGGCATCCAGCCCCAACTGACGTGCCAGTTTGCGCGCATCCCGTACATGCCCGGTGCCAGCATTGTAAGCCGCCAGCGTAAAATACAGCCGCTCCTGAACGTCCAGATTGCCCGGAAAACGGTCTTCCAGCCAGTGCATATAAGCCGCTCCGGCAGCAATACCATGTTCTGGCTTGAACAGATCACTGTAACCCAGCTCTCTGGCCGTGCGCGGCATCACCTGCATCAGCCCCTCCGCCCCGGCAAAGGAAACCGCTTTGGGGTTGAATTTGCTCTCCTGATACATCTGCGATACCAGCATGCGCCAGTCCATGCCATAACGCTCGGCTTCAGCTTGTACCAGAGCATCATAGGGCGACAGAGCACCGCCTTCTTGCAAGCGCCCCGCTTGATAACGACGAATGGTGCGCTTGTCCTTGAAATACTTGTTGAAGGTGACGTTGTAAAACAAACCCCGATACTGGTGCTTCACGAACGCGTTCAGTTGTTTGGTTAACGCAGGCTGGTTCGGACGCACACCCCAGGCAATGGGTGATTCTTCTTGCAGCGCCAGCGGAGTAATCAAGCCGCGATGATAGGACGCTTCGACTGCGGCCAGATGGCTGTCTGCCACGGTAAAATCGTATTTCCCATCCAGCACTTGAGTGACCAGATTTTCAGTGGTGGCCCGTACCGCCAACAATTTACCTTCAGGCTCTGGAACTGCGGAGTAACGATCATCAACCGGGGTTTCCGTCAGGCCAGATGTTGTATCAGGCTGATCAGTGGAAACAGCAGGCGTATCCACTTCAAGGGTAACGGGCAAAGCTCTGGCGGCAAATAACGTCTTCAAACGGGGGAAAAAGACGGTATCCGGGTTGGCCACAACCCGATGCCAGGTCAGTTGCTCAAGCGTCTCCAGCAGCGGCCCCTGTTTGCGCCCAATGACTTGTTCAGAGACGTACAGATAAGGCCGGGAAAAAGCCACTCCCATGGCTTCACGCTCTTTGGTCGCGGTCAGCGACGCTGCAATCACATCACCTTCGCCTTGCTTCAGGGCTTCAAACAATTCAGGAATACTGTGCTTGAGCACCACCGCCAGATGCAGCTTGTGCTCCTTGGCAAAGGCCTTGACCAGCTCATAATCAAACCCCATTAACTCACCCCGCCACATAAAATAGCTGGCCGGATTATTCAGTGTCAGCATACGTAAACGCCCGGATGCTTTAATCGCTGCCCAGTCACGAGGTTCCAGATGATTGGTTGCTGCCTGAACATGATGCGCCACCAGAAACTCGTTCAACTTCAGCAACAGTTCCGGGTTGTCCGGTCGCATGGCCCAGGCAATCGGGCGATGACGGCTGATGGAGAAACGACTGCGCAAGCTGGGATACAGACTTAACACCACCCCGGCCACATCGCTGTCCATCACGGTTGCCTGATATTTGCCAGATTCCATATCACTGAGAATATCGATGGGGTTGTTACCCTCATACCACGCAATGGTTCCGGCAAACTGTTGTTGCTCCAGGGTATCCGCATAAGCCGTGCCTTTGACCAGAGTCACCGTCTGGTTGGCCATATCTTCCAGTGAATCGACCGGATTGTCCTTGCGTGTAATGACCCATTCAGAGACCTGAGCTATTTCACGGCTGAAGGCAACCACTTCAGAACGGGATTCAGTTGCCGTCATATTGGTGACGATCACATCACCACGCCCAGCCTTCAGAGCTGGAATCAACTGGGCGAATTCGTCCACAAACACCCATTCGGCTTCCAGTTGCAACGACTCGGCAAAAGTTCGGGCCAGATCCTGATAATCCAGCACTGGCAAACCGTCACGCGGCAGAGCGTTCAGACCATCAAAGCGGGGAATCAGAAAACGGATATGGCCACGCGCTCGCAGGGCCGATAAATCATCCGTGGACAGAAGTGGTACAACGGGCTGAGCGACTGAAGAAGGTGGAGAAGCAACCGCCAGCTTTTGCTCAGATGAGGGTGGCTGGTCACATCCGCTTAACAGCAACCCCAGAAAAAACAGCAGAAATACGCGACAATACCTGGCAAAAAATTCCATAAAACAGCCTCCTCATAGACAGGAATATTTTATGGAGTTTACTGTGTTCCAGTGATAAAGCATTGAGAAGGAATCAATGCCCTTGCAAGCGATCCATCAAACGACCAATCAAAGAACGGTGCTTATGAGGCTTCAGAACCGGGGCTTCCACAACTCGATTAACCGGTGTTGCGTAGCCTGCTTTCATGCCAGCACTGTAAACCTGTGCGACCGCTTCTTCAGGAATGCCCAATAGGCGAGAAGCCAGAACAACTGAGCTGGGGCGGGCCGTCATCAAAGCGACGACGCGAGCGGTGATGCCATCGGAAGGCAAGCGGGTCAGGTTGGGCCAGCGAGAAAAAGACACCACATCGTTACGGCGACAATCGTCCAGAAGCTGACCCGATGAACCATGCCAGGCCAATGTCCACAACAATTCATCCAACGGTCGTCCTTCATCGGCAACGCGACGCATATCGGCACTGGATGGCAAGAGAGTTTCGATATGATCAATCTGCATATCCGTCGCCGAGAGTCGCCAGCGAGTCAAAGGGACATCAACCAGGAACTTCCCGGCTTCTGAGTTCAGCAAAACCCGGGTTGCCGATACATGAAAACGACAACCACTCTGTTCACGAATGAGCTGCTGGATTTGATCCAGAACTTCATGAACCTGCCCTTGAGGTTCACCCTGAACCGCCATGCTGTGTAAAAGACTCATATCATCCACTCCCCTGACCGCTGATGGATCAGATTTACCCAGTCGCCTGAGTCGCTGTACCTGCCGCAAGATTGTTAGACAAATCCACAACCAGACAACCCTATACAAAAGTTATGCAAAGATATTTTTAATATAAAGATATTATGAAAGAGCACAACAAAAAGTTGTGAAAGTGTATTTATTGGTCTTTTCAATAAATTCCTTATAAAAATAAAGAATCAAAAAAAGACCAAATTAACAGCCAATACGTCAAATATGAGCTACTACTTCAGTAAATATTGAAAACAACCTCCCTCCTGGCACTTCACATCTGGCCTGGCGAGTACTTGCTCCACACGGGAGTTGTTAAACCATTGCGTCTGAGAACGGTTATTCAATAAACTCCTGTTCACTGAAACACTGACGACTTTATTATTCATACATGGATAATTTCATATGAATATCAACATATGGAATTCAGACTACCGTGCTCGATAAACCACCCCAGGAAAACAGGACACCGTATCAAAGAGAGGCTCCATATGCCTGGATAGCATCGACACTACATTTTCGGAACTGCCCACGACAAGATAACCCGACGGCTTCAGTGAACGATGCAAATGGCGAATGACATCCCACTGCCATTCAGGCGAAAAATAAATCAGTACATTGCGGCAAAAAATCACATCAAATGGCCCATGCCCCTGGAGTGAGTCTTTCAAATTATGCTGCTGGAACGTCACTAATTCTCGCACCGCTCTGGAGACCTCCCAGCGATCTTTCACAGCTTCTCTACTTCCCTGATCGGCACAAGTCTGAAAGTAGCGCTGTAGAAGCGCAGAAGACAAGCCACGACGGAGCGTAAGCTGGGGATAGACTCCCCGAGCCGCCGAACGAACCGCCCTGTCGGATAAATCCGTGGCCAGTATTGAAACCTGCCCCGATGACGCAGGTGGCAATGCACCTGGAAACTGTCGCTGATACTCCAGCAACTCAATGGCCATGGAGTAAGGCTCCTGCCCCGTCGAACACGCCGCTGACCACAGATGCACCGTCTGACGACGAGCAACCAAATCCGGCAGTATCCGCTCTCTCAGTATCCGATACGGATCTTCATCCCGAAACCATTCGGTTTCTCCAGTCGCCATGGCTTCAATCACGGCCATCAACAAGGCTTCTCGCGCCTCCATAGAAGTCAGCAAATCACTGAAAGAAAGCAGCCCCTCCCGCTCCATCAAAGGCCGGAGCCGCCCCAGCACGAGATACTCCTGGCCATCACCCAGAGCAATGCCGCTGGCGGCCTTGAGACACACACAAAAACGCTGATATTCGAACGGAGAAATAGAGAGATTAAACACAAGGCACCTGCCGTCAGAATAAAAACCAATACTGCGTTTGTATCAGTTTAGTCATTGCAATCCGGCTGGCTGCCGGGAACGCAAAAAGACAGGTCGTAAACGCACAAGGCCCGGTGATTAACCGGGCCTTGTATCAGGAAAAGCAACCACCAGAGTAGCTGCGATCAGAAGCCAACGGACAGAGAGGCACCCACAAAGGCACCAGATACATCCACATCGGTTTCCAGATCGATGCTGTCTTCATCGGTTTTCAGGTTCATGGAGCGATAACCCCCTTCAATACCCAGATCCACCACAGGGATTGGCAGGTCGTAACCAATGGCATAACTGACATCGCTTAGCTTGTTGCCATCCAGGCTGATGTAGTTGATATCAGCACTGGCGTACAAACCGAATGGCGTTGTCACGTTGATTGCGCCATAGCCCATTGGCAGAGTGGCATCCAGATCTTCACTGGCACGCGTGTCAGGGTCGTCTTTACTCACAGCCTCGACCACACCATCAAATTTACGCGCCGTCAGACCAAAATCAATGTCCACAAACGGGATTGGCAACGGCAGCCCCCAGTACATGGTGAAGTCGGTGTGGCTCAGATCCATGGTGCTATCAACATCTTCGTCGAAAGACTGATCCAAAAAGGTAACGTTCAGCGAACCACTGCCTGACATATCCAGATTGGTTTGCTTGATCTTGAAGTTTGGCAGTACCGGTACAGGATGCTCAAAGAACACCGTCAACTGCATGCCTTTTTCCGAGTCGATATTCAGGCCGTCATCTTCAACCGAAATCGTATCATCCACCTGGCCACCGGCTTCGGCATTCCAGACACTGGCTTTGGTGCCCACGGTAAATAGCAGGTCAGCGTTAGCAGAGAGGGGGGCCATGGCTGCCAGCGCAATGGCAATGACTGTTTTTTTCATACGGTACTCCATCCAGGAAGTGGTAAGTTCAAATACAGGGAATTGCACACAGCGACGGGAATACACTGAAAACAAACGCCCGACCGCCAGAAACAAAAAAACGGGCCTAGTGTGCCCGCTTTTTTATGCTATGCCAACGTATACGCCTAGAGCGACATACCGATACGACGTGCGACTTCTTCGTAACCTTCAACAACACCGCCCAAGCCCTGACGGAAACGGTCTTTGTCCAGTTTTTCGCCTGTGTTGCTGTCCCACAAACGACAGCCATCAGGAGAGAATTCATCACCCAGAACCACTTCGCCATTGAACAGGCCGAATTCCAGTTTGTAATCCACCAGTGTCAGGCCACCGTCTGCAAACAGTTGCTTCAGAACGCCATTAACAGCAAAGGTCAGCTCTTTCATGCGCTCGATGTGCGCATCTTCGGCCCAACCAAATGAGCGAGCGTGGTATTCATTCACCATCGGATCGCCGAGATCATCATTCTTCAGGAACAATTCAAACGTTGCAGGCTCCAGAATCTGGCCTTCTTCTACACCCAAACGGCGACAAAGGCTGCCAGCGGAGACATTACGCACGACACATTCCAATGGAATCATATCCAGTCGCTTGACCAGAGAATCGGTGTCAGACAGCAGTGACTCAAAGTGGGTAGGAATGCCCGCTTCGGCCAGTTTGGTCATGATGAACGCATTGAACTTGTTATTCACCAGACCTTTACGATCCAGCTGTTCTACTTTCTTGCCGTCGAAAGCAGAGGTGTCATTGCGAAACTCAAGCACCATAAGATCCGGGTTATCTGTGGTGTAAACAGACTTGGCTTTGCCGGAAAAGAGTAATTCGCGTTTTTCCATCGGGGTCTCCGGTGTTGGCCGGATGCGATAACATCCGGTTTATGTAACGTGCCTTTCCGCATCACAGGCAACGAAAGGGCAATTATTCTCGCATGTTTCGACGCCGGTTTCAGCGCAATTCAAACCATCGAGATGGTTTATCCTGAGGCAACAGCTCAACGGCTTCCGGGGCACATGCCAACGCAGAAGACAAAGTCTCTCGCACCAGGGGTTCTGCATTATTTTTTTCGCTGATATGCCCGGCACTGACTGACTGCAGCCCGGACCAACTCAGGTGGCGTATCAAGTCTGCGCATTGCTGATTGCTCAAGTGGCCGTAATTACCGGCAACACGAGCGCGCAATCTGGGTGGATATGGCCCGACACGCAGCATATCAGGATCATGATTGGCCTCCAGTTGCAGACCATGACAATCCCGGTAAGCCTGCACCAGATGACGGGTAATGCACCCCAAATCTGACAGCACGCCCAGACGTCGCTGACGGGAATCCTGCACCACAAATTGCAGTGGTTCACGGGAATCATGAGGCACCACCACTGGACGAACCTGAAAAGATTCCAGCGTCAGAGACTCTTCAGGTTCAATCAGACGCAATAACGGATGCTTCAGCCACGACATATGCAAAGCCGTGCCAAACGATGCGTACAAGGGAATGTCCAGCAGTTCGCATAACGCCAGCGCCCCTTTCGCATGATCACCGTGTTCATGGGTCACGCACACAGCAACCAGTGATTGCGCATCAACCCCTGACGCTTCCATGCGCTCCAGAGTCGCCTTGCGGCTAAACCCACAATCAATCAGCAGTGTCTGGTTTCCATCGGTAATGGCCGTGGCGTTTCCCTTGCTGCCACTGCCCAACGAGCAGTACCTCACTGCGCCAGTTGGTCTGCCAGATCCGAGAGCACCTGATGCGCGATGGCTTTATCCGCCAACGCATCCACATCGGTTTGCAATGACAGGTAGACGCCTGTCCCGGTGCGGTTCATTTTGAGCAGATAAGAGGTAATAACCGGCTCGGGTTTTGCGCCCCACAATCGCGACCACCAACCCAGATCTTCTTTGGTGCCGGGACGTTCAATGTCCAGATAATAAGCACCGATACTGCGGTTCAGGTCGGTCAGCTTATAGTCCATGGTGGACAGAGTTTCCGTCACGATCGCCCAGGCATTGGCAAAACCACTGTCGAGCAACAGGATTTCACTGCCAGAGCCGTCCATCGACAAACGCGGGTTCAACTCTTCGGACTGATACTGGCTCAGGGTCGCAACCTGGTTTTCAGCAGCCTGACCTGCCACCAGACGCTCCGGCATCGGCAACCGGAAAGCACTGGGCGAGGTCACAGCTTGAGTCAACGCCGGTATCGGATACGCATCCTGAACCGGCACCAGACGGCCTTTTTCATCGACCAGAGGCTTGCCTTCCGACGCCGCCAGATAGCCTTCCGAACGATCCCGAAAGGTATCACCAAATAACCCGCTACAACCGCTGGTTAATACAAACAGGGGAATGACAAGCCAACGCATATTACAGCAATTCCAGAGAAGTCAGCGCCAGTTCAACCTTGGCGGCATAACGTGAATCCATTGGTACCAGCGGCAATCGAATGCCTTCTTGTGCCAGCCCCATCCGCTGCATCGCCCACTTCACCGGAACCGGATTGGATTCGCAGAACATGGCCGCATGCAGGGTCATCAGACGCGTTTGCAACGCACGAGTTTCATCGGCGCGACCGTCCAGAGCCAACATGCACAATTCGTGCATCAGAGCAGGTGCCACATTGGCGGTGACAGAGATATTGCCCTTGCCTCCAGCCAGAATCAGCTCAGGAGCCGTTTCATCATCGCCCGAATACACCGCCATGCGGTCACCCAGTGCTTCAATCAAACGACGACCGCGCTCAACATCGCCCGTAGCATCCTTGATGCCAATGATCTGTTCAATATCGGCCAGCGCCAACACGGTCTCATTCTGCATATCAACGCCGGTACGACCGGGTACGTTGTAGAGAATCTGAGGAACATCCACTGCTGCAGCCAGCGCTTCATAGTGCTTGATCAAACCACGCTGAGGCGGCTTGTTGTAGTAAGGCGTCACCAGCAGACACGCATCCGCTCCCAGGCGTTTGGCTTCCTGGGTCAGTTCGATGGCTTCCGCTGTTGAGTTGGCACCCGTTCCGGCAATGACCGGACGACGGCCGTCAACCTTGCGAATCACACGTTCCACGACTTCACAGTGCTCTTCCGTGCTCAGGGTCGCCGACTCGCCGGTTGTCCCCACTGGCAACAAGGCATCGGTGCCGTGCTTGATATGGAAATCCACCAGATTGTCGAGACGTTCCCAATCCAGTTGGCCATCCGGGTGCATCGGCGTAGCCATTGCCACAATACTGCCGGTGATCATTACTCTTCACTCCACGAAAAAACCGCCCCGACGACTATTAACAAGCGTCGAATACGGCCCTGAAATACATAGTTGTTGAACTGTTGGAGACCTGACGGCCACGCATCAACAGCATCATCCTGCGCCCGCCCCGAAGGCAGGCTGAAAACAAGAGCGCAATACTACTGCTGCACCCGTACGGAGACAAGTCACTCGCTCTCACAGGGCTGTCGAGGCCAGGCTTGCAGCACCGCTTTCAGCAACGTTGCCAGAGGAATCGCAAAGAAGACTCCCCAAACACCCCAGATGCCACCGAATACCAGAACGGCCACAATGATCGCCACCGGATGCAGGTTCACCACTTCCGAAAACAGCAGTGGTACCAGCACATTGCCATCCAGCGCCTGAATAATGCCGTACACCACCATCAGATAAATAAAGTCGTTATGCATGCCCCACTGCATGTATCCCACCAGAGCAATCGGCACCGTGACCACTGCAGCTCCGATATAAGGCACCAGAACGGAAAATCCCACAGCAATGGCCAGCAACGCCGCGTAATTCAGCCCCAACACCAGAAAAGCAATATAGCTGACGCTTCCGACAATCACGATTTCCAACGCCTTGCCGCGCACGTAATTGGCGATTTGCTCATCCATTTCACCCCAGACCTGATTCAGCAACTGGCGGCGGGCAGGCAGAAAATCCAGACACCAGCGCACAATGTCATTGGAATCCTTGAGCAGGAAGAACACCAGAATCGGCACCAGAACGCAGTAAATCAACATGGCCATCAACAACGTGATACCGGAAATCGAGAAGCTCAATGCAAACTGCCCAACCGATGCCAGCTCATCCCGCACCTTGCCGCTCCATTTTTCGACCTGACCGACCGTGATCAAATCCGGGTATTGCTCTGGCAACAACAGCAACAAAGCCTGCCCTTCGCTGGCCATACGCGGCAATTCATAAAAGAACTGGGATAACTGGGTCCAGGTCGCTGGCAGAATAATGAACAACAACGTCAGCATAATGCCGAGAAACAGCACAAAAACAGCAATGGTCGCGGATAAATGCCCCATGCCCCGCCGCTTGAGCGATTGCATACTGCCTTGCATCAAGTACGCCACCACCACCGCTGTCAGGAAAGGAGCCAGTACCTGACCCAGGCTGATAATGACGACCAGAAATACGGCTATCAGCACCAGCAGCAACAAGGCTTCCTCATTGGAAAGATAGCGATCAATCCAGTTTTTAAGCACACGAATCATTCGCAATTAACCTCGTTCAATCCGAAAACGATACAGGCCATCACACGTCTGCTTTTCAAGCAGAGTGTGCGTACTGTTCTCAATAAATTGGGGAATATCCCGCCAAGAGCCTGAATCGGTAGCAATCACTTCCAGCACCTCACCAACCGACATGGTCTTCAGTTTCAGCTTGGTTTTCAGTAATGGCATGGGGCAAGGCACCCCACTCATATCCAGTGTTTCATAACCCGATTCAGACACGATTGCTACCTTATAAGCCACACGGCTCTGGTGGAAAAAACATGGCAGCGATGATGACAGAGCCCCGGCTTCATCACAATCGACACGGGGGCAGACAAACGGCGATAGCAAGACCATGATAGCACTCTGAAACAACGCCCTGAGCCATCCACATTCAGGGCCGATGGCCTCCCCCGGCCACTGAACCAATACTCGTGAACCAGTCTAATGCGGCAGAGGAGTAACCCTTGACCGCCCAGGATTCCCAGGAACCGACTTTGAAAGCATCTCTTTTGTCTTTGGCCATAACGGCATCACTGTTGATGCCAGCACCGGCCTTACATGCCCAAACCAACGAACTGCCCACATTGGGTGACGCCTCATCCAGCCTGGTATCACTGCCGGAAGAATATCAATTGGGCAGAAACTGGCTACGACAACTGCGGGCTCATGCCACCACGCTGGACAACCCATTGATGCTGGAATTGCTCGAACGCCTGATTTACCGACTCACCCCACACGCCGACACACCACAAACACAACTGGCCTTTGTGATTGTCGACCAACCAGAACTCAACGCCTTTGCCGTTCCAGGCGGCATAGTAGGCGTTAACTTCGGGCTGCTACTACACACACAGGATGAAGATGAATTTTCATCCGTATTGGCACACGAACTGGCCCATCTCAGCCAACGTCATTTTGCCCGTCGGGCTGAAGTTGGCCAGAACGAAGCTCCGGTTGTTCTCGCTGCCCTGCTGGCCAGCATCCTGATCGCTGCCACAGTCGATGCCGAAGCAGGTATGGCAGGCATTATGGCGACGCAAGGTGCTAGCATTCAGAACCAGTTGGCCTACAGCCGTGCCTGGGAGCGAGAAGCTGACCGCATCGGTTTCACCACTATGGTGAAATCAGGCCTTGATCCTCAGGCCATGCCAGATATGTTCCACAACATGCTGGATGCCGCCAAATACTATCGCAAGCCCCCGGAATTTTTGCTGACTCACCCACTCACCAGCCGCCGCATCGCTGATGCTGCCAGTCGGGCCGAGAACCACCCGGCCAAACCTCGTCGCCAGAGCTTTCTGTTCAGCATTCTGCGCAATGAAGCCGTTCGCCACTATCGTCTGGAAAAAAAACAGGCATCGCTGTTTTTCTCGGAACGCCTCAGCCGGGCCAAACAACCACTGCAAGAAGCCGCCTTGAATTACACCCTGGCCACCATCGAGCTGGAGCTGGATCAGAACAATACTCAACAAGCCCGAAAATACCTCACAGCCATTCCCGATGAATGGCAGGCTGAAAGCCCGGTACTGATTCTCAAGGCCCGCATCCTGAGCGCTGAAAACGATTCAGCCGGAGCCGTGGCGTTCCTGAAGCGTTACCAACCCTGGTTTCCCGACAGCTACGCCTACAACATGGCCTATGCCAATGCCCTGCAGGACAACGGCAAGCCGGCAGCCGCTCTGGAAGTGCTCAAACGCCTGAACACACAGCGCCCGGAAAACCCAACCATTTGGGCGCACATAGCCGAGCTGGCCCGTCAGGAAAACCGCATGCAACTGGCGCATCAGGCGGCGGCTGAAGCTGCTTTTCTGACCGGTGCGGATTCACGTGCCGCACGACATATGGATCTGGCGATTCTGGAAGCAACAAAGTCCGGGGATTTTCAAAAACGGGAAGCGCTGCAGGCGCGCTTGAAGAAGATGGCGATTGCCGATATGGAAGAAAACCGGCCAGGCAAACGCCTGACCCGTTAATAGAGATCAGGGCTTATTGAAATCCAGCATGCGCTGCAGGCTGCGAACCGCTCCCTGACGCAGCGCTTCATCGACAAAGATTTCCTGATTACCCTGCTGCAACACATCGCGAATATTGCGCAAACCGTTCATCGCCATCCAAGGGCAATGCGCACAACTGCGACAGGTCGCACCATTGCCTGCAGTCGGTGCTTCGATCAGCAGTTTGTCCGGTACGGCCTGCTGCATCTTGTAAAAAATGGCCTTGTCCGTTGCCACGATCAGAGCCGGATTGGGCAAATCAATCGCCGCCTGAATCAACTGACTGGTTGAACCCACAGCATCGGCCATTTCAACCACCGATTGCGGAGACTCGGGGTGCACCAGAACCGCTGCATCCGGATACACCAATTTCAAATCGTCCAGCGCCTTGGCCTTGAACTCATCGTGAACGATGCACTCACTGTCCCAAAGGATCATGTCCGCACCCGTTTGACGCATGACATAGTCGCCCAGATGGCGATCCGGTGCCCAGATCAGCTTCTCACCCCGACCGTGCAGGTGATTCACCACATCCACCGCAATGCTAGACGTCACTACCCAATCAGCGCGGGCTTTCACTGCGGCTGAGGTATTGGCGTATACCACGACAGTCCGATCAGGGTGCTGATCACAGAACTCACCAAACGCATCCGCCGGGCAACCCAGATCCAGCGAACAGGTGGCATCCAGAGTCGGCATCAAAACCCGCTTCTCCGGGCTCAGAATCTTCGCTGTTTCACCCATAAAGCGCACACCGGCCACCAACAAGGTACTGGCAGGATGACGATGACCAAAACGAGCCATTTCCAGAGAATCGGAGACACAACCTCCGGTTTCTTCAGCCAGTGCCTGAATTTCAGGTTCGGTGTAGTAGTGAGCAACCAGAGTCGCATCTTCCTGCTTTAGCAGGGTGCGAATTTCTTCACACAAGGATTCTACTTCTGACGGGGCTGGTTTTTCGGCGGGTTGGGCCCAATGATCCTGGACCACTTGTCTGTGCTCTTGCGTCACTGCGTTCGACATGGCGTTCTCTGTACAAGCATGCTGGGGAGTATGGCTGTGGCCCGGTGGGTGCCACACAAAAAACAACACCCTGTTGATCAGGGCACCTGCATTTTACGGCAGAGGCACCACTGAAAAGAACCACATTCTTATACGACAGAAACAAAAAAGGGAGAAAGCAATGCTTTCTCCCTTTCGGAATCTGGTGGGTCGTGCTGGATTCGAACCAGCGACCAATTGGTTAAAAGCCAACTGCTCTACCAACTGAGCTAACGACCCGATACCTTCGAAAATTCTAAATGAGTTCTGACAAAAGTCAATACTTTCAGTTAGTTACCACCTTATCCAGTTCAAATGCCGAGCATTTGAAAAGATGGTGGGTCGTGCTGGATTCGAACCAGCGACCAATTGGTTAAAAGCCAACTGCTCTACCAACTGAGCTAACGACCCGAAGGAGGCGCATATAATACTTAGAATTTTATTCTTGGCAATACCTGAAATGAAAAAAATTTAATTTTTTTCATTTCCTCCCACAACGGGCAATTTTTTCAGATAAGCCTGTGCCAGCTTGACCGTGGAATCGGCCTTGCCTGTGTAACGTTCAATCAGTGTTTCCAGCCAATGACGAGCCGCGTCTGCATCACCCTGCTTATGCAACGACATCGCATACTTATAGGTCGCATCCGCCGCCTTGATGTGTTCCGGGTGACCATCGATCACCTGACGGAAACGGGCAGCCGCCTGTTCAGGATCACGCCGAACCAGAAAGACTTCACCACTCCAGTACAACGCATTGGCTGACAGCTCATCTTCTGGCCACTGCTCAATGAATTGCTCAAAAGCCGCACTGGCTTGCTCGAACTGTTTTTCACGTACCAGTGCCATGGCAGACTTATACGCCGCTGCCGGTGTTTGCTCAGGAATGTCTGCTTCAGCAGGTGCAACCGGGCGACTGCTCAGATCCACCAGACGACGATCCAGATCCAGATAACGGGCCTCCCCTTCCTGGGTCAGGCGACGAATCTCATACGACTGGGACTCCACCGTACTGCGCAAGGTCGCAATTTCCTGCTGCATTTGCTCAACCTGCATCAGCAGTTCGGAGAGCAAAGTGCCATCACCACTATTACCAGGCGCGGGATTCAGTACCGGGGCAGATGCGGCTGTTTCAGCCGGAAGAGAAGGCTGGGCAGGTGTTGAGGCGGTGGTAGCAGTGGGCCTGACGCCCACCGACACCCATTCCTCCTGTTCAGCATTGACCTGCAGAGCAGCAGCCAATGCCAGAGGGACGATCAGGTACTTCATTAACGATAGTTCACAACAACACGACGGTTCTCAGCCCAGCTGGCTTCGTTGTGACCCGTCACTGCTGGACGCTCTTCACCGTAGCTGACCACTTCCAGTTGGTCTGCGCTGGCACCGTTCGCCATCAGGAAACGACGCACGGCCATGGCACGACGCTCGCCCAGAGCCAGGTTGTATTCAACCGTACCGCGCTCGTCCGCGTGACCTTCCAGAACCACGCGAGCAGAGCTGTTCGCAGACAAATACGTTGCATGAGCGATCAAAGCAGACTTGCCGTCTTGCTTGATGCTGCTCTGGTCGAAGTCAAAATAGAACACGGTTTGCTTCATCAACGCTGCTTCGGCTTCACGCGCCTGAGCTTCCATTTCCTCACCGGATACCTTGTCGGTATCAACCGGAATGGCTGTTGGATCAACCTGGTTGTTGGTATTCACTTCAACAACACCGTTTTCTGCGCCATTTGCTGCGCCGTTTTCTGCTGTTTCAGTTTCCTGTTTGGTGGTCAGCTCGCTGTCACCTTCGTTGATGTTACCAGTGCTACTACAGGCCGTTACCATCAAAGCACCCAGGCCCAGACCAACCGCTTTTACAAATGCCGATTTTTGCATGGTTCTATTCCTACTCCACTATGGTGTTTTCTTGTAAGTATCAAAAAATTGGTGACCAGGCCGGTTCCCTGACGTCACCGTATTTCGACGGTAAACGGAACTTGACATCGCCATCCACGGATACCGCCGCCAAAATACTGCGGTCGGCCTCGCTGGTGGCATAAACTACCATACTTCCATTAGGCGCAACACTGGGCGACTCATCCAAATCCGTATCGTTTGTCAACACCTGTACACGGCCACTGCGAATATCCTGAGAAGCGATATGAAAACGACTGCCACGCTGATGAACATACACCAGTTTGCGACCATCTTCCGTTACCCGAGGGCGAGCATTGTAATTGCCTTGAAATGTCATACGAGTGACGGATTTATTAACCGAATCCAGCTTATATATTTGCGGGCCTCCGGCACGACTTGACGTAAATACCAGATGACGTCCATCCGGCATCCACTGCGGCTCGGTATCAATACCATAATGCTTGGTCAAACGTTCGACCTGACGTGTCGCCAGATCAATCACATAGACATCTGGATTGCCCAGCTTTGAATGCACAAAGGCCAGACGCTTGCCATCTGGCGAGAACGACGGCGCACTGGTTGAGCCTTTCATATTCAGCACCAGCTCGCGCTTACCGGTTGCCAACTCCTGAAAATAAATAGCGCTGCGTCCTGATTCAAATGAAACATACGCCACTTTTTTACCATCCGGCGCCCAGGCTGGTGAAATAATGGGTTCTGGTGATGTGAATATCAATTGCTCTCGCGCACCGTCTGCATCGGCATAATTCAGATTAAATCGGGAGCGCTCTTTATTCGTAGTAACGTATATTAACTTGGTTGAAAACACACCTTTAATACCAGTCAAGCGTTCAAAAACATAATCACTGATATAATGAGCAATATCGCGTAATTGGCTTACTTTGCCCTTTACCCGATGTTTAAATATTTCAAGTTTGCGGGCTACATCCACAACATGGAATTCAACTGAGAACCCCTGCTCATTCTGGACAATTCGCCCAACCATCAAAAAATCCTGTTTCAGATTACGCCAGTCGGCGTAATTAATCTCATCCAGAGAAGATGGAGTGGATATCATATTGGCCCGATTCAAGGTACGAAAATAACCGCTATTGCTTAAATCGTTTTGAATAATGGCCGATATATCATCAGGCAAGGAGCCAGTCCCTTGCCAGGACATGGGAACCAGTGCAATGGGAATAGCCGACTGCTTTCCCTGTGTCACTTCAATTACCAGCTCGGCTCGTGCTGGCATCATTGCCAACAGGGTGCCCAGCAGTATCAGCATGCGTATTACCACGTTGCATTCTCCGGTCTGAATTTCATTCTGAATTGTCTAAAACTGGCATCAAAAATACGAATATCGTCCGGTACCGGCAATGGCGAGGCGGCCCGAATGGCCTGTTCTACCGAGCGGTCGAGCGACTGGTTGCCACTTCCCCGAAGTATCACAATGGATATTACCTCACCGGTCGGCACTACCGACAACTCCACCTCGACTTCCTGCTCAGGAGCCACACCGGGAGGATACACCCAGGCGGATGAAATCTGGTCTCGAATTCGGGCCAGATATTCGGTTTCAATCCGTGCCGCCAGCTTGGCTCGCCGCTCGGCTTCCTGTTGCCGCACCAGCTCTTCAGCAGCTTCTTCCTGCGCCAGCTTTTCCAGCATTTGTTGCTCAAGCTCTGCCAGTTCACGGGTCTCTTGTTCCTGACGCTGACGTTCTTCTTCAGCCTCTTTTTGCTGGCGCGCTTTCTCTGCCACGGCTGCCTTGCGTTCTTTTTCCGCTTTTTCTTCAGCTTTTTTCTTCAAAGCCAATTGCCGTTTGCGCTCAGCTTCTTCCGCCGCTTTTTTCTTTTTGTCTGCGGCTTTGCGTGCATCCTGAGCTTTCTTTTCTTTCTGGCGCTGTTTACTCAAGGCATCGGCGGCTTTTTGCTTCTGCTCCTGGCGCTGTCGGACTTTGTCCTTGCGCTGTTTATCCGCCTGATTCTCCACCGCAATCACGTTTGCCATGATGTGTTTCGGAATCACCTTCGGCGGGGCCGGTGGCTGCCACTCAAACAAAAACAGAGCTGCCACCGCCAAATGCAGCCCCACAGCCAATACCACCGGGAGGGAATAACTGGTGGAATTACTTCGCATCGTGCTCAGCCACTCCCGTTGCAGGTGCTTCGGTAATCAGCCCCACATTGACAATGCCTTCGGCTTGCAGCCCGCCCATCAGAGCGACGACCTTGCCATAGGGAACCTGCTCATCCCCTCGGATCATGACCTGGGTTGTCTTGACTGAGCGGGATATCTTGCCGGTGTAATCAATGATGGCCGCCAGCGACATCGGCTCAACATCACGATCATCCTGTTCGACAAAATAACGGCCGGTCGCATCTACCGTTAAAATCAGCACATCATCGTCTGGAGTAATGTTGGTGGGTGTCGCTTCGACTTCCGGCAATTTGACCTGAACACTCTGCACCAGCATAGGCGCAGTCACCATAAAGATAATCAGTAGCACCAGCATCACGTCGATGTAGGGCACGACGTTGATTTCCGCCATTGGCCTGCGACGAGGCACCTGAGGTTGCATCGACTCCATCAGGCACTCCGGTTGCTCTGGTTCACACGCAAGGCCTGACGGTACAGCAAGGATGAGAACTCATCAGCAAAGGTATAAATAGACGTGCTCAGGTTCTCGACGCGGGCAACGAAGCGGTTGTAGAAAATGACGGCTGGAATTGCCGCCAGCAAGCCCATAGCCGTTGCCACCAGCGCTTCAGAAATACCGGGAGCAACCGTGGCAATGGTCGCCTGCTTGACCATCGCCAACCCCTGAAACGAGTGCAGAATCCCCCACACGGTTCCGAACAAACCAATATACGGACTGGTTGAACCCACCGTCGCCAGAAACGACAGATGCGTTTCCAGCACTTCCGCTTCACGGGAAATCGCCACCCGCATGGCTCGCTGACAGCCCTGAATCACGGCGTCGGCATCCTGAATGCCTTGTTGACGCATCTTGCCGAATTCTTTCAGACCAGCCATAAAGACATTCTCCGGGGCACTCGGATGTTCCTGCTGCTGGCACTCTCGGTACAAATCGTTCAGATCAATGCCCGACCAGAAGCGATCCTCAAAATCCAGCATTTGCTTGTGGCTGACAGACAACAATCGACCTCGCTGAAAAATCACAATCCAGCTAAACAGGGACGCCAGTAACAACAGCAACATGACCAGTTGAACGACGATACTGGCATTGGCAATCAGTGCCAGAATGGATACGGATTCGTTCACAACAACTCCAGAAGTAGTTCGTTTCAGCTTGCGGGCACTATCACCAGCGCCCGGACAGATTCAGGAATGGAACAAGGCTTGCCCGCAGTATTCATACAGGCCACCGTGATTTCCCCTTCAGCCAGTACGTTGCCCTCAATATTCAGTACTTGCTGAGCAAACACCAGCCGGGTACGAGACAGGCGTTCGACTGACGCCGTCACCGTGAGTTCATCATCCAGACGTGCCGGACGACGATAGCGGGTACGCGCTTCGGTAACGACAAACATAATGCCTTGCTGACGCAGGGATTCCTGCCCCACACCCAGGCTTCGCAGCCACTCGGTACGAGCACGTTCCATAAAGCGCAAATAGTTGGCGTAGTACACGATACCACCGGCGTCGGTGTCCTCGTAATACACGCGCACCGGGAATTGATAGGCCATCAGGGCGTCTCCCGAGCCGGAGGCACCAGTCCAAAGTGCAGGTACGCCAACCGGGTTGCCATGCGGCCACGCGGCGTCCGGGTGATGTAGCCTTGCTGCATCAGGTACGGTTCCAGAACGTCTTCAATCGTGTCGCGCTCTTCACCGATAGACGCCGCCAGGCTGTCCACGCCCACCGGGCCGCCGCCGTAGGTTTCCATCAGGGACAACAGCAAGCGACGATCCATATGATCAAAGCCTTGCGAGTCCACATTCAGCATATCCAGTGCCGCATCGGCGCATGACTGATCGACCCGACCGTCACCCTTCACCTGGGCATAATCACGCACCCGACGCAGCAAACGGTTGGCAATACGAGGCGTTCCCCGTGCCCGGCGAGCAATTTCCCGCGCGCCGGTATCCCCGACTTCCAGCGCCATCAAGCGGCCAGAACGGCTGACAATGTGAGTCAGATCGTCAACGTTGTAAAATTCCAGTCGCTGCACAATGCCAAAACGATCCCGCAAGGGCGAGGTTAGCAAACCGGCTCGGGTTGTCGCCCCCACCAGCGTAAAGGGCGGCAGATCAATTTTGATAGAACGCGCAGCCGGGCCTTCGCCCACCATGATATCCAGTTGATAATCTTCCATCGCTGGATAGAGCACTTCTTCCACCGCTGGATTCAGACGATGAATTTCATCAATAAACAGCACATCACCGGCTTCGAGATTGGTCAGCAAAGCCGCCAGATCACCGGCTTTCTCCAGCACCGGGCCAGAGGTCGAAACAATGTTGGCTTCCATCTCGCTGGCGATGATATTGGCCAGCGTGGTTTTCCCCAGCCCCGGCGGGCCGAACACCAGCGTATGATCCAGCGCTTCGCCACGCGCTCTGGCAGCCCCGATGAAGATCTCCATCTGCTCGCGCACTTGCGGCTGGCCGATATAATCCGCCAGCGCCTTGGGACGAATGGCTCGGTCTTGCTGTTCTTCAACCCGTGTCGGTGCCACAGGGCTGACAAAGCGATCGGTCTCGATCATGAGCGCTCCAGAGATCGTTTCAGCGCCAGACGCACCAGTTCTTCCGCACTGTCTGCCTGATCGGCAACCCGGTTCAGCATTCGCGAGGCTTCAGCCGGTTTATAGCCCAGTGCTACCAGTGCCGTTTCGGCTTCTTCCAGGTTGTGACGTGCGCTGGCACGCGCCGCTTCAGCCTGATCCATATCGGCTTGCTGGAACAGCGGTGCTGGAGCCTGCCACTCTTTCAGGCGGTCACGCATTTCCACCACCAGGCGTTCAGCGGTTTTTTTGCCAACCCCCGGCAACTTGGTCAGGGAAGCAATGTCATCGGTCTGGACACAGTGCGCAAAGGCGTTGACGTCCATGCCTGACAGAATCGCCAGTGCCAATTTGGGGCCAACACCGCTGACCTTGATCAGGGTTCGAAACAGGGTACGTTGGGATTTGTCACTGAAGCCGTACAGAACGTGGGCATCATCACGAATGGCGAGATGGGTATACAAGGTCACGGGAGAACCGACCGCTCCCAGTGACGTAAAAGTGGTCATGGGTGCCTGAAGTTCATACCCGACACCGTTGACATCCACCAGCAATTCCGGCGCGTGCTTCTCCAGCACCACGCCTTGTAGTCGTCCGATCATATGCCTTGCCCAATCACAAATCGGGCTAGCCTATCAGTAAACGCAGGTTGACCAAAGTCAGGATCGGGAGTTTGAGAAGAAGGTCAGCGACGACGACTGGATGCTGTTGAGCGGGCAATCAAGGCCGCCCGCTGATAGCCATGACACAAAGCCACAGCCAGTGCATCCGCTGCATCCGCCTGGGGACAACCGGGTAACTTCAGCAGGGTACGTACCATGTGCTGGATTTGTTCCTTGTCCGCACCGCCAGCGCCGGTAACGGCTTGCTTGATTGCTCTGGGAGCGTATTCATGCACATCCAGATCACACAGAGCCGCCACTGCCATGGCAACACCACGCGCCTGTCCCAGCTTGAGCGCAGAATCGGCATTTTTGCCCATAAAAGCCCGCTCGATGGCAAATTCATCGGGTTGATAGGTCTGGATCAGTTGCTGAACACCTTCATGTATCAACCGAAGGCGAGGTGCAACGGCTCCATCACCACAGCGAATGCAGCCACTGCTGATGTACACCGGACGCTGACCTTGCATATCAATCAGGCCAAATCCGGTAATCCGGGAACCAGGGTCAATGCCCAGAATGATTGCCACCTTGTCTCCTGGCTCTGTCGACGACCAGACCGCTCAGCGGCCTGATTCAAACCGCTTGATGCGGCCAAATTCGGTGTTTTCCACCACCAGAACGGTCCAGTCCTGTGGCAGCTCTACGGTCAGACACGGAGAAGACATCACTTGTGCCACCGCGCCACTGGAGGCGGGTTTGACTTCTTCAACACCCAGATAGACTTCGGTGCCATCCACTTCCTGACCTTCAACCCGAACACGGTAACCCAGCGTTGGCCGCCAGCCCAGAGAAACAATCACACTGTTCTGATCATCCGACAGCATCACGCCCTCTTCCTGCTGGCAATGCAATTCCTGCTTCATCGGCAGCATTTTAGAGGCCGAATTATCACAGCAGGCCGAACCGCCGGTTGCAACTGACACACACCCCGCAAGAGTGATGCTACAGATGCCGAAAGCCAAGAATTTCCACATGGTGTTGTTCCCTGAACAGTTGTTTGTGGGGAGTATATCCAGACCCACAAGGTGACACTATGGCTATTACACGATCACCGGGGTTTTATGTATTCGCATTGACACATATCCATGCCGTTACAGCCGCTGTACAAGCCATAAAAAAAGGGGCGACCTGCGCCCCTTTCATACGAACCCGACATACGAACCCGACAAGCGACGTGTTACTTGCGGAAGACCAGTTGGCCGTCCTCAGACACGTCCGCAACAATGGTTTCGCCCGGCAAGAAATTCCCCGACAGAATATCCTGAGCCAGCGGATTTTCGATCCACTGCTGGATGGCCCGTTTCAGAGGACGTGCGCCATACACCGGGTCATAACCAATATCCACCAGTTTACTGGTGGCGGCATTCGTCATATTCAACGCCAGTCCGTGTTCCGACAAACGCTGATGCAACAACTTCATCTGAATATCAGCAATGCCGCGAATCTGCTCCTTCTTCAGAGGGTGGAAGACCACTGCCTCATCAATTCGGTTGATGAATTCAGGGCGGAAGTGCCCGGCGACAATGTCCATGACGGCACTGCGCATATTCTCGTAAGGCTGATCCATAAACAGATTCTGAATCACATCCGAACCCAGGTTAGACGTCATCACCAGTACGGTGTTTTTGAAATCAACCTTGCGCCCTTGACCATCGGTCAACTGGCCATCATCCAGCACCTGCAGCAAAATATTGAACACGTCCGGGTGTGCCTTCTCGACTTCATCCAGCAGGATGACCGAGTACGGCTTGCGGCGCACGGCTTCGGTTAAATAACCACCTTCCTCGTAACCAACATAGCCCGGAGGCGCACCAATCAGACGGGCAACGGAATGCTTCTCCATATACTCCGACATATCAATGCGCACCATGGCGTCCGGGGTATCAAACAGGAACGTCGCCAGCGCCTTGCACAGCTCGGTTTTACCGACCCCGGTTGGCCCAAGAAACAGGAATGAACCATTAGGGCGATTCGGATCAGACAGCCCCGCCCTCGAACGACGCACCGCATTCGATACCGCCGCAATGGCTTCATCTTGTCCGATCACCGAATGATGCAGCTCATCTTCCATGCGCAGCAGTTTTTCACGCTCACCTTCCAGCATCTTGTTCACCGGAACCCCCGTCCAGCGAGATACAACCTCGGCAATTTCGTCTTCTGTCACCTTGTTTCGCAACAGCTTGAATTCCTTTTTGCCGGTGCTCTCGGCTTCATCCGCTTCCTGCAACTCTTTTTCCAGCAGTGGAATCTTGCCATGCTGCAATTCCGCCATGGTTTGCCAGTCACCATTGCGGCGGGCAACTTCAAAATCGAACCGCGCGTGTTCAAGCGCCTCCTTCACCCGAGACGCCCCTTCCAGGCTCTCTTTCTCCTGCTTCCAGATGTCCTCCAGCGCGGAGTATTCGACTGAAACCCGCTGGATTTCATGATTCAACTTGGCCAACTGCGCCTGAGCGGCCTCGTCTTTTTCTTTTTTCAGGGCTTCACGCTCGATCTTCAATTGAATCAGACGGCGTTCGAGGCGATCCATATCGTGCGGTTTGGAGTCAATTTCCATCCGAATCACAGATGCCGACTCATCCACCAGATCAATGGCCTTGTCGGGCAGGCGACGATCGGTAATGTAACGCTGAGACAATTTGGCGGCGGCAATCAGGGCGCTGTCAGTAATTTGCACACCGTGGTGAACCTCATAGCGCTCTTTCAGACCCCGCAGAATGGCAATGGAGTCTTCCAGACCCGGCTCGTCCACCAGGACTTTCTGGAAACGACGCTCCAGAGCGGCGTCTTTCTCGATAAATTCACGATACTCATCCAGCGTGGTCGCACCAACGCAGTGCAGTTCACCACGCGCCAGCGCAGGCTTCAGCATGTTGCCCGCATCCATGGCACCTTCGCTCTTGCCCGCTCCGACCAGTGTGTGCATTTCATCGATAAACAGGATGATGCGGCCTTCTTCCTTGGCCACGTCTTTTAATACCGCTTTGAGACGCTCTTCAAACTCGCCCCGGTATTTGGCTCCTGCCAGTAAAGAGCCCATATCCAGCGATAAAATGCGTTTGTTTTTGAGCGTGTCCGGCACTTCCTTGTTCACGATACGCTGCGCCAGACCTTCTACCACCGCCGTTTTACCGACACCAGGCAAACCGATCAGTACCGGATTGTTTTTGGTACGGCGCTGCAGTACCTGAATGGTGCGACGAATTTCATCATCCCGACCAATCACAGGGTCGAGCTTGGACGACTCCGCCTGCTCAGTCAGATCAATGCAGTACTTCTCCAGTGACTGACGGCTGTCTTCGGCATTGGCATCGTTCACGCTTTCTCCTCCACGCATTTCCTTGATGGCTGCCTGCAATACATCACGTGTTACCTGAAACTGCTTGAACAAACGCCCGGCTTCACCTCGGTCAGACAAGGCAGCAACCAGAAACATCTCACTGGAAACGTATTGATCGCCGTAGTCCGAGGCTTCTTTTTCTGTCAGGTTCAGCAGACGGCCCAACTCCTGTGATACCTGGATATTGCCATCTGGCTTCTGGATACGGGGCTGGTCAGCCAAAGCCTTGTGAACGGCGGCTTCAAACTGCGGAATGTTAACGCTGATACGCCGCAATATGTCCTTGACCGAGCTGCTGGTCTGCTGCAGCAAAGCCAGCAGCAGGTGCAAGGTATCAATCTGATTGTGATCCTGCGATAACGCCAGGCTCTGACTTTCTGCCAGGGCATTCTGAAAACTGGTTGTCAGTCGATCCATTCGCATGCGGGAATCCTCCACCACGGTTATGTCTGCAATACCGCTCAACGGCCTGTTTGCCGATACGGCTGCTGCGGAATATCTGAATTAGGTTGCTGTTACTGTCAATAAGGATTGATTAGAAAATCTCAAGCGAAAACAGAAAAAACATCGAAAATTTAATAGAAAAATCAAGCCGGAACCCGATTTCCCCAACGTTCACCGATCCCTATACTGTCGGCCCGCTTCAATACTCCATGATCACTGCTGTCTATTATGGAGACCAACCTGGAAATTTAAACGTGTCATCTGCACTGAAAACCGGCGCTCTGTATCTGTTACTCGGGGAAGCCCTGCTCGCGGTAATGGGCGCTGTGATCAAACACCTGTCAGATACCCTCTCCACTGAACAAATTGTGTTTGTGCGCAATCTGACGGCATTGCTGGTGTTACTCCCCCTGCTCTGGCGCACAGGCTTTCATACTCTGAAAACAACCTGTCTGCATTGGCACATCTTGCGTGGGCTGGTTGGCATTTCGGCCATGTATTGCTATTTCTGGGCGCTGGGCCACCTCGCGCTCACTGAAGCCTTTCTGGTCAAGCTGACCGGGCCATTGTTTATGCCCATTCTGGCCTGGTGGTGGCTGAAAGAACCTATGAATCCACGCTGCTGGCTGGCTCTGATCGTGGGTTTTATGGGTGTTGTTCTGACTTTGAACCCGGACACTCACAATGCCATGAATCAGGCCGCCGTGATTGCACTCGCCGGAGCCGTCCTCGCCGCCCTGGCCAAAGTCACCATTCGGCGAATGTCAGCAACGGAACACAGCCAAACCATTGTCTTTTATTTTGCTCTGATCGGCACATTGATCACCGCCCCGGCGGCGCTACTGAACTGGCAGCCCATCGCACCGGACGCCTGGCTCTGGGTACTGATGTTGGGAGTGGTTGCAACATTGGGTCAGTTAGCCCTGACTCAGGCCTATCGGATTGCACCTACAGGCAAGGTCGGCGTGTATGTTTATAGCGCTGTCATTTATGGGGGATTGATGGGATGGCTGATCTGGGACGAAGTCCCGACCGTATCAACCTGGGCTGGCGGCGCACTGATTATCTGTGCTGGTTTGATCAACCTGAGAGGCTGGAAGCTGCTGAGTTGGGCAAAGAAATACCTCAGGCCAGGCTTATTATTTCCAAAAAATTAACTATAATGACTGGATTATTCCGCTTTCAGGCAAGAATCTTTTCGCATGTCACGTATCGATACCCTTCAGACGTTTGTTTCCGTCGTCCGCGCTCGCAACTTCACCTCTGCGGCTGACTCTCTGGGTGTTACACCCTCCGCAGTCAGCAAACAAATCAGCGGGCTGGAAGAACGCCTGGGCGTCCGTCTGCTGAATCGAACTACCCGTTCGGTCAGTCCGACGGAAGCTGGACAGATGTTCTATCAGCATTGCGAGAATATTCTGGAATCCATTTCCGAAGCCGAGAAGCTGGTCACTGACTTTGACGTAACACCGCGCGGCCGCCTGCGCATTACCGCCATGTCCAATTTTGGACGCCGCGAACTGGCCCGCATGTTCAACGACTTTTCAGAGCAATACCCGGACATCAGCTTCGACCTGCACATTTCGGATCGCCCGCTGGATATTGTCAAGGAAGGTTATGACTTTGCCTTGCGCATCGGCACGCTGGAAGATTCCCGGCTGATCGCCAAGCCGGTGGCCGCGCAGAACATTGTGATTTGTGCCTCACCACAGTATCTGAAAACCTGGGGCACACCGACATCTCTGGAAGATTTGAACCAGCATCGCATTCTGATGGTGACCAACGCCGAATACGCCCGCATCAACTGGTTACGACAGTTTGAAAAGGACCACGGCTTCACGCTTTCCAGCGTCGAGCGCAAGCTCACGGTCAATGATATTGATATGGTGTATGAGGCGTGTTTGGCCGGTATGGGAATCACCGCGATTCCAACGTATATCGCCGACCATCACTTGCAGAATGGTGAACTGGTACGCCTGTTCAGCGATGTTGAAATTCCAGTGCGTACCATCAAGGTGGTGTTCTCCCAGAATCGCTATCTGGCCACCAAGAGCCGGGCCTTCCTGGACTTTATCAGTCAGTACTTTGACGAACCGGCTCCGGAAGAATAATCAGACTTCAGCCGTTTCCTGAGAAGCCGCTTCAGAAGCAGCGGCTCCAGTCTTATTGCGCTCTTCCAGCAAATGAGGGGCGCAGCGACTGTAAAAAACCTTTGGAATACGAGCAATGCGACGCTCGTCATAATCAAAGAACACAATACCGGTTTTTGCTTCCGCTATTTTCTTGCCCTGTGCCTTGTTCTCAACGCGATAAATAACATCGCATCCGTATTTGGAGAACTCCGTCAGACCAACATGAAACGTGAGCGTGTCTCCCATAAAGGATTCGGCGTTAAACGTCACTGCCAGATCCGTCACCATCATGCCCAGCCCACCAATATTCAGCTCTGCAAATTCATAATGTGCCAAAAAGCGCAAACGTGCTTCATGCAGCAGGGTCACCATGCGGTCATTGCCCAAATGGTTGCCATAATTGATATCGGATACACGAACATCCAGGTCGGTTGAAAAATTGAACTCATCGGGCAGTTGTAATTTGATTCGAGCCATGACGGAATCTCCTTCAAAGGCGAGCCTCACATAAAGTGAGGAATTATTGTTGTTTTCAGGGTTCAGAGCTGACATGAGTTCTGGTGAATCTGTGATTGCACACCAGGCCAGAGCCACGACATTGCTCCATAATGGCGTCAGCTCAGAGTGCAGGAAGGCAAAAGAATTCCACAACACAGTTCGAAACAGGAATGGCCTTGACTCAAAACAACAATCAAGCACCATGAAAACTCATGTACACGATACGCAAAGATGACAGCTTGACGTTGATCGCTTAGCATCCGAGCGCAGCATCATACCCGCGCCTTTCGGGTCGCACAAACAACAGGACAGCCCGCTCTCGCTGGATGCGAGGCCCGGCAGCCACTCTTTATTTCTGGCGAAGACTATGAATTTACATCGAACATTTATCACGCCCCTGATCAGCCTGTTATTACTAACAGGCGTTTCATTTCAAAGTCTGGCTGTCATTGAGGACGTTAAGCCAGGCACCCCATTCGCGCCTCTGAAGCCGGAACGAGAACACTCGGTTACCACTCAGCAAATCATGAATAACCTGCTGCGCGCCCATTACGAGCTGCAGCGTCTGGATGATCGCTTGTCGAGCCGCATCCTGGATTTGTACCTGGAAGATCTCGACAGCACTCGCAGCTATCTGCTGGCCCAGGACATCAAATCGTTTGAGCGCTACCGCCGCCAACTGGACGAAGCCCTCGCCCGAGGCGACATGCGGGCTCCGTTCCTGATGTACAACCGTTACCAGCAACGCGTGAGCGAACGCCTGTCTTTTATGCTCAGCGAGCTTGACAAAAACCTGGACAACTACCGCTTCAATCAGAACGAGCGCCTGGATCTCGACCGGGAAAAGGTTCCCTGGTCAAACACCAGTGTTGAGCTGGATGACTTGTGGCGCAAACGCCTGAAGAACTCCATGCTGAACCTGAAAATGAGCGGTAAGGAATCAGACGCCATTGTCGAACTGCTGCGCAAGCGTTACCAGAATCAGCTTAACCGCGTACACCTTTCCAAACCGGAAGACGCGTATCAGACTTTCATGAACTCCGTCACCCGCGCTTTCGACCCTCACACCCAGTATTTTTCCCCCCGCAACACCGAAAATTTCAACATTAATATGAGCCTGTCCCTGCAAGGCATTGGTGCCGTATTGCAGTCAGAAGACGAGTTCACCAAGGTGGTAAGGCTGGTGCCAGCAGGCCCGGCAGACAAAGCCGACAATTTACAACCCGCCGACAAAATTGTCGGTGTCGGGCAGCATCTGGATGGTGAAATTGTCGATGTTATCGGCTGGCGTCTGGATGAAGTCGTTGACCTGATTCGTGGCCCCAAGGGCACCATTGTCCGATTGGAAATCATCCCGGCCGACAGCACCAGCGATATGTCCAAGACCATCGCCATCACTCGTGATGAGGTCAAACTGGAAGAACAGTCTGCTCAGAAAGATTTGCTGATCATCAACAAGGGCGGCAAGCAGCACCGTATTGGCGTGATTGATGTGCCAACGTTCTATATCGACTTCCAGGCCCGGATGGAAAACCGCCCCGACTACAAGAGCACCACACGAGACGTTGCCCGCCTGATCAAGGAATTGCGCCTCGAAAGCATTGAAGGACTGGTGATCGACCTGCGTAATAATGGTGGCGGCTCTCTGGAAGAAGCCATCAGTCTGACTGGCCTGTTTATCAAGGAAGGCCCCGTCGTTCAGGTGCGCAGTACACGCGGCACCGTGGAAGTCATCGACGATACCGACCCGGACGTACTCTATAACGGCCCTCTGGTGGTGCTGGTAAACCGCCTCAGCGCCTCGGCTTCAGAGATTTTCGCGGGTGCCATTCAGGACTACGGTCGCGGCATCGTGGTGGGCGGTCAGACCTTCGGTAAAGGCACCGTGCAATCGTTGCGCCCGCTGCGCCGAGGACAACTGAAAATCACTCAGGCCAAGTTTTATCGAGTCTCCGGTGACAGCACCCAACACCAGGGCGTGATCCCGGACATTCTCTATCCGTCCCTGTTTGATAAAGACAAAATTGGTGAAAGTGCCCTGGATGAAGCCCTTCCCTGGGATACGATCAAAGCGGCCAAGTACGACTACAGCAACCTGATCCACAACAACCTGAATGGCCTGCGCAAATCGCACCAGAACCGCTCAGCCAACGACCCGGACTTTGTTTTCCTGCGTGAACAGAAGAAGCTGATTGAGGAATTGCGCAAGCAAACCCAAATCTCTCTGAACGAAGAAATCCGTCAGGCAGAACAGGATGGCAATGACGACAAGCGGCTGGCACTGGAAAACAAACGGCGCAAGGCCAAAGGGCTGCCGATTATTGAAGATCTGGAAGCAGAAGCCAAAAAGGCCGAAAAGCTGGCCAGCAAAACTGACAAGGATGAAGACATTGAAGAAGACGAGGAAGAGGATGCCTTGCTGATGGAGTCCGGGCGCATCTTGCTGGACTACGTGCAGACGCACAAGCAGTCTGTTGCTCAGCGTCAGACTCGCTAACCTCCCTACTGCTGACCTATCCACCGCTGATCTACCCACTATCCAGCCCCTCAGGGCTGGATAGTGTTGTTTTTAGTGTGCGTTGATCCTGTGCTTTCTTTACAACCCCAGAGCCACGCGCAACTCCGGGTCTTTGAACATGTGCTGCCACAAGCGGTTCAGCACCTCGTTAATCCACTCTTCATTTAACTGCTCTCCCGGTGCCACCAGCACCGTGCGTGACTCCCTGACTGAAAAGCCCTTACTGAACGTATTGCGTCCCGCTGACACTTCCAGGCGCAAACCAATATCCAGGCTGCATTCTGTTACCACGGGCGAGTTGCAAGCATGTGCGAAACGATCAATATCCAGCTGTACCTTGACCTCATCCTGAGGTGTTCCCAAGCCGAAACCCAACGCCTCCAATGACTGCTTCAGCTTGATGGTCAATGCTTGGCGAACACTGACGCTGGCATTCAGCAAGGCTTCTTCCGGCTTTGGCCCACCACGATGCCCCAAACTCATTTCTCCACCATCGCGCTGATCCACCACTCGAATCAGCGCATTTCTGGGTGCCGATATTTGCCCGGACATGGCCGTGGCATTCTGGTTCAGATCAATCTTCTGAGGAGCCAGCGCACAACCGCCAAGACCCGCCAGCATCACTGCCGCCAACACACCCGTTTGTAGTTTATGCATTCGCCAAATCCTCTTCCGAACGTTTGAATACCCAGGTATCGCCCTGGCTGTCTTCCAGCGAGAAACGGTAGCCCGCCACATCAAATGCCTGCAGATCTTCCGGGGCATCAATACGCTGATCAATGATGTATCTCGCCATCATTCCACGCGCCTTTTTGGCGTAGAAGCTGATGATTTTATAGGTGCCGTTTTTTTCATCCTTGAACACCGGGGTAATCAGACGGGCATTCAGGCGTTTCGGCTTGACCGCTTTGAAGTACTCGTTGGAGGCCAGATTCACCACCACAGCCTCGTCTTCCAGCTCGGCGTTCAGGGCATCGGTGATGGTATCGCCCCAGAAAGCGTACAAATCCTTGCCCGCTAGGTTCGCCAGCTTGGTGCCCATTTCCAGTCGGTACGGCAGCATCGCATCCAGCGGTTTCAGAACACCGTACAAACCACTGAGCATACGCACGTGCTGCTGGGCAAACTCCAGCTCGTCCTGATTCAGGGTTTCTGCCGCCAGCCCGGTGTACACATCGCCCTTGAACGCCAGCAACGCCTGACGCGCCTGTCCATCCGGGAACGGCACCGACCAGTCGGAATAGCGCTGCACATTCAGCTCCGCCAGCTTGGTGCTGAGCTTCATCAGTGCGCTGATGTCGTCCACAGAGTATTCCCTGAGGATGTCAATCAATGCGGCTGATTGATCCAGAAAACCGGAGGTGGTCATCACGTCGGTTTGAACCGGTGATTCATAGTCCAACGTCTTGGCCGGTGAGAGTAGCGTTAACATGATGTGGTCTCGTGCAATCGTAAAAGTCAGGAATGATGATAACCAGACAACGCCTTTGCCCCAACATTCCGCCAAACCAGATGCTTTCCTGTCTGAACAAGAAGCTGAACAGGAAATAATCACCACCACCGCTGGTCAGCTTTATTCGCTGTGATACAATTCGCCGCTTTCCTGAAAACCAGCCCGTTTTCAGCCTGCTCCAGCAGGTGATACAACCAGTAATAACGGGCTTTTGTCGAATCAGACAGTGCGATTCACGCGACGTCCTACCTCACTCATTTGCAAGGTACCATTCAATTACGTCGAGTCCGCACCTATACAGAACAGAAGGTAATCTTGTTATGACAGTACAGGTTGGCATCATCATGGGCTCCAAGAGCGACTGGCCTACCATGCAACACGCCGCCGAGATGCTCGACTCTCTGGGCGTTGCTTATGAAGTCAAGGTCGTTTCCGCGCACCGCACGCCAGACCTGCTGTTCGATTACGCCAAAACGGCCCAGCCACGTGGCCTGAAAGTCATCATTGCCGGAGCCGGTGGCGCTGCTCACCTGCCAGGCATGGCGGCTTCTCAAACCTCCCTGCCAGTCCTGGGTGTGCCGGTAAAATCCCGTGCCCTGAACGGTCTCGATTCCCTGCTGTCCATCGCACAAATGCCCGGCGGCGTCGCCGTTGGTACGCTAGCCATTGGCGATGCCGGAGCCAAAAACGCTGGCTTGCTGGCCGCCCAGATTCTGGCCACCTCAGATGCCGAACTGCTGAAGCGCGTTGATGCATTCCGCGCCAACCAGACCGAAACCGTACTGTCTCAGCCAGACCCGCGCGACGCCCTGTAATCACACCCTGCTATCGATTGAGCGCCCTGAACCAGCGCTCTGAACGAGGAACACTGCACTATGAAAATCGGCATTCTCGGTAATGGCCAGCTTGGACAAATGCTGGCGGACAGCGTGACAGACCTGACCGAACTGGACATCCAGCTCTATGACTTGCGCGCCCACACTGACGATGCTCTGGCCAGCTTTATCGCCGGAGTCGACCTGTTGGGCTACGAGACCGAGAATATCCCGGCGGCCATTGTTGCGCTGCTGGAAGCACACGCTGACAAGCTGTTCCCAAGTCTGACGGCGCTGAAAACCTTTCAAAACCGTCTATTGGAAAAGAATGCTCTACGTGCAGCAGGCATTCAGACCGCTGATTTTTGTGCGGTTAACAGCCTGGACGACGTTCACAACGCCGTCAAAACCCTGGGTTTGCCCATCGTTCTGAAAACCACCACCGAAGGCTATGACGGCAAAGGCCAGTACGTACTGCGCCAGCCAGAAGATGCCGAGCTAGCGTGGGAAGCCATTGGCAACCGCGAGCTGATCGCCGAAGCCTTTGTCACTTTCAGCCGCGAAACCTCGGTCATCGCCAGCCGCGACCGCGATGGCAATCTGGTGGTGTGGCCAATGACCGAAAACGTTCACCATGAAGGCATTCTGCGCTACTCCCTGTTCCCGGCAGACGGTCTGAGTGCCGACAAGGCTGAGCAGGCCGAGCGCTACATTCGCCAACTGGCGGACAGCCTCGACTACGTTGGCACCATCACGCTGGAACTGTTTGATACCGACAACGGCCTGGTCGCCAATGAAGTAGCACCACGCGTTCACAATTCTGGCCACTGGTCGATTGAAGGCGCAGAAGCCAGCCAGTTCCGCAACCACATGCTGGCCATGGCGGGCAAAGCACTGGAACCAACCACCGCACGTTACCCGGCCGTGGCCATGTTGAACGTCATCGGCGATGAAACACCTGCCGTCAAAGCCGAATCCATCGACAACGCTCACCGCCATTCCTATGGCAAGGAAGCGCGCCCGGCTCGCAAGTTGGGTCACGTCACTGTGGTCGCTGATTCCGTTGCCGAGCGTGACCAAACCATTACTGAGCTGTCCGACCTGATGCCCTCCGGCGTCTGGCCAACACCGGCTCACTAAGATAATTCTTACGATAATCACCAAGCCAAGCGCAAAGCGAGTAGAAGATCATGGCAAAATCGCTGCAAGAGCAGATGCTGGAAATGGGCCTTGTGAATCAGAAAAAGGCCAAGAAAAACGCCAAGGAAATGAAAAAAACCGAGCATAAACGCCGTACCGGCGACGATGCTGATCTGGAAGACAGCCGCGCGGCGGCAGAAGCGACCCGCAAAGCCAAGGCCGAAAAAGATCGTGAACTGAATCGCCAGCGCGAAGAAGCGGCCCAGCAGAAAGCCATTGCAGCCCAAATTCGTCAGTTGATCCAGACCAACACCATCGAAGCGAACGGCGACATCAAATACAACTTTGTCGCCACCAGCAAGAAGGTGAAACAGTTGTACGTGAACCAGGCCGTCTGGGATCGTCTCAGCCGTGGTCAACTGGCCATTATTGAACTGGAAGGTGAAGCAGAAGAAACCTTCCGCATTGTGCCACTGCCAGTGTCTGAGAAAGTACTGCAACGCAACCCGGAACACTTTGCCCTGATTGCCGATTCACAAGGCGACGAGATGGACGAAGACGACCCGTACGCAGCGTACAAGATTCCTGATGATCTGATGTGGTAATCGCCCGACTATTTGTTGCCAGAAACAAAAATAGCCACTGTATCAGTGGCTATTTTTTTATGCGTAACAGACAAGGCAAGCCCTGCCCGCCACAGATTGCATTACTCAACAATCAGGGTTGCTGGTAACTCAACAGTTGGGTTAGAAGGATCATTGGTTTCAATAATCAGGTTTTGTTGATATTCACCAATATCGAGACTATTAGCATTATAACTGAGATTAATGGTCATGCTTTCACCGGGAAGAACTTCACCCTCCTGGGTATCCAGGCTTAGCCATTGACCAGCCTGATCCAATGAATAAACAATCAGATCAGTCAGCATTGGTGCAAAGTTCTGATCATAAAAATATGCCCATTCAAAGGTCAGGCAAGAAGGGATAACCAAACCTGCGCCATATGAATACTCTACTGTTGTTGGGTGATCTGCACCGTTAACAGTAATTACCCCAGCATTATCAGGAAAATCACTCATGTAACACAGAGTCGCGGCATTACCGACAAAGTGTGCCGGTATATTCTGTACAATCGGATGTTCTTCATCATGTACGTACCCATCGGTACTTGAATAGGCAACATGAGTTACTCCGCCAGGTAATGTATTCCACATACCAGACTCCCAACCATCATCACTTGCGTGGAATTGCAATACGCCTCCAGCAGACACCCAACTTTCTATTCTTGATAAATTCTCATCAAACATGTCATACAGCGACTGAGGTTGATCAGAGGCAACAATCATCAGCCTATAAGGTGAAAGATCCAGTTCATCCAGTTCATCCAGTTCATCCGATCCAATCACTGAATATGCAATACCCATGTTTTGCAGAACCTGTTCATTGGATGCTGCTCCCCAAGCGTCTATATCTTTAACCAACACAACTTTTGCGTTGTCATCAATGAAAGCTTCTGTCGCAGTATCACCAACACTTCCACGCTCGGTGGTGGAAATGCCACCATCTCGCATGACGACCTGACGCTGATCAGAAGCAATACTGCCTAAGCCAGCCATAAATGTCAGAGTGTCACCACCATCGTTAAACAAGGTCAACTCTTGTGAAGATGTTCCCCCCTCTGACAGCGTAATATCATCCAGAGAGACAGGATCAAGACGCAATGCCGGAGCAGCCGATGTTGTTACTGACACAACATTGGACAATTCTGAATACTGGCCCGAATCATCACCAACTTTCACAGCCAGGTAATACGTTGATACAGGAGACAGCTCTGTAACCAAGAAAGATTCAGACTCATAAGGTAAACCAGGGCTCAGGCTATTCACGACTTGCTCAGCATCAGCCCATGAATCTTCCGTGATCTCTGTGGTACTGATACGAATATCATAAGACAGGGCTGACCCACCTTCGAAACCATCATCACCAACAGCAGTCCAGGACAGATTGACAGAGCTTGAGCTGAATTCGCTAACAACCAGATCTTCAACTTTGGCCGGTGGTATCTGATCAGGAATAATTTCCAAATTCACCGGAATGGTCAGTGTACCCTGATCAGGATTATTGGTTTCAATGAACAGCTCGCCCAGATAATCGCCAAGCATAAGGCCTTCACCGTCAACGGCTAGAGTAATCTCGACGCTTGCACCCGACTCCAACTCACCAGCATCACTGCCTTCAACACTTAACCATGGTGTTTCAGCCATTTGTAACGCGGAGTAAGCGTTCAAACGACCACCTGTCACCATATAACCGCTAAGTCCACTAACAGGATCAACAGAATCCATTAGCATCGATTTGAGCTGGTCACTATTCAATTCAGGGTTGCGAGCCAGCAACAAGGCTGCGACACCCGCAACATGCGGAGTAGCCATCGAAGTACCGTTAAAGGAATCATAGGAATTTCCAGGAACTGTACTCAGGATAGAAACACCAGGCGCTGCTACGTCGACCGTTGTTACCCCATAGTTCGAGAAGCCTGCTAACGCATCGTTATGATCTGTTGCAGCCACTGAAAGGACATTGGGCACATCGTAATTAGCCGGATATTGAGGATAGACATCGTTATTGCTTGAGTCATTTCCTGCCGCAGCAACAAACAGAACACCTTGCTGATTGGCGTACACAATAGCGTCATGAAGAGCCTGGGAATAGGCTCTACCACCCCAGCTATTACTCAGAATATCAGCGCCATTATCAACACCGTACATCACTGCATCGATGGCATTACTGGTAGAACCGGAACCACTATCGCTCAAGAACTTAATTGCCATCATACGAACAGAATGATTAACACCGACAACACCAATCTGGTTGTTACCAACTGCACCAATTGTGCCTGCACAATGAGTACCGTGAGCATGTCCATCCCAGGGGTTAGAGTCGTCGTAAGCAAAATCGTAGCCATAGTAATCATCGATATAACCGTTATTGTCATCATCGATGCCATTACCTGGAATTTCATCTTCGTTAGTCCATATATTGTCAACGAGATCAATATGACTATAGTCAATACCGGTATCAATAACAGCGACCACAATATTTTTAGAACCGGTTTCAATTTCCCAGGCTTCTAAAGCATCAATGTCAGCATCGGCGGTACCAGAACTCTGGCCTTCGTTATGCAACCCCCACAAATCATTAAAAGAAGGGTCATCAGGTACTGCGTCAATACTCTGGATATAGTTTGGCTCAGCATAAGCTACAGCACCAGAACTGGATAACTGTTCAATAACCGAGAACAGTTCATCTTGAGTTTTGGCTGGAACTTGCCAAACCTCTACATCAATATCCTCTATTTTAGCAGTCACTTTGGCACTCAGCTGTGTGCGCATACTTTCAGCACGGACACTCAAATCACCTTCCAGCATTTTCACCAACAGCTCGCCTTCCTTAAAAGCAACACCCTTAGGAAAATAGGCATTCATACTGTTTCTGGCTCGTATTGCCGGCTTCCTCACAGTACCAATAACGGTCTCATCGGATTTTGCTACCAATGAGTAAATCAGCTTGGAGTCACCAGTATTTTTTAGTGTTAACGTCAGAGGTTCTATATTGTCTTTCGGCAATTTCAGAGACAAACTGTCAACAGAGGTTTCTGCTATGGGCAAGTCGGGCATGGTGAACTCAGTCACACTAGACAAGGTGGAGATATTACCTTCCTCATCTGAAACCTTAATCGCAGCATAGTATGTCTTTAATGCTTCAAGCCCATCGATTGAAGCCCTCTCCATATCACCAGGGTAGGAAGGAGCACCTACACTCACCGGTATTGCTGATGACCAGTTATCATCTGTAATTTCTGCAGAGGAGTAACGCAAATCATAAGCAGTAGCTTTTCTTCCCAGATATCCACTGTCCGCTACAGCCGTCCAGTCAACATTGACAGAATCGAATGTTTCAACTGTCACCATCAAATCCGATACCTCGCCTGGGGGCGTTGTATCTTCTGTTACAGTAATCTCCAGCGGTAAAACCACTCTGGGGTTACCGGGTTCACTCGACTCCACAAAAATGCCGTTCTTAACCAGATCACCTGCCTCGTGGCCTTCCAGGTCAGCTCTTAAAATAACCTCCTGATATTCACCAGCACCGATAAACAGGGAGGTGGCTGATAAACTCAAACGAATCCGACGCTGGTATCCATTGATGCCTAAAGAAAGCGTTGTATCAGTCATACCCGTGTTAAAAATCTTGATTCTTTCGTCGGCAACACCGTGAGCCTCGTGAGTCACGATAAAACCTTCAGCGGGTTCGATACTGAGTACGGAAGTAACCATCTGAATGCTCACCATCGCGGAAGCACTGGCACCAAATTCGTCGGTTACTGTAAACGTAAATTCATCGGTATCAGACAGCGAGCGAGAAGGGCGATACGTAAAGTTAGAACCGTCAACTTCCAGTTCGCCGTAAGCTGGCTGACTATCAACGGTGAAAGTCAGATCATGGCTATCCACATCATTGGCGGTGAACGTGCCTTTAACGGCAGAGGATTGATACACACTAACAGTTTGTACGGTCGCCACAGGTGCATCATTAACCGGGGAAACCTGAATCACCACCTCCAGATTATCGCCAACCAAGTCACCATCATCTCCCCTGACAACATAGCGATCTGTTCCATTAAAATCAGCATCAGGTGAATAAACAAAACTACCATCCGCAGTCAATGCCAAATGGCCATGGTCTGGCGGGGTAATGATATTCAAACGAACGGAATCACCATTCACATCAGATACACCGATAGCTCCGGTTAATTGGTTATCTTCATCAACAGCAAATACTCCAGACACACTCAGCTCTGGAGCAATGTTCCGCTCATTCACATAGATCTGAATTTGAGCAGTGTCAGAAACGGTATCACCATCGCTCACTTTGATCAGAAAGCTATCAGAAAAGGTTTCATTGGTATTGGGGGTATATTGAAAAGATCCTGATGGCAACAGCACCAATACTCCCTGGTCAGGTTCCTGAATCAGCTCATAGCTTAGATTTTCAGAATCTGAGGTGCTGCTCAGAACACCATCAAGCGTCGTATTTCCATAAACTTCATAAACACTTGGAAGTGCAATTAACACATCATCAGCAGTAGGCAGGCAAACATATTCGGTGTGAGTAACCTGTTCCCCAACACCCGTTTCGATTAAATAACCACCTGCAATACAATGCTCGTCACCCAGCGCTATAGGAGTTACTTCAACAAAAGCATCCGCACCTTTGATGCCTTCATTGCCATTACACACAACAAAATTGGCAGAAATCTCAGAATCATCCAGAAGCGCATTACGGTTTTCATCCAGCCCAGTTAACCAAACCAAACCACCATTACCAGCGCACTGTTCCCAATATTCAGATTTCTCATCCATGGCGGTGCTGACAAACAGTGAAGATAACCCTGTGCTACCGGTCGAGCCATGGCATACAACCTGGGTAGAAGAAACCTCTTCACTCGTCAAGCTTCCATCACGATTGACATCCAAACCGTTCTCAAATACAACACCACCGTTAGGCGCACATTGAGCATATAAAGCGTTGTCCTCCTCGAGTACTTTGGAGGAAGTAATTGTTGCAAAGCCATCCGTACCAGCACGACCGTCACAGACAGCCTCAACACCACTGATCTCATCACCAGTCAACAGACCGTCATCGTTACTATCAATACCCAATGTCAGCTTATAGCCTTGACTGGATGTGCAGTTTTCAACTTGCTCCAGTTCACCCGCTACCACCATTGCGGAGGCTCCATCACCGCCATGACAAATAACCTGTGTCTGAGATTCATCCACTTCGTTGGGGTCAAGGATGCTATTGCTATTGCCATCAACCCCAAAGCGGACTTCGACGCCACCCGTTGCACACTCTTCACCCGCTAGCACAAATGAGCTGCTCACCAAAGATGGCGGAGGAGGTTCAGCATCCTTGCCATCAGCACCGCAGCCCTGCATCAGCAAGCTGGCAGAAAGTAGCCAAAAAAACTTATTCATTGCCTTGTCCAATTGTTATAAATTCACATAAGGGACTTTCGGATGGCAATCAGGTGGGAAAGAGAGATTTACAGACTGGGCTAACGGACAGCTACAACTTATCGATGCGGATAATAAAGTCACATCAAGCATTGCATTTCATGCACGTACAGAAAGTCCATTCAGCCATTTGAAATATCCATTTATGTTACGTACACCTGAAAACGCATCAAGAAAGCTTGATTTTAAGCGTAATTTATACACTCACTCGACTTCGGTCAACATCTGACACAAAAGATATACAATACGCAGTATGTCAACCCCTGAACAAGCTCAGGGGAATTCAACATAAACTCAGAAGTAATACTCACCCGTGAGCTGAATATGGTCACCCTTGCGGATCGCATAGGCGGTATCGCGCTGATCATCAGCACTGAAGAAGCGGCCATCCAGGCTGACTTTCCAGTTGCTGCCAAATCGGCGGCTGGCTTCCACCAGCACGCTGGTGCTGTCGTAGTCCAGATCGCGGCTGATTCCAGCCAGTAGCTGGGAGTCAGCGGCGTCATTCAAAGTGATACGTCCACCCAGATAGAGGTCATTCTGGCCCACATCCGTGGCATCAGTGCCGCGTTCATCCCAGCCGTATTCGGTCAGTAAACCAAGATCGGTTGCACTGTCGAACAGGCCGTACAAGGTGTATTCAAAGCCGAACTGGGCAGCGGTGAAGTCTTCCGGGTTGACGTTGCGGTAGCGGCTTTCGAACTTCCACAACCAACTGTCGATGGTGGCTTGTACGTCCACACCCACTTGCGTCATCAGCGCGTAGTACGGCACCAATACCGATTGACCACTGCGTAGCTCGCTTTGCAGTTGCGGATCACGGTTGGTGCCCCGGAACACATGCACACCAACGTCATAAACATCGAAGCTGTTGCTCCAGCGCGCCGCCAGATCAATATGGCGGTCTTCGTCATCCGACTGATAACGCGCCTTGTTGGTATCAACCTTGATCGGAAAACCGGGACGCCCCTCTTCGCTGGTAAAGGTGCGCTCGCGGAAGCCGGGCAGGACAAACAGGTCAATAATGCCCCAGTCACGCACACTGGAAACACTGATCATTGGTTGACCCAGCTTGTCCTCGCCGTCGATGTCTTCCACACCATCGGTTTGGTTGATGGTATCGACCAGATGCTGAAATTCCGTCACGCCCCAGAACACCTTACCCAACCCCACGCGCAGTTCGTATTCCTCACCGACGTGCAGCCAGTTCAGTTCCCGAATATCCGCATGAGTGCGTTCATCATCCCATTGATCGACACGGGCGAACGGCACAAAGGTAATGCGATCATCGCCATCGCTCCACTCCCATAAAAACTGGGGTTCGGCCAACGCTGAAAGATTACCGCCATCTGATTGGTCACGGTAGGCCGCTTCTTCGGTGAAGTAACGGGCTTCTGCCGCAACCTTGCCAGACACTTCAAAGTAGGTTTCTGCCTGAACCAGCGAGGGCACGAATGCCCCCGCCACGGCCAGACTCAACCAGGTTGCTCTGGCTGCCATACTTACCTCGCCCGCTTGAGCGTGTTCTTGTTGAAGTCCTTGTCGGTCAGGCCGGTTTTGAACTCATAGCCTGTCCACTTCAGATCCGTGCTCTTGCCGGTCTGGTGGTTGACCATTTTCATCAGGTCAGGACGCCAGTGCTTGCCTTCGTACTGTTTGAAGTCGTGATTGGTCAAGGTCTTCAGCGGTGAGTTCTTACGGTCGTAGAACTCGGTCTTGCTGACGCGATATTCTGCGTTATCCAGCCATACCACACGGCGGGTGTAGCCAGAGTTTTTATCCACTGGATACTGCTCGACAACAAAGCACTCGCCCAAATCACACGGCTCATTGCGCAGATATTTGTAGGTGTATTTTTCCACCTCAAAAGACGACAGATCTTCGTACGCAAATTCGGAACCCATAAACGGGCCAGATTTGTTACGGGAGGCAATACGTTTTACACGCTTCAGCGCGGGCAAATACAGCCACTGATCATCCGCACCCACCGGGTGAGAAAAACTCAGGAAGGCGGTACCTTTGACATCACGCGGTTTATCAAACACCGACAGGCTTTTGTCACCGTCGTTGTCCACTTCCAGCGATTTCATGCGCACTTCACGCACACTTTCCTGCCCTTGTTTGTTACGCAGAACCATTTGCATTTCAGCCTGCATGTCTTGCCAGCCCAGGTCGCGGCGCTTGGCCTCTTCAGAAATGGTCAGGCCTTTTTCCACTGGATCTTCTGCCTGGACAGGCAAGCTGATCATCAATGGGCTGAGAATGGCCGTGGCCAATGCCAACTTAACGGGTTTGCTGTTCAGCGTCATGAGCGTCTCCTTGTTCGGATGCAGTAACCGGGGTGTCTTGTGAAGATTCGTTTGAAGTGTCTTTGTCCAGCACCATCAATAATGGCGGCAAGAACAGGAAGTCCACAATCAGGGCAATCAGAATGGTGATCGCGGTCAGTAGGCCCATGTCCGCATTCAGTTTGAAGCTGGACTGCGCCAGAACCATAAAGCCTGCCACCAGCACCAGCGTGGTGATCACCAGCGCGCGACCCACACTGGAGAAGGCGTAGCGAACCGCCGCTTCGGTGTTATAGCCTTTGTCGTTGCGAGCATGCAGGTATTTGCTCAGGAAATGCACGGTGTCATCGACCACAATACCCAGCGTCATACCGGCCACCACGGACAGGGCCAAACCAATCTGACCGTCAATCAGGAACCAGACGCCAAAGCCCATCGCCGCCGGAGCCATATTGGGAATCAGGCTGATGGCCCCAAAGCGTACCGAGCGCAAGGCAAAACCCAGCAGTAGCGAAATCAATACCAGTGCCAACGCGGTGCCAATCAGCATGCTGGTAATGTTGCGCTGACCAATGTGAGCAAACATCAGATTCGGACTGGCCACTTCCGCCGTGTAGGCCGGGGCGTTTTGGGCGAACCAGGCGTAGATGCGCTTCTCAATATCAAGCTGCTCCACACTGGTCAGATTCTGAAAAGTCACGACCAAGCGGGTTGATGATTTATCCACGTCCAACTGATTGTTCAGATCCAGTCCGTACGGCAAGGACATTTCATACAACAGCAGGTATTGCGCCGACAACTCCCGATCTTCTGGCAGGCGGTAGTAGCTTTCATCGTCACCGTGCATGTTCTTGTTCAGGCGCTTGAGCGTGTCTGACAAGGTATTGACGTGATCCGTCTCGGACTGTTCACGCAGCCAGGTACTGAAGTCACCAAGGGTTTTCAGGAACGCCGGATCATTAATGCCGCTGCTTTCGCCCGTGCTGATGGACACTTCCATGGTGGTCAAGCCAGATAAATTATCCTGCATGTAATCCGTCGCCTGTCGGAACGGCACTGAGTCGTCGAAGTACTTCACAAAGTCATCATTCAAGACGTTGTTGGGCAACATCAGAATCAACACAGCCATCACAACCGACATACCAGGCAACAGCACTTTGCGCTTGGCAATCACGAAGTCAGCCAGTTTTTCCATGTAACCACTGTGGTTATCTTCCACCACATTGACTTTCATGGGCAGCAATTTCAGCAACGCCGGGAAGGTGGTCACAGAGAAAACAAACGCCAGCATGACACCTGCTGCAACCATGTTGCCGAGGTCGTTAAACGGTGGAGAGTCAGAGAAATTCAGGCTCAGGAAACCAATCGCCGTGGTGGCACTGGTCAGGAAGACCGGCTGATAGTTAATGCGCAAACTGTGCAACAAGGCGTCACGCTTGGTCGCGCCCTGGCGCATGTCATAGAACATGGACGATAAGATATGAACACAGTCGGCAACGGCCAGCGTCAGCACCATAATCGGTGTCGAGGCTGATGGCCCGGTCAGGAAGAAACCCGTCCAGCCTGCCAGCCCCATGGTGGACACAATCGAGATAACGATGATGATGACGGTCGCCAAAGTGCCGGTAAAGCTGCGTAGCAAGGCGATCAAGGCCAAAACGACCACGCCAAACATCAAAGGCACCAGTGTCGCGTTATCTTTCAAAGATGACTCGGCAAAGCTGTTATTCATCATCACCAGGCCTGACAGGTGCACCTGAATATCCGGGTGAGCTTCCATAAAGGTGGCTTTCATATCACGCACCTTGGCCACGACTTCTGGCACTTCCCGGATCGGATCAATCCCCGGCAGCTGAACGGTAACGTTTACCACGGTGACGTGTTTGCGCTCGGAAATCAGCTTGTGCAGCAACAACGGCTCGCCCGTAGCAATATCGCCCAGACGCGGCATGCCCTCAGCGTTGAGCATCTCGGGATCGAGCACCAGATCTTCAACGATGAGGTCATCTTCTTCCGCTTCGGTATGCTGATAGTTACTGAGCGAATCAACACGGGTCGAGTACGGTACTTGCCAGGCGGCTTCGGTCAATTCATGAACCGCTGCCAGTGTAGCGGGCGAAAAGACCTCGCCATCTTTCGGTGACAGCACAAAGGCGACGTTATCGCTTTTGCTGTAGATTTTCTGCATCGCCTCAAAGGCGCTCAGTTGCGGGTTTTCATCACTGAAAAAGACCCGGTAGTCACTTTTGAAAACCAGATTCCCCGCTCCGACTGCGGCTCCCATCACAAAGATCAGTGACAGCAGTAACACAATCAGCGGGCGATCCAGTACGAACTTAAACAATCGTTCTTTCATACGCAGTATCCCTTGATTTGTCATTGGTAAACGCTTTCAACGTGCGTCCCGCTCACGCGGGCTTCTCGTAAGAGAAAGGCTAATGTGTGATCACACCAACCCGGAAACTCGATCTTTGCAGGCATCAATACAGGGTTGCCAGTCAAAATTCTGACTCAGCGGCAACCAGCCCAGACCATCCATCACCAAATTACAGTGACTGACCAATTCACGCTCCACTTCCATCAGGCGACGCAAGTCACAGCGCTCCAGCCCATCCTGCAATAACGCGATGGTGCCGAACGACATCGCCCAGATCGCAAAGGCAACCTGGGGTGGTGACATATGGGCGGGGATGATCAGATCCTGATCTTCAATGGCTTTCTGAATCAGCGAACAAAACAGATGCATCAACTGCTGTTCCAGCTTGATGTGTTCGTTCAGGCGCTCTTCAGAGGCTTTCTGATTCAGTGCCGATGTCTTGGCTGTAATGACCAACATAAATCGGGTGGGATCGACTTTGGCGCTCATCATGTACGCGATGCAAATGGCCACCATCTTTTCGCGGACGTTGCCTTCAAAGTCCGTGGCTTCCTGAAACAAGGCGTGCAAGGAGCGGACACACAGATTGCACAAGCCGGTGACAATATCTTCCTTGCTGCAAAAATGGTTGTAGACCGTTCCCTTGGAAAAAGGCACTCGCGCAACCACTTTATCGACGGTGAGCGATGCAATATCGTTCTCACGAATATAATCCAGCGCCGCATCCAGAATGACTTGCTCACGCTCTTGCAAGGTTTCCTGATCGACAATTCGAGGACTCATAGCGGTCAGCTCACAGGTTGGTGACGGTTCGTCAAAATAAAACAGGTCTGAGCATTTTATAACCGATGATTCAGGAACAATCCGTTGCCCCCACGCTTTAAATTGACGATTCGTCAAAATAAACCCATAAAAAAACCTGACTCAGGACGAATCAGGTTTTGCTTTCAATACTGAGTAAAAAACTGACTAGATGCCCGCTTGCCAGCCATTGGTGATCGGGTAACGTCGATCGCGCCCAAAGCCTCGCTGGGTCACGCGCACGCCAACCGGTGCCTGACGCCGCTTGTATTCATTCACATCCACCAGCCGTATCACGCGCATGACATCCACGGATTCGAAACCGTCCTGAATAATGGCTTCAGCGCTCATATCCTGTTCAATATAACGCTCCAGAATGGCATCAAGCACGGGATAAGCAGGCAGGCTGTCTTCATCAATCTGATCCGGTGCCAACTCAGCCGATGGCGGACGCGTAATCACCCGCTCAGGAATGACTTCACCGCCCAGGTTGCGATAGCGTGCCAGATCAAACACACGGGTTTTGTAGACATCCTTCAAGGCACCGTAACCACCTGCCATGTCGCCATACAGAGTGGCATAGCCCACGGCCATCTCGCTCTTGTTACCGGTGGTCAGCACCATGTAGCCGTTTTTGTTCGACAGAGCCATCAGCAGCACACCACGGCAGCGGGACTGCAGGTTTTCTTCTGTGGTGTCTCGTTCCAGACCCTGAAAGTTATCCGCCAATGCCGACATAAAAGCATCGTACATCGGTGCAATCGACAGATTGTGATAGCGAACGCCCATCCGGCGCGCTTGCTCGGAAGCATCTTCCTTACTGATGTCCGAGGTGTACTGGAATGGCATCATCACGGCTTCAACCCGATCCGCCCCCAGTGCATCCACGGCAATGGCCAGCGTCAAGGCAGAATCAATACCACCGGACAAGCCAAGTACCACCCCTTTGAAGCGGTTCTTGTTCACATAATCACGCACGCCCAGCACCAAAGCATCGTACAGGCTGGCCATCTCATCGGTATGGGCTTCAACACCTTGAGACAACGGCGTCAGCGTGCCACTGGCCTCCCAGCGCAAGTCGCCACAACTCTCTTTATAAGCGGGCAATTGCAGTTCGACCTTGCCCTTGGCATTCACGGCAAACGAAGCACCGTCGAACACCAGTTCATCCTGACCACCCACCTGATTGACGTAGACCACTGGCACGCCCAGTTTGACGGCATGTTCAGATAAGGCCTGATAACGCTCGGGTTGTTTGCCAATATGGAATGGCGAAGCATTCAAATTCAGAACCAGCTCGGCTCCGGCTTCCACACTTTGCTCTGCCGGGCCTGCGTGCCAGATATCCTCACAAATCGTCAGACCAATCTGACGTCCTTTCAGGCTGACCAGACATGCCTCCTTGCCCTGACTGAAATAACGGCGCTCATCAAAGACCTGATAGTTGGGCAAGCATTGCTTGGCGTAACGCCCCAAACACGTTTTCTGAAACCAGATGCCTGCGCAATTCAATAACTGCTCACCGTCTTGCCACGGGAAACCAACGGCAACAGCAATGGTGTCGGCATGCTGTGCAATTTGCTCCAGCGCTTGCTCAACTCTGGGTTTCAAGCTGGGCCGAAGCAGCAAATCTTCAGGGGGATAGCCGGTCAGTGCCAATTCGGAAAAGACGATCAAATCAACGCCTCGTGCCCTGGCTTTATTGACCTCATTGATAATCAGGTCACAATTACCCGAGATGTCCCCTACCCGGAAATTGCACTGGGCCATGGCGATGTGAAGTGACTCTGTCATGCTGTCGCGTTACCTATTAGATGTTTTTGCCGGTATTGTCAGCAAATTCAACACCCCACGCAAATATTCCTGCTGAATGAGATGCGGAGCACCGATGTCCCAGATCCGATTGTCAAAACCGCTTAAGCCATCCAGCCTGCTAACACTGTATTCGTACTACTCCATGTTTCTGGCGTTAACTGTTTTTAGCCTGGTCGTTCTGGACAGTCAGAATCATTTTTTCCGCCAAGGCAATGCGGTGTATCTGAGTGGCGTCTGTGCCGCCTATATCGTGTCGGCTCTGGCATTTGCCAGCCTGAAACACCTGGTGGCTGACCAACAGAAAATCATCGGCTATTTTTTTGTCGAAATTGTCTGCCTGATCATTCTGATGACAGGGACAGACCGCCTGGAATACAGCCTGGCCAGCCTGTTATTAATGCCGGTGGTGTTTGCCAACTTGCTGGCCAGCGGCATTCTCGGTTATGCCGTGGCCGCCTGGACAACGCTCGGTATGCTGATCACGCAACACATTTTACAAAGCCACGATCAGGCTCATCATATGATCAACTCGGGTATTTATGGCTTCCTGTGCTTCATGCTCGCCTTCCTCACCCAGTGGCTGTCACACCACTTGAACAGCGCCATCGATACCGCTAATCAGGTTGAAAAACTGGCTCGCCGAACACGTAAACTGAATCGTCATGCCTTGCGTGAATTGCCCAGCGGCGTATTAGCTTGCGACAGTGACCAGCGCATTTTATTTTCTAACCAAATGGCTGAACGCTGGTTTGATCTTCACAAAGGCGACCTGCTGCCAGCCCCTCTGCAGCAAACGCCTGTCTCGGAAAACGGGCACACCATCGACTTTAATGACCACAAATATTCACTTCGCAAGGTCATTCTGCCCGACTCCGAACCCGGCGACTTTCTCTTGTATGCCATCGACCACTCACGCATTGCTGCCGAAGCCCAGCAAATGAAGCTGGCTTCTCTGGGGCGTTTAACAGCCAGTATTGCTCATGAAATACGCAACCCTCTCAGCGCTCTCCGACAAGCATCACAACTGCTTGCAGAGACGGAATACCTCCAGGCACCGGAGCGCCAGCTCACAGAAATCCTGGAACAACATTGCATGCGTATTAATCGGACGGTTGAGGATATCCTGCAACTTTCCCGCAAACGCCAGCCGGTCATGGAAACACTGAAGTTAAAACCCTGGTTGTCCCACTTCGCGGATCAGTTCCAAAGACAGCATCAGGACAAGCATTTTCACATTGACGTGGTCTGTCCCAATGACACTTTGGGGCAGATTGACCCAGATCATCTTCAACAAATTCTCCACAACCTCTGTGGCAACGGTCTCCGGTATGCTCTTGCTGCCAGTGGCGACCAGGCAACGCTGATGCTCACAGCCGGGCAACAAAATACGGGACGTGCATTTCTGGATGTCACCGACAATGGCACAGGGATCGCGCCCCAACAACAAGAGCACTTATTTGAGCCTTTTTTCACAACCGAACATAATGGCACCGGTTTGGGGTTATATTTGACCCGAGAGTTGTGTGAAGCAAACAATGCCACCATCAGCCTCAAACCACAGCCTCATGGAACCTGTTTTCGAATTTTACTTACAACGGACACGCCAAAATAATGCAGTACTCCGCGTTAATTATTGATGATGAGCCCGATATTCGACAGCTCCTGTCCATTTCTCTGGAAAGAATGGATTTGCTTTGCTTTCAGGCCGCCAATGTCAGCGAAGCCCTGGCCCTGCTGGAAGAGCGTCGATATCACTTTTGTATTACCGACATGAATTTGCCCGATGGCAACGGTATGGACATCATTCAATTATGCCACTCTCGCTACAGCGACATGCCCGTTGCCATGATCACAGCACACGGCAATATGGATATGGCCGTCACCGCTCTGAAGGCCGGTGCGTTTGATTTTGTCGCCAAACCCATTGATCTGGGTCGCTTGCGCGAATTGGCTTCTGCAGCCCTCAAATTGACGCGCGTGCCCTTACATATCGAAGCGTTGCCCTCGAGCAATACCTTGCTTGGCCACTCAAGTGCTATGCAAGCTCTCAAGGAAACCATTCAGAAAGTCGCCCGAACCCAGGCCCCGGTGTTTGTTTTTGGTGAATCCGGTACCGGGAAGGAACTGGTTGCACGCCTGATTCATCATCAAAGCTCCCGGTCAGGGCAACCCTTTATGCCGGTCAACTGCGGGGCGATCCCCAAAGACTTGATGGAAAGTGAGTTCTTTGGTCATAAACGTGGCAGCTTTACCGGGGCCAATAATGATAAAGAGGGATTCTTTCAGGCCGCCAATGGTGGCACCTTGTTTCTTGATGAAGTGGCTGAGTTGCCACTGGAGATGCAAGCCAAATTGCTCCGGGTCATTCAGGAAAAAGCCGTCCGCAGCGTAGGCAGCGAGCATGAAGCGGCGATTGATGTACGCATCCTCAGTGCCAGCCACCGAGACCTGAACCAAATGGTCAAGGATGGGGAATTTCGCCAGGATCTGTTCTTTCGACTCAATGTCATCCAGATCAGCGTTCCTCACTTGCGCGAACGTCAGGATGACATTCCCATGCTCGCCAACCATTTTATTCGCAAGTACAGCGAAGAATGGGGCATGCCAGAAATCGCACTCAGCACTGAGGCTTTACAGGTGCTGTGCCAATACGCCTTTCCCGGTAATGTTCGTGAGCTTGAAAACATACTGCAACGCGCTGTCACCATGTCAGAAGGCGATGTGATTGAACCCACCGATTTGCATTTGCCATCAAGCTCTCCGCTTGATGTCCCCATTATGGCAACGGAGCTACCGGAAACCCGTATAGAAACCAACAATCTGGAAGCCTATCTGGAAAACATCGAACGTACAGCCATTACCCAAGCTCTTGAAGCGACCCGCTGGAACAAAACCGCCGCCGCAGAAAAGCTGGGCATCAGTTTCCGGGCACTGCGTTATCGTTGCAAAAAACTGAATATTGACTGAAATGTCCTGAAATCTACGAATTTCTTCCGAGTGCAATCGGGAAAATAAGTTGTCACCATAGTGAGCATCCATTACATCGTCACGGAGGACGTTATGCTCACACACAAACCTTTCCCCCTTTCTGCTCTCTCTGGTTTAACCATACTGGAACTGATGATTACCCTTGCTATCACCGGCTTACTGATCACGGTTGGAACGCCGTCATTTTCAGCCATGCAGCATCGCTACCAGGCCCAGACTGAAATTCAGACACTGCACATGGCCATTTACGCCACACGCGCAATGGCGATTACAACCAACTCACCAACGGCCTTGTGTCCATTGGTGCAAAACCAGTGCAAGCGACAGTGGGACAAGGCATTAACTGCCTTTCAGGACCTCAATAAAAATCAACGCCTGGATCCGGGAGAAACGATCATTACCACCATTCCAGCCTCGGAAACAGACCACGTCGTACGGCTCTACCCCAAGAAGGCATTCCGCTTTGATCAACAAGGCTTCGCCGGTTTTAATAATGGCTCTTTCAGTTATTGCCGGGCATCCGGAGAAAAGCTTCAAACCGGCGCGGCATTCATTGTGTCACGCCTGGGCAGAATCCGAAGAGGTAGCGATTCTGACGATGATGGCCTACCAGAAACCGCCAATGGCAAGAACGTGGTTTGCCCTCGCCGCTAGCGCACCAATAAAAGCCGTTAATCACTAGATAACTGGCTTTGAATACAGGTGCTACCTAGGATAGAGGTATAGAAACAATAGGGTGTTCCCATGAAAGCAATCAACACCATGCCTCGTTCATCCCAGAAAGGGTCTGCCATGATCCTGAGTCTGGTTGTACTTGCACTGATGACTGTAACAGCGGCCTTCAACATGCAGCGAACCACACTTCAGGTGCGCATGGTCAACAACTTGCAGCACAAGCTTCAAATTAATTCTGCGGCTTATACTTATACGATGGGCATGATACATCAGCTCAGTCAGGACAATACATCAACAACAAATCTTCAGCCGTTAATAACAGAAGCAAAAGCCAAGGCCGCTACACACGATGATTCAGCATTAGAAAAAAGCCTTGATATATACAAAGCCTATAACTGGGATCACCCTTCTTTAACACATATGCCGACTGTTGCCGGGGTTACAAATAAAGTAACGATTGATGACACTATATATGACAAGCCTCACTCTTTGAAATTCGTTGAAGGTAATAGTGTAGGAGGGAAGGCTCCGTTCTTTTTCAAGTCAAAATTCATAAGTGCCAATGAACCGGGCACCATCACAACCACCATGGAACAAGGTTTTATAATCTTGAGATAAAGGCAACCAGAACTATGATGAAATTTTATTTAAAAATCAGCCTTCTGGCTGTTGTTTTTTCAGCTCATGCATTCGAAGAGCAAAAAAACTTGCGATCTTTTGCAGAATATCAAATTAATGCACATCAACTTTTGACGTTTTCGCGCCATGGTGCACAGATTATTCCTTGCGAAAAATGCAAATCAGAAAGGCTATTGATATCCCCTTCAGTAGAAATTCATGAATATGACCAGCCTATTGATTTCAAACGTGCGACGGAACTCTATATTCAAAAGAATTATGGAACTGTAAACATCGGTATTGATCGATCAAGTAAAACAGCGATGTATTTTCGATTTGGTGGGCACAGTGACGACTACGAACCTGCACAAGGAGAGCAACAATGAAACTCTATTGGCTCAGTTTACTCGCTCTCGGGTTATTCAGTAATTTTCCCACATTTGCGGATGATACAGAGATATACGTCAGCCGAAAGCCTCAAGCGGCTCCCAATGTTATATTCGTTATGGATACCTCGGGCAGTATGGGGAGTTCTGTCTACACAAATGGAGTAAGAGAAGGCACTCGCCTTGAAGTTGTTCAAAAGGTCGCTGTTGATGTAATCAATAGCACCAGCGGTATTAATATCGCCATCATGCGCCTTGATCGCAAATCGCCTCACAGTGGTGGCTGGCTTAGTAGTCCTCTGATGCCTATCGATGGCGGCGGCACCAGTCGCGTCATTGAAGATGCCACTCCAGACCCTGTTACTGGTGAAAAAGTCATTGGTATTCATGAGAACAGTGTCAGAACCATTGTTAAAGATGTTTTGTACTCCTATACCGCAGCAGGTGCCACCCCTATTACAGAAACTCTGGCAGAAGCTTCAGCTTATCTTCGGGGTGATAAAATTCTGTTTGAGCGGGCATTATACTCTGAGAATACAGACCTCTGTTTAACTTGGGAAGAAAGGCTGGTACCTGTCAAAAAAGGCTCTAAAACAATCGCCTCATCATCTCATTCTGTTGGTATCCCTATTCCAGCCCCAAGCACGGCTAAAGCGACGATTGATAAAAGTGTTTGGTGGTTTAAACTGCCTCAAGATGACAACGGTGCTTATTTAATGAGAAATGAGCTTCTTGATACTAAGAAAATGGCTTGGAAGCCATGGAACAAAATTCCAGATTGGATTAAAAAGAAACTCAAAAAAACCTATAAAATCAATAAGAGTAAATACGCTAAAACACCACCTGAATGGTGGATGGTTACAGAAGCATGGATGTATCGATTATTTCGAGATTCCAAAACTGGAAAGTTTAAATCATGGGATGATTTAGCTCGATGGGAACAGCGCACTATAGAAGGTTCAGGGCTTAGTGAAGCTGTGTACCGAGCTAATACAGAGTCTGTTTCTCCTCCGCCAGATCCTGATCCAGAAGTACCAAAATATGAGAAAAAACTGGTATGTGTTGAAAATCTTAATCTGGATTCTGCACACGATGGCAAAGGGAACTGGGTTTCCCCAATGACGGATGAGTGCCAATCCAGTCATGTTGTTTTATTTTCAGATGGTTCACCAACCAGTGATAGCAGCGCGAACACCGTCGCTAAAAATTTGTTAAAAAAATTACCGTCCAAAGATTTCCCAACCTACAAGTATTTCTCAACGTCCTGCAGTGGCAATGGAGGCTGTGCAGAAGAACTGGCTTATGCTTATCATAACCTGGACAACGCCAGTCATTTAAAAGGCCATCAACCCATCACTATTCATACCATCGGTGGGTTTATCAGCGGCCGAACTCAAGACCGTATGAATGATATTGCTCATTTTGGTGGCGGTATTGCACAAGAAGGCTCCAATGCAGCAGACCTGAGAAATGCGTTGAAAAAAGTCTTTGATTCCATCTCCCAATCATCAGGCAGCTTTGCCGCACCGGCACTGACCGTCAACGCCTACAACAGCCTTGAGCATTCGGATCAGTTGTACTACTCCCTGTTCAAACCCGAGGTTGATGCTTCTTGGGGTGGCAATCTGAAGCGTTACCGCCTGGGTTCCGATGGCAAAGTTCAAGATGCCAAAGGGCTTCCCGCTATTGATCCCAAAACAGGCTATTTTGCCAAGAATGCGACCAGTTTCTGGACCTTGAGTGAAGATGCCCCTGATGGCGAAAAAGTAGAGTCAGGCGGTGCTGCACGCCGTCTAACCAGCCCAGATGACAGAAAAGTAGTTAGCTACCTCGGTAGCACCAAAAACCTGATGGATTCTAGCAATCGTATCTCTGCCAACAATGGAAAGGTCAATCAGAATAAAGATCTCTTTAATAGCGAAGCAACGGATGAAAATTTCCTTAAAATGCTGCAATGGGCTCAGGGGTATGACACCACATCATCTGATGCAACAGATGCCCGCCGCTCAATGGAAGACCCTCTACATAGTAGACCAATTCTGGTTAATTATGGCACCCTGAGTTCTTCGGGTGGTAAAAGCGTTGCTGACAGTACCGTTTTCGTAGGTACTAACTCAGGCTATTTACATGCGTTTCATACCAATAAAAACAACCCCAAAGAAGATTTTTCATTTATTCCTCAAGAGTTACTTCCAAACATCAAAGCGTATTACGAGCGAGATACTCAAAAAGTGTATGGCATGGATGGCCACCTTACTGTGTACCACAAAGATTCAAATGGAAATAACATCGTAGATACAGGTGAAGATGCTTTTTTATACGCCGGTATGCGTCGTGGAGGCCGCTCATATTACGCACTCGACATTGGCAAACGTAATGCTCCAAAATTTAAATGGCGCATTCAGGGAGGCACTGGGGATTTCAAGGAGCTGGGGCAAACCTGGTCAAGGATGGTTCAGGCAACGGTTGTCTGGAAAGGCAAGAAAAAAGAAGTGTTATTCTTTGGAGGTGGGTATGACCCAGCTGAAGACAACAACACCAGCCGCAAGCCTCACCAGATGGGCAACGCAATCTATATGATTGATCCAGATAGCGGGGCACTGCTTTGGAAAGCATCCAAAAATACCGGCAATTTGCACCTTTCTGAAATGACCAGTGGCATTGCAGGCGATATTGTCCCGGTGGACGACGACAGTGATGGTGACGTTGATATTTTATACGCAGCTGATCTTGGGGGCCGCATATGGCGCATTGATCTGATTGAAGAAAACTCTGGCTCAGTAAGCAAGTATGCCAAAGGTGGGGTCATTGCAGACTTGGGAAGCAATGATACAACAAAAAACCATGTTCGCTTTTACACAACACCGGATATTATTTACACAGAATCAGGGAAATTTAAAGAGGGGTCCAGTGTAGTAACACTTGGGCGTTATCAAATTGCTATGGGGTCGGGATATCGAGCTCACCCCTTAAATAATGATACAACCGACAATATTTATATCATCAATGATTTTAATATTGACGGCGCTCCTGATAACTACAAAAAACTCACAAAATCAGACCTGGCAGATTATGCCAATTATGAATCCGCCTCCACCTCAAGGGTGAAGAATGGCTTGTATTATAAGCTTCCATCACTCGGCGAAAAAATATTGTCAAAATCCCTGACGGTTGATGGCACTACATATATGGTTTCGTATCGTCCCTCTAACGGAGAAAGTCGTTCCGGTTGTGACCCTGACATCGGGTATGCCAGAACGTACCTGATCAAGCCCAGATATTATGCACTGGAAAATGATTCGTCCGGAAACCTGAAAACAGTCCTTCAAAAACCCACAGTTGTGAAAGTCGACCTAAAGTCTCCGGGTATTCCTCCAACACCCATTTATATCAGGCCTCCCCGCCCTACGAATGACCTGGAAAGATCAACGCACATCCCAGAAGGTGTCATGATCCGTACAGAGCTTCTTGAACATGAAGGCAGTGAGTACAAAAGCTTTGGACGCAGTTACTGGAGAGAGTATTAATGCCCAGGTTAATACCTTCCTGTACAGCGTCCAACAGAGTGGAGTTGGCACATAGTGCCGGCTTCACTTTTATTGAGCTTATGATCACACTCGCAATCATGGGAATATTGGTGACTACAATCACTCCAGAAGTGAAAACCATGTTCGTGAACAGAGAGGCTGACACCCTATCTTCCCAGCTCGAAGTCGACATCCAATTCGCCAGAAACCAGGCATTCACTCGCACCAGGGATATTACTGTCAGGGCAATTTCTGGTGATTGGAGTATTGGATGGGAAGTGATTGATAATGGCAAAGCCTTAAGAAAAAGAGGAAGTACAACCTCTCCCATGACTCAGTCGGGAAACATTACCTCCTCATATACTAACCTTGTTTTTAACACTCAGGGGCGTGCCGAGTCCTCTGGTAACTTTAAAATTCAGGTTCCATACTGCACCGGAAATCGTCGTATAACACTCAAGATACAATCCTTAGGACAACTGATCATTGAACGAGAAAAATGCACATGAAGCAGTTAAGTTTATATTCCAAAACAGCTGCATTTACACTTGCTGAAATAGCAGTCACCCTAGCCATAACTACAATTGGCCTGGTTGGGTTAAACGCCATGATGCTGGAAGCGAACCGCTCTGCAATTGACTCAGGCAGTCGCTCTCAGGCTGTTTGGATGATAGAGGATTTACGCAATCGTATTGTCGCAAACCCTGAAGCTGCCCTTTCGTATAACACCGGCGGCGAACAATCCTGTAGTTCACTAACTACCACCAAAGTATGTGCTGATTACTTTGATGGCACTAATGATACTCAGGCCACAGTTTGTTCAGGTGCGGAATTGGCAGCATACGATTTATGGGATACATTTTGTGGTCGAGATATTTTGGTTAGCAACGCAGATGTTGTCAAAACCAATGCCAGCAGTTTTATTGCTGACCCCAAGTTATCTGTTTTCGTGACACCGACCAGCACAGATCAAGAATTTCAAATCACCATCGCATTATCCTGGGCTTCACGTACCGGAGTCGCAACCGACACTAAAGGTAACAAAGTCTATATTACTGACGTTAGCTTAATGCCCCCCAATACCAAAATAGCAACACGCAGAGATAGCATCAAAATGGACTTCACCCCATGAGATCAATAAAGAAGCAAACTGGTGTCAGTTTAATTGAGTTAATGATTGTTGGTGTATTGATGTTAGCTATTGGGCTTTCCATGGTTAAAATCATGATGACAGCCAATAAAACATCGGCACATACCAACGGAGTATCACAGGCACAGGAAACTGCACGCCTGACTACTACACTACTCTATCAGCAAATAAGAAAAGCCGGATTTTCGGCAGACTTGCAGGCCGAACGAATACAACCTTTTTCCAACATATGTACAGATAATACAATCGTCCCTCCAGATGATAATGCCCACTGTTCTTTCAACAGTGAAGATACAAATGACCGTATTGCCATACGCAGAACGTTTAATGATGATTCCGCATACCCTTGGGAAGCTGAAGACTGTACTGGCATCGATTTAAAAGGCACTGCTGGCCTAACCAGTGGAGAGTCCGTGCTAGTCGATGTTTATTGGGTTGAAAGTGCGATAATAGCCAATGGAAATAGCCATGAAAAATCTGAAGATCAGTCCGATAGTTACGATGACGTATTAAAGTGTGTCACCTATAACGATGACACCGGGAAAATTCTGAACTTTCCTCAAACGTTGGCTTCCGGAATTGAAGGTTTACAAGCTCTATATGCGGAGTCAGATGTAACCCCTGGAAAAACCGGCATTTACTTTGGCGACATTTATAACTATCGTTCACTGGATACTTCCATCGACATGAACAGCGTTTATGCTGTGCGCATTGCTGTGCTGACACGCGCATTTTCAAATTTCAACATGGTAAAAGCGAACCGTAGTTATATTCTTTTTGATGCCAAGCCTTACAGTTTCACCAATGACCAAATTCCAAGACAGATTCAAATCACAACGGTCGCACTAAAAAACTATACCCACAAACCCTAAGGGAGCTAATATAATGAAGAGAAATGGTTTTTCTCTAATAGAATTAATGGTTGTACTCGTTGTGATTGGCATCCTTGCTTCTGTTGCAATACCCTCCTATAACAGAAATATTCAATCAGGCTACCGCAGCGATGCCATTGGTGTTATACAAGAAATCCTGTCAGCTCAGGAACGGTTTTATACCGACGAACTCACCTACACAAAAACGCTTAAAACCCTTGGGCTACAAGTTAATAGCAGTGGTGAGCATGAGACCAGAGATGTACGCTATAAAATCAAAGCACAAAGCTGTTCAGGCTACACTCTGAAAGAGTGTGTTGAGATTGTTGCTAAAGCTCAGGGAGAGCAAGCAGGTGACGGCAACCTGATCGCCAACACCATGGGCCGCCAGGATCGTATACTGGATGGAACCACTCTGGAGTGGTGAGCCTCTCAGCTCACCTCGACCATTTTCAGTTCTTTGGGCAGGGAGAAAACCACGTTTTCTTCTGTTCCTGACATCTCTTCCGGAAGTTGCCCTCCCACCGACGCCAAATGCTGTATCACTTTCTGAACCAATACTTCTGGAGCAGAAGCACCTGCGGTAATACCAACGCTGGATGCAGCGGCCAGCCATTCGGGTTGTATTTCCGTTGCATCGTCAATCAAATACGCCTTGGCTCCCATCCTCTCACCCAGCTCACGCAGACGATTTGAGTTGGAGCTATTGGGCGACCCTACCACCAACAGCAAATCACATTGTGCCGCCAGATTTTTGACTGCGTCCTGACGGTTTTGGGTGGCATAACAGATGTCGTCCTTGCGAGGCCCCTTAATTTGCGGGAAACGCTGGCGCAGTGCATCAATCACTCTGGCCGTATCATCCATCGACAGGGTTGTCTGGGTCACGTAAGAAAGCTGGCTGGTATTCTTGACCTGAAGCGTTGCCACATCATCTTCATTCTCAACCAGATAGATTTCCCCACCCGCAGAGTGGTTGTATTGCCCCATCGTCCCTTCGACTTCCGGGTGGCCCTTATGGCCAATCAGGATGCACTCGCTGCCATCGGCACTGTAACGAGCCACTTCCAGGTGCACCTTGGTGACCAGCGGACAAGTTGCATCAAACACCTTCAAACCACGATTTTCTGCCTCTTGACGCACAGCCTGAGACACACCATGAGCCGAGAAAATCACAATGCTGTCGTCTGGTACTTCGTGCAGCTCATCGACGAAGATAGCGCCACGATCTCTCAAGCCATTCACTACAAACTTATTGTGAACAACCTCATGACGGACATAAATAGGAGGTTCAAACAAGTCCAGCGCGCGATTAACAATATCAATCGCACGATCAACACCCGCACAGAAACCGCGTGGATTAGCCAGCTTGATCTGCATCTTTGACCTCCAGAATCTGCACGTCAAATTTTAGCGTTTTACCCGCCAGAGGGTGATTGAAATCCACCTCAACCCGATCGCCTTCAATACTGGCAATCACACCCGGCAATTCCGCATTCTGGGCATCAGCAAAGGAAACCACCAACCCCGGAGCAATGGGCATATCAGCCGCAAAATCCGTACGCTTCATCGTCTGCATATTATTGGGGTTTGGCTGACCAAAGCCGTCTTCCGGAGGAATATCGAACTCTTTGCGATCCCCCGTCACCAACCCCAACAAACGAGCCTCGAAGCCTGGCAGTAAACTGCCGTCCCCCATGGAAAACGATGCAGGCGCTCGATCAAACGTTGAATCAATCACCTGACCATCATCCATTTTCAGAGAAAAATGCAGGCTAATTTGGCTATTGGCACTTATGGTTGCTACAGACATGTCACGCTCTCAATCAATGAATATTCAGCACGATTCTGAATTGGATTTGTTTTTATCCGCCTGGATACTGTCTCGAATGGCATCAATACCCAGCATAATTGCGCCAACGGTAATCGCAGAATCCGCAATATTAAACGCAGGGAAATAGGCGTCGTTCCAATGGACAGCAATAAAGTCAATCACATGTCCAAACGCAACCCGGTCAAACAGGTTGCCCAAAGCCCCGCCGAGAATCAGAGCCAAAGCGACACCAAGCCAAACCTGATTCTTCTCCAGCCGATACAGCCAGCCCATCAAGACTAAGCTGACGACACCGGATATGCCCGTAAACAGCCAACGCTGCCACCCCGACTCACTGGCCAGAAAGCTGAAAGCTGCGCCCTTGTTATACAGCAGAGTAAAATCCAGCACTGGCAGGACAGGTATTCCCCGTCCATATTCCAGCATGGCTTCCGCTATTTGTTTCGTCGCGATATCAGCAGTAAAAATGCCAATAACAATCAGAAACCACATCAGGTCTCGCCGAGACTTATCATTCATCAGGCATACAGGCGGGTTTCGCCCTCTCCTTCAATATTTTCGACACAACGACCGCACAAAGTTGGATGAGCAGCGTTTGTGCCAATGTCATCACTGTGATGCCAGCAGCGCTCACACTTCTCGTGTTCAGAAGCCACTACGGTAATGCGCAAGTCGCCCAGCTCGGTGGCTTCCCCCTGATCAACACAGAAAGGTTGAACCGTGGCCGCAGACGTCAGCAAAATGAAACGCAGTTCTTGCTCCAGTAAATCGAGCTGTGCTTTCAATTCCGGGCTGGCATACAAGGTCACCTCAGCGGTCAGATTGGCTCCAATCTGTTTGTCTCCACGTTTTTTCTCCAGTTCCCCGTTCACACATTCCTTCACCGCCAGAATGGTTTGCCAGTATTCGTTAGAGAACTGGCTTGCAGGCAATTCCGGGAAGTCCTGATACCACTCGGCCAGGAAGATCGACTCCTCACGCTCACCCGGCAGACAATCCCAGATCTCTTCAGCCGTAAACGACAGAACCGGTGCAATCCAGCGACTCATGGCTTCCAGAACATGGAACAAGGCCGTCTGGGCGCTGCGACGTGGCAGACCATCGGCCTTGCAGGTGTATTGACGATCCTTGATCACATCCAGATAGAAGCCACCCAATTCACTGACGCAGAAGTTCATCAGTGTTTTGGTCAAGCCTTTGAAGTCGTAATCCTGATAGAAAGCAGCTACCTGCTCCTGCAACGTGCGAGTGTAATCCACGATCCAGGCATCCAGTGGCAATAATTGATCACCTGAAACCAGATCCGTTTTCGGATCAAAGCCATTAATATTCGCCAGCAGGAAGCGACAGGTGTTACGCACACGACGATAGGAATCCGCATTGCGCTTGAGGATTTCATCCGAAACCGTCATTTCACCGCTGTAGTCAGTATCTGCTACCCACCAGCGCAGGATATCTCCACCCAGGCTGTTCAGTACTTTCTGAGGCTCAACCGTATTGCCCAGAGACTTGGACATCTTGCGGCCATCACCATCTACCGTAAAGCCATGGGTCAGAACCGTTTTGTAAGGCGCCTGAGCGTACGCTGCCACACTGGTCAGCAAGGAGCTTTGAAACCAGCCACGATGCTGATCAGAGCCTTCCAGGTACAAATCTGCCGGGAAGGTCAAACCATCACGCTGGCGGCATACCGCCGTGTGTGTCACACCGGAATCAAACCAGACATCCAGCGTATCAATGACTTTTTCGTATTGGCCTGCCTCATCACCCAGCAACTCCGCCGGATCGAGATCAAACCAGGCATCAATGCCTTTTTCTTCCACGCGCTTGGCAACCGCTTCGATCAGCTCTGGCGTACGCGGATGAACATTGCTGGTTTCCTTGTGAACGAACAAGGCAATTGGCACGCCCCAGGTACGCTGACGGGAAATACACCAGTCCGGGCGTTCTGTCATCATGCCTTCAATACGAGCCTTGCCCCAACCCGGACGCCACTCAACCGTGTTATCCACTTCGTGCATGGCCTGCGTCAGCAAACCGGCTTGATCCATACTGATAAACCACTGCGGCGTTGCCCGGAAGATAATCGGGGTTTTATGACGCCAGCAATGAGGATAACTGTGTTTGATGTTCACTTTCTTCAGCAAAGCACCGCGCTCATTCAGAATGCCCAGCACCCGGAAGTTGCCTTTGTCAGCCGTGCTCAGGCCCGCCAGTTCCAGTTGCTCCAGAACAGCATTGTTGATGAAACAGCCCTGGCTATCGACCAGCATTTCGTTGGCTTTCACACCAAACTGCTCGGATACCTTGTAATCGTCCGCGCCATGCATGGGAGCCGTATGAACCGCACCCGTACCCGAGTCTGCCGTCACATGGTCGCCGGTGATGACCGGAACGGTTTTTTCAGTGGCATCAGTACCCGGCATAAACGGGTGTACCAGCATAAAGGGAACTTCTGTTTGCTCAGCAGTCTGGCCAAACGTCGCGCCTTTGGTCGTTGCCAGCACTTCAAAGCCATCCGCTTCAATGCCATAACGCCCCATCGCATCCGTGACCAGATCAGCGGCCAATACCAGCAATTCGTTCCGCTCGGTCAGTTTGACCAGCGAGTATTCCAGCGTTGGGTGTACCGACACGGCTTCGTTCGCAGGCAACGTCCATGGTGTGGTCGTCCAGATCACAATACTGGCAGGCACATCAGCATAAGCGGACGCATCCAGACCGAAGGCTTCGATCAAGGCAGGCGCGTTGGCAAACGCAAACTTCACATCAATGGCAATCGACTTTTTATCCTGATATTCAACCTCGGCTTCCGCCAGGGCAGAACCACAGTCAGGACACCAGTTCACTGGCTTGAAGCCTTTGTGCAAATGGCCCTTGTCGATGATACGACCCAAAGTGCGGATGATGTCGGCTTCAAAGTGGAAGTCCATGGTCAGATACGGGTTTTCCCAATCTCCCAGAACCATCAAACGCTTGAAGTCTTCACGCTGGCCATCCACCTGCTTGGCTGCGTATTCGCGACAATGCTGGCGAAATTCAGAAGCCGTGACCTTGTCACCGACCTTGCCAACCTGCTCTTCAACTTTCAGCTCAATCGGCAAACCGTGACAATCCCAACCTGGCACATACGGCGCGTCCTTGCCATTCAGGGTCTGGGACTTGACGATCACATCCTTGAGAATCTTGTTGACCGCATGGCCAATGTGGATTTTGCCGTTGGCATAAGGAGGGCCATCGTGCAGCACAAAAGGATCACGTCCGGCACGTGCCTGACGAATTTTCTGATACAGCCCCATCTCTTCCCAGCGCGCCAGCATGGCCGGTTCGCGCTTGGCCAGATTGCCCCGCATCGGGAAACTGGTATCTGGCAGGTTCAGAGTGTTTTTATACTGGCTTTCCACTTTATCGTTCATGGCCGGATCGCTTTCCTGAATGTCTTGAATACGTATGTATGCTTGTTCAACCCCGAGCAAACCAGGCTCGGGCGTCGCTTTTATCCTGTTCTATCGCAGTGGTCAGCTCATCGAGTGAGCCAAACCGCTTTTCTTCTCTCAGGCGGGCCAAAAACACCACATCAAGGTGCTTGCCGTACACATCCCCGGAGTAGTCCAGTAAATGAACCTCCAGAGAAGGTTCAGGCTGCTCAGCCACAGAGGGTTTGACCCCCAGATTGGCAACGCCCTGGTACACCTGACCGGTTTCTTCGATACGCGCCTGCACCACAAACACCCCGCTCATGGTTAGCGTTCGCCGATCAATGCGTACATTGGCGGTGGGTGTATTGAGAGTACGCCCTAACTGCCGTCCGGTAATGATACGGCCATTCATGCGATAAGGACGTCCCATTAATCGATTCACCGCGCTTAACCCGGCACACGACAGTTCAGACCGGATGCGAGTGCTGCTGACTCGCGTGTGGTCGATTTCATACGTCGGCGTATCTTCAACCTCGAACCGATGTATCTTGCCTGCTGCTGACAGCGCCTGAAAGTCGCCACGACGATCACAGCCAAAGCGGAAGTCATCTCCGACAATCAAATGCTGAACCTTCAGGGCATCCACCAGAATGTGCTGAATAAAGGCATCCGCCGTCATCGAACGCAAGCGCTGGTTAAACGGCAGACAGAGAACGTAATCGACACCAGCCTGCTGCAAATCCAGCAATTTCTCGCGCACACTGGCCAGACGCGCCGGAGCTTGGGCCGGAGCAAAAAACTCTTTAGGCTGAGGTTCAAACAGCATCACCAGCGTCGGCATACCCGTTTCTTCCGATGCCTTACTCAAGGCAGCCAATACCGCCTGATGTCCCAAATGCAGCCCATCAAAGTTGCCTATCGTTGCAACGCAGCCCTGAAAACCGGATGGAATATTGTACAAGCCACGCAGCAACCGCATGAAATCCTCATTCTCTGTCAATCAATACAAGGGGCGAATTATAGCCAAGCACCCCTCGAGCGAACAGGCACGTCGTACTCTGCCTGATCAAAATTGCACGCCACGCAAGTGGCGTAAACGCAACCCGGCAGCAACTAATACGCCAACATAAACCGCTACACCCGCGATCACAACCAGCGCCATCTGGAACATGCGCTCAGTCGCACCCCAGGCCAACCACTGTGAAGATGGCCCTGCCAATAGCAACACGGCAGCAACCAGGCCAATATTGGCCAGCACCAAACGCAGCGAAAAGCGCAGCCAGCCAGAAGACGCTCGATAGACACCCTTCTGCTTCAATCCCCGATATAACATAAAGGCATTAAAGAAGGAGGACAATGCGGTCGCCATCGCCAGCCCGACATGATCAAACGGAAATACCAGAATCAGATTCAACACCATATTCACGACCATCGCCTGAATCCCGATTTTCACTGGCGTCGTTGTATCCTGACGGGCGTAATACCCCGGAGCCAGCACCTTGATCATCATAAAGGCCAACAACCCGCTGGCGTACGCCTGCAATGCCAGGCTCATTTGGCTTACGTCGTATTCCGTAATCGCACCGTGATAGAAAATCGTGGCCATCAAGGGTTCAGCCAATAACGCCAGTGCCAACGCTGCTGGTAAAGCCAGCAGAAATACCATGCGTATGGCCCAATCCAGCGTGTCTGCAAACCCCTCTTGCTGCTGCTCGGCATGACGACTGGACAAGGCTGGCAGAATCACCACACCAATGGCGATGGCGAACAGGCCCAACGGCAGGTTGTTCAAGCGATCGGCGTAATACAGCCAACTGACACTGCCGTTTTCGAGGAACGACGCCAGCACCGTATCCAGCAGCAGGTTAATCTGACTGACGGACACTCCGAACAACGCCGGAATCATCAAGCCGACAATGCGCCGTACGCCCTCATCCTGTGGCTGATATTGAGGCCGCACCAACAACTGAAGACGCGCAAGAAAAGGCAACTGAAACAAAAACTGCAACACGCCCGCAAAGAAAACGCCCCAGGCCAGGGCAAACAACGGCTCGTCGAATTCATCCACCCCCCACAAGGTGATACTGATCAGACACACATTCAGCAAAACCGGGGTAAAGGCAGGCACCGCAAAACGACCGTAGCTGTTCAGGACACTGCCAGAAAATGCCGTCAAGGCGATAAATAACAGATAGGGAAAGGTGATTTGTAGCAGCTCACCAGTCAGTGCAAATTTTTCCGGGTCTTGCTGAAAACCGGGGGCAAACAACCAGGGTAAATAGTCCGCAAAAGTAACGGCCAATACCGTCACACCAAACAGCACCGTACCCAATACGCCAGACACTCTGGCCACCAGCATCTGCACATCCTGAAAGGCACGTTGGGTGCGATATTCCGAGAGCACCGGCACAAAAGCGACGGTAAATGCCCCTTCTGCAAACAGACGACGAAAGAAATTGGGGATTTTAAACGCGACCAGAAAGGCATCGATACGAGTGCCAAAATACTGCGCCACTACCACATCCCGCACCAGCCCCAACACCCGGCTAAGCAACGTCAATACACTGACTATGGAAGAAGATTTCAACAAGCCACTCTCACGAGCAGTAGGCTCGGCAGGCTTGCTGTCTGTCGACTGTGGTGATGTGGGCTCAGTCATAGGATGCTTCCCTCACGGATTCACAGGCACAAAAAAACCCGCAAGAGCGGGCTTTTCTGTTCTGAATTGGCCTTAGCCTTTCAGAGCATAAACCTTGGCATTCAGACGGCTCTTGGTACGTGCTGCAGAGTTCTTGTGCAGAATACCTTTGTTAACCATCTTGTCGATGTAAGGTTGAGCTTTTGAAAACGCAGCCTGAGCGTCGTCGTAGCTTCCGCTTGCAACAGCAGCGTAAACTTTCTTGATGTAAGTACGTACCATGGAACGCAGAGCTATAGTACGAGCGCGACGCTTGATAGCCTGACGGGCGCGTTTACGAGAACCAGCAGAATTTGCCACAGTCGGCTCCTCAAATCGGTTGAATTGGATATATTTTAGAGGGCCGAGATTATCCAGACAGCAGCACAAGGTGTCAACCAGAAAATCCCATCCCCCATGTTTAACAGTCGGTGTATCAGTCGATCACAACCGGATCAAACGATTTCACCAACGAGTCTACGGCTTTCATTTGCTCCAGATACACTTCCAGCTTATCCAGAGGCAGCGCACAAGGGCCGTCGCATTTGGCTTCTGCCGGATTTGGGTGTGCTTCCAGAAACAGACCTGCAATCCCCAGCGCCATACCGGAACGCGCCAGCTCAAACGCCTGCTGTCGACGACCACCTGCGGAATCTTCCCGACCACCTGGACGCTGCAACGCATGCGTCGCATCAAAAATCACCGGGGCCTGAACCTTCATGTCATCCATCCCCAGCATATCCACCACCAGGTTGTTATAACCAAAACTGGAGCCACGTTCACACAACATCACTCGCTCATTCCCTGCTTCTGCAAACTTGCGAATGATATGACGCATTTCGTGCGGTGCCAGGAACTGCGGCTTCTTGATATTAATCGCTGCGCCGGTTTCCGCCATCGCCACAACCAGATCGGTCTGACGCGCCAGAAAGGCCGGAAGCTGAATCACATCCGCCACTTCCGCTACCGGAGCCGCCTGATGCGGTTCATGCACATCCGTAATCACAGGCACATTGAAGGTTTTTTTGATTTCCTCAAAAATCTTCAATCCTTCGTCCATGCCTGGGCCACGATAAGACGCAATGGAAGAACGATTCGCCTTGTCAAAAGACGCTTTGAAAACATAAGGAATGCCCAGACGACTGGTGACTTCGACGTAATGCTCACAAATCGCCATCGCCAGATCACGACTTTCCAGCACATTCATGCCACCAAACAAGGTAAAGGGCGTCGTGTTACTGACGTCCATTCCTGCAACATTTACCGATTCAATCATATTGACTCTCTCACCCTATTCACATGCTAAGCATGATTATTTCAAGATATATTTACATTACCCAAGATGCTCAAACAACCACCAGGTTATCCCGATGGATCATCTCTGGCTCAACCACTCGCCCCAGCGCCTGCTCCAGACGACTGGATGGCAAACGCAAAATCTGACGCGCTTCACCCACGCTAAAATTGGCCAACCCTTTGGCAACGATTACGCCATCTTCGTCCAGACACGCAACCACTTCGCCACGATTAAAATGCCCGCGTGCAGACACAACCCCAATGGGTAGAAGACTGCGATTACCATGTTTCAAGGCTTTGACGGCCCCGGCATCCAGTACCAGCTCGCCGCGTGTTTGCAAATGCCCGGCAATCCATTGCTTGCGCGCCGCTACAGGTGCAGCATCGGCTTGCAACAGGGTTCCCAGTAACTCACCGGCGTGCAAGCGCGTCAGCACGTTCTCGACCCGGCCACCGGCAATCAGCGTATCGGCACCGGAACGCGCCGCCAATCGGGCAGCCCGCACCTTGGTCGCCATACCACCGCGCCCCAGAACACCGCCACCGCCCGCCATTGCCGACAGGGAAGCATCAGAAGCCCGCGCCTGAGAGACCAGACTCGCATTCGGATTCGAGCGCGGGTCAGCGGTATACAAACCGTCCTGATCCGTTAACAGCACCAACACATCAGCCTCAACCAGATTGGCAACCAACGCCCCCAGAGTGTCGTTATCACCAAAACAGATTTCATCCGTCACCACGGTGTCGTTTTCATTCACGACCGGCACCACGCCCATCTCCATCAGAGTCCGCAAGGTGCCGCGTGCGTTCAGGTAACGCGCCCGATTACTCAGATCATCATGGGTCAACAAAATCTGGGCAGCGTGACGCTGATGCGTTGCAAACGCGCGCTCATAGGCCTGAACCAGACCCATCTGCCCAACCGCTGCTGCCGCTTGTAACTGATGCAATTCTGCCGGACGAGCCGACCAACCAAGACGCGTCATGCCTTCGGCAACAGAACCTGAAGAAACCAGAACCACCTCGTGGCCTGCTTCCAGCAAAGCAGCCATTTGATCGACCCAATCCTGCATGCCGCTGTAGTTCAACCCCTGACCATCATTGGTTAACAGGGCGCTGCCAATCTTGATCACCCAACGCTTGCGCCGGGACAGTCCGGCTCTGATCGCAGCCAGATCACCGCTCATTCGGCTCATTACTCCCGTGTATAAACCACTTCAACATCATAATCATCGTCGTCATCCTGCGGCTTGGCTCTGAGAGCCGCACGCTCCTGACGGTGTTGTTCCTGCAATGCCTCGATACGCTCACGCGCTTCCAGTTCAACCAGTTCACGCTCCTGCTGCAATTGCTCGGCGTAGTCCTCATCTTCCTGCACGCGACGATGGCGCCCATCAATGTGTTCCATGATGTCGCAACTGAGCTGAAAGGTGCCCTGTCGATTAATGGCTGCAATCTGATAAACAGGCCCTTGCCAATCCAGACGTTCCAGCACTTCCTGACAGCGAGCTTCCCGCTCGTCTTCTGGCAACAAGTCCAGTTTGTTCAATACCAGCCAACGTTCACGTTTGGCCAATGCCGGAGAAAAGCGCTCCAGCTCATCGGAAATAGCCATCGCCCGTTCTGCCGGATCAGCACCATCCAGCGGTGCCATATCAACGATGTGCAGCAACAAGTGCGTACGCACCAGATGTTTGAGGAAACGCACACCCAGGCCCGCACCGTCCGATGCACCTTCAATCAGCCCCGGAATATCCGCCACTACAAAGCTACGGTGCTGCTCGATGGACACCACACCCAGATTGGGAACCAGCGTGGTAAAGGGGTAGTCAGCCACTTTGGGCTTGGCGGCAGATACAGAACGAATAAAGGTGGATTTACCGGCATTAGGCAACCCCAGCAAGCCCACGTCCGCCAGTACCTTCATCTCCAGTTTGAGATTACGAGATTCCCCTTGCTGACCCGGTTTGGTCTGGCGTGGAGCCTGATTGGTACTGGACTTGTAGCGAGTATTACCCAACCCGTGAAAACCACCGCGAGCCACCATCAGGCGCTGACCGATATCCGTCAGATCACCCAGAGTCTCGCCAGTATCTTCATCAATAGCCGTAGTACCCACAGGCACTTTCAGCACCAGGTCACTGCCCTTGGCTCCGGTACAGTTCTGGCTCGCGCCACTTTTACCGTGTTCGGCACGGTAGCGACGGGTATAGCGATAATCCACCAGAGTGTTCACCGCATCATCCGCTTCCAGATAGATGGAGCCGCCGTCACCGCCATCACCGCCATCCGGGCCACCCCGGGGAATGAACTTTTCGCGACGAAAGCTCAAACACCCGTTGCCGCCCTTACCCGCTTCAACCGTTACACGCGCCTCGTCGACGAATTTCATGTCATGCCCTCAGAAAAAACAAACAAAAACGCCCCAACTGAAACCAGCCAGGGCGTTTCCTGTCACGGTTCCTGATTCTGTTGGAATCAGGCGGCCGGTACGACGCTTACAGTCTTGCGGTTTTGAGGGCCTTTAACCTCAAACTTAACAACACCTTCAGACGTAGCAAACAAAGTGTGGTCACGACCAACACGTACATTATCACCGGCGTGTACACGAGTACCACGCTGACGGATGATGATGTTACCCGCTTTGGCAACCTGGCCGCCGTACAGTTTTACGCCAAGGCGTTTACTTTCCGAATCGCGACCGTTTTTAGTAGAACCACCAGCTTTTTTGTGAGCCATGCTTCTTTCTCCTTCTGAGGGGCCACTACAACACTGCGGATGTGGCAACTGAACGAATCAATTGCACAGGGCCCAAGTTGAATTTAAAAAAATTAGCCAGCGATGCTGGTGATTTTCAGTTCAGTGAACCACTGACGGTGGCCCATTTGCTTCATGTGGTGCTTACGACGCTTGAACTTCATGATTTTCACTTTCTTGTGACGACCATGTGCAACCACTTCTGCAGTCACTTTAGCGCCTTCAACAACAGGAGCGCCAATTTTAACGTCATCGCCATTGCCGATCAGCAATACTTTTTCCAGTTCAACCGCTTCACCAGTCGCCACTTCCAGTTTCTCAACTTTCAGGGTTTGACCTTCTTCAACACGGTACTGCTTACCGCCAGTTACAACTACTGCGTACATAATCTGTGCCTTCAATAAGCTTATTAAAGGCCGAAGCTCATTTTAACCCCGGCTTCGGCAAGTTGTGTCGCTGCTTAAATTCGCCTGCTTCTACTGGTAACGCTCTGGTTTCCATATGGCAGGGAGCGATTTTTCGGGGCGCGAGAATATAGCCCAGAATAACGGTAAATACAATATTGCCAAATGGCATTCTTGACACTAACACAGGGGCTGCCTAGCATTTGCCCAAAAGGGCCGCGACCCGCCCACCAAAGGCGACAGCAGCACTCAACTATCCGTGTCACGTCACTTCCATACGCTTGGGGAATGCTGTTTATTGCCTGCCGGAAAACCTGACTCCAAGACCGCGATTTCAAGAGACCCGCTCATGCAATTACAAGACATCCTCGCTGTCGTTGGCGACGACTTCCAGGCCGTCGATCAACTGATCAACGAACAACTTTCTTCACGCGTTCCTCTGGTGGAAAAAATAGCGGCCTACATTGTCACCAGCGGCGGCAAGCGCATTCGTCCTTTACTGGTGCTGCTCACCGCCCGCGCATTGGGGTACCAAGGCAATCAGGCCGTCAAGCTGGCCACCGTGATCGAATTCCTGCACACCGCCACCTTGCTGCACGATGACGTGGTCGATAAATCGGATTTACGCCGTGGCAAGCCCACCGCCAACTCCAACTGGGGCAATCCGCAATGCGTTCTGGTCGGTGATTTCCTCTACAGCCGTGCCTTTCAGATGATGGTCGAGCTGGGCAGCCTGCCAGTGATGAATATTCTTTCCACCACCACCTGTGTGATTGCCGAAGGTGAAGTACTACAGCTCACCAACGTACGCAATCCCAAGATCACCGAAGAACAGTACTTCACCGTGATTCAGGGCAAAACCGCACAATTGTTTGAAGCCTCCACCGAAGGCGCTGCTGCCCTGTTTGATGCCCCGGCGGAACAGCAGGAAGCCTTGCGCCGCTACGGCCAACTGCTGGGCATCGCTTTTCAACTGGTTGATGACTTGCTCGACTACGAAGGCGACACGGAAGAACTGGGCAAAAACGTCGGTGATGACCTCGCCGAAGGCAAAGCTACCCTGCCGCTGATTCACGCCATCGCCACTGCGCCAGAAGACGGCCAAAAGCTGGTCAAGCAAGCCATCCGCAAAGGTGGCCTGGACGACATGGACAGCGTCATGGCAGTCCTCGCTTCCTGCGGTTCAATGGAATACACCCGCAACAAGGCCAATGAGTGTGTCGCTGAGGCCGAAAAGCAACTGCAACTTATTCCCGATTCCGATGCCAAAGCCGCGTTGATTGGCTTATTGAAACTGGCCGTCCAGCGTAAAAACTGATTGTCTCCGAGGCTGCACGCCGCAGCCATCGGCCCCTCATAAAATATTGTTGCTATGCAGGAGCGCTCATGCGTTGGCTGGTCTGGTTGTTGTGTTGTCTTTGGTTGCCTGTGACTCAAGCCGGGTTGCTGGATAATTTCAAATCTTCTTCAGAACCGCAGTTCCTGCGTGTCGAACAAGCCTTTCCTCTCAATACGGAAATGGTCGGCTCCAGACTGGTCGCTCGTTGGGATTCCCAACCCGGCTACTATCTGTACAAGCATCGCCTGTTTATTCAACAGGGCGAGACCAAACTCCAACCGGTTTCCTATTCGATTCCCGGCATTGAAAAAGAAGACGAAGCTTTTGGCCTGGTGACGGCTTTCTACGGCGAATTGGTGGTCGAGTTCGACCTCAGCAATCTTAAGCCCGGAGCCGCCACACTCAATCATCAGGGCTGCGCCGATGCTGGCCTGTGTTATCCGCCACAACGCTACTCACTGACGATTCCCGAATTTCAGTCTGCTGCTCCTGCTCCGGCTGAACCAGTCATTCAAACAGACACAGAAGACACCAATACAACAGCAACGACCAGCGCCTCTGAAACCCGCGACTCCTGGTTTGAAGGCCGCTCCTGGTGGGCTGTGATTGGCATCTTTTTTGTGCTCGGCATCGGGCTGACCTTTACGCCGTGCGTTCTGCCAATGGTGCCCATCCTGACCAGTATCGTGCTCGGACAAGGGCAACGCAGCAGCCGGGAAGGTTTTTGGCTATCCAGCACGTACGTACTCGGCATGGCCATCACCTACGCCGCTGCCGGTGTAACCGTTGGCCTGCTGGGAGCCGGAGCCAATATTCAGGCCTGGATGCAAACGCCCTGGGTGTTGAGTCTGTTCGCAGCCTTGTTTGTGGCTCTGGCTCTGGCCATGTTTGGACTGTACGAACTGCAACTGCCTTCCGCTGTGCGCAACCGCCTGAACGAATGGAGCCAAAAGCAATCCGGCGGTCAGTGGCTCAGCGTCTTTATCATGGGGGTTCTGTCGGCTCTGGTGGTATCCCCGTGCGTATCGGCACCGCTGGCAGGCGCACTGGTCTACATTGGCACCACTGGAGATGCTCTGCTGGGCGGTGGCGCTTTGCTGGCACTCGGACTGGGGATGGGCGCACCTCTGATCGTACTGGGCACCACCGGCGCTTCCATACTGCCGAAAGCCGGAGGCTGGATGAATCAGATCAAGGCTTTCTTTGGTGTCTTGCTGATGGGCGTCGCCATTTGGCTGGTCAGCCGCCTGTTGCCGGAATCTCTGAGTCTGGCGCTGTGGGGCATTCTGGCGCTGGTTTACGCCATCACACTCGGCGCTCTGGAACCAGCAGCCAACAACCTTCAACGCCTGTTAAAAGGCCTGGCCTGGGTGTTGCTGATTTATGGCGCAGCGGCTCTGATTGGTGCTCTACAAGGCCAAAGCAACCCGTTAAAACCGTTGGCCGTCTCATCTTATTCCAGCGCTCAAAACACCGACACACATGAGTCACCGTTTTATCAAACCGAGTCTGTTAACGAGGTGGAGCAGCAGATACAAAACAGCCAGAGGCTGGTGATGATCGACCTGTACGCTGACTGGTGCATCAGCTGCAAGGTGATGGACGAAGAGATTTTTGCCAAGGCCGACATTCAGAACACCCTGAAACAGACGGCGTGGGTACAACTGGACATTACCGACCAAACCGAAGCGCACATCGACTTTCTGAAACAGCGCGGCATCTTCGGGCCTCCTACCGTGCTGTTTTACCGCAATGGCAAGGAGATCACCGAAGCCCGCATCGTCGGTGAGCTGACACACGCTGAATTTGCTGCCCACTTGCAACGCAATGGGCTGGGTAGCTGACTCGACAGCCTGTTACACCAGACGCCGGTGATTCATCACCGGCATGGACTGACGAAGACTTTCCAGGCTGTCACTGTCCACGTCAGCCACCAGAACACCTTCTTCTTCCTGCAACTGACCAAGCACCTTGCCCCAGCCATCAATCAGCATGGAGTGTCCCCAGGTTTGGCGATGCTCGTCATGCCAGCCGCACTGATTGCAGGCCAACACAAAACACTGACTTTCAATCGCGCGCGCCCGCAGCAACACCTCCCAATGCGCGGCTCCCGTGCGATGCGTAAAGGCCGCAGGCACCAGAATCACCTCCGCCCCTTGCTCTCGCAACTGCCGAAACAGCTCCGGGAAGCGTACGTCATAACAGATGCTCAAACCCAGTTTGCCCACGGGCGAGTCGATCACCACCACATCCGATCCCGGCTCAAATCGACGTGATTCCCGATACGCTCCCTGTGCATCGGAGACATCCACATCGAACAGATGAATCTTGTCGTAACGACCCACCACATCGCCCTGATGATCAATCACCAGACAGGCAGAACGCACACGCGTTTCTTCCGGGTTCGGCGATGGCATAGGCACGGCTCCGGCCACCAGCCAGATATTCAGAGACCGACACCAGCCTTTTAGCGTTTCCAGCCAATTCTGCTCGGCTGCCAGCGCTGGATACTGCTTGCCATCCATGCACAGAAACATCTCGGGCAACAGCACCAGTTCTGCACCGGCTTCAGCCGCTTCCTGCACCAACTTGCAGGCTGTGCTCAGATTCAGTCCAACATCCAGCCCCGCCGTCATTTGTATTGCAGCCACCCGAGTCATTACTTGCTTTCCTCCAGTCCAAAAATACTCAGGAAACGTTCTTTAAACGAACGCACACGCTTGCCGTCCACTTCGTTGTCGAACGCCCCTCGAATATTCATATCCGGTTTATTCCAGGTTCCACGCACGTCGTAGCTGGCACTGGTAAACTGTTCCAGCTCATCACCAATCAGCTTTTCAGTCACGTAGATGGCTCCCGCCACCTGCGGTGCAAACCCCGCCAATACCGCCACCAGCGGCAAGGTATCCGTCACCGGAAACGTGACTGCGAACTTCATATCCAGTGACTCATCGTTCAGATTGGTACTACCCGATGCCAGAAATTTCGCCCCCGGCCCATCCACCATCAGCGGCTCGGCAAACGTCAGCACCCCTTTTTCAATATTGGCCTTGGCCCGCATCACATCAAATGCCAACCCGGTCTGATACAGGTCAGAGAAATCCAGTTTCAGGCGTCGGGAAATGGAACTGAAGTTCAATGCGCCAAACGCCTTCAGAGCACCGGCTCCTTCCGTTTTCCAGGTGCCATTTTCCACACTCAGAGACACCAGACCATCCAGAGTCTGAGTATTAAACGCCATCGGCGACCCTTGCCAGGAGAAGCGCGCCGCACTGTTCATTTTGTCGCCCTCCAGAATCACTTCCTGACGGAAGGCCTTTTGCACCCGCGCCAGATTTCTGCTCTTGATATTCAGCAAATCCACCCGAGTCTCGTGCTTGCCATCGTGTAACAGCCAACGGAAATCACCAGTAAGCGTAATGCCTTTCAGATCACTGTCCAGAATGGATACCGCCATCCCGTTTTCAACCGGCTTGCTGGACATGTTCCAACGCCCAAAATTCCGACTGCCAATGAAGAACTCCTTCATATTCAACGTCATTGGCAACAAATCACCCGGCATCATTTCCTTGAGCGCATCGTCGGACAAGGTTCGTTTCAGCGTCGCCTGCTGCCAGGCCGGATTCTTTTTAGCTCCCGCGTCTGGCGCTGAACCAGCTTCCGACACTGGTAAATGCAGGTACTCAAGCTCAATGGCCAACGGCTCGTCATCTGCTGGAATCAGTAACTCCCCTTTGGACAAAACCGACTCAAACGCAAACAACCATTCTCCCCAATCCTGACTGGCCACCACGTGTGTTTCACCCAATGCCAGATCCCAGGCGGTTACGTCTGACAAAGTAAGATCAACGTTACGCAGAGGGTTGGATGGCCCTTCAGCCGCTGGACGCCCCGACACCACACCGGATGCCGCCAGCGTCTTCTGTTCCGCCTCAGCCAAAGGCAGTAACGCTTGCCATTGCGCCCACCACTCCTCAGCCAGAATGGGTTCAGTCACTTCGCCCAGCACCTCAACACCCGGATCACTTCCCAGGAAAGGCTCATGATCCCCCAGATACACCTGACCACGATTCAAGCCTTGCTGATCCATGGCAAACACCGCCCGAATCCAGTCGTCGTAATTCAGGGTAATGCGGGTTTCACGGCCCGGTTCGATCCGTAAGTTCAAGGCATGTTCGGTATCATCGACGTGCTTGCTCAAAGGGGCGGGATAGTTGATCCGGGTGCCGTCCAGTGCGGAAGTGACATCAAACACCAGCTTGTCCGCCCCGGTATCAATCGACAGGCTGGCCTGATACCCCAGATCACCCTGAATTGGCTCCAATAGAAAAAGCGGCATCCATTGTTTGATCGACGACCACTGCGCACGCCCCATTCCCTGCAAGGCAATCCGGGTGTTTCCTTCTACGGTTGTTGAATCAATACTGGCGTTAAAACTCCCACCAAACAGTTCACCGCTCAGCGACTCGGAAAACAGCCCTTTGCGAGAGTCAAACGTCAGGCGTCCGTTCAATTGGCCAATATTCAGATCCAGATCCCGCACCGCCAGATGATTATCGTAAAAACGGGTATTCAGGCGTACATGAGGTTCAACAGCCGCTTCGACCAGAGGCATTCGCAACCACAGTGCCGTATCCAGACGACCGTGTGCATACCAACTGTCAAAGGTGTTCTCGACGACTTGCTGTATCGGCGTGTCACGGAAATACTGAAACGCTTCATCGCTGCTTCCCCGAAGATGGCCCGATACCGTCAACCAGCTCACCTTGTCCTTGCCGGTTTTCAATCGCACCTTGCCACTATTGCGCACAAAGCGGCCTCCCAGAGTGCTACCGGATTCCAGATCGACGGACAGATTGGGCGTATGCAGATAAAACTGCCCTTTGAGATTTTCCAGCTCTGGCCAGTCACTCAGATATTTCAATCGTGCCCGATCAAAACCCAGCGATAACTGGGTGGTCAGACTCAAATCTGGTCGACCTTCGTCCAGCACCCCATCCAGCATAAAAGCACCGTTGTTCAGATCAGCGGCCAGTAACGCCTCATCAATCCAGCGCCGCACATCCTCTTCCAGCAAATCGGGCAACAAGCGGGCCTTATCAGCCGCTGAAGCCTTGGGAATGCCGAGCAGCAGACGAATACGGGTTTCCTGAGGCGAGGAACGAGCAGGCAGGTACATACTCAGCTCGGTCGTGATATTCAGACCGGCAGATCGGGCCTGGGCATTTTCCAGCCAGATTTGCGAAGCGCCCGGTTCTACCAGCCAACGGAACGTGCCCGACATGGCATCCATTTTCCAGGGCTGGTCATACACACCCGACAGGTTCAGCATCGGTGACTGATCCGTGAAATCAAACCGTCCCAGGCGAGGTGACAAGTGGATCTCGCCCGCCATATTACTGAGGCCCGGAATGCCGACGTAGGTTTTCATCGCCACATCCCGCACCCGAGTGCGCACATCCAGTTGCAATTCGTCGCCCGGCAATACCGAGACACGCACATCTTCAGCGTGACCTTCGGGTTTTAAGTTGGCCAGATAACGGTGTATGCGAGCAGGCAGCAAGGTGTGTTCAACCAAAAACTGTCGTGTTTGCCCCACATCCAGATCAGGGATGCCAAGCTGCCAGGCTTGTCGCCCGCGCAAATCAATGGAGCTGACCAACAGCGAATCAAACGGCAGAGCCTCGCCCAGATCCGGTTTCACGCGCAGATGCCAGTCTTTGCCACTGTGCTTGCCCGCAACCTGAATATGCCCATCGCGCACCGCGAGTTCGCCGCTGGAGGATTTGAAATCCAGCTGCTCAACCACCACATCGGCAAACACGTTCTTGAGGTTGCCATCTTCAACACTGAGCCAGACGGCCGCTCCCGCATGTGCTGCCGGTAACGACAGGGAATCGGGCAAATCGGGAATCCAGCTAGCCCAGGACTGAGGCTCAACATCGAGAAACACCTTGCCGCTTTGTTTTTTCCACGGCCATAGCTGACCGTGCAACAAGGCGCTGAGACGAGTTCGGGCCAACTGCTTGCGGCCCCAGGAAAGATCGCCCGTCACCGACTGGCTATTGCCCCGATGACGCCAACGCAATTGCTCAATACGAAGCTGGTCAAGATTGCCACTGCGGCTTTCAACCACAACGTGCCAGTTGGTGGCTTCCATGCTGCGCTGTAACTCCAGCATGCGCAGCCATACTGGCCGCTGTTCTGCCGAGTCTACGGATTCTGTATCCGCTACTGTTTCAGGAGTCGGGTCAGCACTTTTTTCATCAGAGCTTTTTTCATCAGAGGAGCCATCCACAGCAGAGTGAGCAGAGAGTAACCAGTCACTGCCCAGATACCAGCCATCTTCGCGCCGACTGACGTAAGCGGAAACGCCGTCTACTTCAATGCGCCGAAAAACCGGCAACAAGCGATACAGGGAACGCGCCGGGTCCAACTCCACTTCAACCCGGGCAATGCGAAGCCCGCCGTCCTGGCCAATACTGAGTTGACGCAAACGCACTACGGGAAATAAAGAGCGCCAGTCACCTTCCAGCACTTGCAAGCTCACAGGCTGTCCAAGTGCGGACTGCAAGGCGTGTTCCAGTTCAGGCTGCCAGACTTTGACCAAAGGGATGAATAAACGGCCCATGGCAACGTAGACCGTCACCATGACCACTGCCACCAGCAGCGTAACCCACAACTGCTTCCAACCGGCTAACAGCCATTTCATGCGTATGGCCTACTGTAAGATGATGTCGTAGTAGTCCTGTGCGTACAGGGTTTCTACCTGAAGTTTGATGGTTTTTCCGATAAAGGCTTCCAGATCAGCCAGACCGGCGCTGTCTTCATCCAGCAAGCGATCGATCACCGACTGACTGGCCAAAACCAGATAATTACCAGCGCCGTAAGCCCGGTCTTCACGCAGGATTTCCCGGAAGATCTCGTAGCACACCGTCTCGGCGGTTTTAACCGAGCCTCGGCCATCACAGGCCTTGCAAGGCTCCATCAACATGTGTTCAAGACTTTCACGGGTACGCTTGCGGGTCATCTCCACCAAACCCAGCTCGGACACACCACTGATCTTGGTTTTTGCGTGGTCTTTTTCGAGCACTTTTTCCAGCATCCGCAGCACCTGGCGCTGATGCTCGGGGTCGGTCATGTCGATAAAATCGAGAATGATGATACCGCCCAGATTGCGCAGGCGTAGCTGACGACCAATGGAAGTCGCTGCTTCCAGATTGGTTTTGTAGATGGTTTCTTCCAGATTGCGTCGCCCGACAAAGCCACCGGTATTGACGTCAATGGTGGTCATGGCTTCGGTCTGATCCAGCACCAGATAACCGCCGGATTTGAGCGGCACATTGCGCTCCAGCGCACGCTGGATTTCGTCTTCCACGCTGTACAATTCAAAAATCGGACGCGGGCCGTGATAGTAGGTCACGTTCTCTTCCATCTCTGGAACGTACTGCTGGGCAAATTGCTGGATGCGCTGATAGGTTTCGCGGGAATCCACCAGAATCTTGTCGATGCCGGGGCGAGCGTAATCACGCAAGGTACGCAGGAACAGTGGCAGCTCATCATACACCACCGCCGGAGGCGAGAACTCGCCGATGCGCTCTTCCAGCTTACGCCACAAGCGCCGCAGGTAACGAGTGTCCGCCAGAATTTCTTCTTCGCCCACACCTTCCGCAGCGGTGCGCAGAATAAAACCGGCCTCTCCCGTCAGTCCTTCCTGATCCATGCAGGAGGCCACCAGTTTTTTCAGACGGCTGCGCTCTTCATCGTCTTCAATACGCTGGGAGACCCCGACATGGCTGGCTCCCGGCATATACACCAGATAGCGCGACGGGATCGTCAGTTGTGTGGTCAGGCGTGCGCCCTTGGCACCAATGGGGTCTTTCGTCACTTGCACAACCAGAGACTGGCCTTCGTGCAACAACTGATTAATCGGAGTGTGGCTATCCGCCGCCCCCAACTCACCCACATGGATAAACGCCGCCCGCTCCAGACCAATATCAATAAAGGCGGCTTGCATGCCAGGAAGAACCCGCGCTACCTTGCCTTTATAGATATTGCCTACAATGCCGCGATGATTGGTGCGCTCAATAAAGATTTCCTGCAACACACCATTTTCGACCACCCCGACCCGCGTTTCGGTTGGGGTTATGTTCATTAGAATTTCAGCGTTCACCACAGTGTCCTATTGCCAAATGGAAATACCTGACTGTCTTAACATCACGGCGGTCTCCGCCAGGGGCAAGCCCACTACATTACTGTAGCTGCCTTCTATGCGTTCAACCAGTACCGCACCCATTCCCTGAATGCCATAACCGCCTGCTTTATCTATGCCTTCTCGGGTATCCAGATAGGCGCTGATCTCACCTTCTGACAGATCCCGAAAGCGTACTCGTGTCGTAACAACTTGATGAGAAACAACCTGATGAGAAACAACCGAAGGAGCCACTGCTGACTCACTTCCTGGCACCAGCAACGCAACGCCAGTACTGACGTCGTGCCAGCTTCCCGACAGCAGGCGCAGCATCTGTTCACCGTGTTCCCGGCTTTCAGGCTTACCCAGAATCTGCTGTTGCCCCACCACCGTCGTATCCGCCGCCAGCACTGCGCTTCCGGCGTTGTTCAGGGCAATATGGGAGGCTTTGCTTCTGGCCAGTCGGGCCACATAATCCAGCGGGGTTTCCCCAGCCAGAGGCGTTTCATCAATATCCGCTGCCTGCACCACAAAAGAGACGCCAATTTGCTGCAGCAGTTCCTGTCGACGCGGGGAAGCGGAAGCCAGAATCAAGCTCATGACAGCAATCTCCGAATAGTGAGTTGGGTAATGGCGTAGGCCCAGGGCCAAACCAGTGCTGACGTCAGCGCCGGACTCCAGATACTCACCGGAATGGGAAATGGCAACAGCATCTGGGAGACCCAGAACAACACCAGTTGATGCGCCAGTACCAGAATCAGAACCATCAGCATTTGCTGGATCAGATTAAAGCCATCCAGACGCCGAATAAACAGTTGAACCAGAAAAATATGAACGGTGAAGGTAATCACATGCAGTCCGAGCACATTACCGGTTTCGGTATCCATCATCAGCCCGGCAGGCACCGCCAGCCACAAACCGTAAGCCCGTGGCGCATGCAGCACCAGCAACGTCACCATCAACAAAGCCCATTGTGGCTGGAGCCAGAATAGCAACTCAGGCAGAGGCAAGTGTTCCAGCATAAAGGCCACAAAGAACGCACATGCGCCCAGGATAAATTGCTGCATGGTCATTTTCGGTACCGCCAGATTTCTTCAGAAGGCACTTGCCCTGCACCCTGACTGAAGACCAGTAACAAATGACGGCTGCGATCCAGACGCGCACTCGGAATGGCCGACACACGGGCAAACATATCCCCCGGTTGATGGTCGACCTCCACCACCACACCCACTGGATAACCACGCGGGTAGCGCCCACCCAGCCCGGAGCTGACCAGCAAATCACCCAATTGAATGTCCGCCGTATTCGGCACATAAATCAGCTCAATACGATCCAGTGCGCCAATACCAGCTGCAATCGCCCGAACCCCGTTGCGATTCACCTGCACCGGAATGGCATGATTGGAATCCGCAATCATCATGACCCGACTGGAACGCGGCAACACGTCCACCACCTGCCCCAGCAAGCCAAACGCATCCAGCACCGGCTGACCGACGAAAACACCGTCTTCACCGCCTTTATTGATCAGAATCTGTTTGGAATAAGGATCGGGATCGACCGCCGTCACCGCCGTCACCAGCACCCGATCATCAATTTGTTCGGAAGCACTGAGCAGTTCACGCAGTTCGATATTTTCGGTTTCAAGGGAGGCCAGACGCTGGGCTTTTTGCTCCAGCACCAGATTACGGGCGCGCAACTGGACATTATCGTCCATCAATTGCTGGCGAGTGGCGGTGGACTCTTCCATCCAGAGCGTCAAAGTTGAAGGTAGCAGGGCGACCTGCTGCGCCGGATACAGAACGTACCCGACCGCATAGCGCAACGGCTGAAAAACGGTGTAATGCTGATCCACCCACATCAGACCCGCGGCCAGAAGGCACACAGCCAGCATACGCTGGCTCTGAAATGGAGGCATTTGATATTGCGATTTGATAGCAAGGCTCCTGAAGCAACCAATTAGCCCGAACTATAGCGCCGGTGGCACAACAGAGGTCATCAATACAGTGTCGAACCGAACCCTTACTCGTGGGCCAGCACTTCCAGTTGCTGTTCGGTCGCGGTTTCCAGGAAACGACCGCCACCGCGCGCCACACAGGTCAAAGGATCGTCGGCCACAATCACCGGCAAGCCAGTTTCTTCACTCAACAGTTTATCCAGATCTCGCAACAAGGCACCACCACCGGTCAACACCATGCCACGATCAGCCACATCCGACGCCAGTTCTGGCGGAGATTGTTCCAGAGCACCTTTTACCGCTTCAACGATGGACGCCAATGACTCTTGCAAGGCTTCACGAATTTCGGTGGAGTTCAGGCTGAACTGACGAGGAATACCTTCCGCCAGATTACGACCGCGCACATCGATCTCGCGTTCCTCGGAACTGGGGTAAGCCGTACCGATTTCGTGTTTGATGCGTTCCGCCGTGGCTTCGCCAATCAGGCTGCCGTACTGGCGACGAACGTACGCCACAATGGCTTCGTCAAAGCGGTCACCACCGATCTTGATTGATTCAGCGTACACCACACCACTGAGGGAAATCAGGGCAATTTCAGTCGTGCCACCACCGATGTCTACCACCATGGAACCGCGCGCTTCATCCACCGGCAGACCGGCACCAATTGCGGCGGCCATTGGCTCGTGAATCAGATACGCTTTGCTGGCACCGGCACCGAGAACCGAATCCCGAATGGCTTTACGTTCCACCTTGGTGGCCTGATACGGAACACACACCACCACGCGCGGGCTGGGTGGCAGGAAACTGCTTTCGTGGACGCGCTTGATAAAGTACTGCAACATTTTTTCAGTAACTTCAAAGTCAGCAATCACGCCATCCTTGAGTGGACGAATGGCCTGAATGTTAGCCGGGGTACGTCCCAACATTTTTTTGGCTTCGGTTCCAACAGCCGCCACACTTTTTTGATGACCTTGCAAACGAATCGCTACTACCGATGGTTCATTCAGAACAATACCCTGATCACGCATATAGATCAGGGTGTTCGCTGTTCCCAGGTCGATAGAAAGATCACTGGAAAACATGCCTCGTAACGTCTTGAACATTCCACCGTTTCCTGTTTAGAGATGGCAAAAAAATTGCGCTAACTCTAGCAATGGCAGGGATTTAGAGCAAGGCGCATTTATGCTAGTCTTCGGCGCTTTCAAAGGCCCATCACACTGGAGAAGCTGCATGGCTCTGGAACAAGATCAGGTACGGAATATCGCCGAGCTGGCCCGTCTGCAAATTGACGAAAACCAGATTGGTGAATACCAGCAAAACCTGACCAGCATCCTGGATCTGGTTGACCAATTATCGACCGCTGATACCACCGGCGTGGAACCCATGGCACACCCGCTCGACGCCGTTCAGCGCTTGCGCGCCGACGCCGTGACGGAATCCAATCAGCGCGAACACTTTCAGACCATCGCTCCCGCAACCGACAACGGCCACTATCTGGTGCCGCGCGTCATCGAGTGATTCCCCCAGGCTCAAGGACATACCTCATGCACAACAAAACCATTGCGCAAATTGCGCGAGACCTGGCAGCAGGCGAATACTCCAGCGTTGAAATCACCCAGACGCTGCTTGACCGCATTGCCCAGCTCGACACCACGTACAACAGCTTCATTACCGTCACAGCCGAACAGGCATTGGCGCAGGCCAAAGCCGCCGATGCCCTGCGCGCCGCTGGCAACGCGAGCGTCTGGACAGGCGTTCCCATGGCACACAAGGACATTTTCTGCACCAACGGTGTACTGACCTCCTGTGGCTCCAAAATGCTGAGCAACTTTGTTGCGCCCTACGATGCAACCGTGGTCAGCAACTTCAATCAGGCCGGTGCAGTATCGCTGGGCAAATTGAATATGGACGAGTTCGCCATGGGTTCCTCGAACGAGAGTTCCTACTACGGCGGCGTTAAAAACCCGTGGGACATCGACCGTGTACCCGGTGGTTCATCCGGTGGTTCCGCCGCCGCAGTTGCCGCTCGATTGGTGCCGGGAGCAACCGCAACCGATACCGGTGGCTCGATCCGCCAGCCTGCTGCGTTCTGTGGCATCACTGGTCTGAAGCCGACTTATGGCCGCGTGTCTCGCTGGGGCATGATCGCGTTTGCATCCTCACTGGATCAGGGCGGCACCATGACCCGCACCGCCGAAGACTCCGCCATGATGCTGAACGTGATGGCCAGCTTCGATCCGAAAGATTCCACTTGTGTTGATCAGGACATCCCGGATTACACCGCCACCCTGAACAACTCCATCGAAGGCCTGACCATCGGTCTGCCGAAGGAATACTTCCGCGACGACCTCAGTACCGAGATGCAGCAGCAAGTGCGTGATGCCATCGCCGAATTTGAAAAAATGGGTGCCAAGGTCAAGGAAATCAGCCTGCCGAACACCCATTTGGCAATTCCGGCTTACTACGTGGTCGCGCCTGCCGAGTGCTCCGCCAACCTGTCCCGCATGGACGGCGTGCGCTTCGGTCATCGTTGCGAAGACCCGCAGGACATCAACGACCTGTACAAGCGCTCCCGTGGCGAAGGCTTCGGTGAAGAAGTCAAACGCCGCATCATGGTTGGCGCTTACGCCCTGTCTGCCGGTTTCTACGACGCTTATTACAAGCAGGCTCAGCAAGTCCGTCGCCTGATCAAGAACGACTTTGTTGAAGCATTCAAGGAAGTCGATGTCATCATGAGCCCGACCACGCCATCCCCGGCGTTCAAGGCCGGTGAAAAAACCAGCGACCCGGTGGCCATGTACCTCGAAGACATCTTCACCATCGCCCTGAACCTGGCCGGTCTGCCCGGCATGTCGATTCCTTGCGGACAGGTTGCGGCGGAAGGTGGTCAACCTCTGCCGGTTGGCCTGCAACTGATCGGTAACTACTTCGACGAGGCCCGTTTGCTCAACCTGGGTCATCAGTTCCAACAAGCAACCGACTGGCACGAACAAGCGCCAGCGGATCTGACATAAGGAGACAATCATGGAATGGGAAGTTGTGATCGGCCTTGAGATTCACGCTCAATTGGCCACCAAATCCAAGATTTTCTCGGGTGCTTCGACCGAGTACGGTGCTGACGCCAACACTCAGGCGTGTGCCGTTGATCTGGGCTTGCCGGGCGTGCTGCCCGTGTTTAACGAAGACGCCTTGCGCATGGCGGTCAAGTTTGGCCTCGCCATTGACGCCGAGATCGGCAAGAAGTCGGTTTTCGACCGCAAGAACTACTTCTACCCCGACTCGCCCAAGGGCTATCAAACCACCCAGTTGCATCACCCGATTGTCGGCATGGGCCACATTGATATCGAACTGGATGATGGCAGCACACGCCGCATCAATGTCACTCGGGCGCACCTGGAAGAAGACGCTGGTAAATCGGTACACGAAGGTTTCGGCGACATGTCCGGCATCGACCTGAACCGTGCTGGTACGCCGCTGGTGGAAATCGTTTCCGAACCGGAAATGCGTACTGCCAAGGAAGCAAGTGCTTACTTCCGCAAGATGCACAGCATCGTGACCTACCTCGGTATTTGTGATGGCGACCTGTCACAAGGCTCCATGCGGTGTGACTGTAACGTTTCCCTGCGCCCAAAAGGTCAGGAAGCATTCGGCACCCGCACCGAGATCAAAAACGTCAACTCGTTCCGTAACGTCGAACGCGCCATCGAAGCTGAAATCGAGCGTCAGATGGACATCCTCGAAGACGGCGGCAGCATCACTCAGGAAACCCGCCTGTACGATGCCGACAAAAACGAGACCCGCGCCATGCGCTCCAAGGAAGTGGCCAACGACTACCGCTACTTCCCGTGCCCTGATTTGTTGCCAGTACTCATCGATGACAACTACATCGAAGCCGTGCGCGAAACCCTGCCGGAGCTGCCAGACGCCAAGCGTCACCGCTTCGTCAAGGATCACGGCCTCAGCACCACCGACGCTGCGGTACTGGCGTCCAGCCGCGATCTGGCGCACTACTTCGAGACGGCTGCCCACGCTGCCAACGACTACAAGCTGGCAGCCAACTGGGTGCAAGCTGACGTGTCTGCGGCGCTGAATCGTCTGGAAATCAGCATCACCGAACTGGCTGCGACCGCTGAACAACTGGGCCGCATTCTGGTACTGATCAAGGACAACACCCTCAACAACGGCGGTGCCAAGGAAGTCTTTAACGCTCTGGTAGAAGGCAAAGGCGACGGTAGCGTTGACTGCATCGACGCCCTGATCGATAGCCTTGGCCTGAAGCAGGTATCCGATACCGGCGCGATTGAAGCCATCGTTGATGAAGTATTGGCCAAGAACCAGAAACTGGTTGAAAGCTACCTGGCAACGCCGGTTGAAAAACGCGGCAAAGCCATGGGGCCGTTTATTGGTCAGACACGCAAAGCCGCCAAGGGTGTGAACCCGCAGGTGGTGATGGAAGTGTTGAAGAAAAAGCTGAGTGAGCTGGGTTAATTAATAACCGCTCAATTGGCACCTCGTTCCCATGCTCTGCATGGGAACGTTGCTGACCGATAGAAATGTAGGATGTAATAGCCGTAGGCGTATTACATCAACCGACCCAATCAAACATAGCCATAACTTTCTTTATCAGATGGTATACAGATAATATCTAGTTTTTCCTCAATATCCACACATCCCTCCAGCCCTAGCTCGGATATCAATCTCCGAATCATTTCAGGCTTATTCAAAATCCACAAAGAGTTCATAACATTCTTAATTAAATTATATTTTCCAACGACATGACTCATTGAACTAACAATTTCTTCCCGACTTGCATGAGAAAGCTCATAAAACTCTATATTGTATCTATTAATATAATCCTCACTATACATACCATCATAGGCTAAGTAGAACAATGCAGTTATCCCAGATACCAGCTCAACAGTGGCAGCGTGCTTACAATATTTCTCAATCGAGAATCTTGATTCTGCAGCACTCAATAGCTCCTCTAGAGAGATATTATTAGATCCTTTTACGCTTATAACTCTTTCAGAAATTGGTATTCTATGCTCAGGATGTTCAGTTAAAAAAACTTTCAGAATGTTAACTAGAGCCTGTTCTGAAAGGCCTAGCAAATCGACTTGAAGACCAATCAAAGGGGCAAACTGATAATGTTTTTCTATTAGTTTGATTCCACGACTTAGCTTTCTCCCAGAAACACCATACTTAACTCGCAAACTCTCCTTTATCGACGCAAACTCCTCTCCAGACCATGTTGATTTATTTGGAAGCATACGAGCAATTTGATACAAGTCCGCTCTAGAAAATTCCTTCGTATAGCTTTCCGAAAACCTATATTCATCAACAATAAAGACGAACATCTTATCAAGCTCGTCCATAAGAGCTTCGAGTTTTCTAAACCCAATCATCAAGTTAATTAGGTTAATCCCACCACCATAGTCAGATAAGTGTTTAAATTTATCTTGTCCATATGGATATCGAAAAATTTGCCCATTCTCATCAATCGAGCTAATTTCGGACACAAATGGATTTATCAGATCAAGAAGTGGAGTAAATCGTCGATCAAGTTCTTGAAGAACTGAATTAACAGATTCCCAGAGAGTATAAATGGAATGAGTAGCAGTGAGTTTCAATTCATGAGAAGGACACTTTTTACAGCGAGATGCTAATTCATTTGTCTCAGACAATATGTATTTCAAGCGCAATTCAATGGAATGTCTCATATTGAAGCATATGGGGTAAACCAGCTCATCTCCTAAAATCTCATTTTCCGATTCTTTTACTATTTCAAGAAGGTGATTTGCTGCCTTTGAATAACCTTTGAAATATTCCCTATAACCTGGACTACCATTATCACCGACCAGAGCATTCGCCCATGTCGGCCTACATACTCTAAAAAGACTATTCATGCGGTTCCTTGCTCCTTTTCTATTCCGAAAAAATGATTATAGCCCCAAGCATATTACATCACCCATTTTGGTGTATTACGCTTCGCTAATACACCCTACCATGATGTTTTATTGATCCATATTAACTGGGGGTTTAGAATCGGAAGTTTCTTTGGGGATAATACTGACATCAAATATCTCTTCAAGAACCAGCTTGGGTGATGCCGATAACGACCACACTGCAAAATAAAGCACACCCGTCAGCAATACAAATAACAGAGAACCCGCAGCACCTTTCAGAATATCAAGACCATGACTGGGTTTAATATTTTGTAGTTCAGAGTGAACCTTGGCAGAAAAGAACTTTTCCCGTTCTTTTAAATCCTCCTCCAGCACGTCACGAAGAAAACGTTCTGTCAAAACAGTCGCTTCGCTGCGATAAAATTCCAACTGAGAAGGCGACGTAGATATTTCTTTGAATGAAAGAAGATCATCTTCAGTTGGCGAAACACCATGCTGCTGATAAAAATCCTTTATATATTGAATTTTCTGACGCTTATAAACGGAATAAGCAATGATTCCATGAATATCATCTTCCGAGTCAACAAGCTGCTCGTAGATAAAGTTGTAATCCTTTGGCACAAAATCTCATCCTTTTGATTCTCTGACCGAGCTGGAAGCCATACTCCAGGCTTCTTTCAATTCAGCACCCGTTTTCTTCAGGGCATAGTTACTGAAACCATACACAGTGGCCGCCCGATCAGAAGATGACTGTGATCGAGACAGTTCACCTCGGGAAGCACGCTTGATCGCACTGGTTTGGTAGCTTGCCTGTATTTTGCTCATCGCAATCTCATTGAAAAATCGGCCAACACAACGGGGTTAGTGGAATCATTATGCGCGCCATGTCCAGCAAATGGAATCCCACCGACCAAGGCGCCCCCACGCCGAGCATGGGAACACGCCAGAGCAGAAATCTGATCAAGCTGCCTGAGGATGACCGAGAGCATCGGCGTCATTCAGATGTGCTCTCAATTGATCAAACGCCATGTGATCCACAATGTCCTGACCGTAGTGAACCGCCAGAATCCGGCCTTCTTCATCAATCAGAAAATCCGCGGGCACACGACTGAGGGAGCCGTGCAACATGCCGGGTTTATAGGAAGAACTAAACAGGGATTTGAACACGTAAGAAAGACGCGCAAAGCCTTTCAGCGCTGAAAACCACGACGTCTCGACACCATAATTCCGGTACAAAGCCGCCTTCGGGTCAGCCATCACCTGAAACGGCAACTGGCGAGGCTGAATGTATTTTTTCAGATACTGATCGCTGGATTCAAAGACACCCATAAAAGTGACGTCATCCTGAAAATGCTTGTGTTCCCGCATTGCCTGCGCCACCCGAAAATTGGACAAGGGGCAGGTCGCAAAGCGGTAAAACGACAGAAACACCTTTTGCCCCTTGAAATCGGAGAGCCTGACGGCTTCCCCGGTCAGGTTTGTCATTTCAAAATCCGGTGCAATATCACCAACGTGCAAGCGCTGATCACTCATAACTCTTCTCCCTGAAAATAACTAAATATCGATATACACATACAGGTAGTCGGAAGAAAAACGGCTTTCTTACACACAAAGAGATATTTTTATCACTTTAAAACAAGATAAAAATATATCAGAACACACTTTCAATACAAAAAAGTGCAATTAGCACAAAACTGAAACTACAATAGAATATAGCCACAGAAACAGGAGCCGATGATGGCCGCCCAACTGGAACAACGCCCCGCCCCGGAAGAAGTGTTATGCAAGGCTCTGTTTAATGCTGCCGAGCAACTGACATTGAAGCAGGAGGAATTGGGCAAGGTGATTGGCAGTAATCGAACCAGCGTCTCACGCCTGAAACAGAAAGGGTCGCTTGATCCAACCTCAAAACAGGGTGAGCTGGCGTTGTTATTGATTCGAGCTGCTCGTGCCTTGTTTGCACTGGCTGGTAGTGATCAGGACTGGATCACCCACTTTATGCGCTCCCCCAACAAAATCACCGGGGGTATTCCGGCAGAGCAGATTCAGACCGTTCAGGGATTAATGCACGTTGTAATGTATCTGGATGCCATACGGGGCAAGGTCTGATGATTTGGGAAGCGTGCAATGGGCTAAAGCAAATGTGCCCAATCAGCGGTACGTTATACCGTCTGGTAGAAAGCCAGGAACAGGTAGCCACAACAGGCTATGTCGACACGCTTGAAGAACAGGCAGTGCTCGAAGAATTACTGGATAACTCAAAACCCGACCACCCAACAGACACACCCAATGAACTGCATTACCTGCTCAAAACGCCCTTTCGTTACCCTCCCCTGTTATGGGGGTCGCGCTTTGGTCGAGTGCACGAACCCAGTCTGTTTTATGGCGGGGCTTCGATTGAAGCCACACTCTCCGAATCGGCTTATTACCGTTTCGTTTTCTTCCTTTCGATGGACGGTGAACCACCCAAAGCACGCCTGAATACCGAGCACACTGTTTTCAGCATCGGATACCAGTCAGAGCGAGGCATACAGCTACAAGAACCACCGTTTGATACGTATAAGGATCAATTAACGGACAGTAAAAACTACTCTGCCACCCAGCAACTGGGAACGGCAATGCGCGCAGCAAGTATTGAGGCATTCCAATATGTATCAGCACGCTCCATAGAACCAGAACTGTGTGCTGCACTGTACACACCGTCTGCATTCACCAGCACAAACCCATGCTCAATGGAAAACTGGTTATGCGAGCTGAGTGCTGAACAGGTGACTTTCAAGGCCATTCAATCGTCGCAGATTTATCGTTTTCCCAGAGCACAATTCGAAATCAACGGCGTATTTCCCTTACCGGCCTGATACGCCCATACGACAAAAACGTTCCCACGCAGAACGCGGGAACGAGTACTCAGATCACTGATCCAGTCAATTACATCTCTTCAGATGCAACAACAGGCACTGTGCGAGTGTTATCCAGTGATTTCAGGAAAGTCGTGATGCTCTGGACTTTCTGATCAGACAGTTTCTGCCCCAACTGATACCAGGCCATGTCTTTGACGGCTTGCTCCAGCGTGGCCGCCTTGCCATCGTGGAAGTAAGGCGCAGTGCGGGAAATATCACGCAGTGATGGTACCTTGAATACAAAGCGGTCGCTCTCTTGCTGAGTAACGGCGTAACGACCCAGGTCGTGCGTGTTCGGATAGGCATTGACCATGCCCATCTTCTGGTAGCTGCTGGCACCCAGCAAACTGCCATTGTGGCAAGCGATGCAGCCGGTGCCGATAAAGTCTTGCAGGCCTTGCTGTTCAGCCGTGCTCAGAGCTTTGCTATCACCTTCCAGAAAACGATCAAAACGATCTTCTGTCACCAGAGTGCGCTCAAACGCAGCAATGGCATCGGCCACATTGGCGTATGTCAGTGGCTGTTCTTCAGTTGTGTAGACCGCCTTGAAGGATTGGGCATAACCGGCGCTGTTCAAGCGCTCAATCGCAGCTTGCTCACTGGGCAAACCCATTTCAATCGGGTTCAGGATCGGGCCTTTGGCCTGTTCTTTCAGGTCAGGAGCGCGCCCATCCCAGAACTGGGCGAGGTGAAAACCGGCATTCCAGACACTGGGCGAGTTACGATCGCCACGCTTGCCCAATGCCCCCGGAGACGTTGGTTCGTTATCCACTCCGGCCTTCAGGCCATCAACCCGGTGACAAGAGTTACAGGATTGTGTGCCATTGATGGACAAGGCGGTTTCAAAATAGAGCTTCTCACCCAGAAGTACCTTGGCGGCGCTGTCCTGCTCAGCACCGGGCATGCTGTCCGGGATCGGCTTGAAGAAGTTTTGGGCTTGAGCACGTAATGCGGCAGCGTCCAGTGCTAACGTTGGCTGAACCACCGCCAGTGCTATTACAGAACCTGCCAGTGTGCGGCGAACGACATTCATACTGTAATTCCTTGAAAGGGATTGAGGGTATTCCAAGGGTACATAACTGAAGTGGAATAATTAAGACAGGGTATTTTATCGGCTTGATAGATCAGGACTATTCAAGCCAAACAAGTCAGGACACCAACACAAAAAATGCCTCACCGACGCACATCGGGAGGCATTTTTTATTCAGGATACACCTGTTACTGCAGGGCGTTATTCTTCACGGTTAACCGGCAAGCCCTGGAATAACTGGTTCATGTGCGAGTTAACGTCATCCACACCCAGCTCATTGGACAGCGAGAACTCCCACAAACCGTTGTATTTATCGTGTGTCACACGACGCGATACTTCACCGCTGTTCACAATCGTCGGGCGCAGGAACACCATCAGGTTGCTCTTGACCTTCTCGGTCTTGGATGAGCGGAACAGGGCACCCAGCAGTGGAATATCACCCAGTAATGGCACCTTGCTTTCGGTCTCAATCACGTCGTCACGAATCAGGCCACCCAGAACCACGGTCTCTTCGTTACCGGTCAGAATCATGGTTTTGATGGAGCGCTTGTTGGTAATCAGATCAGAGCTGCCTTCAACCGTGGTGGAAGAAACCGATTCGGCGCTGGCTTCGACTTCCAGACGAATGTCCTGACCATCGTGAATGTGCGGCTTCACTTTCAGTGTTACACCCACGTCTTCACGCTTGATGGTGTTGAACGGATTGCTGTTGCTGCTGGAAGCCGTAGAGCCGGTGATAAAGGGCACATTCTGACCCACAATAATCTCGGCTTCCTGGTTATCCATGGTCATGATGCTGGGCGTAGACAGCAAATTGGTGTTGCTGACACTTTCAATCGCTTGCAGTACTGCACCAAAATCCGGGCTGCCATTACGCTCTTTGTACGCACCAATGGTCAGGCCATTGCCAATCAGCCCGGTTGATGGATTGTTACTCACCAGCCCCGCTGCAATGCTGGAAATCGAAGGCCCAGCGTCTGAAAAGTTGGTCGCTGAAATGGGATTATCCTGATCCATGATTGCCCACTGAACGCCCAGAGCATCGTTTACGCCACCGGTCACTTCCACAATGGCCGACTCGATCAGAACCTGGGCACGACGCACATCCAGCGACGCCACCAGTTCGTTGATTTCTTTCATCAGCGATGGCTCGGCACGCACTACCAGAGCATTCAGTTCTTCATCGGCGTGAATGCCCACTTCGCCCTTAACCTGCTTGGCATCTTTGCCGCCACTGCTGGAAGCCCCGTTCATCAGATTCTTCAGCAAATCGGCCAGCTTTTTGGCATCGGCGTACTGCAAGCGAATAACTTGCGCGCTGCCGCTGAAATAAGAGGGCTGATCCAGTTGCTCGATCAAACGACGAATACGCTCACGCGCGTTTTTCTCACCCTTGATGATCAGGCGATTGCTGCGCTCGTCCGCCACCACCCGAATACTGCCGCTGGTGACCGACTGATTTTTACCGCCGCCCTTGGAGACCTTCGCCGGATCAAGGCTTTGCAACATGGTCACGACGTTGCCCACCCAGGCTTCTTTCAACTGGATCACTTCCAGCTCTTCGTTGCCGGTCTTATCCAGGCGGTGGATGATCTGTTCAATGCGGTTAATGTTGTTGGCGTGATCGGAAATGATCAGGGCATTGGCAGATTTGACGCCTGCCAGATGGCCGTACTTGGCAACCAGAGGCCGCAGAATCGGCACCAGATCCAGCGCGGGTGTGTTCTGAATCGGGATCACCTTGGTCAGCACTTCCTGGCTGTCACGACTGGCGCGTGTGGTCAGGCTTCGACCCGCCTGTTTAACCTCATTCTGCTGCAAGACCAACACGACATCACCAGACGGCACTGCGGCGTAACCATGCACCTGCAAAACAGACAGAAACAGCTCATAGACGGCTTTGTCATTCATGGCCCCATTCGACAAGACATTGACCTTGCCTTTGACTCTGGGGTCAACCACAAAGCTCTTGCCTGTAATATCCGCCACCTGACTGATAAAAGCGCTGATATCCGCATTTTTCAGGTTGATTTGCCAGCTTTCCTGAGCGGTGACCATATTGCTCAGCAACACACAGGCCACCAAAGCCCAGCGTTTGATAACACCCATATCCATTAATCCAGTCTGTGATTCACTGTAAAGCGGCGGTTACCGCGTTGTACTTCAATTCGAACTTCATCCGCGCTGCCCAGGCTGCTTAATAACGACTGGTCTGACGAGGGGTCACCCAGCGTCTGACCATTCAGGGACAACACCACATCGCCGGTCTTTAACTGAAACTGTTTCAGAGGAGAACGAGCAGACACCCGATACCCGGAGCCGCCGCCTTGGGGTTCAAGACCCATGCGATTCAGCGCTTTAAGGGGGTCATCTCCCACTTCGGATGTCACCACATCCACCGCTTCGGATGCGCTGCGAACTTTGGAAAAGCGATCTTTTAACGAGCCACGAGACGAGCTGCGGCTGGTCGAAGAACGTGATGGACGCTGAGAAACAGCCTGAGCCGACACACCTGCGTTTTTGGTTTCGTCAAACTTCAACACTTCCAGCTTGCCAGAAGTGTCCAGCATCACCCGATCCTGATACACCGCTTGCAAAACCGTTCGCCCTTGCACCGTATCACCGATACGGAAAAACTCTCCCGCACGCCCCTGCTGGGCGATAATGGCACTGGAATATTCCGGGGTGCTGGATTCGGTGACACCCAGTAAAGACAAGCGCAACCGCGTTACCGGAGCGTCCACCTGTTGCGGTTTGGGTTTCGGGGCAGGCTGGTTGGAAGCAATACCAAACAGGTGATGACGGGCCGTGCCACTGACCGCGGCTGCTGGCTGATTCTGTTGCCCTTTGGAGGGTGCCTTGAGCACCACAGGTGCCGGGGCGATCACCATCCAGCTAACAACAGCCATTTGATACGTGATCAACAGAGTCAGCACTGACTTACCCAGAACCAGAGTCCATTTCTGCCAGATGGCCAACTCACTCACATTTACATCCACAATTCAGTCTCTCAAGTGGGCGCCAAGGTTATAGAAACTTCTGCGACACTTCAAAGATAACGGTGTCGGCACTGCTGCTGGCCTTCCAGGGCTGCCCAATGACATCAAGGAAGCGACGCTTCACCGCAACGCCTCCCCATCCATCCGGGTTTAAAAATACCTCTGCCAGACCTTCCTGATCAGCCGTCGTCACTTGCAACGTGGTTTTAGGGCCATCCATTGCCAGCTTGCCAACCATCATGGGCAATTCCACATCCACCATTTTCCCCTGCACCCGAAATGACGCATCACCACCGCTAAAAACGAGGTTGCCTGCGGCATTAAGCACCTGCTTCGATTGAGGATTCAGCACCAGGTTCAAATTACTCGCCTGAATATCACCCTGAAGTTTGGCCCGCGCCTGTTTCAGCATCGGGGCTGCCACACGGCTATCAATAAACGCCGAGCCGTTCTGAATCCGAAGCTGCTGATTCGGTTCCACCGTCACCATGCCTTCAAATCGAATCGCCTCTCCTTCCAGGGTGACATCCAGGGTGGGAGACGCACTCAACAAAGAAGCCGGTTGCAACGTCCAATGCCCGTCCAGCGTTCCCAATTGACGATCCTGAATTTGAAAGTCCGCTTCCCAAAGCGTGCCACTGACCTGATTCACCTCAATCGGTAAACGTCCCAGGTGTGGCTGAGCCTGTTGCCAGACAAAGTGAAGCGGCGTATTCACGACCAGAAAAATCAGAAAGGCAAAAAAGCCGAACAGAAGATACCAACGAGCGGCGGATAAGGCTGAGAGCATGATCACGACTTAACTATTCAAAAAATGGACTCGTATTCTAGACACGAGTGGCGAAAGTCTAAAGCCAGTATGTGACAGAGCCGTAACAACCCCATTCTTCATTGCCGACTTTCCCAACACGGTCAAAATGTTACACAATGTAACAATTTAAACATTATCAATAATATGAAAGGTCATATATGATCCAAACCAGATAAATTCCCAAAAAGAACAGCTAATGGACTAGAAAGCATATGTGTGTAGACAAATTCACAAATGGACACCACAAAACACGCAATGTAGAACTTTTCTCTCGCAAACCATCCGGTTTCACACTGATTGAGTTGATGGTCACCCTCGCCGTTATGGCCATTATCCTCTCGGTTGGCACTCCCTATCTGGGTACTTTTCTCTCTCGCACTGAGCTGACTTCCCGAAGCAATCATCTTCTGGGAGAGATCAATCAATTGCGTATCGAAGCCGTAAAACGCAACACCCAAACTGTTTTGTGTCCCAGTTCCGACGGCACAAGCTGCAATACCGACGACTGGAAATCCGGCTGGATCGCTTTTGCCGACAACAATGGCGATGGCAAACTCGCTCAGGACGACTCGGAACCGGTGTTCAGTGTCGCCGATGCCTTCGGAGATAACTTTGTGGTTCGTGCTTCCACCGAGTTTAACAACACCATTCGCTACAAGGCGGACAGCACGCTTCGAAGTGATTCCGGCACCTTGACCCTTTGCCACACCGGCATGCCTGTCAACAACGCCCGCACGCTTGCCATTTCAGCGGGGGGACGCATCAACGTCACTCAAAAAACCAAAGAGCACTGCTCATGATCAGCAGGCGCTCACAACGCGGCATCACCCTCACCGAAGTCATGATGTCATTGCTACTGATGTCATTGGGGTTACTGGGTATGGCGAGTCTTCAGGGAAAGGCTCTGAGTAGCAACCAGGGAGCCTATTTGCGCTCACAAGCCGCCATTTCATCCTATGACATTCTGGATCGTTTGCGCGCAAATCGCAGTCTGGCCAACCAGGGGAAATATAACCATGAGATCAATGGCAAGATTCCAGCCGCTGCCGAAAACAACATGGCTTCTGTGGACCTGAATGACTGGCTGACGTTACTCCAGAACAATCTGCCCAAAGGCAAGGGAGCCATTGAATGCGTCAATCAGCAATCTTGCACAATCCAGGTGCAGTGGTTTGATGTCTCGATCAACACCGATACCAACGAAGACGGTGCTATCGACGACAAAGACAAACAACTCACCCTGCAACTGGTCAGTAGCCTGTGAACAGACTTCCCAGCCATCGCCACCAGCTCGGCGTCACACTGGTCGAGTTGATGATTGCCATGACGCTGAATCTGATCCTGCTGTCCGGGGCTTTCTCGGTTTACATCAGCAACCAGCGTATCCACCGCACCAGTGAAGGCATCGCCCAGGTTCAGGAAAACCTGCGTATCGCCAGTGATTACCTGAATCGGGAAGGGCGAATGGCCGGGTCAGGGTTTTCCTGCAGCCCCAATCAGGTCGAAAACCTGCTCAAGGATCAGAGCAGTTTTGAATTCAATTACACTCAGGTAATTACGGGCTATGACGACGGTTCAGAATTGCCAAAAGAATTACAGGGCAAGGCATTGTCTGGCACAGACGTTCTGGTTGTCCGTGGCAGCTATGGCACAGGGGCCAGACTTGAAAGCGAGATGAACAACAGCTCGGCCGTACTGAAAACCACCGTAATGAACCCCGCCCCTTTTAAAACCGGTGACATTGTTGTGATTACCGACTGCCGCAGCGCTTCCATCTTTCAGGTGACCAACTACACCAGCGCCAATGGCAATGTGGTTCATAACACCGGCCAAAAAACCCACCCGGGTAATACCAGTAAAAAATTCCAGCGGTCCTACAGCGCAGGCGCGTCGGTCATCAAGGCCAGAACCGCCGCCTATTACATCGGTAAAGGTGCCTCCGGCCAACCGGCACTGTTCAAATTTTCCAATGAAAACGGCACCAGCCAATCCATTGAAATTGTCGATGGCGTACACGATATGCAATTGACCTTTGCCGAAGATCGGGACAACAACGGCTATCCCAATGGGTACTACAAAGCAAGTGACATCAAAGACTGGAACAAGGTCATCTCGGTTCGTACCAGCCTGCTGGCCAGTAGCCTGGAAGACAACCTGCTCGATACTCCCAACCAGTATGAATTTAATCAGCAAACCATTACCCCGGAAGATCGCAAGATCTACCGCACCACCACCTTTGTCACTGCCATTCGAGGTCGTCTGCAATGAAACTCGATCATCGCATTCAGCGTCATCGGGGGTCAGCACTGATCGTCAGTATGATTCTCCTACTGGCGCTGACCATGCTGGGGTTATCCGGCACACAAACCAGTACGCTGGAGTTGCGCATGGCCAGTAACATGGCCGACCGTGCCAAAGCCTTTCAGGCTGCTGAACATGCCTTGCAATACGCTCAGGGCTACGTCAATAAACTGGCTGCCAGCGGAGAACACAAAACCCTGTTTGGCACCACGCCCGGACTCTATAAAACCCTGAATGCCAGTGCCGGTCAGGGAGGCAAAACCTCCTGCACAACCTCAACACCCTGGCTCAACAGCCAGGCCAAATGGACTGCATCCGATTCCATTGAAATCCCGGCGGATGCCTACCAACCCATGCAGGGATTGTCTCTGCACCAGAAACCCCGATTTATGGTCGGCTACGACAATGAGCACAACAAAGGCAGTCCGTGTTACGCCAATACCGCCCCGGAAGGCTATTCCAACAGCATCGGCAGTATTGGAAAGCCCCTCCAGACCGAGAAATTTACCATCACTGTTGTTGGCTATGGCTCCCAGCCCAATACCCGGGTTCGACTGCAAGCCACTTTTAACGCCCTGATGTGATCAAGGAACGTCCATGCCTACATTTATACACTCCGTTCGGAGCACACTGGTTACGCTTTCCTGTCTGTTATCCACCAGTCTGTTAGTCAGCCCTCTGGCCCATGCCGGAGCCTGTGATTTGTATCAGGAAGCCAGTGGCCTTGCCCCTGGTGTTTTTGCGGTTCTGGAGGGCGGGAAGTTTGAAATCAATGATGGTAACCCCAGTTATTTCGGCTCAAAAAACGATGTCTGTAATGTCAGCTTCAAGGGCAGCACTACAATCAATGTCGGACTCAGTGGTTATTACCCTCCTAAGAAAAGCGACTGTGGGCTGAGTGCCAGTGATACAACCGTGGGTAAGTTGACGTTACCAACATTTCAGAAATCCCGGACAACCCGGGATATCAGGATGTCCAATAGCAATGCTCGCACTCAGGTACATGATCGTACTTATGAACCAACCGAGACCGATTCTTCACACCCGGGCAAGGATGAATACTGCAAGGGACGTAACAAGAATTATTGCGATGCCAGCTATATGGGTATGACATTTCCAGTATTGACGGACAACTCACAACCTTACCTGCTTATGTCCAACAGCCAATTTAATGATTGGGATCTGATTCAGGCTAATGCAGACAGTCCGTACGATCTTTATTTTTCCTACGATCAACATGCAAATCCTTATATATTCAATAAACTTTCCGTGGGCCATACCCGTCGGGTAATTTTTGAACCGGGCACCTATTTTATTGATGAATTTGAGTGGGATGACAATGCCATTCTGGAAGTCAAAATCAAAGATGATAACGGCGTCCCCCTTGGCGATGGCAGTGGTGTTGCCAAAATCCATATTTACGACGGTGGCGGTTCCCGCTTCAAAGGTAATGGCGCTTGCATCAACGTTGAGAAATGCAATCCCGGCAACCCGTCTGGCCGTTCAAATACTCAATATCCCGAGCGTTTGAATTTTTATGTTCACACCGGCAGCCTGCACTTTGGTGACCGTATTCAGGTGTCAGCCGGGGTCTATGTCGATCAGGGCTCTTTTTCGATCAAGGCCAACTCCAAAACGGTGTTTATTGGCGAAGCCGTTGCCCAAAATATCTCGGTTGCGAACAATGCAGGAGTGGAATTTGAATACCAACCAACCCGAATGTTTGAAAGCCTCTACGACAGCGGAACCGTTGTTGAAGCCATCGTTAAAGAAGGATTTTACAGCCTCGCAGCACCGGCCGCTCCCCGCAACGCCAACAGTGGCGACCTGGTGTACATTTCCTACCAAACAGACAATACCTCTGCAGATGGCGGCACCGGAGTGACAGGGCATTTAATGGCCTTTCCACTCTCCGAGACGGGCAAAACCAGCGCTACACCCAGCTGGGATGCCAACGAGGAGATGCTGGTTTGGGAGCGACGTTCGAGATTATTTTCAACCGATGCATCCGGTGCCCTCAAGCGCATGAGAGACATGGACAGCAGCGCGTTTCAGAGCAGCACACTGTCGCATACGGACATCATTGCTTACACCATCAACCCCAATTTCAGCTCTGGCCAATACCTCGCCGGACGAGACGCCAGCAACATGATGGGGCCTCCTTACAAAACCCGCCCGGTCATTGTTGAATCGGCTGGCATTGTTGTATTCCACTCCGACGATGGTTTTGCCTACGGTGTCGACAAGAAAAGTGGTGATATCAAATGGGGCTATATCCCGCGCCCCCTGATTGCACAATTGAAGAACTACGATACGTTTTACAAAACCCACCCAATGCACGGTCAGATATCGACCATCGACGGCTCCAGTTCCATCAGTTACGTGGTCGGCAGCGCTCAATCCGGGGGCCTGCACTATGCTTTGCGTGTCGGTACAGATGGCAAGTTGAAAAAACAGAGCTGGCTGGATCAGACGCCGGGCAGTAATGCCTCACAGCCCGTTACCTTTAAAGCGGGTTCTACTTATTACACTCTGTATGTCACCAACAAGACCAACATTGTAGTTCGTTCATTAGCCTATAACGGTTACACAGAGAGCATTTACAATCTGGCCTCCAAGGTCGGAGAAATCACTTCCGCGCCCACGCTGCACCAGAGTTTTGATCTGGATGGCAGTACTCGCGAACAGAATATCACTCTGTATTTTGGCGATTCCAGCGGCAATGCCTATGAAGCGCCATTGGTTAAATCCAGCTCACTGGTTTCGTCTCTCAGACTGACCAAAGTGGGAAATGTTGGCACCCTGTCCGATGTCTCTGACCCGGTACTGTTTACCCAAACAGCCACACTCGGAGGCGAAGATTTTGTCACGGTGCAGACCGAGAAACGCCTCAAGGTCTTTGCTCGCCCGGAAGGTGCTTCCTGGGAGTCACGCTGGACCAGTTATGTCAGCGGCTCAGGTTACTGGGAATCCGGGAGCTACCAGGCTGAAAGTGATTACTCCTCACCCAAAAGCGAGCATATCCAGAAACTGGCTGCTAGCACCACCATCACCGATCAGGTTGAAATTGCCGAAAGCGTTATCTTTCTGCCCGTCCAACAAGAACGAACGTCATCGTGTGATGCACTGTATTACCTCTATCAACTGGGTGATGGCTTCTTCCCCGTCAATACATTGCGACTGAAAAACCCGGTGGTGGATAACGTCAAAATTGGTACAGGACTGGCGTTCAAGCCAACCGTCATCAGCCTGAATGGTGAGACAACAGTACAAGGGCACAGTGAACGAAACAGCAGCCAGAGCGATGGCAAAACCCGACTCGGGCTGGATGACCCATTCCAGTTCACCCGCAGCAATCAAGGCATTATTGACTGGCGAGAACTCACCGATGACTAATATAAACAAGCACTTTCAAGCTGGCGTCACCCTGATGGAGCTGATGGTGGTCATCGCCATTGTTGGAATCATCTTTTCCATGGCACTTCCCAGCTACCGCAACTACGTCATACGCACACAACGCATTGACGCTCAGGCCTGCCTGATTGAACTCTCTCATACTCTGGAGCGCCGTTATGCGGGCAGCAGCAAATACACCAGCGCCGTTGCTTTCAAGCACAACTGCATCACCCGGACTGCAGATTTCTACACCATCACCAGCGTACTGAAAGACCACTCTTACACTCTCAAGGCGTCTCCAACCAGTAACCAGCCTGACTGGGCCTGCGGCGTACTGACCTACAACAACACCCACCAGAAAGGTCTGGAGGCCTCCTCGGCATCTGGGAGTTCCGTTACCGGCACGGTAGCAAAATGCTGGCAAGGATAACGATTCAGTCACTCGCCCCTGGCCATTGCCCCGAAAGAACAAGTTGCTCTTTTGCGGCCCGAGTCAGGCGCTTGACGCGATACTCCAGCTTCAAAGCCTCACTGCGTGTACCAACCGGCTGTGACCACACCAGCGTTAATGGGCCTTTGCCTCGCAGGTATCGGGCAGCTTTGGTGCCATTACGTTGATGTTCTGAAAAGCGGCGCACTACATTTGTGGTGACGCCACAGTACAAGGTATTGACAGCGGTTCTGACCAGATAGATATGCCAGACTTCGTTGATATTCGTCTCGTTTTCACCGTTCATAAGTGGTTTCAACAGTTGCAATCAGAGGGTTGGCCTGTCAGGGTTTGCAGCCCTTGTCCAGCGCACCAGAGACCGTCATGGCCGAACCTGAAACACACCTGATTGTCCGTTCCAACTTATCCATTCTTCGTCGTGAAATTGAACTCAACCCAATGCGCGCTCAAGGGGCTGGTGGCCAGAACGTCAACAAGGTTTCGTCTGCCATTCATTTGCGGTTTGATATCAAGGCTTCCTCCTTGCCAGAAGCCATCAAGCAGCGTCTGCTGGATCAGAAAGACAGTCGTCTCAGCCGGGAAGGTGTACTGATTATCAAGGCGCAAAAATTCCGTACTCAGGAACTGAATCGGGATGACGCACTGCAGCGATTGGTGGAGTTTGTACAGGAAGCCACACGTCCGGTCACTCGCCGGGTTCCCACTCGCCCAACCCGAGCATCCCAGCGGCGGCGAGTGGATGGCAAAACCAAGCGCGGTCAAACCAAGTCCTTGCGGCGCAAGGTCGACTACTGACAGGGTGAATAAAAGTCAGCGTTTAACGCGCCCGTACCTTTTTGATCAGCGCATACGCCGTTTGAATTTCCTGAGTCTTTTCCTTGGCCAGTTGAATCATTTCATCCGGTAAGCCCTGAGCGCTGAGTTTGTCCGGGTGGTTCTGATTCATCAAACGGCGATATTCCTGTTTCAGCTCCCGATCCGAGGCATCCACCGACACACCCAACGTGGTGTACGCCTTGGCAACGGCCTGTTCTGACTCGTCATCCCCCCCTCGGGCCTGACGAATCGCATCCTGAATCCGCTGGTGTACCTGATCGTACAGGCTTGCAGGCACACCCAGCTCGGAACACATTTTCTGAACACACGCGTGTTCTTCAGCGTTCATCTCGCCATCCGAGTAGGCAATCGTCAGAATCACTTCCAGAAACATCTGGGTCATGGCAGGGTTCAAGGCCGCTCCCAGCGAATGCAAGTCCGTCCAGATATCCACCTCAAGGTTTTTGCCTTCATTGAAATAGGCCACCGCTTTTTCACGCTGCTTGCCTTTCAGCCGCATTCGATCCATCACAAAACTGGCAGCGGCAATTTCGGCTTCATTCACTCGCCCATCCGACTTGGCAACCCGCCCCATCACCCGATACAGGCTGGAAAAAAAGAGCCGTTGCACATTACTGCGAGAAAACTGGCTCAACAATAACGGCTGCCCCGACAGCCACCGTTCCAGGTTGGCATCAAACAAATGTCCAAAAAATGCGCCAAACATCATCCCAAAGGGGCCGCCGGTCATCAGACCGAACATGCTCCCCATTGCCTTGCCCATCCAGAAAGCCACGATTCAGTTCCTCTGTATCAGTTGGTCATGCAATTGTTGCAGGCGTTCCGGCGTTCCGACGTCGACCCAGCCACTGTCAGCACCCAGATAAGCGCCACTGACGCTGTCTTCATTCATCGCCGTACGCAGCAGTGGAGCCAGTGGGAATGCGCCCGGCGCTTGCTGTGCCAGTAATTGAGGGTGTATCAGGCTGATGCCCGAGAACGTCAGCGGTGCTGCCAATGACACTTCCGGCAGTGACTCCTTCGGCAATGACGCGGCCGACGATAAAACCCGTTCACCGGATAACACAAAATCACCGCCCGGATTGTGCTCGGGGTTGTCCACCAGCCAAAGATGTGCCAAAGCCTTTCGGCGCTGCAAACCGTCAACAGCCGCAGAATTTACCAGTAACTGGTAATCCACATCCGTCCAGACATCACCATTAATCAGCAGGAAAGGTGCCTCGCCCAACAGCGGCAATGCCTGCAAGATACCACCACCGGTTTCCAGAGCAGAGGTTTCTGCCGAGTAGCTAATCTGAACACCCCAGCGACTGCCATCACCCAGTGCTTCTTCGATCATATGACCGAGATACGCATGATTGATGACAATCTCATGTACTCCGGCAGCGGCCAGTTTGCGGATGTGATGCACAATCAGCGGCTCGCCTGCCAGTTCCAGCAACGGCTTGGGGCAGTGATCGGTTAACGGGGCCATGCGCGTGCCCCGTCCGGCGGCCAGAATCATCGCCTTCATGCCAGACGCTCATCCAGAGCAGGCTGAACAACGCCCAGCAGCCATTGATGCAACTCAGATAATTCCGGGTATTTGGCCGATACGTCCACGAGGTACTGACAGGTATTGGGAATGTCATCGAGATAACCGGATTTGCCATCGCGCAGATTCAGGCGTGCAAAAATACCAGCCGCCTTGAGGTGACGCTGCATGCCCATCCAGTCGAACTCTCGAACCAGATCCGACCATTCGCCCCGATATACGCCCTGACGGCGGGCTTCTTTCCAGTAGTACGCCAGAAGCTCATCCACCATGGCCGAGTCCCAACGCACGTAACAGTCGCGCAACAGCGACACCAGATCGTAGGCAATCGGACCAGCCACCGCATCCTGAAAATCAATAATTCCCAGCTCACCTGCGTCACGCACCATCAGGTTACGTGAGTGATAATCCCGGTGAACCGGAACCACGGTCTGAGACAAGGCGACCTTGACCAGTTGCCCGGTTACCTGATCAAACATCTGGCGTTCATCATCCGACAAAGCGATCTGCAGTTGCTGTTCACACAGCCAGTCACGGAACAGTTGCATCTCGGAGGTCAATAAAGCCTCGTCGTAAGCAGGCAGCGCACTGCTGTCCATGGTCTGGATATGAATCAACTGATCTATGGCCTGACGGTAACAGCCCTCAATATCTCCTGGCTGACACGTTGGCTCATGCACGGCTTGCCAAAACAGCCGGTCGCCAAAGTCTTCCAGCAACATAAAACCGCGTTCAATATCACTGGCCAACACTTCCGGCACCGCGACTTTGGCAGCACGCCACTGCTCAGCAATGCGAATAAAACGCGGATTATCTTCCTTGTCAGGAGGTGCATCGACCAGAATCCAGCTGCGGTCACGGAAGGTCATGCGGTAATAACGGCGGAAACTGGCATCACCAGAAACCATTTCTACGCTTGCGTCCAGCGTCATATTCGCATCACGGCGAATCTCGGTTGACGCCCAGTCAATCAGGCTTTGCAGGCGCTGATCCATGCTGGCCTCTCTATTCACATTCTTCTAAAATTGCGCGTCTGTGACGCGACCCGTATGATCAGCGCGTTACGATAGCATACATCCCAGCACAGGCATCCATGCACTCTTATGACGGCCCACCATCCTTTAGCAGCACTGTTTGATGCGCCCGCTCCGGTGTCCGATTCTGACATCGACGGCTCTGCCAATGGTCGGCCCCTGACTCTGGCCGTGGCCATCGCACTGGTCAGTGCCAGCCTGTCAGCGCCCGGACATGCCGAGAACCCTTCTGAAAACACCTCCGGCACCTCGCTGTCGCCTCAGTCCGTTGATTACCCGTACCTGAACTGGTATCCACGTTCGCAGTGGAGCCATGCCGATGGCAGCAAACCCTTGCCAGATTTCTGCAGTGGTTTCTATCGCCGGGCCGATATCCAGCCACTGGGCAGCGATGTGATTGTGGCAGAAGCCGACGAAGCGCAACTGGATAAAGAGGGCAATGCTTTCCTCCATGGCGATGTGGAAATGCAACGCGACAACTACCTGCTCAAGGGCGACAGCCTCAGTTGGCAACAGCAGGCAGGCAGTGGCCAGTTCGTGGGCGACGTCAGCATCTACACTCCCTGGTCAACGTTGCACAGTAAAGAAGCCCTGTTCAGCGATCAGGGCACCGGACAAGCCGCCAACCTGACCTTACAGGAAGCCGCCTACGCCCTGCCCGACAATCACATGCGCGGCGAAGCGGCGTTTATCGAAACCCGCTCCAACGGCAAGATCCACTTGCGCCAGGCATCTATGACCTACTGCCCGCCTGGCCAGGCTGACTGGGACATCGTCGCCTCCAATATTTATCTGGATCAGAAACGTGGCATTGGCTCCGCCTGGAACACACGCCTGAGAGTGATGGAAGTGCCGGTGATGTACATTCCCTACTATCGCTTCCCGATTGATGACCGACGCACCACCGGTTTTCTGAACCCGTCCTTTGCCATCAACGGCAATGGTCAGCTGGAAGATTTGCAAACACCGTTTTACATCAATATTGCGCCCAATCTGGACGCCACGATAACGCCGCATCACATTCTGGATCGAGGCTTCTTGTGGGAAGCCCAACTGCGCCATAAAACCGCTCTGATGGGCGATGGCGAGCTGAATTACGGCTACCTGAATCAGGATCAGACCGAAGAATACGAACGCTGGCTGGTCAACTACACCCAGAAAGGCAACTGGGGCCGCCACTGGTCACACAGTTGGGAATACAACCACGTCAGCGACAGTGGCTACCTCAGTGATATGAACAGCGCATCTGGCATCAATCGCAGCACGCACTTGCCACGCCGGGGAAGCGTTCGTTATGAGCAGGGTCACTGGCAAGCCGAGCTGCTGATTGAAGGCTTTCAGACCATTGACGACAGTCTGGCGCTGAACCAGCGTCCCTACCAGCGTTTGCCACAGGTCTCGGTAGACTATCAGCAGCGCTGGGGACAACACTGGCAGTTTGAGCAAAACATTCAACTGGCCCGTTTCCGCCGCCAGCAGCGCGACACCATCAATGGCACCGAGCAACAACTCAGTGGCTTTGACGGCCTGTTTGGTCAGCGACTGGTTTCAGACACACACCTGAGCTGGCGTCAGCAATGGGCGTCGGTTTACCTCCAGCCCTCAGTGGATTTCCGCTACCGCCAATACCAACTCGGCCATGAACAGCGTGACACTCTGAGCGCCGACCAGCCGCTGTCGGTCAACTACGGTATTCCGCGTTATCAACTTGATGCCGGGCTGGTGCTGGAACGACCACTGCAAGGGCAATTTCTACAGCGCCAAACTCTCGAACCGCGCCTGCTGTGGGTCAAAAGCCCTCATCAGTCTGGCCAGACCCAGCTCCCCACCTTCGATTCAGGCAACCTGACCGTTGACTATCAAAGCCTGTTCAGTGGCGAGCGTTTCAGCGGTCATGATCGAGTAGCAGACCTGGATCAGATTAGCCTCGGTGTCACCACTCGTTTTCAAAACCACAACGGCAGCGACTATCTGAACGCCAGCCTGGGCCGCATTCATTACCGGCATGATCGCCGTGTGGTGCTGGATGCCGGTGATGAGGTCAACCATCAGGCCACGTCCACCGCGATTGCCGAAATCAACTGGTTCCCGACCACCGAGTGGCAGCTTTACCACACGCTGGAATGGGATACCTACGACAACTTTGCCCGCCAGAAGCGCTTTGGCCTGCACTATAACGACGGCCAGAACCACCTCGTCAATCTGTCCAGCCACGAGCTACAAACGCTGGACAACAATGGTCAGATTGATACCAGCCTGCATCAGATAGACGCCAGCGCATTCTGGTCTCTGTCTGATCGCTGGGCTGTGATGGGGCGCATCCTGCACGATCAAAACAGCTACCAGCAGAACGAAACACGACCCGCCAGCCCGACTCTGGAAGCACTGGCCGGATTTGAATACCAGAACTGCTGCTGGCGCTTTCAATTGCTGTATCGGGAAACTTCCCCCGGCGAGAACGATCCTAACGCCAACAGCAGCACCGACAGTCGCCGGAGCCTGATGTTCAGCATCCAGCTCAAGGGCCTGACCACTCTGGGTGGCGGCACCGACTCCCTTCTCAGCCAAAGTATCAACGGATACTCCAGACGACAGTACCATGACTATTAATCATCACTTGCTCGCACTCGCTTTTGCTCTTTTTGCTTCTGCCTCTCAGGCCAAACCTGTCCTGATCGACAAGGTAGTGGCCGTGGTGGATAACAGCGCCATCATGCAATCCGAACTGGATGGCCGCATTCAGCGAGTCATCGGCCAGAATCGGAGCGCACGCTTGCCAGACCTTGAAGCCTTGCGCAATCAGGTACTGGATCGCCTGATTCAGGAAAGCATCCAGTTACAGATGGCCGATCGCGTGGGCATTCGCATCAGTGATGCCCAATTGAACGAAGCGATTGAGCGCATTGCCGCCCGTAACGGCATGGGGCTGGCCGCCTTCCGTCAGGCGATGGAAGCCGAAGGCGTTTCCTTTGCCGTGGCGCGTCAGCAGATTCGTCAGGAAATGCTGATCTCGCGCGTACAGCGTATCCGTGTTGGCCAACGCATCGAAATTACCGATCAGGACATTGATTACTTCCTGTCGTCCGAAGCAGGCAAGCTGGCATCAGCCGCTGAATACGAGCTGGGCCACATTCTGATTGCCATTCCAGCCGATGCCCGTGCCAGTGACATCAACAACGCCCGTGCCAAAGCCGAACGTCTGGTTGGCCAACTTCGGGGCGGAGCCGACTTCCGCAGCACCGCCATTACCGAATCCAATGGCCGCAACGCCCTCAAAGGCGGCGACCTGGGATGGCGTAAAGAAGCTCAGCTACCCGGCATCTTTGCCGATGCCATTCCTGCCCTGAACATCGGCGGCGTCAGCAACCCCATTCAGAGCGCCAGTGGTTTCCACATCGTCAAGATCCACAACAAGCGCGGCGGTGCGACCAAGCTGGTGAACCAGTCCAAGGTGCGCCACATTCTGGTGAAAACCAACGAACTGCGTGATGCCCGTCAGGCCGAAACCCTGATCAACAGCCTGTACGATCGCGCCCGTCAGGGAGAAGATTTCAGCGCACTGGCGAAAGAATTCAGCGACGACCCTGGCAGCGGCTCACTGGGTGGTGATCTGGGCTGGGTGAACCCTGGTGACATGGTGCCGGAGTTTGATCGCACGATGCACCAGACCGAAGTGAACGGCATCAGCGCACCATTCCAGAGCCAGTTCGGCTGGCACGTTCTGGTGGTTGAAGGCCGTAAACAAACCGACATTGGCAAAGAAGTGCAGCGCAATCAGGTACGTCAACTGCTGTCCGCACGCCGCTTCGAAGAAGAGTTGCCGGTCTGGCTGCGCAAAATTCGCGCAGAAGCCTACGTTGATATCAAGGACGCCTCATGACCGTTCGACTGGCGATTACCTCCGGTGAGCCGTCGGGCATCGGCCCGGATCTCTGCGTGCAACTGGCACAGCAGATTCAGTCCGCCCAACTGGTCGTCATCGGTGACAGCGCGCTGTTGCAGCAACGCGCCGCCGAGCTGGATTTACCACTGACACTGCACCCGTTTGATGCCGATGCCGCCGCCGAACCGGCACCGGCAGGCAGCCTCTGGATTCAGGACGTGAGTCTGGCGGCTCCGGTTGAGGCTGGACAACTGAACAGCACCAATGCTCATTACGTACTGGAGACCTTGCAACAGGCCGCCGATGGCTGCCTGCAAGGTCGGTGGGATGGCATTGTCACCGCCCCAGTTCACAAGGGCGTCATCAACGATGCCGGTATTCCCTTTACCGGCCATACCGAATTCTTCCGTGATGTGGCCGAAGTGCCGGAAGTGGTCATGATGCTGGCCACCAGTGATCTGCGCGTGGCACTGGTGACAACACACCTGCCACTGCGTGACGTCGCCGATGCCATCACCCCGGAGCGCATCACTCGCGTGGTGCGGATTCTGCAGCACGACTTGCAACACCATTTCGGCCTTGAGAGTCCACACATTCTGGTGGCCGGGCTGAACCCTCACGCCGGGGAAGACGGTCATCTCGGGCGAGAAGAAATTGATGTCATTATTCCCACGCTGGAACAGCTTCGCCACGACGGCATGCACCTGACCGGGCCATTGCCAGCCGACACACTCTATACACCCAAGTATCTGGAACAGGCCGATGCTACTCTGGCGATGTATCACGATCAGGGCCTGCCAGTACTGAAACACCACGGCTTTGGCCGCGCCGCCAACATCACACTCGGCCTGCCTTTTATTCGCACCTCTGTCGATCATGGCACCGCACTGGATCTGGCCGCCACGGGCAAAGCCGACAGTGGCAGCCTGATCACCGCCGTTGAAGTGGCCACCGACATGGCCAACAGCCGTGTGACCAGCCGCGTCCAATAACGAGACTATTCCATGACCAAACACGTTCAGCGCGCTCACGGCCACAAGGCCCGGAAGCGCTTCGGCCAGAATTTCCTGCATGACGGCTACACCATCGACCAGATCATTCGGGCCATCAACCCCCGGCCTGAACACTGTCTGGTGGAGATTGGGCCAGGTGTGGGAGCCATCACCGAGCCTCTGCTGGAAGCCGCAGGCCAGCTCAATGTGGTTGAGCTTGACCGCGATCTGATCCCGATCCTGCGCACCAAGTTTTTCAACTATCCGGGGCTGACCATCCATGAAGGCGACGCCCTGAAGTTCGACTTCAGCCAGTTGCTGCAACCCGGAAAGCGCCTGCGCGTCATTGGCAACCTGCCCTACAACATCTCCACGCCCCTGATTTTTCACCTGCTGAGTTATCACCGGGACGTTGAAGACATGCACTTCATGCTGCAAAAAGAAGTGGTGGAGCGTCTGGCTGCCGAGCCGGGCACTTCCGACTACGGACGTCTCAGCATCATGGCGCAGTATTTCTGCAAAGTGGAATCGCTGTTTGTCGTCGGCCCTGAGTCGTTTGACCCACCACCCAAGGTTGATTCGGCCATCGTTCGCCTGTCACCTTACAAAGAGCTGCCAGTACCGGCCAAATCACTCAAGACCCTGCAGCGCGTGGTGCGCGAAGCCTTCAGCATGCGCCGCAAAACCATTCGGAATACGCTGAAAAACCTGCTCACGGCCGAACAGCTTACCGCCATCGGCATCGACATCACCTTGCGCCCGGAACGCCTGTCGCTGACTCAGTACGTGACCATTGCCGATGCGGTCTATGACCTGCAACAGGAGGCTGACAATGGCGCAGAATGACGACATCGAAGTCACTGTACAGCCTTCCTGGCTGGAAGATCATTCCGACCCGGACGAAGAGATGTACGCCTTCGCCTATGAAATTACCGTTCATAACCACAGTGAAGAAGTCGTCAAACTCTGCTCGCGCCATTGGTTCATTACTGACAGTGATGACCAGACCCGAGAGGTTAAAGGTCAGGGCGTCATCGGCAAACAGCCCCGGATTCAACCCGGCGAGCACTATTGCTACTCGTCCGGCGTCGCTCTCTCAACACCGGTTGGCAGCATGCGGGGCTACTACGTCATGCAAGCCGCCGACGACACACTCTTTCACGCAGACATTCCGGCATTCACCCTCGCGGTGCCGGGAATGTTGCATTAATTCGACGCAAGGACAATTGCATGCCAATATACGCAATTGGTGATATACAAGGGTGTTTCGAACCCCTGCAACGTTTGCTGGTCAAGATTCGCTTCAACCCGAACGAAGACCGCTTGTGGCTGGCCGGAGACCTGGTTAACCGTGGCCCGGAATCGCTGGAAGTCTTGCGCTGGGCCAGCAGTCTGGGCGACCGGGTAACGGCAGTCCTGGGCAACCATGATCTGCATTTGCTGGCGCGCTATCACGGTGTCACCCGGAATAACCGCAAGGACACACTGGACGACATTCTGGCTGCGCCGGATTGCGACCAGTTGATGCACTGGCTGCGTCATCGCCCGCTGCTGCATTACGATGCACAGATCAACTGGTGCATGAGCCACGCCGGATTACCGCCAGTCTGGTCGCCAGAACAAGCACGCACTCTGGCTGGCGAGGTGGAAGCGCAACTGCAAGGCGACCAGTGCGCCAGGTTTCTGCAGCAGATGTACGGCAATCAGCCGTCCTCCTGGTCAGAGCAGCTCAGCGGCATGGATCGCTACCGGGTGATTGTGAACTACCTGACGCGCATGCGTTTTATTGACGATCAGGCGCACATGGACCTGAAACACAAGGAAGAACCGGGCACACAACCCAAGGGCTACCACCCCTGGTTTGAATTTGCCCCACAGGAGCCGCGCCAGACACGTCTGGTGTTTGGTCACTGGGCTGCCTTGCAAGGTCATACCGGAATACCGAATGTATACGCCATTGATACCGGCTGCGTCTGGGGGAGCCAGTTAACCGCCCTGAGACTGGATGACCAGCAGCACTTCGCCGTCGAGGCCTAGACTGCGCTGACCGTTATCGCTTGACCACATCACCGACCACAGGGAGAAAGAGCATGGCCTCTTTTCAACAGATCACCCTGGAGCAAGCCAAGGCGCTGCTGCAGGAAGACGGCACACAAGTCATCGACATCCGCGACGCCATGAGCTTTCAGGCCGGGCGCATACAGGGTGCCGAACGCATCGATAACCAGAACCTGCCAGCTTTCATGAGCAAGGCAAACAAGGACAAGCCACTGATTGTCTGCTGCTATCATGGCAACTCCAGTCAGGGTGCTGCCCAGTTCTTTGCTGATCAAGGCTTTGAACAGGCACTCAGCCTGAAAGGCGGCTATGAAATGTGGAAGCTCGGCTGCCCGGATTTGTGCGAAATCTGAGCCAAAATTTCCACCTAAGGCTCACATAAGGATCGTAAAATTCACATGTGAGCCTTTATCGTTTGCCATCAATGACACCATTCATGCCTCAAAACTGTACTCTTTCTGTAATTTTCTGACCGACTTCCGCACACAATCCGGCAACTTCTGCTATCCGTTATATACAGACGAATCAAAACAGCAGCGCCCGATGTTCTGACTGAATATGAACCCTTGGCTGTTGAATCGAAACGCCTGGCCAGGCCAGTCACCGGTCACAACCATTCTGACCGTCGCGCAGTCGGCACGGCACACTGCCAACAGACACCGCAGTGAATTTGTACAGATGTACCGAGGAGACCTGAACCAATCCCGTAATACGCAGCCAAAATATTTACGTAGCTACGAAAAAGACGTCAGTGCGTCCTCGATCAAACCCAAGAGAGGTGCCCCATGAGTGTTTTCAGTCGTTACCAGAATCGCTACCTGTCGACGCAGGAAGAGGTTATGACGCTTCAGCAATACCTTGACCTGTGCAAGGAAGACGCTTCCATCTACGCCAGCGCTGCCGAACGCATGCTGATGGCGATTGGAGAGCCGGAACTGATCGATACTTCCCGCGACATTCGGCTCAGCCGCATTTTCACCAACAAAGTCATCAAACGCTACCCTGCTTTTGCCGGATTTTATGGCATGGAAGAAGCGGTCGAGAGCATCGTTTCCTATTTCCGTCACGCCGCTCAGGGGTTGGAAGAGCGCAAGCAAGTGCTGTATTTGCTCGGGCCAGTCGGCGGTGGCAAGTCTTCTCTGGCTGAACGCCTGAAAGAACTGATTCAGGCCGTGCCTTTCTACGCCATCAAGGGCTCACCCGTATTTGAATCCCCGCTGGGGCTGTTTGATCCGGTCGAAGACGCCGCCATTCTGGAAGAAGATTACGGCATTCCCCGGCGCTACCTGGGTAAAGCCATGTCGCCCTGGGCCGTCAAACGACTGAAAGAACACGGCGGTGACATCAGCAAGTTTGAAGTCGTCAAACTGTACCCTTCCATCCTGAATCAGGTTGCTGTCGCCAAAACCGAGCCAGGCGACGAAAACAACCAGGATATTTCTTCTCTGGTTGGCAAGGTCGATATTCGCAAGCTGGAAGACTTCTCTCAGGATGACCCGGACGCCTACGCCTATTCCGGTGCCCTGTGCCGATCCAATCAGGGCCTGATGGAATTTGTCGAGATGTTCAAGGCACCCATCAAGGTGCTGCACCCACTGCTGACGGCCACTCAGGAAGGCAACTACAACGGCACCGAAGGCATGGGCGGGATTCCCTTTGAAGGTGTGATTCTCGCGCACTCCAACGAGTCCGAATGGCAGACGTTCAAAAACAACAAGAACAACGAAGCTTTCCTCGACCGTGTGTACATCGTCAAGGTGCCCTACTGCGTCCGTATTAATGAAGAAGTCAGTATCTACCAGAAGTTGCTGGATCACAGCTCGCTGGCCCACGCTCCCTGCGCCCCGGACACCCTGAAAATGCTGGCCAAGTTCACCGTACTCTCACGCCTGAAAGAGCCGGAAAACTCCAGTACCTATTCCAAAATGCGCATTTACAACGGCGAGAACCTGAAAGACACCGATCCCAAGGCCAAATCCATTCAGGAATACCGGGATTCAGCCGGTGTCGATGAAGGCATGCACGGCATTTCCACCCGGTTTGCTTTCAAGATTCTGTCCCGCGTCTTCAACTTTGACGCCACCGAAATCTCCGCCAACCCGGTTCACCTGCTGTACGTACTGGAGCAGGCCATCGAACAGGAGCAATACCCGGAAGACACCCACAACCGCTACCTGAATTACATCAAGGAATATCTGGCACACGATTACGTCGAATTCATCGGCAAGGAAATCCAGACCGCGTACCTGGAATCCTACGCAGAATACGGCCAGAACATTTTTGACCGCTACGTGACGTACGCCGATTTCTGGATTCAGGATCAGGAATACCGCGACCCGGAAACCGGCGAAATGCTCGATCGGGTTTCCATCAACGAGGAGCTGGAGAAAATCGAGAAATCGGCCGGAATCAGCAACCCGAAAGATTTCCGCAACGAGATCGTCAACTTCGTGCTGCGCGCCCGTGCCAACAACAACGGCAACAACCCGTCCTGGCAGTCGTACGAAAAGATGCGCGCCGTGATCGAAAAGAAAATGTTCTCCAATACCGAAGACCTGCTGCCAGTGATCTCCTTCTCGGCCAAGTCCTCTACCGAAGACCGCAAGAAGCACAACGACTTTGTCGCCCGTATGACCGACCGTGGTTACACCGAGAAACAGGTGCGCCTGTTGTCGGAATGGTATCTGCGCGTGCGCAAATCCCAGTAATCACCGAAGCCTTGCCGTGTGAACGTCACGCGGCAGCTTCCTTATCGAGATCAGGGAGAAGCTATGTCTTACATCATTGACCGTCGTCTGAACGGCAAGAACAAAAGCATGGTTAACCGCCAGCGCTTCCTCAAACGCTACCGAGAGCATATCAAGGAAGCCGTTTCTGATGCCGTGAATCACCGCTCCATCACCGACATGGAGCGGGGTGAAAACATCAGCATTCCACAGCGCAGCATCAACGAGCCAGTGATTCATCACGGTCAGGGTGGTAAACAGCACCGGGTTCTGCCGGGGAATAAAGAATTCAACACCGGAGACCAACTCAAAAAACCACCCCAGGGCGGTTCGGGTGGCAGCGGCTCCGGCAAGGCCAGCAATCAGGGTGAAGGCGAAGACGATTTCACCTTTTTTATCACCAAGGAAGAATTTCTCAATTACCTGTTCGATGATCTGGCACTGCCCAATATGGTCAAGAAGACCCTGGCACAGTCCAAAGAATTCAAAACCCGCCAGGCCGGTTTTGTGTCAGAAGGCACGCCCAACAATCTGTCCGTTGTACGCTCCTTGCGTAATGCACACGCTCGCCGTATTGGCATGGGCGCTGGCAAGCGCCGCAAGATAAAACAGCTACAGGCAACACTGACCGCATTGAAAGCGGAGCCCATCCCGGACAGCCTTCGCATTGAAGAACTGAAAGCCGAAATTGCACATCTCGAAGCCCGCCTGAGAGCGCTGCCCTTTATTGATGATCTGGACTTGCGGTATCGCAACCAGGTCAAGGTGCCCATCCCCACCAGCAAGGCGGTGATGTTCTGCTTGATGGATGTCTCCGGCTCCATGACCCAGGACGTCAAGGATCTGGCCAAACGCTTTTATCTGCTGCTGTATCTGTTTCTGGAGAAGAACTACGAGCACATCGAGATTGTGTTTATTCGCCATCACACCAGTGCCAAGGAAGTGAATGAAGAAGAGTTTTTCTACTCCCGCGAAACCGGCGGCACCATCGTTTCCAGCGCCCTGAAATTGATGAATGACATTGTGCGAGCGCGCTATTTAACGGGCGGATGGAACATCTACGGTGCCCAGGCATCCGACGGCGACAACTGGGACGACGACAGCCCGCTGTGTGCCGACATTCTTGGCAACCAATTACTGCCGATTATTCAACATTTCGCCTACGTTGAAATCACCCCGCACGAACATCAGGCGCTCTGGTACGCCTATCAGGGGGTTCAGAAAGCCAACCAGAACGGCTTTGCCTGCGCCCAGATTCGTAACGCGTCCGACATTTATCCGGTATTCCGGGAATTGTTCGCCAAAGAGCGTTATCAGGAGGCCGTATGAGTCAGTATCTCTCTACCGATTCCGACTGGACGTTTGAACTGCTCGAAGCCTACGACGCCGAAATCGCCCGCATCGCCAAAGGCTATCGACTGGACACCTACCCCAATCAGATCGAAGTCATCAGTGCCGAACAAATGATGGACGCCTATTCATCCGTGGGGATGCCCATCGGCTACAACCACTGGTCGTATGGCAAACAGTTTCTGGCCACCCAGAAAAGCTACCAGCGCGGCCAGATGGGGCTGGCCTACGAGATTGTGATCAACTCCAACCCTTGCATTGCCTATCTGATGGAAGAAAACACCATGGCCATGCAAGCTCTGGTGATTGCCCACGCCTGCTATGGCCACAACTCCTTCTTCAAGGGCAACTACCTGTTTCGCGCCTGGACGGATGCCGATTCCATCATCGACTACCTGCTATTCGCCAAAAATTACCTTCGCAAATGCGAGGAGAAGTACGGTCAGGAAACGGTCGAACGGGTTCTGGACGCCTGCCACGCGCTGCAAAACTACGGCGTTGACCGCTATCGTCGGCCACGACCCATTTCAGCCGCCGAAGAAAAAATTCGGCAAACGGAACGGGAACGGGTGCTGCAACAGCAGGTGAATGACTTGTGGCGAACCTTGCCGACGCGTTCCGGTGATACCAGCAATGCCCCCGAGCAACGCTTCCCGGCAGAACCTCAGGAGAACATTCTCTATTTTCTGGAAAAAAACGCCCCCCTGCTGGAACCCTGGCAGCGTGAAATTCTGCGCATCGTGCGCAAGATTTCCCAGTATTTTTACCCACAGCGCCAGACTCAGGTCATGAACGAGGGCTGGGCCAGCTTCTGGCACTACACCCTGCTTAATCACTTGTACGACGACGGCAAGATTACCGAAGGCTTTATGTTTGAAATCCTCGCCTCGCACACCAGCGTGGTGTTTCAGCCAGGGTTCGACTCGCCTTATTTTTCAGGCATCAACCCGTATGCGCTGGGTTTCAATATGTTTCGGGATATTCAGCGAATTTGTCAAAATCCAACCGATGAAGACCGCGAATGGTTCCCGGACATTGCCGGAAAAGACTGGCTGGAAACCGTGCATTTTGCGATGCAAAACTTCAAGGACGAGAGCTTTGTTCAGCAGTATTTATCACCGCACCTGATGCGGGAATTCCACCTTTTCAGCCTGTACGACGACGACAAGAAATCCCACTATCAGGTAGAAGCCATCCACAATGACAGCGGTTATCACAAACTTCGGGAAATGCTGGCGCGCCAGTATGACCTGTCCATGCGGGAACCGAATATTCAAATCTGGTCGGTTGACCGTCACGGTGATCGTTCCCTGACCCTGCGCCACACCATGCAAGACGAAACCCCGTTGGCCAGCGATGTTCACGAAGTCATGAAACACCTGCATTACCTGTGGGGCTTTGATATTCATCTCGAAACCTGGGATGCAGGCAAACACATCGCCACGCAAAGCTGCCCGGCCAGTCAGAATAACTGACCGGCAGCCGTCAAACGGATTTGACGCCGCGGTTGCCCACCCCCTTCAACTTCTGATCCAACCAGTGCGGCCACTGGTACAGTGCCAACCCCAACAGCAACAACAAGACTCCCTGCAAGGTGGCCTCCTGAAAAACCTCATCCAGAAACACATAACCCCAGAACACGGCCAACACCGGAGCCAGCAGCGTGACCATGGTGACTCTGGAAGCCGACAGATGATCCAGAATGTAGAAATACAGCACAAATCCGACCAGAGAACCGATCACTGCCAGATAACCAATGCCAATCATACTGGTCTGGCTCCATTCCTGCGGCCATTCCGTGCCAGTCGCCAGCACCACGATCAGGAACAAGCCTGATGACAACCACAACGTCCCCGCCGTTTGTTGCAGAGGGTGCAGAGACGCCTTGCATTCCTTGGTCCAGACGGCACTGATGGCAAACAACATCACCGACACCAGCGTGCCAAGAATGCCACGCCACGCCATATCGTCCAGCATCAGGCGACCGGCGACGACAAACCCCAGCCCCGCCACCGCAATCAACAGCGCCAGCACCCGTGCCCGTGTCAATTCACGCTCCCCCAGCCACCAATACGCCATCGCACCGGATAACATCGGACTCAATCCATACAGCACCGAGATCAAACCGGAAGGTAAATAGGCCGCGCCCCAGTACACGCACGACATGGCACCAAACACCCCGACACTGCCAGCCAGATAACTGGTCACAGCCGCACGGTTCACCGGCAACGACAAGCCCAGCAAGCGCAGCACGGGGACGGCCAACACCGCACTGATCGCGACACGCACCGCCAACGCAATCAAAAAATGAACATGATCCTGACTGGCCTGAATGGCCAATGGCGTGGTGGACCAAATCAACACCACTCCCACAAACGCGACTGCAACCCACATAACGATTCCCTGAATCTGGCAGCGCCGCCTGCGGCCACAAAAAAAGCCGCATAAAGCGGCTTTTTAAAATGAAGTCCTGAACGATCACCCGATCTACTGAATTCCACCTCTGCTTGCCGCGCACATAGAAGCTGCCGCCCACACCGCTCGGCGTAGACATACAGGCATCATCAGTTTGGCAATAACAGCAGGTTGTAACATTCAGGTATTTCCTGGTCGGGGACAATTCAAGCCCGGTGAGAGTAAACCGACAAGGGCAGCAGTGCAACCACCGCTAAAACGGAATAGTATTGCAAAATAGCAATAGGCAGGCAGGGGTATCATTCTGCAGTGGGTGCTCCTTAACAGAATTTACGCCTAATGGACTTAATATACTCAGGAATAGGTAAATCGCCATGATCAAACGCTCACTACTTGCAGTCACTATTTCTACTCTTAGCATAGCCAGCGCCCATGCAGCTCCCTACTTGCCAATGGATGCCCGAGGTTTGGCCATGGGCAGTACCGGCGTGGCCAGTGCCAAACGCGCCCATGCACCCGCCTACAATCCATCATTACTGTCCCAGGCTGAACACGATGATAGTTTCTCATTGCTGCTGTCCGCCGTCGGTGTGGTCGTTGCTGATGAAGACGAAATCTACGACACCTTTAAAGACGCCAACGATGACCTGGTGCCCGAGTTTGAAGCATTGTTTGAAGACAACAACTCATCCAACTTTAACCAGCGCCTGGAAGACCTCGATGATGCTGCCGACGACCTCTTCGATGCGGTCTCAGCTCTGGAAAATCTGAACAACGGCAATCGGGTGCAACTGGGCACCAACCTGGAAACAGCTAATAACAATTTCAATCAACAACTGCAGGAACTGAACGACGAACTCACCAAGGTAAACAGTCTGACCAGTGACCTGAGTGACGCACTGAATTCCATTTCCAACAGCAACATCCGAGGCCGCTTTGGGGCTACGGCGGGCCTTGCCTTTCCGGGCAAAAGTTTTGCCGGTGCCATCACCCTCAATACCGAAGTCACTTTCTCGGGCCGCGCAGTCTATTCCCCGGAAGATGACAACTTGCTGAATGCCTATGGTCAAGCCAGTGGCGAATTGATTGAGAATGCCGAACAAACTACTGGCTCCATCAATACTATTGCCACTCAATTGCAAGATCCCAATAATAAAGATGACATAACCGCTCCTACACTGGTGAGCCTGATCGACAGCGTTGAAAGCATCCAAAACTTCAACTCCAGTCCGGTCGATACCGCCGCTGCTCAGGATATCCGCATCATCGAAAACGGCGTACTGTCCAATGCCGCCGAAGACCCGGAACTGAATTCCGAGCTGGAAGTACTGGCGGTGGCCGTCAGCGACGTCAGTCTTTCCTTCTCACGTGAATTTGCCTTTGGTGAACGCAAGGTCGCGCTGGGCATTACGCCAAAACTGCAGAAAATCACCACCTTCCATTACGTCACCGAAGCCGATAATGACGATGGCATTGATCGTGATGAAATCGAGGATCAGGCCGAGCACTTCACTCAGGCCAACCTCGACATTGGCGCATCGTTCCGTCTCGGTTCCACCAACAAGTGGGTTGTCGGCGTTGTCGGTAAAAACCTGATCGGCAAGGAATTTGAAACCAAGGACGTACCCGTTCGTGGTGGCCCGGATGGCCTGATGGCAAGCGGCCAGACCATCACTCTGGACCCACAATGGCGAGCGGGCGTTGCCTTCAATGGCGACATCACCACCCTGGCTTTGGACGTTGACCTGGTCGAGAACGACCCCATTGCCTTCGAAGCACCGACTCAATACGCGGCCTTGGGTGCCGAAGTGGACGCCTGGGATTTCCTGCAACTGCGCATGGGCTATCGCACCAACATGAGCGTGGCCGATTCTGACGTGGTGTCTGTGGGGCTGGGCTTGTCATTTGGTGCGCATCTGGATCTGGCCCTGCTGGCCAATCCAAACGATATCAAGAAAGAAGCGGGCTTTGCTGCCGAGCTGGGCTTTAACTTCTGATCTCACATTTTACAACGTCTCCAACCACAAACCGGTGCCTTCAGAGCACCGGTTTTTTGTTCAGGAAAACATCATGCAAATCTACTTAGTGGGTGGTGCCGTACGCGACCAGCTTCTGAATATCCCACTCAAGGACAAAGACTGGGTTGTGGTCGGTGCCACCCCGGAGCAACTGCTGCAGCAAGGCTATGAACAGGTCGGTGCCGACTTCCCGGTTTTTTTGCATCCCAACACCCATGAAGAGTACGCACTCGCCCGCACAGAACGCAAAAGTGGTCAGGGCTATCAGGGCTTTGACTGTCGCTTCTCGCCAGACATCACTCTCGAAGACGATTTGCTGCGCCGAGACCTGACCATCAACGCCATGGCCCAGGATGAAGCAGGCAATATCATCGACCCATACGGTGGCCAGAAAGACCTGCAACAGCGCGTGCTGCGCCATGTTTCCGACGCTTTTCGGGAAGACCCACTACGGGTGCTGCGCGTGGCCCGCTTTGCCGCGCGCCTAGCGCCTATGGGGTTTAACATCGCACCGGAAACCCTGACCCTGATGCAAGACATGTGCAACAGCGGCGAGCTTGAACACCTGGTAGCCGAACGCGTCTGGCAGGAAACCGCTCGCGCATTGGGAGAACAACAACCGGCGGTGTATTTCGAGGTACTGCAGCAGTGCGGCGCTCTGAAGGTCTGGTTCGGTGAGATTGATGCTCTGTTCGGCGTACCGCAACCACCCCAACATCACCCGGAAATTGACTGTGGCATTCATGCCCTGATGTCACTGACCGCCGCCAGTCAGATGAGCGACAACACCGCTGTGCGCTGGGCCACTCTGACACACGATTTAGGCAAGGCACTGACGCCCGAAGAAGAATGGCCACGCCACATTGGACATGAAAAACACGGCCTGAAAGCCGTCAAAACCCTGTGCAAGCGCCTGAAAACCCCCAAAGAGTGTTCCGAACTGGCGTTGCTGGCCTGTGAGTGGCACACCCATGTGCATCGTGGTTTTGAGCTGCGAGGCAATACACTGGTCAAGCTGTTTAATCGCACCGACGCCTGGCGTAAGTCTGAGCGCTTCAAACAACTGCTGTTGATTGCCAAAGCCGATGCCCGTGGCCGAACCGGTCATGAGCAGGAACCCTATCCGCAACAGGAGTACATCCAGAATGCGTTTCAGGAAGCTGCAACACTGACGGCTCGGGATATGATGGCTCAAGGGCATCAGGGCAAAGCCATTCGAGAAGCGCTGGATAAGGCTCGCAGCCAACATCTGGATCACTGGCGGACTTAACGGCCAGTCTGGTTTAGCTGACTGCAGAAACTGAAGATGGCAAGAGCCAGAGCGGCTGGCTCTCGACTTCAGGGAGCCAATCCGCCAATGCACACCCGGATTCAGGGCAGCGCAGCGCCGGGGCCAAATCCAGTAGCGGACGCAGCACAAACGCAAATTGATAGACATCCCGGCGTGGCAACTGCTGCGCACCAAACGACCCGGCCAGGTCGTCGTACAGCAAAATATCCACATCGAGATTGCGAGAAGAAAACTTGACGGCATCGTCAGGGCGACCAAACTCCCGCTCCAGTTGTTTCAACTGCCGCGCCAGCGTCGTCAACGGCACATCGGTTTCAATCAACACCACCAGATTCACAAAATCCGGGCCATCAAACCCCAAAGCCGGAGAACCGTACCAGGGCGATTCGGCCACAAGATGATAGCGTTGTCGCAGTGCTGCCAGACCAGCGGGCACATACCGATGAGGGGACTGGTTGGAGCCCAGGCCAAGATACACACGTGCCAAACTACGGTTCTCCTCGTTCGATCACCAATCCCACGGCGCGTGCCTGTGGCACCACAGCGGGCTTCTCAACCGCGATACGCAACCAGGGTATAGAAAACTCTGCCATCAGTCGGTGTGCCAACTGCTCCAGCAAGGTTTCCAGCAACTGGTAATGTCGTTCATTCAATACCGCTTCAACATATTCAGCGACGGCCTGATAATTCAATGCATACGCCAGATCATCGGTCGCGGCGGCCTTCTTGATATCCCAACCCAGCTCCAGATCCAATACCAGAGGCTGTAAAATCTGTTTTTCCCAGTCAAATACGCCAATGCTGGCATCCAGCGTCAGGCCACGAATCACGACCTTGTCCATCAGTCTTCAGCTCCTTGCTGACCCGGTTCAGACAACTCGGTCATCGGCCAGCGAGGCACCACCGACACCGCCAGAGAGGACTGCTCACCGGCCAGCAAGCGCTGTGCTCCGGCAAACGCAATCATGGCACCGTTGTCGGTACAGAACTCCAGACGTGGATAGCACACTTCCCCACCCAGCGACTCAACAGCGTCTTTCAATTGGGAACGCAAGCGAGCATTGGCACCCACACCACCGGCAATGATCAAACGTTTGATGCCTGTTTGTTTCAGGGCGCGTTTGCATTTGATAGTCAGTGTGTCCACCACGGCTGACTCAAACCCGGCGGCAATATCGGCCTTGTCTTTATCGGCCAGCACACCGTCAACGGCCTGCTTCAAAATGGTGGTGCGCGTAAAGGTTTTCAGACCACTAAAACTGAAATCCAGCCCCGGACGATCCGTCATCGGACGCGGAAACCGGAAGCGTTGATCATCCCCTGTCGCCGCCAGCGCACTGAGCGCCGGGCCACCGGGATAGGGCAAACCCATCATCTTGGCCGCCTTGTCAAACGCTTCGCCTGCAGCATCGTCCAGCGACTCGCCCAACAAGCTGTACTGGCCGATACCATCGACCTGAACCAACTGGGTATGACCGCCAGAAACCAACAACGCGATAAAAGGGAATTGAGGTGGATTGTCTTCCAGCATCGGGGCCAGCAAATGACCTTCCATGTGGTGGACACCCACCGCTGGCACTTCCAGTGACCAGGCCAGGCTGCGACCAACACAGGCTCCCACCAGCAAGGCACCGACCAGACCAGGGCCAGACGTATACGCCACAGCATCCAGGTCCCCAACCGACATACCGGCTTCCGCCAGTGCCTCGTGAATCAGCGGCAAGGTTTTTCGAACATGATCACGAGACGCCAGTTCAGGCACCACACCGCCGTACTCCGCATGTACGGCAATCTGGGAATACAACCGATGAGACAGCAGGCCTCGATCAGTATCAAACACCGCCACACCGGTCTCATCACACGAGGTTTCAAGCCCCAGAACGCGCATACCCACTCGCCTCTTACCACAACGACATTTCAGAAAGCGGCCCATCATACGCGCCGACATTCGGCGATGCTACCGCTGTACATAATCGGGCTTTGCATTCCATCGCTAATCGCTATAGAATGCCCGCCCTCTAACTGGGGCCGTGGTTCCCCAACAACCGAATTCAGCATAAACGTAGGTGATTGGATGCCAGCTGTAAAAGTTAAAGAAAACGAGCCATTTGACGTAGCACTGCGTCGTTTCAAGCGTTCTTGTGAAAAGGCAGGTGTACTGTCTGAAGTGCGCCGTCGTGAGCACTACGAGAAGCCAACCTGGGTGCGTAAGCGCAAGGCTGCTGCAGCCGTCAAGCGCCACCTGAAAAAGTTGCAGCGTGAAAATCGCAAGATGACCCGTCTGTACTAAGCGGGCCATCACCGGCAGGAGAGCACCATGAGTACATTGGTTCAACAGGTCAAAGCCGTTGTCAAAGATGCCATGCGCGCCAAGCAAAAAAAACGCTTGTCTGCATTGCGTCTGGTCACGTCCGAATTCAAACGGGTCGAGGTGGATGAACGTATTGAAGTTGATGATGCTCGTGCTCTCGTCATTCTGGACAAGATGACCAAACAACGTCGTGATTCCATTGCCCAATACCAGCAGGCTGGTCGTGATGACCTCGCTGCTCAGGAGCAATTCGAGATCGATGTTTTGAGCGAATTTTTGCCAGAAGCTCTGGGGGAAGACGAGCTGAGCCAGCTGGTCGCCGATGCCATTGCACAATCCAGTGCAACTTCCATGCAGGCTATGGGAAGTGTCATGGGCATCCTTAAACCACAAGTGCAGGGCCGTGCCGATATGGCACAAGTCAGCCGACTGGTGAAAGCACAGCTGGGCTAACCACCTGGAAACCCACTTACAAAGTGGAAAAGCCGGTGACAGAGCATTAAAAAAGCGCAACACTTTCGGGTGTCGCGCTTTTTTTGTCTCTATGCCCCACGTCCATTTCTGACTGTTTTCGGTAATTCCTCATGGCAGGCCGCATTCCCCAATCCTTTATTGATGAACTCTTGACTCGCCTTGACGTGGTCGATGTGGTCGATAGCCGGGTAAAGCTCAAGAAAGCAGGCAAAAACTACTCCGCATGCTGTCCATTCCATAGCGAAAATACGCCCTCGTTTACCGTCAGCCGTGACAAACAGTTTTACTACTGCTTTGGCTGCGGCGCGACCGGCAGCGCACTCAAATTTGTAATGGAATTCGACGGCCTGCCCTTCCCCGATGCGGTGGAAAAGCTGGCCGATAGCGTCAGCATGACGGTGCCTCGGGAACACAACCCGGTGGCTGAACGCGCCCAACTGGAACACGCGCCTCTATACGACTTGCTGCAACAATCGGCCGATTTCTATAGCCAGACACTGCGCCAGCATCAGGATCGTGACCGCGCGGTTCAGTACCTCAAGGGCCGAGGACTGACAGGCCAGGCCGCGCGTTTTTTCAACATCGGCTTCGCCCCTCCCGGCTGGGACAACCTGCAAACAGCGCTGGTCAGCGACGAACGCAGCAAAAAACATCTGATCAGCAATGGCATGCTGATCGAGCGTGACGATGGCCGCACCTACGACCGCTTCCGTGATCGCATTATGTTTCCGATTCGGGACATCAAAGGCCGCACCATCGCCTTCGGAGGACGGGTCTTGGGCGATGAAAAACCCAAATACCTGAATTCACCGGAAACCCCGGTTTTCCAGAAAAACCGCGAACTGTACGGCCTCTATGAAGCCCGCAAGATCCGCCAGAAACTGACCCGACTGCTGATCGTCGAAGGCTATATGGACGTGGTCGCACTGGCGCAATACGGCATTCACTACGCCGTTGCCACCTTGGGCACAGCCACCAGCGAACACCATTTGCATCGCCTCTATCGCATGGTGCCGGAAGTTGTCTTCTGCTTTGACGGCGACGAAGCGGGCAAGAATGCTGCTGCTCGTGCCATGGAAACCGTGCTTCCGGTGCTGGAAGACGGGCGTCAGGCCCGCTTCCTGTTTTTACCCGATGGCGAAGACCCGGATTCTCTGGTGCAAAAAGAAGGCAAAGACGTGTTTGAGCAACGCCTCGCGAGTGCCAGCCACCTGCCGGAGTTTCTGTTTGCTCACCTGAAACAACAGGTCGATTTTGACAGCCTGGACGGCAAGGCACGCCTTGATCAACTGGCCGCCCCCCTGATCAGCCGTATTCCCCAGGGCACCCTGAAAGACCTGATGGTGGCGGAACTGGAAAACCAGCTCGGGATTACCAGCCGGGCACTGGAAAAGCTGTCGCAAAACCCAACTCAGGACACAGCACCTGCAGACTTTGCTTCGCATTCAGAACCACCCCCATCCCACACACAGGATGACAACTGGGCCTCGGCTCCGGCACCCGAAAGCGATGACAGCGCACCCTCCGACGCAGAGCAAAACACCCTGCCCGCCACCCGCGTACAAAAAGCCCTGATCGCACTGGTGCAAGCCCCCGAACTGATCACCCGCTTGCCAGATGACACCCTTGCCAACCTGCCCAATGCGCGCACCGAGCAAGAGCGCCTGCTACTGGAAACCATTCGCAAACTGCAGTCATCGCCACAAAGCAGCAGCATCGGATTACTCATTCAATGGATCGGCTCGCCCTACCATCAGGACCTGACCGAACTGGCCAATCATGGCAGTGCCATTCAGCCGGCCGCCGCCGACATCATCGACGTCCTGCAACGCATGACCACGCGAGAGTACGAAACCGAATACAACCAGCTCAAAGCCATGCTGAACACACCGGAGCAACGCAAAGCCATGAACGACCAACAACGCCAGCGAATGCGCGACCTGGCCAGGATAATGCGAGGCAATCGCACCCAGGCTGCCATTTATCGGCAGCCACGGCGTCACTACTGAGACATAAAAAACCGAATCACAAAAAAAACGCTAGAATTGGAACAATTCTGGTTGAAAAACCGCCAGATACCCCAATCTGGTGTCTAATGAACATCACAGACTTATCTGTCTGATCATCCACAGGTCGCCCCGCTATCGAGCATCGACATCGAGCGGAACCATGCCCTCCAGAGCTGGCCTAAAATGCATCAGAAAGATATAATCCGGCGCTTTTCCTCTTCCGCCGGATAGCAACGGATCACAGGGCCTCTATGTCAGCGAATACCCACCAATCCCGACTGAAAGAACTCATTGCCAAAGGTAAGGAGCAAGGTTACCTCACCTATGCTCAGGTCAATGACCACCTGCCGGACGACATCGCCAATCCGGATCAGGTAGAAGATATCATCCGCATGATCAACGACATCGGTATTCCGGTCTCCGAGAATGCACCGGATGGTGAATCCCTATTCAATGAAACCGCCGACGAAGCCGCTGCAGAAGAAGCCGCTGCAGCACTGGCTTCCGTAGAATCAGACGTTGGCCGCACCACCGATCCGGTTCGCATGTACATGCGTGAAATGGGCACCGTTGAACTGCTGACACGGGAAGGCGAAATCGTCATCGCCAAGCGCATCGAAGAAGGCATCCGCGAAGTCATGTCAGCGCTGTCTTACTATCCTGGTGCTACCGATGTCGTACTCGACGCCTTCGTTGCCGCCGACAGCGACCCCAATCGCGTCAGTGATATTTTCAGCGGTTTCATCGACCCGTCTGACGAAGACCCGGAGCCAGGCCCGCAAGCCGGTGCCAACGCGCCTGCCAGCGATGACGACGATGATGACGAAAATACCGGTATTGACCTGACCGAAATCACTCGCCGCTTTGAAGAAGTGATTGACGCCAACACAGCCGCTAAAGTCGCCATTGAGAAACACGGTCGAGCCAGCAAGGAAGCCGAGACCGCTCTGGCCAAGCTGGCCGAACTGTTTGCTCCCATCAAGCTGACGCCGAAATATTTCGATGCTCTGGTGACGACAACCCGCAGTTCCCTGACCCGAATCCGTACTCAAGAACGCCAGATCATGGTTCTGATGACGCGCAAGTGCGGCATGGATCGTAAGGAATTTATCCGTCAGTTCCAGGGTAACGAAGTCAACAACGACTGGATTGAAGGTCTGGCAGCGTCCAACAAGCCTTATTCCAAGAAGCTCAATCTCTATAAGATGGACATCTTCCGCTGTCAGAAGAAAATTCTGGCTGTTGAAAATGAGGCGGGTCTGAGCATCCCGGAAATCAAGGAAGTTAACCGTCGCGTTTCCATCGGTGAAGCCCGTGCTCGCCGCGCCAAAAAAGAAATGGTGGAAGCCAACCTGCGTCTGGTTATTTCCATCGCCAAAAAATACACCAACCGTGGCTTGCAGTTCCTCGACCTGATTCAGGAAGGCAATATCGGCCTGATGAAAGCGGTAGACAAGTTCGAATACCGTCGTGGTTACAAGTTCTCAACCTACGCCACCTGGTGGATTCGTCAGGCGATCACTCGCTCCATTGCTGACCAGGCGCGTACCATCCGTATTCCGGTTCACATGATCGAAACGATCAACAAGCTGAACCGTATTTCCCGCCAGATGCTGCAGGAAATGGGCCGCGAGCCAACACCGGAAGAACTGGCAGAACGCATGGAAATGCCAGAAGACAAGATCCGTAAGGTGCTGAAGATCGCCAAAGAGCCGATCTCAATGGAAACCCCGATCGGTGACGATGAAGATTCACATCTGGGCGACTTTATTGAAGATACCCAGTCCGAGTCTCCAATGGACACCGCAACGACCGATGGGCTGACCGACGCCACCCGCTCGGTACTGTCTGGCCTGACCGCCAGAGAGGCCAAGGTACTGCGCATGCGTTTCGGTATCGACATGAACACCGACCACACGCTGGAAGAAGTGGGCAAACAGTTCGACGTGACGCGTGAGCGTATTCGTCAGATCGAAGCCAAGGCACTGCGCAAACTGCGTCATCCAAGCCGCTCCGATCACCTGCGCAGCTTTATCGACGAGTAAAATCGGCGATTCCGTTGACAGACCATAAAAAAACCGGCCTCTGAGCCGGTTTTTTTATGCCTCACACTTGGCACAGTCCATGGTCGCCCTCTATAATCAGCACCCTGTTTTCGACAGCCACCAGAGCCGTCGATTCATACGAGGCGTGCAAGGTTGCACAACACCTCATGGAAAGGGCCTTTAGCTCAGTTGGTTAGAGCATCCGACTCATAATCGGCAGGTCCCCAGTTCAAGTCTGGGAAGGCCCACCATTTCCTCAAATCAGAATCCCCGATTCAAATCTCCGGTCACTTTCCTGACTATCTGAGCACCAGATCAGCCGATCTGTAACCACATCCACGTTTCTCCTCAACATCCAGCACCCCTGATCATCCTAGCCATGATGAACGCGCACCAGCAGTGCTGCCGCCAAAAGGTCATGACGAATAGGCTTTTCACACGCCGCAGTGACGTTGATATCGTTGAGAGGCAAAGCCACTTATATAATTTGATGGTCATCTTCGTTCTGTTTGCAAAGGGTGTGACGAATGGCAGTCTCGAAGGGCTTGCCTTTAATGGCAGCCAGTTCGTTGGCCAATTCGGTTTGGTAAATTTCCAGGCCGTCTTCAAATTCAGCTGCTAGCTCCGATAATTCAGCTAGAGATTCTGCTGTTTGGGTGTAACCAATCAATTCACGTTTTCGAATTGCCGCTAACGAACCATTGAGATTGAAAATCCGAATCGTTTCTTGCGCACGATGCTTGTCTGGCGGAGACAACCCCACTTTAGGGTGGACAGTGCCATCTGGAGCAAACACCAGAAAGGCTTCTGGGTCTTCGATATCCGGTTTGATCAGGTCTGCAGGTGGGTAGGTCTGCCCATCCTTGTGCTTACCGCAACTATCCTTGCGATAGCAGGAGCCAAACAGGTTGCTCCAGAGATAGGTTTTTGACCTTGCACGGGATCGCTGTTCAAAGTGCTCGATATGCGATGTGCTACCAACTTTGGTGGTTACAATCTGAGCTTCACAGTAGGCACAGCGTTTACTTTGCATCTCATCAAGCTTGAGCCAGATGTCACCTTTATCTGCTTCTGTGACCTCACCCCATTTCTGGGTTCGATAGTCATAACGCCTCAAACACGCTGGTGGCAGAATGGGGCGATTCAGTTTATGCATAGAGCCCTTCCTGCTTAGCTGTTTTGCTTGGGAATTTTGGACTTGATCGCTTGCAGACGAATCAGACTCTGAATCTCACGCCATTCAGGATGTTGGTCGCCAAAATGATCCAGAATCTTTTGCTTGAGTATCTGGCCTTCCGAGCTGTTCTGAACATCCTGAACAATCAATGCCTTGTAATCACTCAGCCATTTAGCTTCTGGAACATCTGGTGTGGGGTTGGTGTGCTGGAGTTCGGCCAGCAGGTCGTTACTGGAGACACCACGGCTTTGTTTGTCGGGCTGGCGCGCAATAAACAACGTTTGCTCGCTATCCTTTTGCACTTCAAGTACCCGAATACATTGATTAGGAATCGTCGTCAGTACCTGCGGGCTATGGGTGGTAAGAATAAACTGAACGTGTTTGAACACCGATGTTAATGACCCAACCACTTGCTGCTGCCATTCAGGGTGCAGATGCATATCCACTTCATCAATCATTACGATGCCAGGTGTACTGGCCGGAGCTTGTTCGGCACGAGCTGAATTCAGTTTGACACAGCGCCAGGCGAGATCAGCAGTCATGGAAACCATGGCTCGTACGCCGTCGCTCAACATGCCAACCGGCAAAATACCACGATCCTTATGCTGCATAGCCAGCTCATCATGGCTAATGCTGTAGTGAAAGTTGTGCCAACCGGTATGTTTCAGCACTTCGTTCACAACATTCTTAACAGCCTGTAATTGTTTGGTTACGGGCAGTCCTGGGTAAGTGTCCGGCATCTGCTGCTCTTGAACAGCGGCAAAGGTGGCACTTTTCATCCAGATCTGCATTTGCAAGTAACTGGATGAGGAGGACAGACAGTCCTCATAACCCATAGAACGGCTGGCACTGGTGATTTTTTGACGTTCCATCAACTTGTGCTGTTTCCACAAGCGCCCAGTGCCGTAATAAGCGATGACGGGCAGTTCAGTATCCTGTTGCCGGATATCTGACATCAATTGTTTGCCATAGTCGATCAACCTGGCAATACCCTTGACGGTGGTTTTGTTCTTTGGGCCACTCAGCTGGCGACTCTGGTTTTCCAGAGCAGGGACAGAAAAGGTCGCACAAACATCAACTGGGTATTGCTGCTCGGGCGTTGGATCACCTTCTATCACCAAGGCATAGCGAGCATCTGCCGGTGCAAAACCATGAGCTTTTCCCATGTCGAAAGCACCCACAAAGCTGCTAAGGATCACGGAGGCTGCATCCAGCACCGTGGTTTTACCCGCGCCATTGGGAGCAATCAACACGGTCAGCTTATCGTCGAAATGGATCTCCAGATCGTCAAAGCAGCGGAAATTAGTTAACGTCAATCGTGTCAGTTTCATCAGGTTTTGTCTGCGGTTACGGCTTTCGACAGTAGGCCGTTCAAATCGTAGTGAATACGGTTAACACCAAAGTCTGGTTCAGTTTTGAACGAACTCTTGATGTAAAAAGGCCATCATACCGATCACCATCCACAATCACGATGGCCAGCAGGAATTTATCCGCCTGATGCAGGGCATAGAGGATTTCATTACAGGTAATGGTGCTTTGGCCTTTGGCGCGGCCTCTCATCTCGATATAGCGTCAGCGTGACTGGCTCGCGCTTGTGCGTGGCAACGTTCGACTGGCCAGTCAGATGGGGATTCTGAGTTCGCTCGGTTCCATTGGCTGGTTCGGCGAGCACATCAGTGTTCAGCAATGGATTGGCGGCGCGCTGATTGTGGCCAATGTAATGATGGTGGCACTGGCCGGATTGTCCAATCAGTCATAACGCGTTGTGACAGAAATACAGCGCACCAGCAATGCCCATCTTCTTTCTGGCATGCCCTGCTCCGAGGCAGCCTGTCGGCGGATAGCACAGCCGATGCCTTGGCGCTGTGCATTTGCAATCACCGTGCTCTGCAACAACTCTGTTTAGTGATTACTTTTTGTGCAGTCACAACGTCAATTGTGACAATGTCACTTGCTTCGGCAGGCTTCAGACCAAGTTGGCACAGCTCTTTCATATTCACAGCAGGAATTTAATTTTCACTTAGATAAATCCTGAACAGAGAGAACTGTCTATGGAATCCATGACTCTTGAGCTCAGTTATGCGCTCGATACCTTCTATTTTTTGATGTGTACGGCACTGGTGATGTGGATGGCCGCAGGTTTTGCCATGCTCGAAGCCGGTTTGGTGCGCAGCAAGAACACGGTTGAAATTCTGAACAAGAACGCCCTGTTGTACGGCATCGCCTGTATCACGTACCTGGCCGTTGGTTACAACATCATGTACCCGGCGGAAGCGGTCAACGCCTATATTCCGGGCATCTCCTTCCTGCTCGGCGACGACAACACCACGGCGGCTGTCGTCGCTGGCGGTGACGACGCACCGTACTACTCCAGCATGGCTGACTTTATCTTCCAGGCCGTTTTCGCCGCTGCAACCATGTCGATTGTGTCCGGTGCCGTCGCCGAACGTATGCGCCTGTGGCCTTTCCTGACCTTCGCTGTGGTGATGGTTGCGGTGATCTACCCGGTAGAAGGCTACTGGAAATGGGGCGGTGGCTTCCTCGACCAGTTGGGCTTCCAGGATTTCGCCGGTTCCGTTGTGGTTCATATGGCCGGTGCCGCCGCTGCTTTGGCTGCTGTGATTCTGGTTGGCCCGCGTAAAGGCAAATACGGCCCGAACGGCGAAGTCTACGCCATTCCCGGTGCCAACCTGCCAATGGCCACGCTGGGTATGTTCATTCTGTGGATGGGCTGGTTCGGCTTTAACGGCGGTTCCGAGCTGAAAATCGCCAACGTCGAAGAAGCCAACGCCGTCGCCAAGATCTTCGTCAACACCAACGCGGCGGCAGCGGGCGGCATGGTCGTTGCGGCCTTACTGTCACGCTTTATCTTCGGAAAAACCGACCTGACCATGACCCTCAATGGCGCTCTGGCCGGTCTGGTGGCCATCACGGCAGAGCCTCTGGCTCCGGGCGCAGGCTTGTCCACGCTGATCGGTGCCGTCGGTGGTGCTGTGGTATTCGGTTCTGTACTGCTGCTGGACACGCTGAAGCTGGACGACCCGGTGGGTGCCATTTCGGTACACGGCAGCGCCGGTATCTGGGGCATCTTCGCAGTACTGTTCAGCAACAGCGACGCCACTTTTATGGGTCAGTTGACCGGCACCGCCGTCACTTTTGTCTGGATGTTCGTTGCGTCCTTCCTGACCCTGTGGGTGATCAAGGCCACCATTGGCCTGCGCGCCAGTGAGCAGGAAGAAGAGGAAGGCATGGACGTCGAAGAGTGCGGCATGAGCGCTTACCCGGAGTTTATAAACAAGTAAGTCTTACTTCGTAGCAAACCTGTTTCCCCCCGCGAATGCGTCAGCCAGGTGAAGTCTGGGCTGGCGCATTTTTTTCTCCGAAGCATTCAATCAACCCTTCCAGCGCCTCCCTGCCCTCCTGAATTTCTATCAGCAGTTGTGGATCAGCCAGATCCTTCGCTGCCAGCCGATCCCGATAAAACCGCTTAACCCACTGCTGCAAAGCATCAATGCGTGTTTCATCCAGCAGGAAAGCCGGATGGATGGCCGACAACTGGGCCAGTGTCACCGGCACTCGCAAACGCAAACAGGCCGGGCCGCCGCCATTGGCCATGCTTTGCTTCAGATCGACAAAATCCACTTGCCGGACAGGCTGTTGCTCGTCCTTGAGCAGTCGATTCAGATAACGCTCAACGGCTGGATTGTGCCTGCATTCCACCGGAGCCAGCAGCCTCATAGAGCCATCGTTCAGAGACAGCAGCTGACTGTTAAACAGATAGCTGCTAACAGCGTCTTGCAGCGAGATCTGATCGACAGGCACTTCCAGCCGTTGAAGCGGTTGCTGCCATTCAAACTGCTCACTCGCGCTCTGCAATCTGGCAAACGCCACCTGCTGTGACGCCGCCTCAAACGCCTGCTGGTGATAGAACAGCAAGTGCCGATGGCCGACTGCCACCACGTCGTTGTGAAACGCTCCGGCGTTAATCGCGGCTGATGACTGCTGCAGAAACACGGGGCGGGCACAGCCGTGCAATCGCGCTTTGGCCTCACTGGCAGCTTGTGTTTGCCGCGCCGGGAAATCCAGATTCCTCTGCACAGTGCTGTTAGCGCCGTAGACAAACAGATCCACACCCGGCTGATTCGCTGGCCCCAAGCGGGTGTGATTGGCCGCGCCTTCATCGCCAAATGCCTGCTGGGCTGGCAGTGGCTCGTGCACACAAAAGTGTTCGGTGTTGGCAAAGATGCGCGTAAGAATGCGATGGCTGTGTACTGACTCCAGCGCCCGGTGCGGATTGCTGACCAGATTGGCGGGCGTCAGATGCAAACGGCCATCGTGGCTTTCCAGAGCCGAGGTCACGGTGGCCGAGTTGGCCGCCCACATGCTCGATGACGAACAGGCGATAGAGAGCAACTCGAGTGAAGTTGAGGCTGCTTGTTGAATCACCCGTGCATCGGCTCCGGCAAACCCCAGCCGTCGCAGAAAATTCAGGTCTGGCCGAGGCTGGGGCGGCAACCAGCCTTGCGGAATGCCCAGTTGTACCAGCGTGCGCATTTTCTCCAGCCCCTGAAGCGCTGCCTGACGCGGGTTGGCAATCTGCCCGGCGTGCTGCTGACAGGCAAGATTGCCCAGCGCCAGGCCGCCGTAATGGTGCGTCGGGCCGACCAGACCGTCAAAGTTCACCTCAAGCAAGTCCACTTCAAACAAGTCCATTTCAGACAGCTTCATCGTTAACCAGCCTGACGAATGCGACGGCCCAGCGTGGTTCCAAAGCGGGGTGTCGTCCCAAAGCGGGTCGCTTGCGGCCAGGCGCAATAGTCGGCGGTGTACCAGGCTCCGGCCCGATGATTGCCACTGGCTCCCACGCCTCCGAACGGCAGCTCACTGGACGCTCCAGCGGTCGGTGTATTGATGCTCACCACACCGGCCCGGATTTCCTGCCGGAAACGCTGCTGAGCCAGTGCATCCTGACTGATCAGACCCGCCGCCAGACCAAACCGGGTCGCGTTGGCCAGCGCCAGCGCCGCCTTCATATCCGCCACTCGATACACCTGCAGCAAAGGCCCGAACCATTCTTCATCAGGAATGTCATCACCACGCTGGTACGGCACCGTCATATCCAGAAGACCGGGAGACAAGGTGCTCGAATGGCCACCTCCGGTGTGCATCGGCAACAGGGTATGACCACCCAGTGAGCGCAGGTTTGCCTGCGCACCCAGCAAGCGATTGCGGGCCGCCATATTGATCAGTGGCCGCAGCGTCAGACGACGGCTGGCTTCCACCAGCGCTTTCAGCAGCGCCTGCGTGTGGTGACCATCGTCCAGCAGAATCAAACGCCGGGTACAGGTGCACCGCTGCCCGGAGGTGGCAAACGCACTTTGAACAACCAGCTCAACCGCCTGATCCACAGGCACGTTGCGATCCACAATCAGGGGATTATTGCCGCCCATTTCCATCGCCAGCAGCACCTCGGGACGCCCGGCCAATTGCAAGTGCAATTGCATTCCGGCAGTGCTGGAGCCGGTGAAAAACACGCCGTCAATCGGCTGCTGACACAGAGCTTCCCCAACCTCAGAATCACCCTGAATCAGATTGAACACACCTTTCGGCAACCCGGCGGCTTGCCACAACAACGCCGTTTGCTCCGCCACCCAGGGCGTCTCCTCACTGGGTTTGAACACCACGGTATTGCCCGCCAGCAACGCCGGTACAATCTGACCATTGGGCAGATGGCCCGGAAAATTAAACGGCCCCAACACCAGCACCACGCCCAGTGGCCGATGCTGCAACGCCTGCTCGCCATGCCGCCATTCGCCCGTGCGAGTCTGAAACGCCTCCAGACTGATGCGAACCTTGTTCACCATGGCATCCACTTCGGCCACACATTCGGTGCTGGCCTTGCCGGTTTCCAGTTCGATCACATGAGCCAGGCTTTTTTGATGCTGACGCAGCAGCTCAGCAAAGCGGCGCAAGCAGGCTACCCGCTCCATCAACGGGCGCTGTGCCCATCCCGGTTGTGCCGCTCTGGCCGCCTCAACCGCCAACGCAGCCTGACGGTCATCCGCTGCGCGCTTTTTCCACAGCACCCGGTTATCCGCTGGATTGCGTGACACCAGCCATTCACCTTCGCCGGTCAGCCAGTGACCGTTGATCATCAGCGTATTCATTGTGCGGCCTCCATCAAACTGTCGGACAGCAGCGCCAGCGAGCTGCCGGATGTCATATTCAGGGATTGCTGCTGTGCCGGTGTCAGCACGATACGGCCATGGTGTACCGGCACCAGCGCATGAATCAGGCGGAACTGATGCCAATCCGGGTTGGCCAGAACCAGCGGCGTATCTTCCGGGCGCACCACCGGGTTGTCCTTAACCGTGCACTCCACTTTCCGAATGGACTGGACACTGCGCAGTTCATCAAGGCGGGCGTGCATCAGCGGCCCGGCATCGAAAATATCCACCACGTCTTCAAAGCGGAAACCTTCCTGCTCCAGCAGTTGTTTGGCCCGTTGCCCGGCACTGGCCGGTTTGCCAATCACCGCCAGAGCCGACTCCGGCAACAGGCGCGTATAGATGGGATGGCGAGGCATCAGCTCGGTAATAAACTGATTGGAACCCAAGGCACACAGGGCGTCCGCCTGCTTGTAGTTCATATCGAAAAAGTGCGCACCAATGGCGTCCCAGAACGGGCTGTTGCCATGCTCGTCAACCCAGCCTCGCAGCTCGGCAATCACCGACTCGGCAAAACGGTGCGGGTACAATCCCATCAACACATACCGCGCTCGGGCCAGCCAATGGCCGTTGCCGCGATAATCCGGGTCAATAAACAAGGCACCCACTTCCGAGCAACCGCTGTAGTCGTTGGTCAGGTGCAGCAACTGGCAGCGCACGCGCTTGTCGAGCGAGTGGGAATAGTGCATCACCGTCATCAAGCGGTAGGCGTAGAACGCCTGGTCGGCTCCGGTGTGTGCAAAAATCGCCGCCGTACCCACAACTTTCTGACGCGCCTCGTCTTCCATCACCAGCAGAAAAAAGTCGTCATCGTGCTGGTGATCGCGGGCAAAACTGGCGACCGAACGGCGGATGCGTTCCTCCAGCGCAAAGCGGTCGGCGGGCAATGACGTCATCCCCTGCCCAGCCTGTCGGGCCAGTTGCAGGACATCATCCAGATCGCTTTCCCGAACCGGCCTGACCAGCAGAGGCTTCTCCGTTGGCATCAGGGTGTGGTGTTCAGACATGGCAACCTCCCGGCGCAATGCGCCTGTATGACCTTCTCGATCAGCAGCACCGATAGCGCTGCCCGTTCCACAAAACTGTCGATGCTGGCGTACTCGTCGGTGGTGTGAATGCCATAGCCGCGCACGCCCAGGGTATCCAGATTGACCAGCCCGGCACTGGCCAGATTATTGCCCTCGCAGCAACCACCGGTTGGCTGTTGTGCCAGCCTCACCCCCAGCGAGGCTCCGGCCTGCTGTGCCAGTTGAAACAGCGCTTGTTGTCCGTCACTCATGGGTTTGGGTGGGCGATTAAAACCACCGTGCAACTCGAACGTACACCCCGTGCGCTGACCAACCTCGGCCAGACACGCCTGAATGGCCTGTTCCATGGCCGCTTGCTGCACGCTATCTAACACCCGTACATTAAACCGACACAAGGCCTGATCCGGCACCTTGTTCACCGCATCGCCCCCGGCAATGCGACCGATATTCACGCTGATGCCCTGCGGTTCGCTGCTTAACCGGCTGAGTGCCACCGCGACTTCCGCCACGGCGACCAACGCATTCTTGCTGTTAAAAAAATCCCGCCCGGCGTGGCCGCCAACGCCTTTGGCCAACAGGGTAAAATTGCCGCTGCCCTTGCGTGCTCCGGCCAGACTGCCGTCGGGCAAGGCGGGTTCGTAGGTCAAACCGATGTGTGCCTTCTGCGCCAGTTTGATCAGCTCTGGCCCGGACGCCAGCGAGCCGGTTTCTTCATCCGGGGAAATCGCCAGCGTAAAACCGAACAGGTGTTTTATAGACTCTGGCAGCCACCACTCCAGCTGCTTCAGGGCATAGGCCAGCACCACCAGACCGCCTTTCATATCCGCCGTGCCGGGGCCATGCAGACGGTTGCCTTCTCGCCAGCACCGCTGAAAATCGCTTGTTAACGGAAACACCGTGTCGCTGTGGCCGGTAAACAGAAACTGCAATGGCGCTCGGGATCGACGGCGAAACACCAGCATGGGAACGGAGGGCACATCCAGGCATTCAGCCAGTTCAGAATCGGTGCCTGAACGCTCGACAACCTGCCGAACCGACGCCAGCGGACGGTATTCGGTGACATCCGACACCGGCTCAAACAGGTTCTCTAATAGCCGATTCACTGCCTCTATACCAACCCGGTTGTCACTGCCTGAGTTGACCTCACACAAGGCCACGGTGTGCTCCAGCATCTCGGGCAACTGCTGCTTCAACCGCTCGACAAGCTCTGAACTGCGCTCTGGCGACATCACATTCATAAGCTACACAACCACCGCTATTTCAGGCTAGTGTGGAATGATCAGCACCGGATGGGATGCGGAATAACCGCAGGGGAAACGAAGATTGTTCGGGTGGCAAAGAACGGTCTTGGCAAATAGAACATCTGCCAGAATTGGCCATACTTGCTCATCTTGTCAGAACCGGTTGCTCGTTTTTTCAACCCTTGGTAGCGTAAGGCTTGGATTCAGGACATTAGGCGAAAGAGCGGTCTGATTTACGTGTTATATAAACCAGAAAAACGTGTGCGCTTGCATAGTAATATTGATGGCAAAAAATAGGGGGTAGATATGAAAATCAGATGCTTGGCTGCTTATTGCAACAAGTTTAACCACTGGAAAAACGCACGTGCGTAGAACTAAGTTTTTAGACTTTAAGGTTAAGGCAACGGATGACAGATTTTACGCATAAATCATCGATTAGTAAATGTCTTACAGAAATCACCTTTGATTCTTACTATGATGGTAAGCCGTGTGACAACATTAAGGTTGATGGTCATATTGCTAAGAGACGCTCAGCTTTGCAGCTCATTTTATCTGATATATGTGAATGCCTAGATATCTTTGAATTGATCACTTTTGACAGTCAAAGAAGGTATTCTAAATTTTTATACAAGGCTTTTATTATTACTTATGGCAAGTGCTTTGCAAGCGGAGAGAAAAGAGGCATTTCTTTAAAAGCTAAAAAAGTGTTCAAAGATAATGAACAGCTACTACAAAGACACAATAAAATTATTGAGATGCGTAATAAATATGTGGCTCATGCCGATAGTGGTGTTTATGAAGGATCGGAAGTTTACTTAGCCTTTTGTGGCGACCAGAAAGAAATTTTCGCCCCAACTCAGAAATATTCCCATCCTGTAGGTGAAGTTTTAATTGAGGATGAAGATTTAGTGATTTATGTGTATGAATACATTAATAAACAGATAACCAAAGTTGATAATGCTATTTTTCAACAACAAGCCTAACAAAAACCTGGTTATTCAGCCCTGATCTTGCCCCGCTTTAACAGACACCTTTTTACAAAAAATCGATCTCCGCAATATTTTCAGGTGAGCTTAGCATTAATTTAATATGTACTGTTTGGGCATTGGGCTTGGCTCGACTCTAGCTCCGAAGCCGCAGCACTCACTTTTCTGTACGGCATTACGGCCACTAATACTGATTGTAATGACCACCAATAGCGAATATATAAATGGATTTCTCATCATACCGATATATCAATCGGTCTTTTTGTGAAATCCGCCGCGACCATAACCCTGACAAGTTATGTTTAAGTGGTTCGGGTTTACCCAGACCTTGTGTCAAGTCACTTGAGCGGAGCATTTCTTTGAGTAACTTACACAAGGCTTTGTGTAGACGCTTGTCCTGTTCGCGCAACTTTTCATATTGCTCCCAGGTATTGCCTTCAAATACCAGTGATTTCATTCAGCTCATCATCCGTTGGTTGATAGCCTTCCCCCGAAGTGTGCGTGGCAAGCGACGCTGCAATTTGTTGCATCAAGCTCTTGTTTTGCAGCACATAAAGAGTTTCTTGTTCTCGCTCCCAGTCTTCAGCACTCATGACCACAAAGTCTTCGCCTGCCCGGCGGGTGACTTTAATGGGTTCGTGCTGGCTAGCCGCTTTTTCTACAAAGGTTTTCAGGTTGTCTCTGAACTGATTGACGCTAATGGTTTCCATACTGCACCTTTATGTACTGTAACTCCGTACAAGTGTAGTTAAGATTGTCATAACACGTCAATCAACTGCGTGGCTTCAGTGCCAAACATCCTCCGGCTTTGCCCCGGTAACTCCGCAACTTCTCCGGTATGGGTTCTCCGACAATAACGGTTGTCAGGAGCTTCCCGATACCGGAGTTTGCCATGAACCATCATTACGACAGCCCGTTTACGCACCACGATTTAAGTCGTCTCAGCCGCTCGGATGCGGAGTTGCTGCTTCATCCGGCGTCGTCTATTGCCGGTTTGCTGGAACAAGGCCCGCAGATGATGCACAAGGCCAGAGGCTGCGTGATTGAGGATAAAAACGGGCACCGCTATCTCGATGCCGTGGGCGGCCTCTGGTGCGTCAACGTCGGTTACGGACGGCAGGAACTGGCGGAGGTGATGCGCGACACCGCCGTGCAACTGGGCTATTACCACAGCTTCAGCAACGCCTCGAACCCATGGCAGGTGGCGCTGGCCGAAAAGCTGCTGACGCTGGCACCCGGTGGTCTCGACAAGGTGTTTTTTGGCAACGGTGGCAGCGATGCCAACGACACTTTGATCAAGATCGCCTGGCACTACCACACCCTGCGCGGCAAGCTGAACAAGGTTAAGGTGATCGCGCGAGAGCGGGCTTACCACGGCACATCCATCAGCACCTCCAGCCTCACCGGGCTGGACAGCTTTCACACCGGCTATCCACTGCCGCTGGATTTTGTCCTGCGTACCCACACACCTTGCGCCTACACCGAACAGCGCGATGACGAAACCAGCACCGAGTTCTGCAACCGCCTGATCAACCACATCGCCCTGCTGATTGAACAGGAAGGCGCGGACACCATCGCGGCGTTCATCGCCGAGCCGATTATGGGCGCGGGCGGCATCGTGGCTCCCCCGGATGACTACTTCCCCCGCCTGCAAGCCCTGTTAAAAGCGCACGATATTCTGCTGATCGCCGATGAAGTCGTGTGCGCCTTTGGCCGCCTTGGCCACTGGTTTGGATCGCCGATCATGGGTATTCAGCCGGATATGATCAGCACCGCCAAAGGTCTGACCAGCGGCTACTTCCCACTCTCGGCAGCGCTGATTTCCAACCCCATCTGGGAGGTGCTGAAAACCGGCTCCGAACAACTGGGGGCGTTCTCCCACGGCTACACCTACTCTGGCCATCCGGTCGGTTGTGCCGTCGGGCTGGCGAATCTGCAACTGCTGGAAAACGAAGGACTGATCAGCCGCGCCCGCGAACAAGGCGCTTACCTGCACCAGCAACTGCGAGAACAACTGTTACCACTGGATATCGTTGGCGAAGTGCGCGGCATGGGCCTGCTGGCGGGCATTCAGCTCACCCGCGACAAACTCACGCGAGCGCTGCCAGAAGCTGCCGAGAAATGGCCACTGCGGATCAGTCAGGCCATCCGCCAGCGCGGTGTGATTGTGCGGCCCTTGCCATCGGTGGCAACGCTGGCTATCTCACCGCCGCTGACCATCTCCAGAAAGCAGATCCTGCAACTGGTGACGGCGATTCGAGAAGGAATAGAGGAGTTTGAAGCCGCCTTGCCAGCGTCAGAATTGCGATAAGCGGGGATCAAACTGCAACGGAGTTTCTAACGCCTGATCGATGATCTGTTCATACTCAGGGTGCTGCGGGTTTAACAAGGTATTGTATTCCTGTGGCACCACGGTTGAAGGGATCAGCAATCCAACTGAAGACCGACTGGCAAGCCACTGATCGCCAATCTGCCGGGTCTCCTCTGGAGCCGGATCATCGCGCCAGTTGGCGGGTAACGGCTCCGTATCCAGAAGCACCAGCAGCGACTCAGGAACGGTTATTTCATAGCAGCAATAGGATTCGAGCAAATCGGCTTTTTCGACATGAACCAATATCTCCAACTGGGCCAGAGAAATACTGCTGGCGACGTACACCGCACGTTTGCCACGCGAGTTCCAGCGTCCGCCGAACCGCTCAGCTCCTTCACCCGTCCAGGCTGAAGCAGCATAACGAGCCTTGGTGATTCGATAGAATTTCATCAACTGAACACGCCGTGTTCAAGGCGGCCAATCACATCCAGTATGTCGCGCGCTCCGGCTTCAGTCATCAGTAGCTGCAATGGCACTTCCCCTCCCAGCGCTCTGACAGGGCGTTTTAACCAGGCCACAGCATTGCCGTGATGGCCTTCAAACAACTGCTCAGCGGCATCAATGACCACCGCGATACGCGCAATACGATCACTCTCTTCGCGGCTCAAACGCCCGGCTTGCTTGCGTCGGGCCAGAGTCCGGGGCGACAAGCCAACGATTTCCAGTACCTGTTGCTGCTCGACCTGAAGTTCCTGTTGTGCCAGTAACAAGGCATCAAATGCCAGCCCGGATTCCACCGCTTGACGCAAGCGCGTGCCCTGACTGGCGGGCAGTTTCATACGCTGCCAGATATCGGCAGGCATAACCGGAGTCGGCTTGAAGATAGCCAATTCTTCACCAATAGCGGACGGTTTCACAGCGCATTACTCCTCTTGATTGCCATATGGCACTGAAATTACTGCCACTTGCAAAGTATCAACCCATCAAAACATTCTGACAAGTTGATTGGATCAAATCTGTGGAACTGACACAGACACAGGAACTGTGACCAGAAACTTCAGCCATACTTGGAGAAGGTTCCAACGGAGATCAGCATGAAACGCTCTCATTCCTGTTCCCACGACCTTGATCGAACGGATTTGCGCATTTTGCAGCAGCTCCAGCAGCATGGCCGTATCAGTAACAAGGAGCTGGCCGAGTCGGTGCATTTATCTGCCAGCGCTTGCCATGAACGCACACAGCGCTTGCTGGAATCCGGCTGGATCAGCGGTTTTCAGGGCCAGGTGGATATCGAACGCCTGTGCGAGCCGGTGATGTGCATCGCGACCATTTCGCTGAATGATCATGCGCCGGAGCGCTTCCGGTTTCTGGAGCAATGCATCCAGACTATGCCGGAAGCCATCTCAGCCTATACCGTCAGCGGCAATTGCGACCTGATTGTGCATTTCGCCTGTCGGCAGATGAGCCGCTATATGAACCTCACCAACGACCTGATCCAGACCGTGCCGGAAATCGGCCACATCAATACCCATGTGGTGTTAAAGCAGAGCAAGCCGTTCTCGGGCTATCCGCTGGAGGAGCTGTTGCCAAGCTCCTTAAAAGCCTGATAATGGTAGCCAGACTGAGCGGTAAGTCAGATTTTCGGTGACACGGTTTGAAGCTGGTTGATTAATCCCCGCGTTCTTCTGCCCAGCAGTTTAAGCACGTTTTCCACCTTCTCTGGCTGATGATAGAAGTAACGCCGAAATGTCTCGGAAGACAGGCGCATCAGCACCAGATCCGAGTCTGCAATCACATTCAGGGAGCGCGTTTCTTCGGTAATCAGTGCCAGCTCACCGAACAGTTCACCTTCCCCCAGAGTGCCAATGGCTTCTTCTGAGTCGGGCAATGTCACGGTCGCACTGCCCGAAACAATGATATAGGCGTGTTGGCCTTGTTCCCCGGCACGGATGACATATTCACCTTTCTCGTAGAAGGAACGTTCATAATCCTCCAGAAAACCCGGCAACTGGTTGTGTATGGCAAAATCCAGAAAAGAACGGTGTGCTTCTGAAATCGTCAGTAGCAATGGTGTCATCGGGACATTAATCGCTGGTTCTGTCACAGGCTCCCCGACAATACGAAAACCGATGCGCCGGGTCACTCTGGCGATGGCCGGATTAATCGGCGCTGCAACGTGTGTGGCATTTTCCGAATAAGCAATATAGCCAGCCATTTGTAGAATACCCACCATCAGACGCGTACTTCGAAATGCCTGTTCGATGCACAACATACCGACATGAACAAGGTTGGCATCTGCAGGTGCATGTTGGCGGAAATCGTAATAAGCATCGGCCGGTATACCCACCTCGGAATCCTGTGTCACGCGCACGGAACCAATGATTCTGTCGTCTGCGTACATCAGTAATATTTTGGTGCTGGAAAACGCATCAAATCGATCCACGATTCTGGCGTCAGGGTTCGGGTGTAACAAATTTTCTTCTTCGACAAACACCCGATGACGCAGCTTGAACGCTTCATCATACTGCTGTGGGGTTGTCGCCAGAATAATATGGACAGGCATGAATTTTCCCTCTAGCGCGCAACGGCAACCGCTTCTCCGCGGTGCAGTGTCACATTCTGGTTCGGAAGATAGCGTCGCTGGAACTCGGTCGCATCAACCACTGTCTCCAGGTCATAGCCCAAAGGAGACAAGAACTCTCCCAGGGAGCGCTTGGCAATGCTCCAGTGTAGTTGCTCTTTTTTCAGCTTCAGATACCAGGCCAGTAGCGGGCCGTTTGAGTTGTCTTCCGATGGATCAAGATAGGTGAAAATCATTTCCATCTGACTTCTGGAAATGCGTTTCAAGCCTGTAAGCAGTGTGCGGACATCTTGCTCTTCCAAGTACATCAGCACACCTTCCGAGATAAACAAGGTTGATTTTTCGGGCGCGTAGATATCCGCATCAGACAGCTGTTGTTCCAGATTCTGTGTCACAAAATCCACCGGTAACAAATGACAGGGGCTATCCAGAGCCTGAAACGCTTCCGCCTTGTGGCGCTGGGTCGCCGGGTGATCAACCTCAATAAAGGTAACGTTCGGGAACTCCCGTGCCAGACGGAATGCCAGCGTGTCGAATCCGGCACCCAGATTAATCACCTGCGTAACGCCGCGTTCGACAGCCGCTCGTGTGTACTCTTCAATGCACTTTTTTCGGAGTGCGTAATGCAGCGTCAGGCCCGGCATGATCAGGCGCTCAGCCAACGGCACGGAGGCCAGAAACAGCCTGCTTTGCAGTTGTCGGAGTCGTTTGCGTCCTTCGTCGGAGTGAGAGAGCAACGCCTCACAAGCCGCTTGTGTCTCTTCCGACACCAGATGAGAAAATTCCGGTTTACGGCTGGTATACAACAACCCCTGAAGAACGGTCAAAGCAGTAGAACTTACAGCATCCTTTTTCACACTGAACCTTCTGTATACAGTTGATTGTTATCTGTTTAAAACTATTTTTGGAATGCTTTATATCTCAGCGATCACATGCGAATTTGCTGTCAATAAATACCGATATACAACATGTAAAAACCGACATTCAAAGCACAAAACCCACCAATAAAAATTCAAATAAGAGCCTTTAATGGCATGGAAAGAGCCACAAACAAACGAGTGTTATTAACCCGGCATGAATATTTCTCATAATTTGTGCATAATTCC